>NZ_JABUXU010000025.1 GCF_014897675.1 Advenella sp. FME57 | reverse complement strand
CTTAGTGTAAGAAAAATTCTACGCTTCAGCTGTATTATTTTAGGGGATAGTTACACGACCGCATGATTGTTACGAGCATTATTTGAGTAGGAGATCTGCGCCGTCACTCGATTCTGATTAACCGCAACATTTGAAAGATCCAGTTCCATTTCAAATTCAATGAAAGGTTCACTGCGCAAGGTCTGCCGAACGATAACTTTCATGTCCCGGCCCCCGTCGATTTGCTCTAGCCATTGGCTAAAGCGCCGCTTGTTGCCGTAACCGTCATCCACCTCTTCGCCTGGAACGTTATTGACCGCCAGATTTCCGATTGGCACTTGCTGGTCCACATCGTCAGGCAAAGTGATCTCAAACGGACAAGCTATCCATTCGTGCCCAAAGCCCGTGAAGTTCTCCACATCGTCGCAAACGTACGCGCGAGCTGGCTGACCTGCCTTGTAAAACTCAAGAAGTGTAATAAAATCCTCGTCCGCATTGACCGCATTTGCATTGCATGTACCGTGCTCTGAAAATCGCAATGTCATCCGATCGACTCCAATTCACATGCCACTTCCCACCAAGTGTTGTAGCGCCACTGAAAATCCCAAATTTTGTTCACGAACCGGCATTTCTTTGTGACGCCAGTCAGCGGGTCATGAAAATCAAAATAGCGTGTTCCCCCGCCATTGTCTTTTAACCACTCTTCGAACAGTTCCTTGTTCTGCGGGCTGCCGATGGTGAGGGTACCTTTTCGGGTACGGACGGGCTTGCTGCGTCCAGGGCGTTGCTTTCCAAGGCCTGAGTCCATTTCTGAACGCTGGACCTTGTAATCTAGCGGCTCACTGTAGTTATCAGCTAGGAATTTCACGAATTCAGGTAATTGGGCCATACTACTTATGCCGTTTGTAGATTCTTAATGGACTGTGCTATTTCGCCGTTTCGCTGCAAGTTACTGAGCACCACGTCGATAATCATCTGCTCTCCGTCGAACCTTGCGCTGGCCTGCCCCTGTAAGGGCTGGCTGGAATTATTGATAATGTTGATCTGTGGCGCCGCCATAAATGACTGTGGCATTGTCGTCGCTGTAGGCTGTCCAACCACACCGCCCGCTGCTCGCCGAATGACTGCCTTGCCCGCATTAAGCGCCTCTAGCAGGTCCAGGACACCTGGTTGTCGTACTGCCTGAGCGTTGACGACATATTCACCATCGGAGAGACGCGCAGGGATTGAATCGCTCGTGCTGCTGCCGGGGCCTCTAACGCGGCCACCTTCAAAAAGGTGAATAGCACCGAAGCCGAAGTCTCCCCCATAAATTGGCATGCCAGCAGCCCCTCCGACAGTAGTGGCTCCACCGCCAAATAAGGAACCTATCGCAGTACCGATGAGACCTGATGTACCGTTTGAGCCGAACAGCGCTTCGTTCAAATTAGCCGCTGCCGCCTGAGCAACCATATCGAGAATCATGTCTCCCCAGGCAGACGCAATATCGTCAAAATCGCCCTTCAGAAGCTTTTTCAGCGTATCGCCTAGCGAATCCTGAATATTTGCACTTGCCTGCTTGGCAAATTCCGACATCGCGCCGGTCGTCGAGCCAAAGTCCTCATTGATTCCATTGAGGCGCCGGTTATATTCCTCAACATTGATCGTGCCTTCGTCCCAGGCCCGGGTAAGAAACTTGATCTTTTCAAGATGATCACTGAGTTTGTCGGCGCCCGTGATTTCATCAATGAATTTCTTGTATTTGTCGTTTTCTTCCTGTGTCTTTTTAAGCAGATCAAGGGTTTTGGCCTTTGCCAAAATATCCGATTTCTGAGCCTCGGTAACCTTTCCGTACTTGCCCAGCTGGATCTGTGTCAGTGCTTTCTCGTACTCAGTCTCCTTGCCAAGCAGTGCAATTTGCTCGTTCAGCTGTTTGATGTAGTCGCCGGCAGGATCCGATTTAGGCCCACTTCCAGATTTTGTTTTTTTAATCTTCGGTTCTGTATTGGTCTTAACATTTCCAACAGCCGCCTTAAGCCGAGCCTGAATCGCGTCCATTTCCTTGAGCGCGGCCATGTTCGCTTCAGTCTGGGCGCCTTGAATCGCGGAAGTAGCCGCTATACCCAATGACAGCAGCTCCAAATATGAGCGTGCAAAGGTCATGTTATATATCAGTTGCCCCTGTTCCTGCACAAGTGCATCGATTCGCTTCCGCGACCCTTCCTGAGCTTTCTTGTCACCGTCTTCGATGGCTTTTTTTAGATCGTTTACGGCATCCTCCTGGGCTGCTATGGAGCCAGCGAGCTTTTGCTGCTCTGAAGTCGCCCCCATCGCTGCCGCTTTGTATTCGGCCAGTTGCCGGGCTGTCATGCCGACCGTATCACGGGCCTCGGTAAGAGAACCGATGAACCTGTCCCATTCCTTACCGGAAGCGCCAGTCGCCGCCTGGATTGCCGTATCGAGCCCGGACATGGCTTTAGCCGTCTCTCGTGCCGACGCCCCCATTGCATCCACCATCTTCTGGTGTTCTTTCAGACTATCAACCAGGCCGTTTGTTTTCGCCCATTGATCTGCGATGTTGTCTGCCTGCTTCCGGGTCAGGCCCGCTTCCTCCTGCAGGGACTCGATTATCCGCTTACCAGCCTCATACCGTTCATTATTCGACAGCGTGGCGTTCTTGGCCAATTCATCCAGAGCCTTGCTTGCTTCGCTAATCGCGACGAATTGTTCTGCACCTCCCGCCCCAGCAGCAACGGCCGTGAATGTAGTCAGCAGATCGTTCAAAGAGCTTTTAATCTTCTCGTTATCTTCGATGACCTTGTCTTTGTATTTGAGCACCAGCATGTCCTGCTGCGCTTTGCTGAGATCCTTGAACCGCTCGATCAACTCGTCAATGGACAGATTCATCGACGCGATACTTTCTACCGTCTCGTCTTTGGCCTTCGCTGAAGCATCTCCAAATGACAGGAATGAAGCTGCGGCCATGCCCAGCGAAATAGCGATTCCAGGGATACCGCCCATCGCACCCAACATGGCGCGGCCTGCCGTTGATGCTGCCGTCCGAGCAGCCGAAAGCCCCGCTAAAGCGGCTGTGTGTGCCTTTTGAGCCCGAGTAACGGCGCGCGTTGAACCTCCGAGGGTAGCGTTTGCGCGTGCCTGATTCAGTGTTGCCGTAGTCAAGGCAACCTGAGCTTTGGCCGCCTGCAGGTCGGCAGCGGCCTTTTGTCGGGTAGCCAACATAGCCTGGACCGTGGATTTGATGGCAAGCCCCTGGCGCAGCGTATACATAGATATAGCAGTAACTGCAGCGCCCATCAGGACATTGGCAACCACGTCTATGTTCTCGCCAACCAAGTTCAAACCATCGACCAGTACGGCAGTGGCACCGCTGGCTTCGTTCGTCTTTCCAATCCACTCGCCGAATGCGCTGGAAATGAATGTCAACGAATCGCGCACTGTCGTCGGCATAGCGCGTGATTGCGCCATAATCTTTGCGTTGCCATCTAGAAGCGCTTTTGCCAGCACCTCTACAGACAGTTTTCCTTCTGCTCCGAGCCTGCGGATCTCGTCGCTGGCCATGCCACTGCTTTCTGCGATTATGTCTACAATGGAATCGACAGTCGAATAGATCGACATCCAGGCATCAGCATCGATTTTCCCCTTCTGGAACGATTTGGCCAAAGCGTTCATAGCGTTTTTGCCAGCTTCGGCGCTAGCGGCGTTCACCACCAGCAGACCGGAGAATGTGTCGATAGCATCAATGCTCTGGTCCAACGACATGCCCATTTCCCGCAAGACAGGCGACATCTGAATGAAGGACTCCCTGGTCTCATTGATATGCCTGAATGTATCCTTGGCCGAAGCCATCATTCGTTTTTGGACGTGTTCGTATTCTTCAGCGGATTTCGTGGCGTTTTTTACCCGGGAAGCGTATTGGCCCCATTCATCGGCTGCGTCGATGAGGCCCATTGTCGAAAAGCCGACCAATGCCCCGAGGAACATACGGCGCATTGAGGCAGCGGCGGTGGCGGCTGCCTTGTCCGTCCGCTCAATACTCTTATTGAGACTATCAACACCAGTGGATCCTGATTTTGCGTCCTTGCCTGCCTTGCTGAAGCTATTTCCAGCTTCCTGAGCGGATTTTCCAGCTTTGTTTGTCGTAGAAGTTACCCGGACACCTGCACTATCGAGAACTTCTAGCGCTTTGACCAGATCCGCAGCCTGTTGCTTGGCGTTCCGGCTTTCAATGACGATCGAGAGACGGGATTCGTTGGACATCAGTCACCCATAAAAAAGCCGCCCCAGAACCGGAGCGGCTTTTGAACAAAATTAACAATCGAATGGGACAAAGGTTATTGGGAGCGATCCAATCATTCCAAATTTGCTATCCACTCCTTATCTAGAGCGAAAATGCATGCGTCAAGCTCACGACGTGGTAGTGGCGAATGATAGGCGGCGACCACGGTGTTGATATCGTCAACTGACAGTGGCATTGCAACTGCTCCACTTACCCCAACGACATACTTGCGGGCACGGTTGGCAAGCTGAAACATCTCAATGATGTGCCGCGTGATTGCGTCATTTTCCGGTTCTTCAGGGATGTCTAAGTTGAGACTTTTGTAGATGAGCGCTTGCTTTTGCGTGCGGCCCTGCCATTCACGTTCCCACTCAAAGCGCGCGATGACTTTCCCACAGTTTCAGCTTCCTCGGCCTGTTGCGCGATCTGAACTTCCTTCGCCTTCAAGATAATCCACGCAAAGAGGGCAACATTCACCAATAAAAGTTTTTGCGCATTCTCTGGCGTATAAGGCATCAACTTATCATTTTCGTCGTAAATCTCGCCCTTCCAATCCCTGATAATGTAAGCCCCCACCAACTTGCACTGAGTCTGATACTCACGCTGATCGTTCTCAGAGATCGTCAAATTCTTCAGCGTCTGACCTGCATCTTGTTTGGCAACCAGCCGGCGCGCACGCTCCAAACCCAGCTGATACTCTTCGTTATCCAGTCCTGCCAGCTTGAATGAGGTCTCGTGGTCATAGTCCTCCCAGCGTTCACTAGTTGCAATCGGATCGGCCTGTGAAACTCGCAATGCCATTATGCTGCCTCCCGGGTGATAGTTGGCGATACCTTGGCTACTGACCAGTTCAGTTGCGCTTTGACCAGATCCCGTTTGCCTCCATTTGGCAATTCGCCGTCAAACTCCAAAGACGGAAAGTTAAAGGTGTATCTGTTTTGCAGACTATCGGATATCGGGAAAACAACACCGGCGGCTTTTCGTGTGAACTGACTTTTCCAGATTTCCCAAGCTTTTTTAGACCACGCCAGCGTTATACTGCCGGTAATTGCAGCTTCGGTTGCAATAATGGCGCCGGGACCTTTTTTGCCAGATCCCAAGCACCTCTGCAGCTGCACCGAATTGTCGATGTTAATGGTTAAGGCCGAAACGCAAGCCTGCCCCACCAAAGAAACATCATCGACCAGGATATTGCCAACTGAAAGACTGGACATGAATGGAGTTACAGTCGGTTCTGCTGGGGTTTTGACATAGCTGATTTCGGCGTCCTCGTAATCCAGTGCCTGGCATCCAATGGTAAGCGTTATTTTCCCTTCTTCCGGGATCTCGATGGCACCGGTTGCCGCGTGCACACCTTTAAACAGATGATACGTATTCACGTCCGTATACCCCTTCTGTACAGAGAAGGTATGGCGAGTTGAGCCAATGGACAGTACATTGTCAGTCCAATCACCATAAAACAATGCTGCGAGCCAATCATCGAACGTGCCAAAGGAAAACTCAGCATTCAGTTGACCTGCAATGGTCAGCCCTGTAACCGCTGCCCCTTGGCTCAGTCGTTTTGTCGTAACTTCGTCTGAAACTTGAGTGCTGGGGGTTGGTGTCAGTGTATTGCCCGTCAGCCGGGCAGTTTTCCAATCCCCCTCCTCGGGGGCAGCTGGCGTAACGCCTGGTGTGGACTCCTTGATAAAATGCGTGACAATATGTGCACCTGAAGACATGATTCGTCCTTGCAAATGAAAAAGCCCCATCGATGGGGCAATAAAAAAGCCGTCCCTAAAGACGGCCCAAGATAGAACTAACTATTTATCCAGCTCGAAACCGGACATTGACGTTTTTCTGATAGAAGCCGGCCGGATCCACGCCAACGTCTGCTACCGACGTTTCCAGCGTTTCCAGATCCCCCTGCATCCAGTAGCCGAAGTGCCGTTCGATCTTATCGGTCAATCGGACCAGACCTACGGTTTCGACAAATGCTTTATCAAAACACTGGAAAACGATCAGCCCAACCTTACGCGTATACGGGGTATCGGCCATACCAGCCATGAAGGAAGGCCCGTATCGGATATTCAGTCGGCACCATATTCCCTCTGACGGCGGAGCAAATCGTCTAGTAGGCAACTGATAATCAATCCTGGCTTGCTCGATCCCGTCAAACGACTTCATGCGGCCCAGAATCACAGCCCGAATGTGTTCAAACGTCATTTGCAGTATTTCTCTTTAACTGCAGCAAAGCCTGGACCATAGACACCCTGGGTGGCCTGCATAGAGTGACCATCTTCGAGCGGTTTAGCATACGGAAGGTTGTTTTGGACAATCGACTCCCCGAATGGCGTGTCAATTCGCCCAATGACCGTCAGCCCTTTTCGCATGGTTTCTTCGCCACCTTTATCGTTTTCCTCGAGGTCATACCCTAAGTCTTCTCCATCAAGCGATACCCTGTGGTTGCCTTTATAGGTGCCTGTATCCACTGGTGAACCGGAGATGACGGCCTGCAGTACGTCGCTGGTAATCTCCTTTCGTTTATCGATCAGATCTTCCTTTACCACTTTGATAAAAGCAGTGGGTTTTTGGGACCAGCCAGCCATTATGAAGCCCTCGCCTGAATCGTCCACGTCACGCCGGCAGGATCCTTACCAACATTTATGACCGTCAGCCCGTTGATCCGATCATCGATCTTTGGGGTGTCCGTCACTTCAATTTGCAGCGCCGTGATCTTGGTGTCGGTCCGCAGTATTTGAAGACCATCAACGACGGTTTCATCATAGCTGCCGAAAATGCCACGACCTGTATAGGTAATGGTCTCGGTCGGCACTTCCTGGCTTATCGGGTCCAGTTCCCCAGTCTGCACTATGCGAGTCCCAGTGAAATTCGTCACTGCATCCCCTAGATCTTCGTCAAACGCCTCGGCAATGTCTGCAGTAATTTCGTCGCGTAGCCCCATATCAGATCCTTTTCAGCATAAATATCCCACCCGTGCCAAGCCAAGGTTTCAGCAATGCCAAGGCGAGAGATTCGCCAGCACTCGTAATCCTGTGGTTCGATGAAAACGTCTTGCTCGAAGAAACAGTGTCCGCCCTCACGGATTTACTCAATACCCCAGTTTCGGTCGTTCCATAGATTTTCCCGGACGCCGCTTCCTTGGCAATTTCCGCTCCAGCCTGTTTCCACTCCTGTGGGATAGGGTCGCATTCAGGCAGTGACTTGTTTGTGAGCCACACATTGGCAAGCAGAACTGCGCGCTCTTTTTTGTCCCTTGCTGCCCAGTTTGAGCCCAAAGCGGTATCTACGTCCGCAACAGTAATGTACTCAAGCATTAGCAGGATCTTCCTGTAAACCAGTTGAGGAAGTCTGGGCCAAAGCCCGCAACTGATCAGTGGAGGCGTTCCTGGCATATTTGATGCCTTTGGTCTTTAACGTCGCAATCAACAATTTGCGCTCATCGGCATTCGATTGCGCCGGAGCGACTTCCTTCCTCTCATCTTGACTGGGCAGCTCTTCGGCCACACGCTCCGTCGCCATAATGACCTTCACACCCAAACGCTCATAGTCATCGGCAATCTGAGGGTAATCACCCTCGATACCCACCTCTTGGACGTCTGACTCGGGTTTGCTGTAGTACTCAGGATTTCGCACTCCCACGGCCCCGACAAACTGAGATAACGCAATCGAACTACGAGTTGTATAAAGTAGTCGTTTCATCTAGCTCTCCTGTGCGACGGCTTCGTGAGCGTACCGCCGCACCTTTGTTACTTAGGTTTAGCCTCCAGCGCTTGATCCAGGAGCGGCACCACCCAGATCCAGTAGAACGCCAGCGGTCATTTTGTTGCTATTGACGTGTTTGCTCCAATTGGCCGAGGCTGCAATTGCAGAGAGGTTTGGGTTGATTCCGCCTGACGACTCAACCCAGCTATAACCCAGTACTTCCAGGTTAAAAGTGCCTTCTGAGCGAATTCCAATTGCCAGGTTCTCTTCGTCGTTGATGTCGTACGCCCGAAATCCTGGTGCTTGTGATTCGAGCACCCGAACTGCACCAGGCTGCAGGCCAAAGGCATTATCCGTTGGCACCTGGTCTGACACCAGCACGGGTTTACCCAGAGTGCCGGGCATGCCGCCGTACACGACGATTTCAGATTCGCCATAAATCTGCTGCGTTAGCGCCTCATCAACAATGTCGAAATAGGTGTCCGAATTCATGACCCACAGGGCGATACGGCCAAATTTGTCACCGAATTTACGCATACCTCGAGTCAGGGCTTTACGCCCGTCATCTTTGATACTGCCGGCAGCAACCATGTCTTTATTGCCACCAATGGCCGCCCCAAGCGCAGCCAAAGCATATTTAAGACGACCAACCATTAACGCATCGGCCAGATCCTGACCGACGATCATGGCAAATTCTTCTGGCGTGCGCGCGCGACGCTTGAATGCTTCCTCAGTAGAAGCATAAGGCCCGTACTTGTACGGCACTTTCACACCCACAGATTCACCGGCGCCGATCTTTTTCGGCTGTACTTTGGAAGTTGAATTGACGTCGCGATGCTCGATCTCGCCGCCAACCTTGTAAAACGCCTTTTTGCTCAGGTCGCCTTCGATGGCGTTGCTTTCATAGATAATGGCACCATTGGATGCGCCATTGAAGACGGTCAGATTGTCCTGGATGCGCTCCAGGTAAGCAGTTTGAGCGAGCTGATTGTAGATAATCATGTCGCTATTTACAGTGGTAGTCATATGACCATTCCTTATTTAGGTAATTTCAAATAGGCGTCTTGCCCGTTTTCCTTAACGAATGCAGCTTTCTCGCTCGCATTCATTTCACTGCGTTTTTTCACAGCACCCTTAGTGCCGCGATCACCGGTCTCGCCGGCGCCCGTCGCCTTTGGCCACAGGTGTGGTGCGATCTCGCGCAAGCTTTCAGCCCATTCAAGCGGTGAAAGGGGCGTTTTCCCGTCGCTGCCTAAAATGGACTGGCCATCTTTGTCTACAGCAACCGCCTCGCCCTCTTCGGTTAGAGTGAACGTGCCCCGCGCGCGTAGGACGATGTCTTCAAAGGCCTCAGGTAACGCACCGACCTTTTGCGCAGCGGTTCGAATGCAATCGGCCAGGACCTTGTCCCGGAACCGGTTGGCGAAAGCCTCAGCCCTATCGGCTCGCTCTTTTTCAGCACTGAGATTTCTTTCAAAACTCGTGCGCATGCGTTCCGTGCGGGCATTCAGAACCTCATCAATCTTGCCTTCGGCCAGTAGCCGGGTCTCTTCGTCAGTAGCAGCTTTAGTGAGCAGCGCTTTAACTGAATCAATATCAAGGCCTTCAAATTGGGACTTGAGTCGGTCCAGCTCGCTTTTCGTGGACTTCACGGTACCCATTAACTGGGTGTTCTTTGCTTTTAACCCCGCAACTGCCTGGTCAATGACCTCCTGGGCTTTACTCGTCAGTACCTCTTTGAGGCCCGCGACTTTATCTTCAGGAATTTCAAGGCCCAGTTCGGCCAGATCAAGATCGTCAAACATGTATTTATCCCCTTGGGAAAGTTGGTGCCCGCCTTGCGGGCAATGGCATCGCCTCCTCGAGGCACAAAAAAAGCCCACCGCCTGACGATGAGCCTGAAAACGAAAAACCCAGCGCAATGGCTGGGTTATGGAATGTATTTCTGTAGTTTGATACTAATTTGCATGAAAAGCCACGCCTGTGGGGCTTCCACAAGCGTGTATTGTTCAACTATTCGAAGTGTCCACCACTTTAAAAACCAGTGGTCGCAGGATTCGTGCTTACTCACCAAAAATCTGTCTGAAAGTCTCAACGTCCCTCTGACGCAGTTCATCCAGATTATATTGATACCCGGTTTTTGGATCAATAAAGCGACCGAGCGTGTATTGACCCTCGGTATAGAGCTTGTATCTTTTCGGGCCCAGCCATTCCTTCTGAAATGCAGCGTCCTGGTTGGCAAACCACTTGCTATAGGATGTATTGGCGTTAACCTGCCCAACTTTGAGCCCGGCGTCCTGACGTTGTTTGGCCGTCATGTCTTTCAAGGCGCGAAATCGTATGGAGCCATCGCGTTTACTGACCTTTAGCGCGCGCATATACGGGCGGTTTCCGATAATCTTGCCGTCAAAGCTCGGGGCGTACTGGCAGCGGCAATTGGGGTGTAATGTTGCAGGCGGCTTTGGCTCGTCGGTCTTATACACGTTCCCATCAAGGGCGGCGCACGCCTTGCAGGTACGGCCCTCCAGGCTGGCGACACGCACAACGTGTGACACACCCAGAGCTTCGTATGTCTGATCATATGCCCCATTCGCGATGTGATTGCGGCAGGTGCGTACGAACCGCTCCACCTCATATTTGGCAGCCTGGACAATCCCGTCCTTATAGTTCAACGCTTTGGTGCCACGTAGCGCACGAATGATTTCCGGTGTAGTCTGACCAGCAGCAATACCTTGGCGCAACGTGGCAAAAAGCCGCTCTTTCTGGTCCGGAACTATCTTGGCCAGCATGTCCTTTACCAGTTTGCCCGTCACCGGCTTCTCCATTGCCGCCTGCAGTACCTGCATAGGCGTCTTCTTCACCTTGGGCACATCATCGAACACCTGGGAAAGCAGGTCTTTCATGTACGTGAACTCGTACCCGGCCAGCGCCAATGAAGAGGAAGCCCATTCGGCTTGGATTGCCTGATCCAGAGCCACTGCCCAGCCATCAATCTCTGCCTTTAGCGCCTTGAGCCTACTGGTGGTGTACTTTCCGGCCGTAAAAGCCTGCATCTCGGCTTGGGTCAGATCATCGAGTCGTTCGGAAAGCTTTGCCGCCAATTCCTGGGAAAAGTGGTCTATTTGCTCATTGAGCTGGTTCACCACTGCGGTTGATGCCCGGTACCCATAAGCGGCGTGCTGGCCTAATGCGGCGATAATCGCCCGCTGGGCAGCAGAAAGCTCACTGCGCTTTGTCATGGATCACACCGCCCGGATTTTCCACCTTAAGGGCTTCTTCGTCATAGTTGTGTTCCGGCAACTTGCCAGTGGTCAGGTACTGCCAGTAAGTATCCCAGCTGATGCCGCCTGCCAGAACCGCCTGCTGCAGCTGCCCAAGTACCTGCGGATCCAGATCTGGGATGTTGAAGTCTGGTTTTACGACAAACTGAACCTTCTTCGGATCTCTGCCAGTCCACTCGGCCGCAAACCTTAGCGCTTGTTCGATGGCGGCCGCAGCTGACTTCACAATGCTGTGAAGGGTCGCGTGCTGATCGTTCTGCCGGGTTTGACGCGCCTCGCCTGATTCGACGCCGGACACATCCATGACCCGGGCACCGGCCTCCAGCGCAACGTTTTTCTGATCCTGCATCGCAGATCGCACCGCTGCAATGCCGGCGCCCTGGAACTCAAGGTATCCACAATGCCCTTCTCGGCCTAGATCCCAAGCAGCAGACGGCCCGGTCATTTTCAACTCGGTATTCTCATCTAGGCCGGATACCCAGGGCTGCGGGTGGCTGGTGTAGTGCAGCGCCGTATAGTAGTCCGCACTCAACTGGTATGATTTCAGGGTTGCCCGAGCCATGCTCAGCAGCGGCACTTCATCGACATCCGCGCTGTTGTTGGTTGAGCCATGAAATATGACAGGCACATAACTTAGGAATTTTCGATTGCTATCTGCGACTGACAGCGTACGTTCTTCCTCGATGACCTGGTCCTTTTCATCGAGTACTCTTGTCACGCATTTGCCGTCGACCATTTCGAACACCCGATAGACGGTCACCGTTTCGTGACTGTACTTGTCGCCTGGATCCTTTGGTCTGGCCTCTAGTAGAACAGCTAGCTCAAGATCACGGCGCCCGCCCTGGTTTCCTTCCTTCCAATTGGTACCGCTACGTGCTTTATATATGCTCACGAAGGGTCTACCAAGATCGTCCACGTTCACCACAATCGGAACCCTACCATAGCCAATAGACTGTCTCACTATCCGTTGAAACAGATCCACAAGGCCAAATCCGTCGTCGGTGGCGTTGTCCCTCATGTCTTCCATACCGGCCGGCAATACGATCTCCGGTGTCAGGCGAGATACAAGGCCCATCATGGCACGAACGCCATCCTTGACCCAGTGTTCGTACTGCGCTCGATCCCGATAGTTGTTATACAGACGTACATTGCCACTATCGAGTTTTTCGGCCTCGGCCATGCCGGCCGGTTTGGGTAGATATGTCGTGCCACACTTTTTAATCGCGCTCTCGCCGTCCAGGGCATCGTCCATCAATTTCCATTCGGCTTCGTGTGCTAAATAATCGGGATGCTTTGTCGTTACTGGCATGTCAGGCCAGGCCTCCAATCTTTCGTATTCCAGCGGTGCGTTTTGTTATTGGATAGCGAAATGCCAAAAAATATCCAGCAGCATCGACTATGTGATCAAGTCCATTTGATTTGTCCGGCATCCCATTCTTGTCGTAGGGTTGCTGCTCTAAGGCATCGGTCAAATGGGGGCAACGGTCTGTATTCACCTTCAATCGCCTCACACCTTCACCATTTAATATCAATGCGTTTACGGCATTTACGCGGTCAATAATGCTGGGGTTAGTACTATTCACTCGAACGGACAAGCCTTTCTGTCGCATGATCGACAAATCTGACTCACTTGCGTTCTTACTACTTGAGTTTTGTCCTGATGCGTCTGGATAGACCTGGACCGCGTGGCCTTTTCTCTTGTATCGCTCATTGAAGAGATCTGCCATTGCCGGAGTGTCGCGGCCATCTGTTATCTCATCAACCGCTATCGGGTCCCCATCCCTTATCACGTATACGACAGCTGCCATCTTCAGGCGGTTAAAGTCCATTCCGATGTGCACCGGCTCGCCGTCACTAAGCACGGCATCGATATGATTCTCTGTTCGGGAAAAGTCCGGATAGACGCTACCTGCAGTCAGATTAGTGAAGTTGCCCTCCAAATACGCATCAATAAGCGCCGCCGGGTAGCTCTCGCGAAGGGACTGAATATAGTCGTCCGGCAAAAACGGGTTTGACGCCGTAGCTGCACGCACCATCACATAACCTGGCCGAGGGTTCCTGCCCCAGCGGTCGTAAACGAACCTGAACCCTTCTGGTGTGGAGTACGCCGACACGCGATTAAAGGGATTCTCGACCCCTGCTGGCCTTTGCCGATTCCTGGCAATTATCTTTTGCCATGCGGACTCGGCCAGATCCTTTTTCAAGGTATCGATCTCATCCACATGGGCTCGGTAGGATTCGTATCCAATTATCCGAGCTGGATTCTCCAGCGTCCGGAGCACGAAATCACCACAGTTCGGTGAACTTGTGTAAATGATGTTTTCCTGTTTGTTGTATTTGTACCGAATCCCCATGTCGGAGAGCTTTTGCTCCATTCGGGGAGCCAGAATCAGACGTACAAGGTCATATGTCGGCTCATAAAGCGCGATGAGTGTGTCGGACGATGCCAAAGCATCACGCAAAGCGCAATTGGCCAACGTCTCGGTCTTTCCCGACCCAAAGCCACCTATAAATGCAGGGAACTTGGCATCCAGCTGAAAGAACCTTGCCTGTGGCTCAGTCATCTGCAGGCGTAATGTCCTATTTTCCACCTACGATTTCAATCTCGATTCGTCCTACCGGCATATCCTCCGGTGGATTTGTCTTGGCCAATTCAGCTCGCGTGCGCTCCAGACTTTCGATCCGAGCTGTCAGCTTATCGATCAAGGCTGAATAATCTCGTACCTTACGGGTAGTAGTAACTTTCTCAATTCCGGGGACAATACGACCGTCCACCTCGATTAGCTCACGTCTCTCAGTATCTTCTTCGTACCGATTCCCGAACTCATTTTCCCGAGCCAAAGCGCGCATAAGTCTGATCCGCGTCAGACGAAGTTCGTCATCTACCTTGCCAAGTTCAATTCTCGTTAATGTGCGTTGCTCTTCTGGGGTTAAAAATTTGCTATAGATCGAGCCTGGTTTCGCCGCGTTCTTATTAGATATGGGCGCGCCGGTCGATTTGCCGCCGTGCATCCGACAGCGGCCATTCTCCATTGCCCTATTTCGACAACGCTGGCCACTGCGGGTCTTGGCTCCGCAATGTGCCATATGCCATTACCTCGTTTGCATGGGGTTGAATCCGAAAATGAGTTGTATAAAAACTAATTTTCCGTAAAAGTGGCAATTAAAATTTCAATAAATATACAGGGATCTCGCTGTATGAAAGCATGACATAATGGTGTCATACCACGTCGAATAGCCAGTATCAACAACTAGAAATGGATCTAGCATGCAACCTGTAATTGAAATCGCCGTTTACATTGATGAGTTAAACAATGAACAAAAAGTAAAAATTATCGAAGACACTTTGTTCGTCCAGCGCCCTGGGGAATTGCTGCAACCACACTCTATGCCACTATCCTTCGAGTTAGAGGATGGGACTGAGCTGCATGTTATTTCACCAGATGAACTGCTAATTCCAGAGAGTGGGTGCCGGTTAATTCGAAAAAAGTAGGACGCTCCTGCGCAAGAGAAATTTTGGCCGCCTTGCCTTTGGTCGCCATTTACTCCCAATGCTCGTAAAAAAACCACCCGAAGGTGGCTCTCGTTTCAACGTCTGGACTAGTCCTTGAATACAGATTTAATATTCAAACAAGTAGCTTTTCATTTACTAGGAATCTAGTCAGATCTATGCAAGTTTGACTAATCACAGATAATTTTTGAAGATTTTCCTTTTACTTCATGCGCCCAGGAAATAGCAATTTCTTTTATTTTAATATCTGTATTTTCGCAAAGAGTTCTAAAATAATCTGTACAACTCTCGTCTTTCGAAGGAATATTCGCTGCCAACATGCACTGGTTAGTTGCTTTCTTTGCGAATTCGTTGACGTCACCTGAAACATTCGAATTGACCCCAAGAGCCCCAAATTTTTCAATTAAAAATACGGAATCACTATATAGGGCGTCGGCAGCACCCGCATCATTGAATATGCCTACTGAAGGAATAGTTAAACATGAAATTATTAAAATTGATGTAGCCTTAGTGAAGGTCATAAGTCATTTACTTTTAAAGTATACAAACACGAATGAAAGCGCACCCTTTCCGGTGTATTTTATTTGGGCGCAGCTATGAGACTACTCAATTACAGCGTATTTTGTCCCAAAAAAACACAACGGTCAAGCATCTACTTCGGTACTGATTATGCCGGCTTCGCTGAGTACATCTTCGGCACGCGCAAGCGTAAGTTCAATCAGGCCATAGTCCTTCGCTGATTTCGGACTCCTAGCACCCATTAGCCACCGTTTAATGGCGCCAGAATGATTCTTTGCGGTGTTAAAGTGCACACCGGTCCGTTCAGCCAGGTGTTCCAGCGTCAGCGACTTATCCCCAAAAATCCGCTTTACTATCCCGACCCTTAACCGATTATTCGACACACACCCGGAAAGTGCCTCCGCAGCTGCAATTTGGCCCAGGTCGGAAATCGCCCTCTCCCACATGTCATTGCGCTTATGGCCAGAGCAGCACGGTGCCCGGCAGGAGCACGGCCATGTCCGAGGAGCGAACTTAGCAATCAGGATGTTCTGCTGCGCAATAGTGAGCTTTGATAACCGAGACAAGATCATTGCAGCCTGAGCGGCGCCGTCAGTACCCGATAGTCCCTTGCTAACGCTGGCCATCGGCCCCCAAGCAAGGCGGTTCATCAGTGGTGGCTCGTACGCTTGGTGCGAGAAGTTGAACGCAAACATCAGAGCATGATGGCTACTTTGAAAAATTGATTCGCTCATTTTGCGGCTTCCTGCATGGTGGACGAAATCTGTATTCGTGTATTGGGCGTACTTGAATACAGTTTTCTCACAACGGCAAATACGACCTGACTATCGTCTCGGAACACAATCCCATTCATTGCGTCGAACAACGCCTTGATAAGGTTGTCGATATCGGGCTTCTTGGTCGGCGCAATTTGGCCGGCTATTGCCATTTCTTGCCGCTTTCGAGACCACGATGCAGGAATAGGCAAGCTGATGTAAATCGATGCCTGTAATGGTCCGTGAAACATCACAGCACGGGCCTTTTGCATAGCCTGGTGCGCCGTCCACTTGACTAGGTTTTCGTAGTTGACCGTCTTTTCTGGGGTAATAGCGGTCGCCTTACCATTTCGCTTGAATACCCGGGGTCGGGCCTTCGCTACGGCCTCGCCGGGGATAGTAAAACTGACTTCAAACATGCTTATTTCCGTATTTCTCTGGCCTGGACGGCCCGTAATGCGTTTAAAAACTCTCGCTTGCGTGCAACCACCCAATCGCGGCGCTTGACGATGACCGTGCGGTCGGCTGCCGCAAAACGCTGGCATTGGCGCTCGAAAAAAGCCGATTGATAGCTGCCAGCCGTCGGGTCGTATTTGCAGGTTCCGAACCCCTGAGCGGCCAGCTCCTTGCCGGCTCGGCCATCTGGATTCTGGAGCGTGAAGTGGCAGCATTCGATGCATTGCACCGTCATACTCGGATCCCTCGTTCCTTTGCCACCTCCAGCGCGGCCTTGTAGGCGTACGATGTGTGGCCGTTCGGGTATTTGCACAGGATTTTGGGAACCCAACGCAGGTGGTCAGTTTCATCCTCTGGGCGCTTTACAGCCTCCGCGGCCTTGGCTGCCAGTTTCGGATTGAACTTTGCTTCGTACGCAAGCGCGGGATTGTCGAGCGGTGCGACCAATTCGTCACGACCGGGCGTGCTGCAAACCTTCAAAAACTGCGGCAGGCTTGGAGGTCTGTCGTATGAATCCAGACAATTTCCGAGACCGCGAGCCACCATGTGGGGTGTAACACCGCGCGTCTCGAACGCGTTGGCCCATACTTCTGTCCAGTTCTGCACATTTTGGGCCGTAATTTCTGGGCTAGCGCCCTCGAACTGGGAGCGCCAAGACCGAGGATAGATCCCGTCCAATCGATCAAAAAGGACCTGCATCATGGTCTTTCCCGTGCGATTGTTGACCGTCAACCACTGTGATTTCACCATCGATGACATCACCGAACTCCTGCTGTTTCCTCAAAGTTTCGTTAATCCGTTCCCACGCTTCATGGGTGCTTGATCTGCTCGATTGTCTCCTTGCCGGTGGTGGTGCCCGCTCGTCCTGCAGCATGTTGCGGACAATCCCGAGCAGGTATTTCCACCCTTTGCCCTTCTCCTTGGCCAGCGGCACAGCGTCGACAAAGTGCCCCATCGTTGCGCCTTGGCTGATCAGATCACGCAGTTCCTGGTCCGAAGCGGCAGCGTTCATCCCTTGCGATCTCACGTACGCCGCTATGGCGCCATGCGGGGAGACAGGCGAGGTATGGTCCGGAGGTCGTTCAGGCCGATCCGGTGGAAGCACGATACGTTCTGTCGTACCTGAGGGATCAACCACCGGAGGCGAACACACACGTTCGGTGCTCGCAGAATCACTGGAGTCCGAACTTTCTTTTTTGTTTGTTTTTTCTTTATTCCTTTCCTCTTCCTCTTCCTTTTCCTTTTCCTTTCCGTCAGTGAGGGCTCCGTGAGCATTCACTGAGTCGTCAGCCAAAATCAGTTCCGGGATAGTCGTTTGTGAAGGTCTATTGATCTTCTGATGTTTCTTAAATCCTTTAATATTCCAGTACTTATCCCCATTCACTGAATACTCAATGAGTACTCCTTGAGTGATCAATTCGTCGATAAGAGGTTTGCAGTCAAAGGAATCAGCTGGGAACACCTGCATTTTGATTTTTTTTGGCGATGCTGGTAGATTCCCGTTGTCGTCGGCAAAGTTCAACATTCCAATGAACAGTAAGCGAGCACTCACTGAGCACTCAGTGATTCGTTCATCAGTCCAAAAGTCGGGTTTGATTGTTCGTATGCGAGCCACTTCTATTTACCCTCTACGAATCGAAGCGATGTAGTATGATCCGCTACAGAATTACGTCCATTTCTTTTGGGGGAAACCGCATGGATATCGCTTCTATCTCCGCAGCAATTAGTGCGGTAAGCGGCACAACAAAACTCATCGGATCTGTTATCGATGGTCGAGATTCCGTCAAACTGAATGAGCTGAAGATTGCAATGAACGATCATCTTTTGCAGCTCAGCACGGCGGCATTGGCGATAAACGAGAAGCTCATAGCGACCCAAAAAGAAAATGGCGAGCTTCAGGAGGAAATCAGTAAGCTTCGAGAGCAAATTGCTGACCAATCGCATTACCAGCTGCATACATTTCCCACCGGTACGCATGCGTTTAAAGACTCGCGCATGGAGCCTACTGATAGGGACGTATATTTTTGCGCAGCATGCATGGCCGAAGGCAAGAAGGCGATATTGCAGCCCCAGGGACTTGTTCTTAAATGCCCAAAGCTTCATCCAGATATTTTGATAAGCATTCCTACTCCGCTGCCAGCGCAAATTATTCGTAAGAATCGTTTTTGACTTATTCATCCTACGAACTCTCCATCAACGCCCTTTTGGTGGCGGCAATGATCTTCTGGCTACTCCGCTGACTCTTGCGGGCAGCGGAAATAATGTTTTCGGCCTCACGCGGGCAAATTTTGCCGTCTGACAATGAAACCGAAATGGTTGTCGCCAGTTCACCAAAAGCTGCTGTCTTTGAGATAAACGACGACTGCAGATCTTGAGCAAAGCCGTCTGAGCACATGGAAGATGCCGCCAGTCCGAACTGGGCGTTTAAAGTATGAAGCCAGTCCAACCGATGGTTCTAGGCCTTTTCTTCCATCCATTCGGTCAGCAGTTCCACCATCTCAAGGGAAATCGATTCCCCATCAATATGCCGCAGCTTCGCTCGAAGCGTCTCAGGATGAATTGTTTTGCCACGGCGCTCTGTCAAGAATCGGGCTGCGTCATTTACGCCACCGGGTGTTTTACGCACACTGGTATAGAGGATGTCGTACCAGACTGTGCCGGAATATCGACAAGTCATGATGTTCTTCCTTGAATTGCGCTCCAAATCAGGGATGCAACACGACCGCAGCGGTGCCACAATGGTTCCGTCTTAAACGCTTGATTTGAAATGATGAGAAAAAGATCGATTGAAACTGTTGGCCCAGAGTTAGGCATCACCGCCCTCCTCCGCCGACCGGCGCAAAACGGCCCAGTCCACATCGGGGCGGAGTTGTTCGCATACAACTTTTCCGCCGCTCTCACGCTCGATATTGATGCAAAGGTTCTCGCCGATTCGTTTCTTTTGACCGTGTGCAAAGTTGTTTAAATATGCATATGACGTGCCACAAGCACTTGCAAACACTCGTCTCTGAGGCACGGGCATTGAAAGCCAGAAATGTTTGAAAGTATTCATAACACATATATTAACCTCTCGGTTAATTTCTTTCAATAACCTAACGGGGAATTTACTTATCGTTAGACAGGCGATTTAATAACCGTATGGATATCATTAAAACCAACCGCAGAGCTAACCTACTCACCATTATCGAGAAGCGATATGGTGGCAATAAAGCGGCTTGCGCCTCCGCCTGGAATATGAAAGCACCAGCAATCAGCCGTTGGCTGTCCGGAGAAAATGTAAAGGACAAGCGTGGTATAAATGAGGAAAGCGCACGCAAGATAGAAGAATGGGAGAAGCTCGAAAAGTACGACTTGGACGCTGAACCAGCTTTATTCAGTTTGAATCGAGCTGATGGCAAAGCTCGAATTGTCGTCTCCAACGAAAAAAAAGATGCCAATGAATCGCTCGTCGCTTGGCCGTTCAAATCAATAACATTTGATCAGTACAAACGGCTATCGTCAGATGACCAAAGTGAAGTCGAAGCCATTCTTGAACTCAAGGCACGCAAACTGAAACCCGCAGCCAGTAGCAAAGGGGTATCGAAACGACGCGTATTGGGTAGGTAAGGTCTGCTATGGAGTATTTAAAGAAAATTTAGACGAAACGTAACAAATATTGATTTATGTTTTCTAATTTTCATCGGAGTAAAGCGATAGTCTAGTTGTAGTTCGCCATGAAAGACATATATACCGTACGACATGAGAACCTGCTACGTCTACTCGAAGAAGCAGTCACCCAGGAACGTCTTGGAAGGATTTGTAGCGTCTCACACATCTATTTGAATCAGTTAAAGAACATGCGTCCAGACCCATCTACGGGAAAAATACGCAATGTTGGCAACCGGCTAGCAAGAAAGCTGGAAAAAGGTATGCAAAAACCTCACGGCTGGATGGACACCGATCACCATGAAAAGCATTTAGTGGCAAAGAACCAAACTGGTAGATTCCCATTTGATAGCCGGCCTTTTGAAGGGATTATCAAATTATCGACTATTGAAGAATCCAGGAGAAATAATATGCAGATACTCGCTTCCGAGTTTGGCGGCGTGGGTAAGCTCGCGGAACTGTTGGAACGGAAGCAGTCTCAAGTGAGCCAATGGCTGCACGGTGCTAAAAACTCTGGGACCGGGAAACCTCGCGGGATGCGGCCCAACAGTTGCCGGTACATCGAGCGAAAATGCAACAAACCAGCTGGGTGGATGGACACCGATCACATGGATGGCGATAAGCGGATTCCGGATGACTTTAACATCTGGCCATTCCAAGACCTTTCGTATGAAAAGGTTCTAAAGCTTTCGGAGCGTCAGCGCATTCAGTTAGAGACCACTGTTTTACTCGCTGCCAAGGATCTAGGTTTAGACGTGGCGAGTCGCAACGTGAGTAAAGTACCGCAGAAAATCTGCGGCTAAAATTGCATATACTTAGGCAAATAGACAACATGATCTACGAATTGTTTGAATAAATTCAACCCAAACGTAACAAAAAATAATTTAGGTTGAATAAATGTTAGTATTCCAACAAAACTAGCGGCGTGCTGCTATTCACTCGGCAAAACAGCAGAAAATCCGATATTGGCAATAAAAAATCGGGATTGTCGTCTTCGAATGCTTGAAAAGTTCAAGGGAAAAGTAACAATAAATGATTAACGCAATTAAATGTGTCTTTTTATCTACAGTGGCGGTATTTTTAATTGGGTGCGCTGCATCTGGCGTGAAGGTGTCAGAAGACCAACTCGGTCAGTTAGTAAAAGGTCAGACATCCAGAACTGAAGTTCTTTCCAAATTTGGCAAACCCACGACTCAGATGCGCAATTCTGACGGAACAGCCACAGTTTTTTATAACTTCGCTGAATACCGCACTAGGCCCGCTACCTTTATTCCGATTGTCGGCATCTTCGCTGGCGGATCTGACATCCATACCAGCAGCGCTATGTTTCGTTTTGACGCGAATGACAGACTGGTGGAATACAGCACATCGCAAAGTGACATGGGTACTGGCATGGGTCGAGCGGCCGGGCCGATTGAGCCTGTACAGAATCAACCACGTAAATAAGGGGGCTACCCATGAATAGGACAGCGAAATATATTGTTTTGGCTACTGTTGTTCTGCTGGCCGGTTGTGCTACTCGGACACGTACGCCAGAGCTGGCGCAATATCAGAGCGTCAAATATGCGACCAACGAGAAATGGGGCTATGAATATATTGAAGGCGTGACATACGACTACCCAGGCGCCAGTAAGGCCGGCAAAGATGTGCTTCCGGTCTGCATTGCTCAGAACGTACAGAATAAAGCCGTGACCTTGCGAGGGAATCAAAACTCTGGATTTTTAGGTGGCACCTATTGGAATACTGGAAATTCGGAAACTGTTGGTGGTGGTAGCGTTATCAGCTATGTGTCGGACGATCGCAATACCGTTGTAGCGCAAGGCACGAATACCCACGACACGGGCGTCATTCTTGCCCCGAACAAAGATGCAGTGGCATTTCGGCTGACTGCAAAGCGAAGTACTGCTGGCACAACTATGGCATTCAGCAATCTGGAGCGAGCATCAGAGGATACCGGTCAGATGGCAAACCAGGGCTTCTACAAAGTCGGTAGTTGGAGCGGCGCATCTCCAACGCGCGTGCTTGATGGACTGAAAAAAACGGCCGACACGATCAATACGTGTATCGGATCGCTATAACTTAACAGCCAAACTCACAATCTGATTTACGGAATACCGCCATGGCACTATTGAAATGCCCAGAATGCAAGAAAAAATTCAGCGATAAGGCCGCCGCTTGTCCATCGTGTGGCGCGCCGCTTTCGATGGCCCTGGAGGCAAAAAAGCAAGCGGACAAAAACACAAAAAAGAATTATGTGTTGATTGGCGCGATTGCTGTTGCATTTCTAATCTTTTCTGGTGGAAAGAAAGACGAGACGTCGGATTCATCAGCTGCAGCTGCGCCAGAGATACCCGCTAAGCCTGATCCTCAATTGACTGAAATCAAGATGCGGGTATTTGCTCAAGGATTCGTAGAATCTGCTTTAAAGGACCCAGAGAGCGCCACGTATCGTAATCAGCGTGGGGTTTGCGGCGAAGTGAACGCCAAAAATGGTTTCGGTGGCTTTACCGGCTACCGACGGTATGTCGCAGTATCAAAGGATCTGGTGGCGATAGAAGGCGAAAGCCTGAAAGGATCGGAGTTTCGAAAAGTCTGGAATCAGGCCTGCAAATAATCTTATCAACAAGAATCAAAGGTAGAGAAATGGCACGGATACTAAAGGTTTTAAGCGCTGGTATATTTCTGACGCTGGCTGCTTGCGCCGCACCTCCCAAATTGACCCCGCAAGAAATGGCCGAGGCCCAAACGCCAATTGCATGCTCAACGAAGGCTGAATGTGACCTGTATTGGCAAAAGGCTCAGATTTGGTTGGTGAATAATTCGTCATATAGGGTTCAGTCAGCGACCGACACCGTTATTTCAACGTATGGGCCGATTAATGGACAGCCCAACTTCGCTTTTACAATCACAAAACTGCCGAATGGCAACGGAGGAGCGCTAATTACGCTCCAAGGTGCATGCGGCAATATGTTTGGCTGCATCCCTCCACTTGAAGGGTTTGTGCTCAGCTTCAGACGCTATGTGGTGGGAGAGAACTTAGGTTACAACCTTCGCACAAATTCTGACCCCAGTCCCATGGCTAAGTGAGCTCTATACAACGAAACTCGTTTCAGAAAACCCCGTATTGGAGACCGGGGAACCGTCGATACGATCAACGAGTGTTTAGGGCCAATGTAGAGGATAAAAAATGGCAACAATGATTGCTTTATTTGGAAGTTTTTTCGCGCTGTGGACTTTTCTGGCCTGGTTCGCGGGTGCCGTATTCTGCTCTACCGTAGCCAATGCAAAGAATTTGAACCCGCTAATGTGGTTTCTTGGTGGACTGTTGTTTCCAGTTATTGCTCTAATTGCTGTGGCCGGAATGCCGGCGCAGTTATCTAGGCATGAGAAAAAGCTTTTATTGGAAAAATATGATAATCATCAAAAAGAGGCCAAGCTCAAAAGCATCAGTGATCGCGCTACAAAATCATCTGAGGATTTTTATGATTCCTGGCGCGACGGCCCGACGAAAAAGGATGTAGCCACGTCAGAACTTGTAGTCCGTGATGAAAAAGGAAACATCATTACGCCTAAATTGAAGAATGGGCCACCGCCTTGGATGATCGTTGGGTCTTTGGTTTTGCTAGTTTTGGTGCTGTGGTTTCAAGCGAAATGAAATGGACAAATTATCGCGGAAGCTTCAGGGTTAGATAGCATTTGAGATGAGGTCGAGACATATGAAAAAGTTTTTGCAATTTTTGATGTTCACAACGATATCGATGTCAGGCGCGGCCCATGCGGTAAATTGGGACTTGATAAGTTTATCAGAAGAAAGTGATCTGTATATTGACCTTGATTCCGTGAAAAACCATCCTGTCATACCTAACGTAATGAGTCTCTGGATTTTGATGAACCATTTGTCTCCTGACCTTGATCTACAGTCCAGAAAACTGGTCAAATCGGCAAAGGTGAAATTCGATATAGATTGCCGCTTCGACCGAAACCAAATAACGACATCGGTCCAATATTCGGCAATTAATGGAATGGGCTCTGTTCTAGATTCGGCCAAATTAAATTCAGGTTGGGCCGACACGGTACCGGGAACTGTAGGAGAAACAATTGCAAGCTTCGTATGTAAAGGAGCAACTGTTGATGGGCTAGTGCCTAGAGTGACAGGAAATGCAACATCGCCTACAGAGAAAGAACTCAAATTTAAATCTCAACCACGAGTTTCTGCCGAATTTTCCCGTGCTTATAACAAAGCCCTAATAGCAATGGGCGATAAAGCATCCACGCTCAAAGCGGATCAGCAACAGTGGTGGAAAAAGCGAGAACAGACTTGCACATCTATTCCGGAGTTCCTCTATGACGCATGTATGCAGAAAGAGGAAAAGGATCGGATAATCTTTTTAAATGAAATGGAAAAAGCATTTTCCGGTACAAAGTCTCAGGCTAGCCTCAGTCCATCAGCTGAGAATTTTACGGTATCTGCAAACTCAGTGTGTTCAGTTGGTGAGAAAGAGTTATTCATGTGTTCAACGGTCAATGCAAAAATCATCAGTATCTGTGCATCACCTTCTACGGTGACATATCGGTTTGGGCCTCCATCAAAGCTACAAATGAAGCTTACGAGAGACAGGCAGCAGGTTACTTACGTGCCGTGGGATGCGTCCAGCCGAACAATCACGAGTTCAATTTCAGTACCAAATACTAACACCTCTTATCAGGTCTATTACGAGCAGGATAGAAATGACACTTATCGTGAGGGTGGAGTTAGGGTGATTCAAAACAACAAATTGCTTACAACAGTGCAGTGTTCTCCCGGTACGATTAGCAATTTTTATGAAAATACGAAAACCTACTGAGCATCAAGAATGGGATTAAGACTGATCCGGTGGTGTTATGCAGCTATAGGCTGCATAAAAGACTAAAGGGGTTCGTTCCCTGGTCAGCCAGATTTACTGAATTTTGAAGTCCCCAAAAATTCGAGGATAGGATGAATAACACAAATAAAATTATACTCATTGTCATCGCTGCACTTCTCACGGGATGCGCTGTGACATCGACGGTGCAACCCTCTTGGTACATAAAGGGGGAAGTGTCTGATGCCTATATAAATTCGATGAACTATTGTTTGAATCAAACACACATAATCGTCGGTAAAGTTGACTCTGCGTACGCTAAAGATCGATTTCATGCTGCTATGAATTCATGCATGGGATCGCGTGGATGGGCGCGTTCGAATGGTTCACCGACGGCCGTCAAGCCGTTAAATGAACCTGTCGAATATAAAACCTTAGATAGCAGGCGGTTGTCAAATCCGAAATAATCCCTCTTAGAGGCGGGGAAAAGGAAATTTAAAATGCAAGACAAAAAAATGCCAAGCATGACGTTTGAGTTGCAATTGTCCCTAATTTAGACAACACAAAACGGTACTCTTGGCACTCTTTAATTTTATCATTTATTTATAGAAATTTACATGTCACAACAGAACTACGATACCACGGACGTTTTTGGAGTTAAAAGCAAGATCATCCAATCCTATATTGAAAGGGAGCGAGTGGATTTGGCATTTCAAAGTGCAATTGAGGATGGCAATCAAGTTATTATTTATGGCTCGTCCAAGCAAGGCAAAACATCCCTACTATTGAAAAATCTGGACGAATCTGAATATATCAAGGTCGAGTGCGCCCCTCCTTCAACCTGTATAGATATATACAAATCAATATTACGACAACTCGGAGTGCAATTCGTTGAATTTGAAACAACTGGGACACGCTCTCAAGGCGAAGTTAACGGAACTGCAGGAGTTAAAATCAAGATACCGGTTATTGCAGAAATAGGATTTGATGCAGGCGGCAAAAGTTCAGACGAAAAATCGGCATCCGAAACAATCCGAAACGTTGAATATAATTTAGCTCTTGCACAAGACATTACCGAGATTCTGAAGGCTCAAGAGCCTTCGAAAGAGAAGAGAAAATATTTAGTGCTGGAAAATTTCCACTATCTATCACAAGAAACACAGAAAGCTCTTGCGTACGATCTTCGAGTATTTCAAGATCAAGGCATTATTTTTATCATATTGGGCATATGGAGAGAAGCGAATCGCTTAGTTCAGTATAACGGTGATTTAGTGGATAGAATTACTGAAATTCCGGTTGAGCCTTGGACAGTTGACGATTTTAAAAAGGTAATTAATAAAGGTAGCGAAGCGCTCAATGTTGATTTTTCGCATGTGCAAGATGAGTTGATAAGCAATTCATTTGATAGCATTGGAGTGATTCAAGAGATTTGCAAGCATTGCTGCTTTGAAGCAGATGTGTTCTCGACATCGCCGAAAAAAATATATATCACACATGATAACTTAGAGTGCGCGATTAAAAAGAAAACAGATGACTACGCTACGCGCCATATCCGAAGTTTCGAATCGTTTGCCACAATTGCACGAAAAAAAAGCAATCAAAGCGGAGAGTTATCTTTAGCGTTCCCATATTATTTAATCAAGGTACTATTGACTGCCGATTTTAGAAATATTGAGCAAGGGCTGTCACGAGCCGAGTTATTGGATAAGATCAGAGAAAATCATCATCGTGCTGAAGACGTTAGGTCCGGAGATCTAGGTGCTTTTCTTCATGGCATCACTCAACACCAATTGAGTAAACAAATACAACCTCCTTTTGTAGATTATGATCGCGGTGCGAAGAAGCTTAAAATAATAGATTCAACACTTTATTTTTTTCTAAAAAACTGCGATAAAGAAGAAATATTGGACGATATTCCAAATCCACTTGAAACTTGATGCATCACAGGATTTATCCGATAATGCCAAATCCCCCGCTCCGGCGGGTTTCATTTTGACCATTTCGACCTAGCCTTTGGCGAAGTTGAGCATTTGAATAAAAATAATTACCTATTCAGAGTTAAACTAACGGTCTGCAGACAACCAAAAATAGGGATTCAGAGTGAGTAAAGGTCTCTACAACAAACTAGCTGGGCAAGTTGGGGAATTTCTGGTTTGTGCCGAATTGGGAAGACGAGGATTCATTGCCACTTCATTCACCGGCAATGTACCTGAGTTTGACCTTATCGTAGCTAACAATTCACTCAAAACACTTCCCGTCCAAGTCAAAACGTCCCGCGGCATTAGCTGGCCAACATCCGCAAGCCTATGGATTAATATCGAAATTGATGAAGAGAATAAGTGTCAAATCGATGGCGGAAACTATGCAATACCAAATCCAGATTTAATATACGTTTGCGTATTGCTTGCAATGCCTGATACGGATCAAAGAGATAGGTTCTTCATATTGAAGAAAAGTGATTTGCAAAATATTTGTGCAGATAATTACCGAGAGTTTATATCTAAACATGACTGGCGTCGCCCGCGAAACTTTAGATCGCTGGACAATAGATACTACGCAAGTAATTTGGAACCATACGAAAACAACTGGAAGTTGTTCTCAGAGCAACTTGCATTGAAATAACCGTCAAAGATGTGATGGACTTGCCCCTGTAAGACAGGGCCGGGAGTATTAGTTATTTAGTCGTTGTTGCTGTTCCTTAGAACGTCGGGACTCTAGCCTTGGTCTATCCGCATATTTGCCCATTTACAGTATGCGTCCGGTAAACCCACATTGACACAGCTGCTTACCGATATACAATGCATTCGACTGCGCAAATATTGATAAATATGAATCCTGAAATTCAGCTTTTTTTCTCTGCAAGTGATTTTCTCGAACATGAAGTTTTGAGGCCACTCTCGCACATACGAGGAAACTGGGATCCCTACGTTTCCACAGAAACAGGGCGGTATGAAGATGAGGAGGACTCTTTCGCCTGGCTATTTAATCATTTGATTGACAAGCTCTCTCAAACCATTCCACCAAAAAAATACCACGATTCCGAGGATCGACTAGCAGAACATGTGCAACAAAGCTTGAACTGGAAAATCAAGAAACAAGGAAATACTTGGATAAATGAATCAGGCAGCCGTCTTGCATCAAGTGATTACCTCGCTACTCTTGAGCAAGGGGGCTTTCGCATTGAGGGAGACAAGGATTTATTGGACGCAGCTGCTGGTCGTGTGGCCGCGGCTATTCGCTATGGGCAAACTCACTTCGACGAAATGGAACAGGGACACCAAGTGATTCTTGCTGGGGTACTTGCCGCGATTCTTTTCCACTGGGAATCATTCGAAGAAACAATAAGAGAAGAAGTAACCAAAAATTTGGGTCATTAGTATGTTGTAACACGCGAACTGTTCCTAATTTCTTCTTTTAGGAGAATGAAATGGTTCAGTGTAAATTGCCGAAGGCAGTACCCATGTCACCATACACTCGGTTTCGCCGCGGCAAACTTGAGTATGTATGCGAACACTGCAGATCATATCCTAGCAAATAGGACTTGATCTCCACTAGAGCGGACCGCCTTCGGGCGGTTTTTTTGTTCCGTACCCACCTCCCCGTGCAACTTGCTGGCAAAAGTTTCGCCGGCGAAACTTTTAGACCAAAAATTTGAGTGTATTACCCCAAAATGGGTTCATCCACGTAGGTACGTTCAAGAAAACACAGGATATCCTAAAAGCTCGTTTATTATTTTTTTAGGAGATGTTATGAATATCGATACCTTAGTTACTGTAGTCGACGCTGCCGTCTCGCTGTTCAATGTTGCGACCGACAAATCACGACCACGTTTTATTCGCGCGATTTCCACTATTGGAGCGACTTTCTTTTGGACAGCGCTACTCATATTTTCCGCGACTGCAGTAGCCGTTTTTATCTATCACTTAATCGCACAATGAATAATGTAGGCTATGCCCTGCACGCTCTGGCGGGTTTGTTAATAGAGTTTGTATACTCATCAGCCTTTGTATTCTTCTTGAAATTTGATTGGCAAATAATCTGAAACACACCATTCTCGAATGTACCGACCTTCAGTCATCAGGGCGAGATTATGCTCGGGATAATTTGAATATACTAGGGTTCCGTCCGTGCTGATACTGCGATATGATGGCGCTCCAAGTCGTTCAATAAGATCACCCTTTCGGAATGTGCTCGAGAACAACTCACTCGGTTCTGAATTCGAGCATATGCTGGTCACATGGGCTTCTCCCTCTGCAGTTTTTGTCAAAGTAATAAATATCCTGCACGGAGACTTCAACAAACTTGACGATCTCCAATGACGGGATCCTGGAGAGTCGTAATAATTTAATTCTTTGGATGCACTTCCTTCGTTGCTCGGACAATCTGGCCTCCTCCCGTACAAGACCGTGACGTCCACCTCACTCATCCCTAAGCTAATTCCATCAAAAGAATTGAGTTTAGGTACTCGATTATCCCAATAGTCATACGCGAAGTATCCACCAACCCCACACGCTATGATCACGAATAAGATCATGATCCCTTTGTAATTCAATTGCATTGTTGTTTCGACCTGATTCTATGCTTGTGTAAGCGCGTTGATTATGTCTTAGTTTCATAAAAATAAATATCATTGGGGCAAGTACGAACGCAAATCCCACTGCTCACTGTGTCCCGCTCCAGGAAGCCTTTATCACCTAGTGTTGGACAAGCGTTTGTTTCCTTGCGGAGCAATGCTCAACATGCCTGTCCAAACAGTAAACTTGCCGGACTCATCAAATTTAAGCAAGGCTCGTTTGTTTCTTCTGCCTTTGGCTAGAAACATAACAGAATCGCTATCCCGAAATTTTTCTTCGAATATGTTTCCCTCTGGATCTGAAATGTAGCCTTCCTTCGTCTCAAATAATTGGTGTTCTTTCATGAACTGCCGATTATGCTCTTCTGCTGCCCAGGCTTTCAAACGGGCTGCACGCTGTTTCACTCCAGTAATCACACCTGAAACAGTTAAAAACACCAGAATGCCGAATGCGAATATGGTTGCGAACTGTGACGGTGGATCGGAAGCTTGAAAAGCTGGTCCAGCAAGACCAGATAGCATTTCAATAAATCCGTTCGGCTTGTCAAAGAGCAACTCTCCAATCCAAAACCCGATCATCCAAAAGAAGATTCCGCTGATAGCAATTCCTGCGGTGTAACTGATAAGAGCGACAACACGCATAAGTATCATGGCCACAAAGGATTGATAATTCCGGAAGAACCACATCATAGAATACTGAGTCAGCATCAACCCAACAATCACCATACCAATAAGAAATAAGGCGAATGCTCCGTCTTTACTGGCTTTCTTGGTGCGTTTATAAGTATCTCGCCCAAGACTAAACCCGAAACCAGCCATTGCTGAGCCAGCAATGGTGGCCGGAATGTCATTTGTAATGCGCATAATGGGGTTCCGAATATTTTAATGATTTATTTTGTCTTATTTTACACATTTTGTCGCATTCAGGAAGCGTTTGTTGTGTTTAAAGCTCTTGGCTGGTGATACTCAGGTACTTTTAGCACTTCACAGAGCCTCATGTCCAGGGATGCTTTTTTATTGCTAATCATTGCAATTTACTAAACTTCGAATCCTGAGCCGCACATTGATGTGGCTTTTTTGCGTCTGAGATGTGATTCCTACTGGCCACGCCGACGGAGTTCTCGCAATACGCACCTGCTACCGTCCCTCAAACTAATCCACATCAACTCTCTATCTCAAAAATTAACCCTTCGGTTATTGACATGAAATTAACCTTTCGGTTAATATTTCAATCATAGAGTTCTTTAACAAACAGGCCGATAAAGAGATACCCGCCCTGCTTTGGGTGTTAAGAGGGTATCCAGCCCGACTACGTGCCGGCTGAAGCAAAAGGTGCGGAATCCTGCCACGCGAGGACGTATGCGCAAATGGCTTGCGTCTTTCGATTGGCCGGAGCTGGGAAACCAGGCGCGCAGAATCGAGGGAACGCGCGAATATTCCGCTTGATGACGACCCGGAGAGAAGCGCCGGGAAATGCAAAAGCCCCACTACTTCGGGGCTTTTGACATCTTTCAGCCGCTTTAACGAGGCGGTTGAAAGATGTATTTCAGTAGATAGATATGCAAACGATCAATCAAGGCAACAACGAACTGATATCACGCGGCCTGGTGCAGAATGAAAATGGCTACCTTGCCCTAACCTTCAGTCAGTCCAAGCAATTCAAGTCACGCTCCGCTGCTGTGAAATGGCTGGCGAAACGCGGCGTGGCGGTCAAATGATCAGTGGCCGCCACATCAGTTCGCGTGGGCTGCTGCGTAAGGCTGTAATCGTCCGACAGCGGTCAGTTTCTATGTTTCTCCAACCTAACATCCCCTTCGCCAATCTGTGCCTCATTGCCCCAGCCGAGATAGCGATACAACTTCGCAGCCCGACTGAACTGAGCTGTCTCCAGCCACGCTACCGGATGGTATATGAAAAGTTCGGATTCACATGCTTTTATCAAGTCTGTACCGATGCCAAGTCCTTCATATTCCGGCAACACAAACGCAGCAAACAAACAAGCTGTATCCAGATCTACCATCGAAAAACCAACGATCTCGTTATCAACGGTTGCCACCCATGCACATGATGAATTCTTGATTGCAGCGGATATGAACTCGGGAGTAATACCTAGTTCGAACAACTCTTCTGATGTCAGCGAGTTTTCTCGGACTGATGTCCTAATTTTGAACATGGCATCCACATCTTGAGTGGTCGCTGAGCGGATTTGAAAGGCTGTTGCGCTTGTATTCATCAATAGAAAGAGAAACGAAAAGTTGAATGCATCTGCTTTTTGGCCGATAGCGAACGGCTGCATTAGTTTAGTGTACAAGATTGTTACTTTCAGCAATGCCGTGCTGGCCGGTTGCCAGCACCCTGATTCAAGCGCACTCACCCTGAATAGTCGCAGGGGCCGATTCCGAACCGGCGGAGTGCGCTTGACTGAGGGTCGGCGTGGAAAGACACGCAGCGACGTGTGCTGGCAGCCGGAAAACATGCGAATGCCTCTGTAACCCATAGCTTAGCGGAAACATAGGCCGCTCGTAGCCGGTATCAAATCCGGCACCCTCATAAATTATGATATAAAATACTGTTTATTTATACAGTATATCGCTATGTCAAACGGCTACAACCCCCGACGGACGGTCACCGACCGGGAAGGGATTATCGGCATCATCGAACAGGGTCGGCTTGATTCGGTGACCATCACAGCCGATTTGTCTGCGGACGGGCGATCCGCTCTGGAAAAGTTCCTCAGATACTATGTCCAGGACAAATATGCCAAGGGCGCCTTGGTGGCATGGTCGGATAAAGCAGAATCACTGATGCGTCGAATTTCTGCCCTGAAACAGGATCCAGTGCTAACCGCCGAGGCTCATCAAACGGTCACGGGTGAGCCTGAATCAATGTATATCAAGTGGAACTATTTCTACTGGTACGTAGAGCCGAACGAAGGCATAAAAGTCCATCCCTACGACCTGCAGGTCAAGAATCGCATCATTGAAGCAGATGCAGCAGAGCGTGCGAGAACGCATGTACCGCCCCAGATGGGAACTAGACTGTAGTCCCCTTCTCGCTTCATTTATCAAGGCCACCCTGGCCATCACTTCTCCAATCCATTATTCGCAACTGGCAATCGGGATTCCCCGATTGGGACCGGCTGCGTGCTTTTCTTGGAGTTTGTACATGGAAACAGACCTTCAAATCCCCATCCAGGCCCCCGAACACAATATTCCTAATTGTGAGCACTGCCAATACAACGCCTTAGTACGCGATCCATACGCCACGGGTGACTGGTGGTACGCGGAGCACCAATGCACCGTTGATTTCTGCCCATATGGCAAAGACTCTATGAATTGATTATGAGTTCACAGATCTACGTTCCTATCTTGTGGGGACTGGCAATGCTCATAGGCGCTGCCGTTCTCACACCTGTCATTGAAGCTGTCTATACCCTCTTCCTTCGCAAGGAGAAATCATGAACGTTTATACCGTCAACGGTCGGGCTCTTATTGCCGCCAATCAAAAAGACGCCATTGCCGCTTATGACAAAACCTTTCGCCGAGATCCATTTGAACCCATCGTCTGCAAGTTGCTTCATCTGGGCGTAGCACCACCTCCAGCTACGCCAAAGGTAGGTCGCCTGGATCCTCGCCAGTTGCAGGAATTGGAGAAACTCAAGGGAGAAGCCCTTATAGGATCCGCGTTCTCAATCCGGCGGAGGGCCCAAGCATGTCTGTAGTGCGTGATGACTTTCTAAAGGCAAGACAATCTGGCCTGGGTGGCAGCGACATTGCAACCCTGCTTGGAATCAATCCCTTCTCAACACGCCTCGAGCTTTATCTTCAAAAGCGAGGTGAAATCGAGCCAAAACCCGATACAGGCCGCACTAAAGCCGGCCGTGTGATGGAACAGGTCATTGCCACCATGGTCGCTGAACGCACCGGCAGCAAGCTGCGTCGTATCAATAGAACACTTCGCCACCCGAAGCACGATTTCTTAATTGCCCACATTGACCGGGATTTCGTTGGCATGCGCAAAGGCTTGGAAATCAAGAATGTCAGCCCTCGCATGGGATATTTGTGGGGTAAGGATGGCCAACCTGACGCGATTGCTGAGTACTACGTACCCCAACCGCATCATTACATGTTGGTCCTGGACTATCCGGTCTTTGATGTTGCTGCCTACTTCGGGGGTGACGATCTGCGTTTGTACCCAATGGAACGAGATCCAGAAATGGACGAGATCATCATTGAGTCAGCGCATGATTTCTGGCACAAGAACGTATTGGCTGGCGTGCCTCCGGAGCCTGAATTCGATCATCCGGCCACGTTACCAATGTTCAAACGCTTATATCCCGGTACCAACGGAGAAACCATCGAATCTGACGAAATGATTCGGCACTGGGCCGAAGTCGCTGAAGATGCCAGCAAGCGAGCATCCGAATACGAGAAGGTGGCAGAAAGTGCAAAAAATCACCTGTTGGCCTTCATGGGCGAAGCCGCCATCCTTCGGCTTGAAGGGAACAAGGTTTTCCGCCGGAAAGTGATCAACAAAAAGGCGTTTACCGTCGAAGCGACCAGCTATGTAGATGCCCGTTTCAGCACATCTAGGGAGTAATCGATAATGAGTGATGTAGTAACCAGCAACCCATTTACAGCCTCTGTTCCGTCCCAGGCGCGCGTAGGCGGCAATGCCGTAGCGCAAACAGATCAGCAACGAGCGATAGCCGAAGTTCAGGCCGCGATGATGATCGCGCGCATGAATCCCCGTGATCCGATTGTTGCAATGGACCGAATTCTGAACGCTTGCGCACGCCCTACTTTGGCCGATGCAGCGGTATACACCTATTCCAAAGGTGGTAGCGACGTGTCGGGTCCATCAATTCGGCTTGCAGAAGCAATGGCACAGGCTTGGGGAAATATCCAATTTGGAATTCGCGAGCTGGATCAAGATGGCGGCGAATCAACCGTTCAGGCATATGCCTGGGACGTAGAAACCAATACTCGACGCGAGATCACCTTCCAGGTACCCCATGTTCGATACACACGTAAAGGTAGTTACGATCTCAAGGATCCACGAGAGGTTTATGAATTGGTAGCTAATCAGGGTGCGCGGCGCCTTCGTGCGTGCATCCTCGCTGTGATCCCTGGCGACGTAACCGAGGCAGCCGTGGCTCAGTGCGAAGCCACGATGAAGAGCAAGGCGGACACCTCCCCGGAAGCCATGCAGAAGATGGTGGCAGCATTCGCAGAGTTTGGAGTAACTAAAGAACAGATCGAGAAACGCATCCAGCGGCGCCTTGACGCGATCCAACCAGCTCAAGTAGTGAGTCTCAAGAAAATCTACGCGAGTCTGCGCGATGGCATGAGTACAGCGCTGGATTGGTTTGAAAACGATCAAGCAGACAGCACCAAGCAGACCGAGGCAGCCTCACGCACTGAATCCGTTAAAGCCAAGGCCAAAGCTCAACGTGAGGCAGCGCAGGCGGCGAAAGAGAAGAATGTCGAGGACACAAAGCCGACGGTGGACGCCGATGGTGTAGTGAAAAACGCACCAGCATTCGACTATCAATCAGCTTTACGCGAAATTCAGCGAGCACCTACACAGGAAAAGCTCGATCTACTGGCCGAAGGCTTGAGGAATGCGCCCGAAGACACACGCATCAAGCTGGAGCAGGCTTACAACGACCGCAAGGCTGAGCTCGAGGACATTCCATATTAATTCGCTGGCCAACCGCCAGCTGTATTACTGCTGCTTGTGATCTCGGCGGTAGCGTTCCCATTCCTCAATTTCACTGCCATCGGGTAGCTTGCATATCCCAATTTGGCCTTTATCAGTATCTTTGATGACGACTGTCCCGCCCTTTTCCGTGCAGTACACAGAGGCGGGATTGGCCATACCGACGGATTGCTGGGATTGTTGTGCGCATGCAGTCAAAAATAGGCCAGGAATCAGTATTACAAGCAGTTGTTTCATATCGGGCTCCAGAAATACAGGGTTCGATTAAACGTTACATCAATTTCAACCAGAAGTGATAGACATGAGTGCATTTTGTGTATTCGGTATGACAGATGCCATCGCCAAGCAATCGGCAAGTAAGAAATCTCCACCCCGCGATTGGAAGTGGTCCAGAGAAGCATTTTATGAAGAGTATCAGGAGCGCATATATAAAAGCGGCGCTCACCGACAAGTATCTCCCGCCTTCGATGCCCCGCAGTTTTGCCGAGAGTGGATCGAACTTGCGAAATCACAAATGAGAACTCGCGGTCTCAAAATAATGTGTCGCGGCCAGAAACTCGACAAGCACGGCGCACCTCGAATCAATAAGAAAACCAAACAGCCTGTAATAGGTTGGGTGCCTTATGGTGGATAAATTGAATTAGATTATGGCTAAATCACGTAAACAATGCCCTGAAGGCAAAAAGCGGCAACCGCCATTCAGCCTAAAGGAAATTAGGTACATCGAGAGGCATTACGGCGCCAAGTCACCGGAAAGCATAGCGAAGCACTTAGGGCGGCCGACTAAGTCCGTAATCCAAAAGGCGTGGAAACTCGGCTTGGGCAAGAACCGTCCCAGGATCTCGCCAGCAGCAGATGCCACTGAAAATACCTGGACCCCACCCTCGCCCACAGACTTATCAAATCCATTTTTCCGGCCTATTCCTGAGTCAGCAAAGCCTGGCCGGGGTCGGATAGTCACATTTGGGAATTGATTATGGACGAAGTAATGACAATCGATGACATGGTCCTACAGGAGATCCGGTGCAAGTGGCCGCACTACACGCTAGACACTTTTCTGGACGATCTACGAGGTTTATCTGAAGTGTTGGAGCGCATTGAGGAGCGTTCTGGAATAGCCATATATGGCAGGTTTTATGCAGGTCGCGACATTGTGCGGGCTGTGGAAAACGCCAAAAGTTGAGGAGCACAGAACAACCTGAAGGGCAGAAAGGGCATGATTAAGTGCTATCTACCTGTTAGAAATGAATTTTCTGAGCACTTAGTACTTAAATTCTGAGAGGTACAGTGGTTCCTGTAACTGAGTTAAAAAATATCTGGGCAACTTCGCTTAATCTCAATTGTACTAGCTCACACCTGATCTGACAGTTACCCGTTTGTAATGCAGTGTCTGTCAGATTAGATTTGGTTCACATTCTTCGATTCCCAAACCGCCTTACCCTCAAGCAAGGTCTGCATTGGCGTTCTGCCGCAGCACATCTTGCCTTGATGAGTTCGTTCATTGTTATAAAAATCCAGCCATACGTCCAGATCTTTCTGCAGAGAATCCAGATCACTGTAGAGCGTTTTTCTAAATGTGATCTGATAGAACTCCTGCAGAATCGTTTTATGGAAGCGCTCACAAATGCCATTGGTCTGCGGCGACATTGCCTTGGTTTTTGTATGGTCGATATCATTGACTGCCAAGTACAGCTGATAGTCGTGATGATCGACCCGTCCGCAGAATTCAGTGCCCCTGTCTGTCAGTATACGCAATACAGGCAGGCCATTCTGTTCGTAGAATGGCAATACCTTATCATTGAGCAGGTCAGCTGAAGTAATCGGCGTCTTGGTCGTATACAGCTTGCAGTGAGCGATTTTGGAATAGGTGTCAACATAAGTTTGCTGATAAATTCGGCCAACCCCTTTCAGATTCCCAACATAAAATGTGTCTTGAGAGCCCAGATAACCAGGGTGCTCAGTTTCAATTTCACCGCAAGCCACATCATCTTGTTGCTTGCGTTCCAGGGCGGCGACCTGGTCATCGGACAGAATTATCCCATCCCGAGCCACTCGTTCTTCTAGGGCTTTGAGCCGCTTTCTGAAGTTCTCCAGATTGTTTCTCACCCAAATCGAACGTACCCCACTGCCCGAAACGAATGTTCCCCGCTTTCTGAGCTCATTGCTGACTCGCTGTTGCCCGTAAGCAGGAAACTCAATGGCCATCTCTGTCACCGCTTGTTCTGTCGCCTCATCAACACGGTTTTTTAGATTGGAGACTCGTTTAGTCTTACTGATCAGGGCGTCTACGCCGCCCTCATTAGCCAATTCTCGATACCGGTAGAATGTGTCCCTGGAGACACCCATCACCTTGCACGCGCGCGATACGTTGTGCAATTCTTCGGCCAAGTTTAATAAACCTGCTTTATGTTTGATAATAGGATTGGTAGTATGTAGCATGAGAGTTACCTTTTTTGTTTGGATACAGATTCGACACCTATATTCAAACGGGTAACTCTCCTTTTTTCAAGGACTTTTGTCAGATCAGATCGAGACTAGTTCATCTCAATGCTTCCGTTCCCAACTGGCCTAGCTTGCTCCAGTACATTTCAACCTCCTCGTTGGGCTTATCCTGATGGCTAGACAGATGTTCAGACCAAAATCGTATGCTCTCGATCTTTCCGGATAGCAGTTGCGATCCCGCCTTAAGAGCAGCCACCCTGCCTGAGAAGCCGTCCGGAATTATAAGCGCGCTCGACAATATGTCATTGTGCATGCCATTTATAAAATCCTGGAGCAGGATCAGATGAGTTTGATAGCCATCTGCACTCGGATATATTGTTGAAATGTCCTTACCCTTCTTCCCGAACGACATCAACGCTTTAACAAGCAATTGAGATTCTATGCGCGTGTGAAACTCATTCAGTATGACTATAGCTTGTGCTGCTACTATAGAAGCATGCTGTTTCTCTCTCTTTATTCTACGTTTTTCTTCCCGTCTACTAATGTGCAACGCAATGAGTGCTGCAGAGAATGTTGCAACTGCAGCCGCAGCTGCCCAGGGTGATTCATCCCACGGCCATGTAGAATAAATAGCTATCAAGCAAAACGAAAGGCTGGCAACAACTACTGAAAGTAATAGCCACAGTTTCTCAAAGATGTATGTCCATTTATCGGACGCAACTGTTTTAAGAAACTCGCCAATTCGTTTAAGTTTCGTACTCATCCTAAAACCTCATATCGCCACCGCGACCATACCAATCAAAATGCATCTATTTCGAATTTTCACTGAGACCATTGCTGGACATATCGTAGTTGGCATAGATTTGGCCATACCAGAAAAACTTGGCGGTACATGACTAACAAATCAGTTCTTCTTACAGAAATTTGAGACAAAAAATAACAACAAGACTGGTCTTAAGCATAAATTTCGCACAAATAAATTGGCACCCGCAAGGGTGCCAATGTCCATGATTGCTGTAAGAACGACGTACTGTCGGCTGCCTATCCAGATAACTCCCTGGCAGCGCCTAACCTACTAGTCAACTATGCGACTCAGGCTTCTGGGAGCAAGACAAAAATTCGAGCAAAAAAGTACCCTCCTTTGTCCTCTTATGGACTAAACCACTATAACACATTACGATACATTATGTCACAAATCATCGAAGAAGATTAAAGTGCCTCAGCGCGCACATACGCGTTGGTAGCACCATAGTAATAATGCTGAATTTCGTTAATATTTGAACATTCGGACAGAACGACGATTGCCGCATCGATTAGCTGATTATTGCGTTCAAAATTTCGAAAATCATCCTTGCCACCATGAAAAAGATTATTCCGAATTCTTACGGAGGAATTTATAGCGATTTCAATACGACTACTTCCAAAAGGAGGAGTTTTATCATCCCAGGTCATGTCTATATTTTGCTGGCGAGGAAATTTGTCAACAAGAAGGTCTACCGCAGCAAGAAAAAGAGGTGCGTCGCATTGTTTAAGCTCATTAACCGCCGACTTTGAGAAGCTTCTCCAATCGCATGCTAAATACTTTAAGTTCTTTCGACGATATCCAGCTTTTTTTAGCGAATATTCTAGTCGTGAAAAAATGCCAAATAAAGAAATTACCTTTTCTTTATCAGCCGCCAATATTTCATAGGCAAAAGCAACTGGTGTCATAACTGTAAATACCCCATCTTTAATACACCACACACATAGAATTTATAATGTTAATTTA
>NZ_JABUXU010000024.1 GCF_014897675.1 Advenella sp. FME57 | reverse complement strand
ACGGTAAAAGGGCCCGACCGAAGCCGGGCCCTGCCTGATAAGGAGGATACGATGAAGCAAATCGTATTACAACTTATCCTGATCAGTATATCGCTGTTGATGCCAGTGTATAGCTCCCCAGCTTATTGATCAGGGACCGGTGGGAACGTACCCCACCGGTTTCAGGTTTTAATTTACAAAATATATCCCTAGCTGTCAATTGTGGACAAAGGTAGTTTTACCGACAGCATCACAACAGGGATAAGTGCACTGCCAGCACATGCTACCAACCCAACCTCGTACTGCCGGATTGGGTAGCACTCTTTTGCCGCTGCTGGGCATCAGGTTTTGTGATACAGCTCGGCGCCTTTTTTCATGAATTCGATCGATTTTTCCTGCATGCCCTGCTGTAATGCCTTATCTGCCGTCAGACCCTGCTTCTGGGCGTATTCACGTACGTCCTGGGTAATTTTCATGCTGCAGAAATGTGGCCCGCACATGGAACAGAAGTGAGCCACTTTCATCGAATCCTTGGGCAGTGTTTCGTCGTGGAACTCCTTGGCGGTATCCGGGTCCAGGCCCAGATTGAACTGGTCGTCCCAGCGGAACTCAAAGCGGGCTTTGGACAGTGCATTGTCACGGATGGCCGAGCCCGGGTGACCCTTGGCCAGATCGGCGGCGTGCGCGGCAATTTTATAGGTGATAATGCCGTCCTTCACGTCTTTCTTGTTGGGCAGCCCAAGGTGTTCTTTCGGGGTGACGTAGCACAACATGGCTGTTCCATACCATCCGATCAGCGCCGCGCCAATGCCGGAGGTAATATGATCGTAGCCGGGGGCAATATCGGTCGTCAACGGGCCCAGAGTATAGAACGGCGCCTCATCGCAATGCTCCAGCTGCAGATCCATATTTTCCTTGATCAAATGCATGGGCACATGGCCTGGGCCTTCGATCATGACCTGGACATCGTGCTTCCACGCCACTTTGGTCAGTTCGCCCAGCGTTTTGAGTTCGGCAAACTGGGCCTCGTCATTGGCATCGTAACCAGAGCCGGGTCGCAGTCCATCGCCCAGTGAGAAACTGACATCGTAGGCTTTCATGATGTCGCAAATGTCTTCAAAGTGGGTATACAGGAAGCTTTCCTCGTGGTGGGCAAGACACCATTTGGCCATAATGGAACCGCCCCGTGACACGATGCCGGTCATGCGATCGGCAGTCATGGGGATGAACGGCAGGCGCACACCCGCATGAATGGTGAAATAGTCCACGCCCTGTTCAGCCTGTTCGATCAGCGTGTCCCGGAAAATTTCCCAGGTCAGTTCCTCTGCCTTGCCATCGACTTTTTCCAGCGCCTGATAAATAGGCACGGTCCCGATGGGAACTGGCGAGTTGCGGATGATCCATTCGCGGGTTTCATGGATATGCTTGCCGGTGGACAAATCCATCACCGTATCGCCACCCCAGCGGATGGCCCAGGTCATTTTTTCCACTTCCTCATTGATGCTTGAGCCAAGCGCCGAGTTGCCGATATTGGCATTGATCTTGACCAGGAAATTGCGGCCAATGGCCATGGGTTCAATTTCCGGGTGATTGATGTTGGCCGGAATGATGGCGCGCCCGCGAGCGATCTCGTCCCGCACGAATTCCGGGGTGATTTTTTTGGGAATGGAAGCGCCAAAAGACTGTCCCGGATGCTGGCGCAGAATGCGTGCAGCCAGCTTTGCGCCTTCAGGTCCGCTTTGGCGCACGCTTTCGATGTACTGCTCAATCCGCATGTTTTCGCGGATGGCCACAAATTCCATTTCTGGCGTAATAATGCCTTTGCGCGCGTAGTGCATTTGGCTCACATTGCGACCTGCCAATGCACGTCGGGGCGGGCGCTGCAGTTCGAAGCGCATGGCAGTGAGGGCCGGATCTGTCAGGCGTTCCTGCCCATAGACACTGCTGGGACCGGATAGTACTTCGGTATCCTGCCGTTCATCGATCCAGGCGCGGCGTACTTCGGGCAGGCCCTTGCGGATATCAATATGTACCTTGGGGTCCGTATACGGGCCGCTGGCATCGTACACGGTCAGCGGCGGATTGGATTCCCCGCCAAAAAGGGTAGGCGTATCATCCTGACTAATTTCACGAAATGGCACGCGAATGTCCGGGCGAGAACCCTGTTCATAAATTTTGCGTGACTGGGGAAGCGCCTGGATGGCGGCGGAATCAACCTGAGCCGTCGCGGCCAGGAATTTTGGGTTTGCACTCATGTTTGCTCCAAAACAATTGAAATTGGAGCCGAATACGGGACAGCCTTCGTGTAGACGAATGATCTCCCAGCATCGGCATTATCCGTACTGGTACAAAGGGACTCTCTCAACCACGCCGAAGGCGCAGTACCCCTGCTTGAACTGGGAAGTATAGGAGCTTATGCGGATCCAGACAAGTCAATCCGATGGATCCAGCATTTACGCAAGCAATTGAAATGTGCTGCCGCACAAGCGGTGCCGGCACGGCGCAGCAGCGCGCAGTGTATATTGGTGCGACGCAGCATGTTCAGGCGGCGTTTGCAATGACGCTGTTAGTTTCGCTGGCCACGCTGTTTACGCCAGAAAGCCGGGATTCATGCTGTACTGCAGCGACTTCGCCAATGATGAACAGAGCCGGCGCTGCGGCCTGCGCGGCCAGGGCGTGCAGATCGGCCAATGTGCCCGCGTACACTTTTTGTGAAGCGCGTGTGGCATGGCTGACCACGGCAACCGGCGTGTCGGCACGACGACCACGCTGCGTCAGTTCGCGGGTAATTCTGGCCGCATTAACGGTGCCCATGTAGACCACAATGGTCTGACGCGGCCGAGCCAGGGTATCCCAGTCAATCGCATTTTCGTTACGACAGGTGTGGCCGGTAACAAACAGAACCGATTGCGAATGGTCGCGATGGGTCAGCGGGATGCCGGCATAGGCAGAGGCGCCTAGTGCGGCAGTGATACCCGGAATCACCCGACAGGCAATGCCCTGGTCGGTGACTGCCTGCATTTCCTCGCCGCCACGTCCGAAAATAAAAGGATCACCGCCCTTGAGCCGCACCACGCGCAGGCCTTTTCTGGCGTGGCTGATCAACAGTTCATTGATCTGGTCCTGTGGCACAGAATGGTGGCCACCGCGCTTGCCCACCGGCACCCGCTCGGCATCGCGGCGGATCAGTGTCATTATTTCATCTGAAATCAGTGCGTCATGAAAGACAATATCGGCTTGTTGAACGGCCTGCAGGGCGTTCAGGGTAAGCAACCCGGGGTCGCCCGGACCAGCGCCCACCAGTGTGACTTCGCCTTGTTGCGGCACGCCGCTAGCCAGTTGCGCCTGCAGCAACGCCTCGGCGCCCGCCGTGTCGCCCGACTGCGCGGCATCGGCAAAGCGGCTGCTGAACAGCATTTCCCAGAAGCGTCGTCGTTCCGTCAGGGAGCCCAGTTGTTGCTTGACCTTGCCACGCCAGCGTCCGGCAATCTGGGCCATATTGCCGAATTGCTGGGGAATCAGTGTTTCCAGTTGCTGGCGCAATTGCCGGATAAGCACCGGGGCCGTGCCATTGCTGCTAATGGCAATTTGCACGGGCGAACGGTCGATCACCGACGGAACGATATACGAACACAGTTGTGGATTGTCCACGACGTTGACCAGTTTTTTACGAGCTTCGGCGGCATCCGATACGGTCTGATTGACAGCGGCATCGTCGGTGGCCGCCACAACCAGGAATACGTCGTCGAGCCATTGGGCTTCAAACTGCTGCCCGCGCAGCAATACTTTGCCCTGTTCTGTCCATAATTTCAGTTGTGGTGTCAGCTCCGGGGCTGCCAGGTGTACGCAGGCGCCGGCATCAAGCAGGGCGTGCGTCTTGCGCTCGGCCACTGTGCCACCGCCAATCACCAGTACGGGACGTCCTGCGAGATTGGCAAATAAGGGAAAGGTCTGCATCGTGTTTCGAGTCAAATGTGAGAGAAGGGCGGTTATATGGTTATTGCATCTGTAATCGTAGTGTTTTTACAAATAATCGAAAAATATATATCTGCTTGTAGCTTAGATCTTTCAGTAATAAGAAGGTATCACATACCTGGCAGGCTTATATAGATAGAGGTAATGTTGAAATGACATATCTGTCGTTCGTGCAGTGCGCAATCGTTGCTAGGATGAAACCCGTATAAATAGTAAATCGTCCACATAAATAGTAAACAATGAGTGACAAGCCGCCCAGGGCACGGTTCTGACGACCGGCATTCTACTGGGTGAGTATTGTCCGTGCGCAGGGAAATCAGACAAATGAGTTATCCACCACTATCGGGCTTGCCGATCAATTCGGATACGCTATCCGAATTGCAGAAGAACCTTTCGGGGTTGAATCCGTTGCAGACAGCGTGGCTGTCCGGCTATTTATGGGCACGCAGCCAGCAGATGGATGCACCTGTCGCCGCCAGTGCCAGTGTTGCAGCAGCGCCCGGCACGCCGGAACAGGCCAGTCCGGTACTGATATTGTCGGCATCCCAGACCGGTAATGCACGCCGGGTTGCCCAGTCGTTGCAGGATAAACTGAAGGCCGCCGGGGTCGCATCGGTGCTCAAAAATGCGGGCGATTACAAAAGCCGGCAGCTCGCTTCGGAGCGGCTTGTCCTGGTTGTCGTCTCGACCCAGGGCGATGGTGAACCACCTGAAGAGGCGCTGACATTGCACAAGGCGCTGTTCGGCAAGAAGCCACCCGAGGTCAAATCCCTGCAGTTTGCAGTGCTGGGGTTGGGAGACAGTTCCTATCCTGATTTTTGCCAGGCGGGCAAGGATTTCGATTCGCGTCTGGAGCAACTGGGCGCGCAGCGTCTGTTTGAGCGTGTAGACTGCGACTTGGATTACCAGGCAACGGCTGACCAGTGGGTTGAAAAAACAGTGGCCTGGCTGGTCGAACACGAAAGCAGCAATACGGCAGCCACTTCAGCGCCCGCCAGTGTCAGTGGCCTGGTCAATGAACCGCAGGTGCATGCGCAAATTTACACGCGGGAAAAACCGTTTACTGCCACCATTCTGACCAACCAGAAAATCACCAGTCGCGACTCGCTCAAGGATGTACGGCATCTGGAATTTGATCTGGCTGACTCCGGTATCCGTTATCAGCCTGGCGATGCGCTGGGTGTCTGGTTTCGCAATGACCCGGCGCTAGTTGATTCGATTTTGTCCTCGACCGGGATCGATGGCGCCGCAAATGTGACGCTGGCCGATGGCAAGACACAGGTGGGGGTTCGCTACGCACTGATTCATCATCTGGACATTACCCAAAACACGCCGGCCTTTGTGAAGGGATATGCACAGATTACCCAGGATCCGGGTCTTCTTGAGCTGGTTGCCGACAACAAGGCATTGCAGGACTATATCGCCGATACGCCTATAGATACGGTGCTCCGAAGGGTGCCGCAGGTGCTGACAGCGCAGCAGTTGTGCAATTTGCTGCGCCCGCTTACCCCGCGCCTGTATTCCATTGCTTCGGCGCAGGAAGAGGTGGGTGACGAGGTCCACATCACCGTGGCCCTGGTGGAGTATGAGCAGGATACGATACAGTATCAGGGTGGGGCTTCCGGTTACCTGAATCGTCGTCTGGAAGCAGGCGATGAAGTGGATATTTTTATCGAACCGTCGGCGCACTTTCGTCTGCCCCAGGATGCACAAACGCCCATTATCATGATCGGGGCCGGCACTGGCATTGCACCGTTTCGCGCATTTATGCAGAAACGCGATGCCCAAGACCAGGAAGGGGACAACTGGCTCATTTTTGGCAACCAATCCTTCAAGGATGATTTTCTATACCAGCTCGAATGGCAGCAGTTGGCCAAGTCCGAGCGTTTGTCACGCTACAGTTTTGCATGGTCGCGTGATCAGCAGGAAAAAGTTTACGTCCAGCACAAGTTGCTGCAGGAAGGCACGCAGCTGTGGCAGTGGCTGCAGAGGGGCGCGCATCTGTACGTGTGCGGTGACGCAAGTCGTATGGCTAAAGACGTTGAAGCGGCCTTGCTTGAGGTGATCGCCAGCGAGGGCGGGCTCAGTGTTGATGATGCCGATGCCTATCTGGATGAGCTGCGCGAGTCGCACCGCTATCAGCGCGACGTATATTGAGGAATGATCATGAGTGACATCAAAGCACCGGCCGGCAAGCTGTCGGATAACGAACGTCTGAAAAGCAATAGCAGGTATCTGCGCGGCACCATCGTCGAGGATCTTCAGGATCCGTTAAGCGGCGGCTTTCGTGGTGACAATTTCAACCTGATCCGTTTTCACGGCATGTATGAGCAGGACGATCGTGATATTCGGGCCGAACGTGTAGAACAGAAACTGGAGCCGCTGAAAAATGTGATGCTGCGCTGCCGGATGCCGGGCGGTGTCATTACACCAGCCCAGTGGCTGGGGATTGACGAGTTTGCCGCCAGTCATACAATGTACGGCAGCATCCGCATTACCAATCGTCAGACCTTCCAGTATCACGGCGTGTTAAAGCAGAATATTCGTCCGGTACACCAGTGGCTGCATCAACTGGGCCTGGATTCGATCGCTACGGCGGGCGATGTCAATCGCAATGTGCTATGCACGTCCAACCCGGTCGAGTCCCAGCTGCACGTACAAGCCTGGGAATGGGCCAAGAAAATTTCCGAGCATCTGCTGCCCAAAACTCAGGCTTACGCGGAAATTTGGCTGGATGGCGAAAAGGTGCAAAGCACCGATACCGATACACTGGAGCCGATTCTGGGCAAAAGCTATCTGCCACGCAAATTCAAAACTACAGTGATCATACCGCCGCAAAACGATGTGGACCTACATGCCAACGATCTGAATTTTGTTGCTATCGAACAGGCAGGCAGCCTGATTGGATTCAACGTGCTGATCGGTGGTGGCCTGTCCATGGAACATGGCAATGCCGCGACTTTTCCCACCACGGCGTATGAGTTCGGTTTCATCCCCCTGGACAAAACGCTGGACACCGCCGCAGCAGTGGTGACGGCGCAACGTGACTTGGGTAATCGCAGCGACAGGAAAGCGGCCAAAACACGCTACACGATTTTGCGTGTGGGCCTGGAGGCGTTCAAGGCGGAAGTGGAACAGCGCATGGGCTTTGCCTTTGAGCCGATCCGCCCCTACGAATTTACCGATAGAGGCGATAGGATCGGCTGGGTTCATGGCATTGATAAAAAATGGCATCTGACGCTGTTCATTGAAAATGGACGTGTGCTGGACTATCCCGGCCGGTCGCTGAAAACTGGCTTGCGTGAGATTGCGCGAATTCACAACGGTGATTTTCGTCTGACGGCTAACCAGAATCTGATCGTGGCCAATGTGGATGCGGCGAACAAGGATGCGATAGAAAAACTGGCGCGCGACCATGGTTTGATCAACGACAACGTGACTGTCCAGCGGGAAAACTCAATGGCCTGTGTGGCCTTGCCAACCTGTCCGCTGGCGATGGCTGAAGCCGAGCGCTTTTTGCCGTCGTTTATCGACAAAATGGATGCCATCATGGCTCGTCATGGTTTGCAAGACGACTTTATTGTCACGCGCGTGACGGGCTGTCCGAATGGTTGCGGCAGAGCCATGCTGGCCGAGGTGGGACTGGTTGGTAAAGCGGTAGGGCGCTACAATCTGCACCTGGGCGGCAATCGCGTCGGTACCCGCATTCCAAGGCTGTACAAGGAAAACATTACCGAAGAACAGATTCTGGACATCCTGGATGAACAGATCGGTCATTGGGCTGCCGGGCGGCAGGATCAGGAAGGTTTTGGAGACTTTCTAATTCGTACCGGTTTTATCAAGCCGGTGGTCAATCCGTCAGTTGACTTTCATGATGCGAGCAAGGTGCCTGACACTGCAGCAATCGTTTAAGAAGGTTACGGCCGCTAGCTTTGGTCGTAATGTCGCGATCGATGATGATTGATGCGTGCGGATAAGCGTATCGGAGCAGGGCGGGGACTGAGTCAATGGGTCCTGGCAAAAAACGGAAAGAGCCGTGTGCGTTATACATTGCACACGGCTCTTTTTTTGCTGGTACTGGGCAAGGAATCAGCTAGGCTGATCAAGCATTTTTCAGGTATGACTTGATATGCGCCGTCAGCTCTTTGCGCTGTTTGCCGGTAAGGGCAATAAGCGCAGCTGTTTCCTTTTGGGTCAGTGATTTGAACAAGGCGTCGCGGGCGGCCACTTCCGGGGGAACGAAACTTTTTTCCGGAAGAATGGGCAGTGTGCCGTTGATCAGCCAATCGGAATTGACACCAAAGAATACAGCCAGCCGACTGACAATTTGCGCTGATGGGCTGACTTTACGATTACCCATCTCATAATTGGCGATCGTACTTTGGGACACACCGAGCTCAAGCGCCAGTTCGTTTTGATTCATGCCATGATGAATTTTGCGAAGAAAGTGCAGCCGCTCGGCAAAGGTGCCTAGTTTTGCCACTGCGCGCAGGTCTGGCAAGGATTCATAGTTTTTTCGAGTAGCCATATCAGATAGACCAAAAATGTTACAAGTGGTAAATAACAATTTTCAATAATAGCCGGGTTTCAAAGGTTTTCTTTAACAATTATCACTTTTTGACGTTTTTTTATCGAAAATTTTCTTTTCTTTATGTTTGGGGGTAACGATAGCGTCAAATCCACATTTATTCGGCCTATCGCCAAAGGTCAATCACGCACTTGGTATCAAATATACGATATCACGTCCATGATATCGCTTCAGCAATATCAGGTCAGTAACAGGCCAATAATATCCGTATCGGGATATGCATTTTCCTGGTGTGACAATATCAGGCCTGGTCTATGCCCTGATTAACAGGCCCCGAAGTAGCAATTGTAAGGTGGCCTTGGCCTGCTTCAATCGCAGCTTGCCGTCCTTGGCTTGCGCGATCCAGACGGCGGCCTCGGCCAGGCCGCCGTAAATGAGTGCGGTCAATACTTCCGGGTCGGTTTTGACTACAACGCCCTGTTGCATGAGATTTTCGATCAGTCGTTGCATCGTGTCCAGACAATGGCGGCGTGAGTCAGGCGAAGGGCCCCCCAACACCGCTTTGGCGTCGCGTAGCACAATGCGCTGCATTTCGGGTTCCAGCGCCATCTCCAGATAGGCGTGGCAGCGATTGTTAAAACCTTCCCATGGGTCCTGAGCCGAGTCAGAAATTACTCGCAGGCGGGCATCGGTCTCGGCATCGATCTGTTCTACCACAGCCTCAAGCAACCCTTTTTTGTCGCCAAAATGATGATAGAGCGCGCCGCGGGTCAGGTTTGCCTGCGCCGTGAGCTCATCCATCGACGTGTCGGCATAGCCACGCTCAGTGAATACCTTTCTTGCCGTCGCCAGCAGAGTAGCGCGCGTTTCTTCCGTTTCGGCGCGGGTTCGACGGACCATTTGTGCATCTCCTTTTTAATACGTGACGTATGATTATTTACATACGATGCGTATGAATATATAATTCTATTCATACGCACTGTATGTATTATCGCTGCCCCGTGACGCAATGGCAAGCGGGTCGCGCTCTGGAGAATGAAATGGTTAATCCGTATCGAGAACTTTTCGTTGCGCCTGGCGCCATGGGCTTTGCCCTGGCAGGTCTGCTGGCGCGGATTGCACTGCCCATGACTGGTATCGGCATCATCACCATGCTGTCGCAACTGCGTGCAAGCTATGCTTTAGCCGGTGCCGTGTCTGCTACGTTCGTGTTGACCTACGCACTATTGTCACCGCAGATCTCTCGTTTGGTAGACCGTCACGGACAAAGCCGGGTATTGCCCGCAGCGACGATGATCAGTGTTATCGGTATGCTGGTTTTGCTTGCTGCGTCCCGTTGGCAGGCACCCGACTGGATTTTGTTCGCTGGCGCCTTGCTGGCCGGCTTCATGCCCAGTATCTCGGCGATGCTGCGGGCACGATGGACGGCGATTTATCGGGGTCAGCCGCAGTTAAGTGCCGCCTATTCCCTGGAGACGGTAATTGATGAAGCCACCTACATCGTCGGGCCTGCGCTGTCTGTTGGATTGTCGGTAGCGGCGTTTCCCCAAGCTGGTCCATTGGCAGCGCTCGTGTTGCTTGTGCTTGGCGTATGGGCGCTGACCACCCAGCGTGGCACTGAACCCCAGGTTCAGGTCCGGCCCAACGGCACAGATGCCGCAGGATCGGTTATCCGGCTGGCCAATGTACGCTTGTTGATACTGCTGATGGCGGCAATGGGCGTTATTGTCGGCACCGTGGATATCGTGAGCGTGGCCCTCACCGAGCAATTGGGGCAGCCGGCGGCGGCTAGCCTGGTGCTGGCAGCCTATGCTGTCGGATCGTTCCTGGCAGGCCTGCTATTTGGCGCAATGAAATTGCGAACGCCCTTGCATCGCTTGCTGTTGCTGGGTGGGCTGGCAACGGCTGTCACCACGCTTCCCCTGATGCTGGTAGACAATGTCCCCGCGCTGGCTGCCACTGTATTCTTGGCCGGTTTGTTCTTTGCACCAACGATGATAGTGGCGATGACGCTGGTGGAGCGTCTGGTGCCGGCGCGCCAATTGACCGAGGGCATGACCTGGCTGCTGGCCCGTCTGAATGTGGGCGTGGCGTTGGGGGCCGTCGCCTCGGGCCGGATTGTGGATGAATCAGGCGCGCAGGTCGGCTTTGCTATTGCGCTGTGTGCGGGGATCTTGGTATTGCTGGTAGCGCTTTTGGGGCATCTGCGTCTGCGCGCATATTGTCAGTCCCCGCCGGTATCCGAAGCCGCGTAATGGCCGCAAAATTTTCATACAAATTCAAGGATCAATCACATGAACTCGTCGCCAACTGTTTCTGAACAAGCGGATGCCCGGCATCCCTGGCTGGCGGTGGTCGCTGTAGGCCTTGCGACCTTTTGCGTCGTAACCACGGAGATGCTGCCGGTCGGCTTGCTTACGCCAATTGCCCAGACGCTGGATACGTCTGCCGGAACCGCCGGTTTAATGATCTCGTTGCCCGCACTGCTGGCGGCGATGTTTGCGCCGCTGGTGGTCATGGCGGCGGGTGGCACAGACCGGCGCAGGATACTGTGTGGTTTGTTGGGGCTGCTGGTGATTGCCAATATTGCCGGGGCGCTTGCCCCGAGCATGGCGTGGATGCTTGCAACTCGCATTCTGGTCGGTTTCTGTATAGGTGGCATCTGGGCCATTGCCGCTGGTCTGGCCTCCAGGCTTGTCCCCAATCATGCAGTCGGATTGGCGACATCCATCATCTTCGGCGGGGTGGCGGCGGCATCTGTGCTGGGCGTGCCGCTAGGGGCACTGGTCGGCCAGATGTGGGGTTGGCGCTGGGCCTTTGGTTGCATGGCAATGCTCAGCGGGCTCGTGCTGGCACTGCATGTTGCTGTGATTCCGGCGTTACCAGTTGCGCGTTCGGCGTCCGTACGGCAGTTCGGCACGCAGCTTGGTAATCGTCAATTGCAAGTAGGCCTGGCTTTAACGCTGTTATTGGTGGCAGGTCACTTTATCGCCTTTACGTTTGTGCGTCCATTATTGCTGTCTGTTTCGGGTTTTGACGTGCAATGGATTGGGGGATTGCTGTTTGCTTACGGTATCGCGGGCATTGCCGGCAACTTTCTGATGGGCATTCTTGCCGCTCGCTATACGCAGCAGACATTGCTGGCGATTGCGCTGGGGTTGCTGCTTACGCCGGCCCTGTTCCTGCTTGTCGGACGTTCCCCCTTGGGCGGCGGCGTGACGTTACTGATTTGGGGGCTGGCTTATGGAGGCGTGTCGGTTGGTCTGATGACATGGATGATGAAAGCTGCAGCAGGCGCTGTGGAAGTAGCCACTGCACTATACGTGGGCGCATTCAATGTAGGCATAGCGCTGGGATCCTGGCTCGGCGGTCAGATGGTCGATTCGCTCGGGTTGACGGCCAATCTCTGGTTGGCTGGGGCATTTGCTGCGGCCGCCGTACTGTTGTGCTTCACAATAGGCCTGCGTCAGTACAAGGCCGTCACCGGCGGGGGGCGGGCTCATGCGACGCCGGACTGACCCTTGCTGCGACGGCGCCCATAATCAATTTCAATTGCAAGCACCGGTCGCACAAGTGGCAGCCCTACAAGCGGCGCAATTGCAAGCCGTGGCTTAGCCGGCGCTGCGTTCTATCGGCTGCTGCCCAGGCGATGCTACAGCGGGCATTTAAATTTGGGGAATATCGACAGCGGCACCTTGTGGCGCGTGAACGAGCACCATGTTATTGCGGTGAATCAGCTCTTCGTCGCGGCAATGGCCAAGAATGCTTTCGATTTCGCGGGTCGGGTGTCGCATGATCCGGCGGGTTTCGGCCGAAGAGTAATTGCTCAGTCCGCGGGCGATTTCTCGATGCTGCTGGTCGGTGCAGGCCACGACGTCGCCGCGTTCAAATTCACCGACGACATCGGTCACGCCAACAGCCAGCAGGCTTTTACCCTGGTCTACCAGCGCCTTGCATGCGCCTTCGTCCAGCACCAACTTGCCGGGCAGACGCAAATGGTCGGCCATCCATTGCTTGCGTGCGGAGCGCAAAGAGGGCGAGGCGCGCAATTCGGTGCCGATGGCTTCGCCCAGGCCCAGACGCTCCAGGACGCGCTCCTCGCGGCCAGACGCGATAATGGTGGTGGCGCCGCTACTTGCGGCGCGCTGTGCGGCCAGTACCTTGGTCAGCATGCCGCCGGTGCCGATATGGCTGCCGGCGCCGCCGGCCATTTTCTGCAGCGCCGGATCACCGGCGGTGGCCAGGTGAATAAAGCGGGCATCGGGGTTGCTGCGCGGATCGCTGTCGTATAGCCCGCGCTGGTCCGTCAGAATGATCAACGCATCGGCTTCTATCAGATTACTGACCACGGCGCCCAGGGTGTCGTTATCACCCAGGCGGATTTCGTCCGTGACCACCGTATCGTTCTCATTGACGATAGGGATGACACCGAGCTCCAGCAGTTTAAAAATGGTTGACCGCGCATTCAGATAACGCAGGCGGTCGGTCAAATCTTCATGGGTCAGCAAAATTTGTGCTGCGCGCATGTGGTGCGCTGCGAAAGCCGATTCATAGGCCTGGATCAGGCCCATCTGGCCCACCGCAGCTGCAGCCTGCAGCTCGCTCATGGCTTTGGGACGGGTTTTCCACTTCAGGCGTGCCATGCCTTCGGCGATGGCGCCGCTGGACACCAGAATCAGTTGCTTGTTCTGGCGACACAGGGTGGCGATTTGCGATGACCATTCTCCGATGGCCTGCGGATCCAGGCCCTGACCATTGTTGGTGAGCAGGGATGAGCCCACTTTGACGACGATACGCTTTGCCGTGGCCACTGAAGAAACGAAATCGCTCATGTTGCAAAAAATCCAGAAGAAGGAAACGAAAGAGTGATAGGGCGCAGAACCGTTATTTGTCGGCGTCGTTCAGATTGTGACGTGATTCGTCAAAGCGCGGATCTTCCGGCACGTAGGCTTCTGCCGCTTTGTCCTGTTCGGCCATTTCGCGACCTTTTTCTGCGTCCAGATAATCCTGCAGCGCCCAGATCAGCGCCTGGGTGCCATCGCCCGACAGGGCCGAAATGGCAAAGACCGGTCCGTCCCATTGCAGTTCCTTGCACAGCCGTTGCTGTATGTCCTGCGGATCGTTGACCATATCCAGCTTGTTCAGCACCAGCCAGCGGGGCTTGGCGTGCAGTTGGGCGTCGTATTTGCGCAGTTCTTCGGCAATGGCGCGCACGTTATGGGCGGCAACCTCCACTGGATCCTGGTCTGGATCAAGGCCGGCAACGTCCACCAGATGCAGTAACACACGAGTGCGCGACAAGTGGCGCAGGAAAAGATGGCCCAGCCCGGCGCCTTCGGATGCCCCTTCGATCAGGCCGGGAATATCGGCGACCACAAAACTGCGTGAGGGCGAGGTGCGTACCACGCCCAGGTTTGGATGCAGGGTGGTGAAAGGGTAGTCTGCAATCTTGGGCTTGGCATTGGATATACGCGTGATGAGCGTGGATTTGCCGGCGTTGGGCATGCCCAGCAGCCCGACATCGGCCAGCACTTTGAGTTCCAGTCGCAGCTTGCGCTGCTCGCCTTCCTTGCCGTAGGTGAACTGGCGTGGCGCACGATTGACGCTGGACTTGAAGTGCAGATTGCCCATGCCCCCCTGGCCACCAGCAGCCAGCGTGACCTGCATCTGATGATGGTTCAGGTCAAACAACTGCTCATTGGTTTCGGCATCATAGATGACCGTGCCGACCGGGACACGCAGGGTGATATCGGCGGCCGCGGCGCCGTATTGGTCTGAGCCGCGGCCGTTTTCACCATTCTTGCCGCGATGCAGGCGTGCATAGCGAAAGTCGATCAGGGTATTGATGTTTCTGTCGGCAATAGCATAAATGCTGCCGCCACGTCCGCCATCGCCGCCATCGGGGCCGCCCTTGGGGATGAATTTTTCGCGACGAAAACTCGCCGCCCCGTTGCCGCCCTTGCCGGCAATGACTTCGATCGTCGCTTCGTCAACGAATTTCATGATGGATTCCTGTGGCCTGTAATAAATGGAGTCGCCGTGTAAGTGCTTTATTATCATTCACGCGGGCAGGTCTGAGCATATCAGAGCGCGTTGCGGAATAAAAAATGCCGTTCACCTGGCGACAAGTGAACGGCACTGCATGATGTCCGGGGAAAGGTTTAGTCTACCTTTGTGACGGAAACAGTATGCTTGTTGAGTGCGCCTTTATGTGAAAAGGAAACACTGCCGTCTACCAGTGCGTACAGAGTGTGGTCTTTACCGATACCAACATTGGTTCCCGGGTGAAAACGTGTGCCACGCTGACGAACAATAATTGAACCGGCTGGAATAACTTCACCGCCAAAGGCTTTTACGCCCAGTCGTTTGGATTCCGAGTCGCGGCCGTTGCGGGTCGAGCCGCCGCCCTTTTTCTGTGCCATGTTTAAGCTCCTGTTGTGCTGTTAACGAACGGATCAAGCAGTGATTGCTTCGATGACGATCTGGGTGTAATTCTGGCGATGGCCTTGGTGCCGCTGATAATGCTTGCGACGGCGCATTTTGAAAATTTTCACCTTGTCGTGACGTCCATGTGCAAGAACTTTGGCTTTAACCACAGCGCCTTCGACCAGGGGTGCACCCACTTTGAGTGTTTCACCTTCGCCTACTGACAAAACTTGGTCTAGCGAGATTTCTTGCCCGATGTCTGCCGGTATCTGTTCTACCTTGAGTTTTTGACCTTCGGCAACACGATACTGCTTGCCTCCGGTTTTTATGACCGCGTACATATGGGTTAACCTCTAAAAATAAATTTGGAATTAGCATATTTCAACGCTAAGCCCGTTATTCTACTGCGAAAACCAATAAAAAGTCAAAAGAATCAATCGCTTGTTCCAATAAAGTCAGCCGGCGAGGGGGTAGGCCGGCACAAAATGTGGTATTTTTGCCGACAGATGCCAGCCCGCGACGCGATCACAATACTGCGTCGACCCAATCATTGGCAACCACAAAACCACGGTGTACTTCTGTGTACGCCCGGCCGAAAGATTCCTGCAGCAGGTGCCCGGCCCCGGGCGCGGCGAACTCCGGTCCTGCTGCAGCCTTTACCGGTACGCCGGTGTCGCTGACCGGTGCTGCGACGCCCGACGGGGCCAATGCCACGATCAACAGTCCTGGCCTCGGGCCTGTTGCTGCAGCGACGGAACAGAACCAGGCTTCAAGTTGTGCCAGAAGTGCCGTGGCCTCAAGCGTGTCGGCGACATCGATCTGTTGCGGAGACAGCCATTGCATGCGCGATAGAATGCGCCAGCGCACAATACCGGTCCCGCCTGCGCGGGTCTCGCGTGTGAGGCGCTGCGCAAAATCGGCTTGCGTCAGCCACCAGCCCCTTGGGTGCAGAGGATTGAGCATCGCCCGGGTGGCAGGTTCGGCAAGGACATAATCATCCCAGCGCTCGCCCCGCAAGGGGTAGAACAGCCAGCCCTTGACATACGCTGCGGCGGCGTCGACTAGCACGCCCAATTGCTGGGTAACCTGTGGCATTGCGGACAGCGGCAACTGTCGATCGCGCAATTTTGTGGTTTTGCGAGCCAGCGTATCGCGCTGTTGCAGGCCGACGAACCGGTCGGCGTCCTGGGTCCGGCTAGCCTGCGGCACATAAAGATAATACTTGACGGCCAATTCCCAGTGCCACACCTGATTGTTATGGCGGTCGCGCCAGATATAGTCCAGCTCGCCAACGGTTTGCCGGGCAGCGCCAAGAGCCTGGGAAACGGTGATATGGATGGGTGTGCGGTGCGCCAGCAGTTCAATGCTGCCGGCCTGCTGCAGCGCGATACGCAGCAGGGCTTCGGCATAGAGCCCAAGCCGGCGGTAGTGTGCGCCAAAGTCGCTGGAGAGGGGCTCGGGCGCATTGCCTTGGTGCTGCAGCCAGCGGTCAATCTCGCGCAGCGCGGTGGCCGGCCAGCTTGCCAGTGGCAGATCTGCAGCTGGCGCCAGCAAATCCGGAGAATGCGTCAGCCAGTGAAGATCATGCCAGGCCTGGCTACGCTGCCCGGGTTTGATCTCAGGAACGGTAGTCTGCGTTGATGCTGATGTACTCATGCGAGAAGTCGCAACTGTATACCGTTTCCGATACATTGCCGCGGCCCAGTGCTACACGCACCAGAATCTCGGGCTGCTGCATGACACGCTGCCCATCTTCTTCTAGATAGTCAGGATCGCGGCCGCCGCCGGTGGCAACCAGCACATCGTCAAGCCACAGGCGCAGGGCGGTCACATTCAGATCATCGACGCCGGCGTAACCAATGGCGGCCAGAATGCGACCCAGGTTCGGATCCGATGCGTAGAAGGCGGTTTTGACCAGCGGGGAGTGCGCGATCGCGTAGGCAATTTTCAGCGCAGTCTGGCTGCTTTCTGCCTCTTCCACCTGGATGGTGATGAATTTGGTGGCGCCTTCGGCATCACGCACGATTTTTTGTGCCAGCTCGCGGGCGACTTCAATCAGCTCTGCCTTAATGGTCTGGTAATGTGGACTTTGGGCGTCCTGTACCTGTATGCCGCTTTGACCGGTGGCGATCACGATAAATGAGTCATTGGTCGAGGTGTCGCCGTCTACCGTAATACGGTTAAAAGAACGGTTGGCAATATCCTTGACCAGCTCCTTGAGCAGTGCCGGGGCAATTTCCGCATCGGTTGCGACAAAGCCCAGCATGGTGGCCATATTTGGGCGGATCATGCCGGCGCCTTTGCTGATGCCGGTAATGCTCACTTTACGCCCGTCCAGTGTCAGTTGCCTGGAGCAGATTTTGGGCAGCGTATCGGTGGTCATGATACTGTGCGCTGCCTTGAGCCAGGCATTTTTGTCCAGGGATCGAATGCATTGCGGCAACGCTGCCGTAATCTTGTCTACCGGAAGGGGTTCAAGAATAACCCCTGTAGAAAATGGCAGGATTTCTTCTTCCAACAGGCCCAGTTCCTTGGACAGCACGCGACAGGTCTCAAAGGCACGTTCCAGGCCGTCAGCACCGGTGCCGGCATTGGCATTGCCGGTATTGATGACCAGGGCCCGCATGGCATTGCCCTTGGCCAGGCGCGATTCGCAGATCTGCACCGGGGCGGCTCTGAAACGGTTACGGGTGAAAACGCCAGCTACAGAGGTACCTGGTGTGAATTTGAATAATGTGAGATCATCGCGGCCAGGCTTTTTGATCCCGGCTTGCGCAATGCCAATTTCAACCCCTGCTACCGGATAGATAGCTGATTCGTCAGGTATATTTAAGTTTACAGCCATACAGCTTCAACACCTTTAACATATTATGGATAACCCTGAGTGTAGCGTCTTTTTTATTTCACATTGAGAAAACCGGGATATCTGAAAAAAAATCTCCGAGGGTCCGCAATGGCGTTTTTCCGACGCAAGGCTTGGAAGCGGCGGCGACGGGGATGCGGCACCGGATCGATGGCGCAGGGCGCACATGCGATCTGGTGCCGGTTGTTGTTATAGCAGTGAAAATGCGCGGGCGGCTGCGTCCAGCGTTTTTTCCAAAATCTCGTCACTATGCATGGCCGAGACAAAACCGGCTTCAAAGGCCGATGGCGCCAGATGAACGCCATTGTCCAGCATGCCGTGGAAAAAGACCTTGAAGGCGTCATGGTTGACGTCGGATACCTGCGCGAAAGTGGTGGGAACGGTTTCACGGAAATACAGCCCGAACATGCCGCCCACTGAGTCGGCGCAGAACGCTACGCCTGCAGCCTTGGCCTTTTCCTGCAAGCCGGCAACCAGTTTGGCCGATTGTGTCTGCAAGTGCTCATAGAAACCGGGGCGCGACAGTATTTCAAGTGTAATAAGGCCGGCGGCGACGGATACTGGGTTGCCCGACAGGGTGCCCGCCTGATAGACAGGTCCCAGTGGTGCAATCTGGTCCATGATATCGGTGCGACCGCCGAAGGCGCCCACCGGCATGCCCCCGCCAATGACTTTGGCCAGTGTCGTCAGATCGGGCGTGACGCCAGACAGGCCTTGTACTCCCTGAGGGCCAGCACGAAATCCGGTCATGACTTCGTCGAAAATCAGCAGTGCGCCATATTCCGTGCACAATGCGCGCAGGCCGGCCAGGAATCCTTCCGCCGGCTTGATCAGGTTCATATTGCCGGCTATCGGTTCCACAATAATGCAGGCAATGTCGGCGCCGAATTCGACAAATGCAGCCTTGACTGCGTCCAGGTCGTTATAGTCCAGCACCAGCGTATGCGCGACAAATTCGGCAGGGACGCCGGCAGATGTCGGGTTGCCAAAGGTCAACAGTCCGGAGCCAGCCTTGACCAGCAGGCTGTCGGCATGACCATGGTAGCAGCCTTCAAATTTGATAATCTTATTGCGGCCGGTGGCGCCGCGGGCCAGGCGAATGGCGCTCATGGTCGCTTCGGTACCAGAGCTGACCAGACGGACCTTTTCAATGGAAGGAATGCGCGAAATAATGGCTTCGGCCAGCAATGACTCGGCCTCGGTCGGCGCGCCGAAAGACAGGCCTGATTCTGCGGCCCGCTGCACCGCCTGAACAACTTCCGGATGTGCATGGCCAACAATGGCCGGGCCCCACGAGCCCAGATAATCAATATACTGTTTGCCATCGGCATCCCATATATAAGCGTCTTTTGCCTTGCTGATGAAGCGCGGCGTGCCACCTACCGAGCGGAACGCCCGTACCGGCGAGTTGACGCCACCTGGAATGGATTGAAGGGCGCGTTTAAAGAGAACTTCGTTCTGGGACATAATGAAATCTTTATCTGAAAAATGAGTGAAAAGGTGGCCGGTTGTGTCAGGGCTTGTTGCGCGCGGCATGGGCGGTGACATGACCGGGCAGGAAAACGTCAATCATGACGACGGCGAGGGGCGCTTGTCAAACAGCGACGCATAGTAGGCGGCGGCGCTGCGAATGTCCGGTTCACCGAATAATCCGGTGATGACGGCGATACTGTCGGCACCGGCTTCTACCGCCAGATGGGCATTTTGCCTGTTGATTCCGCCAATCCCGACCATTGCCGGCTTGCGCTGCGCACCCGGCGGTTTTCTGACTGCCTGAAACAGCGACAGGGGCGCATGGACCGCGTCGGGCTTGACCATGGAAGGAAAAAGGGCACCAAAGGCAATGTAATCTGCCTGGTCCTGCATGGCGGTGCCGGCCAGCTCCAGGCTGTCATAGCAGGAGACGCCGATCAGCAAGGGCGCCTGGTTCCGTTGTTGCAACTGTGCGCGAACGGTTGCGATGGCTGCATCGTTTTTACCTAAGTGAACGCCATCTGCATCCAGCTCCAGTGCCAGCTGCCAGTCATCATTGACGATAAACAACACGCCTGCCGCACGACAGATCGCCCGCAGCGACGCAGCGATATCGCGCGACTGTTCGGGCGGCATGGTTTTCTGTCGCCACTGCAGCACCCGCATGCCGCCTTCGCAGGCCAGTGCAACGGCCTGTTGCAGGCGTCCGGCGTCATGCCATTCGGGCGTAATGCCGTATAGACCGGAGGGAAACGTTTTTGCTGTCATTGCGCGGTATGCCTGAAGGGAGATGCAGATATCTATAGAAGTATAGCGAGAAAGCGCTGGCGGTTGTCCGCAAGCCTGTATCAGGCAGAGGATCAGGGTTTCTGCAGCCTTTGCGCAACCAGCTTGCTCATGCCCAGCTTGCGCCCGTTGGCCAGCGCCTTGTGGGCGTAGGTAATGGCCTGCTCGCAGGCTTGGGTCATCGCCTGGCCTCGCGTCAGTTCGCAGGCCAGGGCAGCGCTGATCATATCGCCGGCTTCAGATTGTCCGGCCAGCGGGAAAAAGCCAAAAGCAAGGCTGCGATCGCCGCCTTCGAGCAAGACATGCTGATGGGCGTCGTCTGGTGAAGGACAAAACAGCGCCAGGCAGGATTTTGCCCCTGCTGCCAGAATGGCTTCGAGCACCACCGGGATCGGGTTCACGTCGTCATGGTCATCTTCCGGGGCCCATAAGTTCAGGTAGCTGCAGTCGACGACAACGCAACTGGCCTGTGGAATAAGGGTTTCCCAAGTTGCCTGCAGCAAGGCCTCGATCTCGTCATCGGAGCTGTCTTCGATGACCGACGCGTATTGCGGCCCAAGATACAGAACCAGCGGGACGCTGTCATAGTCGGCGGCGATTTGCGCAATCACACTGACGTGGTCGGGGCTGTAAAGGCCGCTGGCCCGGATGGCATGAACCGGGATGTCCTCGAGCAGGCAGCGTGCCTGATTGTCCAGGATTTCGTCCGCAATGGGATGGATTTCCTCGATGACGCCGGTGTCCTGCACCATAATGGCGGTCAGCGCGGTGACCGCCTGGCAACCGAATTGCGTGGCGGTCAGGACATCGCCAGCGAGCCCGGAGCGCCCGGTTGGATCCAGATGGTTGAAAAACAGCACTGCAGGGGCATGATCAGGGGACACGAGGCGTACTAAGTGAAAAACAAAAGCGGTGAAAATTGCCGGTGCACAAAAAAGCACGGCGCGGTTTTTGGGAAAACGGACCAAAGGTATCATTTTAAATTAAAATGGGTACTAAAGCGTGCGCGAGCATGTTTTCGGGAACAAGCCCGATGGGCCGGTTCCATCCGATTCGTGAAGTTACATTTGAATGTTAGGAAATAACCGTATTATGCGTACCTGGATGTGTTTAATTTGTGGTTGGGTTTATGATGAGGAAACCGGCGTTCCTGAAGAAGGAATTGCGCCGGGTACCAAATGGGAAGACGTCCCCCCCAACTGGGTCTGTCCTGAATGCGGTGCGCGCAAGGAAGACTTTGAAATGATGGAAATCTGACGCGCATCCTCAAAAAGGAAGGACCATGACCGAACACGAAGACAAAAAAGAATCTGAATTTGTCAGTATGGCGAACCAGTTCCTCATGGCCATGCCTTCTCAAACATCCGATATTTTCGAAGGTGGCGTGGTATATGTTTGTGAACATTCCGAAGACGGTGCGCTGGGCCTGTTGCTGAACCGGCCTACTGACCTGTCGGTGGAGCAATTGCTGGAGCGGCTCGAACTGGAAGTCAATGCCGATCTGGCTGCGCAGACCGTTTTCTATGGCGGGCCTGTCCAGACTGATCGCGGTTTCGTCCTGCATCATCCGGCCGGTCATTATCGTTCCAGTGTCGTGCTGGGCGAGATGGCGCTAACAACCTCGCGCGACGTGCTGGAAGACCTGGCGCGGGGCGAAGGTCCGCAGCAAATTTTTATTACGCTGGGTTATGCCGGCTGGTCTGCGGGTCAGCTGGAGCAGGAAATTGCCGCCAATACCTGGCTCAATGTCAGCGCAGACCGCAATATCATTTTCAACAAACGACCGGCTGACCGTTATACGGCAGCACTGGCGCTGCTTGGCATCGAACCCGCAGCCTTGTCCGGTGATGCCGGACATGCCTGAAGAAACCCTGCTGGCGTTTGATGCCGGCATGAAAAAAACCGGCGTGGCCCTGGGTAATACGTTGACGCGACAGGCGCGCCCGTTGTGCATTATCCGCGAGGTGACGCGCGATGGTCGCTTTGCCCGTATTGCTGCGCTGCTGTATGAATGGCAACCCGAAAGGGTGGTGGTCGGCCTGCCGCTAACCAGCGCGGGCGACGAACAGCCTGCTTCAAAATTTGCCCGGCGCTTTGCCAACCAGTTGCACGGCCGTTTTGGCCTGCAGGTCGAGCTGGTAGACGAACGCGGTTCCAGCATGGAAGCGCAGGCGCTTCTTGGCAACAACGAAGAAGATGATGCCGTGGCGGCCGCAGTTATTCTTCAACGCTATCTGGATAGCTTAAAATAACGGCATCTTTGATAACGGCACCTTTGCTAACAGGATCGAAAAACCATGACAGGCAGCCTGCCCAGCGCCGAAGAACTTTACGCGCATCTGAAAAACGCCCTGAGCGAAAAGCTAAGGGGCACTGACCCGGCCAACACATATCTAGTAGGTATTTATTCAGGGGGCGCCTGGCTGGCACGGCGACTCTGCGGCGATCTGAATCTGCCCAATCAGCCGGGCACGCTCAATACCAGTCTGCATCGCGACGACTTCAGCCGCATTGGGCTGCATTCGCAAACTCAGCCAAGTCACGTGCCGTTCGAGGTCGAAGGCGCGCACATTTTTCTGATCGACGATATTCTCTTTACCGGCCGCACGATCCGGGCAGCGCTCAATGAGCTGTACGATTATGGCCGGCCGGCTTCGGTTCGCCTTGGCGTGTTGATCGACCGGGGGGGCCGCGAGCTGCCCATTGCGCCCGATATCTGCGGCGGCGTGCTGCCTTTACCACGCGGCAGCAATTATGTTCTGGCTGCTGATGAGGACTCCCGTTTTACCCTGGCCCTGGAAGAGGAACCCCGCCATGTTTAACCCGCAATTGAACCGGCATGGCGAGCTGACCCATCTGCTGTCCACCGAGGGGCTGCCGCGCGATATTCTGACCCATATCCTGGACACGGCCCAGACATTCGTGCCCATGGCTGAACGCGATATCAAAAAGGTGCCGCTGCTGCGCGGCAAAAGCGTCTTCAATCTGTTTTTTGAAAATTCTACCCGCACCCGTACCACATTTGAAATAGCTGCCAAGCGGCTCTCGGCCGATGTCTATAACCTGAATATCAACGTATCGTCTACCGCCAAAGGCGAGTCGCTGCTCGATACCATCAGCAATCTGACGGCCATGCAGGCCGATATCTTTGTCGTGCGGCATGAAGCCAGCGGCGCACCGTATCTGATCGCGCGCCACGTGCAGCCGCACATTCACGTCATTAACGCCGGAGATGGTCGCCACGCGCATCCTACGCAGGGCTTGCTGGATATGTACACCATCCGCCATTTCAAGAAAGATTTTTCCGGGCTGACGGTCGCCATTGTGGGCGATATTCTGCATTCCCGGGTCGCGCGGTCCGATATTCACGCACTCACCACGCTGGGCGCGGCCGAAGTGCGCGCCATCGGTCCGCTCACACTGCTGCCGGGCGGGCTTGAACAAATGGGCGTCAAGGTATTTACCGATATGCGCGAAGGCCTGCGGGACGTGGATGTGATCATGGTGCTGCGCTTGCAGAATGAGCGCATGAAGGGCGCGTTGCTGCCGTCTTCGCAGGAGTATTTCAAGCATTACGGGCTGACCCACGAAAAATTAGCCTATGCCAAACCGGATGCCATTGTCATGCACCCGGGGCCCATGAATCGCGGGGTTGAAATTGATTCTGCCGTCGCGGACGGACCACAGGCGGTTATTCTTAATCAGGTAACGTTCGGGATTGCTGTCAGAATGGCAGTCATGAGCATCGTAGCTGGAGCTTCTCAGTGAAAATAGTAATTAAAGGTGGCCGGCTGCTTGACCCGGCTTCCGGTACGGACCAGGCCGGTAATCTTTATATCGCAGCCGGACGCATAGTCGGCACGGGCCGGGAACCGGACGGATTTGAATCGGCACGCACCATCGATGCCACCGGTAAACTGGTGATTCCGGGTCTGATTGACCTTGCTGTCCGTCTGCGCGAACCCGGCTTTGAACACCGGGCAACGCTGGAGTCGGAAATGCAGGCCGCGCTCGCCGGCGGGGTGACCAGTCTGGTGTTGCCGCCCGATACCGAACCTGCACTGGATGAGCCTGGCCTGGTCGAAATGCTTAAACACCGCGCCCGCCAGTTGCATCAGGCTAATCTGTATCCCTTGGGCGCAATGACCAATCGCCTTGAAGGCAAAATCATTACCGAAATGGCCGAGCTGACCGAAGCCGGTTGCATTGCCTTTTCCCAGGCTTCACTGCCGCTGATCGATACTGGAGTCCTGCTGCGCAGCATGCAGTATGCGAAAACCTATGGCTATACCTTGTGGCTCACGCCGCTGGACGCATCCCTGTCCAAGGGAGTAGCGGCCAGCGGACCCTTTGCCTCGCGTCTGGGGCTGGTCGGCGTGCCTGAGCAGGCAGAAACGATTGCGCTGCATACCCTGTTCGAATTGCAAAAAGTTACGGGTACGCGCCTGCATATATGCCGCCTGTCGAGCGCGGCCGGGATTGCACTGGTGCGCCAGGCCAAGGCGCAGGGCCTGCCGGTTACCTGCGATGTGTCGCTCAATCATTTGCACCTGACAGACCTGGATATCGGGTTTTTCGACAGCAATTACCGGCTGGATCCGCCCTTGCGCGGCCAGCGTGATCGCGACGCGATTCGCGCCGGGCTTGCCGATGGAACGATTGATGCCGTCTGCTCGGATCATACGCCGGTGGACGACGATGGCAAGCTGATGCCCTTTGCCGAGGCCGAGGCAGGCGCCACGGGTGTGGAGTTGCTGTTCTCGCTGGTGGTCAAATGGGCGCAGGAGGAAAAGCTGCCGCTGGTACAGGCGCTGGGACTCATTACCACCGGGCCGGCCGCCATTCTGAAGGCGGGCGCACCGTCGTTGCCGGGCTGCGGTACGTTGTCTGTGGGCGCGCCGGCCGATATCGCCATTGCGGATGCCGACGCTGCCTGGACAGTCGGGCGCGATACGTTGCTTAGCCAAAGTGCGCACACGCCCTTTGTCGGTTACGAACTGCCTGGCAAAATTATCATGACGCTGGTCAGTGGTCGCAGCGTGTGGGAGTCTGTGTGATCGCGTATTTACGGTTTGTTGTCAGGGCGATCTTTCTGATTCTTCTGTTACTTTCGGGACTGCTGACGGCCGCTATCGCTTTGCCATTCATGAATCGGCCGGTGCAAGATGCCGTGACCAAAGCCTGGTCATGCTGCCTGATGCTGGTTTGTGGCGTCAAAGTGGTGCGTCATGGCACACCGATCAAGAGCGGCCCGGTCTTGTGGGTTGCCAATCATGTGTCGTGGATTGATATTTTTATTCTGAACAGCTGGCGGGCGACGTCGTTTATCGCCAAACAGGAAATCCGCAGATGGCCGGTGATCGGCTGGCTGGTGGCCAGGGTGGGCACGGTGTTTATCGAACGAGGGCAGCGTCAGGCCATCGGTCGTGTCAGTGACAATATGAAGAGGCTGTTCGAGCGCAATATCTGCGTTGGCTTGTTTCCCGAGGGCACGACCTCCGATGGCCTGGACGTCAAGCCATTTAGCACAAGTCTGTTCGAGCCCGCCATGCGTGCCCATGTGGCGATTCAACCGGTCGCATTGGTGTTTTGGTATGAAGGTCAGCGCAGCGGGAAAATGGCTTTTATCGGCGACCAGACTCTAATTGGCAATATCTGGGTTCTGCTCAGTGCAAGCCACGTCTGCGTTGAAGTTTATTGCCTGCCTGCGGTCACGCAAAATGGTCAGCCATCGGAGCTGGGGCGCGCCGAGTTGGCGGCAAAAGTGCGTGACGCCATTCGGGCCAGGGTGGTTCAGGACTGAACGGTTACTGTCGGCTCTGGCAGGGTTGGGTCAGGCCCCTGCCGGTCCCGGCAGAACCGCTGCATTTGCCGCTTGCATGCTTTATTGCTTGCCGTGCTGTTTGCAGTCTATCTGGATGAGCTTGCGATCGCTCAGGCGCAGCGCGGTCAGTTTTCCGCCCCACACGCAGCCGGTGTCCAGGGCCAGCAGATTCTTGCGAATCAGCAGGCCCAGTGTTGACCAATGTCCGAAGATGATAGGGATATCGGCCGTTTTTCGGTCAGGCACGTCAAACCAGGGCACCAGCCCCGGATGGCCATCGGGCGCGTCCTTGGATGCAAAATCCATTTCGCCCTGCATTGTGCACAGTCGCATACGGGTAAAGGCGTTGATAATCACCCGCAGCCGTTTTGCGCCCGATAGCTTGTCCTTCCACTGGACGGGCTCATTTCCGTACATTTTTTGCAGGTTCTTTTTCCATTTGTCGCTGATCAGCGCCTGATGCGCCTCTTCGGCCAGCGCCAGGGTCTTGTCCAGATCCCATTTGGCCATGACGCCGGCATGAACCATCAAATGCCCTGCCTCGTAATGGGCCAGCGGGCGATGTCGCAGCCAGTCAATCAAATCGTTGACATGCTTGTCCTTGAGAATCGCGTCGAATGTGTCTGATTTGTTCTCATTGCGTATGCCGGCATGGACGGCAAGCATATGCAGATCATGGTTGCCCAGAATGCTGACGGCGCGATCGCCCAGCTTGATAATGCGCTTTAACGTACGCAACGACTGCGGCCCGCGGTTGATCAGGTCGCCGGCAAACCAGAGCCGGCAGTCGGGATCTTCCTGAATCAATGGATGGTCAAGCAGTTCGTCCAGCGCACCACAACAACCCTGTAAATCTCCTATAGCCCAAATATTCATTACGTCGCAGCCTTCCCCGACAGTGGTGCACGTTGCATGCGCGGGGTCCGCCGGGCTTCCATGAGGTAGAGCGCAAGCATGGCGATCAGCATCGCGATCGTATTGGGCGTAAGCGCGGTAAACCAGGGGGGCAGATTCTTCAACATGCCCACATTCAATGCAAGCTGGTTGATCATATAGAATGCAACGCCCAATAAAATGCCCAGAAACACCTTGCCGCCCACACCGCCCTTGCGTGTTTGCATGAATCCGATAGGTGCGGCAATGGTAATCATGACCAGCAACGTGAACGGATAGCTCAGTTTGCGCCACAACGCCACAACCTGACGGTTTGTCTGCAACTTGTTCTCTTCCAGGTATGAAATGTAATCAAGCAGCGAAATCGTCGACATGCGGTCCGGTTGCATCTGGCCGGCCAGCAGGCGATTGGGGGTAAGCGTCGTTGTCAGTTCCAGCGTTGGCAACACCGTGCGCCTGGCAACATCGGCGACCGGCTTGTTGGGGTCGGCCAGGGCGGATTTGGCATCGATCAGGCTGGTGATGTGTACTACATCGGTCAGGGTGAGGGTGTTCTGGCTGAAGTGTCCGGTTTTTGCATGATCAAGAGAAATAAACCGGCTCTCGTCTGCGTTGTACGTGATGATGCGAATGTCCTGTACGCTGCCCTGGTCGCGAAGTTGTGCAATGTTGATGGTGCGGATATTGCCGTGGTCATCGGGTTCGCGAAACCAGTGGCCCGAATTCATCTGTCCGCCGCTGGCTTTGCCCAGGTACTTCAGGCTGGCTTCGCTGGTCATGAGTTCGGCACGAGGCGTAACAAATTCCGACAGTACGAATGCGCCTAGCATCAGCGGAATGGTAATGGTCCAGAGCATGAGCAGCAACGAAATGCTGCTGACACCCGAAACGCGTAGTATCACCAGTTCGTTGCGCTGCGCCAGGCTGGCCAGCGCCAGCACCGACCCGATCAGCAGCCCGATGGGCAACAGATCATACAGACGCGTTGGCAATTGCAATACCTGCAAATACAACAGCGAGAACAGCGGAAACTGATCGCTGATGCTGTCCAGTTCGTCTATTAGGGCAAAAAAGGTGAACAGGCCCACGAGCGCCACCAGTACAGCCACGGTGGAGCGGTAGATTTCTGTCCCTATATATTTTCTTGCTGTGCGCATGTGTCTTATTAGTGTCCAGTCAGACGCAGGAAAGTGTTGCGGCTGGCCTCAGAATCGTTGATTTTACTGTTGTTTGCAGGTCGATTCCAGCATAACAGCTTCTCGCCGATAAATTTGCAGGCCCTATTGCAGACCTTGCAAATGCTGTTGATCCAGCACTCATGTCTGGGGCATCGGTCGTATCCCCAATGTCGTTCTCCTGTATTTTAGCGTTGATTGCCGTGCGATAAAGTAACTGGTTGGTAACCGGGGATGCTGTCATTGCGTTTAGGTGATGACGGTCGACGGCCTGCCGCGGTTCCGCTTTATTCAGGCAGGATTGCGCTGCGCATGCGGGCAGAAATTGTCCGGCCGCGCGATTGCACATAGCGCGATTGCAGGTTCTTTCCATAGACCCTTGGATTGGGCAGAATGGCTGCCAGGCGCGCGGCCTGAAAAGTCGACAGACGCGCTGCATCCACGTTGAAATAGTGGCGGGCAGCAGCCTGGGCGCCGAAGATGCCGTTGCCGTATTCCACAACATTCAAATACAGTTCCAGAATTCGCCGCTTGGACATGATCGCTTCTATCATATAGGTAATGACCAGTTCCTGGCCCTTGCGAATATAGGTGCGATCGGCCGATAAAAACAGGTTCTTTGCAAGTTGCTGCGTGAGCGTGGAGCCACCGCGGCGGCGATTGCGGCCGGCTTGCTCCTGCCGTTCGTTATAGCGCCAGGCCTTGCGGATTGCCTCCCATTCAACGCCGGAGTGTTCGGTAAAGCGGGCGTCCTCGGCGGCAATGACCGCCTTTTTCAGGGCAGGACTGATTGCCTCATAGGGTGTCCATTCATATTGAATGCTCACTGGCCGATCCAGGGCCGCCAGACGGCTGGCCTGTTCGCGCATATAGGCACTGCCGCCGGGATTGAAGACGCTGTACCAGAGTACCCAGGCGAACAGATAGATCTGATACAGCAGAATGACCGCAATCAGCAGGGCAACAAGATCGACCATTGAGCGAGCTATCGACTGTGCGCGCACGCGCTCGGCGATACCGATAACAATCTGGCTGGCGATGCGTCCGACTGCCTCGAGCATCAGACCGACCCCGTCAGTTCCATGCGCAGCGCAGTGAGAGCCGACGCAGCATCGGGCTCAATCTGGTTCCAGATGCGAAAACTCTCGGCGCCCTGGTAGACCAGCATGCCCAGGCCGTCTGATGTATAGCAGGCGCTGGCGTTGCGCGCCTGCTGCAGAAACGGCGTGTCGCCGTCTGCGGTATAGAGCATATCGTAGGCCACGGCGTCGGCGCGAAACAGGCTGTCAGGCAGGGGCAATGTCTGGCCCGACAGGCTGCTGGCGGTGGCATTTATGATAATGTCCCAAGTGCCCTGCAGCAAGGAAAATGCCGAGGCCGTTACCTGTGCGTGCGGGCCCGATAGCGCCGTAGCCTGTGCGGCCAACGCATGGGCTTTTTCTTCAGTACGGTTCACAATGTGCAGATGTGCGCATCCGGCCTGCAACAACGCAGGCATGACGCCGCGCGTTGCCCCGCCGGCTCCGATCAATAGAATACGACTGTCACGCAGCGTGATGTGCTGGCGCAGCATGTCATTGACCAGCCCGACGCCATCGGTATTGCAGGCGTGTATGTTGCCATTTTCCTGCCACAGGGTGTTGGCCGAACCGGCCGCCCTGGCGCGATCGGAGATACGAGGTTCGGCCAGTGCGTAGGCTTGTTCCTTGAAAGGCAACGTAATGTTCAGACCACAGCCGCCGGAGACAAAGAACTGCTTCACGTGATCGCTAAAATGCGCCGGTTCTACGCATTGCTTGCTGTACTCGATCTGCAGGCCGGTCTGCAGGGCAAACAGGGCGTGCAGGCGTGGCGACAGGCTGTGTTTGATCGGGTTGCCAAGAACGGCGAATGTGCGTGGTGTGTTCATGATGCAGTTGCCTCTGCGTCCGGTTGCACGAGCCCGGCATATTCGGCGTCAATATGCAGTGACAGCTCATCGGTGCCGCGTACATTAATGACAATACGATCATTGCGTTCAAGCTCTGGTACCCCGTTCACTTCGATAACAAGCGGGATTTCTTCGAGACGAACCAGATTGTCGCGGATGAAGGTGCCATGAAGCCTGGTACGTGACTGCTGGGTCAGCCAGCGCAGACACCAATAGCGCTCCAGCCGGTTCTGGAATTCGTGCCAGAGCATGTACTGGGAGTCGAAGGCGCCGATGATGGCGTACAGATCGGCGTCTTTGGGTTTGAACGGTGCCACCAGGCGTGCCGATACGCCGTGTTCGGCGGCGGCAAGAATTTGGCGCTGGTTCACCAGATCGACATAGCGGCGCAGTGGCGACGTGGCCCAGGCATACTGGGGAACGCCGATAGATTCATGCGGCAATGGATGGGTAGACATGCGCGCGCGCCCCATCTGTTGGGATCGATACACGCCGGGCAGGCCGTGCTCGTTGAGATATCCACCCCACTGCGTGTTGGCAAGTATCATGTACTCGGCAACGATTTGATCGAGCGGCGCATTGCGCTGTCGCGGAATAAGCTCGATGACCGAATTGGGATCATCGGCAGGCCCGTGCAGGCGGAACGTGTATTCCGTGCGGTTGTTGTTTTCCGGTTTGCCGCGCATCTGTTCGCGCGCAGCCTTCAGGTGCTGTCCCAGCTTCCATAGTGGCCGGAATAACTCGGCGTAGGGCAGGCTAGCCGCCTGGTCTTCGAGCGCTTCGCGGGTAACCTGCGTCACCAAATCGTCGATACGCAGGTTTTCACAAATCGTGATGGTTTCAGCGCGCGTGACAGTTTCCTGTATTTCACCTGTAGCGATATTGGCTGTGACGTACAGGGACAGGGCAGGCACCCGCTTGCCGGCATCCAGCGAGAACATGCTGATCAGCGTGTCGCTTTGCATGGGAATCTTATCCCCCGGCATGTATAGCGTAGACATGCGACTGCGGGCCAGTTTGTCCAGGTCCGAATCACGCGTGACCACCAGCGCCGGAGCAGCAATATGCACGCCAATCCGGTACAGATCGCCTTCAATATGTGTCGCCGACAGCGCATCGTCAATCTCGGTCGTGCTGATGTCATCAATGGAGTAGGCCACAACGTCGCCGGACGGCAACTCTGGTATTGGCGGGATGTCCAGCTCGGGCACTGCCGTTCCCTTGGGAAAGTGCTGTTTGAGAAATCTTTCCATATGCACGGCTAGCGCATGCGGATATACGCCCAGCTCCAGCAACAGGGTTTCAGCGGTCTTGCCACTTTCGGTCAGCGCCTTCTCGAAGGCTTTCCACTGCAGCGTGTTTTTGTCCGGGCGAATCAGGAATGTGCGGGCGGCTTCGCGCAAGTCGTCGGGCAGCGTGCCGGCCAGCATGGCATCGGTCCAGGCCTGCTGCTGTTCGGCCTGACGCTGTTTCTTTTCCAGGGCAGCCAGTGCCGCCTGCAAAATATCGGCAGGCGCTGCCTTGTAATGACCTTTGCCCTTGCGGTGAAAGTAGGCTGGCGCGCTATGCAGGCGCAGCAAAATCGCCGTTTTTTCGGTAATGGACGGTTCGTGTCCGACATAATCGCGAGCCAGATCCTGGGCCGAAAATTCATCTTGCGGAGCGCATTCCCACAGAAATTGCAGATCGAGCTCTTCGCCCATCGCCCGTGCCTGTTCGAGCATGGCTTGTGGCTCAATACCATCGAAGGTAAAGATGACTGCGTTGCGCTTGATTTTGCTGCGTTTACCGCTGACCGACTCGACCTGTAGCGTCGAATCGGCTTCGGAATGAATTTTTTCAGCCTTGAAGCTGCCGTCGTCTTCAAAAACCACGTACATGAATATGAGTTCCTACTTAGAGGCGGTGAAATCGAGAATGGCAGGGAGATAGCGTTCAAACATGGAAAATGCGTGATCCCCTCCCTGTATCAGTGTGAGGCGTGCGCCATCGTAGCGTTGGGTCATTTCCTGCCAGTCCAGCACTTCGTCTCCGGTACAGGCCAGCAGATAATAGTGTTGCATGTCGGTCAGAACGGGCCGATACAGGCTGGCCAGCGCCTGAACGGACGCCGCCGTAAATGAAAAAGACCCATCACTATGAAATTTTGTGGTGTGGCCTAGCTGGGTGGACAGGTCACGTACTGCGTATATTGCCGGATTGATCAGGACTGCCTTGCAGTTCAATTCCTCCTTTAGCCAGGTGGCATAGTAGCCGCCAAGCGAAGAACCGATCACTGTCAGATTTTGCATATTCCCGGACGGGCACAGCTGCTTTGCATGTGCCATGGCCAATGCAATGGCGGCATGAGGATCATCCGGCAGATCGGGCGCGGCCAGTTCATGGGTGCGACCAGCGGCAGCCATCGCTTGCTGCAATTGCTGCGATTTGGCAGAAAGAGAAGACGAACGAAACCCGTGCAGATAGAGAATCATGAGACCGTTTGCGTCGCTGTCTGCTGCAGGGCTTGCAGCAGTTTTTCGTGGATGCCGCCAAAACCGCCGTTGCTCATGACCAGAATCACGTCATCGGGCTGAGCCTGCTTGCTGACCTCTTGAACCAGCAGATCCAGGTCGTTGAAGCCCTGGGCGGGTACGGTGCTGTTGCCGAATACTTCGGCCGGGTCCCAGCCAAGCGCATGTTTACCGGTTTTGGCGCCGAAACAGTAGATACGGTCGGCCAGAGCCAGGGCCTGTGGCAATCTTGCGGCCATCGTGCCCAGTTTCATGGTGTTGGAGCGGGGTTCGAGTATGGCAAGAATGCGGCGCGGTCCAACCTGCTTGCGCAAGCCGTCCAGGGTGGTCTCAATGGCGGTGGGGTGATGGGCAAAATCGTCAAAAACCTGGATCCCATTGACGGTCCCGCGCAGCTCCATGCGGCGGCGGATGCCGGAAAACCGCGACAGCGCTGCAATGGCGGCGGCCACCGGCACATTCACATGGCTGGCCGCAGCAATGGCAGACAGCGCATTATTGGCATTGTGCACGCCCGTGCGCGACCAGCTGACCTGTCCTTGGGGTTTGCCGTCATACAGGACGGTAAACCTGCTCATGTCGGCCTGGTCCGTTTCGAAGGTCCAGCGCCCGCCGGGGCCGAACTGATCCTCTTGTGACCAGCAGCCACGCTGCATCACCCGCGCGAGCGCCTGGTCCTGTGGCGGATAGATAATGCAACCGCTTTGCGGTACGGTCCTGACCAAATGATGAAATTGCGTTTCGATGGCGGCAAGATCAGGGAAGATGTCGGCGTGATCGTACTCAAGATTGTTCAGGATCGCCGTGCGGGCATGATAGTGCACAAATTTTGAACGCTTGTCGAAAAAAGCCGTATCGTATTCGTCGGCCTCAATGACAAAATAGCGTTGCGCCTGGTCGTAACGGGCTGAAATACCCAAATTGGTAGCAATGCCCCCAATCAGAAAGTTGGGTTGCAGGCCGGCATCCTGCAGGATCCAGGCCAGCATGGAGCTGGTCGTGGTTTTGCCATGCGTGCCTGCCACGGCAAGCACGTGCTGGTGCTGCAGGACATGATCTCCCAGCCATTGGGGCCCGGACACATACGGCAGCCCCTGGTCAAGAATCGCTTCCATCAGGGGGTTGCCACGCGTGACAACGTTGCCGATCACAAAAAGATCGGGCCTGATGCCTGTCTGGGCGGCATCGAACCCTTCGATCAGCTCGATACCCTGTTCCTGCAATTGTGTACTCATGGGAGGGTACACGCCAGTATCGCAGCCCGTGACCTGGTGCCCGGCCGCGCGCGCAATCAGGGCCAGACCGCCCATAAACGTGCCACAAATGCCCAAGATATGTAAATGCATAAATTTCTCCTGAGCGGTATTTTAAGCGGAATCAGCCACATCGCGGCCATTGCACCGCTCAGTAGGTAGAATTAGCAATACGTATGTCATACAGTTGCTGTTACAGGATGCGTTGTTTCCGGTAGCGGAACCTGCCACTGGCCCCGCTCCTGCCCGAGCACGCTGTTATTTTCATACAACGTTTAAAACATGATGGGTAATACAGAATGAATCGTAGACAGTTAGTTGGGGCAGGCGTGGCCCTTCCCTTTTTGTTAATGACCCGACCGGCCTGGGCCAAGGCGAAACTGAATGAAGACGTGTCGGCCGTGGACGAGGCTGCGCTCAACGAACTGCTGGGCCTGTCGCTGCCCAATCTGGGTGGTACGACGGTATCGTTGCGGGATGCCATCGACGGCCAACTGACCATTATCAATTTCTGGGCCTCATGGTGCGCCCCCTGTGTCAGGGAAATGCCTGCGCTGGACGCGCTGCATAAAAAACAGCAGTCGGTCAATGTCGTGGGCATCGGGCTTGATACTGTCGCCAATATTGAAGCATTTGCACGTAAAACGCCGGTATCTTACCCTTTACTGACGGCAGGGGCAGGTAAAATCAGTCTTATGCGCAAGTTGGGCAACCCCAAGGGAGGGCTGCCATTTACACTGGTGCTCGATAGTAAGGGCAATCCACTGGCCACGATCCTGGGTGAAATAGAGATGGAAGGCCTGGCTGCGTTCGCGCGTAGGCATGCGTGAGTCGGCGCCAGACCTGCGGATTGGTAGATTTTAATAGACAAAAGCGTGAAATTGCCGTTAAATACGAGTTTATTTGCTTATAGACTGGCGCTCAATGACGCAAAAGGTACTGGTTCTCAATGGTCCTAATCTGAATCTGCTGGGTACGCGCGAACCGGATGTCTACGGTCGGCAGACACTGCAGGACATTCATGACGCATTAATGCTTGCTGCAAGCGAAGCCGGCGTGCAATGCGAATGTTTCCAGAGCAACCATGAAGGCGAGCTGGTCGAAAAAATCCAGTCTGCGCGTAACAATACCGCGTTCATCGTCATCAATGCTGCAGCGTATACGCACACCAGTGTCGCCTTGCGCGATGCCCTTGGCGCCGTAGCCATTCCATTCATAGAGGTACATATTTCCAATGTACATCAGCGCGAATCCTTCCGGCATCACTCCTATCTGGCAGACAAGGCGGTTGGGGTCATCTGCGGGCTTGGTGCCGATGGTTATATGGCCGCCTTGCAATACGCGATAAAACATCATTTAAAACAGGCCCGGAAAACGGCGTCTGTCTGACAATCAACTCGAAGCATGGAATTAATATGGATCTCAGAAAACTGAAAACGTTAATAGATCTGGTTGCCGAATCAGGCATCGCAGAACTTGAAATCACCGAAGGTGAAGGCAAGGTCCGCATTGTCAAGTTCTCCCAGACGCTGCAACCGGTAGCCCCGGCCCAGCCACAGCCGGCTCCTGCAGCTGCCGCGGCTCCCGCCGCCGCGCCTGCTGCACCGGCAGCACCCACCGGCCACATTGTCAAGTCTCCTATGGTTGGCACTTTTTATCGGGCGCCCAACCCAAGTTCGCCCCCATTTGTTGAAGTGGGCGCCACGGTTGCCGAAGGCGATGCGCTGTGCATTATTGAAGCCATGAAACTGCTCAATGAAATCGAAGCGGACAAATCCGGTGTGATCCGGGAAATTCTGGTTGAAAATGGCGAACCCGTTGAGTTTGGCCAACCACTTTTCGTGATTGCGTGAGTATGTTTGAAAAAATCCTGATTGCAAACCGGGGTGAAATTGCCCTGCGTATCCAGCGCTCCTGCCGCGAATTGGGTATCAAAACGGTGGTCGTGCATTCTGAAGCCGACCGCGATGCCAAATATGTACGCCTGGCCGATGAGTCGGTATGTATCGGCCCAGCGCCGGCTCAGCAGAGTTATCTGCATATGCCGGCCATTATTTCTGCTGCAGAAGTCACCGATGCCGAGGCGATCCACCCGGGCTATGGTTTCCTGGCAGAAAATGCGGATTTCGCCGAACGCGTTGAGCGCTCCGGTTTTGTGTTCATTGGCCCTCGTCCCGAAACCATTCGCATCATGGGTGACAAGGTCAGTGCCAAGCAGGCCATGATCGCTGCCGGCGTACCGGTAGTGCCTGGCTCCGAAGGCGCATTGCCCGACGACCCGGCCGTCCTGCTGGAAACGGCCCGCAAGGTGGGCTATCCGGTCATCATCAAGGCAGCCGGTGGTGGTGGCGGACGCGGCATGCGCGTGGTTCACACCGAAGCCGCCCTGGTGAGCGCTGTGAATCTGACCAAGGCAGAAGCACAGGCAGCATTCAATAATCCCGAAGTGTACATGGAGAAGTATCTTGAAAATCCACGGCACGTTGAGATCCAGATCCTTGCCGATGGCAAGAAAGACGCTGTCTGGCTGGGTGAGCGCGATTGCTCAATGCAGCGTCGCCACCAGAAAGTAATTGAAGAGGCGCCGGCGCCCGGCATTCCGCGCAAGCTGATCGAACGCATTGGCGAGCGCTGCGCCGAAGCCTGCCGCAAAATGGGTTACCGTGGTGCGGGCACCTTCGAATTCTTATACGAAAACGACGAATTCTATTTCATTGAAATGAATACCCGCATTCAGGTTGAGCACACTGTGACCGAATGCATCACCGGCATCGATCTGGTCCAGCAGCAGATCTTTATTGCTGCAGGCGAGCCGTTCAAGCTGCGCCAGCGTGACATTACCTTTAAAGGGCATGCCATCGAGTGCCGTATCAATGCCGAAGATCCCTATACCTTCATGCCGTCGCCCGGCCTGATCACCAACTGGCATGTGCCCGGCGGACCAGGTGTTCGCATCGATTCACATGTGTTCAATGGCTATCGGGTACCCCCAAATTATGACTCCATGATCGCCAAACTCATTACTTTCGGCGATACGCGTGATCAGGCCATCGCCCGCATGAACCTGGCCCTGTCTGAAATGGTCGTGGAAGGTATTCAAACCAACATTGCACTGCATCGCGAACTCATGACCGATGCACGTTTTGTCGAGGGTGGAACCAGTATCCATTATCTGGAACACAAACTCGAACAACGAGCAAAATAATCGTGTCAGCAGAAAAGGTCTTCGGACCTTTTTTTGCAACGACGCAAGAGGATAGGCCATGCGGGAACTTGTTTTATCATGCTCGGAAGACCGGGCGGAAGCGCTGTCGGACATATTGCTCGAACTCGGCGTGCTGTCGGTGTCTGTCGAGGACGCCGACTCGGGCACCGAGCGCGAAACGCCGCTTTTCGGAGAACCCGGCGGCGAGCCCGATGTCCAGGCCTGGAATCACAATCGTGTTGTTGCGCTTTTGCCCGATGACATCGCGCTCGAAACTTTGCTGCAAGCGCTGGCGCAGCAAAGCGGCGAAGACTATGCCGGCTCGGCTGTCGTGCGTGAAGTCGCCGACACCGATTGGGTGAGGCTGACGCAATCGCAGTTTGCGCCCATTAGCATTACCGATCAGATCTGGATCGTGCCCAGCTGGCATCGTGAAAATCCCGAGGTGCCCAACGCCGACGGGCAAGGCCACCCCATTCTGATCGAATTGGATCCCGGGCTGGCATTTGGCACCGGCAGTCATCCAACCACACATTTATGTGCGCAGTGGCTCGCGGTCAATCTGCAGAGCCAGCAAACGGTGCTCGATTACGGTTGTGGTTCCGGTATTCTTGCCATCATTGCAGCCAAACTCGGCGCCCGTGATGTTGTCGGCGTCGACATTGATGAGCAGGCGGTACAGTCTACTGAGTACAATGCGCAGAACAACAGGGTACAGGTTAAAGCATGTCTGCCCGATGGGCTGCAGGCCGGAACCTTTGATATCGTGGTGGCCAATATTCTGTCAAATCCGTTGAAAGTACTTGCGCCCATGTTGTGTGGCCGCGTGGCGCCGGCGGGCCGGCTTATTCTGTCGGGTGTCCTGGAGCGCCAGGCGCAAGAGGTTGCCGCTGCCTATGCGCCATGGATCGACATGTCGGTCTGGCGCAGCCATGAGGGATGGGTATGCCTGGCCGGCACTCGCAAGCAGACCTGAGAGACTTGTATGAAAACGCGTTGTCCAGATTGCAGTACCAGCTTTGATGTGACGCCGGCGCAGTTGAATGTGCGTAACGGCAAGGTGCGTTGCGGCGTTTGCTCCACCGTTTTCAATGCTTTCGATCACGCAGTGCAAGAAGAGCCTGATTTTCCGGTATTGCGAGCTGACAAGGCGCACGACGATGCATTCTCTGTCCGTCATGAGCCAGGGTCGGTATACCATACTCCTGCGCGCGCCGGCGATCGCCCGGGACGTCCCGCCGTGTCGACGGGGCGATATCATGAAGCTGCAGCAGGCCCGCACGCGGGTCAGGCGACTGAGCCGATGCTGGACGATGAGGATGATGAGGATGATGAGGGCCTTGAGGATGACGGGCTCGCCCCGCGAACAGGCCGGGCGCAGGACACCGACCGGGGGGCTGGCGAGCGTTTTGTGGTGGGCGCGCCAAGCCTGTCGGGCAGCGGCGCATATTATCAGGATAAACGGGGGCCAGCGCCCCAGGTTCATGTGGAAGGCCAGTATCGCCGACGCGTTCAGCGCGACACTGAGTACGATGATCCCGAGCGCAGCAGCGGCAGTGGCCTGATCTGGTTTCTAGCCGTGTTGTTTGCCCTGATTGTTCTGTTCGCCCAGGGCGCCATTGTGTTTCGCAACCAGATTGTCAGTGTGGCGCCAACCTTGCGACCCAAGCTCGTACAGTTGTGCAGTTTTGTTGGTTGTCAGGTCGGCTATACGCGCTCCGTACGGCATCTGGCCATTATGAAGCCGGCCTTGCGTCAGGTGAGCACGCCGTCGGCTACGCCCGAAACCCGGGCATTCAGTCTGCATGCCGTCATCAAAAACAACGATACGATCGCCCAGCCGTTGCCGTCGCTGGTGCTGAGCCTGAAGGATGCGTCCGAATCCGTTTCTGCCCGCCGCATCATCAAACCGCAAGAGTATCTGTTGCCCGAAGCGCAAAAGCGCGCTTTCCAGCCAAATGACGAAATTGCCATTAATTTACCTGTACAGGTCAGTCGTACAGATGTGGCCGGTTTCGAATTGAGTTTGTTTTATCCCTGAAGGTTTTTCAATGAATAATGCAGTTCTTATTTGCGGTTCGGTGGCATTTGACACCATCACGACCTTCGAAGGTCATTTCAAGGATCATATCCTGCCGGGCAATATCAAGTCATTGAGCGTGTCCTTCTTTGTACCCACGATGCGCAAAGAATTTGGCGGTTGCGCGGGCAACATTGCCTATAACCTCAGGTTGCTGGGCGGCAATCCGGTGCCTGTGGCAACGGTAGGGCCCGATGCAAGTGATTATCTGGCGCGCATGAGCAGCCAGGGTATCGATACCCGTCTGGTGCGTGTGCTGGATGATATGTTTACGCCGCAATGCCATATCACCACCGATCTAGATGGTAACCAGATCGCGGCGTTCCACCCTGGCGCCATGACGCGCTCCACTGAAAATGATGTAAGCGGCGAGTCTGCGGCCTGGGGTATTGTTGCGCCAGATGCCAAGGACGGGATGTTCAAGCATGCCCGCGCCATGCAGGCGGCAAAGGTTCCGTTTATTTTCGACCTGGGCCAGGCCATGCCCCTGTTTGATCGCCAGGACCTGGAAGACATGCATGCACTGGCAGATGTCTGGACCTTCAACGACTACGAGGCATCCGTGGTTGAGCAGCGCATGGAAAAGTCTGTCGATGAGCTGGCTGATGGGTTGCGGGCGATCATTGTGACACGCGGTGCCGAAGGGGCGACACTGTACGAAAACGGCAGCCAGCGCGCCATCGCGCCTTGCAAGGCGGTCGCCGTCAACGACCCCACCGGGTGTGGCGACGCGCACCGGGGCGGTTTGCTGTATGGGCTGACTCTGGGCTGGTCATTTGAAGACGCCTGCAAACTGGGTAGTATCATGGGCGCCATCAAAATTGCCTCCCAGGGGCCGCAGAACCACAGTCCATCAAGGGATGAGATTTCGAGCCTGCTGGATACGGCCTATGGCCTGCAACTGCCCGTGAGCACGCGCTGATAAAAAAATGCCAGCCCAGTATAACCGGGCTGGCAGTGCATATGTTGGCCGACTGGGTCTTAAAAAGGCATTAGGCTGGCAAGCGCGATTTGCAATACTTGCAGAATAAGAATCAGCACCAGCGGTGAAAAATCGATCATTCCCGTGCGGGGCATAAAGCGGCGGATCGGATCAAGCAGCGGGGCCAGCAGCGTATTGAGGACCGGCATTACCGGCTGCATGGGGTTGATCCAAGACAGGATCGCCTGAAAAATACATAGCCAGGTGGCCAAGCTCAGCGCCCATTTCACCGTCATCAGCAAAGCAACAACCGGCAGGCGCAGTAACAGGCCGTCTGCGAATCCCAAACCGCTAACCGACATCATCAGAAGCAGTTCCACTGCGGCGCAAATAAACGCCATGAGTAAAGAGGCGCTATCTATCTTGGTTCCCGTTGGCAGGATCGTGCGCAAGGGGACGACAGCCCAATCGGTGATGTTATTGATCAGACGCGCGTACGGGGTAAACGGATGGATCCGTACCCAGTACATCCAGGCTCTGAGCAGGAATATGGAAATCAGCAGCGAAAATACTGTCGAGATCAGAAATGTGAGTATGGAAGAGATCATGATTTACGGGCCCGACAAAATAAAAAACCGCCCAACCAAAGGCCGGACGGCTTGATCAATACAGCTGCGGCCCGCTTCGATCGCAAAATTTGAGTTTGATCGAAGCGGTGACGCAGGGGCCACTGGGACTCCCTGCGTTCCGGATATCAACGTGCTGTCCGAGAGGGCAACATCATTATAACCGGACTGATGCCGCGTCTTAAGGACGACCACCTGTTGGGAATGGCCATGCTGCAGACGTATTGCTTGCGGTTTTTGCATCATCGGCGGACACGGTTTCTGCTACTGGCGCAGCCGGCGCTTTTTTCACGACTGGCTTTTTGGCAGCAGGTGCCTTCCTAGCGACCGGCTTTTTTGCAGGTGCCTTTTTCGCTACCGTCTTGGCAGGCGCCTTTTTGGCAACGGCTTTTTTAACCGGTGCTTTTTTGGCCACTACTTTTTTAGCGACGGCTTTCTTGGCAGGTGCTTTTTTAGCTACGACCTTTTTGGCAACAGCTTTCTTGGCAGGTGCTTTTTTGGCGACGGCTTTTTTAGCAACGGCTTTCTTGGCAGGTGCTTTTTTAGCTACGACCTTTTTGGCAACAGCTTTCTTGGCAGGTGCTTTTTTGGCGACGGCTTTTTTAGCAACGGCTTTCTTGGCAGGTGCTTTTT
>NZ_JABUXU010000023.1 GCF_014897675.1 Advenella sp. FME57 | reverse complement strand
GTCTCTGTTTCCCAGATTGCCATTTTGTGGTCGTCGATTCTGGAGGACACCGTGCGACCATCATGGCTGAACGATATCACGCCTCTGACCGATAAGGGCTTGCCCAGCGGTTTACCTGTTGTCGCACGATAAAACCGCAATGTACTCATACCCTGTTCGGGAACGGAAATGGTGTAGAGATAGTCCTGTTCGCTGGCAACGCCGAATCGGTCAATTTGCTCCGGGCTGCGGATGAAGTCTGTGAGTTTGCCGTTGCCAGCCAGCGCTGCGTACTGCAATTTATGGCTATTTTTTTTCAGAAGCGCAATGCCTTTACCATCTGGCATGGCGCGAAATGAGTGCAAATCCGATCCCAAACTCAATTGCAAGCGCAATAATGGCGGCGCCAGATCAGTTACCAGAAAAAACATCCCTTCCTGGTTTTCCACCCGTTGTGTGAGATCGGGAGACGCATTGATCACGTCATCACGCAGCATGGCTGAAAGGCTGACACCGGCGTTACCGGAGGTCACCGGCGTATTGCTGTCCATATCGTACACAGTATAGTCACTCTGCCAGACCACGACAAAAGACCTGCCATCTTCGTTGAAGTAAATATCGTCGGCAATCAGCTGGACTGGAACTTTGGCGATCCGGCTATCGCTGCGCCGCAAGTCAATGTGATACAAGCCGTTAGTCGCACGAACAAACAAATGGCGTGCCTCTGGACTGAACCTTAACCAGATAATCCCGCCCGGCACCACATAGTCCCTTGCCTGCTGCAGTTTTCCGTCAGCATCCATGGGATACACACGCACACGGTTGTCATTGTCCTCGGTTTCGTGAAATGCAATGGCGTTGCCCCGCGCAGCGAACAGGTAGCGTTGGGTATTACCGCCCTCGCGTTGTCGCACCGGCACCTGGTCAATGATTGTTTTCCCGTCTTGCACATTGAAGAGGAGTGACTTGATGTACTGCATTTTACCGCCGGCCACATGCCAGCCCTGTATGACAAGCCATCTGCCATCCGCACCCGGCGCAAAAGAGACGATACGCAAATCGTCGGGTGCTTCATAGACCGTCACTTGCGGCTTGCCATCCTGCCACTTTGCTATCTTGTTGTCGGCCGTCGTAAAATACAGCGCGTTCTGGCCGTCAAACGCCAACTTCGAAAATGCATTGGCATTGGCATCGGTCAATATGGCATGCACCTTATGCGTGTACGCATCCCATATCTGCAGGCCCCGCTGTGCGTTAGATGTCGCATTGAGCGCCGCAATCCAATGACCATCGGGGCTGAACACGGGCGTTGAACCCAGCCTGGGCATCGGCGTCATGCCGTTCTGGCGCATCAGCATCGATTGCACGTATAACGCGGTCCGTTCATTGCCGTAGCGAGCGGCCGCCGCCATATAGGCCGCGCCTTCTCCCACCTCCCTCTGATCGATCTTGTTCAAGCCAGACAAAAATAGCGAGCGCGACAGCATGGTTTGCGCGGCATTGCGCTCTGTCCACGCGTACACGCCCAGGCCCATCGCCATGACAGCCAGCATCCCGATCACGACTGCAATCCGCTTGACGATCCTCGTACGCTGCCTGGCTTTGGCCAGCTGATAAGCCTGATCACGCTGCGTCAGGTCGCCCAGCGGCACATCAAGCACACCTGCAATAATCTTGAGTTTGGCCAGATCAAGCCGATCCTTGTAGGCCTGAACGCGACGCTCCACTTCCTTTCGGGAAAGTGTACGATCGCCCTGCAAAGATTGTCGATACGCCTCCGGTGTCGTAAAGCCCTGTTCCTGCGTACCGGGCAGACGGACATCTGCAGCGATGGGTTCCTGGCTCACGTTGTGATCGATATTGCCCGACTCGTCCACGCGATAACGCAGCACCTCGGGAAAACACTGTTGCGCGGAAGACTCGGCGCCGGATTCCGGTTCGCCGGCAAGAATCAGCGCAATAATCCGATCGCCCTTACCGGTCTGTTTGAAGCGGCGTAGTTCCTCGCTTACATAGACAGATCGGGCCGATTGCGGCGAGCTCAGGTAGACAAGATAGGATGAAGCGTCAAGTGCTGCGGTCAGCGCAGAGGACAAACTGGCGCTGGCCGACAGTTCCTTTTCATCCTGAAAGACGGGGTAGATTTGTGCCACAATGGGCTTGCCGGCACGATTGGGTCTGCCCACCAGATCGGCAGGCACCTCATAGGTTTCCAGTTCATGATGCAGCCAGTCTGCCCATTTGCGCCCCTCCTGTCTGTTATCAGCGTGGCTGTAACTGATAAACGCCGCATAGGTCAGCCGGTTGTCTACCGTTTCTTCGGTCATATTATCTATTTATGCTGACAGGCTCCCAAGCCATGGTTTTACTGTAGATCGGCGCCATAGACAATAGCCGGCCACCCGGTTTACGGCAAAATGATGTATCGGATTGTGAGTTCTTTATGGCGCTTGTGTTATCGCAGCATGTTCACGACGGCTGCCACGGATCATAACTGGTGAAATTCCAGATATTTCCTTCCATGTCTTTGGCATCATAGGAACGCCCCGGGTAGCCCGAGTTATCGTAAGGCGGCTGGATAATAATGGCACCGCACTTGGCCGCATGATCAGCGTGGGCATCGGGGTCATCAACATGCATGCAAATGCACATGGTGATACCGCGGGCCTCGTCGGGTGTCAGCCATTGGTACAGGTCCTTAGCTGGCGACTCCCGGTCACTGCCCAACATGATCATATTGTTGCCAATAACCAGTTGGGCATGATGAATGATATTCGGGTCTTTTTCGTCCGCGTAGATCGCGTGCTGGGTAAATCCGAATGCCTCGCACAGAAAACGAATCGCTGCGGGCGCATCCTTGTACCGCAGACAGGGAATAATTGCACTTTTTTCCAACATGATGAATCTCCTGATCCAGTCAGAACGACAAGAGCAATCGGCATTTACATTTGTGATTGAACACGCAAAACCAGCAAGCGCGTACGTTGTTTGGCCCGTATTGCCCGTTACCTCAATCGTGTATATGCAGCATGGCGCCTGCGTATATGTGTACATATGTACATGTGTACAGGCACGCCATGATCGTAGCCGCCGTATCAGTTTACTGTTGCATGCCCGTCGCTGGCAACAATAACAGCCAACTTACCAGCACAGTATGACCAGCGCATTACCTAGCCAAATCCGGCAGCGTCAACGCCATACGACCGTTGGTGCTTTATAGTTTACTGGGTTTCACGCCGGATGCCTCTGCGGCCTCGTCCCAGAATTTAATTTCTTTTTCAATAAATGCCTGACTGTCCTGCGGCGAAGCGATGAATACTTCATTGCCTATGGCCGCCAGTTTGCTTTTCAATTGTGGATCCTGCAGGATTTTTTGCATGGCTTCGTTCAACACCCGCACTATATCGTCCGGCGTACCGGCAGGCGCAAGCAGCGCGATCCAGGCCGTTGCATCAAAACCAGGCACGCCCAGTTCCGCCAGCGGCTTTACGCCGGAAAATGCCTGAGATCCGCTTTTATTGGCCACGCCGAATACGTTAAGACGGCCACCCTGAACGCGGGGCTTGATCGCAGGCGCAGCGTCAAACATGACCGCTGTATCGCCCAATCTGGGCGATACACAGATGAAATATTGCAGGAGACGGCCAGGGCGATCAGCTCTCGACGCGATTCGCATCAATAACCGTCAGCGCAGCCATATTGACGATGCGCCGGACAGTAGAGCTTGAGGTCAGGATATGCACAGGTGCATTCACACCCAGCAGGAACGGCCCGACCGCCACGTTGCCTCCGGCCACGGTTTTCAACAGGTTATAGGCAATATTGCCTGAGTCGACATTGGGGCAGACCAGCAGGTTGGCTGATCCCTTCAATGTCGATGAAGGCAGAATGCGCTCGCGCAGCACTTCATTCAAAGCGCAGTCGCCATGCATTTCACCGTCAACTTCCAGTTCCGGATCCTGTGCCCGCACCAGCTCCAGCGCACGCCGCATCTTGTCTCCAGAGGCCGAACTGCCTGAGCCGAAATTGGAGCGTGACAGCAATGCCACCTTGGGCACAACGTCCATCTGCGCGAGTACCCGCGCCGCAGCCAGGGTGTACTCGGCAATCTGTTCGGCGGTAGGATCATCATTGATGTGGGTATCGACCAGCGCCACCATGCGCTGATCGAGCAGCAGAATATTCATGGCCGCATACGACGTTGCGCCGGGTTTCTTACCGATCATCTGATCAACGAATCGCAAATGCTCGTGATAGGCTCCCACCGTGCCGCAGATCATGCCATCGGCATCGCCGACATGAACCATCATGGCGCCGATCAGAGTCAGACGACGACGCATTTCCACGCGCGCCATTTCCTTTGTGATACCGCGGCGGCACATAACTTCCCAATAATTGGTCCAATACTGATGAAAGCGTGAGTCAAATTCCGGATTGGTCACTTCCACGTCCTCACCCAGTTTCAGACGCAGCCCATATTTTTCAATACGAGCCAGCAACACAGAAGGACGACCTACCAGGATCGGGCGCGCCAGCTTTTCATCAACCACGACCTGTACCGCACGCAATACGCGCTCGTCTTCCCCTTCGGTAAAGACAATGCGCGCCTTGCCTCCGTCGCGGACAATCTGCTTGGCCGACGCAAACAGCGGCTTCATGAAAGCGCCTGAGTGATACACAAACTGCTGCAGTCTTTCGGCATAGGCCTCCAGATCATGCAGCGGACGTGTTGCCACGCCGCTTTCCATGGCCGCCTTGGCCACAGCAGGTGCCACCCGGACAATCAGGCGAGGATCGAAAGGCTTGGGGATCAGATACTCTGGTCCAAACGACAGATCATAGCCACCATAGGCGGTTGCGACCACATCGCTGATTTCTTCTTTGGCCAGCCCGGCAATCGCATAGACCGCGGCTTTTTCCATTTCACGTGTGATTGTCGTGGCGCCCACATCCAGTGCCCCGCGGAAAATATAAGGGAAGCACAGTACGTTATTGACCTGATTGGGAAAATCGGAGCGGCCGGTGGCCATGACCACGTCGTCACGCACAGCCAATGCGACTTCCGGCATGATTTCCGGGTTCGGATTGGCCAGGGCCAGGATCAGCGGGCGTGCCGCCATGGCTTTGACCATCTCGGGCTTGAGTACGCCACCGGCGGACAAGCCCAGAAATACATCGGCGCCATCGATCACATCGGCCAGCGTGCGGTGCTCGGTTTTCTGCGCAAAGCGCTGCATTTCAGGGCCCATGGGCGTATTGCGTCCCTCATAGACTACCCCGTCGATGTCCGTCACGAATACATTTTCCAGCGGCAGGCCCAGATCCACCATCAGATCCAGGCATGCCAGCGCTGCCGCGCCTGCTCCAGACGACACCACCCTTACACTTGCAATGTCCTTGCCGACCACCGTCAGGCCATTGATAAAGGCAGCCGCAACGGTAATCGCGGTGCCATGCTGATCGTCATGAAACACGGGAATACTCATGCGCTCACGCAGTTTGCGCTCCACCTCGAAACATTCCGGTGCCTTGATATCTTCCAGGTTGATCCCGCCAAAGGTGGCCTCAAGCCCAGCAATAATCTCTACCAGCTTGTCCGGATCGGTTTCATTGATCTCAATATCGAAAACATCCAGTCCGGCAAACTTCTTGAACAGAACGGCCTTGCCTTCCATTACCGGCTTGGAGGCCAGTGCGCCGATATTTCCCAGGCCAAGCACGGCGGTGCCGTTACTGATGACGCCGACCAGGTTGCCACGTGCGGTATAGCGGAATGCATTGAGCGGGTCAGTCACGATTTCTTCACAGGCAGCCGCTACACCGGGCGTATACGCGAGCCCTAGATCCCGCTGGGTTACCAGCGGTTTAGAAGCGGTAATGGAAATTTTGCCTGGCACGGGAAATTCGTGATAATCCAGCGCGGATTGACGATCGATGGTACTCATGGCGGTAGCCTCCTGAAGAATTGATTTTGCAGCCAGTTTAGACTTTCTTTATAAGTAAATTATTTTCAATTATGATACTGATATATCAATTACCTTATATCTGCTTAAAAATTGAACACACCGACTGCGGATACGCTTGAACACAGACTCGCGGGTCGCCTGAAAATGCGCCACCTCACCTTGCTGCTTCACATCGGCGAACTGGGGGCGCTAACCCGCGTTGCCCAGCAAATGGGCACCAGCCAGCCTGCCGTCACCCACGCATTGGCTGAACTGGAAGATATGTTTGGCGTGCCCCTGTTTGAGCGTACCGGACGCGGCATGACGCCGACAGCCGCCGGCAAGGTACTGCTTACGCGTGCCCGCAGCATGTTGCACGACGTCAGCGCACTCTCCCGTGAAATGACGGCGGTCAATGCCGGCCGCATTGCCCACCTGCATGTGGGCGCCATTCCCTTCATTCCCGGGCAAATGCTGTCTGCGGCGCTTGAGCGCACCCTGCCCGAGCGCCAACGGATGACCGTTACCATACATGATGGCACCAGCCGCAGCCTGATGACGATGCTAAGGGAGCACGCGCTGGATTTTGTGATAGGACGGGCTTCGGCATCCCTGGATATGACCGGACTGCAGCAGGAAGTACTTTATTACCAGTCACCGCGCCTTATTACCAACCGCGAACTGGCGGCCCGACTTGGCCAGCGCCGGGCCGACTGGCGACATCTGGCAGAGCTGGACTGGATTCTTGAACCCGCCCCTGCGCCCTTGCGCGAGCAGGTGGCCGATATGTTTCTGAGCGCCGGCGTGGTGCCCCCGCAGCCACTCATAGAAAGCCTGTCGGCAAAACTGACCGGTGAAATCATCGCTGCGCGTGATCATGTGGTCTCGATCGTGCCCAATGATATTGCCGAAGAACTGGTGCGCATTGCCGGCGTGGCCGTGGTTCCCTGGTCGCTGCAGTGGACGCTGTCACCCATCGCCCTGTTCAGCCTGAAGGACAGGCACAAACGTGATGTGGATACGAGATTTATCCAGTCACTCAAGGACTATTGCGTAAAACACCGCTCCGCCTATTCCCAGGAGCGGTATCAATACTAAACACTGCTGAACACAACGCGGCCCGGCCATCGCCGCGGCCTGTTCAAATTGCAGATGTGGTTACTTTGGCTGGCTGCCGCGCCTGGCAGCCGGCTGCAATGCCAGCAATTCGGATTCCAGCGCATCCACCCGACGCAGCAAATTGAGCACCAGCGCTACACCATCGGCATTCAGGTCAAAGTCGTCGCGCAGCCGTCGCGCCTTGCGCGCCACCACAATACATTCGGAATAAAACATGCCCGAGTCCGTTTGACCGCTCACGGGCGAAAGTACGCCGGTCTCTACCAGCTCCATTACATCGGCTTCACTCAAGCCTGAAACGGCCGCCACATGCTGCAGCGAACACACTTCGTCCTGGTTCAGCCAGATGGTTTCAGTAATCTGCACACTCATGATTGGCCTCCTGCAAAACGCTGCCTGCGCGGTTCAAACCCCGAGGACGCGGCAGCCAGTTCGGTGTATAGCGCCTTCTCACGTTCGCTCACCGATGTGGGGACTTCAATTGTGATGACCGCATACATATCGCCTTGTACGTTGCCACTGCCCGGAAGACCTCTTTTGGAAAGGCGCATTTTACGGCCAGCCACCGTACCGGGCGGAATGGTCAGCGACACCGGACCGCCCAGCGTGGGAATTTCCACGCTCGCCCCCAGCACCGCCTCCCATGGGGCCAACGGCACTTCAAGCGCCAGATCATTGCCGTTTACCTGAAAATACCTATGTGGCTGCAACTTCATGATCACGAACAGGTCTCCGGGCTGGCCGCCATTCATGCCCTGCCCGCCCTTGCCGGCCAGGCGCAAGCGCTGGCCATCGGCCGCGCCCTTGGGAATGCGGATGCGAAAGGTTTTCGGCACGCGATGTAACAGGCCCTGGCTGTCATAATCGGGGACTGCAACGGAAATCTCGGTTTCGGCGCCGTTATAAATTTGCTCCAGTGTAACCGGCATGGTGAATTCAAAAGTTTCTCCATGGCGCGCACGATTGGCATAATTGGCCGCCCCTTCGCGCTGCGCCTCGGCAAACGCCTTTAGCAGATCGGACAGGTCCACATCTGAAAAGTCTTCGGAGGATTCATGAAAATGCTGTTGCCATTGATGCGGTGGCACAAAATCGTCGCCCTGCCGATGCTGACCAAGATTGTCATAGGCTGCGCGTTTCTCCGGGTCCTTCAGCGTGGTGTAGGCCTCGGCCACTTCCTTGAATTTAGTCTCGGCGTCGGGCTCCTTGGATATATCGGGATGATATTTGTGAGCCAGGCTGCGATAGGCCTTCTTGATCTGTGCCTCGGTCGCATTGCGCTCTATACCAAGGGTCTTGTAATAATCAACGTATTTCATTTGCACCTGCCGGTTTCAATGTCATTACGGGTTTGATGCGTTGATTTTAACAAGTATTTGCTGATCGGCCACTCATCGCAATGGCAACGCTCAAGAGAATGAGTCTACAGAAAAGATTGTTCCCGAAACGATGCCTTCAGGTAATCCACCAGTAGCCGGATAATGCCTGGCACATGCGGGCTATACGGACGCAGCGCATAGATATGGTCACCAAAGACACTGACCGACTGCCATTGCGGCAGCAGTTCAACAAGCGTGCCCCGATCCAGCTCTCTTGCTACCGAAAAATCGGGCACCAGCGCGATACCCTGGTGCGCCAGCACCATTTCCCTAAGTGTCTCACTGTTGTTGGCTGCAAATGAGCCGTTGACCTGCACGCTCACCCGCCGCGACGATGATCTGCGGCTCTCGAAATGCCAGGCCGGCTGCCCCCCGGAGCGCAAATAGGTAAGACAGTTGTGATCGGCCAGATCCTGCGGCCGCACCGGCCGGGGGTGCGTTTTCAGATATTCCCGGCTGGCAAGCAACAGTGTTCTGGTGGTGCAAAGCTTCCAGGCGACATAGGTTTCCGGCACAGTGGAAGAATGGCGAACGGCAAGGTCAAAACCTTCCTGCGCCAGTGGGCTGATATGATCGGACAGTTCAATGTCGATGCGGATTTGCGGGTACTGGCGCATGAAGGCGGGAAGGCGAGGAATAATCTGCTGGCGGGCCAGCGCCACCGGTGCAGTCAGGCGAATAATGCCCTGGGGTGTATCGGCCAGTTCGCGGATGCGGGCGCATCCGGTTTCGATGCTGCTGAATGCCGGTCTGGTTTCGGCAACCAGTTCGCGCCCGGCTTCGGTCAGCCTCACGCTGCGCGTCGTGCGCTGAACCAGCGCAATACCCAGGGCACTTTCCAGTTCCTGTATACGCTGGCTCATGGCCGCCTTGCTAACCCCCAGCCGTTGGGCAGCAGCAGTATAGCTGCCGGCGACCTCCAGCATGCCAAGCCAGTAGATATGAGACCACAAGGGTTCGTTTTTCAAATTTTTCATACCCTCATTGTCCATTATTTTGAACAATTAATCCACAACTGGCCTATTGATCGCGTCGCTTTGCCGTGTCTATACTGGTGCCATCATCATCAAGGAGCCGAGTATGAATTCCCCAGCCACAGCCGCTTTTACAGACAGCACCGATGTCGTCAACTATATCAATGGCAGCACCGTTACGCCCCAATCCACAGAAAAACAGGCCGTGTTCAATCCTGCCACCGGTCAGACAGCACGCCACGTTGTGCTCTCGGGCGCCAACGAGGTAAACCTTGCGGTCAGCGCGGCCAAGGCTGCAGCAACACAGTGGGCCAATATCCCCCCCATTCGCCGGGCGCGCATTATGAATCGGTTTCTCGGTTTAATGCATGAACACGCCGATACGCTAGCAGCCATTATTACGGCCGAACACGGCAAAGTCTTCAGCGATGCCCAGGGCGAAGTTGCCCGCGGTATCGATGTAATCGAATTTGCTTGCGGCATTCCTCAACTGCTCAAAGGCGACTTCACTGATCAGGTGTCCACGGGTATCGACAACTGGACCATGCGCCAGCCCCTGGGTGTCGTTGCCGGCATTACGCCATTTAACTTTCCCTGCATGGTGCCGTGCTGGATGTTCCCGGTAGCAATTGCAGCAGGCAACACCTTTGTGCTTAAACCCAGCGAGCGTGACCCCAGTGCGTCCCTGTTCATGGCGCGCCTGTTCAAGGAAGCCGGCCTGCCCGACGGGGTCTTCAACGTGATTCAGGGCGGCAAACCTGCCGTGGATGCCATTCTGGAGCATCCCGACGTCTCTGCTGTCAGTTTTGTCGGCTCCACGCCGATTGCACACTACATCAGCGAGCGCGCCGCTCACTTTGGCAAGCGGGTCCAGGCGCTGGGCGGCGCCAAAAACCATATGGTCGTCATGCCCGATGCCGACATCGACCGCACCGTCGACGCTCTGATCGGCGCCGCGTACGGCTCTGCTGGCGAGCGCTGCATGGCGATTTCGGTGGCCGTGCTGGTTGGCGACATTGCCGATACGATTGTCGAGCGGGTTGCCGAAAGGGCCAAACAACTTGTTATTGCAGATGGCATGAATCCGAAAGCCGAAATGGGGCCCATCGTTACCCGTCAGTCGCTGGAAAAAATCGAATCGTACATTGAAATCGGCGTACAGGAAGGCGCTACTCTGGTGGTTGATGGACGCGGCCATAAGGTCGCCGGCAATGAGGAAGGCTTTTTCACCGGCGGCACACTGTTTGACAATGTTACGGCTGACATGCGAATCTACAGGGAAGAGATCTTTGGCCCCGTGCTTGCATGCATCCGTGTCAAAGACCTGGGCGAAGCGATCAATCTGATCAATGACCACGAATTCGGCAATGGCGTATCGTGCTTTACCAGCGACGGGCATACGGCCAGAGAATTTTCACGTCGTATTCTGGTTGGCATGGTCGGCATCAACGTGCCTATTCCGGTGCCAATGGCATGGCACGGTTTCGGCGGCTGGAAAAAAAGCCTGTTCGGCGATATGCATGCTTACGGTGAGGAAGGCGTACGCTTTTATACACGCCAAAAATCCATCATGCAGCGCTGGCCGCAAAGCATTGATAAAGGCGCGGAATTTGCAATGCCAACGGCAAAATAATTTCACTTTGTCATTTCACTTTGTATAGGGGGCCGGTAAACTGGCGTCTATGCACACGCCCGTCCAACCCGGTATCCCTCGTTTTCTGCAGGATGGTGTTTTCTATCAGGAACACCATCCTGATCCCGCATTCGGCGACCAGATATATTGCCTCTGGCAATTGCGTACGACCTATGCATTACCCAGCGATTGCCACTACCTGGTGGTACCGGACGCATGCATCGACCTTGTCTTTGATCTGTCCGAGCAGGCAGACCAAGCCGTTCTGGTCATGTCACCCGGCATACGGGCACTTGATCTGAATCTGGGGCGGCAGTTTCATTATTGCGGCATTCGGCTTTACCCCGGTGTCTGGCGCGGATCGCAGCATATCATCGCGCAATCGCAAACCTTTTCTTCGCTGGGTGGCGTCGACGCCGCCGCCTTCACCCGTCAGTTGGGCGCATGCTCAGAGGCGGGCCAGCAACAGCTGCTGCAACATTTCGTGCGCCAACTCACCATGCAAGGCATCGCCAACGATGCGGCCTGGATGCCACAATTGCTGGCGCAAGCGGACCGCTTGACGAGTGTGGACGATCTGGTAAGGGTATCCGGCTACAGCCGCAGACATTTACAGCGACTCTTTTCTGAAAAAACCGGGTTCTCGGCTCACGATTTTCTGAAGATCCTGCGCTTTCACCAGGCGCTGACCACCCAGCGCCTTGATGCCTATGCCGATCAGTCGCATTACATTCGCGAGTTCAAGCGCATCACGGGTATTACACCCGTGGCATTCCAAAAAAAATACCGCTAACAAAACAACATTCCGGACAAAACAGGGCTGGCGCGCCTGGCCAATCATGGCCGAAATATACAATACAGGCGATACCAGACCGGACTATGATCAGGCCTGCGATCCAGGAGCCCATGATGAAAAAAGTCTATTCAATTGTGATTACCGAAAAACTGCAGGCTTGTGCCGATTTTTACACGCGCCATTTTGCTTTCAGCGTCGTCTTCCAGGAAGATTGGTATGTTCATCTTGTGCATGAAACGAGCGGAGCCGAACTGGCTTTCATGGCCCCGAACAGCGCCAACCAGCCACCGCAATTGCACGCAGCCTACCAGGGAGCTGGTATTGTCTTGAGCATTGAAGTTGACAATGCCGAACAGGAATATCGCCGGCTGACACAAAGCCAGGACTGCGACATATTTCTGCCCATAAAGGATGAACCCTGGGGTCAGCGGCATTTCATGTTGTCGGACCCGGCCGGTGTCTGCGTAGACGTTGTCGAACAGCGCGATAGCGGCGGGCAAGCTGCCTAATCGGCGTTGCGAACGAAGTCATGCGCCGGAACCGGTTGACTCAGGCAGTACGACAATCGTGCCCTGAGCTGTGGCGCACAGTTTTTCCTCGCCGTCCTTCACAACAAGCAAATCGCAGCGCGTGACGGCCTGGGTGCGCCCCTTATAGACTACGTGCCCTTTGGCCACGAGTACCTCTCCGACGACAGGTCGCAAAAAATTGATCTTGAATTCAGATGTAATCACTGGAATGCCGTAGGCAATGCCAGCAGCAAAGGTAAGCGCGGTATCGGCGGCATAGCCGAGCACGCCGCCATGGACCGTGCCCAGGTGCTGCATGAGATTGCCGTCAATGCAAATACGAAACTCACACGTGCCATCTGCTGACGCTTGCGTGGCCTCGGTTTTCAATAGGGCGCTAAACGGCTGCCGGGCCAGAATGCCCCGTACCCTTTTCAACACATCTTCGTTACTGACCGCGTGGTTCATGATCTCATTTCCCAATGTTAAGTAGCGCTTCAGGCACTGGCATCACGTGCCTATGGCTGCAACACCTGCCTTAGCGCTGCGCTTTACCGCCGAGCCTGGTGCTCCATCTGACGTACATAATAATAAAACCGCAGCCAGAGCAACAGCGCAGTGGCACTCAGCCCGATGAAAAACCCCAGCCAGATACCATTAACGCCCATATGAAAGACATAGGTAAAGACCAGTACGACAGGCACACCGATCAACCAATATCCCACCATGGTCAGCACAAATGTATCACGAGCCTTGAGAATGCCGCGCATGGCGCCCACCGCCAGATTTTGCTGGCAATCGGCAAATTGCAGCAGCGCAGCCAAAGCCAGAAGGGGAACGGCAATTTGCAGAACACTGCCGACATTTTCCGTATTCTCTTGTAGAAACAGCCCAATCAGGGTTTGGGGTATGGTCACATAAATAATGGCTACAACGCCCATCGCCACAAAGCCCATCCGAATAATCGCCTTGGCCAGCAATCGCAAGCGTGATGTATCGCGCTTTGGCAAGGCATGACTCATATGAATGGACACTGCGTGGGACAAGCCGATGGAAACCATAAATGCAATATTCACATACTGGAATGCAAGGGTATGGGCAGCCAGACTGGCTGCGCCGAGCGTGCCTGCGACCAGCGTCAGCACCGAGACAAACCCTGCTTCGCTGGCATACGCCGCACCGGTGGGCAAACCCAGCCTGAAGGCGTCACGAATAAACAGCCTGGATGTGGTCGAGCGCAACGAGACGGTGCCGGGCGTAGGCAGCCGCAGCACCGGCGCCAGCAGCCTGTCGCGACGGACCAGTGCGTAAAACCCCACAGCCATCAACGTTTGGGTAAACAGGGTTGCCAGGCCCACACCTGGCAACCCGAGCCCCGTCCAGGCACCGACACCAAACACAAACAGCAGATTCAGGCCAATATTGACCAGAACAGCAAGCAACGTAATTAGCAACAAAGGGCCTGGGCGTTTAAGCGCCACCGCCGCATTGCGCAATACCTGCAGCCACAACAGCGGAATAAGGCTGGGCGCCAGAAAGATCAGCAGCGAGTAACCCATTGACAACAATTGCGGGTCCTGTCCCAGATAGCGCAAGAATGGAAAGGCGACAAGCATGAACGCGACCATCAACGCGCCGCAGACAGTTGCCAGTAGCAGGCACAGGCGCACCTGGGAAGCCAGCCGGGCTCTGACACTTAGGCCACCCCTGGCCCAGGTCTGCGCAAACAGATTGGCCGCTGGTGTGACCAACCCTACGCTGGAGGTTCTGAGCAGTCCGAAAAGCGTAATGGCGATGCCCCCGGCCGCGATCTCTGTCGGACCAAGCATACCCATCATAATCAAGTCGGTGGTGGTCAGGGCGATCGAAGCCAGTTGCATCAGGACCAGCGGCCAGGCAAGAAAAGCAATCTCTTTGACAGTCGTACCAGCTTTCACAACTCACCAAATGCTAACAGCGCAAAAAATTCGAACCAGTACATGATATCTCAAATTATTTTTTTTTAAGTCGTCAACGCAGCAAGACAGCAAGCTGTAGCCCGGCCCTGAATCCTAGCCGTCGACATACTCGAACTGAGCGCGCAGCATTTCATAAATATGAAGTGTCAGCGGACTGATGGTGTCTTTGCGCGTGAGCAAGCGATAAGTCACGAATGGCAATGGAGGCAAGCCTTCGGCCTCGCCAAGCACACGCATATCCGGACCCAGAAACTCAACGCTTCTGACTGTCACCCCCAGCCCGGCACGTACCGCTGCCTTGATGCCCACCAGCGACGGTGCCAGATAATTAATATGCCACTTTATCTGTGTGCCTTCCAGTGCGCTAAGCGCCAAACGACGAAAGATACTGGGTTCATCGGCCAGGATCAGCGGCAACGGTGCCCGGCGGTTGTACGGAAAATCTGCAGCACATACCCATGCCGTCGGCGAAGTGCGCAACACAAATCCATTCAGAGCCGGATCATCGCGGGTTGAAATCGTCAGATCGATATCACCAGCCTCCAGTGAAACCATGAGCGACGGACTTCGATCGACCTGAATCTCCAGTTTTACCCTGGGCGCTTGCCGGGCAATATAGGTCAGCATGAGAGGCAAAATAGTGTCAGCGACATCCAGCGTAGCGCCCAGGCGAATTTGCCCTTCCATTTGCTGCTGGCCAACGGTACGCAGCACCTCGTCGTTGATCGCCAACAAACGCCTGCCGTATTCGGCCAATTGCTTGCCCTGCATGGTCATCACCAGCCGCCTTCCTTTTTTCTGGAACAAGGGATAACCCATTTGCTGTTCCAGCTTTTGCATCTGCTGACTGATGGCCGACTGGGTTTTGAACAGTACCTGCGCTGCACCCGAGAATGTATTAGTTTTTTCGACAGTTACCAGTGTTCTTAGCAAGCCAAGATCCAGATTATTCATAGGGAATACCCTTAAAAACAAGCCCTTGAAAGAATACCGCTCATAGAGATCATATTAGCACTGCTTATATGATTTCAAAAAATTCTAATTAGTAAATACAGGCTGAACTATCTATACTTTGACAAAATCACAGGAGAAATAAATGAATGCAAAGCAAGATAAGCAGGTTGCCGTCCGGCAATTTATCAACATCGCCAAAGACTTCGGCCAGGATCAACTGGACCGGGAAAAACTCGCCAAAATACGCGACGCCCTGATTGAAATTGCGGCACGTAAAGAGTGGTGGGGACAGGATACCTACCCGGCCCCCACCGGCGACGATCTGCAAGCGCGCTATCTCATTCATTCGGAGCCCGATAACAGTTATGCGCTTTATCTGAACGTCATGAAGCCTGGGAAAAAAATTGTTCCACATAATCACACCACCTGGGCCTGTATTGCTGCGGTAGAGGGCGTGGAAAGCAACTATCTATATGAACGCACCGACGATGGCAGCGTGCCGGGCCATGCAACCGTTGTGCAAACGGGCATGCAGGCCGTGGAGCCCGGTCATGGAATCGCCCTGATGCCCGATGATATTCATGCCGTGCGTATAGAAGACGACAATATCCGCCACCTTCATATGTATGGGCGAGCGCTGGAGACCCTGACCGAGCGCATGGCCTTCGACACCACAAATAACACCTGCAAGATCATGGACGTGGGCGTCAAAACCCAGCGGAGCCCAGGCTGATGTCAGCTGTCTCCAGAGCAACCCAACTGGCCTCGCTGGGGCGTCCAGAATCTGGATGGGCCAATACGCCTATTGTCAAAGGCAGCACCTATCTTTTCGACAGCCTGGGCCAATGGCGCGCCGCTCGTGCTCAGCGCGACACCGATAGGGTACTGTCATACGGCGCCCGCGGCAACGAAACGGTTTATGCGCTGGAAGATGCAATCACCGCAATTGAGGGCGGGTATCGCAGCAAGCTTTTTCCAACAGGCCTGGCTGCTATTGCCACTACCCTGTTTGCATGCCTGAAATCGGGAGATCATTTGTTGATTTCAGACGGCGTTTATGAGCCAATGCGACTGCTGTGCGAGACGCAACTGGCCAAGTTTGGCGTCACATGCAGTGACTTTTCGCCGACTGATCCTTACTGGGACCGTCAATTGCGTTCCGCGACAAAAATGGTCTATGTTGAATCTCCAGGTTCGCTGCTTTATGACATGCTCGATTTACCGGCGTTGTCACAGGTGTGTAAACAACGCGATATCCTGCTTTGTGCAGACAACACATGGGGTTCCGGCATTAACTACCAGCCGCTCAATTTAGGTTGCGATATTTCAGTCGTGGCAGCAACCAAGTACCTGGGCGGTCATTCAGATGTGATGATGGGTTCTGTCACAGCCAGCAAGGCCTGCTTTGCCCAAATAGAGCAGGCCAGCATCAATCTTGGACAGACCGTATCAGCCGAAGATGCCTTCCTGGTGCTGCGTGGGCTTCGCACGCTGGAGCTGCGATTGCAACGGCATGCCAGCAGCGCCCTGCACCTTGCCCAATGGCTGAGCACGCATCAAGCTGTACGCAGTGTGTTTCACCCCGCACTGCAAGGGGACGCAAATCATGAACTGTGGCAGCGAGATGCCACAGGCTCCAATGGGTTATTGACCATTGAATTTGATCCCGAACTGGCATCAGAAAAGATCGAACAGGCAATCGACGAGCTGCAACTTTTTGGCATCGGCTCATCCTGGGGAGGCTATGAAAGCCTGGTCCTTCCTGTCGACCCGGCTCGCACCAGGCTGCGCAACAGCAAACACCATGGCTACCTCCTGCGCCTGCACATCGGTCTGGAGGATCCCGCAGACCTCATGCGCGATCTTGACGTCATGTTCGATCGCATCACATAAGCTGGCGCGTGGTCCGTCGCACCTCCAATACTCATAAACCCTCTTCGAGCAAGGCACGAGAACTGACAATGAAATATATCAACGCCCACGCGCTGAAAAAACAAATCCATGACGCCGATGAAATCGCGGTCCTGGACATACGTGAGCATGGCCAATATGGCGAGAATCATCTTTTTTTTGCGGTATCTGTTCCCTATAGCACACTGGAACTGGAAATCGAAAGGTTGGTTCCCAGAAAAAATACCCGAATTGTGATGTATGGCAATAAGCATGACGACGAGGTTGTAAAACGCGCGCATCTTGCCGCAAGCGCGCTGGGTTATACCGACATCGGCATCCTGCAAGACGGCGTACAGGGATGGCAAGCCGAAGGATACGCGACATTCTCCGGCGTAAACCTGCCAAGCAAGACATTTGGCGAACTGGCAGAACACGTTTATGACACGCCAAGAATATCTGCACTGCAATTGCAGGCGTTGCTCACGGACGATCGCAATAAAATCGTTGTGCTCGATGGCCGTCCCGTGCCTGAATACAAAAAAATGAATATCCCGGGATCGGTATGCTGTCCAAACGGTGAACTGGCCCTGCGTGCAGGTGCACTTGCACCGGACCCCGAAACCACAATTGTCATCAATTGCGCCGGCCGCACACGCAGCATCGTGGGCGCGCAGACCCTGATCAATTTAGGCATTCCCAACAAAGTATACGCACTGGAGAACGGCACGCAAGGCTGGTACCTGGCCGACCTTCCGCTGGAGCATCAGTCGGACAGAATATACCCTCGTTCCATACAGGACAAAGACCTTCCGATATTGCAAAAGCGCTCAGCAGCGATGGCCACTCGCTACAACGTCCAAACGGTCGATGCTGCGCAGGTTGAACAATGGCTGATCCAAACGGATCGCACAACGTTCCTGTGCGACGTGAGAACCCCCGAAGAGTTTGCCCAAGGCAATCTTCCTGCCTGCGTCCAGCACGCCCCGGGCGGCCAACTTGTCCAGGCGACCGACGAATATGTGGGCGTAAGAAAATCACGGCTGGTGCTATTGGATTTTGACGGCGTACGCGCACCGGTTATTGCAAGCTGGCTCAGGCAACTGGGCTGGGAAGTCTATCTCCTGAAGAATCCGGAGAATCTGCAGGTTTCTGGTTCAGCTGCGATGCACCGTCCGGCCCTGTGCAACACAACCGTTCTAGCCGGCGATCAGATCACATCATTTATCAAGACCCATCCGCAGACAAAGATCATCGATACACGCCCCAGCATGCAGTTTCGAAAACTAAGGCTGCAGGACGCAACATGGGCAATTCGCCCGACAATGGCGGCGGTTGCTCCCAAGGATAAAGAGACAGCGATCCTGCTGATTGGCGAGCACCCTGAAAAGCTGCAAATCCTCGCGGACGATCTTGAGCGCGCAGGACACACCGAAATTTACTCTGCCTGCATGGACACTGAGCAAATCAGACACAGTGACCTTGCCGTGAGCACGGACGAGACCGTCCTGTCGGATGAACAATGTATTGATTTTTTATTCTTTGTTCACGACCGCCATCAGGGCAACAAGGAAGCAGCAAGAAAATATCTCGAATGGGAAACCAATCTCATATCGCAGATCGACGACCTGGAACGCCAGACGTTCTCATTTGACTAAAACACTACCGGAGCGAACGATGAAGAGACAACACCGCAGCACCCTGAACAACCCCACTTCCGGCAGCCAGCGCGCGTGGCTGCTGATTGCCCTGCTGGCCGCAACGTGGAGCACCGGCGCCTTTGCCAACCGCCTTGCCGATATCAAAAGCCGTGGTACCTTGATTTGCGGAACGCAAAATGCCAGTTCACCCTACGGCTATCAGGATCCCAAGCAACGCAAGTATGTTGGGTACGACGTCGATATGTGCCAGGCGCTTGCCAAAGAGCTGGGCGTCAAACTGCAGCATAAACCGTTGTCCACCGAGGCCCGTATCCCTGAAGTAAAAATGGGACGCGTAGACATTGTGGCCGGATCGGTAGCCTGGCTGCCCAAACGTGCCGAAGAAGTCGATTTCAGCTTGCAGTATCTACAGGGAAATATCAAGGTACTGGTCAAAAAAGAATCCGGCATCAAAACGCTGGCTGATCTGGCAGGAAAAAAAGTCTGCGCTTCATCGGGATCGAGCTCGGCAGCCATTGCGCACAAAGCCTTACCTGCGGCAGACATTCTCACTTATCAGAATATCTCTCAATGTTATCTGGGCTTGCAGAATGACAAAGTGCAGGCAATGAGCGCCGGAGAACTGGTGTTGCTCCGGTTTGCAAATGACTCACAGAAAACAGACACCCCTGCCGTTCTGCTAGATGAACCTACGGCCACAGAGCATATCGGCATTATCATGAATAAGGGAGAGCCCGAACTTAAAGCCGCAGTGGATAACGCCCTGACAGCCATGGAAAAATCTGGCGAGCTGGACACCATATTCAATAAATGGCTCGGCAATGACTCCATCTACAAGCTGACTCGCTCGTTTAAAGTGGTGCCCGTTGCCCAATTGGATACCAGCACCAAGCAATAGCATTAATCCAGTGATAGTCGCACGACCGGTGCGTGGCGGTGTCCACGCAGGCAATTCACCCACCAGGAGGACCCTGGGACGACCATTCCCAGGCTTACCATGAATTTTTCGCTTTCCTTGCTCTCCGATCCTGAAACCGTGCACTTATTGTTAAGGGGCCTGTCAGTGACGTTGCGTCTTTTCTTCGGGGCGCTGGTCTGCGGCTTTTGTGTCGCCTTGCTGCTGACCGCAGCCAACCTGATCCCGTCGCGCATCGTGCGGGCCATCATCAGTCTGTACGTGGAATATCACAGGAATGTGCCTACTGTCGTGCAAATCATGGTTTGGTATTTCGGCATGCCCGAGGTTTTGCCCAAAGCACTGAAAATATGGATCAACCAGGGAAATTCGGAGTTTTCCTTTGCGCTGATTGCCTTGTCCCTGAATGTAAGCGCCTATTATTACGAAGACATCCGTTCCGGAATCAAAGCCATCGCAGGTACGCAACTTGAAGCAGCCAGGGCGGTTGGTTTGAGTTCGGTACAGGCGCTGCAGTGCGTCGTGCTTCCACAGGCGGTTCGTATCGCCGTACCACCCATCATAAACCGCTCCCTGATTTTGTTTAAGGACACAAGCCTGGCCATGGTCATAGGCGTGACTGAACTGACGTATCAAGTCAAGCGCATTGAGAACATTACCTTCCAGACTTTCCAGATCTTCCTGATCTCGACAGTCCTCTACCTGGCCATTTCCTTGCTGATTGCCCTGCTCGGCGCGCAGGTCGCCCGTCTCTACCCGGCAAATTTCAGAAGATAGGAGCACGTTTATATGTATGATTTTATCGATACCTACGGCATGATGTTTCTGGTGGGCTCCTGGCCGGGTGGCCCTATTGGTGGCTTTGCCGGAACGCTCATTCTGGCGGCGCTCAGTCTGGCTGCCGCATTTCCGATCGCGTTGCTGATCGGCACCGGCAGGACCTGCGAAATAAAGATCATTCGTGCCCTCTCCACGATATGGGTCTACGTGTTTCGTTCCATTCCACTTATCATGATCATTTTCTGGGCCTATTTTTTGCTACCCACCATCATGGAGACGGAAATTCCTCCGTTCTGGACTGCCGTATCGGCCATTGTCATTTATGAATCGGCGTTCCTGGCCGAAATCATCCGGGGCGGACTACAGGCGCTTCCTGCTGGCCAGGTAGAGGCGGCGCGAGCCATGGGGCTTGGTTATTTTCAGACCCTGTTTACCATCCAGATGCCGCAGGCCTTGACCAGTATGATTCCATCTCTTTTGAATCAATTTGTCTCAACGATCAAGGCCACTTCTATCGTTTACATCATCGGCGTCAATGAAGCCGCTTTTTCGGCGCAACAAATAAACAGTATTGAATTGACCGGGACGCTGCGTACCTATCTTGTGCTGGCGCTGTTTTATTTTCTCATATGCGCTCTGCTTTCCAGACTGGCAAAAGTGCTGGAAGCCCATCTGAATGCCAAGCGCCTGGGTGCGGCCACCTGACCCATACTTACGGAGACAATCATGATCAAGTTTGAAAACGTCAACAAGTGGTACAAAAATTACCATGCCTTACGCGATATCAATGGGCAAATCAACGCCGGTGAAGTAGTGGTGGTTTGCGGACCATCCGGGTCCGGCAAATCGACCATGATCCGCACGATCAACAAGCTTGAAGACATTGCAAGCGGCTCGATCAGCATCGAGGGCCAATGCATCAACGACAAAAGCGTCAATATTAATCAGTTGCGCGCCAAGATCGGTTTTGTCTTTCAACATTTCAATCTTTTCCCGCATCTGTCGGTAAAGGACAACGTGGCCTTATCCCCGATCAAAGTCGCGGGCCAGTCAAGACAACAGGCCTACGAGATCGCCGAAGCATTGCTGGACAAAGTGGGTCTTTATGCCAAGAAAGATGAAATGCCGGCCAATCTTTCGGGCGGGCAACAACAGCGGGTGGCCATCGCCCGGGCACTTGCACAACAGCCACCGGTTATTTTGTTTGACGAACCGACCAGCGCACTCGATCCCGAAATGGTAGGCGAAGTATTGAACGTGATGAAAAAACTGGCTGCCGACGGCATGACAATGGTCTGCGTAACCCATGAGATGAATTTTGCCCGGGAGGTGGCCGATCGCGTCTGGTTTATGGACCAGGGGCAGCTTCTGGAGGACGCTACCTCAAGCGCCTTCTTCACCCAGGCCACCCACGAGCGCGCCCGCAAGTTCCTGGCGGATATTTTGCATTGAGCGATTTTTGAATCGTAATGGAGCCGCCGATAAAGTCCATTTTATTTCTTGCTGGAACGCAGATCGTCACCCCTGGCGATTCAAGGATTGATACGCCGTCAGCGCCGCTTCGCGAAAAGCCTGCACCAGCCTGATGCGCGCCGATCTGCGCGACCAGACCAGCCCGAAGCGGCGTGGTGCACTGACTTCAGGCAAGGGTAATTTGATAATTTTAAGGTCCCGTTTATACAGATTGGCCGAATCCGGAATAATGGCAACGCCCAGATTCTGATTGACCATCAGCGCGATGGATTCAATTGCGTTCAACTCAAAGCGCTCGGCCGGCACGATCGTTACGGCGCGCAAATACTGTTCAATCAACTTGCCGCTCCAGCTGTTATGGTCATAGCGAATGAAAGGCTCTGAGCGCAGTAACTGTGTCGGTTTTTTACCGCAATGCACTTCAGACGCAAGCAACACAAATGGCTCTTCGCGAAGCAAAAGCCATTCCTGGGTTTTGGGCAAGGTATAAGGGGGCTCAATCGCGATGGCAGCGTCCAGGTTACCGCTTTCAATGTCACGGTAAAAGTCCGGCGACACACCGGGCTGCACAACCACGTTGACGTCGGGATAGCGTCGCACCAGCAGGCTAAGGATATCGGGCAGGATACTGTTGAGCACGCTATTGCCTGCACCAATTCTGAGCTCACCGCGTATTTCGTTTGAATTGGCCAGGCCGGGCAATGCGTCTATTTCATTGATGATCAGCATCAGCCTGTCGAGCAAACGCAGGCCCGCCTCGGTCACATGCACGGTTTTTCCCGCTCGCGCCACCAGTGTCACAGCGATCTCTTTTTCCAGCGACGCAATTTGCTGCGCCACCGTCCCGTGCGTCACATTCAATTTTCGAGCTGCCTGGGCCATGGAGCCAAGCTGATGAACCAGGAGAAAGGTGCGGATAAAGTTTGTATTCATCATTGTTCCGCGCATCATTGTTCTGCGGTTAGGGCGGTTGATACCGGCACGCTGCTGTCAGCCTGCCGGCTACTGTTTTAATTATTTAAGCACACAATGCAAGGCACGCGCCGACAATCTATAGATCATACTCCAGGCACCATACGCTGCCGACGCATGCCCTGCCAATACAGCAAAAGGCTGACAGAAGCTGATGGCCTTATTTCTTTTGCTTCTCGTATTGAGCAATCCACTGATCAAACTGGGCGATTTCTTTTTTCTGGGCGGCAATGATCTCTTTGGCCATGGCCTGCAATTGCGGATCCTTGCCTTTGTCCAGTTCCATCTGCGCCATGTCCACCGCGCCCTGATGATGAATCCGCATCATCACGGCGAAATCATAATCGGTATCTCCCGAGGCCTTTACTGAACCCATTTGCTGCTGCATGTTCATCATCGAGGCGTGCATATCCTTGGGCGCTTCGCCGGTATTCATATGCCCATGTCCGCCAGACTGAGCCTGGGCAGCCATCGGCACGGCAAAACCGCTAATTGCAAGGGTTGCGACAAGCAGGCCGCGAAGAGCGAACGTTCGGGAAAAACAGGACAATGGGTGTTGGTGCATGATCATTCCTTCGGAACGGTTAAAAAAATGTTCAACGTATAGACGGCATTGCAAAGCGGCGCATGTGAAAATGCCCTCTTTCAGATGCTAGTCTCGGGAAAACGCTTGTCCGGAAAAATCCACGGTGACCAGATTACCGTCCATGGGTCCCATGCCAGGCGAGTTGGCGGGCATGCCGGGCGCAGCTACACCAGGGATGGACCGGTTGGCAACCAATTTGTCGACCACCGTTGCCGGTACATGCCCTTCAACGATCTGCCCGGTATCGTCGATCACTGCAGTATGGCAGGATTCTAGTGCAGCGGGCACCTTGAGTTTTTGCTTGATTGCAGACATATCTGCGGTCTTGATCGCGTTCACTGTATAGCCGGAATCGCGCATGTGTTGCGCCCAGCCAGTACAACAGCCACAATTGGGATCGTGATACACAGTGACCGATTTTTCCGAGGCGTAAGCGCCCGAGGCTGCGGTCAAAAGCGCCACTGAAAATATGAACGTTTTCATTTAAAAACCCTGCAAAAGTGAATGAGTGTTTGTCTGCCCATGGCCTCAATAAGTTCCCTTTTCAATAAAAATCGATAAAACGCGCGTACATCGCGCGCTTTATCATTCAGATCCCTCGGATAGCCGGCATCCGCCTATACCACCGGTTTGGCAGGATAGCCGGCACTTTCCAGCGCGGCGAGGAACGCTTGCTGGGTACTGGTCGACTGGATGTCTACGCGGTGTTCGCCCACATTGGCGGTGACCGTGGCCGCCGAATCAACGGACTGGACTGCCGCCGTTACCCGGCGCACGCATCCGCCGCAAGTCATATTGTCGATTTGAAATTGCATACGATTAATTCCCATTTGATTAGTTGTTATCAAAGCATAGACATTGCCACAGTGGGAAGGTCAAGCACTATTACAGCCGTCATGGCTTTGGGCCGGATTCTGCCAGCTCAAAAGACATAATTTATATCTTTTTAAGATAAAAATACAGACGTTTTTTCTATCTTTCATCCCTTATTATCTGCGCATATAAAAGGAGGAGAAGATGAAAAGCAAATTATTCGTGCCAGCATCACGACCGGAATTATTCGAAAAAGCCCTCAACAGCCAGGCCGATAGTATTTGCTTTGATCTGGAAGACGCCGTACTGGAGCCGCACAAGGACCAGGCCCGGCAGCAGTTGAACGATTTTCTGCAAACACTGCAACCAGAAACACAGAAAAAGACCATCATCGTGCGCATCAACGATATGGGCACCGCCTGGTTTGACGAAGATTTGCTGGCGTGCATGGTTGATACAGTGGACATGATCAATATCCCAAAAATCGAGTCGTCCGAGCAAATGAAGGATTTTTTCGTGGCTTTCGACAAAGCCACCTGCGCCCTGGACAAACCGCCGGCGATCCTGGTCAACATTGAAACCGCCCTGGCCCTGGTCAATGCGGCAGACATTGCTGCGACAGACAAGCGCATCGCCGGCCTGCAGCTGGGCCTTGGTGATTTGTTTGAACCGCTGGGCATCCATCGCTACGAATCGGCTACGGTACATCATGTCATGGTGAGCTTGCGCCTGGCCGCAGGCAGTGCAGGCGTGTACGCCTATGACAGCGCATATGCCAATATTGGCAATAGTGAAGGCTATCGGCAGGAAGCGCTGTTGGCCAAGTCTGTCGGATTTCTGGGCAAAACTTGTATTCATCCGTCCCAGGTTGCTATTGCAAATGAAGTATTTACGCCAAGCCGGGAAGAAATTGACTGGGCGCGAAAAATTGTCGAGTCGGCAGGCCACTCCAGCCATGGCGCGTATGTCCTTGACGGCCAGATGATCGATGTTCCATTTATCAACAAAGCAAAAATGATTCTGCGCCAGATCGGCGAGTAATCGACAATCCCAGGAGACAAAAGTGAGAAAAAATCCGTTGAACCATACGCTTGTTCTGAGAACAGCCGGCACCGCATTGCTGGCCGCTGTGATGGCGCTGCCGGCGGTCGCCGTCGCCGCCGACCCTGCCACTTTTCCGGGCGATCGGCCCATCACGCTTGTCGTGCCTTATCCACCCGGTGGTTCCAATGACACGTTCGCGCGTGCCGTGGGCATGAAACTGGGCACGCTGCTCAAAACGACAGTTGTGATTGAAAACAAAGGCGGCGCCGGCGGCTCTATCGGCACCATGCAGGTGGCTCGTGCCAAGCCGGACGGCTACACGCTGGCAGCCGTATCCTCCAGCTTTACAACCAATGCCGCGATACAGCCATCGCTGCCCTTCGATCCCATTGGTGATCTGCGCGGCGTGGGCCTGATGGCCGAGGGCCCGTTTATTCTGGCCGTGCGCAAAACGCTCGGATTCACCAAGGTGAGCGACCTGCTTGACTATGCCAAAGCCAATCCCGGCAAACTCAATTATTCATCATCTGGCCCGGGCAGCAGCAACCAGTTTGCGACCGAAATGATGAACTCGCTGGCCAAAATACAGATGACGCATGTTCCATTCAAAGGGATGGGGCCGGCAACAAATGCGCTGATTGGTGACCAGGTGGATGTATTGATCGCCAGCGGCCCGTCGCTGTTGCCGGCAGTAGGTACCGGCAAAGCCACCGCCCTGGGTGTGACCAGTAGTCAGAAAAGCCCGGTGGCGCCTGAGCTGCCCACCATCGCTGCCGACGTACCCAACTACAACTTCAAGATCTGGTGGGGCGTTCTGGCGCCCAAAGGCACGCCCGATGCTATCGTCGCAAAACTGAATGACGCGCTTAAACAGGTCACGTCCGACGAGGAGCTGAAAAAATTCTTTATTAAGGAAGGCGCCGAAGCCGCCTATATGACGCCCACTGATTTTGACAAGGAAATTGGCGACAACATCGCCCTTTGGAAAAAAGTCGCCAGAGACAGCGATATTCACGTACAGAAATAAACACGGATCAGCCTCATGACATCAACAACTTCAGGAAACAATGCATTGCCCCTGGCCGGCATCCAGGTGCTGGATCTTAGCGCCTATATCGCCGGGCCTTACGGTTGCACGCTGCTATCCGACCTGGGCGCGCAGGTGATCAAAATCGAGCCCCCCGAGGGGGATAACTTGCGCAAGTATCCTTCAACGCTACAGGCAGAGAGCCGGGCATTTATCGGCGTAAACCGGGGCAAGCGCGGGATCAGCCTGGATTTGAAGAGCGCCGAAGGCTATGAAATATTCCTGAAACTGCTGCTTGAGGCCGATGTGCTGGTGCATAATTTTCGCCCCACCGTGCCGCCGCGTCTGAAGATCGATTTTCCGACCTTATCACAACTGAATCCAAAGCTGGTCTACTGCGCCATGACCGGTTATGGCTCGAGCGGCCCCATGGCCAACAACGCCGGATATGACCAGGTGCTGCAAGCTATGTCCGGCATTTGCGATTCACAGGGCATGGGCAAAGCCGAGCCGGAAATTGTGTATGGCTCTGTTGTTGATTTCTACGCTAGCGCGATGATCGCCAATAGCGTCAATGCGGCGCTGTTCAAGCGGGAACGCACCGGCCAGGGCTCGTATATGGAAGTCTCGCTGCTGGCCAGCGCGCTGACCATGCAGTCCACGCGCCTGGTCTGGGCAGAAGGCGAGCCCAAAAGCATTGAACGAGATATGCGCTCGGGCGGCATCACCGGCATTCACCCCACAAAGGACGGGTTTATTTACTTGTCGGCCAATACACCGCACTTCTGGGAAGCACTGTGTACATTGCTGGGGCTGCAGGCGCTGGCCACCGACGAACGATACGACACGGTCCGTAAACGCGCCGAGAACGCCAGCATTATCGTGCCCATCATCCGTGACGCCTTGCAGCAACGCAGCGCGCAAGAGTGGGAGGCGCATTTTGGCACCCATGTGCCCTGTGCCATGGTCCGGCCGGTGCACGATATGTTCGAACACCCACAAGTTCAGGCCGAAGGCCTGGTCCGCGAATTTTCACACAGCAAGATCGGCAAGTACAAGAGTATTACCGGTCTGATTAAAATGGATCACGCGGCCTGCGCCACCGAACGGGCGGCGCCCGATTTCGGGGAGCACACGAGCGAGCTGCTCGCCGAATATGGCTATTCCGAGCAGCAAATCAACCAATTCAGACAGCGCGGCATCGTGCGTTAACAGGGAGCCCCCATGACCACAACCGCCCACTGGAAACAGCGCCCGGCAGGAGCAAACTGGGGAGACTTCGGCCCCGACGACCAACTGGGCCGATTGAACTGGATTGACGCCCAGGCGCGTGTGCGCGCGGCCCGTGAAATACAACAAGGGATCAGCTTTGCCTTGAGCCTGCCGCTGGATGTTCCCAGGCAGCCGGTTCTTAATCCACGTCGCGCTGGCCCTGTGATACGTCCGTCAATGAAGAACGGCGTTCCCATTTTCAACTTCCCATTGGGTAACGATACGCCCGGCGCCACCGATGTGGTGAGCGACGATATGGTGACGATGTCGCCGCAGTATTCAACGCAATGGGATGCACTCGGACATGTCTGTTCGTGTTTTGATGCACTGGGGTCAGGCACAGCAGCGCCGGTTGGCTACAACGGCTTTCGCGTTGTTGGCCATCAACACGCTGTCACCGACAAATTCAATGGCGCCGCAGCGCTATCCATTGACCCCATGGCGCAACACGGGATTCAGGGACGCGGCGTACTGATCGATTTGCGCCATCACTTTGGCGACCAAGCGCGACTGGTCAGCTTTGCCGATATCGAAGCGGTCATGAAGGCCGACCGAATTGTGCTGCACAAAGGCGACATCGTATGCTTTCACACCGGCCTTGCCGACATTGCGCTGAACCTAGGTGCCGAGGCCGACCATGAGATTCTGAAAACCAGTTGCTGCGCGTTGGACGGCAACGATCCGAAGTTGCTTGAGTGGATTACGCAATCACAAGTGTCTGCACTTGCCGCTGATAACCATGCAGTGGAAAAACGCAACTACACGCTGAAGAAGAGTCAGGGGCCACTGTTGCCGCTACATGAGCACTGCCTGGTAAAACTGGGCATGCCATTGGGGGAGCTATGGCATCTGTCGCTCCTGGCCAAATGGCTGCGAGAGCACGAGCGCCATGCCTTCTTCCTGACCGCGCCGCCCATCTATCTGCGCGGCATGGTCGGGGCACCGGTCAACCCCGTGGCAACGGTTTAGTGACGGGTCTGACCACACTATGACAACAACACAGCTACATAATCATAATTATCACGGAGGACATCATGCATATGTCATTGAACAAAACCCTTATCTCTTTTACCCTGGGCTGCGGCGTGCTGGCCAGCGGCACAGCCTGGTCTGCCGATTATCCGAGCAAGGCCATCCGCCTGATCGTGCCCTACTCTGCCGGCGGCGGCGCCGACAATGCCGCACGCATTATTGCCAAAGCGCTGGGCGACACCCTGAAGCGACCCATTGTGATAGAGAACAAGGCAGGTGCCAGTGGTTCTATCGGCGCCACGCAGGTTGCACGCGCGCCCGCCGATGGCTACACCCTGCTGTATGATGCGTCGTCATTTTCTATCAACCCGGTGTTGCGCAAACTGCCCTATGATCCGTTGAAGGATTTTATTGCCGTCTCCAAGGTCGTGAGCTCTCCCTATCTGATGGTCGTGCCGGCGAACTCTCCCTATGACAGCGTCAAATCCTATGTCGATGCCGCCAAGGCGTCCCCCGGAAAATTGACGTTTGCCTCGTACGGTATTGGCAGCCCGGTCCACATTGTGGGTGAATTGCTCAAGCAGGAAACCGGCATTGACATCGTGCATGTGCCCTACAAGGGCGGCGCGCCTGCCCTGGTCGATGTCATGGGTGGCGTAGTGGATACCTATTTTGCCAACGCAGCCTCGGCCATATCGTACATCCGTGGCAAGAAACTGAAAGCGCTGGCCACCACGGCCGCCAAACGAAGCCGCGATCTGCCTGAGGTGGCGACCATGACAGAACAAGGCGTAAAAATGGATGTGAGCGAGTGGAATGGCATTTTCGCACCGGCCGGCACGCCCGAGCCGATCATCAGCAAACTGTCCCAGGCCATCGGCACCGCCCTCAAAGACCCTGCAACCATCAAGCAATTGAACAATCTGGGGATGCAGGTTGAAGGCAGCTCACCCGAGGCATTCAAATCGTTTATTGCAAACGAATTGACACGCTGGGACGCCGTAGCCAAAAAGAACAATATCAGGCTCGATTAGATTTCGCTACGCGGCCGACACCGCCATGCTGCCATGAGAAACAAAAAACTGCCGGGATAATCCCGGCAGTCTCGCTTTTACGTAGCGGCAATGCGTGCCGCGATATTCCACTCAATTAATTTTAATATTCGCCTCTTTGGCCAACGTTTTCCAGGCGGGGATTTCCTTTTTCACCACCGCTTCGAGTGCTTCCGGTGTTCCTCCCACAGCAACCGCACCCTGAGCAAGGAAAGCCTGCTGTATGGTTTTATTGCCAGCAGCGTCGGCCAGTACTTTCTGGATTTTGTCGATGATCGGTCGCGGCGTGCCAGCCGGCGCGAACATGGCATACCAGGAGTCCACATTGAAGCCGTCAATGGTTTCAGCCATCGATGGCACATCCGGGACCACTGGCGTGCGCTCGTTCGTGGATACGGCAAGCGCCTTGAGTTTTCCACTGCGGATATATTGAGTCACTGCAGGCAGCGACACCCATAGCAACGGAATCTGCCCGCCCAGCACGTCCACTGTTGCCGGACCGCCGCCGCGATACGGCGCATGGGTCAACTGAACCTGTCCCAGCTTCTTGAATAATTCACCTGCAATATGACTGGGCGAACCGACGCCCGCTGAACCGTAGATCACCGGCTTGTCTGCGGCTTTGGCGTACTCAATGAGTTCCGGAACCGTTGAGGGTTTGAACGAAGGATGTGCCACCAGCACCTGAGGCGCTGATGCAACCATGGACACAGGATCCAGGTCCTTCTCTGTATCAAAGGGCAATTGCGCATAGATGGCAGGATTGATCGTGTGTGACGATAGTGTCAACAGCAGCGTATAGCCATCCGGCGCCGCTTTGGCTACCTGTGCAGTACCGATAGTGCCCCCAGCGCCGCCCTTGTTTTCAATCACCACACTTTGCCCCAGGCCCTGGGTCAGCGGTTCCTGGAGAATGCGAGCCGCAACGTCGACACTGCCGCCGGCAGGGTAGGACACAATCAATCGAATCGGTTTATTGGGGTAATCCTGGTCAGCGGTGGCAGCAACGGCCACCGACGTGCCGCTCAATGCGCAAATGGCACAAATGGCATTAAGCCACTGCACAGTCATTTTTCTCAATAGTGTCATGGCAGTTTCTCTCAATTGGAATATGGTTTATACAGTCAAACAGCAATTTAATAAAATAGCTTTTAGCTCTATTCTTATTGCTGCTGATTTTTCTCATTGATATTCATTTACTGATATTCATTTACTGATATTCATGTACTGATTCTGTTTACTGATTTTTCGTTGGCTGCTTTTTACTTCCTGCTACCTGCAGGCGGTTTATTACTTATTACACTTGTGTAGCAACGTCTGCACTTGTCGGCACGCCTGTCTGTGCCACAACCGGCCGGCATAGCTTGTGCGCAAGGCGTGCTGCTTGCTCATTGGCCAGCCGGGCATTCACATCCATGGAAACCGTCCAGAAATAGGTGCCGCAAGCCAGGCTACCCAGTACAGTAATGTCGTTTGCAATAGTGCCATTCGCGGTAACCAGGCATCCCGTGTCAAAGTCCAGCTCAAAGCCGCCATAGTCGCTCGCGCGCGCCAGGCCGGATTGCATCAATTGCGTAATAAGCGGATCCGAGGACTGGCGTACGTCCTGGGAAAATCCCGTTGCATTGATCACGACGCCACACGCCTGCTGCTGCAGTGCGCCTGCAGCAGCACGACAATGCAACACAAAGCCTTGCCCATTCGCAAGCGGTTCACAAGCCTGAAAGCCACCATGGATATGCAACTGCCCTGCCTCGATCAGGCTTTGCAATTGAAGGGCGTTCTGCACCGGGAACATGGCCCGACGCGACATCCACTGCGAGCGCCAGCACGACTGAAACTGCCGTCTGGCTGGCTGATCCAGATAAAACCACAGCAAATCTATCACTTCATTGGCTGCCGCCAGCACCGCCTGCCATGCACGCGGCCCGCTACACGCGGCGTCCAGCTCACGACTCAGTTGAATCGCCGCATCTGCGCCGCCGCCGGCAATATCACGAATGTCAAAACCAGGGTCAATCGCCAGAATCTGCTCACGCAACATCCCGACCACATCGTCCAGGTCCAGTCGTCCCCCTTTTGCAAGCGCCATCGCATGTACGTCTGCCCGGGATAGCCGGTTTGGCACATGGGTCGGATGAACACTTCGCACTGCAGGCAACACGCCCTGCCGGGAAAAGCAATGAATCTGCCCGCCATGCCCGTGCGCCTTCAGTGCAACAACAGCGTCAATGGCACTCAGATTAGTCCCCAGAACGGCTACGGTGGCGTCGGCGGCAATCGCTTGTGACAAGGCACTGACCGGATAAGGGCTATTCATGAACCCTGCGCACGGCACCAGCGCATCGAACGTGTCGGATGCAAGATTACCGTTACACAGGACCAGTTGATCAACAACATAGCTTGTGCCGGCACTGTCTATCAGTTGAATCTGCGACTGCGCCTTCTGCTTATGCTCGTTCCCCTGCCCTTGCCCGGCTGCATGGCGGGAAACAGCCACTACAGCATCCCGCACCACCCGCACCTGTATGCCGAGCGCTGCAGCCTGTGCAACAATGCGATCGAACTGCTCATGAACATATCGACCAAACAGCGGACGCGGATAAAACGCGGCAGGATCAATATCGCTTATGGCATACGATTGCAAAAACGCTTCGGGCTGCGCCGCCAGCCATTGCACAAAGTGAGAACGGTGCTTGTCGTACAGCGACATATTGCCCGCCGGCACATTGAGCAGATTGGTATTCAAATCATGCTGGTAGGCGGTGCCATGCCCGATTTTTTCGGATGGTTCAAACAGCGTAATGTGACAACCGGGTACATTGTTTGCACTGTTCGCACTGGCTTCAAGATGTGCAACCAGCTGCGCCAAAAATGAAATACCGACCGATCCACCGCCGACGATGCCTAACCGGCAAATTGCGTCCATGATGTCATTCAACTTTGGCGCGGGTGGCAACGTCGGACCACTTCGTTACTTCGTCCAGCAGCAGTTGCTCTGTTTGCTGCGGCGTGGTGGCATAGGCTTTGGCTCCCGAAGCAATCAACTTGTCCTGCACTTCTTTTTGGGCAGCCACGGCCTGCATTGCCTCGGACATTTTCTGCACAATGTCTTTCGGTGTGCCGGCCGGCGCCAGCAATCCGTAGTTGGTTGTCAGCACATAATCCTTGACGTTGAGTTCTTTCAATGTTGGCACATCCGGGATAGTCGGCACGCGATCGGCGGTCGTGACTGCAAGGAATTTGATTTTGCCGCTATTGATCTGCGGATAGAGCGTGGTCAGGGTATCGATCACCATGTCAATCTGTCCACCCAGCAAGTCTGTCACTGCAGGACCGCTACCTTTGTATGGCACATGCAATAGCTTGGTGCCTGTTGCCAGTTGAAATTTTTCAGCTGCCATATGCTGGGATGATCCCACTCCGGCAGAACCATACGTTATCTTGCCCGGCGTTTGCTTTATCTTGTTCACCAGTTCTTCCAGCGTATTGACTTCCAAGCCGTTGCGCACAGCAACCACCAGTGGGACGGCCGTGCCAAACGAAACGCCTTCGAAGGCATCGGGAAATTTATAGGTTTTGGGCTTGGACGGCAATACCGAATTGATTGCATGACTGCCGATAGCGCCAAAAAGCATGGTATAGCCATCGGGCGCTGCCCGGGATACGGCTTCGGCGCCAATTTCTCCGCCCGCGCCGGCACGATTTTCCACCACCACCGTGGTGCCCAAAAGCTTGGGCAGATATTGCGCATATATCCTGGCCGAAAAGTCTGTTGCCCCCCCCGGTGGATACGGCACCACCAGCGTGATCGGCTTGGTCGGCCAGTCTGCCGCAAGTGCCAGCGTACTGGAGAAGATCAGGCACAGCGCCCCGCTTGTCTTCAAAAACCATTTCATTGTCTCGCTCCTTTTTTATTAAATCCCAACATTTAGAATTTGAATTCTATTTCTTGTATAAAAAATAGAATCGCATATAATAAAAATGCGGTCAACGAATTAATGGTTCTATGTTTAGAATTTTAAAATATAGGATTTTTAGTATCAATATTTGAGATTTATATGGACAAAACCTTGCTGAAGGGTCTGCGGCTGTTTGAAATCATTTGCGCTCAGGAAGATCAGCCCAATACGATTGATGACCTTGCGGAGGCATCAGGCCTGACCAAAAGCAACACCCACCGTACCCTGCAGACACTGATCGCAGCTGGCTACGTGGAAAAAAGCAGTCATTCGGGCGGCTACAAGCCCACCTTGAAGGTTTTCGAACTGGCGGCGCAACGGCTCGCCCGCCTTGACGTGCGCAAGATCGCGACGCCACTGATGCGCCGCGTCGCGCTACAAACGCAGGAAACCGTACACCTTTCCGTACTGGACCAGCTCGATGTCATTTACATCGACAAAATCGACAGTCCCAATCCGGTGCGCGCCTATTCCATTATTGGCGGTCGCGCGCCCGCCTATGCGGTGGCGACCGGCAAAACTATGCTGGCCTTCCAGAATGATGAATATCTCAACCGTCATTCAGCCGATCTGATCCGACATACCGAAAACACCATCACCTCGCTGGCGGCGCTCAAAGACGAGCTGGCCAACATCGCACGCATTGGTTACGCCATCAACAGGGGCGAGTGGCGCGGCAATGTCGGCGGGATCGCCGCGCCAATCTTTGACGGACACAACAAGGTCGTTGCCGCCCTGGGCATCTCGGGGCCCCTGGAAAGACTGACCATTGAAAACATGAAGCGCTGGTCGCCGCTGGTGCTGGATGCCGCCCGCGACATTTCCCGGGAGTCGGGATACCGGCGTGGTTATTTTGGCGAATCAAACTAATTCAAACCATTCTGTGAGCAACTAAACATGAAGCAAGAAACCACGCTGCAAGGCGTAAAAGTCATCGAGATCTGCAACGTTGCTGCGGGCCCGTTCTGCAGTATGCTGCTGGCCGATATGGGCGCGGACGTGATCAAGATCGAACATCCGGATGGGGGAGACACGCTTAGAAGCTGGCCTCCCATCAGCGATGGATACAGCGAGAATTTCGCTTCGCTGAACCGGAACAAAAAATCGGTCACGCTTAACCTGAAGAACCCCGCCGACGTGCAGGCCGCCCGACAGCTCATGCGCTCAGCCGATATCGTACTGGAAAACAATCGTCCGGGCGTGATGGACCGGCTCGGCCTGGGCTATGCCGATATCAGGCAGTTGAATCCGCAAATCGTGTACTGTTCCATTTCCGCCTACGGCCAGAGTGGTCCGCGCAGCCAGGAAGGCGGGTTCGACCTGACCGTACAGGCCATGAGCGGCCTGATGAGCGTGACCGGCGAAGCCGATGGGCCACCAGTCAAGTGCGGTGTGCCGGTGTGTGATTTTTCTGCCGGGCTGTACGCTGCCTTTTCCATCGTGTCTGCCCTGCGAATGGCCGAACGCAACGGGGAAGGCACCCATATTGATATTTCCATGCTGGGCGCAACACTGGGCATCGCAGCGTTACAGACATCCGAGTACTTCGGCAGCGGCGACAATCCGCGCAAGCTGGGCTCGGCACATCCGCGCAACGCCCCCTATCAGGTCTTTCGCTGCAAGCAGGGATACTTCGGCATGGCCGCCGGCAACAACTCCCTGTGGAAATCAGTATGCCAGGTGGTCGGACGCCCCGAACTGTTTGAGGATGAAAGATTTACCAGCACATCGCTACGCGCGCAACACCAGCAGGCGCTACTGGAAATCATGGAATCCATTTTCGCATCTGAAGATGCGCGATACTGGCTTGAACAGTTCCGCGCGGCCGGCGTGCCCTGCGCGCCAATCAATCAATACTCGGATGTGCTTGCAGATGAACAGGTGACGCATATGGACTGGGTGCAAAATATTCCCCTGCCCAATGGGCTGAACGCCAGAACCTTTGCCTCGCCAATCCGCTTTGACGGACATACAAGCCGGATCGCCGTCGGTCCACCGGCGCTGGGTGAACATAATGATGAAATTTTGTCGAACATTGCAACGCAGGGAGAAAACGCGTGAGCGAGCCATTGATTATTGAACGCGGCGAACAGTCGTGGACTTTCACCCTGAACCGGCCCGAGAAAATGAACGCCCTGTCGCCTGCCCTGGTACAGGCACTCACAGATGGCATACAACAGGCCCATCAGAAGAATATTTCACTTTTGATATTCAGGGGTAATGGCAAGAACTTCTGCGCCGGGTTCGATTTTACCGATCTGGAAACGGCAAGCGAGGGCGATCTGCTGCAACGAATCGTGCAGATCGAAATCATGCTGGATCTGCTGGCTACCTCGCCTGCCATGACACTGGCCTTATGCCACGGACGCAATTTTGGCGCCGGCGCCGATATTATCGCGTCATGCAAACGTCGCGTCGCCGCTAGCGGCACCACATTTCGCTTTCCCGGCATCAAGTTCGGCCTTATTCTGGGTACGCGCCGCTTCCAGAATATAGTCGGCACCCAGAATGCGCTGGATATCCTGTCTAGCACACGCACCTTCGATGCCAGCGAAGCCCTGAACATCGGCTTCATGCAAGCATTGCAGGACCAGCCCGAGTGGCCCGACGTGATTGAACAGGCTCAGGCCAACAACGCCATTTTGTCCGATATCACCCGCCGTAATATGTACCAGGTCCTGTACGCCAATGCGGAATCGGACCAGAACCTGGCCGCCCTGGTGCGCTCTGCGGCGGCGCCCGGCCTTAAGGACCGGATCCGGTCCTACCTGAAACCCAATCAATAATCTGGAGACCATCATGACATCAGGATTTAATCAGGCTGATAAATGCGTATCGCTGCAGGACTTGGTCAGTCGCGTTCCCAATGGCGCCTCGCTGGCGCTGGGTGGCAGCTTTCTGCATCGCGGCCCCTTTTCGTTTGTGCGTGAACTTATTCGGCAAAACAAGCAGGACCTGGAGATTATCAAACAGTCTCCCGGCTATGACATTGATATTTTGTGCCGCACCGGAACTGCCACCAAAGCGCGCGCCGGCATTGTGGCCATGGAGGGCAACTTCGGTCTGGCCCAGTATTATCGCAAGGCCGTCGAGCAGCAACGGCTGGTACTCGAAGAGCACGCCTGCGCAACGCTGACGGCGGGTTTGCGCGCCTCCGCCTTCGGCATTCCGTTTCAACCCTGCGGTGGCATCGAAGGCAGCGAGCTGGTCCAACTGAACAACTGGGTGAAAATTGCCGATCCCTATGGTTCCGAAAAAGAGGTGTGGGTGATTCCGGCAATACAGCCGGATTATGCCGTGATACACGCCAATGAAGTGGACCGCAAGGGAAACGTGCGCGTGCTGGGCACCTATCACTGGGACCGCATCATGTCGCGTTCGGCCAAAAGCGTGCTGGTCGTTGCCGAGAAAATGGTGGAGGACACCGTCTTTACAGACAATCCGGAAACCACGCTCATTCCATATTTCATGGTCGAAGCTTTCAGCATTGTTCCAAACGGCGCCTGGCCTGGTTCATGCTGGCCTGATTACGAAATAGATTATCCGGCAGTGCAGGCCTATCTGGATCCGGACCAGGCCGCCTTCAACCAGCACATGGATGCCGCACCCGAATTACAGGAACACGCATAATGCAAAACAACTGGTCGCCTTTCTCCTACATCGTTACCAATCTGGCCCGCTTTATCCGCCCCAACGAAATCACGTTCAGCGGCGTCAATTCCACCATGCCCATGCTGGCCTGCCTGATGGCAAAAAAAGCCTATGAGTGGGATTTCATTTACATAAACGTCGCTGGCGGCGTGGACCCGACGCCTTCGATGATCCCCTTATCCAGTTCCGATCCGGTGCTGGCACAGCAATCGGCCTCCATCTTTGCCAATGAAGATTTCTATGACCTGTGCACCCGCGGCAAAATGGATCTGACATATCTTGGCGCAGCCCAGATCGATGGCGAAGGCAACGCCAACAACTCGGTCATTGGCGACTGGCATTCGCCCAAGGTTCGCTTACCCGGCGGTGGTGGCGGCGCCGTCATGTTGCCCACAGCCAGGCGTGCCTGCACCTGGCGCACCGAGCACTCGACGCGCACCTTTGTGGAAAAACTGGATTTTCGTACGTCTTGGGGCGGCTTTCATGGCGTGGTTACCCCCATCGCCGTCTTCATAAAAAAAAACCAGCGACTGGCGCTACAGTCATTCCATCCGGAATCATCCATTGACGAAGTGGTGAGTCGAACCGGATTTACTTTTGACCACACCGATGCCAAACCCACCGCAGCACCAACAGAGGCGGAAATCGCGGCATTGCAGTCGCTCGACCCAAACGGGCAATTCGAAAAAGACGCCGCGGTCACGCTGCGCTAGGAGACCACTGATGGGGCCAACCTCAACCATTCTGAATGACTGGCAATCAATCTGGCGCACTGCCTCGATTGAAAACCGCATTGCCTTACAAGACGCCAGTACACAAATCCGCTACGGTCAACTGTACACATTGGTATCGCAACTGGCCGCACGCCTGCGGGCCGTGGGCATGGGCGAACAAATGCGCGTTGCCATCAATATGGAACGCGGACTGGACGCCGTGATAACGCTGCTGGCGGTGATGGTTGCGGGCGCCTGTCCCTGCCCGCTGGAGCCCGGATTGAGCCCGACAGAACGGACGCTGCGCCTGCAAAGCGGCGGGCTCACCTGGCTGCTCTCGGACGATCCGGTGCGCGATGCAGGTACAGATGATATTCGCGTCATAAACCCATTGACCCTGGCCGATGCGCGCCCATACTGGCCAACCAGCGTGTCGCCATTGAGCCCCGCGCTCATGCTGTTTACATCGGGCAGTACCGGCAAACCCAAAGGCGTATTGGAAAGCCATCGTGGCGTGCTGAACAACGCCCGCGGCATAATCGCAATGACCGAACTGTCGGCAGATGACACACTGCTGCATGTCATGCCCATTTATCACACCAATGGACTGAACAATCAGCTATTTAGCCCACTGGCTGTTGGCGCCTGCATTTATTTTGCACCGCGTTTTTCTGCCCAAGCCATGCCGCAACTGATGGCAACTGTGGGCCCGACCATCATTACCGGCGTGCCCACCATGTATTCACGCATGCTGGCACACCCCTTGCCAGCTGAGGCTGTCCGAAACTTGCGACTGGCCCGCTGCGGCTCTGCCCCTATCACAACTGAATTACACAAGAAAATCGAAAGTTATCTCGGGCAGCCGCTGGTGATTTCCTATGGCCTGTCCGAGGCGACGTGCACCTCTACCATGAACCCGCCGACACAACGGAAAGTCGGCTCTATCGGCAAGCCGCTAAGCGGCCAGGATATCTTCCTGCTTTCAACAAATGGTGAACGCATTACTGCAGCCCATACCAATGGCGAGATCTGTATAGATGGCGATAGCCTGATGCTGGGTTATGTAGGCGTGTCTGCACCAGGCCAGCTGGACCCGCAGGTCGGGCCGCTACGCACCGGCGATATCGGCTACGCTGACAAAGACGGCTTTTTGTACATCACAGGCCGCATCAAGGATGTCATTATTCGTGGCGGAGAAAATATTTCACCATCACAGATAGAGCATGTGATTGCCATGCATACAGACGTCGCCAATTGCTGCGTGATCGGCCAGCCCGATGAAGACCTGGGCGAAGTGCCTGTGGCCTTCATTACCGCAAGAAACAGCGACATCAACATCGACGAGGTGCATGCCCTGCTCAAAACACACCTGGCCAGAATCTATCAGCCTGCCGCTATTTTTGTACTTGATGCCCTTCCGGAAAATGCTGTCGGAAAAGTGGACCGCAAGGCGCTTGCAAAACAGCTGGTACAACGAACGCAGGCGACAGTCAGCTCATCGTAAGTTCATGCGCGCACTCGCGTGCAACCAAGCCTGTTTATCGGACATCCGAAGACATCAATGGTTGTGCTTCTCGCGTTGCAAACAAGACCAGACCAGAACAAATGCGCTTATTCAGCAAGCGCTTATGGTTTATTACTTATCACTTACCAGCACCTGCGCTCAATTAGCTGGCACGTACTTACCGTCTGAACTTGTGTGCGCTTCAGGACAAAAAATACCCTGGCTCTTGTGAGCCAGGGCGCAAAAGTACGATGGATAGGTGAATATCATTCGTACGGGGGGTATTCTATATAAAACATTGTCTATTGCCACCGTCTTGAAACACCTATTTTGTATTTTTTGTAAAAAAAAACGATGAAAGCCCGATATATACACCGTACGTTATGTTTTGACATGAGTACTTACGATCACAGCGCACTTTGCACTGTTTACTGGCATGGTGTCGAACATAGAGCCCATGCACGCGTCATTCAAGTCGCAGCGTTATTTTTATTTTCTGGTTGAACAAACGGCCACGACAATCTGATACCCCTTGAGGAAATTTCACTTGTGTTCGCACTGAATGCATTGCCTGACCCCGAGTGAAGCACACGCTTATGATTCAGTCTTTCACTGGGGACAACACGATCCACGAGATTGGAGGTCTGACTACTGCCTTCGCCCACTACGCAACAAGAGCAACAACAACCCGGTGTCCGGTCAGTCTTTGGCGATGTACTCGTATTTGGCAGTATTGACGCGCGTCTGGCGCCACTCCACGGGACGATCCTGATAGGTATAGGCGGTGCGGTCAATCAAGAGCAACGGTGTAGCTTCGGCCACAGCCAGCCAGCCCGCCACCGCACTGTCGGCCTGGCAAACACTCAGCTTTTCGCGGGTATCGACAATATTGATGCCAAAATTGTTCTGATAAAAGTTATAGAGCGTACTTGAACGCTCGTGCAGGCTCTGCTCATTCAATGTAGCAAAAAGAATTTCCGGCACCTGGATTTCGTCAACCATGACCAGATCATTGTTCAGACTCAGCAGATTAAAAAAATGGAACACGTTGGCATCTTTGGGCAATTGCAAGCGCTCGCTGGCCTCGCGCGTCGCTTTCCTGCGACGAAATTTCAGCAAGCGCGTCGTTGGATACGCCTTGAAACCATCTCGGCGCTGGATCCGGAAAAATTTGAAAAAATGCTGATCGCTCTCGTGCGTGGCAACGAACGTGCCGCGTCCCTGATGGCGAATCAGAATATGTTCGCTGACCAGTTCATCGACCGCCTTGCGCAACGTACCAATAGACACACCGAATTTTTCGGCCAGCTGATTCTCTGGCGGGATGGCCTGGCCGCGAACCCACTCGCCACTTGCGAGCGCTGCCAGCAGCGACTGCTTGACTGCAAAATAAAGGGGCGTACCCGGTAAAAAGAAATCTTTGTTGTTCATAGGTGGCAGATTTTAAATGACTTGCAGCAATGATGCCATGGCTTGCGCCCCTGGCGCCAGCGGAAATCGCTTATGATGGTTTTTCACACAATTCATATAGATGATCTAGTTGACTTGGATGAATATTGCAACTATCATGCATTCAATCTGCTATGAAATGAAACACATCCAAATTGTCAATCAAAGGAGAAAACGATGATCCATGCCGTACTGCATGATTCAAAGGACACCGTTGCCGTTGCCGTCGTCGAAGGAATTACGGCCGGAATGGAGCTAAGCTGTTGGAATATGGAAGAAGACAAAATCATTACTGTCAAAGCCACCCAGGACATTCCCATTGGCCACAAGGTCGCCCTGGTGAACATGAAAGATGGCGACACCGTCTTCAAATACAGTGTCGATATCGGCAAAGTGGTTGCGCCCATCAGCGCCGGCGACCACGCCCATGTGCACAACATCAAAACCAAGCGCTGGTAAGCACTGCGAACACACTGCCACAACCGCTATCGACAGACATTCAGAGCAAGGATTTTCCTCATGGCCATTATTGATTCAAACACCACATTCCGCGGCTACAGAAGAGACAACGGGCGCGTAGGCATACGCAATCACGTTGTGATTCTGCCTGTAGACGATATTTCAAATGCAGCAGTTGAAGCTGTTGCCAACAACATCAAGGGCACTATCGGCATTCCCCACCCTTACGGACGCCTGCAATTTGGCGCCGACCTTGACCTGCACTTTCGCACGCTGATCGGCACGGGATGCAATCCCAACGTCGCCGCCGTAGTCGTGATCGGTATTGAAGAAGGCTGGACCAAAAAAGTAGTCGACGCCATCGCCCAAACCGGCAAACCGGTAGCGGGCTTTTCCATCGAACTGCACGGCGATCACGACACCATTATGCGCGCGTCTAAAAAAGCCAAGGAATTCGTGCATTACGCAACGGCGATTGAGCGTGTTGAATGCCCCATTTCCGATCTGTGGGTCTCGACCAAATGTGGCGAATCCGATACCACATCGGGCTGCGGCGCCAACCCAACCGTGGGCGATGCCTTTGATAAACTGTATGCCACGGGCAATACACTTGTGTTTGGCGAAACCTCTGAGCTGACCGGTGGTGAACAGATTGTGGCGGCCCGCTGCGCCAACGACAAAGTGCGCGAAGACTTCATGTTCATGTTCAATCGCTATCAGGACATGATCAATCGCTGGAAAACGTCTGATCTGTCCGAATCGCAGCCCACCAAAGGCAATATTGCCGGTGGCCTGACGACGATTGAAGAAAAAGCGCTGGGCAATATCCAGAAGATCGGCAAAAAATGCATGGTGGACGGCGTGCTCGACAAGGCAGAAGTGCCCACAGGCAAAGGACTTTGGTTCATGGATTCGTCTTCGGCCGCTGCCGAAATGGTCACGCTTTGCGCTGCCTCTGGCTATGCCGTGCACTTTTTCCCCACCGGCCAGGGCAATGTGATCGGCAATCCGATCCTGCCGGTTATCAAGATCTGCGCCAATCCTCGTACTGTCAGAACCATGTCGGAACACGTCGATGTGGATACGTCCGGCCTGCTGCAGCGTGAAATCAATCTGGACCAGGCAGGAGACAAACTGCTTGAATGCATGCTGGCCACCGCCAACGGTCGCTGGACATCTGCCGAAGCACTGGGCCATCGCGAATTTGTCCTGACCCGACTGTTCGAGAGCGCCTGAACCCTGGCGGCCGGTATAAAAAACCAGGCCGGCCGCCACTCACAATCGTGGAGGAGACACCCCATGAAACATCGTCACACCGCAACAAAACGCAGCATACTCAAATTCGGACTGTTGTCATTGTTCTGTGCAGGCACCACGATTGTGGCCCCGGCGGCGCAGGCTGAGTTCAAGCCCGAGCAATATATTACCTATATAGTTCCATTCGCCCCCGGCGGGCTAACCGACGTGGCCGCACGCATGGTTGCCAAGGGCGTAGGCGATAAAACCGGGTGGAATATCGTGGTCAACAACAAGGCCGGCGCCAACGGCAACCTGGGACCCGCGGAAGCAGCCCGTGCCAAACCGGATGGCAACACCTGGCTGGCCATTACCATGACCCATGCAGTCAATAAAACGCTGTTCGGACAAAAGGCCGGCTACGACATAGAAAAAGACTTTGTTCCGGTCGCCAAAATCGCCTCTTCGGCCATCATGGTTGTCGTGCCACAGAACAGCCCCATCAAATCCCTGCAGGACCTGATCGACGCCGCCAAGAAGAAAACGCTGAACGTGGGCAGCAGCGGCACCGGTACACCACCTCATATTGCTGCTGCCCTATTCCAGGAACTGACCAAAACCAAAATGACGCATATCCCATATAAGGGAGGTGCGCCGTCCATGGTGGATCTGATCGGTGGACAGATTGATGTGGTCTTCTCCAATTATCCGGAATCGCTGGCCTATGTACAACAAGGCAAGTTGCGGGCGCTGGCCATTACATCTGAAAAACGTGCAGTCGCCGTGCCGGATGTGCCCACAACGGCAGAAGCCGGTTTGCCCAAGCTGATGGTCGACAACTTCACTGGCCTGATGGCGCCCAAAGGCACCGATCCGGCCCTGGTCAAGGAGATCAGCGACAAGGTCACCGCCGCCGTTGGAGAAAAGGCCATGGGTGAGCAACTGATCAAGCTCGGATTCGTTCCCGACCCGATGGGACCAGACCAGTTCAAAACCTATCTACATGACCAGATCGAGAAACTGGCCAAAACCATCAAAGACGCCAACATCAAAGTCAACTGAATCATACCTGGAATCTGACATTTAACATGACCAACACCATTGTCATCTCTGAATTTATGGATGAACCGGCAGTAGATCGCCTGCGCCAGATTGCGCAAGTGGACTATCGACCGGAACTTGTCGATAACCAGGAAGCACTGTTTCAGGGCCTGGCCAATGCCAATGCCCTGATCGTGCGCAATCGCACACAGGTTAATGCCCAATTGCTGGCGCACGCCCCCAACCTGCGGGTCGTGGGCCGGCTGGGCGTCGGCCTGGACAATATCGATATGGACCTGTGCGAAAACAAAGGCATTATCGTTTACCCAGCCGTCGGCGCCAACGCTCAGGCGGTTGCCGAATACGTGATTGCGACTACATTCGTGTTGCTACGGGGCGCTTACCTGGCCAGCACCCAGGTTCTAGAAGGGAAATGGCCACGCCCGCAGCTCAGTAATGGCCTGGAGGTAGCAGGCCGTACACTGGGCCTGGTGGGATTCGGCGGCATAGGCAGGCTCACTGCCAGGCTGGCAAGCGCACTGGGCATGAAGATTGCAGCATACGATCCCATGATCAGCTCAGACAGCCCCATCTGGGCGGAAACTGGTGCAATGCAAATGTCATTGGACGAACTGCTGCAACACAGCGATGTTGTAAGCCTGCACACCCCTTTGACAAAGGATACCCGCCATCTGATCAATGCCAGCCGCATTGCGAAAATGAAAGCGCAAGCCATTCTGATCAATACCTCGCGCGGCGGGATTGTAGATGAACAGGCGTTGGTAGCCGCCCTGCAGACCGGTAAACTGCGCGGCGCAGCGCTGGATGTCTTTGAGGACGAACCGGTGAAGGCGGAAAACCGCCTGCCTGATATGCCCAACCTGATATTGACGCCGCATATTGCCGGCCTGACGCAAGAAGCCAACGAGCGGGTATCGGGGGTGATTGCGGAGAAGGTAATGGGGTATTTGAACGGACTTACTTGATGTGTCCAACGCCTTGGGTTCATCAGACCCATCGCTGAGCCTGTTTGATCAAAGTGTTAACCCCATGCTCCTTCGGACGAGTTTCACAGGAGCACTCTTTCCTGGCCAGTACCAGGATAGCCAAAGCACTGCGCGCCACCGTTCCCCGATAGCATGAGCACGCAACTTGGTACTTGTTGGCAAATATCCGACAGCTTTTGTCTATAACGAATAAGGTCGGCTCTTTGGTCGCCCTTATTCTGCGCGCATGACATACCGCAATGCCACCGTTACTTGCATACTTCTGCTCCGTTCTCACGTGATCCATAACATGGGACCGACGGACACAATATCAACGATCCATCTTGCAAGAAACGTATAATACAACCCACATTTTACCGAAATTCGTGGCTGTTGCCCGCCGCTTGCATGAAGCGACGGCTGCAACAGCCTTTACAAGGACAATCCATGACCCCAGCGCTTCCCCAATCCGTATTCAAGGCTTATGACATTCGTGGTGTTGTGCCTGAACAGCTCAATGCTTCGTTTGCCTACCTGCTGGGTCGCGCGCTGGCCCGGCGTGCCCGCGCCTGCGGCACGGATCGGATCGTGGTCGGCTTCGACGGTCGCCTGTCCAGCCCGGAT
>NZ_JABUXU010000022.1 GCF_014897675.1 Advenella sp. FME57 | reverse complement strand
TTGCGAGGATTCACATATCCCGAAATCCGAGTCGATTACATTGGGGTTTCCAGCCTGCACGGCGAGCTGCCCGACCGGCCAGAACCGTATGAGGTCCGCTTGCGCGTCGCGGCACGCAGCCACGATCGCAAGGCAGCCGAGGCTGTGGGGTTTGAAGTAAGGACGTTAAACGTGAACGGACCAGCTGGCGGTGGGGGCGGCACCAATACGGTGCGCCAAGTCATTGGCGTTAAATCCTTGCTGCTGCCGCGCGAGCACGTTCGCCCGGAAATTGTCATGAACGGAGGATCAGCATGACCAAAGTCTATGAACTGGGGCATTCACGTGCCGGCGACAAGGGCAATACATCGAATGTTTCGGTTATTGCTTATGATGCTGCGGCTTGGGAGCGATTGCGTCGCGACTTGACCGTCGAACGAGTTATGCAGGCCTATCAGCATCTGGTTGGCGGACCGGTGACACGATACGAACTGCCGAAGCTCAGAGCGCTTAACTTTGTGATTGAAAACGCACTGGGGGGCGGCGTGACGATTTCACTTGCCATGGACGCTCATGGCAAGACGTTGTCATATGTGATGCAGGATATTGATTTGCCGAAATAGGGAAAAAATCAAGTCGCTTAGCCAAAAAAAAGGAATCAGCCTTGATCCGGCCACGCGGTCATGGCTGTTTCCACCACTTTTTCAAGGACATCGCGTGGCACGCCATCCCGCATCTGTATGGCCAGCCCGTTCATGAGCGTTGCATAAAAACTGGCGAGCGCCGAAGTGTCCACCTTGTCCGAGATCTCTTTTTCCGCCTGCGCTTTTTGTAGCCGATGGCGGATAGCCTCGTAGTTTCCCTGTCGCAGTCCCTTCAGATAGTCGTCCACATTGCGATGTTCTTCGGCGCAATTGGCTGCGCCCAGCACCACCAGGCAGCCGTGGTTTTTGCTCTTGTTGGATACTGCGCCCAATGCCTCGCGCAGCATGACCTGGATGGCGCGGCGTGCAGTGGGCTCTTCGCGCAACGCACGGGCTGTCGCGCTACCATCATGGGCAACGTAATATTCCACGGTTTCCCTGAACAGACCTTCCTTGCTGCCAAATGCATTGTACAAACTGGGCGCAGGGATTCCCATGGCGGCGGTCAGGTCTGCCATAGACGTGCCTTCATAGCCATGAGCCTGAAACAGCTGCATGGCGGCGCGCAAGACGGCGTTTCTATCAAAGGAGCGGGGGCGGCCTCTGGTAATCATAATTAAATTTTATAACGATTGATCAAAAAATCTGTTGACGGCGGATGCTCGTTCAAATTACGATTATATAACGATCACTAAAAAATGGAATGGATATGTCGCTACTCACAGGAAAAATCGCGCTGGTTACCGGCGGCTCGCGGGGAATCGGCGCAGCCATTGTTCGTCAACTGGCGAAAGAAGGCGCGCAAGTGGCCTTCACTTACTCAAGTTCGTCCCAGGCGGCGCAAGACTTGGTGGGCGAGATCGAGGCCTTGCGTCGCAAAGCCCAGGCCGGCGCAGAACACGGCGCGCAGTCGGCAACATTGGCGCTACAGGTTGACAGCATAGATCCGATTGCAGTGCAAAAGGCCGTGTTGACCGCCTTTGAGCATTTCGGGCAACTGGATATTTTGGTCAATAACGCTGGCGTCTTTGAACTGAAGCCGACCGGCGAGTTCACAATGGAAGACTACGAAAGGCAAATGGGTGTCAATGCGCGTGCCGTCTTCGCGGCTATTCAGCAGGCTGCGCGGGTCATGGCCGACGGTGGGCGCATTATCAATATCGGCAGTAACCTGGCTGCACGGGTGCCCAGGCCGAATATGTCGCTATACGCCATGAGCAAGGCTGCGGTGTGGGGACTGACCAAAGGCGCAGCGCGCGACCTGGGCCCGCGTGGGATCACGGTCAATATCATTCAGCCGGGATCGACCGATACCGACATGAATCCGGCCAGCGGGCCCCACGCCCAGGAGCAGCGCAGCTTGCGCGCCATCCCCAGTTACAATACGCCCCAAGAGATCGCCGCCATGGCAGTTTACCTGGCCAGTGACGCCGCACGTTCGATTACGGGCGCCAGTATGGTAATTGATGGCGGCGCCAATGTCTAAGATCGAAGCGCAACACAGCATGCCAGTCATTGTTTATTTTCTGGCCATGGCGATTTTTGCCCTGACCACGTCGGAATTCATGGTGGCGGGCATGATGCCTTCGCTTGCGCAGGCGTTGGACGTATCGGTGCCTGAGGTTGGTTATCTTATCTCCTATTACGCAGCGGGCATGGTGATTGGCGGGCCTGTCTTGATGCTGGCTCTACTTAACGTGCCGCGCAAGCGCGCATTGCTGGTGCTTATCGGGGTATATACGGTGGGCCAATCGGCCGCCGCAGCCGCAATCACATATGAAATCATGGTGGCAGGGCGCATATTGTGTGGCGTTGCTGCATCGGCATGTTTCGGCCTGGCGCTGGCCATTTGTGCCCAGATGGTGCCGCCGGGCAAGATGGCCAGAGCCGCGGCCATCGTGATCGGCGGACTGATGTTTGCCACTGTGTTTGGCGTGCCGGCTGCAACGGCCCTGGAGCAAAACTTAGGCTGGCGCTTTGTGTTCTGGCTGGTGGCGGCAATGACCGCTGCATCCGGTGTGGTGCTGGCGATCACGCTGCCAGCCTCGCGTATTGCACAGCGGATCAGTGCGCGGGCAGAACTGGCCTCGCTCAATAACGGTCGCCTGTGGGCCGCATACGCTACCAGCGCCCTGATTATCGGCGCAACCTTTGCGGCCTTCAGTTACTTTTCCCCGATTCTGCTGAACGTGAGCAGGTATGACGCCTCAACCATCCCGTTGCTGCTTATGCTTTACGGCGCCGCAACGGTAGTGGGCAATTTCGTTGTCGGGCGGCTGGCCGACCGCCATACCATGCAGGTTCTGTTCTGGGGACAGGTTCTCTTGACAGCAGCCTTGATTGCATTCGCACTTTTCGGACAACTGCAGCCTGTCGCCCTGGGCGCTTTGATACTGATCGGGCTGACTGGTGTTGCGCTGAATCCTGCCATGGTGACACGCGTGATCAAGACGGCAAATGCGAGTCCGCTTGTGAACACGCTGCATGCCTCTGTGATTAATATCGGCCTGTTCGCCGGCTCTGCGCTGGGTGGTTTGGGCATCAGCCTGGACTTTGGCATGCGCGCCCCGCTGTGGGTAGGAGCCGGGTTGGCGGTGATCGGGGTGCTGAGTGTGGTGCCGTTGGTATTCAGGGAAAAGGTCAGTACAGAAAGCATAGAAGTAGCGGGGGCGTTGCGGTCGGAGTGCGCATAGCGATGCAAGTGAGTCAGCTCGATTTTGACAGATCGACGATCCGTTTCCATTTGGCTGCTTCGTCGGGCATCTGCCGGGCAAGTTCCTGATAGCCCACGACATCAGGAAAAATAATCTGTTGCTTGCAGAATGTTTTGTACTCTGAAGAATTCGCAATTTGGCTGAATTCATCCGTGAGTAATTGCAGGACAGGTTCAGGTGTTCCTTTTGGAGCCACGAAGTCCAGCCAGGACGATAGTTCGAAATCGGGGACACCTGCCTCTTGCACGGTAGGCACGTCGGGGAACTGTTCCCAGCGTTCTTCTCCCGTCACTGCCAAAAGCCGCAATTTGCTGCTTTGGATCAAGCCTAGCAATGCGGGTGCCGTTTGAGTCGTAAATGTTATTCGGCCAGCTGCTACGTCCGTGGTCGCAGTGGTGGTAGATTTGTAGGGCACGTGTTGCGCTTTGGTATGGCTCATGTGCGTGAACAGCACTGAACAAAGATGTGCTGTACTGCCAATCCCCTGGGAGGAATAGGTCAGTTCGTTTGGCTTTTTCTTCATTGCCTGGATCAGGTCATCTAACGTCTGATAGGGAGACTCTGGCGCCACGACGACGCCCAAAGATACCCTGGCGACTCGCGTAACTGGCGTAAAGTCCGCCCTGGCGTCGAATTGGGCAGTACCCGTCGATAACAGGGGCAACAAGTACATCGGAATTCCTGCAAGCATGAGCGTATAGCCATCAGGCTGGGTTTTGGCTGTGCTGGCATAGGCTATCAGCCCGCCGGTACCTGGCTTGTTTTCGACCACCACGGGGGTCTTGAGCTTTCGTGACAGGGGTTCGGTGAAAAATCTTGCAGCTACGTCGATGGAAGTGGCTGCCGATGCCGGCACTACGATTTTTATAGGCCGGGAAGGATATTGCTCTGCGTACGCTGTGGTGCCCAGTCCAATCATTGGGAGAGCGCCGGCTGTTTTCAAAAATGTCCTTCTATCCATTTTCATTATATTGTCTCCTTTGGTGTGTTACTGGCATGTCGTGTCATAGCATCATTCTAGGGATTGGATTTACGTTGTATATGGCACGAAACTGAAAATGTGTTTTGCATAATCAGGGAAGCTGTCGTATTTCCTGCGTACTCTCATGGCCTTTGCGTATGGAGCAAGATTGTTTACCGGGAACATCACTAGTTCCAGCTCGCCGTCACAACTAGAATTTCCTGACGGCGACAAGCCTGGGTAGAAAAGAATCCAACATGCTATCCGGCTATCCCAGGCTCTGTCGACGCCACTATACAGGAGCACAGATGCAAGATGACATGATCCTTGATCGAACCCGGCTGATCGAGAATACAGATATCGTTCGGGATTGGCTATCGCGTTTCGAGGCCTCGCTATGTGCCGGAGATCGCGAGCAGCTTCTTGATCTTTTTGCTGCGGATAGCCATTGGCGGGACCTGCTGGCTTTCACCTGGAACATTACGCCTCATGTTGGCGCCCAAGAGATTGTCCAGGGCCTGCTTGAGGCCCAAATGAGCGCGCATACCAGCATGTTTGCGTTGGATACAAACCGCACGCCACCGCGCCGCGTCACCCGGACAGGCGTCGATGTTATAGAGGCGATCTTCGGGTTTGAAAGCCGGGTCGGTCGGGGCCACGGCATCGTCAGAATCCTGGCAGATCAACCGGACCGGGCGTGGGTCCTGATGACCTCTCTTGACGAACTGAAAGGGTATGAAGAGCCTATCAATGGGCGTCGTCCCAGCGGGCAGGCATACTCTCGCGCCTTTGGCGGCGAGAACTGGACAGAAAAGCGGCAACGGGAGCGGGCTTTCGAAGACAGAGAGCCTGCGGTGTTGATTGTTGGCGCTGGTCAGGCGGGACTGAGCCTTGCGGCGCGGCTGCGCCTGCAGGGCGTCGATACTCTGGTGGTGGAACGACTGGAGCGTGTCGGGGATGTGTGGCGCAACCGGTACCACTCGCTGGCCCTTCACAACCGTGTTCCCCTTAACCATTTGCCTTATATGCCTTTCCCGCCCAGTTGGCCGCTCTATCTGCCTAAGGATATGCTTGGCAATTGGCTCGAAACGTATGCCTGGGCCATGGAGTGCAACGTCTGGACGGACACCGAGTTCAAGGGCGCCAGTTACGAAGAAGCAGCAGGGCATTGGTCGGCGCGCGTTCAACGGCGCGGCCATCCCGAACGGCTCCTGCATCCCCGCCACATTGTTTTCGCAAATGGCATCGTGGGAAAGCCCAAGCCGGCGCGTGCCCCCGGCCTTGAGGATTTCGCAGGGCAAATCCTGCATACGCACGACTACCGTGACGGTTCTGCCTGGAAAGGCAAGTCGGCGTTGGTGCTGGGCGTTGGTACAAGTGGGCACGATATTGCGCAGGATCTGCACGCTCACGGCGCAAATGTCTCGCTGATACAGCGTGGTTCCATTACGGTGGCAAGTGTCGAGGCTGCCGGAATCAATCATTCTCTTTACTACAACGAAGGCCTGCCGTTGGAGGACTGCGATCTGATTGCCACGGCAAGTACCTATCCTTTGCTAGTGCGTGGCTACCAGTTGGCTGTCGAAAAAATGCTGGAAATGGATAAGGCGCTTATCGCAGGCCTTCGAGCCAGGGGTATGAAATTGGATATTGGGGAAGATAACACCGGGCACCAAATGAAACTGCGTCGCCGCTTTGGGGGCTACTACCTCAATTGCGGTTGCTCGGAACTGATCATCAATGGCCAGGTCGGGCTGATCCAGTACGAAGACATCGAGCGCTTTGTCAACAGCGGGTTGAAAATGAAGGACGGGCGCATTTACAAGGCCGATCTGCTTGTGACGGCCACAGGCTACCAGAACCAGAACGAGGTGGTGCGCGAGTTACTGGGCGAAAACATAGCCGATAAGATCGGGCCGGTTTGGGGGTTGGCCAAGGATGGCGAATTGAGCAATATGTTTCGACCAACACCACAGCAGGGGCTGTGGTTCATGGGTGGCGGGCTTGCACACGCGCGCATTTATTCTCAATACGTCGCGTTGCTGATAAAAGCGAACGAAGTCGGGCTTATTGCGTAACCCCAACAGCGGTTCACTAAGCATGAAAGGAGCAGCGATGCTTGATATGACAGGAAAGGTAGTATTCGTGGCGGGCGCCGGGGCGGCCGGGCCGGGATGGGGAAATGGCAAAGCGACGGCAGTGTTGATGGCCCGCCAGGGGGCGCATGTATTCGGCGTGGACAGGGACGACAGTGCGCTGCAAGGCACGAATGCAGCCATGCTGGATGAAGGACATGAAAACTGGGCTTGCAAAACCTGCGATATGACAGACAGCGGGCAAGTGCAATCGGCCGTTAGTGACTGTCTGGATCGGTTCGGGCGCATTGATGTGCTGGTCAATAATGTGGGCGGGAGTGCACCGGGCGACCCGGTTTCGATGCCAGAGGAGGCGTGGGATGCACAGATGGAACTGAACTTGAAAACGGCGTTTCTTGGATGCAAGCACGTTTTGCCTATCATGGAGCGACAATTCAATTCGGAATCAAGGGGAGGGGCAATTGTGAACCTGTCGAGCATCGGTTGCATGAGTTTTCAGGATCAAGGACGGGTGAGCGTGGCGTATGCTGCGTCCAAGGGCGGCGTGCTTTCCTTTAGTCGCGCGGTCGCGATCGCTTATTCGCGCAAGGGAATCCGGGTCAATACTGTCGTTCCAGGCGTGATGGACACGCCCCTGGTCTCAAACCGGCTGGTCACGCAACTGGGTGTAAAAGATACCCGGTCATTTATTGAAAAACGTCACGCCAGCGTTCCTGTGGGCAGGATGGGAGACGCCTGGGATGTGGCCCATGCTGTGCTGTTTCTTGCCAGTGACGAAGCGCGATATATCACTGCGACGCAACTGGTTGTCGATGGCGGCATGACCGCAGCACGTCCCACTACTTAGAATGATCAGGAGAACTGTATGCAACGCCTTCCCATGCTGGATCCATCTGAAATGTCTGCGGAGCAGGCTGCTGCCTGCGAGGCGGCGCGAACGGGGCCTCGGGGCAAAATTCCCGCTCCGATGATCGCCTGGCTTCGCAATCCGGAGCTGGCGCGGCGCGCCCAGGATCTGGGTGCCTTGTTGCGTTTTGATACGTCATTGACGCCCAGATTGACAGAGCTGGCCATACTGGTTTGTGCCCGCCACTGGACGTCACATCACGAATGGACCGCACACAAGAAACTGGCCTTGCAGGCAGGACTGGAGCCTGCCACTATCGATGCAATTGCAGACCACCGTGCACCGGCGTTTACCGAGGTGAACGAGAAAATCGTCTATGTGATTTCACGGGAGGTGCTCTCTAGCGGCCAGCTATCGCCCACGCATTACACCGAGGGTATTCAGGCGCTGGGAGAACGCGGCCTGGTAGAGCTGGTTGCGATACTGGGCTATTACTGTCTGGTATCGATTACGCTCAATTGCTTTGAAATAGGTCTTCCAGAGAGCCGGGCGTCCGAGCTGGAGCGCCCGGACTCCAGCGAGGCCGGAGTTCAGCCGTGAACGGCCAGAAGCAGTCCCAAGAAGGCACCTGTCGGTCCCCTGTTGCCCGTGAGCTCGCACTCGATCCGGACCAGTTGATTATCGATGCTCACCACCATTTGTACGACAGGCCCGGCATCCGGTATTTGCTAAATGATCTGCTCACCGATATATGCAGTGGGCATGATGTCCGGGCAACGGTCTATGTGCAGGCGCGCTCAATGCTGCGGGAACACGGGCCCGAAGCGTTCAAGGCTGTTGGCGAGACGGCGTTTGCCCATGATGTTGCCCTGGCCTGCGATAAGGCGCCCCCTGAAGTGCCGCGTATCTGTGCTGGTATTGTCGGATACGCCGACCTGACACTGGGCGAGCGGGTCCGGCCCGTACTGGAATCGCACATGAGCGCCGGCGGCAATTATTTCAAGGGTATTCGGCAACCGCTGGCATGGGACAAGGATACTGAACTGCTCAATCGTGCCTACCCATCCCATCCGGGATTGCTCGACGATAAAACCTTTCGCCGGGGGTTCGCACAACTGGGCCGCTTTGGCCTAACATTTGACGCATGGCTCTTTTTTCATCAACTGCCCAGGCTGACCGCGCTAGCACGGGATTTTCCATCGATTTGCATCATACTTAATCACTGTGGCGGCGTGCTGGGAACACGAGGATACGAAGGCCAGGCAGCGCTGGTGCGAACCCAGTGGCTGCAGAATATGCGCGAACTGGCTGGTTGCGAAAATGTGACGGTGAAGCTGGGCGGGCTCGGATTGCCGATGACGGGACTTGGCTGGCCAGGTCATGGTGGTATGCCGGCCAATTCGCAAGCGTTGGCCGATATCTGGCGACCTTGGATCGAGCCATGTATTGAGGCTTTTGGTGCAGCGCGTTGTATGTTTGAAAGTAATTTTCCGGCAGACCGAGGCTCCCACAGTTATTGTGTGGGCTGGAATGCGATGAAGCGAATTACGCAGGCTGCGACACCCGATGAAAAAGACCTATTGTTCTGGCGCAATGCCGCCCGGATTTATCGTCTGGCAGACGTGAGCAAGACGATCACGCAGACGCCTGCGATTCAGGACCAAACAGCTGCACCAAAAAGTCGATAAAAACCCGCACTTTCAACGGCAGACCGTGTCGATGGGGGTAAACAATATACAATGCCGTGTCCGTTTCAGTCGGGTAGGCTTCATAGTCTTCCATGACTATTTGCAACGACCCTTCCTGCACCGATTTGCGAACCATCCACCCCTGCAACATGACCAGCCCCAGTCCCTGTTTGGCGCCTTCCATGAGCACCACGCTGTTGGGCGTGCGTAACTTGCCGGTTACCGGAATGACAAAAGACTGACCATCCTTCTGAAAACGCCAGTCTTTCAGGTAGTTATGCTGCAAGTAGACCAGGCAGCTGTGCTGCAGCAGATCGTCGGGCTTGCACGGAATGCCATGGCGCTGCAGATAGGCCGGACTGCCGCATATCACGCGCCTGCTGCTGCTCAGGTTTCTTGCCACCATGCTGGAGTCTTCGAGTTTGCCCAGCCATACCGCGACATCAATGCCATTGGCAAGAAGATCGACACGCTCATCGGTCAGGGTGATATCAATTTCAATATCTGGGTAGCGGACGAAGAACTCAGACAGGGCCGGTACGATGACTTCTGTCCCCGCTGAGGTACGGGCATGAAAGCGTATGGAGCCACTGATCGTGCGCTGATAGGAGAGCGCTGTCCTTCTGGCCAGCTCCAGCTGCTTCAATGCCGGGTCAATTGATGTCAGATAGGTTTCCCCTGCTTCGGTCAAGACCAGGTTGCGAGTTGAACGTTTGAACAAACGTATTCCCAGGGACTCTTCCAGCGCGTTGATCTGGCGTGAGACCGAGCTCGTTGACATATCGAGCTGGCGCGCCGCCTCGGAAAAGGTGCCCACTCTGGCTACCCGGGCGAACACCCGGATTGCAGCCAGCTCATCCATCTGAGTCACGCATTTGCATCAGCCGATCATAGACCCGGCGCTGCACGAGAATGCCTTGTTCTTCTCTGATGCTTCGCTCTCGTTGTGACCGTTCTGAAGGGATGCGGATCTCGTCCACGCCGTCCTGCCTGGGCAGGTCTTTTATCGATTGCAGGAGTTCCGACAACTGGGCTTTGAACTCGGCCGCCGGCATTAATATTTCAGGGTCAAAGGCAATAAAAAGAAAGCCAAAGTCAGATACCTTACCAGAGCGTCGCCTGGCGCCTGCAAGCAGGCCTAGCGCCTGGATGGCTAGCGATAAGCCATACCCCTTGTGTCCGGCAAACGGAACCACGCCGCCTTGAACAATCGCTTTGGCGTTGCGGGTTGGGCTGCCATTGGCGTCTACACCGACTTCGTCGTCGAAGTCTTTCTCCAGGAAGGCATGCAGCAGTACTTCTCCCCACATGGTCGCGCCCGTACCCATGTCGAAAATAAACGGGTCCTTTTCACCGGGAAATGCAAAGGCGATCGGATTTGTGCCCAAAGCCGGGCGCTTTGCGCCCATCGGTACGACCATCGGGCTTCCGCTCACGGTATGGATTCCGACATATCCGGCACGGGCTATTTTTTCCAGGTAGTAAGCGTTACGACCGCTGAACCAGCTATTTGACACGCCGACAACGGCAATGCCCGACTCTCGCACTTTCTTGATCGCCAATTCGGCGCCGGCGTTGACCGAAATATAGCCGACATGGTTTCCTCCGTCCAGCAATGCCGAAACCGGTGTTTCGTGGATGACTTTGACCGGATAACGGGGGTTCTTCAATTCGGGGCTGTCGGCAATGGCAAGGATACGCGGCAAGCCGGCAAACTCATAGCCACACAGGGAGTTGTCTACAAGATGGTGAGTGATAATGCGGCTTTCTTCTTCGGTGTAGCCGATGCCTCTTAGCGCCGCCTCTCCCAGGTGCACAGCCTGTTGGGGCTGCAGGCGAATTTTCTCAGGTGTATCCGCATCAATTAGACGCATGTTCGATGTCTCCTGGTTCTATTTCTATATTAAATACGATTATATAGTAGCTTGCTGCGGTACCGTCGCAAGCAAGTCATGGCCCGATTGTAGGCAGGACAGGCAGAGCAAACAATGCAGGGTGCCGGATATGACTTTTGCAATATTTGCAAAGACTGCACAGGCAGGTTGAACGACAGGCGCTCAGGTGCTTGTTGCCTGGCCATGTCAATTACGCTACTCTATTCAGAATCGACCCGTCGCAGAGCGTGGCTGAGCTTCTCTGGTTTGCCATTTCGCGCACTAATGTGCGTCTTATTCGATTGTGCCATGTTCACGGTAAGTGCGTTCGTGTGAAGAGCGCCCTACATCTCCCGCTTTGCATCCAGCAGCAAAGAGAATCGGCCGCTGGGATGCAAAGTAATACTGATCTGCACAACGTCGTCATGGCTATCGATATACCGCCGGATCACTTTCAAGGCCGGAGCAGGAGAGGGGGTCTGCAGGACGGTCTCCAGCTCTGCCGGCAAAAGGATGGAATCAATTTCCTGACTCACGGCCTTGAGCGTAACGTTGAACTCTTCCTCTAATATTGCGCTGACCAGAACGTCTGGTTTTTCCTTGATCCTCTCAGCCAGTAAGGATAAATCCAGGCCGGCTAGTACGACATAAATATCGGTCCAGCCAATTGGCAATTTATCACCGGCCTTGCCATATCGCATTGTTGATATTTTCAGGGCATGCAGGCCGGGTTCGAGTCCCAGATCCGCAGCCAGTTGTTTGTCCAGTACAACCTGTTCCATCCCTTGCACCGCTTTTTTGTTCTCGTTGCTGAACTGCACCAGATCGTTGATTGAATCGAGCCGATGCAAGTACATGTTTTGCGGCATCGCAGATTCTACGCGTGTGCCCAGTTTTTTTGTACGACTGACAAACCCCTGGCGCGCCAGTTCCGCAATGGCAGATCTGATGGTCTGCCGGCTTGCGCTGTGCATGGCCGATAACTCAAATTCTGTTGGCAACAGGCTGCCGATTCCGTACTTGCCGGAGACGATGTCCTCTTTCAGGCTGAGCGCGATTTCGTTGTATTTCGTCAGTTTTTTCATGCTCGAAATTATACGGGCAATTGAGCGAGTGAGGGTTATTACCGATATTTAATATGTACGTACATAATATATTATATTAATATGTTCGTACATAATGGAAATAACCTCTTATGTTGTCTGCTTCTGCCTCCACTGTTTTTGACTCCCTGCTGTTTCGCGATACGTTTGGTACGCCAGCCATGCGCAACGTATTTTCTGATGCCAGTCTTATTCGCAAATACATTGCGGTTGAAATAGCCCTGGCAAAGGCGCAATCACGCCTGAATGTGATTCCGGCAACGGCCGCGGCCGAAATCGAAAGTCGAATAAAGTTTGAGCAGCTCGATTTTGAGCGGCTTAAACACGAAACGGAAAACGTAGGCTATCCCATTTTGCCGCTGGTGACGCAGCTTGCCGAGCAATGCGAAGAAGCGGGTAAGTACCTCCATTGGGGGGCAACCACCCAGGACATTATGGACACCGCCAACGCATTGCAAATCAAAGAGGCGCTGGCTCTGGTTGAGTCGGATATTCGTGCACTTCGAACAATCCTTCAGGAGCTGGCTTCTACTTACAAAGACACGCCGATGGCAGGGCGCACGCATCTGCAACAGGCGCTTCCCATTACGTTCGGCTACAAATGCGCCATCTGGCTTGGCATGTTTGATCGGCATGAGCAACGCTTGCGCGAACTGAAGCCGCGTGTGGAGGTTGGCCAGCTTGCCGGGGCAGCAGGCACGCTGGCCTCGCTGGGCGACATGGGGTTGCAAGTACAGGCAGAAATGATGCGCGAACTTGGGCTGGGCATTCCGGTGACCACCTGGCATGTTGCACGAGACAATTTCGCAGAAGCCCTTAATTTTCTCGCGCTGGTGACCGGCTCCCTGGGCAAAATTGCGCTGGATATCATGCTGATGGCATCGACCGAGTATGCCGAAGTGTATGAGCCCTTCGTTAAAGGACGCGGGGCAAGCAGCACCATGCCGCAAAAGCGGAATCCAATTTCAAGTGAAATTATGCTGGCCTGCGCCAAGGGCGTGCGACAGCATGCCGGGCTGATGCTCGATGCGATGATTCAGGATTTCGAGCGGGCGACCGGCCCCTGGCATGCCGAGTGGATCGCCATTCCCGAAAGCTTTCTGCTTACGGCAAGCGGGCTGGCCCAGGCACGTTTTGCGCTGGGCGGTCTGGAAGTGGATGCCGCGCAAATGCAGAAGAACCTGGGTATTTCCAAAGGCCTGATTGTGGCCGAGTCCGTCATGATGGCATTGGCTGCCCATCTAGGAAAACACCAGGCCCATGAGGTTGTCTACGACGCCTGCCTTAGGGTCAACAGCGGTAGCCAGACGCTGGCCGAAGTACTCATGCAAACACCGGCCGTCACACAACACCTATCCGACGAGCAGATCCACGCCTTGACCGATCCGGCCAATTACCTGGGACAGGCACCAGAAATGGTCGCTCATGCCCTGAATGCTTCAGCACGTATCTGAACGCCAATAAGGAACCTGTTATGAAAACGACTCATCTATTTATCACAAGTGTGGCAGCACTAATTTGCAGCAACCCATCTTTTGCCCAGTCTTACCCAGAGCGGGCGGTAACCTGGATCGTTCCCTTTGCCGCAGGCGGACCGACCGATGGTATGGCGCGGATGGTTGCCGCAGAAGTTTCGAAAGAGTTGAAGCAGCCCATTGTTATTGAGAACGTCGGTGGGGCCGGCGGGCAAATTGGTGCAGCGAAGGCCTCGAACGCCAAACCTGACGGCTACACGTTTCTGGTGGGGCATTTTGGTTATATGGCCGCCGCCCCTTCATTGTACAAAACAATGAAGTACGATCCTATTAAGGATTTTGACGCGGTGTTTCGCTTTCCCGATACGCCACTGGTGCTGTTGGTGGGCGCGGATTCGCAATACAAGACCGTGGACGAGATGATCGAGTTTGCCAAGGCAAACCCGGACAAGATCAATTTTGGCAACGCAGGCGTTGGCTCCAGTTCTCACCTGGTGGCGGAGTTGTTTGCCGCCAAGGCAAAAATCAAAATCACGCAGGTTTCCTATAAAGGCGCTGGCCCGGCGCTGAACGATGTAATGGGTGGTCAGGTTGACGCCATGTTCGATCAAACCAATACTGCCTTGCCCCAGACCAAAGGCGACAAGATTCGGGCACTGGCTTTGACGGCATCGCAAACCATGTCGCAGTTTCCCGATGTGCCGACGATTTCAGGCACCATGCCCGGCCTGGAGGCATCCACCTGGTATGGTATTTATGCTCCAAAGGGAACACCACGTGCCATGATTGATACCACCTATAAGGCTTATCAGAAAGTTATGCAAAACAAAGCCTTCACCGACAAGATGGAACAACAGGGAATATTTTTGTTGCCAGAGAAAAACTACGCGCCGGATGCGTTCCAGGAATTCACCCAGTCGGAAATCGGCAAATGGGCCGACGTTATCAAGCAGGCCGGCATCGAGCCTCAGTGAAATATGAACGTCATACGCCTGGAAGACCTGGAGAAAAGCATTGCCAGTGCATTGCAATATGTCAGCCATCATCATCCGCCTGACTACGTTCATGCGCTGAAACACGCCTATATTGAAGAGGACAACCGATATGCCAAAAACGCCATCCTGCAAATTCTGATCAATAGCAAGCTGAGCGCGTCGGCCAGGCGTCCAATCTGCCAGGATACGGGTATTGCGCATGTGTTCCTGCAAATCGGTATGGAGGTGCGTTTTTCATCCGACGTGCAGCCCATGCCATCCTTGCAGGAAGTGGCCGACAATGCTGTTATTGCAGCCTATACGCACGCAGACAATCCATTGCGGGCAACCACGGTCGGAGAACCGCTGGGTGCGCGCAAAAATACAGGAAATAATGCGCCAGCGGTGTTGCATATCACCATGTGCAGAGGCGACGCCTTGCGTGTCACCGTGAGCGCCAAAGGGGGCGGGGGCGACGTCAAGGCCCGGTTTGCCATGTTGAATCCGAACGAATCCGTCGAGGAATGGGTGATGAAACAAATGCCGAAACTGGGCGCGGGCTGGTGCCCGCCCGGCGTCCTAGGCATTGGCCTGGGCGGCAGCCCGGAGCAGGCCATGCAAATGGCAAAGGAGTCGCTGCATCAGCCCATTGATATTCAGCAACTGAAGCACAAGAGCACTCTTGATGATTACGAACGCTTGCGGCTGTCACTGTACCACCGTATCAATAACGAATTGAATATCGGTGCCCAGGGCCTTGGCGGCAAGTCCACCGTGCTGGATATCAAGCTGCGACATGCGCCGTGTCATGCGGCCATGCTGCCCGTTGCCATCGTTCCCAATTGCGCAGCCACCCGCTATATGACGTTTGAATTAGATGGGAGTGGATCGGCCCGCCTGCCAGTTCATGATGACAGTCTGTGGGAGGATATTCCGGATACGATCAATGTGGCCGAATCCATTGCCGTGAATCTGGATACGCTGACCAAAGAAGAGGTAAGAAGCTGGAAAGCAGGGGACATGCTGCTGCTATCGGGCAAAATGCTGACAGCGCGCGATGCGGCACATAAACGTATTGCGAATATGTTGCATCACAATCAACCGCTGCCTGTGTCATTGAGCGGGCGTGCTATTTACTATGTGGGTCCGGTAGATGCCACCGGCGATGAAGTGGTGGGGCCGGCCGGGCCGACGACGTCCAATCGCATGGACGCCTATCTGGAAGATTTCATCGACAAGGCAGGGCTGCTCATTTCCATCGGCAAGGCCGAACGTAGCCGGCATGCCATTGATGTAATCAAAAAGACAGGAACCGCTTATCTGAGCGCGGTAGGCGGCGCCGCGTACCTGATCGCCAAAACAATTACACACGCTCGTGTTGTTGCTTTCGAGGACCTTGGCATGGAAGCCATTTATGAGTTTGAAGTCCGCAACTTTCCGGTGACGGTTGCGATAGATAGTACGGGCGATTATATACATAAGGGAGTGGTGCCGATTATTGCACGCCAGTGGCGATAGGCTGGCGAAGCCCGGCAAGTTTGGCCTGGTTGAGGCGTTCCTGATCTTCTAGCACGCGCAAACTGGCGCGCACGACTTCGCGGGGGTTGTTATAACGGCCCGACTCTACCTGTTGGCGTATGAATACTTCAAAGTGCGTACTCAAAGCAATGCTTGTTGACATAAGTCATTCATAACAATAGATAATAGTGGGTACTATATTGGTGCAATCGACGCCGGGCAATAGCCTGGTTTTGCCATGCGGGCCCATCGTCTGACGATGGGCGCCTTAGCGATACTGCTGATTACGCTGGCGTGGCCCCCAGTTCGCTGGCTTTGGCCTTGGTCTGCTTGCGAATCAGGGCAATCAGTGCCATGCTGGCCCGGGTCTGAACGTGGCTGTCCATAAACAGCAGGCCATGGGTTCGGATTGGTGTAGGCCCTTCTAGTGGAATGACGCGCAGGGGTTTATTATGTTCGGTCACAGCGCTAGGAGCGGCGATAAAGCCCACATGATCGCGCATAACCAGGCCCAGCATGGCCGGGATGGTATTCATTTCGGCAATGATGTTGGGCTTGGCACCAGCAGCGTTGAAGCATTCATCAAGCAGTCGGCGCGTTGAAAAGCTGGATGGCAATAACACCAGCGATTCCCGATGCAGCTCGGCAATGCGCAGACGCTTGCGTTTGGCCAGTGGATGCGTCTTGGCTACGACCAGGGCCAGTTCCTCGTTAAATAATGGCTCAAAGCGTATCTCCTTTTGCTGTTCAGGGCGATAGGCGATTCCTACATCAAGTTCCTCTGCCTTCAGGCCCTGTGTGATGGCGTCTCCCGACAATTCTTCAATAATGATCTTGACCGTTGGATTGTGCTTCAGAAACAGGGCGATGCAGTCTGGCAAAAATCCCAGATTGAACGTATGGGTTGTACCTATGCGCACTGTACCGGTCATGGGGACAACCGTTTGCTTTAACTCGCTCAGGCCCTGGTCAATGGCCGTCAGGGCGCGGGCAGCGTAGATCAGGAATGATTCACCGGCCTCGGTCAGTGCCACGCGCTTGCTACTGCGATCGAACAAATGCTGGCCGATTTCTTCCTCTAACTGGCGGATTTGGTGTGACAGGGTGGACTGGGTGACATGGACCCGTTCAGCCGCGCGCGTAAAGTTCAGCGAGCTGGCCAGGGCAAGGAAATATCGTAAGTGTCTGAGTTCCATGACTATTCCGATTATCGATACTGTCGATCATATCAGACGAAAACAATCATTTCTATCTTTTCATCAGGTCGGCTAGACTTGCCCGTGTAGTAATTCATATACCAACAACCAATACAGTGCAAAAAGCACTACACAGGACGAGACAATGATGAATGCTCTTAAAGATGCACACTTTGGTCGCGCTGCGCGAGGCCTGCTTGCCGCGCTGGTTTGTGCGCCATTGTTGTGCGCGGCGGCCTCGGCTCAGACTGCGGAATATCCCGCCAAAGCGGTGCGCATGATCGTACCGTTCGGCGCGGGCACGACGACCGACACGATTGCCAGGCTGCTTTCGGACAGAATGTCCAAAGTCCTTGGGCAACCGATCATTATCGAGAACAAGGCTGGCGCAGGCGGAACGATCGGGACCGCGCAGGTAAGCCGAAGCGCGCCCGATGGCTATACGATCGTCATGGGTACGGTCGGCACGCATGCGATCAACAAGGAACTGTACTCAAAACGTGGTTATGATCCCGAGACAGATTTCGAGCCCATTGCTTTTGTGGGACAAACGCCGACGTTTCTGGTGGTAAGCGGCAGCTCTGCCTATCACACGGTCAAGGACCTGGGCGAAGCAGCGGCCACGGAGCCAGGCATCACGTTCTCGTCTGCTGGCAGCGGCACGTCGGGGCATCTCGCCGGTGATCTGCTGAAAGACCGGTTGGGCGGCACCATGCTGCATGTGCCTTACAAGGAAGGCAGCATGGCTTTACAGGACGTAATGTCCGGGCAAGTGCAGTTCATGTTTTACCACCCCGCCGCGGTATTGCCCCATGTGAAGGCAGGCAAGCTGCGGGCTATTGGCGTATCCAGCAGCCAGCGCAGTATCGCAGCGCCTGACGTGCCCTCTATTGCAGAGCAGACCGATAGCGAATTCGATCTGGTTGCGTGGTTCATGATGTACGCGCCGGCAGGCACGCCCGAGCCTGTCATGGCCAAGTTGAAAAAGGCGGCTGACGTGGCGCTGGCCGATCCCGATCTGGCTGCCAAGCTCAAGAACCAGGGCGTAGAGCCAGGCGGTGAATCTGTCCGGGATCTGGCCGGTTTCGAAGCGGCCGAAATTGAAAAGTGGGCTGAACTGGTAAAAAAATCGGGTGCAAAGGTCAACTGACGTGATGCATACGTTTCTATACACCGCCCAACAGGCACGAGTGGTATTTGGCAGCGATGCCTGGACCGTGCTGAAAGCTGAAGCCGGCCTGCTTGGCGCGCGCAAAGTGCTGGTGCTTTGCACGGCGCGCCAGCGGACGTTGGCTCAACGGGCGGTTGATGCCCTGGGTGAGTGCGCCGCTGGCATCTTTGATCAGGCAGTCATGCATGTGCCCGTTGCTGCGGTACGCGATGCGCAAGATGCAGCGCGCACAATGCAGGCCGACTGTATTGTGGCAATCGGCGGTGGTTCCACGATAGGATTGGCCAAGGCGCTGGCCATTGAAAATGGTTTACCCATCCTGGCAGTGCCGAGCACCTATTCAGGCTCGGAGATGACCAGCATCTATGGCATCACCGAGAACGGCATCAAAAAAACCGGTAAAGATCCGCGAGCCTTGCCGCGCACCGTCATCTATGACCCATCGCTGACCTTGAAACTGCCTTTTGCTGTCTCTGTCGTCAGCGGCATGAACGCCATTGCCCATGCTGCGGAAGGATTGTATGCCAAGGACGGAAACCCGGTGCTGGCATTAATGGCAGAAGAGGGTATACGCGCCATGGCCAGCGGCTTGCGGCAACTGAGCCCGAACACCAGCTCGCTTGCCGCAAGGAGCCAATGCCTGTATGGCGCCTGGCTTTGTGGCATGGTGCTTGCCGGCGCAGGCATGGCTTTGCATCACAAGCTTTGCCATACCGTGGCCGGCAGCTTTGATCTGCCGCATGCCCAGACTCACTCCATTGTCTTGCCGCACGCGATTGCCTATAACGCGCCTGCCGCGCCAGAGGCCATGCAACGGATTGCCCGCGCTCTGGGCCAGGACGGCGTTTGCGCTGCCGGCGCCTTATACGATCTGGCTCAATCGCTGGGTGCGCCGATGGGTTTGCAAGACATTGGGATGCGTGACAGCGATGTGGACAGGGCGGCCGATATCGCAATTGCCACACCCTATTGGAACCCGCGTCCGATTGAACGCGATGGCATACGCACGTTGTTGCAAGCCGCTTTTGAAGGGCAGCGGCCCGCCTAAGATGCCCTGTGCTTAAAACATCGATGACGATGAAAACTTTTAGCAAAACCTAATATGTTCAATGCGTTTATTCGGCGACAAGCGCGTGCCTGCATGCGTAGCCGACTGAATGCTTCTCATTGGAACTTTATGAAAATCGGTAAAGAAACCATTCCCCATTCAGCCATCTGCACCTCTAACGCCGAGACCATTGTCGTCAGGGGGAAAGACCTTGCCGTCGATCTGATCGGCAATATGTCTTTCACAGACTATTTTCATTTGCTGGTCACGGGACAGCCGCCAACCGCGGCAGCAACCGCAGTGTTAAATGCCACCCTGGTGGCCATTGCGGAACACGGCCTGGTCCCCAGCGTTCAGGCCAGTCGCATGACACTGGCCGCCGCACCCGACGCCTTGCAGGGCGCCGTGGCGGCAGGAATACTAGGTTGTGGCTCGGTCATTCTCGGGGCTTCTGAAACCAGCGGCATTTTTCTTGAAGATATTCGTACTCGTGCCGGCCAGAGCAAAGACTATGTTGAAGCAGCCAGGCAGGTGGTGGGCGAGTACCGTGCCGACAAGCGCGCCATCCCGGGTTACGGCCACCCGCTGCACAAAGCGCGCGACCCGCGTGTGACTGCGCTGTTCGCTGTGGCTGAGCGGGCCGGGGCTGATATGACATATGTGCACATAGCCGATGCGGTGGAAAAAGTGATTCCAGACGTTGTCGGAAAGCGCCTCATGCTCAATGTATCTGCGGCCATTCCAGCCGTCCTGCTGGGCGTGGGTTTTCCGATCACCGCGTTGCGAGGCGTGCCGATTCTGGCTCGTACGGCAGGTCTTATCGGCCATCTGACAGAGGAGTTCCAGAAACCTATCGGTTTTGCCTTGTCGTATCAGGCGACACGCAATTACGTTTACGATGGTCAGTTGCCCGAGGGCTTTACCCCCGATAACGCCTAGCATACCCTGATGGAGTTTTACCATGATCAAAGTACTTAACGGCATTCGTGTCCTGGAGCAAGGCACGTTCATTACGGGTCCTGCAGCGGGCATGCTCTTGGGAGACCTTGGGGCAGATGTCATCAAGATCGAGCAGCCAGGCACGGGAGATCCGTTTCGTGCCTTCAAAGGCGGCCTGTATAGTCCACACTTTCAGACATACAATCGCAACAAGCGCAGTATCACACTCAATACCAAGGAGGCTGACGATCTGGCCGCCTTCGATGAGTTGGTCCGTACGGCAGACGTATATATTCAGAACTTTCGTCCGGGCGCGGCCGAAAGACTTAACGTGGGCGAAGAGCGGCTGCGCAAAATCAATCCGGGACTGATTTACTGCTCAATCAGTGGTTTCGGACCAACCGGTCCGGCTGCAGGGCGGCCGGCCTACGATTCAGTCGCGCAAGCGGCCAGTGGTTTCCTGGGATTGCTCATCAACCCGGAAAACCCGCGCGTGGTGGGCCCGGCGCTGGCCGACTCCATTACTGGCTTTTACGCGGCATACGGCATTCTGGGTGCCCTGCATGAGCGCAATAGTACCGGCGTGGGGCGCAAGGTAGAGGTGTCTATGCTGGAGGCCATGAGCCACTTCAACCTGGATGCCTTTACCCATTATTATTCGGCGGGTGAAATCATGGGGCCGTACAGTCGCCCGAGCGTTTCCCAGTCTTATGTCTTGAAATGCGCAGATCAAAAATGGATTGCCCTGCATATGTCCTCGCCCGAGAAATTCTGGCAAGGCCTGGCAAGAGCGATTGAACAACCCTTGCTATTTGACGATCCGCGCTTTTGTGACCGCAACGGACGGATCCAGAACCAGGACGCATTGATCCAGATTCTGGGCGGGATATTTGCCAAGCACTCACGCAACGAATGGTGTCGCCGCCTGGAATCGGAAGATGTGCCGCATGCGCCCATGTACGACACCAGCGAGGCCCTGGAGGACCCGCAGGCCCGGCATTTACAAATTCTTGTGTCGGCCAGACACGAAACCATGGGCGACTTCCATACGGTGCGACCGCCTGTTTCGTTTGATGGACAAAGAAGCACCAAGGTGATACCGCCACCTGTCCTGGGCGAGCACAATGAAGAGGTGCTGGGCGCTTTGCCTACAACCCCGACAGCGCCTCGTTAATCACCGCCAGCCCGGCAGAACTGTAATCCAGCATCAGTGCCTGCCGGCGGCCTGCATCATCCATCTTGAGCAACGACTTGCGAATGATACCCACGATCTTCTCTTCATTATCCAGCCGGAACGAGTCGAACTGATACTGGAGAAAGACCAGACACAGCGCATTTTCCATGACCTGAACATCGGCATCCTGCTTGATGCCGCGTTTGAGGACAATCATCTGTACGCGCCCAATCGTTTGCTCATCGTATTCCAATTGGCCCAGTATACGCGCGGCCATGTCAGCATGATGCCGGGCCAGCGCCTTGCGCCAGGTCAGGTAACCAATACGTCCTTGCGGGTACTCACGCCGGGGAATTTGCCAGCGGCCGATATGCTGGCAGCGCGCCGCCAATCGCAAGGGTTCAGACGCATTCGGGGCAAGTTTCAGAACCCATTCAGTCAGTTTGATGGCCAGGAATAACTCGCGCGGCCAGTCTTGTTCCTGCCAGTGGAAAGCGTTGGGATCGGTTTTGTTGACGGCATCAAAGGCGCTATAAGCCTGCTTCAGCCTGGAAGAAGAAGTCATTGTTTTATCTTAGCGTGTTGCGTGTCGATGAGTATGAATTTGACCACATTGATGAAAATAACGCTATGACATCTTGCGGCCCGTGCTCGTTGGGCAAGCGCTTGCACTTTGGTAACGCCAAATGCGTCCCATAGCCGATACAGAGACACCAATTTAACGGTTACTTCGTTTCCAGCGCTCGCGTCTTGTGCCGCCAGCCCGCAATACCCTGCAGGGCGGTTCACCCGTTGTCTGTGTATTTCACTTGAATAAAAAAATCAGACTCAAAGGTAATTGACCGGACTGCCAGGTAAAGCTTTTGCTATGCCCCATTCCTATACTGTCGGTCACGCGTTCATTTTCATCTCTGGCCATGCTGGCCCGATAGAAAAGTCAATAGAAAAAAAGACGAACAATGAACAGGAGCCAACACCCCGGGATAATCTGAGCGATCCGTCAGTTTGCCTGCACTGGCTCCAATCACGGTATTTTCGGAGGCAGTGCATGGGCACCGTTGAAAGCGCGCCAGTCAGTGGCGCCAGCAAGTTTGTCGGCCAAAGGGTCGAGCGGTTTGAAAGCATTCCGCTACTTACCGGAAGGGGTCGCTTCGGCGACGACCTGGCGGTCAAGCCAGGCACTCTGCATGCGGCGGTGTATCGCTCCAGCTACCCTCACGCACGCATCAAATCCATTGACGTTTCGCAGGCGGAAAAAATGCCCGGCGTCAGGGCGGTGCTCACGCCTGACGACGTGCGGGCATGGTCGCGACCGTTCATCAATGGGGTAAAAATGCCCATGGAAATGTGGGCGCTGGCCATGGACAAGGTTCGTTACGTTGGCGAGCCGATTGCAGTTGTCATTGCTGAAGACCGTTATCTGGCAGAGGACGCCCTGGACGGTATTAAGATCGAATTTGAGGCCTTGCCGGCCGTCAGCAGCATAGACGGGGCCATGTCAGACGACGCTGCAATACTGCATGAAGCCGTGGGCACGAATGTGCTTCATGAGCGCCAGTTCACTTACGGGGACCCGGAATCGCGTTTTCGCGAGGCGGAGCATACCCTGTCGCTCAATATTGAATATCCGCGCAACTCCTGTACGCCGATCGAATGCGGCGTCGTGATCGCCGAGCACCTGGCGGGCGAGGCGGGATATGACGTCTGTTCGAACTTTATGGGACCGTTTTCCATGCACGCGGTCATGTCGCTGGCGCTACAGGTGCCCGGCAATCGTCTGCGGCATCGTTCTGCACCTGACTCAGGCGGCAGTTTTGGCGTCAAGCAAGCTGTGTTTACCGCGGTGGTTCTGATGTGCCTGGCTTCCCGCAAGGCCGGTGGCGCACCAGTCAAGTGGGTTGAGGACCGGCTCGAACATCTGAGCGCGGCAACGGCGGCAAACGGCCGAAAAGCCACCATCAAGGCTGCTTTTGACAGTGATGGCAGGATTCGGGCGCTTGACCTGGACCAGATGGACGACGTGGGTGCCTACCTGAGGGCGCCCGAGCCAGCCACCTTTTACCGCATGCACGGCATATTGACCGGGGCTTACCGTATCGCCGACTTGCAGGTGCGCAACCTTGTGGTTGTCACGAACAAGATGCCTTCGGGCCTGGTGCGCGGATTCGGCGGCCCGCAGGTTTACTTTGCCCTTGAGCGCATGGTGCAGCGGATTGCGCAGCATCTGAAGATGGATCCGCTGGACGTCTACCGACGCAATTTTATCCAGGCGGATCAATTTCCGTATCGGGCAGCGGCAGGCGCACTGCTTGATTCTGGCGATTATCAGCAAGCCATGGATGCGGCCATTGCACAGGGTGGACTTGAAGAACTATTGCAACGAAGGGATCAGGCGCGCGCTCAGGGAAAACTGTATGGCATTGGCTATGCGGCCATTGTCGAGCCGTCGATTTCCAATATGGGCTACATCACGGTTGCGCTGACGCCGCAGCAGCGGGCCAAGGCAGGCCCCAAGAATGGCGGCATCGCAACGGCGACAGTCAATATCGATTTACTGGGCAGCGTGACAGTGATTATTGCATCCTCTCCGGCAGGACAAGGCCATGTCACGGTATGCGCCCAGGTAGTGGCAGATGTGTTCGGTCTGCAGCCCAAGGATATCCACGTCAATGTGGATTTCGATACGGACAAGGATGCCTGGTCGGTTGCCGCCGGCAACTACTCCAGCCGGTTTGCCGGCGCGGTTGCTGGAACGGTTCACCTGGCGGCAACGCGGCTGAAGGCAAAAATGGCCGACATGGCTGCCCACCAGCTTGGTGGCGAGGCTTCGGACATGGCATTTGAAGACGGGTTAGTGTTTCGCAAGGGCCAGGCGGACAAGGCAATACCGTTTGCAAGGCTGGCCAGCAGCGCTCACTGGGCGCCTGCCGAGCTGCCTGAAGGGATGGCCCCTGGCATGAGGGTGACCGAGTTCTGGACGCCCGAGTCGTTGGGCGCGCCTACTGAAGACGACCGTGTCAATACGTCGGCTGCCTATGGTTTTGCCTTCGATATTTGTGCGGTCGAAATTGACCGCAAGACCGGGCGCGTCACGATTGACCGATATGTGACCGCCCACGACGCAGGCAGAATCCTGAATCCCGCCATGGCAGACGGACAAATCCGGGGCGCGTTTGCCCAGGGATTGGGCGCCGCCTTGCTTGAGGAATTTCGCTATGGCGACGATGGTGGGTTTCAGTCCGGTACCTTTGCTGATTACCTCGTGCCTACAAGCTACGAAGTGCCCGATCCTGTCATTGTGCATCTGGAAACGCCCAGTCCGTTCACCCCGCTGGGCGCAAAGGGCCTGGGCGAAGGCAACAATATGAGCACGCCCGTGTGTATTGCGAACGCCGTGGCTGATGCATTAAGCCCGTTGGGCAGACAGCCGGATATCCGCCTGCCGCTGACCCCGAACCGGGTGCTCGATCTTATCGGCTTTGACGATCCGCCACCGTCTGGCGACGTGCAAGTGCATAAGCCGGCCAAAAAAACCGGACGCGGACACGCGTTGTCCGCATCGGGAAGTACGCAGATCCCTGCTTCGCCCGACAAAGTATTCGATGTACTGATGGATCCGCAAGCGCTGGCCAAGGTGATTCCAGGCTGCCGGGAACTGCAGCGCATCGGCGAAAACCAATACCGCGCCGACGTGACGATCAGCATCGGGATGATCAAGGCGCGCTATGAAGCCACGATCTCCCTGACCAATATCGACCGGCCGCATTCACTCCATTTGCAGGGTAAAGGCGTCTCATCGCTTGGTGGCGCAGAAGGCGGCGGCGACATTGTGCTGCAGGCCAATGAGCAAGGCACGCTGATGAAATACCAGTATGAAGCCGAAGTTCAGGGCAAGGTTGCTGCTGTGGGGGGGCGCATGCTCGAAGGCGCGGCCCGCATGGTGCTGGGCCAACTATTCGAGCAGCTTGGCCGTCAGGCATCGGGACAGGACACCGCTAGCGGCTCGGAAGGCGTCTGGCACCGCGTGTTGCGGTTTCTGAGGATTAAAAAATGAAGCCACTGGCATTTGAATACAAGCGCGTTGACAAGGTTTCCGAGGCAGTGCAATGGCTGCATGAGGCAGGAGAAAACGCACGCATACTGGCTGGCGGACAATCGCTTGTCATCCTGCTGAACATGCGGCTGGCCCAGCCTGCTTATCTGTTGGATATATCGCGGTGTGAGGAACTCAAGTTCGTCCGTCAGGAAAAAGGCATGCTGTGTATTGGCGCCAGCACCACACAGGCCCAACTGCAATATTGGCCCGATCTGGCCCGGGCCGTCCCCATGCTGGCAGAGGCGATCCCGTTTATCTCTCACTATCAAATCCGCAATCGGGGAACCATTGCCGGTTCTATTGCGCACGCGGACCCCAGTGCAGAGCTGCCCTTGTGTCTTGCAACCCTTGGCGGCCAGGTTGTGCTGCGCTCACGGCAAGGCGCGCGCAAGCTGGATGCGGCGCAGTTCCAGCAAGGCATGCTCACCACTGCCAGAAAGGCTGATGAACTGGTGACCGAAGTGCGCTTTCCGGTGGCCAAGGCCGGACATGGCTACGCGTTTGATGAATTTGCGTTGCGCCGTGGCGATTTCGCGATTGTGGCATGCGCCGTGGATGCGGGGCCGGAAAGGATACGGCTGGGCATTGGCGGGGTTGCCGACAAGCCGGTCGTTGTGCAATGGGCACGCAATGACCAGGCGTCGTTCACGGAAACATTGAATGACCTGGCCTGGCAACTGGATGCTCAGGACGATCAGCATGCTTCGGCAGCATACCGGCGTCACCTGGTGCGCGAGCTGGGGCAGCACACAATCGAAACGGCGCTTTCCCGCTGTGAAAAAAACAAGGACTAGTTATGTCGGAACAACGTACCAGGCATCCCATTAACGTTACGGTCAACGGTGTCGCCCGTACTGGTCACGCAGAAAGCCGCATGCTGCTGTCTGATTTCATCCGGCACGAATTGGGGGCCACTGGCACCCATGTAGGCTGTGAGCACGGTGTCTGCGGCGCATGCACGGTACAGATTGATGGCGTTGCCACGCGGTCCTGCCTGTGCCTGGCCCGCCAGGTGGACGGTTGCGATCTGCGCACGGTCGAGGGCCTGGGCAACCACGACGGCACGCTTGGTGCTCTGCAGCAGGCTTTCAAGAAACACCACGCTTTGCAATGCGGCTTTTGCACAGCCGGCATTCTTATGTCTTGTGTCGATTTCCTTGAGCGGCTTGCCGACCCGACCGAAGAGCAGGTTCGCGACATGCTGTCCGGGCACCTGTGCCGGTGCACCGGATATACACCGATAGTAGAGGCCATCCTTGATGTGGCTAACCAATTGAAAACTGAAAAATCGGAGACTTCACATGCTTGATCTGGGAAGCACTTTTATCCAAAGTGTTGAACGCAACCCGAACGCGCTGGCCCTGGTGGCCGAGGGAAAGCGGCTGACTTATGCGCAATGGTTTGAAACGATCAAGGCTGTTGCGGGCGGTCTGGAGAAACAGGGGCTTGGACACGGTGATCATCTGCTGGTGGTGATGCAGAATCGCTGGGAGATGGCGACCGTGCACTGGGCCTGCCAGTTGCTTGGCGCGATCGTAACGCCGCTGAACTGGCGGTCCAAGGCTGACGAGATCGATTACTGTATTGTCGACTCAACCGCCAAATTGATCATCTACGACGATTCCTGCATCGAGGCGGTGCGAGGCGCCAAGGCCATGTCGACGATCGGTGCGATCGCCGTTGGTCAGGGTGCGCCTGGCAGCCTGCGGTTCGAACAGTTGCTGGCGGCCACGCCGATCGAAGGCACATCGCGCGCCAGTGCGCAAGACGTCTCGCTCATGCTTTATACCTCGGGCACCACGGGCAAGCCCAAGGGGGTGCCGCGCAGGCATCGGCACGAGCGCGCCGCGGCCGTGGCTCACGTTGCACAGAACCTGTACGCCTATGGGGAATGTACCCTGGGCGTCATGCCGCTTTATCACACCATGGGCGTGCGCTCTTTGCTCTCCATGGCGCTCATTGACGGGTGTTTCGTGTGCATGCCCAAATTCGATGTGGCCCAGGCGCTGTCGCTGATTGAAGCTGAAGGCGTGACCAACCTGTACCTGGTGCCCACGCTCTATCACGATATGCTGTCGCATCCCCAATTTTCTGCTACTGACGTCAGTCGCGTACGCAAGCTAGGATTTGCCGGTGCGCCAATGTCCGAAGCGCTATTGCGTCGCATCGACAAGGCGTTTGCTCCCGATCTGTTTGTGAATCACTATGGCAGTTCTGAAGTCTACACCATGGCAATTACCCAGAATGCGCGGCTCAAGGCTGGCTCCTGCGGTCGCGCGGCCATCAATTGCCGTTTGCGTGTCATCAGGCTTGGCAGCAGCAATCCGGAGGAACGGGTTCAAGCCATGGAAGAGGGGCAGATCATTGCCCATCTGGATGGCGACGAGGCGTTCGAAGGATACTGGAATCGGCCGGACGCCAACGAAAAATCACTGATCGGCCACTGGTATTTCACTGGTGATATTGGCTATTACGATCCCGATGGCGAACTGTTCGTTAGCGGACGTGTGGACGACATGATTATCAGTGGTGGAGAAAACATCTCGCCGGTGGATATCGAATCTGTGATTTCCCTGCACCCTGCGGTCGATGAAGTTGCCGTGGCCGGCGTCAAGGATGAACGATGGGGCCACCGGGTGGTTGCATTCGTCAAACGTCAGGCAAAAGTGGACGCGCAGGAGCTTGACCGGTACTGCCGGTCCACTGACCTGGCCAACTTTAAGCGGCCGCGCGAATACGTTTTTGTGGCCGCCTTACCCAAATCCCCCGTTGGAAAAATTCTGCGTCGCAAGTTAGTGTCCGGTGAGTATGAAGCCGATACCGATTGCACGCCTGCCATCGATCTGACTAATTGAAATTTAAATAAGGATTACCGAATGACTCAAATTAAACACCCTGCGCACGACCTGCTGGAGCAACTGGATGGCTTCCGGGTCGATATCGATCCGGCCGGACAGCGTGCAGACATTGTGCTGCAGCGACCACCATTTAATATCATTTCCATGCCGCAGCGCGAGCAATTGCGTCTGGTTTTCGAAGCTCTGGACGCCAATGATGATGTGCGTGTCATTGTTTTGCGCTCGGAGGGCGAGCATTTTTCCAGCGGCGGCGATATTCGCGGTTTTCTGGATGCCTCGCCCGAGCATGTCTCCAAGCTGGCCTGGAATATTGCCTCGCCTGAGCGTTGCTCCAAACCGGTGATCGCGGCCAACCGCGGCTATTGTTTCGGGGTGGGGTTTGAAATTTCGCTGGCCTGCGATTTTCGTATCGTGACTACGACAACGCAATATGCGCTGCCAGAGCAAAAACTGGGGCAAATCCCAGGCTCCGGCGGCTCGGCCCGGTTGCAAAAAATGGTGGGTATCGGTCGCACCAAGGACATCGTCATGCGTTCACGCCGCATCCCTGGTCCGCAGGCGTATGACTGGGGGCTGGCGCTGGAGTGTGTACAGGATGATCAGCTTGAAGCGGCGACTGACAAATTGGTGGCAGAACTGTTGAAGTTTTCCCCGCTCGCACAACGCACCGCCAAAAAATTACTGAATGACAGCGAGGACGCTTCGCTGACGACCGCCATCGAACTGGAAGGTCATTGCTATAGCCGCTTGCGCAGTTCAGAGGACTTCCGTGAAGGGGTGGAAGCGTTCCACGGCAAGCGTAAGGCCAATTTCACGGGCAAATAAAACATCCGGCACGCCGGCCGGCAAGGCACGGGCATGCCGGTTACAACAAAAGGCTCGATCAATATCGAGCCTTTCAGGAGACAAGTATGGATACAAGACAATCTGCGGTTGAGCACAAGGAAGCTCACAAAGATCCGGTCGCACCGGGGTGGATTGCAGGATTAAGAGGCTTGCCTGCCGCGTTGAATCTCAATTCGATAAGTGCAGGCCTGGTCGCCGCCATTTTTGGTTGCTCCGGCCCCGCGTTGATCGTGATCGGAGCAGCCCAGGCTGGACAGTTGAGCAACGGTCAGACCGTTGCATGGTTGCTGGCCATCTATTTGCTGGGCGGCATCATCAGTATTTTTATGGGCATGCGCTACCGTATGCCGATTACCGGGGCATACTCTATCCCGGGCGCCGCGATCATGGCTGCCGCCTTCGCCTCCTTTTCATATCAGGAAGCGGTGGGTGCCTTTATCATGGCCGGCGTGCTGGTGCTCATTCTTGGTGTCACGGGTGTGATCGGACGTATCATGCGCTGGGTGCCCATGCCAATTGTGATGGCGATGATTGCCGGCGCAATGATACGTTTTGGAATTGGTGCAGTGGAAGCAGTGAGCGCGGCACCATTGATTGCAGGGCTGGCTGCGCTTGCTTTCTTTTTGACTGGGCGACTGACGCGTCGTGTTCCGCCGGTGCTGGCCGCACTGGTTGTCGGACTGATTATTACCGTGGCCACAGGGGGACTGCAGACCGGCACAACGGATCTGGCCTTTGTCATGCCCCAGTTCACTGCTCCCGTATTTAGCGTAGGGGCATTCTTTGGCATTGCCGTGCCACTGGCCGCCTTGGTGATCGGCGCCGAAAATGCGCAGTCCATCGGCGTACTCATGGCCGAAGGTTACAAACCGCCTATCAATACCATGACAGTTATCAGCGGTATTGGCGGCATTGTTGCCGGCATGATGGGTGGACATAACGCCAATATTGCCGGGCCCATGACGGCGATTTGTGCTTCTGAACAGGCCGGAGAGGACAAGGACAAACGCTACGGAGCCACGATTGTCAATGGTGTTCTGTTCGGCGCGTTTGGCCTGGTAGCAGGTCTTGCGGTTCCTTTTGTCATGGCGTTGCCCAAACCCCTGATCGGCGTCGTTGCCGGCCTGGCAATGATTGGCGTGCTGCTCAGCTCGTTGCAGGGAGCATTCGGGCCAAAGCTGGGTAATCAGGTTGGCGCTTTTGTGGCTTTTGTTGTTGGCATGAGTTCGCTCAACCTGCTTGGTATCAGTGCACCATTCTGGGCGCTGGTATTCGGTGTGCTCGCCTCTGTGCTGGCAGACAGGCTCACATTGGAAAAAAGCAATGAGCCCGGATCTGGCTCCAAAAAACTGCCCAAGGTGTCCGGCGAGCGAGGCGCAGCCTAGCCGTTTAATCGCCAAATTGTTGATATAATTAACAAATATTGTGCGACAGGCTTACTGAGCCTGTCGCCTCCCGCGCGGGCGGGTGTTCTCATTTGGGTACCATGTCAACGGCGATTAAAATATTTCAAGGCGCCTTTGGCCGCGTATCGTTGCTCGATATGAGCAAACCGCTGGTCATTCATGCCCACCATCATTGCCACGCCCTGATCAAGATAAGCGGGGTCGACAGTTCGTTTCTGGTCAAGGGACGAAGCCAGCCGCTTACAAAAGACAGTGTTGTGCTCATCAATGCCTGGGAGCCCCATGCTTATGAGCATACGCCCAGCGGCGAGGGGCGATGCATCCTGATGGCGCTGTATCTTGAAACCGCCTGGCTGAGCAAGGTGCTGCGCTCGCTCACCGTGAGTGGGCACCCACAGTTTTTTCCCAAGCCCTGTGCCGCACTACCTGCTGGCGCGCGGCTGCTGGTCAATTCGCTGGCCGCCGAGATGCTGGTATCCCAGGAAATTGCATCTGACATCCTTGAGGGCAGGATTTTCGACCTGTTCATGGCAACCGCCGAGCGTCACTCATCCCTTCGCGATTCTTCGCAGTTATTTTCCAGCCTGCGATCCAATACAATGGATCCACGCATTCGACGCGCCGTGGCCAGAATGCGCGAGAACCTGGATTATGGCGAGAACTTTACGGAGTTGGCGGCCGAAAGCGGGTTGTCTCGCGCCCATTTCTTCGAACTGTTCCGCCGCTGCACCAATTTGACGCCAGCCGTGTACGCCAATGCGCTAAAGGTGGAATCTGCGATCGCAGAGCTTTGCAAGCCGGACATGCGAATCGGCGATATTTCCTATAATGTCGGGTTTTCGGCACCGGGGCATTTCACTCGTTTTTTTCGTCAGCATCTGGGGATTACACCCGGAGAATACCGGCGCGTGGTCGATTTGATGGATGACGGTATCGATTCGCTGCTGTAGGCGTAACAGAACCGGCAGCATCCGGGACATCTTTGAACTTGGAAAGGTGGGTAATCCTGAGGGTTGTATTGGCCAGTTGATAGCGCGGTCTCCGGGCATTGAGATGACCGAAACGGCATGCGTGGTTGCAGGCCTGGTTGAGCCTGGGCAACCGATTACATCGTATTTTCGGGATGATATGGCAAATGTAATCGCTGGGCCATGCGCTTCAGCCAGCGGTACAGCAACGGGCTTGTCGGCATAGGTTTGCAGCCGCTTTTCAAGCGCCGCCTTTACCTGGACTTCCGATAGTTCGGTAGAAAAAACGACATTACCGCTGACGATATACGTTTGGACCGCTTCGAATCCCTCGGCGATACACATGGCTTTCAATTCGGCCATCGGCAGTTTGCCGGTTCCGCCAACGCTCACGGCGCGCAATAATGCAACATAGTTTGGCATCCTGTCTCCTTTTTCCGGGTCTGTCTGTGCATTTTGTCAGTGTATTCGGTCGGTGTTTTCTTTCCTTTCTATGTATGCTGTCTGTGCATGCCGGCAGTACATTACAAAAATGCATTAACGCTTGTTTATGAGCGATTTTTTTGTGCGTTCCTCGTAATCGTAGACCAATAAATAGCGTTGCCGCACTTCAATCTCCGATCACTATCAGGAACGTTTGGCGTTGCGGACAGGCCAGCTCAATAGCGCCTGTTCGGCAACCGATTGCAGCATGTCGCGGCTAAATCCTGCTTTGGCTTGCACCGCCATACCATGGAGCACAGCCATCAGAAATGCCGCAAGGGCTTCGGGTTTGGCGGTTTTGGGCAAATCACCTTCTGCCTTTGCCCGCTCGAAACGCTCACGAAGTTTGGCTTCGCCGGCTGCGCGGGCTTCTATCAATGCTTGTCGCAGCGGCTCGGCTTGGTCAGATCCGGCCATGACGCCATTGACGAGAAAGCACCCCATATGCTCAGGACTGCTCGTAGTCAGCTCGACCGAGCCAAACAGCAGGTGCGCCGCAACTTCCCTTGCGGTGGGCTTTGCGAGCGCTTCTGGAATAAAGCGCTGATGCTGCTCGTAATAGCGCTGCAGCGCCCGGCGAAAGAGGGCTTCTTTATTGCCGAACGCAGAGTACAGCGCAGGGCGCTCCACACCGGCGGCTTCGGTAAGGTCTGTATACGATGCGCCTTCATACCCCTTACGCCAAAAGACACAGAGTACGGCATCAAGTGCTTTGTCTACATCAAACTGACGACGGCGTCCCATTGAAGTTGATCCTTTTTTCTTAAACATAACAAGCATTACGAAAGTGCTTGACAGTATATCATACCGTCCGTTATCGTAATGATCATTACGATATGAATTATGGATGGGTGGTTCAAGCCGAAACGCCGCCTTGCATCATCCCTTATTGGTCCACATAACGTAAATCAGGGCTTATCAGCCTACTGAACGTAAACCCAGGACTTATCAGTCCATTAACGTACCCCCCGGACCCACCGGTCCATTTTTCAAAAAAGGAATTACCATGCACAAAGACCTCAACGGCAAAACCGTTCTTATTACCGGCGGCTCACGCGGACTTGGCGTCGCACTGGCACATGCGTTTGCCGATCGTGGCGCAGACGTGGCGATCAGCTACGCGACTTCGGCCGACAAGGCGGCAGCCGTCGTGGAAGCATTAAAGGCCAAGGGCGTGCGCGCCATTGCCATCCAGAGCGACCAGTCCGAACTGAAATCCGCTCAGCCGCTGATTGACGGCGTGATAGCGGCATTAGGCAGGCTGGACATTCTTGTGAACAATGCCGGCATCGCCATCCAGGGCCAGTTGGTGGACGATCCTGCGCTGGATGCAGAAAACTACAATCAGCAATGGCAGGTCAATGTCATGGGCACGATCGCCAATACGCGCGCCGCCGCGTCAAAACTGTCCGATGGAGGTCGGATTATCTTCATCGGTTCACGGCTTGGCACCAGCATACCCTTTGCTTCAGTGGCAGACTATGCCGGAACCAAAGCGGCGTTAGTCGGTTATGCGAAGGGTATTGCGCGTGATCTGGGATCGCGCAACATTACCGTGAATGTTGTCCAGCCAGGCATTATGCCAACTGATATGGCTGCCGAAGTCGCTAGTGAACTGCCAACGCGCGAGGCCATTCTGGACTTGCATCCGATCCGGCGCATTGCGACCCTGGAAGAGGTGGCCGAAACAGTCTGCTTTCTTGCCGGGCCTTCTGCAGGCTATATTACCGGCGAGACGCTGAGCATCTCTGGGGGTCTGGGGATCTGATATTTGATATTAAATATTGGATAAAGCACGCCTGCTGGCATAACGGTGGCAGGCGACAAAAACGCCGGCCGCGGGGAGGTCCCACCGGCGTTTTGTTTCGAAACTTGGGCGCCCTTACGATTAATACCATAAAACCCAGGTATCACTGCGAGCGGACGCGGGTGTTATCGCGTGAGGTTCGATTTAGCCGGTGTTGACTCCTGGACGGCTGGCAATTGTTCTCACGCGCAGTGGAAAAGGGCGGCAAATCGTCGCGTAGCATGGCTGCCTTTCGCATCAATAGCGCAGTATACATCTCATATTTTGATTCCGCCGCACGGAACGTCGCAAGGATTCCGTAGCAGTAAACGCCGAGGTGGCCATATGATGGGACAAAATCTGTTCATATGAGAGGGACGTTATGTCAAAGCGCTGTTTGAATATTGCCACGCTTATATTGGCCACATGTGCCACTGTTTGCATGTCGGCTGCGAGCTATGCCGCCTATCCGGAAAAACCGGTGAAAATTGTTGTGCCGTGGGAGGCAGGCGGTTCTGCCGATATGCTGGGGCGGCTGGTAGCCGAACGTCTCGGGAAATATACGGGCCAGTCCTTCGTTGTCGAAAACAAACCGGGGGCATCCGGCAATATTGGAACGCAACAGGTGGCGCGTTCGGCGCCGGATGGCTACACGCTGGTACTAGGCTCGATGAGCACTCATATCTTGCAGCCCGCCATCGGCCTGAAAGGGCCTTTCCAGCCTATCGATGATTTTACGCCAATTGCACGCTTGGGTTTTATCACGAACGTGCTAGCCGTCAGATCAGAATTGCCGGTTTCCTCAGCAGGCGAGCTGATCGATGCTGCAAAAAAACAGCCGGAAGGTCTGACCTACGCCTCCGCCGGAAACGGATCATTCAATCACCTGAGCGGTGCGCTGTTTGAACAATTGGCGGGAATCAGGTTGCTGCATGTGCCTTACAAAGGAGGATCCAAGGCGGCGCTGTCGACTGCGTCCGCTGAAACGGATGTTGTGTTTTCTTCATTGGGTTTGGTCAAACCGTATGTTGATAGCGGAAAATTGAAAATTCTTGCCGTAGCCGAAGGGCAGGCCAGCCCATTGCTGCCAGGCGTGCCTACCGTTGCTGATGTCGCACCCGGCTATCGTGTTTCCGTTTGGTATGCCTTGCTGGGCCCAAAAGGATTACCGCAGGACGTGACGGCCGCGCTGGACAAAGCGATGCACGATTTGAATAACGACAGTGAAATAAGAAGCCAGTTGGCTCGCAACGGCTTTGATCTTAATGTTGAGACCGGCGAGACGTTCAAGGAGGAAATGCGTAGCGATACCGAGCAATGGACCGAGTTTTCCCGCAAACACGGTATCGCGCCTTAAGCGCAGAACACACAACTTACGGATAATGTCCGTAAGTTGAAAAGGCCCCAACCGATGGGGCCCATTGTTTTTTAAGGGTCAGCGAATCAGCGTTGTTCGACCGGATTGATCAGTCTTCCGATCCCGGAAATTTTCACTTCTATCGGTCCACCCAGCTGGGTAAGATCAATATTCTGCACAGCTTTACCTTCCGACCCGGCGGCTTTGAGTGCAGTACCCATGGAAATAATGTCTCCTGGCTCCAGCGTCATGAAGGAAGAAATAAAAGCAATGGCGTCGGCCACTTTGTACGTCAGATTGGCTGTGTTGTCTTCTGTGATTAACTCACCCTTGTGCAGGCAGCTTACAGTAAGGTTATGTGGGTCGGGAATGGAATCGGCAGTGGCAATCCATGGTCCCATCGGACCGAACGTGTCCGTACCTTTGTAGCGGCCTGGGTATGAGACCCAACTATCCTTGTATTCAATGCCGGTGCTGCCATCTGCCTTCGGATGTATGGCGCGGTAGTGGAACGTGTCCTCACCCCGCATCAATGGTGCGGTCAGGTCATTGATAATGCTGTAGCCAAAGACATGATCCAAAGCGTTTTCTTTTTGGATGTCTGCGCCGCCGGTGCCGATGATAACAGTCAATTCCGGCTCGGGATGAACTCGGCCAAAGCTTTCCCGTAAGCGAATCGGCTGACCGTGGCCCACCAATGATGAAGAGGGTTTGATAAAGGTCGCCGGATGGCTGGGGCCCTTCATGATCCGGTCTTTGTTCGCGCTGTTATTGAGCGCCAGGCAAACGATTTTCCCGGGACGGGGTACGGGAGGAAGCCATTTGAGGGCGTCGACGTCTTGACCGTGCCGCCCTTCAATTGCTGTGGCGATGGCCTTGAGTATAGGCTGGCCGTGGCTTATTACTTGAAGGATATCGGTGGGGGCATCCGACATAACGTCGGCTAAAACGGTTGCCTGGTCATCTGTCATACTTGCCACAAGCAACGGGATGCCTTCGCGTTCGATTGTTCCAATTTTCATGGGATTCCTAAATGTAGTTGAAGTCTCGTTAGTCCGTAGTCCAGTATAAGCAGCATCTGGCTTTTATCCGTTACAGATATTCATTTATTCCGTGGGGAGGAATTGGCGCGGTCTGTAACCCATGGGGCCATGCCATAATCTACTTTCATCTTAACAATGCTCATGCAGAAAAATGGCGACACAACAATCCATGTTACTCGTGGTTCGAACGCTTGAACTATTGCGCGCAATGAACAGACAGCCTGCCAGCACGCTGGTCAGCCTGCAGCAAGAAACAGGGATGCCCAAGACGACCATACACCGCTTGTTGGCGACGTTGAAAAATGAAGGGTATGTACGCTCTGACGTGGTAAGAGGCATTTACTCGCTCACAGAAAAGGTACGGTTGCTGAGCGAGGGTTTTAGCGAGCATGAAACCATCGTGGAGCAGGCGATTCCCATTTTGCTGCGTACCACCAGAGAAACGGGTCTTCCCTTTGCAATCGGCATTGCAGAGCATAGTCACATGGTCGTGCGATACAGCAGCATGCCATATAGTCCTATCGGGCCAATGCACACGACAGTTGGCAATACGCATAGCATGCTTGATTCGGCTCTGGGGCAGGTGTATTTGGCTTTCTGTAATGACGAGGAACGCGAGCGTTTGATCGCATGGCATGAAACCGGGGAATTAAGCGAGAACGAGTGGCGCTCAGTAGAGCGCGGTCTGCGCGCGCAGCTGGCGCTCGTAAAATCGCAGAAGTATGCTTTGCGCTTGCCCAACAAGCAACACCAAAATGCGACGCTTGCAGTGCCCGTTTTGCATGAGCGCAGGATACTGGCAGTGCTGTCGGTTACGACTTTCCCCAGTGTATTGATTGGAGCGAAAACAGGGGAATTGGCCAACTCGATGGCCCGCGTTGCAGATGAGGTAGCGTGCTTGTCTATAACTGCACAGCAGTTTCTGGATTGATGTTCTTGCGCCAAAGGGTGGCGTGCTTAATAGAGATTAATTTGTTTTTATCGCAGGCACTTACAATATGGCCCCACTCGTTGCACAGCCGTTGTCAAAACGGTCCAGGGTGCAAAATCGGGTCGGCATGGCTAGTATTTATATTTCTGAAGTCGGGAGCCTGAACAAATTTATCCAGATCACAGCTCACGACAATTATGCCGCAATAGAAGCGCTTAAGCAGAGATTGGCAGCAAATGCTGAGTGGCGCGTTTCGCAATCATGCGGACGATCTTGTTGTTTCCCAAACCACGAAAATAGTCCGACAAATACAAATGTCATAAAGGGCATTCGCGAAGCGATAGGGCAGTGATTGACGACCCCGGCACCGTGTTCTACTTCACAAACCAGTCCGTCTCAACATCAATAATCGGGCTTAGCATCTGCGAACTGCAGTACCCGCAAGATCGCCGGTCGCCGCTCCATCGGCCAAACTGGGACGTCCATTCACAAATACCCATTCGATGCCACTGGCGAACTGTCGCGGATTTTCATAAGTGGCGTTCGCTTGTACATTGGCGGGATCAAAGACAGTGATGTTAGCCCGATAACCTTGCTTGAGCAGCCCCATATCGCCGAGCTTAAATGTGCGCGCCGTGTAGCCGGTCATTTTGAATATACTTTCTTCAAGCGTCATCCACCCTTTGTCGCGTACGAGTTCCCCCAGGACTTTCGGGAATGTTCCGTATTGACGCGGATGCGGGTGATCGCCGACGTCCAGGCCGTCACTGCCGATCATGCTGTGTGCGTGCGTGAGCACATTCCGAAGGTCCTCGTCACACGAGTTTTGCATAATTTGGCCAACTTCGCCTTGTTCTGCCAGCATCAGGTCAAAGACAAATTCGCAGACCTCCTGGCCTGCCTGTTGCGCGGCTTCGAGTACCGTCAGGCCGACGTAGGCCTGGCGTTCGGCGTGCTTGAGATAGGAGATGGAAATGTTGTGCCAGCCCAGGGCCGCGATACGGTTTTCCCAACCTGGGAGGCCATGCGTCCAGTCGTGCCTGATGCGCGTGCGGCATTCGTGCGATGCCAATCTTTCCATCATCGCGTCCCGCCCGCCATCCAGTACCCAGGGTGGAAACAACATGGACAGGGTCGTGCTGCCGGCCAGGTAGGGGTACATATCAGAATACGTCCTGATACCGTGTTGGCGGGCCTTGTCCAGCTTGGCAAGCGACAGACGTGTCTTGCCGAAGTTTCTCGTACCGCTAGTCTTGTGATGAGAGATCAGCAACGGAATATGCGCACGCAGGGCAACATCCACAGACTCGTCAACGGATTGGAGCAGCCCATCTACCTGGTCCCGCATATGGGTCGCATACAACCCGCCATAGTCATTGGAAATGCCTGCCAGAGCAACGAGTTCGTCCGAATCGGCGTAGACGCCAGGTACATAACAAAGGCCTGATGACAAACCTAGCGAGCCCTGTTGCATTGTCCGATGAAGCAGGGCCTTCATGGATTCGAGTTCGGCCGGGGTTGGTGCTCGCGCCTCAAGCCCCATAACCGCAGCACGCAGCGCACCGTGTCCTGTCAGTGTGGCGACGTTGACGGCGGCGCCTTGCCTGAATACGCGCTCGAAGTAACCGTCGAGGTCCTCCCATTCCCACTCAATGGTGGGGTGGCCGAAGATGGGGGCAGCCTGTTCACGGAACGCAGCCGCGTTCGCACCAGCCAATGGAAAAGTGGACCATCCGCAGTTTCCTAGCACCTCGGTGGTTACGCCCTGACGAACCTTGCTTTCAGCGCCGGGGTTGGCAATCAGGGAGAGTTCCGAGTGGCAGTGGCAGTCGATGAATCCGGGCGCGATGATCCGCCCGCTACAGTCGATTCGCCTTGCGGCCGATTCGTCTGTCAAATCGCCGATTGCGGATATACGGCCGTCTTTTAAGGCAACATCGCCGGTTGCGCGTGGTTTGCCGCTGCCATCAATGATTGAACCGTGAGAGAGAATGAAGTCGTGCATAAGTGATAGGGATACCTTGGGGTTGGGTGAGCGCGATCAAGTACGCGGCCCGTATTATTGTTTTTCGATTTTGGCGCTTTCGATAAGCTGCGCCCATTTATGCTGCTCCTGGGCGATCAACTCGCTGTACTCTTGCTGAGATCCCGGGGTGGGAGTGGCAAAGGAGTGCTTTAGCGTTGCCTGTACCGTGGGTGAACGCATCGCTGTGTTGAGCGTTTCACTTATTTTCATGACAATGTCCTTGGGCGTACCGGCTGGGGCGATCAGTCCACCCCAGGCGCTATTCTCATAATCTTTGAGGCCGCTTTCCGCGAGGGTCGGTATTGAGGAATCCATCTCCGCGCGCTCGCTGGTTGTAATTGCCAGTGCACGCAGCTTGCCGCTTTCAACCATCGGGTATGCGACCGTGGCATTAGTGAACGTATAGTCAAGCCGGCCTCCCACCAGGTCTGTCAGTGATTGAGGATCGCCGGTATACGGAATAAATTGGCTATCAATGCCGCTGAGATCTTTGAAGAGCTCACCCCCCATATGGCCGCTGCTTCCGATGTTGGAGGCTGCCCATGTCATCTGGCCCGGGGATTTTTTGGCGGCGGCAATCAGTTCGGCGATCGTTTTGTAGGGGGAATCCTTTCGCACCACGACTAGATTGGGTACTGTATACATCGGGCCGGCCGGGACAAAATCTCGGTTCACGTCGTATGTAAGTTTCTTGAACAACGCGGGATTAATAGCCAGGTTATTGATATTTCCATAACTCAGCGTGTAGCCATCAGGCGCTGAACGTTTCAAATGCGATAGCGCGATCGCGCCTGCGGCACCCGGCCGATTCTCGATGATGAAAGATTGGCCGGTGATTTTGGCCAACTCGGCGGCGACGGCTCGCGTCAATACATCAGATGCCGCGCCAGGTGTCGACGGCAGCACAATGGTAACCGGCTTTGTCGGCCAGGCAGTCTCGGTGGCGTGGCTGCATTGCAAGCTTGATATTACACCCAAGGAGACAATAAATGCGCAAATTATTTGGTTCATGATTCTTCCTTTTAGAATGGAAAACAAGCTAGAGCAAAGAGGTGTAAGCAGACAGTACGGCTGCGCCGCCGGTGTGCAGGAAAACAATGTTCTGGTCCGCAGAAAACCTACCCGAATGAATATCAGCGATCAAGCCTGCCATGGCCTTGCCTGTGTACACAGGATCCAACAGGATGCCTTCTTGTCGTCCCAGGAGCTTGATGGCATCCAGGGCTTCGGGGGTTGCGATACCATATCCGTCGCCGATATGAGTGTCATCGACCTCTATCCGGTCGGCGCGTACGGAGGGTGCATCCATCAGGCTCGCAGTCTGGTTGGCGATGGCATGAACGATTGCCGACATGCGATTCGAATCGAATCGCACGCTATAGCCTCGCACCCGGGTATGTTTGTGACGGCACAGTGCGGCAACCAGGCCCGCTTGCGTTCCGCCACTTCCGGCCGCATGCACAATGTAGTCGACCTTAATTCCCAGATCGGACGCCTGGGTAGTGATTTCATGTGCGCAGCCAACATACCCCATCGCGCCCAATGGGCTTGAACCTCCAGCGGCGACGACGTAGGGTTTGCGCCCTTGCTGGATCAATTGCGTTTCCAGCTCGGCAACAGCTGTCGCAATGTTCGCGCCTGCAGGCAACTCCTCGCAGAGCGTCGCGCCGAGCACTCGGTTCAGGAGCGCATTGCCTGCCCGGTAATATTCGGCGGGTTGCCCTTGCAAGCGTCGTTCCAGCAGCAATATGCAGTCCAGGCCCAACTGGGCGGCAGCCGCCGCGGTTTGCCGGGCATGATTCGACTGGGTCGCGCCCGTCGCAATCAGGGTATCGGCACCCTGGGCGAGCGCGTCAGCTGCCAGATACTCCAGTTTGCGAGCCTTGTTGCCGCCGCCGGCCAGACCTGTGAGGTCGTCGCGCTTGATAAATATCTTCGGCCCGCCCAGATGGTCAGACAGTCGCGAGAGCGGCTGCAGGGGCGTTGCATGTTCAGTGAAGCCGATTCTGGGAAATGCATTCCATTTCATGTGGCAGCGCTCGTTATTGGTATGAGGCAGCGTCGGTGCTGTCGGTAGGAGTGGCAATGGCGCGTCGCAGTGCTGGACTCATGGGGACCCGTAAGTTGATGGATTTGGGTGGAATCGCCGACTCGAACCATTTGGCATAAATGCCGTCGATGGTATTACTTGCAAATGTGGATTTGAGCACATCGTCCACCAGTCTCTTGAAGGAGGCATCCCCCTTTCTCATCATTAGGGCGTACGGCTCGACCGACAGGGGGGTCTTGGAAATCACGTATGCATCCGGCGTTTTTGCGTTGGCCACCAGACCGGCAAGTGTAATGTCGTCCAGGAAGAATGCGGCTGCCCTGTCGGTTTCCATCATCAGGAAGCCTTCGGCAAAATCGCGTGCCGGCGCGATACGCATGCCGTATTTGTGCGCGACGTTCAGGGCCGTGATCTGCCGAATGTTTGACGAACCCGCCGTGGCGACAACCGCCTTGCCGGCCAGAGAACTCAGATCAGCCAGGTTGGCGCTTTTCTTGGAGACAAATCGTGTGCTGGACACAAAGATGGTTGATGAGAAGGCGACCTGTTTCTGGCGCTCGACTGTATTCGAGGTGGTGCCGCACTCCAGGTCGATTGTGCCATTGGCCATGAGCGGGATACGGTTGGAAGAGGCTATGGGTACCATCCTGATCTTGAGATCGGGCTGATTGAGGTGGGTCTTTATTCCTTCTACGACTTTAAGGCAGAGGTCGACCGAATAGCCAACAAACTGGTGTGATGCATCGAGATAGGAAAAGGGTTGTGCGGTTTCCCGAACGCCCAGCGCGATCTCGTTCTTTTGCTTGATTTTGCTGAGTGTGTCAACTGGCTGGGCGGTTGCGCACGTGCTGGCGATCAGCGTAAGGGCTGCGACAAACATTGAAGTTTTCATGGGTGTCTTCTCCGGTGCCGCAGCGTGAATCGCTCACGGACTTCTTATTGTATCGTTACAAAACGATGAAATTCAATTATCAATCGATACATAAAGAAAGTCAATGGTATATACTGCTGGCGGACTAGGGGAAAATCCCAATGAAGGGGGGGTGTGGTTCTTCATTCAGCATGTCTGCAATAAGTAATCCAAAGTTGCGCAGCTCGGCTCTGTCCTGTGCTGCGCTGACGCTGATGCGCACGGCGTTGTCTACGGCGGGAAGACTCGTGGCAAAGGCTTCTGAGTGGGCAACTCGATAGCCCATCGTTTCTACCCGTCGGCAAAACTGGCTCGCAGTCCATGGATCGGGAAGTCGCAACCACGCATGGGAGCTAAACGCACTTGTCTGCAAATCGAATCCGGCAAGCGCCTGAGCAAGCGCCTTGTTTCGTTCGCCCAGCTCAAGCCTGTTCTCTTGCAGTACCCGTTCGGCACTTCCTGAAGTGACAAGTTGGGCTGCCACCTCAGCTGAGATTGGCGAGGCCATCCAGGTTGTGGCGCGTACCGCCTCGATTGCTGCTGCTGTTAGCTGGCGTGGTGTTTCCATGTAGCCTACACGCAACCCAGGGCCCAGGGATTTGGAAAAGCTGGTAATTCTGATGGTCAGTTCCGGAGCCAGGGATGCCAGGGTAGGCAGGGAGGTCTGCGCAAGACACCCGTACACATCGTCCTCCAGCAGGAAAATGCCGGCCCGCTTTGCAATGTCGGCGATCTCCATTCGTCGGTCTGCCGGGATCGTTGCTGTTGTCGGGTTGTGGATATTGGGCACACAGACAAGGCCTTTGATCGGGTGTGTCGCGATTGCTTCGCGCAGGGAATCTGGTACCAGGCCGTGCTCGTCGATGTCGATAGGCACTAAGTTGAGCCCTAGCCGGGGCGCCAGGGTTCTCAGGCCCGTATAGGTCAGTTGCTCCGTGGCGATAGAGTCGCCGGCCTTGCTGCATGCCAGCAAACCGCATAAAAGCGCGTGTTGTGCGCCATCTGTCACGACTACCCGGGCAGGGTCTACGGGAGTATCGGCGTTGCGGCTGAGCCACTGGGCGCCAGCCTGGCGGTGGGTGGCGCGTCCGGCCGGGTCATCGTAGCGCAGGAGCTCACCAAAGGTGGGCGATTGGTGCAACACTGACAGCGCCTGCCCGATGTCGTTTCCCCAGCTTTTCAATGCAGCCTGGTGACCACGCAGATCTGCCATTCGATTTCTGGCAGTGGTTGCGCCAGCTGCTGCCTCAACGACATCTGCTGTGGCCGGATCCTTCACGCGCGTGCCGCGGCGCGCGCCGGTTTCGAGCAACTTTGCTCTTACGACCTCGCCGAATGCGCGGGACACAGTGCCAACGGTCACGCCAAGCTGGGATGACAGTTGGCGGTTTGGCGGTAGCTGGTCGCCGGGCTTGAGCTTGCCGCTACGGATGTCCTGAATGAGGGCCTGGGCGATTCTTTTGTACATCGGTCCGCTGGTTGCAGACAGATCTGGCGCCCAGTCGTTTGAGCTTTGCATATATTGCCTTTTTCGATTCGTAGCCTTAGCGCAAGGCTTGACAGGAATAAATGTACCCGTCTATTATCGGAACAATCTATTTTGTATCGATACAAAATGGAATAATGTGTGATACAAAACAATTAACCTATTTTACATGGAAAATAACATGCTGAAGATGATCCATACGCCGCGCGATAAGGCTTGCGGCGGCCACTATTCGCACGCGGTTCGCGCCGGAGACTTTATCTTTGTGTCGGGACAGACGCCGCGCGACGGCTTGCGTGCGGTAGTTGGAGAGACTATTGAAGAACAAACGGCGGTCACCCTCGAAAACGTGCGTCTGACGCTCGAGGCTGCAGGCGGTGTGCTGGAGGATGTGGTCAAGGTTGGTGTTTTTCTGAGTGACCTTGCAGATGCCGCTTGCTTCGATAAGGTCTACGCCAGACATTTTCCGACCTTCCGGCCGGCACGAACCACGGTAGGCTGCAAGCTCAACGGTGTGCAGGTCGAGATCGATGTGGTGGCTTACGTTCCCTTGTCGGCCCGTAAGCAGGAGGTGGTGCTATGAACCCGATTCTTCATGGCGTGATTCCCGCCGTGCCGACGCCATTGCGTGCTGATGGCCAGCCTGATACAGCAAAGCTTGTGGCGTTCATCGGCGATCTGTTCGATGCCGGTTGCCAGGGGGTTAATTTGCTAGGAACGACCGGAGAGGCGACGTCTTTTGACCGAACCACGCGTTTGCAGGTCATGGAAGCGGTGGCAACGGCCGGCCTGGCGCAGCGGATGATGGTCGGCACCGGTGGCGCTGCATTGGCTGACGCAGTTGCCTTGACCCAAGCGGCCGACACGATGGGCTTTGCCGGCGCGCTTCTGTTGCCTCCTTTTTATTACAAGGGTGTTGGCGACAGCGCGCTAGTGCAGTATGTTGAGACCCTGGCGGAGCGCGCGAGCCTGCAGCGCAGCAGATTGTATCTTTACAACATCCCGCAATTTACCGGCCTGAAGTACTCGCTGGATGTGATCGAACGTCTGACACGCAGTCTTGGCGCATTACTGGCGGGCATAAAGGATAGCTCTGGCGATTTGCCGTATGCCGAGGTGGTAGCGACAAATTTCAGCCAGCTTGCCGTGTTTCCGAGTGATGAAGCGACGCTCAGGGACGGTGCCAGGAAAAAATTTGCCGGCTGCATATCTGCTTCGGTGAATGTATTCCCGCATCTGGCATGCGCGGCCTATCAGGCCGGTGTGGATACGTCCGATGAAATCTATAGCCCGATGGTCAATGCGCGCAAGGCCTTGACCAGTGTTCCCCTGGTGCCGGCGGTGAAGGCCGCTCTGGCCTGGCAGCGCCAGGACGAAAGTTGGGCAACGATGAAACTGCCCCTGGTTCCCCTGAGTTCAATGCAGCGTGCCCAGTTGCAAAACGGACTGGCTGCAGCCCAGCCTAACCGGCACAACAGCGACCAAGACCGTCTGGCCATTTAGAGAGGCAACAATGAACTACCACTGGAACTGGATGATTTTTGCAGAGCCCGCGCCGGATGGAACAGGCACCTACATGGACAGCCTGTTGTCGGGACTGAGCTGGACGCTCACCACCGCACTGCTGGCCTGGGCCATTGCAATGGTGTTGGGCGTGGTCGTTGGCGTTTTGAAAACCACAGAGTCAGCGACAGCTCGCCGACTGGCGTTTGCCTACATTGAGCTGTTTCGCAATATTCCGCTATTGGTCCAGATGTTTGTCTGGTATTTTGTGATCCCCGAGCTCTTGCCAGGTGCGATGGGTTACTGGATCAAAACCTTGTCTAACGGTCCCTTTGTCGCCGCTGTTGTGTGTCTTGGGTTCTTTGCGTCGGCCCGGGTTGCGGTCCAGGTATCGGCGGGTATCGACGCCTTGCCACGTGGTCAGCGTGCGGCAGCCAAAGCGCTTGGACTGCGGACATGGCAAATTTACCGCTATGTGCTTTTGCCTGTGGCCGGACGGCGGATGCTGTTGCCGTTGACGAACGAATTTCTGAACAATATCAAGAACACCTCGGTGGGGCTGACCATCGGTCTGATTGAACTGACCGCCACCGCCCGAGCAATGCAGGAGTTCTCGTTTCAGGTCTTTGAGGCTTTCACCGCTGCAACGCTGATCTACCTGGTGGTGAACTTGTCTGCTGTGGGGGTTATGCGACTGATCGAGACAGCTGTGATACCTGGGCGCTCGTTCAGAAGCCTGCTGCAACGTAACCGACGGGTGAATCGTCATGCTTGACTCATTCGACTTTAGCGTGATCGTCCAGGCCTTGCCGTTTCTATTTGGCGTAGGCATGGTCTTCACTGTCAAATTGACGCTCCTGGCTATGGTGGGTGGGTTGATATTGGGAACGCTGCTGGCGCTCATGAGGCTGTCGCACTCAGCTACCCTGCGCACCGTCGCCGGCGTTTATGTCAACGTTATTCGCTCTATCCCGCTGGTGTTGGTAATTTTCTGGTTCTTCTTTCTGGTGCCGTATATCGGAGGCTGGATAATGGGTTCGGACACGCCTATCGAAGTGGGCGCGTTCAGTTCGGCACTGGTCACATTCGTTATGTTCGAGGCTGCATATTACTGCGAAATCATACGGGCTGGCATCCTGGGTGTTTCACGCGGACAAGTACAGGCGGCACAGGCGTTGGGCATGAACCACCGCATGGCGATGACATACGTGATTCTTCCACAGGCAATAAAAAGCATGCTGCCCCTGCTGCTAACGCAATCGATTATTCTTTTGCAAGAGGTTTCGCTTGTGTACGTGGTTTCAATCACCGACTTTGTCGGCGCTGCCGCCGCGATTGCGCAGCGCGATGGGCGATTGCTGGAAATGTATCTGTTCGTGGCCGTGGTCTATTTCTGCATCTGCTTTACGCTTTCATCCCTTGTCAGACGCATGCGTCAATTTCAAAATGGCTAAAAAATGATCGAAATAAATAATATTTCCAAGTGGTACGGCAATTTCCAGGTACTAAACCAATGTAGCGCGTCCGTCAGCAAGGGCGAAGTGGTGATTGTATGCGGGCCTTCCGGCTCGGGCAAGTCGACCTTGATCAAGACGGTAAACGGTTTGGAACCTATTGATCGGGGCAGCATCGTGATCGATGGCGTTTCGGTTGCTGCGAAGGATACGAATCTTCCGCAACTGCGCGCTCGCATTGGCATGGTGTTCCAGGGCTTCGAGTTATTTCCCCACCTGAGTGTTCTTGACAATATGCTTCTGGGGCAGATGAAAGTGTTGCAACGTGACCGTGCGTCGGCGGCCGGGAAGGCGGTTGAGTATCTGGATCGCGTTGGCCTGGCAGGCCACGCGTCGAAGTTGCCTGCTCAGCTCTCGGGCGGACAGCAACAACGCGTCGCAATTGCGCGGGCGCTGGCAATGGACCCCATCGCGATGCTGTTCGATGAACCTACGTCTGCACTGGATCCGGAGATGATCAACGAAGTGCTGGACGTCATGGTCGGATTGGCGCGTGACGGCATGACTATGATGGTGGTGACGCACGAAATGGGTTTCGCCAAAAAAGTGGCCGACCGGGTTATTTTCATGGACGGCGGCGTTATTGTCGAGGACTGCGATAAGACCGCATTCTTTGAAGAGCCGCGATCCCAGCGAGCACAGGACTTTCTTGGCAAAATTATCCATTAGGCAGGATGGCCTGATCCACACTCACATCCCTCCACATCCAATGACACGACGCTGCCGCCTTCGGTCTGCAAGCGGGATAGATAACTCGCATGATCGATAACCTGGAAAGGAAAATACAATCCTGGCCGCGTTGGCGCTTTGCCGTCCAGCCCGGCCAGTCGCTCCAGAATCATGCTAACTCCCAACGCAGTCAACGGGGCGGCGCCGCCTGGATGGAACACGCCATGACGGGTGCGCAGCGGGTGGCCGTCACGGTCTTTGCCAGCCATTTCGATAATGATTTCCGTGGACTTGGGTTCGCTACGACGTCGTGATGAACTGACGCCGATGGCCAGATTAAATTGCACGTCCGACGCCCCGGTGGCGGCCGCCAGGCCGGCAACATCGATAGACGAAAAGCCAGTGCTTTCCATTTCGGTGCCATCGATCGCACGGAAGCGGGCTTTTGCATCGTCGTTACTGCGCCAGACATAGCTGCCGCCGCGGCGGGTGAAGGCAGCGGGCATCATCCGGCCCAGGCGTTCAAAATCTTCGGCAACCGCCGGACCGCCTTCATCCTGCTCATCAACAAGCGCATTCATCGTGATCTGATCCAACTGGGCAAATGGTTTGGCACAATTGAGCACGCTGATGGTTGTGGCGCCGACCAGCCATTCATAGCCCAGGACAATGGCCGCAGTACCGGGGGAATGCATATAGGTTGCCACTTCAGGAGCGATTTCGTAAATGCCCGAAGAAATGCTCAGGTGAGGCACGCCGCGAGCGTGCGCAAATCGCAGGCTCGCCAGGCGATGGTCGGCGTAAAAGACCGCAACCGCGCTGACCCGACGCTCGCCCAGGCCGAGATCGACTGCCTGCGGATTGATCACCACGCCTTCGGCGTTGCCGATCTCGTTGGCCACCTGTCGGCTTTTAACCAGATCGCGGCTGCCGATCAGTAAAGGAACATCGGGATAGGCGCTGCGCAGTGCACTTGCGGTCTGGCGTCCAATTGCGCCGGTGCCGCCCATCAACAAAATTGCGTCTGAAATCATTGTCATATTTCCTTGCAGAGGGTTAGAATCTACTAACAGTGGGGAAACCTACTTAAAGTAGCTTAACCTACTAATGGTAGGTTAAGCAAGGAGAAATTCGACTGTGATTAACGCTTCCGACCAGAATGCCCTGAATCCGCCCGCAAAGACAACTTCAAAGGGGTCTTCAACCACCGCTTCAAAGGCCACTTCAACAACGGCTTCAAAGGCGTCGACAACGGCTGCTTCAAAGATGCATCCAGGTATGGCTTCAAAAGCACGTGCAAAGAAGCCTTCAAAGCCGACTTCAAAGGCACCGACAAAGATTACTTCAAAGATATCTTCAAAGACGCTGCAAAAGACGGTTTCCAGGATGCCTTCAAAGCCGACTTCAAACGCGCCGGCACGCAGGATGCCGAAGGAAGAACGGCGCCAGCAACTGCTTGAAACAGCGTTGCTTATCATCCGTGATGAAGGCGCAGATCGTCTTACCCTGGGCAACCTGGCTGTCTGCGCCGGAGTTTCCAAGCCCGTGGTGTACGAACATTTCGGTACGCGCTCGGTGCTGCTTATCGAGCTATACCGGTGGATCGATACCGAGAGGGTAAGTGCATTTCAAGCGGCAATGGCTGCTGAAACGCGAGACCAGGGCGAGACCATTCGTTTGCTGGCAACAAGCTATATCCATTGCGCAACGGACATCACTGATGACTTTCACACCGTAGGCGCGGCCTTGGCCGGTAGCCAAGAGAAGGCAGCCGTTTTCCAGGAACTGCTCGACAACGTGATCATGATGTTCGTCGCGGTGCTAAAGCCTTTCGACACTTTGCCTGAGGGAGAGCTGGAAAAGCGGTGCATCGGCTTTGTGGGGGCAGGAGAAGCGTTGTCATCTGCTTTGGTGCGCGGGACGCTGGACGCGCGGGACGCCGAGGCTGTCTTTGCGTCGTTGATAAGTGGCGGGATGGTGGCGCGTTGAAGATGTCTATCGGCACAATCTCCTGAATTGGAGGTTGAGGATAGCTTTCGCTTTGCCATACTGCTCCAAGGACAGCGGTTAAATCAAACGTCAGTTTCTGTTTGAACCATAATGAAGGTGATTGCTGTTCTTGCCGATGGATATCACGGGGCTCATTTCAATGTTTGCCCGGGGAGAATAATATGTCTTTAGACTCGGTTGACCGTCGATTGCGTTTTTTTGTTTCTATTGCCGATTTGGGTTCTCTGTCAAAGGCGGCAACAGTCCTGGATCAAACGCAATCCGGACTTAGTAAACAATTGGCGCTGC
>NZ_JABUXU010000021.1 GCF_014897675.1 Advenella sp. FME57 | reverse complement strand
CACCTTCGGCAGGAGCGGCACCTTCGGCAGGAGCGGCACCTTCAGCGGGAGCGGCACCTTCAGCGGGAGCAGCACCTTCAGCGGGAGCAGCACCTTCAGCGGGAGCAGCACCTTCAGCGGGAGCAGCACCTTCGGCAGGAGCGGTACCTTCAGCAGGAGCAGCGCCTTCAGCAGGAGCGGCACCTTCAGCAGGAGCGGTGCCTTCGGCAGGAGCAGCACCTTCAGCGGGAGCGGCCGCGCCTTCGCCTTCAGGCGCAGCGGGTTCCTTGAATGAGCCGCCGGAGTGGTTGGCCAGGTATACAACGGCACGTTCCACTTCAAGATCGCTCAGGCTTGGATCGCCGCCTTTCGGTGGCATGCCATTCAGGCCATTAATGGCCAATTTGACCACTTCAGCCTGGCCGGCTTGCAGGCGTGGAGCCCAGACAGCCTTGTCACCGAATTTAGGTGCGCCGGCAACGCCGGTGTCATGACAGCCCATACAGAGGCTTTTGTACACTTCTTCGCCACTCTTGAGTTTTTTCGGACCGGCGTCGGCCGCGGCAACAATCACGGGAGCGGTATTGTATTTGGCAACGGGCGCGATACGGGCGGCAATGGATTCTTCAGTCAGCGAGTCGCTGCCTGCGCCAGAACCACTGGAAGAGCTGACTACATTGACCAGCAGGATAATAATAAGTACAGGGAGTATGAACGAGAGTACGACGACGACAATCAGCTGTTTGGGCGTTTTGATCGGGCTAACATGTTCATCGTGTTCTTCGTGGTGTTCTGTTTGATCGCTCATAGATACATCCTACAGGTCATTGCAATGTTAAATAATGGAAAAAAAGAAGCCAAATGACTCGCATACTGCCGGACCATGCCCTTTCCCCCGAAAGTGAAATAATAAGTAATGTTGGATTATAACGATTGTCACCCTGTTTTGTACGTGAATACGCCCTGCAACAGGTGAAAGTGTCTTATTTTAAACAGAAATTAACTGTGCAAGTATACCGTCTGGGCCTTACAGGAAACTGCACAATAGGGTAAAATAGCGGACTTGGTTGAATGTCTCCGTAGTTCAATGGATAGAATAAGAGTTTCCGAAGCTCTTGATACAGGTTCGATTCCTGTCGGAGGCGCCAATAAATTTAGTCGTTATTAGTTATGCCACCTCGGCACATTTCAGTTCCAGGTGGCGAGTTTTAGAAGGGATTGCTTTAAGATAAGCGTCCATTTTGGCTTTTTCGCGGGTGTTGGCATCACCGTCAATCCAGCGTGAGTACACCTCAAAAAACATCTTGGCAAATATCTGGGCGTTCGCATGGCCCATTGGTCTCGAGACATAAGCGGGATTCATACCGACATGCAGGCACAGCGTAGCGTACGTGTGTCGGGTTTGTTTCGCGCCGCGCGCTCTAAAATCCACGCCCCTCAAGGCCTTGTGCCACACCTGCAACGGTCGGCTCGAATCCGCGAACCGCTGCCCGGTTCTGGGATTGATGAAAACATAGCCGTTTGGCGACCAAGTCAGCGCACGCTGACGCTCAAGGGCTTTAATAGCGGGCGTCTGCAAATCCACATATCGAATTTTGTTGGTATTTGTCCCTTTGTCGCGAGCCTGCTCACGGGCCGCATCAACGCGGATTTGTCGCGGCGGGCGAAGATACTCAGGCAACGCACAGGGCTATGCCAAAACGGTAATGAATGAATCATATAAACATGACTCATGTAGCCCCCGAGGCAGCAGGTCAAGCTGTTGCGTCCAAAGGCTAAACGTCCTGCCACGACCTTCAATATTTGCTTTGGCTATATTAGAGATCATGTTGACGTGATGGCTCGCCATAGAGACGACCAGCAAGGGCGTTTGGCGGACTTCTGATATTCAAATACCGAATAATAGCGAAAATATCGTTTGAATTCTGTCGGGTTGCTCACGGCATTTGATGGGCTATCAGTAAGCTCTGTGTTATCATTTATTGGCCTTACCATCTTTCCAAACTTTTGATTCAATTTTAATTTCCATGCCCATTCAGGCTCTAGCACCACCGCAACGTTTATACCGACTTATTGCCGATCAACTTGAGGTTTTAATCGAAAGCGGCGAATTCAAGCCCGGGATGAGGCTGCCCGCCGAACGCGAATTGGCTAAGAAACTGGCCGTCAGTCGCCCGTCCTTGCGCGAAGCGCTTATTGCGCTCGAGGTAGCCGGGCTGGTTAATATTCGTATTGGTTCTGGTATTTATGTTGCGGAACGCAGCCCCAAGAAAGATGAGCGTTCGCATAAGGTGCTTCGCGCCGTCCCGGAACATGAACCCGGGCCATTGGAATTGGTGCGAGCTCGTTTAAGCATAGAAAGCGAGATTGCAGCCATTGCTGCGAAGACCGCAACCAATGTTGATCTTGCCGCGATCCGGGCTACTATCGAACTGATGAAGCTTGAAAATCAAGCTAACCCGCCGCTGCAGGAAGCGGATCGAGAGTTTCATATTTGTATTGCTCAGGCCACGGGGAATACGGCTTTCGTGCATGTAGTGCGCAATCTCTGGGATTATCGCAATGGAAACATGTGGCAGATGCTGGAAAAGCATGTGCTGACCCATGAACGCCTGGCTCACTGCGTTGACGAGCATCACGCTATCTATACGGCGATCGAGGCACGCGACCCCCGGGCTGCCCGCCAAGCGATGCGGGTACATCTGCGAAGTGCCCACGATGTGCTTTCCAAAGAGTTGCTGAACGAAAAAAAACAGTAAAAAATGCCGTAAAAAAAGCGCAGATTTCGTAGGCCGTTGATGTCAATCTAGTGTCAACGAGCCAGCTAACCGCTATCAATGGCTTCGATTAGGAGTTGAATAAAATGACCGGAACTGCCTTGTTTATCCAGCTCAATCCGAACGATGACGTTGCTATTGCCTGCTGTGATCTGCCGCCCGGCACGCCTCTGCAAGGCGATATGGTGTGCCGGGCGCTAATACCAGCCGGACATAAGGTTGCCGTAGGCACCATTGTGGTAGGCGCGCCAGTACGTCGTTATGGGCAAATTATCGGTTTTGCAAGCCAATTGATCCAGCCTGGGGATTATGTTCACGTACATAATGTGAGCCTGGGCGACTTTACCCGCGACTATGCGTACTGCGCAGATGCCAAGCCGACTCGGCAGGCGAATGATCCGGCTACTTTCCAGGGCATTGTTCGCAGCGATGGGCGTGTTGGTACACGTAATTTTCTAGGTGTCATTAGCACTGTCAATTGTTCGGCTACGGTAGTGCGTGCCATTGCTGACGCCTTTGACCGGGATGTATCATGGCGTGACGCTTTTCCTAATGTGGATGGCGTCGTGGCCCTTACTCATAACACAGGGTGTGGGATGGGGGATCAGGGCGAGGATATCGATATTGTCCGACGAACTTTGGCTGGGTATGTGAGGCATCCCAACTTTGCCGGTATATTGCTGATCGGTCTGGGTTGCGAGGCGAATCAAATGCCTGTTTTGTTGGCGTCCCAAGGTTTGGAAGAAAGTGGATTATTGCGCACCATGACTTTGCAAGCCATGGGAGGCACCAGCAAAACGATTGCTCATGGGATTCAGCTTATTCATGAAATGCTGCCTTCTGCTAACCAGGTGAGGCGCGAAACCGTAGAGGCCAGCCATCTGATCACAGGCCTGCAGTGCGGCGGTTCTGACGGGTATTCAGGCATGACTGCTAACCCGGCGTTGGGTGTCGCAGCCGATCTGCTGGTCGAAAGCGGCGGCACAGTTATCCTTTCAGAAACGCCGGAAATCTATGGGGCCGAACATCTACTTACTCGAAGGGCAATATCTGAAGAGGTCGGTGAAAAGCTCGTGGCGCGGATCAAGTGGTGGGAAGACTATATGGCGCGCCATCTAGGGCAACTGAATAATAATCGCTCTCCGGGTAACAAAGACGGCGGTTTGACCACGATTCTTGAAAAGTCCCTGGGCGGTGTCGCAAAAGGTGGCAGCACTAATCTGGTTGATGTAGTCGAATACGCCTGCCCGGTTCTTGCCAAGGGGCTGGTGTTTATGGACACGCCGGGATACGACCCCGTTTCAGCGACAGGGCAAGTGGCTGGTGGGGCCAATTTGATCTGTTTTACTACTGGCCGCGGCTCGGCATATGGTTGCAAGCCGGTGCCGTCCTTGAAGCTGGCCACCAATTCCAAGTTGTATGAGCATCAATTCGACGATATGGACATCAATTGCGGCGGTATCGCGCTGGGCGAAGAGACGGTCCAAGAGGCCGGGCACAGGATATTTCGGGCGATGCTCGATACGGCTTCTGGAAAGCAAACTAAAAGTGAGCAGCATGGCTATGGGCAGAACGAGTTTGTCCCGTGGGTTCTTGGGGCGACCGTCTGATCGCCGGAAACCCACGGTGCAATAGCATCATCAATGGGCGTCGCGTTTTACTTCGACCCCACGGCAACCTACAAGATAGTCTAGGTCGGCGCCTTTATCGGCTTGCATAACATGATCTATGTATAGCTTCTGATAACCACCAGCCATACTGGGCGGTGGCATCCATAATGCTTTCCGCCGTTCGAGTTCTTGCTCAGGTATGTCCAGGTGAATAGTTCGGGCTGCAACGTCCACATCTATCATGTCACCTTCTTCCACCAAGGCGAATGGGCCTCCCGCTGCCGCTTCAGGAGCAACATGCAGGATGACGGTGCCATAAGCGGTTCCGCTCATGCGGGCGTCCGAGATCCGAATCATGTCTTCAATCCCTTTACGTAGGACTTTCGGAGGCAAGCCCATATTGCCTACCTCGGCCATTCCTGGGTAGCCTTTGGGCCCGCAATTTTTTAATACCATAATGCAGTGTTCGTCAATATCGAGATCTGGATCATCAATGCGGGCTTTGTACTCTTCGATTGTTTCGAATACGACTGCTCGGCCCCTGTGCTTCATGAGGTGGGGCGATGCAGATGACGGTTTGATGATGCAGCCATCAGGTGCAATATTGCCTTTCAGCACCGCAATGCCACCATTCTTTAGCAGCGGATTATCCCAGTCTCGAATGACGTCATTGTCGTAACATGGGGCGTCCTTCACGTTTTCCCACAGGGTATGACCGTTTACTGTGAGCGCGTCTTTATGTAAATGCCCCTGCTCGCCAAGCATGCGTAATACAGCCGGCAGGCCACCGGCATAGTAGAAGTCTTCCATCAGGTATTTCCCCGAGGGCATCAGGTTGACGAGAGTTGGGATATCCGCCCCCAAAGTGTCCCAGTCAGCCAGATTCAACTTGACCCCAATGCGTCCTGCGATGGCAAGCAGGTGAATCGGTGCATTGGTCGAGCCCCCGATTGCGCCATTGACACGGATGGCATTCTCGAACGCTTCTCGAGTCAGGATTTGTGAAAGTTTAATATCCTGGTTAACCATTTCCACGATACGCCGCCCCGCTAAATGGGCCAGGGTATAGCGTCTCGCATCCACTGCAGGAATTGCGGCATTATGGGGCAGGCCGACTCCAAGAGCTTCGACCATTGATGCCATGGTTGAAGCTGTGCCCATTGTCATGCAGTGTCCGGCCGAGCGCGATAAGCCCGATTCAGCATCCATGAATTCCTGACTGGTCATGCTGCCACAACGAACCGCTTCAGAAAATTTCCAGACTGCGGTGCCTGAGCCTATCTGCAGCCCTTGATGTCGTCCGTTCAGCATTGGGCCGCCCGAAATTGCCAAAGTGGGCAAGTCGCAGGAGGCGGCTCCCATCAGCAGGGCTGGTGTGGTTTTGTCGCACCCGACCAGCAGAATAACGCCATCCATAGGGTTACCGCGGATCGATTCTTCGACATCCATGGATACCAGGTTTCGAAAGAGCATGGCGGTGGGACGCAGCTGCGTTTCTCCCAGCGACATGACCGGAAACTCATAAGGCACTCCACCAGCTTCCAGTACGCCGCGCTTCACTTTTTCGGCGATAGCTCGCAGATGGCCGTTACACGGTGTGAATTCGGACCAAGTGTTGCAGATGCCAATAATAGGCCGTCCGTCGAAGTGGTCGTCAGGTACGCCCTGGTTTTTCATGAAAGTGCGGTGGCCAAATGCCGTGGCGCTAGTGCCGCCGAACCAATCCTGGGAACGCAGTTTTTTTTTCATGTAGGTCGTATCCAATAGATAAGATTGTTGCGCATCGATGGCCGATAAACCGGCTTTCAACTTTTTGCTATTAATATGTTGCGCGGCCGCCGGACAGATCAAAAGCCGCTCCGGTACTGTATGAACATTCTTCGCTGGCCAGCCAGCAGACCATGGAGGCCACTTCCTCGGGCGCGCCGAAGCGACCGAGTGGAATCTTGGACATGAGATAGTCAAGATGCTGCTGAGTCACTTGGTCAAACAGTCCGGTTTTGATGGCGGTGGGTGTGACGCAGTTAATGATGATGTTGTCGGCTGTATGTTCTTTGGCTAAGGATTTCGTCAGGGCAATAACGCCTGCTTTGGAGGCGCTGTACGCTGCGGCGCCTGGATTACCTTCTTTTCCCGCTATGGAGGCTATGTTCACGATGCGGCCATAGCCATTTTTTTTCATTAGCGGTATTAGATACTTAGAACACAGGAATACGCCGGTCAGATTGATATTGAGGATGTTGTGCCAGGTTTCAACGTCGTAGTCGAGCACGGTGCCGTTGGGTCCAGTGATCCCGGCGCTTGCTACCAGGATATCCAGTTTTCCAAGTGCCTTATGCGTCTCGACTGCTGCATTCTGGACGGCGGCCGGCGAGCTTATATCCACTTCCCGCAGGTCAATGGAGTTGCCCAATTCTCGTTCAGCTTCAGCCAGCGCATCTTTATTGCTGTCCCATAAACTTAGCCTGGCGCCGGCGGCGCTCATGCGGCGAGCTACCGCTAGCCCAATTCCTGCTGCTCCGCCCGTAATGACCGCTGCACGGTCTTTGAAGTCGTAGTAATTCATGGTGGTCTCCTGAGTTAGCGCTGCACAACGTGTTGACACTGTTCACCCAAGCCGTCTATTCCGAGGCTTACGATATCGCCCGCTTTAAGAAAGAGTGGAGGCTTCATACCGCCGCCTTGGCTTTCATAGCGTACAAGTTTCATGATCGCGTTTTCCGTGCCGGTTCAAAGTTGAACAGGAAAGTCTTCCTGACTGTAATGAATGTTGACATCACAAAATACGTGTGTCATATTAACTCATAATTGGTCAGTCCACCAGTCCAATTGTCCAAATTACTGCATGAATTAGAAGTGGGTAAACCAGTGGTTCGTACGCAAGAATGGGAGATCGAATGGCAGCTGTTGTTACAAAAAATGTCGTGAAGCGATACGGCTCGATGCAGGTCCTGCATGGCTTGGACATCGAAATTGCTGATGGAGAATTCACGGTATTGATTGGCCCTAGCGGCTGCGGCAAGTCAACGCTGCTGCGCATGATCGCTGGTCTGGAAGACATCACGTCAGGCGAGGTCGTCATTGGTGGGAAGGTGGTCAATGACCTGGCTCCCAAGCAGCGTGATATCGCTATGGTGTTTCAAAGCTACGCGCTCTATCCCCACATGACGGTTTATCAGAATATGGGGTTTAGCCTGATGCTGGCTAAAGCGCCAAAAGACGTCATAAATACGCAAGTTCGTCAGGCAGCGCAGGTTCTGGGTCTTACCGAGTTGCTTGATCGACATCCGCGTCAACTATCGGGTGGTCAGCGTCAAAGGGTCGCCATGGGGAGGGCCATCGTGCGTAGTCCTCAGGTGTTTCTGTTTGATGAGCCACTGTCAAATCTGGACGCCAAGTTGCGCGTGCAAATGCGTACCGAACTTAAAGAATTGCATCAACGGTTCAAGACGACATCGATTTATGTCACGCATGATCAGATTGAGGCGATGACGCTGGCAGACCGGATCGTTGTTCTGCGAGACGGAAAGATCGAACAAACCGGTAGCCCGCTGGAACTTTATGACGCTCCTGCGAATACCTTTGTGGCAGGCTTTATTGGCTCTCCCGCCATGAATTTGCTTGAAGGGGTGTTCGTACGGCAAGGAGATAGACAGGGCATTGATCTTAAAACGGCTGCGTTTATTCCCTGTTGCACGGATAGCGCTGCGCGCGACGGGCAACAAGTGGTGGTGGGCATCAGGCCAGAGTATTTTCGCTTGTCTTCCGAGGGGAACGGACTTGCCGCCAAGGTCACCGTAGTGGAGCCCACCGGCGCGGATATACAAGTTATTTGCAAGATTGGCTCTTACGACATTGTTTCTGTCTTTCATGAACGGCACCAGTTTGTTCCCGGCGAACTTATCTGGCTGGAGCCGCGAGCCGACAAGCTGCATGTTTTTGATGCTCAAACAGGCAGCGCCATCCGATGATGTCACGTGCTGAAGATCGGGGTAATTAACCCGACCATTTCGGGAAGATGCTACTTCCCACCCTAAAGGAGAAAGAAAAGTGAGACAAGGAAAACAGATACTGCAGGCGGGACTGGTCGCATCATTGGGCGCTATAACGATTGGTTCAGCAATGGCGCAGGACAAGACGGTAACGGTATGGGCAAATAAGGGCTTCTATGAGGCCATGGACTCATCTTTGCGAGATGTGGTCAAACGGTTTGAGAAGGACACCGGTAACAAGGTCAACCTGAGTTTTTACTCCAACGAAGATTTGATTACGCGCGCGGTCAGTGCCGTGGCGGCCGGTTCTCCGCCTGACTTTAGTTTTGGCTTGACCTACGACGTGCGCACTACGGGTAAGTGGGCCTACGAGGGGAAGCTGGCGGATGTCAGCGATGTGGTTGGGCCGATGAAAGACAAATTTCTACCCGGCACATTGGAAACGACGTATCTGTTCAATGAGAAAGTGGGCAAGAAAGCGTATTACGCCGTTCCAATCGGACAGAATATTCTGCATACATTTTACTGGCGCGACATGCTGGAAGAGGCCGGCTTTACCCAGGCCGATATTCCTACTGAATGGGCCGAGTACTGGAGCTTCTGGTGCGATAAGGTTCAGCCCGCACTGCGCAAGAAAGGCCAGCGGACATACGGCATAGGCCTGCCATACAGTGTGCAGGCAAGTGATACCTTTTTTGGTCTTCTTACATTCTTGAACGCGCACAACGTCCAAGTCGTGGATGAAGACGGCAAATTGCTGCTGGATGACCCAAAGAACCGGAAAGGCATCGAGTTGGCGCTAGCCGACTACTCAAAGGTATATGAGCAGAAATGCACTCCACCTAGCTCGATCAATTGGGGCGACGTTGATAACAACGTCAACTTTAATAATCGAACGACAGTCATGACGCCCAACGCCACCATTTCCATTCCGGCGTCCTACCTAGATGCGATGAACAAGCAAGACGCCACAGCCGAGCAGAAAGAAATCGCCCGTAAAAACTATCACGAAAACCTGGTTACTGCGGCGTTTCCAAAAAAACCAGATGGCAGCGTCCTGCCTAACCTGACTTCGGTCAAGACAGGGATGGTTTTTGCCGATGCGAAAAACATTGAGGGCGGCAAGCAGTTCATGGAATACCTGATGCGCGACGAGAACGTGACAAGCTATCTTGAGAGCATGCTGGGCGTATGGTATCCCGTTACCAAGTACGGCGCTGACCGTCCATTCTGGACGGATGGTAAAGACCCGCATCGTGCTGTGGCGCGTAAGATGTTTGAAGACGGGGTTGTGCCGTTTCAGTTTGTTTATAACTGGCGTTTTACTATTGTTAACGCAGAAAATGTTTGGGCGCAGGCCTTGGCTAGAATCTCGCAGGACAATGTTTCGCCCGCGCAGGCGACCGACGAAATGATTAAGCGGATTCAAACCATTGTTGAGCAGCCTTAAACAGCGGTGGAGCGATTCCTGGCATGAATACCATGACTAAAATCGATGAGGTCGCCGCTGGCGGTTCCCGCGCTCGGATCAGTACGATCTCGGCGTGGGGTGCCGCACGGTATCTCTTTTTGCTTCCATACCTGCTTATCTTTTTTGCGTTTGTGGTCTATCCGATTGCTTACGGTATCAGCCTTGGGTCGAATCCGGACACTTATGCCGATTTATTTGCTGATCCCATCTTTCGAATGGCGGCATTTAACACTGTCGTATTTGTGCTGGTTGCGGTCAATATCAAGATGCTTCTTGCGTTGCTGATTTCAGGCTTCTTCTTGAATGAGCAGCGCTGGATAAAAGCGCTGGGGTTGATATTCATCCTGGCTTGGGCGGTACCTTCGATATCAACCATTTTTTCTATCAAATGGATGCTCAATCCCGAATGGGGAATGCTCAATAGCTTTTTGTTTAATCAGTTTCAAATCATGGGACCCAGTTGGCTGACGGAAAGATGGTTGGCGTTTGGGAGCGCGGTTGTTGTGCATATATGGAAGTATTTGCCATTTTGGACTCTGATATTGCTCGCTGGCCGGATGACGATCCCCGGCGAGCTCTATGAAGCGGCCAATGTAGACGGTGCGAGCGCATGGCAAAGATTCCGTTTTATTACCTTTCCCAGTATTGGTTTGCTTTATGTGTCGGCAACGACGCTCTCCATGATTTGGACCCTCGGGGACTTTAATAGCATTTATCTGTTGACCGGCGGCGGGCCGGCGGATCGAACCCAAGTGCTGGCGACCCTGGGCATGCGGTATCTCAGGATGGATCGCGTGGACATGGCGATAGCCGCTGTCATCGTGGCCATGCCTTTTATTGTTCCAATGATGTGGTTCATGATGAAGTATCTGAGCAAGGAAAGCCGGACATGAGGAAACAGCTACGTGAGGCGCGCTTGATACTGCTCGGGATACCTATTTTTCTGTGGGCTGTGATACCGATCTATCACATGACAGTGATCGCATTGACCCCTCCGGAAACCGCTTTTACCGGTGCCTTGTGGCCAGAGAACCTGTCGCTGCAGAACTTTGTAACTGTATTTACGCAGGGCCATTATTATCTGCGCAGTTTCTGGATGCAGATGTTTAACAGCGTGGTCGTGGCTGTCGCTGTGGCATTGGGCACCGTAATGGTCGCGACGACGTCTGCGTTCGCAATCAGCCGGTTGCGGCTGCGAGGCGGGCGTGTGGTTTTGAATATTTCGTTGCTGACGTACTTGATTCCATCCGCTTTCCTGGCAATACCTATGTACAAGACTATGGGCAACTATGGTCTGCTGGATAACAGGTTGTCGCTTATTTTCTCGATGTTGGCCCTGGCTTCCCCTTACGCTATCTGGATCATGAAGCAGGCCGCTGACAAGCTGCCTTACGAGCTAGATGAGGCGGCTCGAATGGATGGCGCAACTGCCTGGCAGATATTTCGGTTGGTATATCTGCCGTTGATGACTCCAACCATTGTTGCTATTGGTACCTATGCGCTGTTGCTGGCGTGGAATGAATATCTATATGCGTTTTTGCTGTTGTCCTCAGAGAAAAACATCACGCTGGCGGTAGGCATGGGGATATTCACAACGGTGGACGATGCGCCATGGAACTTATTAATGGCCACTGGCATTATCTATTCCTTGCCACCGGCCGCGATCTATTACACGTTTCGCCGTTATATGGTGTCGGGTCTGACCGCCGGCTCTGTAAAAAGTTGATTTTTACGTTTCTTATTTCAGGTGGAGTATGACGCAAGAGTTTAAAAAAATCGGATGTGTTGGCGTTGGTTTGATGGGGCACGGCATTGCTGCAAACCTGATAGCCAAAGGGTTCGAGGTAACCGTCATCGCTCATCGAAATCGTATCCCCATTGATGACCTGGTTGCGCGTGGCGCGCGCGAGGCAGCCAACATGAAGGAGCTCGTACGAGCTAGCGATGCTGTGGTTATGTGCTTGGCCGATAGCACGCAGGTCGAGTCGGTGCTGTTGGGTGACAATGGCATTTTGGCGTTCCGGCGGGACGGCCTTGTGGTGATTGACTGCTCTACGGGTGACCCAGATACAACGGCCAGGTTATGGCGGGCTTGTACGGATGAAAATGTATGTTTGGTTGATGCCCCTTTGGGGCGAACGCCAATAGAAGCGCAGTTAGGAACGCTGAATGTAATAGTGGGCGCAGACGACGCTATGCTGCTTAGAATCAAGCCCGTGTTAAATGCGTTCGCCGAGAATATTTTCCATGCAGGGCCGGTCGGCAGTGCTCACAAGCTGAAGCTGCTGAATAACTTTGTCACTCTGGGCATGACGACCCTGGTGGCAGAGGCTGTAGCCATATGTGAGCCCTTGGGCATAGACCTTGAACTATTTGACGATTTATTAAGGAGTGGCGCCGCAGATAACCTGATTGTGCGTCGCTTGCTGGGCGGCATTCTAAAAAATGATTATGGGCAACTCGCCTTTACGATCCGGAATGCAGCCAAAGATATTGGCTACTTTAATAGCATGATCAACCCTTATGTGAACGCCGACATGTTGGCGCCCCATTTGTTGCAGACGCTGCGAAGCGTCGTGAACGAGGGCGATGGGGATGAGCTTCTTCCTTCTTTGGTCACTGTCAATAGACGTCGTCACAAGAATATCAGATAAGCACGTTGGATACAGTGTCTATATCCAGCCTCGGACGCTAATCGGACAGTTGGCGCAGGCCAAGCTGGACGCCGAGGCCATCCGGGCCGAATGTTCGGGCTGGGTGGTGGCGCAGGCAAGCGTATACCCGCGTGAGATCGTGAAAACGGCCCTGCTTTTGAACTCGGCCGCGTTGATTATGTCGCACATCCACCCGCCAGGTTTTGTCGAGCCCGGAGCCGCCGGCATTTCGCTAACACGCCACCTGAAACAGGCGCAGCACTTGATCGAAGTACGCTTGCTTGATCACACCATTGTTGCCGGAAACACCGCCGTATCGCTAGTCGAACGCGGCCAAATATAATATCGCCTGTTTCCATGTCAGCAGTAGGTAGTGGACGACAATCCCGACGCCGCACAAAGGCTGAAAGATGATATCAAGGCTAAGGCAGCGAAGCTGCCAGAGTATCCGAGGCTCTACCGGGTTGGTCCGATAGAGGGCACTTCCTGTTGCCTGAACGTCAGTCAATACTGATCTTTGCCTCCCGTGCCACCTTTGTATACTGTTTTATCTGGCTTTTGATGGTGGCTAACAGTTCTTCCGACGTACTTCCTATTGGTTCGATTCCTAACGTGCTCAGTCTTTCTTTCATTTCGGGATCCTGCATTGCTATTTGAACTGCATTTTGAAGCTTAGCCACAATAGCCGCTGACGTTCCTATTGGTTTCATGAGCAGACCCCGCCTCGCACCCCGGCGGCTGAAGTCAGTTGATGATCGCCATCTGGTTTGCGTCTGTCTACCGACAGCGCGACCAGGGCAGGTTCGAAGCGATCAATGGCACAGGGCACGCGCCACTCGGCTTGCCGTCAGTCCTGTCCAGACGGATCAACAACAAGCTTGACGGTCGCCAGCAAGCCTGTCTGCGCCATTGCGCACCCGACGCCGTTTGAAATCGTATTGCTCAGGCGTCTGTCATGTTCCCAGGCCTGATATGCTGAAGCCGGCGGCTTGCAGTTGCTCAATCAGATTACGGTGCTGTTGCGGCTCCAACTGGACCAACGGTGGTCGCACACGGGTCCACGACGGATTTGCACTCCAATGAGCGATGGCCGATTTGAGCGCAGGTATCATCGGGTAGCTTTGAAATATCTGGCGGATTTTATCAAGATCCTGTTGCTGGCGGTCTGCGTCGGCACCTTGCCAGCTGCTGTATAAGGCATGAATGGCCGGTGCATTCACATTGGCGGTGGCGCTTATGCATCCGGCGCCACCGCCGCGCAGCGTTTGCAGCAGAAAGGTTTCGCTGCCCGCAAAGACGTCAAAGCCCTCGGGTGCGAAATGCGTCAGCATGGCCTGGGTATTGTTCCAGTCTCCGGAGGAGTCTTTGACGCCGGCGACAACGGATGGATAAGATTTGAGCAGCCGCTCGATCAAGGGCAGGCTGATGCCCACCTGCGCGACCGGCGGGATATGATATAGGTAGATTCTCAGCCGGTCATTGCCAACCTGCTCGATAACCTCAGAGAAGTAACGGTACAGGCCTTCGTCAGATACCCCTTTGTAATAGAAGGGCGGTAGCATCAGCACGCCGGCGCAGCCGTTCTCGACAGCGTGTCGGGTCAGGCGCACGGTTGTAGGCAGATCGCAGCTGCCGGTGCCAGGCATCATCCCTTTGGGATCCAGCCCGGCATCAATGAGAACGTCAATCATGGCGATGCGTTCATCGGGCGAAATCGAATTTGCTTCAGAGTTGGTGCCCAGAAAAGCCAGGCCGATCTGATTGGCTTGCAGCCATTTGCATTGTTCGGTAAATCTCGCAAGGTCCACCGTCGCGTCTTCGGCAAATGGGGTAACGACGGGGGAGAGTACACCTTTAATTCGATCGGACATCATGTCTCCAGTTGGGGGGGGGGTTGTAAAACCCGGGTCTGACAGGACACGGGAGGCGGGCGATCATTGAATTTTGATATTCGCACTCTTGATGACGGCGCGCCATTTGTCTATTTCCTGCTTCTGAAAATCAGCAAATTCGGCGGGCGGCATGCCTGATGGCTCAACACCCATGGTATCGAGTTTTTTGCGAATCTGCGGGGTCTCCAGAATTGCCTTGATGTGCGAGTACAGTTTTTCCACGATCGGCCCGGGCGTGCCTTTGGGCGCGAAAATGGCTTGCCATGAACGCATCTCATAGTCGGGCAATCCCAGCTCCTTCATGGTTGGCACATCAGGCAAGCCGGCCAGCCGGGTTGCGGATGTGACCGCCAGGGCTCTGACTGTCTTTTGTTGTACATGAGGGATGACGGTCGGCCCTTCGAACATCATGCTGACCTGCCCACCCATTACGTCCGGCAGTGCTGCCTTGCCGCCATAAGGGACGTGCACGACTTTGACATTAGCTTGCTGGCCGAAAAGAACGCCGGACAAATGTTGTGTCGTACCAATCCCCGACGATGCATAGGTGATGGTGTCCGGCTTGTCCCTGGCCGCTGCGATAATCGCCTTGAGGTCGGTGAACGGGCTTTTGTTGGAGACCACCAGCGTATTGGCATTGAAACCGATAATCGTAATGGGCTTGAAATCACCGGCCGGATCATATTGCATATTCGGAAACAGTCCGGCATTGATCGCATGCGAGGCGATGCTGCCGCCCATGATGGTATAACCGTCGGCTTTGGCCCTGGCTACGTGGGTCGAGCCGATCATGCCGGTGGCGCCAGGCCTGTTCTCGATCACCACCGGCACCTTCAGCCGCTTGCCCAGTTCGTCGGCAATGATGCGGCCCAGGACATCGGTGTTGCTGCCTGCCGGAAACGGTACAACATAGGTAATCGCCTTGTTTGGCCACGCATCCTGGGCGCAGGCAAAACCGGGAAAAGAGGCCACCACTAACGTCGTTGCTGCAATTGCATATTTAATTTTGTTCACGTTTGTCTCCTTGGAACGTGTACGACCATTTTGCGAAAATGCTGCTGTCTGTTCTGACTTGTTATCTGGTGATCTCCCTGGTCAGTTCTGCCTGATGACTTGCGTGTTGCTTTCCCCTTCATCGTTATTACTTTTTTATTAATTCCCATTTAGCCAGGCTGGCCAGGTATTTTTCATCGAATCCGAAGCCCAGGCCGGGTTCCTGGTGCAGGATGACATAACCATTCTTGTGCGATAACTGTCGATCTACCAGGCGCCGGAAGTTAAGCACCTGGTCGTCCCAGAAGTACTCCACATAGCGGGCGTTTGGGGTGCTGGCAACCAGTGGCGCATGCAAGTCATGAAACCAGTGCGGACACATGACCAGGCCGAAACTGGCCGCGGTCTGGGCAATTCTGCGCCATTCCGTAATGCCACCGCAAACCGCGGCATCCGTTTGCAGGATCGCCGCCGCGCCCTGGTCCATCAGGGCCTTGTGGTACCAACGGCCATAGCCGATCTCGGCGGTGGCTATGGGTATATGCGTCATGCGGGCCAGACGGGCGTGGTTTTCCAGGTCGTCGGGCAAGAAGGGTTCTTCGATAAAATAAGGATCGTATTGTTCGAAGCGCCTGACATACTGCATGGCCTGGGTGGTGTCATACCAGGCATTATTCATGTCCATCATCAGCTCAACGTCCGGCCCTACCGCTTCTCGTGCTGCCTTCAGGCGCTGTTCTTCTTGCCTGGGCGACAGGCGCCCGGATTTCATTTTCACCGCCTTGAATCCCTTGGCAACGTAACTTGCCATTTCTTCACCCAGATGTCCGGGCGTCTTGCCGTCCAGGTAATAGCCACCGCTGGCGTAGGCCGGCACCTGCTCCAGGGCGACGGCGCCAAGGTATTTATGCAGGGGGAGCTGATGGGTTTTCGAATTCAAATCCCACAAGGCGATATCGAGCGCGCTGAGCGCACGCATCACGGTACCGGATCTGCCTTGCAACAACGACTCCTGATACATTGTCTGCCACAGCCCCTCGACCGCATAGGAGTCCTGCCCGATCAATACCGGCGCCAGCAACTGCCTTACCGCCTGGGTGAAAATCGCGCCACCAGCGCTACCGACGTAGCAAAATCCGATGCCCGTTACCCCGTCGGTCGAGGTCACTTTGACCAGGCCGTAATGGCGTGCGCTCACGGTACGGTTGGAAAACGAGGTGACTTTATCAAGCGGCACGACTGGCGCGCATACCTGTATCGATTCGATAATTGGCATAGGATCCTTTTTACTGTTGATGACGAGTGAAATGAAGTGAACACATAATGCTATTATTGGAAGTTCGTAACAAAAGAACAATATTGTTTTACTGGGTTTATAAATAACAAAAACTGGTTTTTGAAGCCCCGGCTCACCTGGATCGGGTTTGCTTTTATTACAAGTGAAAGGACAGATGTGGACACCAGATTTCTGGAAAGCTTCGTGCAGGTCGTCGAGCTGGGATCTGTCGCTGCGGCGGCCAGGCAGCTGGATTTGACACCCACCGCCGTATCGCTCAGGCTCAGGGCGCTGGAAGCTGACGTTGGCACAGCGCTGATCAAGCGCGTGGGCCGCACGATGATGCCAACCGAGGCGGGCAGCAAGGCATTACGACAGGCCAAGCTGGTGCTGGCAGAAGTAAAAAACTTCAATTCGCTGGCCAGCAATACCGAGTTGCCGGCCGGTCCACTGACGCTTGGCGCCACACCATCGGTCGTCAAGGGCATGCTTCCAGGCATGCTCAGAAAATGGCTTGGTAAATATGAAGGCACCAAGATACTGATAGAGCCGGCAGCATCTACCGTGCTTTACCAGCGCCTGTTGCAAGGGGAGCTGGATGCGGCCATCTTGGTGCATCCCTTATTCGAGGTGCCTAAAACAGTCTTGTGGAAGCAGCTTAGGAAAGAGCCGCTGATCCTGCTTGCGCCGGCCCGGTTGCAGGGGCAGGACCCGTTTTCAATTTTGAGAAAATATCCATTCATCCGCTATGACAGACGTGTTGTCGCTGGCAAGATGGCCGACGAATATCTGAAATTGCATGGGGTCTATCCTGAACCCTGGCTGGAACTGGATGGGTTGGACTATATTTCCGATCTGGTCAAGGCCGATCTTGGGGTATCTGTTGTACCCGACTGGAGTTATGGTAATCAATACGATCCCGGCCTGATCCGCCATCGGCTGCCGGGGCCAGTACCCACCCGCAATTTGGGCATCATGTGGTTGCGTTCCAATGTGAGGGAAAAGCTGATTCATGCTTTTCTGGCGCTTGCCGATTGACAAGCCGGGCGTCGCTGCGCTGCGTTAATGCTTTACGAGGCGTCGGCGTTGCATGCTAGAGATTGGGGTGCCTGCCTGAGACGCGAGACAGGTATGCCTTATATTGAAATTCGCTGACGAGCCAGCTGACTAATGCCCTTGTGCTTCTATATACTCAATACCGCTGAAAATAATAGATACCAAAGTTAACAGCCAGCAGGACAACTAGAACACCAAAAAAACTGGCAATAAAAAGACCGAACCTGTGCAACTTTGTCTTATCTTTGTTTTTCTTTGAGAACAGAGCAAATAATGACGCGCCAATTGCAATGCCGATAATGCTGGCCGGATTCATAAGTTGCATGAGAAATAGTCCTTGTTATAAAAATAGTTGAGACGAAATATTATCTCTATTTGGCGTTTTGTGCATTATCTTATCGTCAGGGCGCACGGTGCATTGCGTACATGCGGCGGGAGGCATCGCTTCAGATGCGATCGATTTTGCAATGACATTTGGCAGGATATTGATCGGGCAGCTGCGCGGAATAAGATAGTTCTCGAACTTATAGCGTTGCCAGAAAATTGACGAATGTGCGGTTCGAATATCGACCGACAATCAGGTCAACGGTATAAAAATGTCTAGTGACCGCCGTTTCCCCAAGCAGCAAAAGCCATCCAGACTGCCATTGCAATCATCATCAGGTTTTCAGTCAGCGAGATAAATCCGAGCGGCACGTTGCTTGATCCACCAACGCAGGCGCATTTCAATTGTCGTTTGTCGATATAAACAGCCTTGATGACTGAAGCGGCGCCTATCGTTCCGATAAACAGCGCAACTGGCACCGATAGCCATGTCAGCATATTGCCAATCATTAAAATGCCAGCCAGGCCTTCTGCGAACGGATAAATATAGGCGTATGGAACCCAACGCTTGGCAAGTATGTCGTAGTTCAAAAACATGGTGGAAAAACTTTCTACGTCTTGTAGTTTAAGCAGCGCAAGGATCACCATGCTAAAAGCAATAAACCACTTGATTGCCTGCACCGTCAATGGCTGACCGTATACCAGGTGGCTTACGGCAAGCGACATTAAAAACGTCAATACAAACAGCGCAATCACAGGTCGGTAGCTTGTCTGGCCCGGCTCGGCGACTTTCTTGCCCAAATAACGGCGCAGGTCGTCATACCCGCCGATTCTTGTGCCATCAATGAAAATCTGCGGTGTGGTCGGTACGGCGTGTTGTTCCTTGAAAGCCTCTGTTTCTTCGTGCGAAGTCAGCCAATGATCTTCCACGTCGTAACCGGAGCGCCGTAACAGGGCTCTGGCTTTCAGGCCATACGGACACGTGTGCTCGTCCATGACCATGCGATAAATAACAGCTTTTCTGAGGGGGTGCATTTTTCTGGCCATCTCGGTCTCCTGACAATGCTGGATATGAGGGTAATAGCAAGAAGTAAATTCAAGCGGCATCCTGTTTGACTGGCTGCCAGTGCCCAGGCATAACGGCTGGCGCGATCTGCTTTTGTCATGCCGTGTTATTTCATTATATATTTTTCGCAGCGGATTATTGGACGTTGGTTCCTGGTGTTGCATCGCCCGGGCCGTTCAGTCAGGCGCCCCGGACAACGGGTCGAGACCTTACCTGAGTGCGATTCATATGACGATTGCGGAATAAACGGCTCGGGAGCGTTCAGGTGGTTTTTGAACGATCAGTATCAACGGCGCGCCAGCACATTGTCAACCCACTTTTGTATGCCGACCGGGCTGCGGAAGTCATCGACTGATCTGGCTGGTATATCTGGATAGATGGCATTCCACATCCGCGCCATAGCGCGACCCGGCCCGATCTCTAGCACGGCATCCGGTTGCAGCTCACGAATGGCCTGCAGGCAGGCTACCCAGTCCATGGCATGGCTTATCTGGTCAGCCAGCGTATCCAGTGCCTGCGCCACGCGCATGGCTGCGCGACCATCCATAGCGCCAAGCACTTTGAATCTCAGCGGCCCCTCATTACGATAGGGCGCGAGGTGTCGTGCGAAGGCCGGTGTAGCGGACTGCAGCAGTACGGTATGCGAAGGCGTCTGAACCGACAGCCTGACAACGCGCATGGCGCCTTGCTCGTGGGCCAATTGCCCGGCATGCTGCAAGTGTTGCTCGAAACCACCAATGACATAGTGCTGATCTGGATTGATGATGGCCAGATGCGTATTGCTGTTGGCGGTAATCTCTTCGATATCTTTAAGGGGCAAACCCATGATGGCCATCAGGCCGGCCTGTGTCTGCACGCAGTCGTCCATGCTGGCAGCCCGTTGTGCTGCCAGACTGATTCCCTGCTGCATGTCGAGGGCGCCCGCTGCGCTGCAGGCTGCCAATTCTCCAAGGGAATACCCCGCTGCGCAAATCGGCCGGGGCAGCAACGGTTGTAATTGGTGCCACCATTGCAATTGAAATGCAAAGATAAACGGCTGGGCAATCCTGTTTTGTCCAAGAGCCTCGCAATGGACCGCAGCGTTCTGCCAGACATCAGGAAGCAGTTTCGACAATTGTGCCGCCGTCTCTGATGACACCATCGCTTGCAGTGCTTGAAAGTGCTCAGCAGATTGCTGTCCCTGACCGCTGAATACGATGGCAAGGCGCATATCAGAGTGACTCCAGAAACAGGACGACACCTAACAAGTCGGCCGAGCCGCCAGGACTTAGCCGGCGGGCCACAAACGTGGCATGCAAGGCGCGGGCCTGATGTTGCCAGTCTGGGGCGTGCACGCCACCACGGGCAAGAAATGTCGTTGCGGCTTCGCGGGCAAAATCCAGGCCCGGGCGGCCGCCTCGCCAAAGCAGATTGGTGTCTTCAAGTTCGGCCATGAGGGCAAAGAAACACTGCACAGCGGCCTGTTGCGGGCACTGGGTTTGCGCAAGCGCCGTACGATAGGCAGGCAAGCCGATGCTGATGGCCGAAGGAAAGCCTGCGGCAGCCTCGGTGCGCGCGCCGCCACTGCCGTAACGGCGTTGAACGACAGCACCATGACTATCGCTGACGGTTTTTGCCGTGGCCACAATGGCGGGCCCCCACAGATCTGCAACGCGCTGGCTTACCGATTCGGCCGAGCACGAACCGGTAAGGGCAATATCAACACCAGCTGCTGCACACAGCAACCCCAGGTTGAAAATTGCCCCGCGGTGAGTATTCACGCCATTGGTGGCCCGCAGCATGCGCTGCTCTGCATCCACGCCGCAACATTGCAACTGTGCATAAGTGGGCGTTTGCATGCCCAGGCGAGATATCGCTGGAAAATACCCTCGCAGCGCCTGAAGGCTTCTCACAAAGGTACTGAAATTCATGTCAGCATGGCTGCCGCTGTCCATGGGGCTGACCAGGCCCGGTTTGGGTGCAAGTGCGACCTCCCGATATAGCGCGCCAATTGCCCGCCGGCCAATTTTTTCCGGAGTCAATGTTGCGCGGGACGCCTGATCGATGCTTTGCTCGGGTTTGACGGATTCAGCATACATGCTCGTGCTCCTTCAAACGCGATAGCAGTTCAGTCAGACTAAGCAATGCGACGCCGGCATTTTCCTTGACGACAACTCTCGTTGTCGGTTGCGCGGGTTGCAACAAGGCCTGGGAAAGCTCCTTCCAGTTGACCGCCGCGCCACCGGCAAAGCGTATTTCACCGTCCAGAGAGCAGGGCAGCGCCTGCTGGGCCAGTTGCAGGGCTTCAATGCAGCAAGCAAGCTGAGGCGCACGGGCAATATCGCAGACAAGATCAATGTCAGACTGGTCGTGTCGGTATGTCGTCCCGCTTAGCGCTTCCCATGCGAGCGATCCGTACACACTGACCACAATATCGTGTGATTCACATTGCCGCAACAGACGTTTCAATGCAGCAGCAACGGCTGCGGTGCATGTATTTACGCAATGCGCGAGCGCAAGCGGGGGGGCGATTGCGCTGACTGCATCGGGATTGACCGATACACTTATTCGTCTGGGCTCTGCATCCGGTGGTAAAGTCAGGCCCAACAGGATCTGAGCACCGGCCGCCACGGATTGCCGGGCCACCACCAGCGGGCGCTGTGCCTGCAGCCAGCGCTGCAGTGCGTCGTGAGCGGCAGGGCATTGCACAGGGCTGAGCAGCCGGTACTCTGCGGCCGGGTACAGATAGGCAAGATCATGGCGGCGCATGCGTTATTTCCTAGGCAGCCAGGATCTGATCGACTATTCTGGCGGCCTGGATCCGTCCAGTTCTGTCCTGGCCTGTCAGCATGCGAAGGTCTGTACTGGCCTGGGTTTTTAATAATTCAGCAAGCGCAGCGTCAAGCAGTGAGGCCGAGGGCGCCTGCCATATATCTTCGATTGCACCCATGCGCTGGTAATTATCGGCGCCAGGTGCAAAGGTGGGCGCGCTGGCTGCCAGTTCCACCAATTTTGCATGATCTATCTTGGTCACGCGCGCCATGGCCTTCAAATCCATGACCCGAACTTGCGAACTGTCCAGCGCGTAGGCGCGATCGGCCATGAGTCCGAAAGACAAGTAGCCGCCGCTGACCGCCTCGCCTGTGACCAGGCTCAGACTGACATGGCCAAGGCGTCGGGCCAGGTCGACGCAGGCAGCCAGGTGCGCCAGGCTCCCATTGAGGCAAAGCAGCTCTTGGGCACGCGATAACGCCTGACCCTGGGTGTCGACAAGAAATATCAGCGGTCGGCGCGGATGTGTCTGGATCGTAGCCAATATCTGTTGTGCCAGGTAAAGCGCGATCTCGTGGTCGATGGCGGCAGCATCGGTCGTTCCCAGCACGGCAACCTCGCCCGCGGCGGTGCTTGCGGTGCCCGCCAATTGATGCCCATTGATTCGAACTTGATGTCCGGCCGGAAACAGGGAGTCCAGAATGCTTGTCAGGGTCATGTGTAAAGTTCCTTATGCAGTCGGGTCAGGTCCGCACAGTTCATCATGGGGATGTTGGCGGGCGCCTCGATGCCCAGGGCCTGCCACACTTGCAGGCCATCGCGCATGCCTTTGAAATTCTCCAATCGAGCCAGCAGGCGCAACTGGTTCTGTTTCTGCGTCGCCAGATCAGGTGGCGTAAATGGATTATCTGCAAGCAGCTGTCTGGCAGCATCCCGGAATGCAAACGGATCGTCTTCTACCAGAGCGGCGCAATCGTTCATCAGATAACGGTGCTTGCCACCAGTCACGCGCCACACCAGCGCCCGATCACGGGAATCGAATTCCTCAACACCGGCCACGGTCTCGATGACTTCGGGCCCGGACAGGGCAAGACGGCCTTCTTCGGACATGACAATCGCAGAGCAAAGGCAGGTCACAATGCCCATGCCGCCAAACGCGCCGCAGCTGCCTCCCACCAGCGCCACTACCGGTATGCCAGCGGCTCGAGTGTCCAGTATGGCGCGCATGATTTCTGAAATGGCGATCAATCCGGCATTGGCTTCGTGTAACCGGACACCGCCCGAGTCGACCAGAAACAGGACCGCAGCGGGTTTATCGCGTATGGCGCGGCGCAGCAGACCAACAATTTTGGCTCCATGGATTTCGCCAACAGATCCACCCATGAACTGGCCCTCCTGAGAAATAATGAATACCGGTTTTTCATCCAGGGCGCCCTGGCCAATGACCACCCCATCGTCGAAGGCGCCGGGAATATCCAGTGCCGCCAGATGCGTGCTTGGTGAACTCTCTGTCGGGGGCATCAGTTCCCGGAAACTGCCTTCATCCAGTATCCAGGAAATACGCTGTCGGGCAGTGGCTTCGAAGTAACTATGGCGTAACGAGAGCGCCGATCGATTTTCTGTGGTCATCGCAAACCTCCTGCATATTGACTGATCGCCTGGTCAAGCCTGAGTGTGACCACCGCAGGTGTTGCGCCCATGTCGTTAATGGCGATGTGCGTGCCACCCACGGAATGACGAGCTATAAACTCCGCCAGAACAGCCTGCCAGATATTTCCGAATCCGCGGGCAGACGTCTTTATCTCTATTGTGCAGGACGCCGCGGTATCCGCGGGTCGAACCAGCACTTCAAGATTGCCCGAGCCAACGACGCCGCAAAGCACTGCGCCATGAGCGGGTTCGATAGTGGGTGTTGAAAAATGATATTCAAGTTTTTCCATGGAGATCACCAATTCCGGAATCGGGAAGGGGGCGTGTAAAGATCGCCAGACCACCTGACCAGATCTTTTACCGAGCGGGCTGCCAGCAGATCCCGCGTTGCCAGACGAGGGTCAATACCCAAATCTTCGGGACGGCGCACCACGCCACGATCGCGCAGATTTTCGACCATGCGCCCATCGCGTGCCATGCCCACAGGGGTAAAGCCGGCAACACCGCGAATGGCCTGGGCGCGTTCCTCGGCGCTGCGACATAGCAGCAGATTGGCGATGCCTTCTTCGGTCACAATGTGCGTGACATCATCGCCGTAAATCATGATGGGAGGCAACTCGGCATCCATGGCCGCTTTCAACTGCCAGGCATCGAGCTCCTCCACAAATACCGGGGTCATATGTTCGCGAAACGTTTCTACCGTTTGCACAACCAGCTTGCGCCCGCGTATGGCATCGGGCCCGCCTGCTTGCCTGCCTGCCTTGAGCCATGCGGCAGAGGCATGCCGCCGGCCATGCGGGTCTGAACCCATATTGGGCGCGCCGCCGAAGCCTGTAATGCGTCCGGTCGTTGCGGTTGAACTATTGCCGGCCAGATCGATTTGCAGCGTCGAGCCGATGAACATGTCGCAGGCATACAGGCCGGCAGTCTGGCTCAAAGCACGATTCGAACGCATACTGCCGTCCCGGCCGGTGAAAAATACGTCGGAGCGGGCGGCAATGTAGTTTTCCATGCCAACTTCCGAGCCAAAGCTGTGGATGGATTGCACGCAACCGGATTCAATGGCGGGAATCAGGGTGGGATGAGGGTTCAGGGCCCAGTGCGTGCAGATTTTTCCTTTCAAGCCAAGTTCGGTTGCATAAGTGGGCAGCAGCAATTCAATCGCAGCGGTATCAAAGCCAATGCCATGATTGAGCCGTTGTACACCATACTCGGCGTAAATACCTTTGATGGCCATCATGGCCATCAGGATCTGCACCTCTGTAATCTGAGCCGGGTCGCGGGTGAACAGGGGTTCAATATAGTTCGGATGCGGTGCGACCACGGTAAAGTCGACCCAGTCCGCCGGAATATCGACCCGTGGCAGTGTATCGACTCGCTCATTGACCTGAGCGATCACGATCCCGCTGCGAAACGCCGTGGCCTCCACAATGGCTGGTGTGTCTTCGGTATTCGGACCGGTATACAGGTTGCCGGCAGCGTCTGCCGCCTGCGCCGCAATCAGGCAAACATTGGGAGTCAGATCGGTGAAATAGCGACCGAACAGTTCCAGATAAGTATGAATGGCGCCGATCTCGATCTGCTTATCCTGAACCAGTCGTGCCAGGCGGCCTCCTTGAGGACCTGAAAAAGAAAAATCCAGTCGGCTGGCAATGCCGTTTTCGAAAAGATCCAAATGACTGGGCAGGGCGAGCACAGACTGAACCATATGCAGATGATGCAATTGTTGCGGATCGCAAGCGGCCAGCGAGTCGGCGAGAAAATCGGCCTGTTTCTGGTTATTGCCTTCCAGGCACACGCGATCGCCTGGTTCAATAACCGTCTGCAGCAGCTGGGTGATCTGCTCTTGCGTGATTCTAGGACGCAATCCCAGGCTGGCTGCGCGCTCCAGGCGTCGCTGTCGCCCGCGTTTTCGTGTATCCCAGACTTTGGAGGTGCCAGTGTGATTCATAGGATATTCCTGTTGCTAAATTAACCGAATAGCGCTCTTGTCGCGAGAAACAGAACAGAGGGCCCCATCAGGCAGCCCAGGCCGGTATAAAAGGTTGCCGTCAGCGCGCCATACGGCACCAGACGGGGGTCTGTCGCCGCCAAACCTGCTGCCACGCCGCTGGTGGTTCCCGCCATGCCGCCAAAGACCATTGCCGAGCGCGGGTTATCCAGGCGCATGAAGCGAGCCGTGGCAGGGGTAAAGACCATGACGAGAATGGCCTTGATCAGCCCAATGCCGATGGACAGGGCAATGACGTCTGAACTGGCGCCGATTGCCGCGCCGGTAACCGGACCCACAATGTAGGTCATGGCACCAGCACCGATTGTCGCCATGGATACCGCGTCCCGGTACCCGAATGCATAGGCAACGCTGGCCCCCACAACGAACGGGAGTACGATACCCAGCAGCAGGGAAACCATACCGATGAGCCCTGCCTTTTTGACTTCTTCTACCTGTACGTCAAATGCCGTCGCGACGATGGCAAAATCACGCAACATGGCGCCGCCCATCAGTCCTATCCCGGCAAAGAGCTTGACGTCAGCCAGCCCTTTGGAGCCACCCGTTTCCAGTCCGCCCCAGTAGGCAAGAATCAAACCGATCACAATTGCAATGGCTGAACCATGTACGCGCCCATTGGTTAGTCGTCTTGACAGATGGCCTGATATCCATATGATCAGACCGACGAAAGCGAAGGCGGCGATCAGATTGTTCTGCATAATTGCCTGTTTCAACATGTCCATTGTCATGTCTCCTTTCAGGCGCGGTCTGCAGCGAGGCTGGCTTGCCAGGTGGCGCCCGCATCTTCGGGACCGGAGCGGTTGATCGCCGCAATAGCGCATCCTGTAAGCGCAACGGTCAGGATGGCGCCCAGTATGGCGACAGGGCCGCCCTTGAGCGCGGCCACAACATTTTGCTGTGAAGCCATGGCGATGACGATAGGAATGTACATGGCCGACCAGAACCCAACGCCAGCCAGTGTTGTGGCGGGCATGAGCCCTTTCCTGTGCAGATAAGTGCGGGCTGCGATCAGCAGCATCATGGAGATGCCGACGCCGCCTACGTTGGCCTTGACCCCGATCAGCATGCCCAGCAGGTCGCCGATATAGGCTCCCAGTAAATGGCATGCAGCCAGTATGGCTGTACCGTAAATAATCATGGTTTTGTCTCCGGATGTTTTTATGATGTGTAGTTAAACGTTCCTGGTGCCGAAAATGGAATCGGTCTGCAGAGAACACTTGCGAACGCTGCCACGACTCCCTTTCGTCAGACAGACAATAGACAGGGATGGCAGGCTTTTCAATCAACCTGCATGTACAATCATTTAGCCTGATGTTAAATATTGTGCTGTCCCGGCATGCGTTTCCATAGTCAACGGCCAGGTTGTCTGGCCTGACCTATCGTTTACCCTAGCCATCATGAAATATCCAGTGAGTTAAACCCATGGCCATTGACGAATCCATTACCCTGAAAAAACTGGAAGTCTTTCTGGCTTTCATGGAGCGCAACAATCTTGCCCGGGTTGCAGAGGATCTGGGCCAGAGCGTTGTCAGCGTGCACCGCGCCCTGCATTCGCTTGAGCAGGCCATCGGCTGCCCGCTGTTCAAGCTGGAAGGAAGAAATCTGGTCCCGCAGAATACGGCGCGACGATTGGCCGAATCTGCCCGTCGGGTCGTGGCCGAGTGCGAAGAGGGCATCCATGCAGTGCGAGACATGGCGGGGATCAATGCGTCCCGGCTCAGGCTGGGCGCCATCTATTCCCTGACGCTGCATTGCATTCCGCACCTGATTGTCGGGACCAAGTTGCGCAAGGACGGGCTCAATATAGAGCTGACACTGGGTTCCAATGACGAGCTGCTGCAAAAGCTGCAAGACGGCAGACTCGATGCTATTGTCATCGGGGTGCATGACGGTATCGCCAGCAAGCGCCTGATTACCGTGCCCTTGTTTTCTGATGAAATGTTTTTGGCCGTACCGCTGGATTCGCCCTATGCGAGTCGCACCGAGGTTGATTTGCACGAACTGGCCCACGAGAATTTTGTGACCCTGGCCGACGGATTCATCACATCATTCAGTTTTAACCGAATGATGGAGAGTGCCGGTATATCACCTGTGATAGGGATGCATGTGGGCGATATTTTTTCGCTGATCAACCTGGTTAGCAATGGCATGGGAATCAGTTTGCTGCCCGGGCGAATCGCCTCCTTTACGCCGCGTATAAAATTGATTCCACTCAGGCCAGATCATACCTATTCCCAACACATTGCACTGTTGTTTCTGGATAGCCGAGAACAGGATCGCAATTTGCTGGCCCTGGCGGCAGAGGGTCGCACCTACAGTCGCCGGCTGTTGCAAGGTGGAGATTTCCCAATGTTGGGAGAGGCCGAATGAACTGGCAGACCAGTCCATATGGCGATCTCAGGTCAGGCGGCGAGAGGGTGGCCGTACATTCTGGCGACAAGGCACCCGTTGTGCCTGATCAATAAGTGACCAGGCGCTGTATGCTATCACCGTCTCCGAAGAGCATCATGCTCCGTTGATCTTTTGTTTGTGCAGGCCAGCCTGGTTCTCCAGTCTTGGCAAATCTCACCCAGGCTTGATGCATGCTTGAGACCAGTGCGCTTGAAACAGGTTTGTCAACGTCGATAAAATGACGTGCTGTGTCGTTATGCAGGTTGTTAAACATAAATGGAAGCTCAACGCCGTGGGCAGCACCAAGCTGACCTTCGTATAAGTTTGATTGCCAGCAAAATTCGTAGGAGTAGGCTTTTGAGCCACGATCTGCCGCATGCTCGGCAATGCGCCGTGCTGGTTCGCGGTAATAGTAATCAGATTGAATAGCGCAAAGGATTTCGCCGTTGCTTTGTCTATCGGCGGAAAGTTGTTGTCGATAGCGCTGTGCCGTGTTCGGTGGCAGCTTTGCATCCGTGATGAATCTGTTCACATCATCGGCAGATATTTTAGAAATGCTGCCGTCAGGAACCAGATAAAGACGGGCTTCCTCCTTGGTTGCGCCCGCCAGTATCGCTCTTGGCATTATCTTGTTCTGCCTGATCGCTTGCAATGGTGAACTGGCAACAATTTCGCCATCTATTACTGGGCGCAGTGCGAAACGGTGATGTTCACCCAGGCCGTATTGTCGGCGCAGTGCGCCATTTAGCGAGAGTTTGGCCAGCGCTGTGGCCGCCTTTGCCGGACTGATGGATGTAAGTGCCTCAAGCGTGGCTGGGCAGTTGGCCAAGTCGGCGATCGCATTTGCCGCCGTTTGCGCTTCGGCCGTCGTCTGCACCAGTGTACTGGGGCTTTGCAAAATGGCCTGTTGAAATAAACCGTTGGCTTGTTGCATGCCCATCAGGCACGCGATTGCCCCGGACCCGGCCGATTGCCCGACAACGGTTACCCGAGCCGGATCTCCGCCGAAGTTGCCAATATGTTGCTGTACCCAATTGAGCGCCAATAACAGATCCTGCAGCCCGCGGTTAGCGGCCATGCCTGGCAATTGCAGAAATCCTTCCACGCCCACGCGATAGTTCACAGTGACAAAAATAATGTCTTTACGCGCAAAGTGAGAGCCATCGTACAGCGGATCGTTGGCATCGCAACGCATAAAACCGCCGCCGGGTATCCATACCATTACAGGCAGTCCACCCGTTTTCAAGGACGATTCCGAGGTCCAGATATTCAGATTCAGGCAATCAATGTTGCCATATATGTTCTCCGGATTCGGACTGCGCGCCGGCTGAACCGGTGGCGCCGCGAACGTGCGTGCGTCCATGAGCGAAGAGGTTTCTGCCAAAGGCTGGGGCGGGGAAAAGCGTGTGGTGGCGGTGCATGCACGGGCATAACGCACGCCGCGAAAAATGCATAATCCATCACGGACAACACCACGTACGGTGCCAACTTTTGTACCTATGTCCTGGCTCGCTAAATGAGTGTGTTCGGTCATATTTAGTCTACGGTCAGATTCAGGCTTTTAATCAAGGGACGCCAGACATCGGAATCGGCTTTGGCGCGGCTGATCACGTCGGTCGCTGAAGTGGCGATCGCCTTGGCGTTCATTTGCGCAAAGCGCTTTATATAGGCCGGGTCCTGACTGCATTGGCTGGCGGCTTTATTTAGTGTTTGGACGACAGGTGCCGGCGTGTCTTTGACGGCAACCAGCCCAATCCATGCCCCACGAGCCAGTTCCTGGTCGCCCAATAATTCGGCAATGGTAGGCACTTCAGGGAATGCAGGCGAGCGTGCGTCATCAAAGACGGCCAACGGCACCAGCCTGCCCGCCTTGACCTGAGGCAGTGCTGTGCCCGAAACCAAGGTCATGATATCAATCTGATTGCCGATGAGGGCGGTTGCCCCTGCAGACTCGCCCGTAAACGGCACATGTGTGCCGGGCACTTTTAATCGTTCCAAGAGCGCGGTGGTGAGCAAATGGGCTGGGCTACCCTTGCCTGGCGAGCCGAAATTGGCGCCGCCATCCTTGCCTGAGAATTTCTTGGCCAAATCCCCAAGCACCTTCACACCCGAATTCAGAGATGCCGTTAGCACCAGCGGTGATGTACCGAAAACAGTCACACCCGTAAAGTCGGTTTGCGGATCATAGGGCATCTTTTTGTAGACATAAGGGGTAATGGTCATTTGCGACATACCGATTGTCATCAGCGTGTATCCATTGGCTGGCTGTCCTTTCAGATAATTGATGGCCAGAATGCCGTTTGCACCTGCTTTGTTTTGCACAACGACAGGCTGCTTAAGCTGTTTTGCCAGGCAATCGGCCAGAACACGCGTCATCGCGTCTGAGCCGCTGCCCGGAGGCTGCTGCGCCACTATTGTTATCGGCGACTCGGGATAGGCGGCAAAGGCCGAGCCGGAAAAACCGATGGTGAGGGCAGTAAGTATGGAATTCAAAAACGACGCGGTCTGTTTGTACTGCATGAATGTCTCCTGACGAATATTGCTTTTCTAGGGTTTTGTGGGGTCTGCCAATTTGTGGTTGTAAGGTTATGGTGAGTTTTGGCTGTAACATCGCTGCGCGATCAGGTCTGCCAGGCAATCGAGTTGTTCCTGGGTTCCCTCATGTGCAGCAGCGAACATTTCCAATAATCCCAGCCCGCGCAACGTGGAGAACACCAGGTTGATGAAAGCGGTCAGTGCGGGATCGTTGGCCAGTTCAGGAAATATTGTCGGGAAAGTGGCGTGCAGGCGCATTTGCAGGACTTTGCGTTGCTCCGATATATGGGCCAGCAGTACAGGCTGGTTACGGCAACTAAGATACGTTGCCCAGGCCGAGATAAAACGTGGCTGTTTATAAAACAGTGTCCACAGATTGGAAACGAGGGTTTGTGCACGCGTGTCGATCGGCATGTCAACAGGGGGCCAGAACTTTCCGGCCTCAATGTTCTCGTCAACCAAGGTGGTAAGCACATGCATCATGAGCGTAGCCTTGGATTGGAAATGATGTTGGATCGCGCCCGGCGTGACGCCTGCCTCACGGGCAATTTCCTGCATGGATGCGGCCTCTGGCCCCTTTTCAGAAATAATGCGGATCGCCGCCAGGATCACATCCTGCTGCGTCGCTTTACTACGGTCCGCCTGGCGGCGACGTGTGGAGGTAGAAGGAGACATACATCGCTTGTCATTTACATTATGACTGTATTGTAAATGCGCTTAGGATATCCGCAATGCGGGTTTTCCAGAGCTGTACGTTGGAAAAGTGAAGCGTCGGGCATGGATTGGACTGCCGTCAAAAGTCAAGGTGGGCACGCCCCCTGGGAGGCGTTCTTTGCTAAATGTGAACGCGAAGGCACTTCAGGACCAGGCGCATCTACGTTGCTTACGTTGAACAATTTAGGTCGCTTCCAGGCGCGTTTTCTCATGTGCATGTCAACCAATGCACAGGCGTGCCTTGTTTTGGTGCGACAACCCTATTGTGTAAGCCGCGACAAGCGCGCCGCACAGCGCAGACTGTGTGGCTTTGGTGTTGGCACGTCTTTTGCTTGAGAGCTTGGGTCACTTTCAAGGAAACGTCATGATCCCCTCTTTTCCCAAGAACACCTTATCCACGGCCATGACACTGGCTGTATTTTTTAGTGCCTGCGCCATGCCTCTGGCTGCCAATGCAGAATCGGTGCTGACCATTGCCATGACCGCAGCGGATATCCCGCGGACTTCGGGTCAGCCTGATCAGGGATTCGAGGGCAATCGGTTTACCGGCATACCCATGTACGATGCACTCGTCGGCTGGGATCTGTCATCCGATAAAGGCGCGACACCGCTGACCCCTGGGCTGGCCACAAGCTGGACCGTGGACGAGGCGGACAGGACCAAATGGATTTTCAAGCTGCGTCCTGATGTCAGCTTCCATGATGGATCACCGTTTAATGCCGAGGCAGTGGTCTGGAACGTCGCCAAAGTACTGGACAAGTCAGCTCCCCAATATGATCCGGCACAAGTCGGCGCTACGGTATCAAGAATGCCTACGCTCAAGGCAGCCAAGGCAATTGATGCTATGACGGTTGAAATAACAACGACAGAACCCGATGCGTTCCTGCCATATAATCTGACAAACCTGTTCATGGCTTCGCCTGTGCAATGGCAAAAGAAATTCGATGCAGTGCCGGCTTCGGTCAAGGAGCCGCTGGAGCGATCAAAGCAGGCCTGGAACGCATTCGCAAGTGAAGCGTCGGGTACCGGCCCGTTCAAGCTTTCCCGGCTGGTGCCGCGATCCAGACTTGAAATAATCAAAAATGATCGTTACTGGAATCCTGCGCGCATACCCAAGCTGGATAAGGTTGTGCTAATTCCCATGCCGGAAGCCAGCGCCAGGACCGCAGCACTTATGTCGGGACAGGTGGACTGGATTGAGGCGCCAGCCCCCGATGCGATCGAGCCTATCAAGGCACGTGGCAATACTATCTATACAAATGTACAGCCGCATATTTGGCCGTGGCAGTTTTCCCTGGCCGAGGGCTCGCCCTGGGCCGATAAAAGGGTGCGGCAGGCAGCCAATCTTTGCGTGGATCGCGAGGGCATGAAAGGCATGCTGGCCGGCCTGATGGCACCGGCGCAGGGCGTTGTTGCCAAATCCAGCCCCTGGTGGGGCACGCCGACATTCGATATCAAATATGATCCGAACGCTTCGCGCCAGCTGATGCAAGAGGCGGGTTTCTCCGAGAGCAAGCCGGTCAAGGTCAAAGTGCAGATCTCAGCGTCGGGCTCGGGCCAGATGCAGCCTCTGCCGATGAATGAGTACATACAGCAGAATTTGAAAGAGTGCTTTTTCGATGTTCAGTTCGATGTTGTCGAATGGAATACCCTGTTCAACAGCTGGCGCCTGGGCGCCAAGGACGCCAGCGCACATGGGGCACAGGCGACCAATGTCAGTGCGGCAACCATGGATCCGTTCTTTGCCATGGTGCGTTTTGTCAGCAGCAAAGCGTTGCCGCCCGTATCGAATAACTGGGGCTATGTGATTGACGACACGTTCGACGACTATATCCGCCAGGCTCGCACCAGTTTTGATCCGGCTCAGCGGGATGCGGCACTGGCCAAGCTGCATACCCGAATGGTAGACGAAGCTGTGTTTCTTTACGTGGCGCATGATGTCGGGCCCAGAGCGATTTCCAACAAGGTAAAGGGCGTAGTTCAGCCACAAAGCTGGTTCATTGATATTGCGACCATGTCCAAGGAGTGATTTGACTGACCACGACAGTGGTCGGCACCACCCATATTTCCTCTTTTTGAAGCCTGATTATCATGATGTATTTTCTAAGACGGCTCGTGTATTCGTTGCCCGTATTGCTGGGAGTCGCATTTCTGTGCTTCTCCCTGATCCATATCGCTCCCGGCGATCCACTGATTTCGGTCATGCCCCCCGACGCCTCTGAAGCCTTGCGCCGCCAGATGATGGGCATCTACGGGTTTGATCAGCCATTCCTGATTCAGTTCTGGAACTGGTTGTGGCGGGCATTGCATGGGGACCTGGGCATGTCCATTGCGACCAGTCGCCCCGTGGCCGCAGAGGTTATCGCGGCAGTGGGCAATTCGCTGCGGCTGGCCGTGATTGCCGTGCTGATCGGTTTTTCGCTGGGCGTCGTATTCGGCATGATTTCCGGTTACGCCAGAAATTCCATTTGGGATCGGCTGGCATCATTGAGCTCTATATTTGGCGTCAGTATTCCGCATTATTGGCTGGGCATGGTGCTGGTCATTGTGTTTTCTGTGTACCTGAACTGGTTTCCTGCAACGGGTTCCGCTGCGGGCGACGGCACCGGATGGCGCTGGGACTGGGATCACGTGCAATATATGATCCTGCCTGCAATCACGATGTCAGTGATTCCCATGGGGATTGTGGCCCGCACCATTCGTGCCCTTGTCAGCGATGTTCTGTCGCGTGAATTCATGGTCGGATTGCAAGCCCGTGGCCTGGGCAGAGGCCGGATGTTCATGCATCTGGTCAAGAACGTGGCGCCAACGGCCCTTTCCGTGATGGGACTGCAACTGGGCTATCTGCTGGGCGGCTCTATCCTGATCGAAACCGTTTTCTCATGGCCTGGAGCCGGTTTTCTGCTCAATTCAGCTGTGTTCCAGCGAGACTTTCCGCTGCTGCAAGGCACGATCCTGGTCATGGCGATTTTTTTCGTGCTGCTCAACCTGCTGGTCGATACCGTTCAGACCTGGCTTGATCCCCGTATTCAAAGGTAACACAATGACCGATTATTCCCTTAACCGGAACGCAGAGTTGCTGCTCGTGCAGGCGCACCGCTCGGCGGGATACTGGAGCGGCGTCATGCTCAATCTGCGCCGCAACAAGGTTGCGATGTTTGCTGCCTGTCTGTTGCTGCTCCTGCTGTTGATGGCGATCCTGGCCCCGTGGATCATGCCGGCAGATCCTTATAAATCTTCGATTATTCACCGGCTCAAGCCGATCGGCACAGAAAACTATCTGCTGGGCACCGATGAACTGGGGCGCGATATGCTGTCCCGTTTGATCCTGGGTGCCCGCCTGTCGCTGTTTATGGGCATTACGCCCGTAATAATTGCGTTTGCAATCGGAGGAACCATAGGCGTTATTGCCGGTTATGCCGGCGGGCGTATCAACGCGGTAATCATGCGCCTGACCGATGTGCTGTACGCCTTTCCTTCTGTGTTGCTGGCGATCGCTCTCTCGGGTACGCTGGGCGCCGGCACTGGCAACGCACTGTTGTCGCTGACCGTGGTGTTCATCCCGCAAATCATTCGCGTGGCCGAAAGCGTGACCACCCAAATGCGCACTCAGGAGTTTGTTGATGCTGCCAGAACATCGGGAGCCTCGCCAGTCAGGATCGTGTTCAGTCAGGTCCTCAATAATGTGCTGGGCCCTATTTTCGTTTTTTCCACCAGTTTGATTTCCGTTTCCATGATCCTGGCATCGGGGCTTTCCTTTCTGGGCCTGGGCGTCAAGCCGCCAGAGCCCGAATGGGGGCTTATGCTCAACACCCTGCGCACAGCCATTTACACCCAGCCGGTGATCGCGGCATTGCCGGGTCTGATGATTTTCATCACATCGATTTCCTTCAACGTCTTTTCAGACGGGCTGCGCCAGGCGATGGATATCAAGGAGTAATATTGTGACAACGACATTGACCCAGCATCAGGATATTGGTGGACCGGCCCAGCCCTTGCTTATTGTGAAGAACCTGCTGAAGCACTTTCCTTTGAAAGCCTCGCTTTTTCGTCGTGGCGCCGCAGCAGTACAGGCTGTAGATGACATTAGTTTCGATGTCATGAAAAACGAGACATTGGGTATTGTCGGGGAGTCCGGCTGCGGCAAATCGACAACGGCCAGGCTGCTGCTGCAACTGTTGCAGCAGGATCGCGGTGAACTGATCTTCGACGGACAGACTGTCGGCAGCACGCAGCTGCCGATGAAATCATTCCGGCGTCAGGTGCAGATGGTTTTCCAGGATAGTTATTCATCGCTGAATCCGCGCATGACTATTCTGGATACCATCGCGTTTGCCCCGATCGTCCACGGCATGCCCCCTCGGCAGGCGGAGCGCGAGGCGCTGGAACTACTGGAAAATGTGGGCCTGGACCCGCAACGCTATGCCGGACGATATCCTCATGAATTGTCCGGTGGGCAACGGCAGCGGGTTAATATCGCGCGGGCAATTGCCCTGAAACCGCGCTTGATTATTCTTGATGAGGCCGTATCTGCGCTGGATAAATCCGTAGAAGCCCAGGTACTGAATCTGCTATCGGACCTGAAGAAAAAATACAACCTCACATTTGTCTTCATTAGCCACGATCTGAGTGTGATCGAGTACCTGTGTGATCGGGTTCTGGTCATGTATCTGGGCAAGGTGGTAGAGCTGGGTGCGACCCGGCAGGTGCTCAATACGCCCGCTCATCCTTATACACAGGCATTGCTGGCGTCGGTGCCCACGACTGATCCTGATCGGCGCACTGAAAAGGCGCCACTGGCCGGGGATCCGCCCAACCCCATAGAACCGCCTTCCGGTTGCCGCTTTCACCCGAGGTGCAGCCAGATGATCACGCAGTGTAAATCCAATATGCCGCTGTTACTGGCGCATCTGCCTGGGCATCAGGTGGCGTGCATTCGCGTAAATGACCGCATTGGGCAAAGCGTGGGTACGGCGCAGCAAGAGTCTGCAGATATGTCGGTCTTAAAAGGAACACCATGAATACACAAGCGATGACGCCCATGGACGGGACAACCAGCCGGCATCCGGCCACAGGCGAGCAAGCCGGTAACGCCATTTCAGTGACTGACCTGACGGTTGCCTTCGAACGCGCGGGCAAGACGATACGGGCGGTCAACGGTGTCTCTTTTCACGTGGCCAAAGGTGAGACCCTGGTGCTTATCGGCGAATCCGGATCGGGTAAAAGTGTGACGTTGCGCGCATTGATGCGCCTGCATCCGGAACGACAAACCCGGCAAAGCGGCTCGATCCAGGTCAACCGGCAAGAGGTGCTGCAGATGGACCGGCGGCAATTGCGCGCACTGCGAGGCAAGAAAATCGCAATGGTGTTTCAGGAGCCATTGTTAGCCCTGGACCCTGTCTATACAGTTGGACAGCAAATGATCGAGTGCATTCGTACCCATCACCAGATCAGTGCCCAGGATGCGCGTGCCCGCGCGATTGCGGCGCTGGAAGCGGTACGCATTCCGAGTCCGGAAAAGCGCCTGGCGGCATATCCTCATGAGATGTCAGGTGGCATGCGTCAGCGGGCCATGATCGCGCTGGCCCTGTCCGCGCAGCCTGAAGTGTTGTTGGCTGATGAACCGACAACAGCCCTGGATGCGACGGTGCAGATACAGGTGTTGATTTTGATGCGCGAATTACAAAAGCAATTAGGGCTGGCCATTGTTTTTGTCACTCACGATATTGGTGCAGCAACGGAAATGGCGGACCGGGTCGCTGTCATGTACGGCGGGCGTATCGTCGAAGAGGGCAGCATTCGGGAAATTTTGCAAGATGCCCGCCACCCTTATACGCTGGCGTTGCTCAAGAGCCGTCGCCATGGCATGGAGCGAGGCAAGCCGCTGGATGTGATACGCGGGTCGCCACCGGATCTGGCCAACTTGCCGCCCGGCTGCCCATTTGCCGCGCGTTGCGAGCATGTGTTGGAGCGTTGCGCAACAAGTGTGCCGCAGACGACCAAGATAAGTCAAAGTCATCAGGTACAGTGCCATTTGGCGGCTGCCTGACAGCGATCTCGTATCAACGATTTTTTAAACAGGTAACAAATGATGGATATGAATGAACACAGTAATATCGGGCGCATCAATGGCGCGCGACTTTGGGGCTCGCTGATGACGCTGGCTCGCATCGGCGGCACGGAAAAAGGCGGCGTAAATCGTCTGGCGTTGACCGAGCTGGACAAGGAAGGTCGTCATCTGTTCGTTCAGTGGGCAAAGGAAATCGGCTGCACCATCCGTGTGGATGAACTGGGCAATATTTTTGCCCGCCGCGAGGGAGCGGATCCGCAATTGCCGCCAGTCATGACCGGTAGCCATATCGACACGCAGCCGACCGGTGGCAAGTTTGATGGCAATTATGGCGTATTGGCCGGGCTTGAGGTACTGCGCACGCTGAATGATCTGCAGATCCGCACGCGAGCGCCGCTTGAGGTCGCCGTGTGGACCAACGAAGAGGGTTCGCGCTTTGTGCCTGTCATGATGGGATCGGGTGTCTATGTCGGGGCATTTTCTGCTCAGACTGCATTGCAAAGTACCGATACCACGGGTATCAGTGTTGCCGCCGCGCTCGCGGACATTGGCTACGATGGCGCTGTGCCGTGCAGGGCGACACCCGTGAAAAGTTATTTTGAAGCTCACATTGAGCAGGGACCGGTGCTGGAGCAGCGCTCGCATACCATTGGCGTAGTGACGGGCGCGCTGGGTCAGCGCTGGTACGACGTCCTCGTGCAGGGAGTAGAGTCGCACGCCGGTACGACACCCATGGAACTGCGCAGGGATGCATTATTGCCCGCAATGCGCATCATGAACGAAGTCAATGAGATTGGCCGCCGCTACGGGGAAGATGGGCGTGGTACGGTTGGCTGGGTTGATGTGTATCCCAATTCGCGCAATGTCATTCCGGGACGGGTGCGGTTCTCTGTGGACCTGCGCGCGTTGACTGACGATGACCTGTCTGCGATGTCTGCCGATTTCCAGCGCTATTGCGATGCCATTGCCGATAAGTATCAGGTACAGATTCAAGCCGAGGAAGTGGTTTATTTTCCTCCCCAGGCGTTTGCCGCGGCGCAAGTGGCTGCTGTGGAAAAAAATGCCACCCGATTGGGCTATCGGCATTCCAGGCTGGTTAGCGGCGCAGGCCATGATGCTGTATACCTGGCGCGAATATGCCCGGCAGCGATGATTTTTATCCCCTGCAAGGATGGCATCAGTCACAATGAAATCGAAGATGCCTTGCCGGAGCACGTGGAAGCCGGATGCAACGTCTTGCTCCATTGCATGCTTGGCGAAGCCGGTGTTGTGTAAAGGATATGTCATGGAACAGTATGCATTCGCCTCGATCACCGAACTGGCGCGCAGTCTGGCAATGAACAACGTGACTGCCGAGTCGCTGACGAACTATTTTTTGAACCGGATAGAGCGCTTGAACCCCGTATTGCATGCCTTTGCGCGTGTCTTCCCGGAACAGGCGCTGGCGCAGGCACGCCAGTCCGATGAGCGGCGGCAACAGGGAAGGGTGCTGGGTATGCTCGATGGCATACCGCTGGGCATCAAAGACTTATGTGATATTGAGGGTACGATAACGGCTTGCGGTTCCAGGCAGTGGGAAGCCCGAACCAGTGCCCGGACCGCCGATGCGGTGCACCGTTTGCGAGCCCACGGCGCGGTCATTATCGGCAAAACGCACACGGTGGAGTTTGCGTTTGGCGGATGGGGAACCAATGCTTTGCTGGGAACGCCTCGCAATCCCTGGGACAGCGGCCATCACCGGGTGCCCGGTGGCTCCTCAAGCGGTTCGGGCGTTGCGGTTGCCGCCGGCCTGGTGCCGGGTGCCCTGGGTACCGATACCGGCGGGTCGGTGCGGATTCCTGCCGCGCTCAACGGTATTACCGGCTTGAAGACGACAGTCGGCGCGATCAATGCCGACGGCGTGTATCCATTATCCCGGACGCTGGACAGTGTGGGACCTATGACCAGGACTGCAGATGATGCCGCCTTGCTGCTGCAGGCGCTGACGCATGCGCCGGGGCAGACCGTACAAAGCATGACGTACCTGGCTCAGGATAATGCCCACGAACTGGCGGGGGTACGAGTGTGCGTCCTGCCTGAGCAAAACTATGGCGTGCAAGTGCAGCGCGCCGTACGTCTGGGCTTGCGCGATATGGTCAGGATGGTCGAGCTGGCCGGCGCAACAATCGTACGCGAAGCACCCCCATTGAACTTTCAGCAAGCAATGAGCGATTGCGGAAAATTGATCGCCGCCGAAGGATGGCGCGTGCACAGGGATTATATTCAGGACCCGGGTCTGCATTTCGGGCCTTTTGTGCGTGACCGACTCATGGCAGGAAAGGGCATATCGGATCTGCAATACCAGGATCTGCTGGGCTCCCATCTGAAGATGCAGGCCGTTTGGGGGGAATGGATGGCCGATAAAGATACCCTGATGCTGCCTACCACGCCTTTTGGCCCGATACCCCTGTCGCAGGTGGACGAGTCCAGTACACCACTGGGCTACTTTACTCGCTTTGTGAACTGGGTCAACGGTTGTGCTTTGGCCCTGCCTGCCGGTTTTGACCAAACCAACCTGCCTGTCAGTGTGCAGTTAACCGGGAAGGCGGGAGACGAACTCACGCTACTGCGTATCGGCAGTGCCATTCAATCCCTAACTGCCTGGCATTCTTACACGCCGACAGTAGACTAGCGCCGGTTATGCACAATGTCGCATATATGTCACAAATGTAATAGAAAACGCTAAGCGTATTCACTATAAAGGAAAACCCTCATGTCCTAAAGCGGCAAAAATGGTTGCCTGGGCAAGAAACGTGCCAACTTTGGGCATCAGTTAACCAAATCATCCAAAAGGTGCTTGATGGAGGCATATCCGAACTGATCCCTTAACCCTATGATTGCAAATGTAATTGCGTATAAAACGGTGATTAATTCAATTGCAATTAGATTATTACCATACGCAATATGGGCGCCGTAATTGCGATTGAAATGCCGTCGCTGCCACCTGCGGAAACCGCCGAATTGTCCATTTTTCGCGGTAGCCGGTTCCTTTACATAATTGTATCTAATCTTTATATTGCTTCAAATCTGAATAGTTTCTGAACCATTCGGGTAAGAAGCATTATGACCATCCCTGAGGAGATTTGATACATGAAAAAGACTTTGCTTGCTGCGGCACTGGCTGTCGGCTTTACCGGCGTAGCCCACGCAGAAACTTCCGTAACCCTGTATGGTATTGTTGATGCCGGCATGGGCTATCAACAGACCAAAGTAACGCAGGGTGATGCCTGGGCCAAAACACGTGACATCGGGTTGATCAACGGCGTCAAAAGCGGTAACCGCTGGGGAATGAAGGGTGCTGAAGACCTGGGCAACGGCACAAGCGCAATTTTCCAATTGGAAAGTGGCTTTGATCTGGGCAACGGCAAATCCTTACAGGGTAACCGTCTGTTTGGTCGTCATGCCTATGTCGGTCTGACCGGTAGCAACTGGGGTACGCTGACTTTGGGTCGCCAACTGAACGTTGCGGCAGACACAGTCGCGTCGCTTAATCCTTTCGGCGTCGCTTACAAGCAGGCCGGTGTGCTTTCTGGCGCATTCGGTGCTTCAACGTACGCCCGGATGGACAATTCGATCAAATATATAAGTCCTGATTTTGCCGGCTTCAAAGTTGGCGTCGGCTATGCTGGCAAAAACACCAAAACGACCGGTAGCGACGGCTTTGAAGATTTCGAAGCGCGTGATACTTCCAACTGGATCACGGCTGGTGCCTCTTATGATAACGGCCCAATCTCTGTCGGCGCTTCTTACGATCGCTTCCGCACAGACGTGCGTCTGTCCAATGGTGAAGGCGAGAAGGGTACGACCCACATGTGGAACCTGTTTGGCGCCTACGATTTTGACGTCGTCAAACTGTTCCTGGGTTACGGTCAGGTTCGCGGCTCAATGGCCAACGATGTTATCGTAGCTAGCGGTGTCGGAAGTACGGGTCTGACCGGTGCATTGGATGACTTCACTACAAATGTTGATGGATTCACTTACGCAGAAACCAAAGGTTACCGTCAACAAGCTTGGGTGGCCGGCCTGTCAGCGCCTGTTGGAGACGACGGCAAAGTCATGTTCTCGTATCAGGGCAGCTCTACCAAAAACAACGATGATTCATTTGACGGTGTGAAAGGCAAGCTGAATATTTTCAGCCTGGGTTACGAACATAAATTGTCCAAACGCACTACTATTTATGCTCTCGCATCTTACGGCACGGGCAAACTGAAGTTTGACAATACTGAGAACGTCAAACTGAAATCAACACTGGTTGGTGTCGGTCTGAATCATCGCTTCTGATGACTTGCCGCTACTGGCAATGCGGCGCGTGGCGTCGTTATTGCCAGCGCGGTTCGATGCAGTAGAATAAAGGCTTGGAGCCTGCTGCCAACCGTAGTGAGTAGAAATGTTTCAACATACTATTCATCCAAGACGTGCGGTTGCCTGGCAACGTATTAAGGACTCCCGGCCCTTGCATCAACTCCGTAGTTTGAACCCCAGAGCGCTGGTCGCTTCTGGGGTTTTTCGTTCTGCTTGTGTGTTTTCATACAAACCATTTAGTCAATTTCCAAAGCGATAGAACAGTTGCCATCATCCAGGCTGGGTCGTTGGATGCCATCAACTCCTGGCCAATACGGTTTTCCAATGGCGCAAGTCTATTGGTGAGTGTGGCTGCCGTTTTGCATTGGTAAGCTACGACAGTGTCGCAAGCGTGAACACTGCGCAGCAGGTTCTGCAAAATGGGCGGCTCGGGATCAGTAAGAGCGGCAGCAAAACACTGGTGCTGGCATCAGAGCCGGCTCTGGTCGCAGACAAAGATACAGCTTCGATTCCATTGTGCGCCCGTCTTATAGCGTTGTGCTCAGTCGAACTGAACAGGACATACCGGTTTGCCCCATCGACAGCTTTCCTGTAACGCATCATCCTTGAACCAAGCGCTCTGCTTGTGCTTAATGCATGATATTTGATTTAGATCAAATTTTGATGTTGTGCGGTTGCTGTTGCTTGCGCAAACGCAATATTCATTTGTGATTTTTGTTGCATTCTGTCAGTTCGTTAACAAGTACTGATGGAGAAAAAAATGCATATCATTCGTCATATGGTTGCAGCAGGCGCGCTTGCGCTGAGTTCACTCGCTACATTGCCTGCCGCTGCCCATGAGGCCGGGGACTGGATAGTGAAAGCCGGCATGACCAGTGTGATGCCCAGGTCGGGCAATGGCACGGTAGGAAAAAGTATAGCCCCCCGTGGCATTGACCTGGATATCAACGACAGCACGCGTCCCAGTTTCAGTCTGACGTATATGGCAACCCGTCATCTAGGGATCGAACTGCTGGCTGCTGCGCCGTTCAAGCATGACATTCGTGGTAGCGCTGCCGATCTGGGCGGCGATCTTGGCAGAATTGGCACCACCAGGCATCTGCCTCCTACACTCAGCGTTCAGTGGCACTTTTTGCCCGACGCCCGGGTGCAGCCTTATGTGGGTGTTGGGCTCAATTATACGACCTTCTTTGACACCAAACCCACTGGTGCGTTACGCGATCTTGGCGTTGAAAAGCTCAAGCTCTCAGACTCCTGGGGACTGGCAGCGCAAGTGGGCGCCGATTTGAAAATCAACGATAACTGGTTTTTGAATGCGAGTGTTCGCTATATTGATATCAAGACCAGTGTTCGGCTTGATGGCACCAAAATCGGCACCGCAAAAATCAATCCCTGGGTTGCCACGGTCGGCGTAGGATATCGGTTCTGATACGCACCGGGCGAACACAAGTGACGCGCTGTGGTGGGCTCGGTCAACAGGGATTTCAATCCTTATTGCCGCCATGGCCGCAAGCGATCGCATTCACGATAAACCTCGCCCGTTGCGCTGCCGGCAGGCGGGGCACGCGTACCAGTGCATAGCCATATTGCAAATACGTCTTCATCATCGCATGATAGGTTGCAATGGCAGTGGGCAGGTCCTGTCGGCGTTCCTGGTCACGACGATAGATCTGTGGCCAGGGCGGCAAAATGAATGCTGTCGTATGATATCGACATTGGGATACCGCTGTTTGCAGCGGTTCTGGAACCGGCAATTGCTCCAGTTGCAGATACGCGATGATATCCACAATACTGCGGTCAAAAAAAACCGGACCGTTCATATTGCATGCGCGCTGGTAAGCCGCCATGTCGTGCTCGTGCATACGCCGGGCATACGCGGTTTTGTCGGCCCATGGAAGGGCAACGCCGCCACAGTTTAGCTGTTGGCGTATGACGGCCCGGCCGGCTTCGGGCATACAGCGGTAGCCCATATCGGCCAGATGATTGATTAATGTCGTTTTGCCGGAGCCGGGTCCACCGGTCAATACAAAAAAGTTGGCTGATTGAGGATTCATGTCTGATGAGTGGTTGATTCATAAATTCGGGATGCAACAAAGCGCGGTCGCGTGTAGCGCGCCGACAGGGTGCCAACTAATGAAGGCCGATTGTGTCGGGGAAAAGGCGAGGGCGATGGCTTGAGTGATCGAACTGATGCGCCGGCAGACGCCGCGGCTGATCAGGTGGGGAAGTACAACAAGAAAAGGGTGCCCGAAAATCGAGTGATGGAACACGCAAATGGTTGCTGTGGTTGCTGCAGCTGTCGGGTGAGGGCTGCCCAGCGCGGATGGCAGCAGATTGGCAGAAATGTGTAGTGCACGCTTTGTGTAGTGCACGCTTTGCGTATCGCACCGAGTCTTATTGACACGCCAGATATATCAATGCATCGATATTAATGCATTGATATATTTATGGACTGGATTTTACTCAAACCCTTTACATGGCGTCAAATGCGGCCTGCAGGTCTTCTTTGCCCGATTTGCCACTTTGCAGAAGAAGCATCAGCAGAATACGGGCTTTTTGCGGACTCAGATTTCCCGCCATCACTGCGCCTGCGTCTGCGGTCGTTTTACCACCGCCTTCAAACCCGTAGTTGGCCATTACGCGACCGTTATAGACACGGGTGGAAATCACAACCGGAATTTGTTTTTCCAATGCATATTTCACAGCCTCAAACATCGGCTTGTTCATATTTCCCATGCCCAACGCCTGCACTACAATGCCCTTTGCACCCTGATCGACGGCGCTGCGCAGCAGGCTGCCGTCGGCGCCACCGTACATGGCAACAATGTCTACTTTCGGCATGGTTTCAGCGCTGACGGCGATATGTTGGCGGCGCAATGGCTCCCGGGCAAATATCACACGGTCAGGGTAGACTTCGCCCAGGAAACCATAGTCGCCCGATTGAAATGTTTCCACATTGGCTGTATGGGTTTTTGTGACATGACGTGCGGCATTGATCTGGTTGTTCATGGCCAGCATGGCACCTTTGCCCTTTGCCTGTTCGTCTACGGCAATACGCACCGCATTCAGCAGATTGCGAGGGCCGTCAAAATCGGACGAGGAGGCATTGCGCTGGGCGCCGATCAGGACTATGGGTTTGTCCGATTGCACGGTCAAATCCAGCCAGAATGCGGTTTCTTCCAGGGTATCTGTGCCGTGCGACACAATCACTCCCGAGACTTCCGGCCGTTGCACGGCAGCGCTGACCGCCTTGCTCAGTTCAATCCAGCGCGGCGGATCCATATAGTCTGATGGCACGTTCGATAGATTGTTAACTTCTATTTTGGCGAACTCGGCCACACCGGGCACCGTTGCCAGCAGATCATCGCCGGAGATGGCCGGCACTGGCGCCTTTTTGACTGGATCAATTTTCATGGCAATTGTCCCGCCGGTGGCAATAAATTGAACTGTTGGCTTTTCCTGGGCGTGGGCAGCGCCGATCAGTGTTGCGCACAGTCCGGCTAATACAAATGAGATTTTTTTCATGATTGTCTCCTTATTGTGATCTAATTAACATGAATGTGATCCTGTACAGGATCGGCAGAAAGCCCTCCTGCGCCAGCATATGGTACCAGTATCGGGTTTCACATTTCACTGTTCACGCAATTTATCCATCAGTTCCTTTCTCAGCTAATCCGGGTCTACTGGCCCGCCTGTCAAGGAGTCCGCAACATGAATCGAAAAAACGCGAGTGATTTTCACCCCGATGTTCTCAAGCTGTTTGATGCCTATGTGCATGGCGGTATCAGTCGCAGACAGTTTCTGGATCGTTCAGCGCGGTATGCCGTCGGCGGCGTCACTGCCTCTGCGATTCTTAGCAGTCTTGCACCGAATTTTGCCTGGGCGCAGCAAATTGCGCCCGATGACAAACGAATTAAAGCTGGATACGTGGATTATCCGTCTCCCCAGGGCAATGGCACCATGAAAGGCTATCTGGCACAACCAGCCGATGCCAAAGACAAGTTGCCAGGTGTGGTAGTTATTCATGAAAATAGGGGGCTCAATCCCTATATCGAGGACGTGGCAAGACGCCTAGCCGTTGAAAACTATGTTGCTTTCGCACCCGATGCGCTCACGCCGGCCGGCGGTTACCCGGGAGACGAAGACAAGGCGCGCGAGCTTTTTGCGAAGCTGGATCCGGCCAAGCGCACCGAAGATATGGTGGCGGCAGCGCAATTTCTGAGGGGGCACGAGGCAGTGAACGGCAAGATTGGCGCAGTTGGGTTTTGCTATGGCGGTGGGGTGGTCAATATGCTGGCTGTTCGCATGCCGGATCTGGCTGCCGCAGTACCGTTCTATGGTGGTCAGCCTGCCGCTGCGGATGTGCCGAAAATCAATGCGCCGCTGCTGATACATTATGCCGGCATTGATGAGCGCATCAATGCGGGATGGCCGGATTACGAAGCAGCGCTCAAAGCCAATAACAAGAAGTATGAAATGCACATGTATGATGGGGCCAATCATGGATTTCATAACGACACAACGCCTCGTTACGACGAAGCCGCCGCAAAGCTGGCATGGTCCCGGACATTGGAATTTTTCAAGTCAAACCTGGGCGGGTAGTGCCGGTCGTGACCTGAGCGGATAGATAAGCAGGGCGGGCCTGGCGCCCGCCGCTTGCCTTGGAACCTGATGTTTCTGGTTTGCTGCCCGATAAAGCCGATTGCAGTTGCTCGCACGATTTTACGGGAGTCGCGATACGATGAACGAGGTCTCGTATTGGCGATTCGGATACGTGCTGTTTATTTGCTGCGCGAACTGCTGTTTAGCTATCTTTTTGCGGTAGGGATCATACAACGGTTCATGAAAAGCACCGATGCGTTCAGTCGTTACAAGTTTTGGCGATGGCAGCAGAGGCAAACGGGCGTCAATACCGCATTACATGAATACCTGACTTTGGTTTCATACTGCAGCTACAGCTCAATACCGGGAAGCAAAGGTAACTTCAGGAGACTTCATAGCTAGTCTTGGTATAGTTACAGCTATCATTTTCTTATCTTCCCCTTTGTTATTGTGTAGAGTCATTATGAACCAGTATCCGGACCGCCTTCCTCCTCTTGCACCAGAAACCTGGAGCGCTGATCAGAAACAGTACGCTCAAGAAATTATCAACGGCCCGCGCGGTGGGCTTTTGTCGCCCTTTATTCCCTTGATGCGCAGTCCTGAACTCATGGCTCACGCCAGTCGTATGGGAGAGTATCTGCGGTATCGCAGCGCCCTGGGGCAGCGCCTGTCGGAGCTGGCGATTTTGATTACTTCGCGGCAGTGGTCTCAGCAGGTCGAGTGGGCGATTCATGCGCCGATAGCGTTGCGTGAAGGCGTATCCGAACAAACCATAGAGGCCATTGGCGAAGGCCGCAAGCCCGAGGGTCTGCCTGAAGATGAGGCGATACTTTATGCATTCTCGACCGAACTCTTTCACAATCAGTCGGTATGCGATCACACCTACGAGCGCGCGTTGCAGCAGTTTGGCGAGCAGGGCGTGATGGACCTTGTCGGAATCAATGGCTATTACTCGCTGCTTTCCATGGTCATGAATGTAGCCAGAACACCTGTTCCGGCCTCTTCGGCGCAGCCGCTGGCTGCAATGCCTGCAGTGTAGCGCCGCCTGGCGGACCTGCTATTGCAGTTGCAATGAATGCACAGCGGGCGGCGGGCATATGCCCGCCGGCGCGATCAGGGCAGGTTTTCCCGGAAAATGATCTGACTTTGCACAGGGTCGATGCCGCTCATGACCGGGCGTCGATCGCGCAGATTGGCAAAAATGCGGATACAGTTCATGGTAGAGGACTGTGGATTCTGTGTAATGACGGCGTCCATGGTTCCGTCGATCAACAGGGCGCGCGTATCGGGCGTCAGCCCGTGACCGATAAACACCACTTTGTGCGCCAGGCCGGCTTCCTTGAGTGCTTTGGCTACGCCGTCGGATGCGCCGCCAATATTGTAGATTCCTGCCAGATCCGGTGACTGTTCCAGCAGTTGCCGCATGAGCCGATAATTTTCTTCGGCACTATCGAGGCCTTCGCGCAATCCCACCACTTCAACAGTGGGAAACAGTTCCTTGAACATATACAGAAAACCCATTTCACGCTCTTCGTGAGCGCGATAACTCAGGCTGCCGGCGATCATGGCAACCTTGGCTGGCCGCGCGCCGATGAAGCGGGCAATCAGGTACGCGGCCGTACGGCCGGCGGCGCGATTGTCCAGGCCGATATAGGCGGCGCGGCGCGTATTGGAAATATCGGTAATCAGCGTTATTACATGCTTGCCCTTATCGACAAGTTCCTCGATGGCGTCGCGCACTAGCGGGTGCTCAATAGCCATGCAGGCAACGCCGTCTGCGCGCTCTGCCTGCTTGGTCAGGCTTGCGGCAAGGACCTCGGGATTGAAGCCTTCCACATAATCGACTTTGCATTTCACGTTGTAGGGCGTCCAGCTGTCCTGGGAGTAGGTGATGGTGTCGCCCAGCATCCTGATGAAGCGGTTGGTGCCTTTTGGAAGCACGAATGAAATACGCATGGCGCTGGGTGTAAGCGCCGCATACAGATCATTTTCCGGCAGATAGGCCAGTTCGGCAGCGGCTCGCAGTACCCGCTGCACCGTGGCTTCGCGCACGCCCGATCGGTGGTTCAGTACGCGGTCTACCGTAGCGGTGGAGACGTTGGCCAGTTTGGCAATATCTGCAATATTGGCCCTGCTTGCGGCTTTCTCTGAGTTTTTCATTACATCAAAAACCATCATTTAATTTGATTGACGTTGATATGTTATCACTATATCGTTGCGGTTAGAAAAATAATAAAATCAAAAAACATCATTTAACGTCTGGAGACAAATATGCAGAAGTATTCTCGCCGCAGCATGCTGCGCACCCTGTCCGCCATGCCGCTGGCAGGTGTTGTCAGCGCGCTGCCACAGGTGGCGCGTGCTGCCGAATTTTCCTATAAGTATGGCAACAATCTTCCGCTGTCTCACCCCCTGAATATTCGCGCCAAGGAAGCGGCCGACGAAATCCGGGAAAAATCCGACGGACGGGTCGATATCGCCATTTTCCCCAACAACCAGCTCGGCGGCGATACCGATATGTTGTCTCAGGTCCGCTCCGGCGGCATTCAGTTTTTTACGCCGTCTTCACTTGTGATTGCCACGCTGGTGCCGGTCGCGGCCATTAATGCGCTTGGCTTTGCGTTCAGTGATTATGCCCAGGTGTGGAAAGCGATGGATGGCGATCTGGGTGCGCATGTGCGGGCATCCATCCGCAAGATACGCCTGTATGCCTTTGACAAAATGTGGGACAACGGCTTTCGCCAGATGACCAGCAGCAAGGGGCCGATAGAGCAGGCAGCCGATCTGGAAGACCTGAAAATCCGCGTGCCGGTCAGCCCGCTGTCCATTTCGATGTTCAAAGGTCTGGGCGCTGCCCCGACAAGCCTTCAGTTCAGCGAAGTGTATTCGTCTTTGCAGACCAAGATTGTGGATGCTCAGGAGAACCCGTTGCCCATTATCCAGGTGGCAAAACTGTACGAAGTACAAAAATATTGCTCCCAGACCAATCACATCTGGGATGGCTTCTGGTTTATTGCCAATGGCGCGGCGTGGGATCGATTGCCCGATGATCTGAAGACAATCGTGGCCGATGGTATTAATGGCGCGGGTGTGCGTCAGCGCGAAGATATCAGAAAGCTTAATGATTCGGTGCAAAGTGATCTGCAATCCAAAGGACTCGCTTTCAATGCGCCAGCACCCGACACATTCCGGGCTGCACTGCGTAATGCCGGTTTTTACAAAGAGTGGAAGGGCCGTTTTGGCGATGAAGCCTGGGCCGCGCTCGAGGCCTCGGTCGGTAAACTGGTTTAGTGTGATGGAAACTGCAATGATGACCGATTCTGCGATGGCGATGAAAACGCCCGCCACAACTACTGTTTCCGGCGCAGCCAAGCTGGTGCGCGCTGCAGACAACGCGCTCGGCCGCAGTGTTGAGCTGCTCGCCGTGATGCTGATTATCCTGGAAGTGGTGATCCTGTTTTCGGGTGTCGCGGCAAGGTACGTATTGCATGTGCCATTGGTGTGGACCGATGAGCTGGCGTCGATCCTGTTTCTGTGGCTGTCCATGTTGGGTGCGGTAATCGCGTTGCGGCGCGGCCAACATATGCGCATGACCGCCTTTATTGACCGTGTCTCCGCCAATCGACGTCTGTTGCTTGAAGGTTTTGCTTCGTCTGCATCGCTGGCTTTCCTGGTGCTTTTTCTGTATCCGGCCTTTGAGTATGCCTACGAAGAATCCTATATTGTGACGCCGGCATTGGAAATCAGTAATGCATGGCACGCTGCCGCATTGCCGGTGGGCATTGCGCTCATGATTCTGACGTCGGTCTTTCGCATGGTCATGACTGCTGATCGCAAGCAACTGTCGATCAGTCTGGGCGTCACATTGGCATTGCTGGCCGTGTTCTGGCTGGCGCATCCCGTGTTGATGGAGCTCGGTAAATTCAATCTGGTGATTTTCTTTGTCTTCGTGGTGGCCGCTTGCGTTTTCTCCGGTGTGCCAATTGCATTCTCGTTTGCGCTGGCCACTTTCGGCTATCTGACGCTCACGACCCAGACCCCCATTGTCGTGATGGTGGGTCGCTTGAATGAAGGCATGTCGCATCTGATTCTGCTGGCTGTGCCGCTCTTTATCTTCCTGGGCGCGCTCATAGAGATGACGGGTATGGCGCGGGCCATGATTCAGTTCCTGGCCAGTTGCCTGGGGCATGTTCGCGGTGGCCTCTCTTACGTATTGATTGGCGCCATGTATCTGGTTTCCGGTATCTCCGGTTCCAAGATTGCCGATATGGCCGCCATCACGCCGGTACTGTTTCCCGAGATGGAAAAGCGCGGCGCAAAAAAAGGTGAACTTGTTGCTTTGCTGTCGGCCACGGGCGCGCAGACCGAAACCATTCCGCCATCCATAGTGCTTATCACCATTGGCTCGGTCACCGGCGTATCCATTGCCGCGCTGTTTACCGGAGGCATATTGCCGGCTGTTGTTCTCGGTTTGTGTCTGTGTGTCGTGGTCGGCTGGCGCTATCGCCGTGAAGATCTGACAAAGGTTGCAAAAGTACCCAAGCGTGATATTTTTCGTTTCCTGCTGATTGCCTTGCCTGCCATCTCGTTGCCTTTCGTTATCCGAGCTGCCGTGGTCGAGGGTATAGCGACCGCAACTGAAGTCTCTACGATTGGGGTGGTGTACTCCATTTTGCTGGGCCTGCTGGTCTATCGGCAGTTTGACTGGAAGCGTGTGACGCCTATCCTGGTGGAAACGGCGACGCTGTCAGGCGCCATTATGCTGATTATCGGCTGCGCAACGGCCATGGCCTGGGCACTCACTCAATCAGGCTTTTCCAGTGATCTGGCAGCGCTCATGGCGAACGTGCCAGGAGGCGGTTATGGCTTTCTGATCATCTCGGTATTTGCGTTCATCATATTGGGAAGCATTCTGGAGGGTATTCCGGCCATCGTCCTGTTCGGACCACTGCTCTTTCCGGTCGCACGCGCCCTGGATATCCATGATGTGCACTATTCCATTGTTGTCATTTTTGCAATGGGTATTGGATTGTTCGCTCCGCCGTTCGGTGTGGGCTATTACGGCGCGTGCGCAATTGGCAAGGTCAATCCGTCTGAAGGCATGCGCTATATCTGGGGTTACGTTGTCGCGCTGTTTGTCGGGTTGATGATCGTGACATTTGTTCCCTGGATATCCACCGGTTTTATCAAATAAATCATCTCGCCATACAGGTTCATGGTGCTTGTTCCTGCAGGCATCATTTTTATCAAATAGCTGGAACATAATATGAGTACATTCTTTGGCGAAATTCGTCAGTTGGGATATGTTGTCGATGATATCGAAGCGGCAATGGCATACTGGAGCAACACGCTGGGCGTGGGTCCCTGGTATTACAACCCTAAGGTGCCGATCCGCAACTATCAATATGACGGTCAGACCTACGAGCCGCATAATTCAGTAGCGCTGGCCAATTCGGGTTTCGTGCAGGTAGAGCTGATACAGACACGCAACGACGTTCCGTCGATGTACCGCGATTTTCTACAGGCGGGCCGCACCGGCCTGCAGCATGTCGCTTACTGGACCGAGCATTACGATGCCGATCTTGAAAGGTTACTCAAGCAGGGTTTTAAGCCACGCATGAGCGGGGAAGTTGGCGAGCAGGGCAGGTTTATCTATTTTGATACTGAGTATCATCCGGGCACGGTCATCGAACTGTCGGAAGTAGCGGGCCCCAAGGGTCGCCTGTTTGACCTGATTCGCGCGACGTCGGAAGACTGGAATGGCCAACAGGCTATCCGGCCATTCCCGGACCTGGATACATTATGAGCGATACAGTAGTACAGGCTCGATATGTGGTGGAAACGCCTTTTGAACCGGCCAAAGTGGCCCAGATCATGGCTGGCGAACAGTCCTGCGGGACCTTTACCCGTGTTGCTGGCGAAACCGATGAGTTGCGCGATAGAGCCCGTGCCACGGTAACTGCAGTTCACGAGTTGCCCGCAGGCGATGCGCCCAGCCTGCCCAATGCCTGGATCGAACGCAGAAATGTCGGCGGCCCATGGCGTCGGGCCCAGATTGATATTTCATTTCCGATAGCCAACTTTGGTGCAAACCTGGCCACGTTGGCTGCGACGGTCTCGGGCAATCTTTACGACCTGGGTGAAGTGACCGGACTGCGTCTTGAATCGCTGACGCTCCCCGCTTCATTTCGTATGCGGTTTGCCTTGCCTGGTCTGGGCATTGCCGGCACGCGTGCCAGTATTGGTGTGGCCGCCGGCGCCATGGTCGGCACGATTATCAAGCCAAATGTCGGCATGAGCGCAGCGCAAACGGCAGCGCTGGTGAAAACCTTGTGCGAGGCGGGTGTCGATTTCATCAAGGATGATGAAGTGTGCGCCAATCCGGACCATGCGCCACTGGCCCAGCGCGTGCCTGCGGTGATGGCCGTTATTCGTGAGCATGCACAGCGCACCGGCAAAAAGGTCATGATGGCCTTCAATATCAGCGATGACCTGGATTCCATGCGGCGTCACGCAGATCTGGTTGCGCAGGAAGAAGGCACCTGCGTGATGGCCAGCCTCAATTACTGCGGGTTCTCGGCAATTGAAAGCCTCAGAAAGAGTACGCCGCTTGCTATCCATGGTCATCGTAATGGCTTTGGAGCCGTTTCGCGACATCCGTTGCTTGGAATGGCTTATCAGCCGTATCAGACGATGTGGCGCCTGGCAGGGGTGGATCACATGCATGTGCATGGTCTGCAGGGGAAATTCTCGCAGCCCGATAGCGAAGTGGTGGCAGCGGCTTCCGACTCTCTGGCGCGCATGTCCGACACGGTCGATGACCGGGTGTTGCCGGTGTTTTCTTCGGGCCAGTGGGCCGGTACAGTCCCGGTGACCTGGCAGTCGATTCAAAGCCAGGATCTGCTCTTCATGTCGGGCGGTGGCATTTTGGCCCATCCTATGGGACCGGCTGCCGGCGTGGTCAGCCTTCGCCAGGCCTGGGCAGCGCAGCAGGAAGGAGCAACGCTGGAGGATTTCGCTTGTAATATGCCCGAGCTGAAGGCCGCACTGGCGTTTTTTGGCGACAAGCAATCATGAGCCTGACGTTCGGCTGGTATGGCGATGATTTTACCGGGGCGACCGATACGCTGGCCGTTGCGGCCCGCGCCAATCTGCGTAGCATCCTGTTTCTGGACGTGCCCACCGAAGCGCAACTGGCGCGTATCGGCCCCCTGCAAGCAATAGGAATAGCCGGTACAGCGCGCGGTATGAACCCGCAACAGATGCATTCCTGTTTGCCGAAGATCGGGCGCTTTTTCCAGGATCAGCGTGTGTCGGTGCTGCATTACAAATGTTGTTCAACCTTTGATAGTGCCGCGCACACGGGCAGCCTTGGGATCGCAGTCAATATCCTGGGCGACTATGTGGAGGCGCCGTTTGCGCTGTTTGTGGGTGGCCAGCCCGATATTGGCCGTTATTGCTGCTTTGGCAATCTTTTTGCGGCTGCCGGAGATTCCGGCCAGGTGCATCGTATTGACCGGCACCCAACCATGCAATGCCACCCAGTGACACCGATGCATGAAGCCGACCTGGGATTGCATCTGCAATCGCAGGCCATGGCAGATGTCATTAACATTCCTTATACGGCATATCAACAGCAACCAGCCCTGCTTGATGCGCTTGTAGATCGGACTGTTCAGCGCTGTAGCAGCGCCAGGGGCAAAATGGACACGGCTGTGCTTTTCGATGTTTCTGACAGTACGCAGCTTGCAAGCGTGGGACGACAGCTCCTGCGTATCGCCAATGAGCATAAAACCGCATTGGTTGTGGGCTCAAGTGTCGTGCTGCAGGCACTGGCGGCGGCAGAAAATGTCGGTACGCACGCCCATAGCGTTGCGGACCACGTGATCGACGACAGGCAGCACCCGGCTCACGTTGGTCCGACCTTCGTGTTGGCGGGTAGTCTTTCTCCGGTGACCGCTGCACAGGTTCGGGCTGCCGACGGATATGTCAAACGGCCGTTGCAGGCGCGCTCGTTGTTGAATGATGCCGACTACCGGGCTGCACAATGTCAGCACATCTGTGATGAGCTGAGTGCTAACCGTCATGTTCTGGCCTATGTCGACCAGCAAAACGGGCGCGACTGTGCAATTCATTCAGCGGACCTGGCGGGTGCAACGGCCCGGTTTGTGCAGTCCACGTTGCAACTGCTGGCAGAGCAGGGTATACGCCTGGGCCGGCTTGGCATTGCGGGTGGAGATACGTCCAGCCAGGCAATCGCGCAACTGGATGTATGGGCCTTGTCTTATGCAAGTGTACTGTCGCCCGGGGTAACCGTTTGCTCAATGCATAGCGACAATCCTGCATTGGACGGGATGGTCGTCATGTTAAAGGGCGGACAGATGGGCAGCGAGGATATTTTCGATAAATTGCTGCAAGTGCCGGTAACGCGCTAAGTCTTCCCTTCCAGGAACGTGGCGCGTTTATTTTCCTGGCCTGAGTCTGGCATGTCGTGCTGCCGGGGCGACCGCTGTGAAGACTTACCTGGCAGGGGCCTGGTGCAGGAGCAATAAAATAAGAGACAGATTGATTGTGGCCCAATTGCATAAATAGTCTAATCGCCGTAACATGGTAAGCGCCTATCCACACTACAGGGAGCAGCGCCATGAGCGATCATGTTTATAAGCATATTGAACTGACAGGTTCATCAACAACCAGCATTGAAGATGCAGTGAGCAACGCGCTGGCCAAAGCCAATGAGACGGTCAGGAACATTCAGTGGTTTACCGTTACCGAAACTCGCGGACACGTTATCGACGGTAAAGTGGCCCACTGGCAGGTCAGCATCAAGGCAGGTTTTACGCTGGAATGAACAAGCGGCGCGCGAGTTAATTCGGGCTCAGTGACAGGGCCTGTAGTGCCAGGCGCGCCACGTTCAGATCCTGTTGCGCCTGTGCCTCGCTTGCGTCCTGGATGAACCAGACGGCCGACAGGCCGGCGAACGCCAGGACCCAGCATAACAAGCGGTGACGATCCAGGCTGGCCGCCTGCGATACGACTTGAACCTGGCGAGCGAAGCGATCCGGGTCGGTTACGGTGGGCAGGTCGGGGTTCACAATCAAATTAGCATAGTCAAAGCCCCGCTCGCCCAGTAGCCCCTTTGGGTCGATGGCCAGCCAGCCACGATCCGCGAAGTCCAGAATATTGTCGTGGTGGATATCGCCATGCAGTACGGTTATCTCTTCGGGGTCGGCCAGCAGCCGCTGTGCTGCATTCGCACATTGTTGCAGCACCGGGTTGCTTCTGGCCGCTGCAAACAGGTCAGCGAACCACAGTTGTAAAAGAACCAATTCAGGCTGGCCCGGAATGCGCCTTGCGTAGGCGTGCAGTTGCGCCACCGTGTCGCAGGCAATACGGCTGGCATTGTCGTCCTGGCCGTGCAACGCCATCTGCATCAGCGATTGCTTGCCCTGGGCCCGTTCCAACACCAAGGCATTAGCGTTACGGGCAAATACCCTGGCAGCACCATTGCCATCCCACCATTGCAGCACTTTGCCGCCGCGTATTTCGTGCTCATCACGGGCAATCTTCAGCATTGCCATGGCATTGTTCATTTTTACCGGCAGCAGGCTGCTGCCCGGGGTCGCAATGGGCGTGCCGTCCTGGACCAGGTTCCATTTTTTTATCCACGGCGCAAACACGTCCATCTCGACGTCCGTCGTCGCCTGTGCGGGGGCCTGTATGCGCTGCTCTTGACGTGCAGGGACGGAGCCCGGATTACCGTCAGTCATCGAGTCTGTCATATTTTTTTGCGTTGCCTTTGCTTTTTCTCACCGGATACTTTTGTGCATTCAGTTGCAGTTTTTCCTGGGCGGCCTGCAAGATGTCAATGTTCAAGACCCGGCTGATGGTGAGCAGATACAGCAGAACATCGGCAATTTCATGTCTGGCCGCCAGTTGGTCTTGTTCGTTCAGTGTGGCCGATTCTGCTTCTGTCTTCCATTGAAATATTTCAACCAGCTCTGCTGCTTCCACCGAAAGCGCCATGGCGATATTTTTGGGCGAATGGTATTGATCCCAGTCTCTGGCTTTGGCAAAGGTCTCAAGCTGTTCGCAAATAGAGGTTAAGGTTGGTTTCATAATATCCGGCATGAAGGGAATTTCGGGTTATGGGTTGCAGCAGGCTGCCTTAGAGCAACTTGGTATATTTCCAGACGTTTTTCGCGATCAGGCGTGCGGCCGTTTTTTCGCATTCGTCCATGACGCAATCGACGGCATCATTGCGCATGATGTTATTTGTATGGCAAATGAAAATCTCGCGGAAAAACTCAAAATCGAACCGCCGCATGATGATTGTACCGTCATGGATTTCTTCGTGGGCGGCGGAGTACGGAAGAATGGTCGCTGCCAGCCCGTTCTTGACTGCGGGAATCAGGATGGCAGAGGTGCTGGCCTCTGCGATCAGCTCATAAGGCAGGCGTCGCTCCAGGAAGGCGTGATCGATTCGTGAGCGTAAACGGTTGGGCAAACTGGGCAGAATCAGGGGAACATCCTTGATGTCTTCGATATTGACGCGACGTTTTTTAATGCTTGTCTGAGCATGCAGCAACAGCAGCAACTCTTCAACCAGAAACGGCTTGAGCACCATGCCTTTGATTTCCTGCTGGTCCGGCGTCAGGGCAAAGTCTACCCGTCCCTGAAGTACCTGACGGGTCAGGTCGGCGCTGGGCAGATCGACAATCTCCAGAATCACCGACGGATAGCGTTGCTTGACCTGGTGGATCAGTGGCAGGGCCAGCATGCGTGCCGTACTGGAAGCCAGCGCAATGGATACGGTGCCGCTGACCGGGTTATCGCGCCGATGTAAAATTGCCTTGGTATTGTCAATCTGGCGCACGATGGTCTGAGCATGTTTGTAGAGCAGCGTGCCTTCTTCTGTCGGGTTTACGCCGCGCGTCGATCGTAAAAAAAGGCTGACGCCCAATTCTGCCTCAAGCAGATGTATCTGCTGTGTCAGGGCAGGCTGCGCAATATGCAGGGTGGCCGCTGCCTTGGTCATATTTCCCAATTCAAATACCTTGATGAAATAGCGCATTTGGCGTGTGTTCATGGCGGTCCCGTCCTTGCATACTGATGTCGTGCGTTGGTTAGAAAATAACAATAAGAAAAAATGATCGTACGATAAATAAACAGTATTTTGATTGGAAAATCTTATTGCATAGAATAGCATGCAAAAGGAGATAATCATGACAAGACCATTAGCCGGTTTGCGCGTTCTGGATTTGACGCGCGCGCTGTCCGGGCCGTTTAGTACCATGACCCTGGCCGACCTGGGCGCGGACGTAATCAAGGTCGAACCCACGCCGAATGGCGATATGATTCGCCAGTGGGGGCCATTCGATGAGGACATCAGTGTCTATTATCTGAGCGCCAACAGAAATAAAAAGGGTATAGGCGTTGATTTTCGCAAGCCTGAAGGGCTGGCGTTTATCCGCCAACTTGCGCTGCAGTCTGACATTGTCGTGGAAAACTTCAAAGTGGGCACCATGGCAAGCATGGGTCTGTCATATGAATCGCTCAGCAAGGACAAGCCTTCGCTGATCATGGCGTCCATTTCGGGATTCGGCAGTACTGGCCCGGCAAAAAGCTGGGCCGGCTTTGACCAGATTGCCCAAGGATATTCCGGCTTCATGAGTCTGACCGGCACGCCCGAGTCGGGCCCGACTCGGGTCGGTACTGCTATCGGTGACCTGACAGCGGGGATGTGGGCAGTGATCGGCGTGCTGGCGGCGGTGATCGAGATGAAGTCGACGGGACAGGGGCAGCATGTGGAGACGTCTCTGCTGGCCAGCCTGCTGAGCCTGCTGTCGGTACAGGGTCAGCGCTACCTGAGTGTGGGAGAAGTGCCGCAACCTTGCGGCAATGTTCATCCGGTGATTGCGCCTTACGGCACCTTTGAAACCAGCGATGGCCCCATCAATCTGGCGCCGGCCACACAGGATATGTGGGTACGCCTGTGTTCCGTGCTGGATCTGGATGGGCTGGTTGCCGATCCGCGCTTTGTTCGCAATGCAGACCGAATGAAAAATCGCCATGCGCTCAAGGATATTCTCGAGGGCGCGCTCAAAAAGCACCCGCGCATGCACTGGACGCCAATCATGATCGAGCAGGGTATCCCCGCCGGGCCGATCAATACGCTGGAAGATGTTTTCCGCGATGAGCAGGTCCTGGCATGTAACCTGGTTCAGACAGTCGAGCATGCCCGCCTGGGGCCGTTGCGGCAAGTGGCCTTGCCCGTGCATATGAGCAATCACGATAGCAACAGCGTTGTTTCTTCTCCGCCGGTTTTCGGGCAGGATACGCTGCGGGTAGCGAATGACATGGGGATGAACAGGGACCAGGTCGAGCAATTGATTACCGACGGCGTTTTGTATCAGGCCGATGGGCAAAATTAAAGAGGTTGTGATCATGACAGAAGACCTGCATACCCCAACCCTGCACATCCAGGGCGCGATAGCCACGCTGCAACTGAACAAAGCCGAACATGCCAACCGTCTGTCGCCTGCGGACCTCAAAGCGATTGAACAGCATATTGCAACCGTGAACAATCGGGAAGACCTCCTGGTGTTGCGTCTGGTCGCATCAGGAAAATATTTCTGCAGTGGCTACGACATTTCTTCGCTGGCCAGCGAAGAAGCGCCCAGTTCGCTGTATTTCGGTGAAGTGGTCGATGCTGTAGAACAGTGTCGTGCAATCACTATCGCCGTCATCCAGGGGGGCGTATATGGCGGTGGCACAGATCTGTGCCTGGCCTGTGATTTTCGTCTGGGCACAGACCGCGTCAATATGTTTATGCCTGCCGTGAAATTCGGCCTGCATTTTTATCCCGGAGGCATGCAGCGCTATGTTTCGCGCCTGGGCCTGAACAATGCAAAGTATCTTTTTTTGACGGCAGAAAAAGTTGATGCAGCTCGAATGCTGGATATGGATTTTCTGACTGAGCTCGTGCCGGCACAGCGCCTGCTGGCGCGAGCCGATGCGCTTTCGTCACATCTGGCCGCCATGGCGCCGCAAGCCCTGCTGGGAATCAAAAAGCACTTGAATCTGATCGCCCGGCAGGACATAAGAACAGAGGAAATTGCCCAGGCCGTGTTGCGCTCCGAAAGCTCGCAGGATATGAAAGAGGGCGCCGCAGCCTGGAGGTCGCAGCGCACGCCCGTGTTTACCGGGCATTGAACGACAAGAAGGTAGCGACAACAAGGTAGCGACAAAGTAGCGCTAACAAATAAGCGATTACAACGAAGGTCAAACCCTATCAGGAGACAAACATGATTGGAAAAAAAACGATTTTGATTGCGGGAACTTTACTGGCTGTGACCACGACTGTCCAGGCGGCAGGATATCCTGACAAGCCGATTTCACTTGTCATCGGATTTCCGCCAGGCGGCGGCGCCGACAACGTAGCGCGAGTCTATGCAGACCATCTGGCAAAAACCCTGAAGCAGCCGGTTATTGTCGAAAACAGGCCGGGGGCAGGCTCCACCATTGCTGCAGCCCATGTAGCAAGGGCCAAGCCAGACGGTTATACGATCTTCATGGGTAATTCAAGTGTCATGGGTAGCGACAACGTGCTGTACAAAGTGGCCTACACACCGGACAGTTTCATCCCGGTCAGTCGGCTTACCACGTCGCCCATGATTCTTATTGCCAGCAAGAAGTCGGGTATAGGTAGTGTTCAGGATCTGCTGGAAAAGTCGAAGAAAGAGCCGGGGAGGCTGACCTTTGCCTCTTCTGGCAACGGTGTCATTACCCATCTGGCAGGCGTTGAGTTTCTAAGGTTGTCGGGCCGCGATCTGTTGCATGTGCCGTTCAAGGGGGGCGCGCCGGCGACCCAATCGGTAGCCGCCGGGGATACCGACATATCGTTTGCGACGGCGCCATCGGCCAAGGCGATGATCGATACCGGCAAAGTGAAGGGATTGGCGATTACTTCCAAGACGCCTTCCAGAGTGATCAGTCAATATAAACCCATTGACCAGTCCGGGCTCAAAGGATACAACATCACCAACTGGTGGGGGATTTTCGTTCCGGCTGGCACACCCAGGTCCGTCATTGATACGCTATTTGCAGCTACCGGAAAAGTTCTGGCCGAACCGGCTGTCAAAAAGAACCTGACGGCAAACTTTGAAGAGGTCAACCCGTCTGCCAGCCAGGAAGAGTTTGTTCAGTTTGCCCGCACCGAGGGCAAGCTTGGCCTGGATCTGGCCCGGGAGAGTCTGCAAACAAAGAACTGAGGACACGGCGGGGGTCTGTCGCGCAGGCAGACCTGCGATCCGTTACAACGGTTGCATAGGCCAATTGGTATGCAAAAATAATTAATTAATAGATTGTTTCGTAATCAATTGGCTGTTTTTGAATGTTGTATACAATATGACGAATTAAATCTTGCTACGATCAGAGAGGCATTGACAAGGCTGGCGCAGCCATATCAGGTCACGCGTTAGTCAGCCATGATGGACGTCAAGGTCGTTTCCAACAAGGCCAGCAGTGCTTACAGCCTGTATATGATGGGTATTGCCGATCGATATCAGGATGCCACCTATATGACAACTGTCATTGAAAAGCAGCAGACCGTTTCCCTTGTGGAGTCCACTGTTGGGCACGAAATTCAGGCAATCTGTCTGATCTGAAGCCAGGCTGCGCAGTGGCAATCCTGGGCAGGCGGTCCAAGCCTGAGGATCGTCAGAAAATATCGCAATCGAAAAGCCAAGCGTATCGAAGTGTCGGTCAGCACGCATGCAGCGGATCGCTGCTATCATTCTGTTTTCAAGCGGGAATGGCATGGTCAGGCATAACGATTTTTTCCAGACAAGTGGGCTATGACAAACACAACGACGAATAATCAGTCCAACCCTATCCGAAGGAAACAGGATAGTCGCGCAGGCTGGATGGTACTTATCCTGACATTGACCATTCAGGCGCTGGCGACCATGGTGCTGCTGGTGCCGCCAGTGATGGCGCCCGTGCTGTCAAATCAGCTGGGCGTGCCTGCCGGCTATATCGGCTTTTATATTGCGGTGGCTTATCTGTCTGCGATGTTAAGCAGCCTGAGCGCAGGCGCGATGCTGACCATGGTCGGGCCGATCCGGCTGAGCGCCTTGTGTCTGGTGTCTTCCGCCGTTGGCCTGACACTGTTCGTGATGGCGCCGTCTGTGTGGACGCTCGCCCTGGCCGGTATATTCATTGGTCTTGGATATGGCCCGGTGACCCCGTGCAGTTCGCAAATTCTGATCAAAAATACACCAATGCACCGACTGAGCTTGATTTTCTCTATCAAGCAAACCGGCGTGCCGCTTGGTGGCGTGCTGGCCGCCATGATCATGCCCAGCCTGGAGCAAATGGTCGGGTGGCACAGCGCCTTGGGTGTCGTCTGCATCGTGCTGTTCTTTTGCGCGGTGGTGTCGCTTTTTGCTCCACGTTCCTGGGAGCCGGACGCAACCGGCGTCAGACGGTCTTTCAGGGAAGAGTTCTTCGGTGCGCTTGGAACGATTTATCGCATTCCTGTATTGCGCACGCTGGCCGTATGTTCCTTTTGCTTTTCTGTATGCCAGCTCACGTTAATGACATATGCCATTACCTTCCTGCATAACGAGGTCGGCATGTCGTTGGTTCTGGCAGGGGTTTTTCTGTCAGTGTCCCAGGCGGCAGGCGTAATCGGGCGGATTTTGTGGGGCTACCTGGCTGATAATTTCTTTTCCACCTGGAGCATGTTGCTGGTGCTGGCTGCCGGCATGCTCTTGTCTGCCGTTGGCGTCTTTTATATTGACGCTGGGTCAAGTCAATGGTGGATCGTATTTGTTTTTGCTGTTTTCGGCGCCACTGCCATCGGCTGGAATGGCGTGTATCTGGCAGAAGTGGCCAGGCGCGCGCCCGAGGGGAAATCGGGTTCGGTTACCGGCGGTACGCTGGCGGTTACCTATTTGGGCGTCGTTTTAGGGCCTCCGGCCATCGGCCTGGTATCCCAGGCCGCAGGCGGATTCGGCTACGGCTTCCTGTCGTTGCTATTGCCCACTATCGCTTCAATTATATTGCTGGGCAGGACCAGACGACATTTTCAGGGAGAATAAAAAAGAAGAGATAGCAACTTATCTTGTCTGTTCGTGCCGGGGCGCCAGCCTCGAGTGCCTTGAGAACGCCAAGGGTATCAAAGCCAGTGTGGTCATTATAGAAATGTGTAATATGCAGTTGCACCCGAAAGCTAGCAGCTTACACCCTTAGCGCTATTGACAAGCCCTTGCTGCTGCGCGCTCAAAAATCATGGAAGCGTGTCACCAGTAGCGTGCTGGCAGGCCGTCTCCTGAAACACTTTTGTGGTTATTTTTAGGGTAAACCACAATTTCATGATGTCAGATAACATACAACAATAAGGCTCATAAATAAACGCTGTATTTCAGTTGGAATATTCGTGCAACAGACAAAACCCTTTAAACGCCTATTGTTAACCGGCGCTGCCGGCGGACTGGGCACCGTGCTGCGCCAAACCCTGAAACCCTTTGCCGACACCATAAGGCTGTCGGACATCATTGCTCCTGCTGACAATCCGCAAGCGGAAACTGGCGAGGAGCTCATGCTTTGCAATCTGGCTGACAAGGCCTCAGTAGATCAGTTGGTGGCCGGTTGCGATGCCATCGTGCATATGGGCGGGGTATCGGTTGAACGTTCTTTTGAAGAAATCCTAGAGGCAAATATCAAGGGTGTGTTTCATATCTATGAAGGCGCGCGACGCCATGGTGTGAAAAGGGTGATTTTCGCCAGTTCGAATCACGCCATCGGCTTTTATCGGCAGGATGAAACCATTGACGCCGGCGTGCCGCGCCGACCCGATGGCTATTATGGTCTTTCCAAAGCCTATGGCGAAGAAATGGCCAGTTTCTATTTCGATCGCTATGACATTGAAACGGTCAGCATCCGTATAGGATCCTGCTTTCCGGTTGCGAAAGACCGGCGCATGATGCACACCTGGATCAGTTCCCGCGATTTGACCGAACTCATTCGTTGCGGGCTGGTAACCGAAGCAGTGGGGCATACGATTGTGTATGGCATGTCAGATAACAAGGAAGTGTGGTGGGACAACCACCTGGCGGCCAGGCTGAACTTCGTTGCACAGGACACATCTGAAATATTCCGCGAGCAGGTTGAGCGCCAGCCCATGCCTGCAGCCGATGATCCCGTTGCCGTCTACCAGGGGGGCGCGTTCACCGCCCAAGGCCCGTTCGAGTAATTCACGTGACTGCAGGACTATATAAAACCGGCCAGCGTGGATGGGAGATATAAGTGCAGTATGATTTTAATTTCGCGGGTCTGCTTCCTTACTGGAATACGTTTCTCGAAGGGGCATTACTGACGCTTGAACTGACCCTGGCCTCGACGGTGTTTGGCCTGACTATCGGTATTTTCTGCTCGATCGGCAGTCGCAGCCGCTACCGTTGGGTAAATCGGGCTTGCGCTGTCTACGTTGAGACGATCCGCAACACACCGTTTCTGGTGCAAATATTCATTTTCTATTTTGGGCTGTCCAGTATCGGGCTGCAGATGCCGGCCGCGGTGGCTGCGGTCATTGCCATGGTCATCAATGTAGGCGCCTATTCTTCGGAGATCATCCGCGCTGGCATGGACGCCATTCCCAAGGGGCAGATTGAGGCCGCCGAATGTCTTGGGCTGTCCCGGCCTCGCATCTACTGGCACGTCATTATGCTCCCGGCTTTCGAGAAAGTGTACCCGGCTATTACGAGTCAGTTCATCTTGATGATGCTGATGTCGTCCATTACCTCACAGATCTCCACCGAGGAGCTCACTGCAGTGGCCAATAATGTGCAGTCGGAAACGTTCCTCTCGCTGGAGTCGTACATCGTGGTTGCCGCCCTTTACTTATTGCTGGCAGTCGTGTTGCGACTGCTTTTCTGGCTGGCCGAGCAACTGCTGTTTCGGCGCAAGCGGGTCATCGCCCAGGCGCAGCGCCGCTCGGCCTCCATGGGCAATGCGGCCGCCCGCAAGCGAAAGGCGGTGTCGCGCAAGCTGCCTGCCGTCACGATCAGAGGGTAACCATGGACTCATTTTCTTCTGTACAGCTGATGTATCTGCTCAAGGGCATGGGCTGGACGCTGGTGTTGTCGATTATTTCATTTGCGCTTGGCTCCGTGGCAGGGTTCGCAGTCATGCTGGCACGTGTCTCGGTTCACAAATCGGTCCGGGTGGTCATATCTGTTTATATCCAGGTTATTCAGGGCATTCCCTTGCTGGTCCTGCTCTTTATTGTCTACTTCGGGGTCGGCATTTTCGGCATCAACGTCGCGCCGCTGGTGGCCTCGGCCATTGCGCTGATGATTCATGTGAGTGCATTCCTGGGTGAGATCTGGCGCGGCAGCGTGCAGGCAATAGAAAAAACACAATGGGAAGCCTCGGAGTGCCTGGGCCTGTCCCGCTGGCAATCGCTGATTCTGGTGATTATTCCGCAGGCATTGCGTATGTCATTGCCGCCTTCGGTGGGCTATCTGGTGCAGGTCATCAAACTGACGTCACTCGCGTCGGTTGTCGGTTTCGTGGAACTGACGCGCGCCGGCCAGATTATCAATAACTCGCTGTTCCAGCCATTTCTGGTTTTCGTGCTGGTGGGCGCCTTTTATTTTGTGCTCTGTTATCCATTGTCGTTATGGAGCAGGGCCATGGAGAGAAAACTGAATGTCGGCAATCGTTAATGTGAGGGATGTGCACAAGAAGTTCGGAGACAACGAGGTGCTCAGGGGCGTGTCGTTTGAAATACAACGCGGCCAGGTGGTGGCGATCATCGGGCAGAGCGGTTCGGGAAAAAGTACAGCGCTGCGCTGCATGGATCACCTGGAGACGATCAACAGTGGTTCCATTTCGGTCTGTGGCCATGAACTTGGCACAGGTACGGTTAACCTGCGTGAACTGCGCAAGGATGTGGGCATCGTCTTTCAGAGCTACAACCTGTTTCCGCACCTGACCGTTCGGCAAAACATCATGCTTGCGTTAAAGCATGTGCGCAAGCTATCGCGCGAGCAGTGTAGTCACAAGGCGCAGTACGTACTTGAAAAAGTGGGTCTGGCCGAAAAGGCAGAAAGCTATCCGGAACAGCTATCGGGCGGCCAGCAGCAGCGGGTGGCGATTGCCCGGTCGCTGGCCATGGAACCCAAAGTGATGCTGTTTGACGAAGTCACCTCTGCACTGGACCCGCAATTGACAGGTGAAGTGCTCCGGGTGATTGAAGATCTGGCCAAAGGCGGGATGACCATGGTGCTGGTCACCCACGAAATGGCTTTCGCACGCAGAATTGCCGACAAGGTGATTTATATGTATCAGGGCATGGTATGGGAAACCGGCGGTCCGGAAATTCTGACCAATCCACAAACCCGCGAGCTACAGCAGTTTATCGGCACAGGTTTATAGCAGGTAATTGCAGCTCACTATATTTATAAAAGGTAGGACGACAAATGAAATTAATACAGACAGTGAAAACGATCGGTCTTGGTCTGGGCCTGATGGGTGTGTGCGCGGCAAGCCATGCCGATGCCCTGGATACCATCAAGAAAAATGGCACCATCCGCGTGGCCGTTGCAATGGGCGTGCCCATGTTCAGCTACGCCAATGCCAATATGGAACCCGAAGGTTCGGATGTGGACACGGCCAAACTGCTGGCCCAGGATCTGGGTGTCAAACTGGATCTGGTGCAAATTACCAACGCGGCGCGGGTTCCCAGCATTCAGACCGGCAAGGCAGATCTGACGGTCTCGAGCCTGTCGATTACGCCTGAACGCGCCAAAGTGGTGGATTTCACTGTCCCGTATGCTTCGCTGCAGACCATTGTCGCTGCGCCCAAGGATGTGCAGATCAAGAGTGTAAATACCCCATTTATAACACAGTCATCTCGTAGAGAATTTATGCCGCATT
>NZ_JABUXU010000020.1 GCF_014897675.1 Advenella sp. FME57 | reverse complement strand
GCACTTGTATCAGTACAACAAGGATCTGGCGGTGCGCCACGCCTTTCGGGTTGCCAGTGGGCTCGACTCCATGGTCCTGGGTGAGCCGCAGATTCTGGGGCAAATGAAAACGGCCGTACGTGCGGCCAGCGATGCTGGGTCCCTGGGCACCTTGCTGCATCAGCTGTTCCAGAAAACTTTTTCGGTAGCCAAGGAAGTTCGCACGCAAACGGCCATTGGTGCGCAATCGGTGTCCATGGCTGCGGCCTCGGTTCGGCTGGCCCAGCGGGTGTTTGGCGATCTGTCCAAAACCCGGGTGTTGTTTATTGGCGCCGGTGAAATGATCGAGCTGTGCTCTACCCATTTTGCTGCGCAAAAACCCTCCTGTATGGTCGTGGCCAACCGCACGCGCGAGCGTGCCGAGACGCTTGCGTCCCAGTTCGATGGCAAGACCATGAAGCTGGCAGACCTGCCCGAGCGTTTGGCCGAATTTGACATTGTGGTGTCCTGTACGGCCAGTTCCCTGCCCATATTGGGTCTTGGACTGGTGCAAAAAGCGTCCAGGGCGCGCCGCCATATGCCCATGGTTATGATTGACCTGGCCGTGCCGCGCGATATCGAGCCTGAAGTGTCGCAGCTGGATGACGTCTATCTGTACTCGGTCGATGATCTGGGCCGTTATGTGCAAATGGCCAGTGATTCGCGCCAGGCTGCCGTGGTCCAGGCAGAGGCCATTATCGACAGTCGCGTGCAGAATTTCATGCACTGGATGGATTCGCGCGCGGTTGTGCCGGTTATTCGCAATCTGAACCAGGGCGCCGATGCCATCGTTCAGGCCGAACTGGACCGGGCCCGCCGCCTGCTGGCCAAGGGTGAAAACGCCGACCTGGTTCTTGAGCAGTTTGCCCGCAGTCTTACCCAGAAGTATCTGCACGCCCCTATGGTCGCGCTCAACCGCAGCCAGGGCGATGATCGCGCCGCGCTCATGGATATGCTGCCTCGTCTCTTTCCGTATCAGGATTCCAGCCATTAGCGGTGCTCTGGCCCGCTATCATTGGCGGCGGCGCTAAGCCTGGCATCGCCTTTTTCCTGAACACGCCTTTTTCTTCCAAAACTCGTTATGAAATCATCAATGCGCTCCCGTCTGGAGCAAATCTCGCATCGCCTGATCGAGGTGGACGCACTGCTTGCCGAACCCGATGCCGCCAGCGATATGGACCGGTTTCGAAAACTGTCGCGTGAACGCGCGGAAATTGATCCGGTAGTCATACTGTTTCGCAGCTACGAGTCGACCGAAGCCGATTTGCAGGCCGCGATGGAAATGTCATCGGACCCGGAGCTGCGCGAAATGGCGGAAGAAGAGCTGAAGCTGGCCAAAGAGCGCCTGGAAGCGCTGCAAGAGCAGTTGCAAGTGCAATTGCTGCCACGGGATCCGGACGATGGCCGCAGTGTTTTTCTTGAAGTGCGCGCCGGTACCGGCGGCGATGAAAGCGCCATTTTCAGCGGTGACCTGTTTCGCATGTACAGTCGTTATGCCGAGCAGAAAGGCTGGAAAGTAGAAGTGATCTCCGAGAACGAATCGGAAATGGGCGGGTATCGTGAGATTATTGCGCGGGTAGATGGCGATGGTGTGTACGGACGGCTGAAATACGAATCCGGGGCGCATCGTGTGCAACGGGTGCCCGAGACCGAATCGCAGGGCCGGGTGCATACCTCGGCCTGCACAGTGGCCGTTTTGCCCGAGGCCGATGAAATTTCGGAAGTGGCGCTGAACCCGGCTGATTTGCGCATCGATACTTTTAGGGCGAGCGGCGCGGGTGGTCAGCATATCAATAAAACCGATTCGGCTGTGCGCATCACGCATATTCCAACCGGCATTGTCGCCGAGTGCCAGGACGACCGTTCACAGCACAAGAACAAAGCACGCGCCATGAGTGTGCTGGCTGCCCGAATCAACGATATCGAACGCCAGAAACAGCAGCAGAAAGAGGCGGCCGAGCGCAAGAGCCTGGTTGGGACGGGTGACCGTTCCGAGCGCATCCGCACTTACAATTATCCCCAGGGTCGGGTCACGGATCACCGAATCAACCTGACATTGTATAAACTGGCACAGATCATGGAAGGCTCGCTGGACGAGCTGACGGGTGCGCTCATTGCAGAGCGGCAGGCCGAGTTGCTGGCCGCCCTGGGTGATGACTCACTGTAAGCATCATGCAATATTGAATATCGATTACATTATTTGGCCGGGGCGAGACCGGCAGTAGTAGAAGGAGCAGGAATGGCGCTGGCCATCACGATTGAATCTTTGACGCGAACCAGTGGCCTTCCGCCACTTGAAACCCGGATGCTGATTGGTCGCACGCTGGGCGTGTCGCGTTCCTGGATGATTGCACACGACCGTGATCCCCTGAGCAATGAGCAGGTTATACAGATTCGCGCCCTGATCGAGCGGCGCATAAGCGGCGAGCCCATGGCCTATATCATGGGCGAGCGCGAGTTCATGGGCCTGACGTTTGAGACGTCTGCTGCGGCGCTCATCCCGCGACCGGAAACGGAGCTGCTGGTGGAAACCGCAATCGATTATGTGCGCGAACACCCCAGGGCCAATGTACTGGACCTGGGCACCGGTACAGGCGTGATTGCGGTATCCATTGCGCGGTTCTGCCCCGGCGCACTGGTGCTGGCAACAGATAAGAGTCCCGATGCCCTGGCGCTGGCGCGACGCAATGCGGAAAAACATCGCACCATGCACGTGCGTTTTTTGGAAAGCGACTGGTTTGATGGCATTCCACAACAGGCCTTCGATCTGATTGTGTCCAACCCGCCTTATATACGGCGACATGATCCCCATTTGCAGCAGGGCGATCTGCGTTTTGAGCCGCCAATGGCGCTGACCGATTATTCCGATGGGTTTGCAGCCATCCGGCGCATCATTGCCGGCGCGCGGGCTTACCTGGCCAATGGTGGCTGGATGTGGATTGAGCACGGATGGGACCAGGCCGAGCATGTTCGCTATATGCTGGCCAAGGTTGGTTTTAAGAATATTGAATCCCGCAATGATTTATCCGGTATAGAGCGTATTTCCGGCGGGTGCTTTACAATTTAGCGTTAAACTATTTTGAGAGATGGCCAGATAGATGGAACTGGTTTCTTTCAATGCTGACACAGGTGAATACAATGAGCGAAGTACAGAATTTTATCCGAGAGACCGTTACAGAACACCCCGTTGTGTTGTTTATGAAAGGCACGGCTCAGTTTCCGCAATGCGGCTTCTCTGGCAAGGCCATCCAGATTCTGCGTGAATCAGGTGTAAAAAAGTTGGTTACTATCAATGTGCTGGATGATCAGGAAGTGCGCGAAGGCATCAAGCAGTTTTCCAACTGGCCTACCATTCCCCAGTTGTATGTCAAGGGTGAATTCGTTGGCGGTTCGGATATCGTGAGCGAAATGCACGAAAGCGGCGAGCTCAAGTCTGTGCTGCAGCAGGCAGGCGCGTTCGAATCCTGAGTGCGCGGGTGCTGTCAGGGCAGGCGTTTGGCCTGGGCAGCGCTGTTCTCTACAGGCACGACGGGCTGTTGCGCCCGCACCGCTTTGACCGCCATTAATCCGTAATGGGTACACACCAGGATTGAAAATACGGGCATGACAAAGCCGGCAAACGGGACCAGGGTAAAGGCTGCACATATCAGCCCGATCAGCCAGAAACCACGACTGTAATGACGTAGCACATAAGCCCGTTCTTCAAGGGTTGCGTGTTCGACAATGGCGTCCAGCCGGGTCATGTGCGAAAACGCATACGCGCCCCAGAATAACGATAGCGCGATCCCCGCAAAGGGAATCAGCCAGAGCGGCAATGTAATCAGCCAGCCGATCACAAAAATCGTACTCACCTTGACCGTATTGGCCAGGCTGGTGACCGTGGCGTTTTCGCCTTTTTTATGCACATCCGGGTAGCTGCCATCGCCGATGACTTTCAATGCCATGGGCATGACAAGAATGGCTGCGGCCGCCAGTCCCGCGATGCCACTGACCGCGAGCAGGGCCACGAAGGTCAGCACACCGGTGAGCCAGTCGCTCATGGTGACAAATCCCCAGCCAGACAGTCGCGTTGACACCGACTGGAACCAGCCCCAGTGCATGGCGGTATTGTCCAGCCAGTTATCCAGGGGCCCCCAGGCGAACACCAGCAGTATCACAGCTGCGAACAGGGCAATGACAAACGGCAACACGATGGCAAACAGCATGGAAGGGCGCATTTGCGTTGCGATTCCTTTGCTGAATGCGGCGGCGACGCTGACATAGGGCGGTTGTTTCATAAGTACGACCAGCTTTTGTGAAAAGTGAGATTATTGACGTGCATTGCGGACATCAGCGGGAATGAAATCCGGCTGCGTGCTACGCCAGGGGTTGATGTCCAGGCCACCACGACGAGTGTAGCGGGCATAGACGGTCAGGGTTTCTGGCGCACAGGTATGCATGATATCGCAGAAGATCTGCTCTGCGCATTGTTCATGAAACCCGTTATGTCCCCGATAGGAAACAATATACCTCAGGAGCGAAGCATGATCGATGGCAGCGCCGGTATATTCGATTTGCAGGCTGCCCCAGTCCGGCTGACCGGTGACCGGACAGTTGGATTTGAGCAAATTCGTGCGCAGCGTCTCGTGTCTGGATTGCGTGGCGTCAGCCTGCAGCAATCGGGCGTCAGGAACGTAGGTCGAGATCTCGATGTCCAGTGTGTCGAGCAGCGTGCCGTCAAGCTCGCCCAAGGTCTGGGATGCAAAGTCTGCCGGCGCAAACAGCGTGACGCTGACCGGGGCGCCGGCGGCGGCGCTCAAGTCCTGCTGCATGCGGGCAAGGACGGCATCGCCGTCGGGCATGGTCGTCTGATTAAATGAGTTCAGATACAGCTTGAACGACTTGGATTCGATAATGTGGGTGCTGCTGGCAGGAAAGCCAAAACGGGCCAGGGCCACCTGCGGTTTGCCTTTGAGATCCAGCCAGGACAGTTCGTAGGCGTTCCATATATCGGCGCCGTGCCAGGCCGGGTGTGGCTGCAGGCTAAGGTGCGCACGCCCGGCATCCCGGGCAATCGGAAACAGCAACGTCGGATCATAGTGTTCGGGATAGCGGGTTTCTTTTCCCAGCGGTGCGTGCAGCAAAGTCGAGTCTGACATGGAATGCCTCACAGTGATTGAATGCGGATCGTGCGCGCGCGCGATGGGTTTCCGGAAGTGAGGGTGCCTGCCGCCTGTGCGTCGGCGCTTTGGGTGGATGGATTGCCATGGCGATCACGGTCGTCGTCATTGGCTTGCACGAAGTCGGTATTCGCGGTATTGGTGGTGTCGGCGGCATCGGCAAAGGTTTCGGCATCGAAGGCCTTGTCGCCATTTTCGTCGGCAATGCCGGTAGGCCGCAGACCGGCAAAGTCAAACAGATTGCGGTCCATCAGGTGCGACGGCGTAATCGCCGATAATGCTTTGAAGGTATTCCAGACTTTCTTGGGGCTTTCCTTTTCCCATGCGGCAATCATGCGGCCCACTTCCTGGCGTTTCAGGTTTTCCTGGGAGCCACAAAGATTACAGGGAATGATGGGGAACTGCTTGAGTTCGGAATAGGCAATCAGATCCTTTTCTGCGATATAGGCCAGGGGACGGATCACGGTATGTCGGCCGTCATCGGAAACCAGCTTCGGTGGCATGGACTTGAGTTTTGCCGCGTAGAACAGATTCAGGAAAAAGGTTGCCAGAATATCATCGCGGTGGTGCCCCAGCGCAATCTTGGTGGCGCCCAGTTCGGCTGCGACACGGTACAGAATGCCGCGGCGCAGGCGGGAACACAGCGAACAGGTTGTCTTGCCTTCCGGAATCAGGCGTTTGACGATCGAATAGGTATCCTGATTTTCGATATGAAACGGCACACCCAGTTGGGTGAGATAGTCGGGCAGAACATGTGCAGGAAAGCCGGGCTGCTTCTGGTCCAGATTCACCGCGATAATATCGAAATGAATGGGAGCGCGTTTTTGCAGGGCCAGCAGGATATCCAGCATGCTGTACGAGTCTTTGCCGCCCGAGAGGCAGACCATCACTTTGTCGCCGTCTTCGATCATGTTGTAGTCGACGATAGCGGTGCCGGCTTCACGCATGATGCGTTTGGTCAGCTTGTTGTCGTGCTGGCGCTGTTTCAGGGCAGCCTGATGGCTGGAATTGGCAACAGAAGTCATGATGGTGACGTGTTCATATCCAAAATAGGAAAGGGCAGCGCGTTGCTAGCGGGTCGCTTCAACTTCGATGCCTACGGCGGCGCAATCGGAGAAAGCCAGAGGTTTGCCGATACGCAGGCGTACGCGGAAAACCTCGGGAAAATCATTCAGAATGCGCTGTATAACCATGTCGCCCAGCGTTTCCACCAGATGAACATGCGCGCGCGTGCACTCTTCAATAATCGCTTCGCGCAACTTGCGATAGTCCAGCACGCTGCGAATATCATGGTCGTTGACCTGCTGGTCAACTTGCATGTCGATATCGGCATCAATATGCAGGGGCTGGGTGGCGCGCAGTTCGTGCTCCAGGATGCCAATACGGGCATCCAGCGCGAGCCGGGTGAAAAAGATACGGCGAGTGGTCATGTGAAATCGGTAAAAGGCACCGGAAAAGTCCGGTTTTTATTCAGGACGCTATTGTAGTGTTTTAGGATAGCAGCCGGGGGTACAATACGGTTTGTTTAGATAAATTCATGATTAAACGAGGATTTTTCCTGAAAATGCAGCAGGCTGTCTATGATGCCATTGTGATTGGCGCAGGCCCGGCGGGCGCTTCCTGTGCGGTGTGGCTGGCCCATATGGGGTTCTCTCCCTTGATCATCGAGTCCAATGGGCGCGCCGGTGGTTTGAGCGCCAGCAATCCGTTCGAGGATACCTGGAATGTGACGGCGCCCGGATTGACGGGCGAAGAGGTGGCCGCCAGAATCAAACTGAGCCTGGACAGCGCCCGCGTGCCGGTGCTGCTCAATTCACATGTAACGCGTATCGAACGCGAGCAAGCGGGCCAGGGGCATGAGCATTTCAAGGTGTATTTCGGTGCAGACCTGCCGTTGCATGCACGCTATGTTGTGATTGCAAGTGGGGTAGAGCCCAGGAAACCGCCGGAGTGGGAGCGTGATCACTATGATGATGTCCTTGTAGGCCCAGGCAAGCATGTGGCCAATTATGAATTTGCCCTCAAGGATGTGGCCATTCTGGGCGGAGGCGACAATGCCTTTGAAAACGCCCTGTTTTTGAAAGAACGGGGGGCCAAGTCTGTGCATATCTATGCGCGCACGCTACGGTGCCAGCGCCACTGGATGAAGTTTCTCAATGAATCGGACATCACCATTGGTGCCTACACCTTCGATCCCGCGGCCCGCCAGATCAATGGCCGGACCTACGATGTCGTGCTGGTGCTTTACGGTTTTCGTGCCCGTTTGCAGGGCATGCAGGATCTGGGTCTCGATTGTGATGAACTCGGATATGTGCGTACCGATTTTAAAACGACACAAACCAATCTGCCGGGCATTTACGCGATCGGCGAAGTTACGCACCGGCAGCATCCTTGCGTGGTGACATCGATGGCAGATGGCGTGGTGGCGGCAAAGGCGATCCAGAAGCAGCTGGAGCAAGGCGACGCCTGATCCGGTCAATATCGCTGCACAACTCGGGCAGCTTGCGGATCAGTCTGTCCGCAGGGCGAAAGACTATATCCGGGTCCATGCCCAGCAGTTGGTCGGCCTGTAGCGGCAGGCCCATTGAAGAAAAATAGCGACCAATGGTGTCGCTTTGGGCATTGATGTTTTTTGCGGCAAAGAGAACGGCCTGCGGATGTGCGAGCAGCAGTTGTTCCCGGCTGACAATCGGCGCAGGCGTTGACAAGGTTTCAAAGGCCGATTCGGCGCCGCAGGCGTGCAGGGCATCAATAACAAACGAACGTGCGCCCAGCGTGTAGAGCGGCTCCTGGCTGACCAGAACGAAGGTTTTTATTTTCGCTGCATTTTGGTAGCGCTGGCGCATGGCATTGAGAATCTCGCGTAGTTCCCGCGCGGTGTTACCGGCGGTTGCCCGGGTGCCGAACAGCGTACCCAGTTCCTCGATATCGTCAATGATGTCATCCAGGCTGGCTGGCGCCTGATAATGCATGGGTATATTCAGTTTGCGCAAGGCCGGGTACAGGTCTTTGCTGTTTTTATAGCCCCAGGCCAGAATAACATCAGGCTGAAGAAGCGCGATCCGTTCTACATTGGGGGCAACGCCACTGCCCACCTGCGGCAAGGCGCCGACAGCGGGCGGGTAGTTACTGCCTGCGGAGACGCCCAGCAAATGGTCGCCGGCACCCGCAGCATAGACAAGTTCTGTCAGGTGTGGCGATAAGCTGACCGCTTTTTTTTCTGTCGCCGTTGCCGCAGGAGCAGCCAGGGTGAACGAACATACGAGTGCCGCAAGCATTGTTCCTTTTATAGCAACGGTCATAGACAGGAAAGGGGGGCGCTTGCGGCAGGACATGGCTTACATCCGGAACGCGAGATTCAAGAACACATTGGAACCGGCGGAGTTATAGCCATATGAGGTCTCATATTTCTTGTTCAACGCGTTGTTCCAGTACACCTGGGCTTCCAGGTTCTTGCTGAAGGCGTAGCTGGCATGCAGGTTCAGCACGCCATAGCTGCCAAGTCGTTTTGCCCGTGTGTTGTTCTTGTCGTCATAGCGGGCCCCGGTATGGGTGAAGTCTGCGCCCAGTGTCGCCTGCCCGAAAGTATGGCTCGCCCCGATTCTATAGACTTGTCTGGCACGGCGGATCAGCCGTTTGCCGCTCTCATCATCTTTTGGGTTCATGAAATCTGCGCCCGCGTAGATACGCGTATTGTCAAAACGGTGTTCGGCATTCACGGAAACGCCGCGAACCGTGGCCCTGTCAACGTTTTCGGCGGTGCAGTTGAACATCTCGTCACACACGAAACCATTGATCAGATCGCGATACCTGGTCTGCCAGGCGTTGATCGACAACGAGCTGGTCTCAGTTCGCCATGCGGTGCGCAATTCAATGTTGCGTGAGGTTTCCGGTTTCAGATTCGGATTGCCCTGGTAGCCAAAGCTCAGCGGTGTGTACAGATCGGCAAAGGTGGGAACGCGATAGCCGGTATTGCCCGCCAGCCCGACAGACCATTCTGGCGTGATATCGAAATCGTAGCCCAGGCTACCCGTTGTTTTGCTGTCGTAGCCGGAGACATTGTCGTTGCGCAGACTGGCCTGAATGTGATGACGATTAAAGTCGCCACGGTAAATCAGCCCGATTGCATTGGTATGACGCTTGTCCTGCTCGTAGGTGGTGGTGCCAAAGATGCTTTCATCCTTGCGTTCCAGCACCAGTGACAGCTTGTTCTGACGGTTGATGGAGAAATTGTTCTGCCAGGAGTAGGTGCGCTGTATGCTGCCGAGCACCGAATCGCCATATGAAGCGCGCGAGTCGTACAGATTGCGGTTCACGCTGACCTGCAGCACGCTTTCCCACCAGTCGGTCAACTGGTTATTGCTGGTAACGGCGACCGATTGCTGGCGCATGATGCCAAAGGTATTGGTGTCGTAGGCGCCGCTATCGAAGTCGCCATGAGTGTAGCCGTTGTAGAAAGAAATACCCAGGCGGTTGCCGGGTTTCCAGGTGTAGCCCAGCGCACCGGATAACGACGCCTGCTCGTAGCCGTCACGATCCGGATTGTAGGTCAGTGCGCCCAGCTTTTCACGGGTGGCATTAAAGCCATCGCTGCTGGCATAGCTGCCCGCCAGGCGATAGTCCCAACCGTTGCTGGCGCCGGAGACGCCCACGCTGGCTTTGAACAGGCTATGGGTACCCACGCCGATGTTGCCGAACACACTGAGTGGTTTGTCCTGGCCATCGCTGCGCGTAATAATGTTGATGACCCCGCCCATGGCGTCAGAGCCATACAGGCTGCTGGCTGCCCCGCGCACGATCTCTACACGTTCGATGGTGGTCGGATCCATGGCGCTCAGGTAAGTACTACCGGTTGCCGGGTCATTGATGCGCTGACCATCAACCATCACCAGCGTCTGCTGGGGGCCGGCGCCACGCACGAAAAGCCCGGACAGCGTTTGTGGGCCACCGAGTTGATAGGTTTGTATTTGCGGCTGGCGGGCAAGCAGTTCGGTCAGGGATGTCGCGCCTGCATTGCGCAACGTTTCGCTTGTGATAACGCTGACATCGCCATACACATCGGAAAGCGCCTGATTGGCGCGTGCCGGTGTGGCAACAATCGTTTCAAGACGGGTGACCGGAGAATCGTGGGAGGTGGCGTCGGAGGTTTGAGCCACGACGGCTGTGGGCAGAACCGCCAGGGCAAGTGCCATGGGGGTAAGAGAGAACTTCATATGGGCATACCGGTAAAGATGCGCGACCCCGCACATCAGGTTCGAATAAATACTGTCTGGATAAGCAGAGCAGTGGCAGTTTCAGGGCCGATGTCGGGCTGCAGGCCGAAAGCCTGATTACCGTTGCGGGGGCAGCACAGGTTGGCGCGCCATGTTGCGCGTTCTGTTTCCCGTTTACCATTCACTCCATGCACTGCACGGTGAATGCACCCTGAATGCGCGATTGTAATTGATTGGTACAGATCATGACAGTTGGCGGGCCATTTGGACGGCCCGCAGCCGCTATTTGCCTGCCAATTGCAGGGGTTTGCCGGTAGAACGGTTGCAAATCCGCTACAATTTTGCATTAAATTCAACTAATTAGATTGAGCCTGAACGTGTCTTATCCTGCCTTGCCTTATTCCGTCGAATCCTATACCTCTGGTGCCCGTTTTGTGCAGGAACTGCAAAAAGGGCGGATCCTGGTGCTGGACGGGGCCATGGGAACCATGATTCAGCGCTATAAGCTGACCGAGGCCGATTTTCGCGGCGAGCGTTTCGCTGAACATCACCAGGATGTCAAAGGCAATAATGAGCTGCTATCGCTGGTGCGTCCTGATGTCATCAGCCAAATCCATGAGCAGTACCTGAAGGCTGGGGCCGACGTCATCGAAACCAACACGTTTGGCGCAACCTCGGTCGCCCAGGGCGATTACGATCTGCCCGGTCTGGCCTACGAACTGAATGTGCAATCGGCCCGGCTTGCACGCACCGCCTGTGATGCCTACAGCACACCCGATCATCCGCGTTTTGTCGCCGGCGCGCTCGGCCCGCAACCCAAAACGGCCTCCATTTCACCGGATGTGAATGATCCGGGGGCGCGCAATATTACCTTCGAGCAATTGCAGGCGGCCTATGAAGAACAGCTTGGCGGCCTGCTCGATGGCGGTATTGATATTGTGCTGATCGAGACCATTTTCGATACCCTGAACGCCAAGGCGGCAATCTTTGCGGTGGAAACGGTGTTTGAGCAGCGCGGGATTCGTCTGCCGGTGATGGTGTCTGGCACGGTCACTGACGCGTCCGGACGTATTCTGTCAGGCCAGACGGTGGAAGCCTTCTGGAATTCGGTGCGGCATGCCCGGCCGGTGACCATCGGCCTGAACTGTGCCCTGGGTGCCGCCCTGATGCGCCCCTATATTGCTGAACTGTCCAAGATCTGTGATACCTGGCTTTGCGTGTATCCCAACGCCGGTCTGCCCAATCCCATGAGCGACACCGGATTCGATGAAACGCCGGACGATACCTCGAGTTTGCTGGAGGAGTTTGCTAACGCGGGGTTCGTCAATATGGTTGGCGGCTGTTGTGGTACGACGCCCGAGCATATTGCCGCCATTGTCCAAAAGGTGCAGCAGTTGCCGGCGCGCGCAGTGCCCGATGTGCCGGTCAAGACCCGTCTGTCTGGCCTGGAGGCCCTGAATATTGATGATGAATCGCTGTTTGTGAACGTGGGCGAACGCACCAACGTGACCGGCAGCAAGATGTTCCTGCGCCTGATCCGCGACGAGAAATTCGATGAAGCGCTGACGGTGGCGCGCCAGCAGGTAGAAAACGGCGCACAGATCATCGACATCAATATGGATGAGGCCATGCTCGATTCGAAAGCGAATATGCGCCGCTTTCTGAATCTGATCGCTTCCGAACCCGACATTGCCCGGGTACCGATCATGATCGACAGTTCCAAGTGGGAAGTGATTGAAGAGGGCCTCAAGTGTGTTCAGGGCAAGCCGATCGTCAACTCGATTTCCATGAAGGAAGGCGTGGAGCCGTTTCTGGCGCATGCCCGGCTGTGCCGCAAATATGGGGCAGCTGTGGTCGTCATGGCGTTTGACGAAGAAGGCCAGGCCGATACGCTGCAGCGTCGCAAAGACATTTGTGGCAAAGCCTATCACTTGCTGGTGGATGAACTGGATTTTCCGCCGGAAGATATTATTTTCGATCCCAATGTGTTTGCAGTGGCCACCGGGATTGAGGAACACAATCATTACGCCGTAGACTTTATCGAAGGCACCCGCTGGATTCATGACAATCTGCCGCACGCCCGTATCTCTGGCGGCGTCTCCAATGTCAGTTTTTCGTTCCGTGGGAACGAAGCCATGCGCGAAGCGATTCATACCGTATTCCTGTATTACGCCATTCAGGAAGGCATGACCATGGGGATCGTGAACGCGGGCATGCTCGGTGTATACGCGGATATGGATCCGAAGACGCGCGACCTGGTCGAGGATGTGATACTGGATCGTCAGGAGCCGGTGGGCAAAACCGATACTGCAGATGAGCGCACGCCGACCGAGCGTCTGGTGGAGTACGCAGATGAAGTCAAAGGCAGCGGGACGAAAAAAGAAGCTGATCTGACGTGGCGCGAACAGGAAGTGGAAAAACGCCTGTCGCATGCGCTGGTGCACGGGATTACCCAGTTCATTGTTGAAGACACCGAAGAGGTGCGGCAAAAGATTGCCGATCGTGGCGGGCGTCCCATCGAGGTGATTGAAGGCCCGCTGATGGACGGCATGAACGTGGTGGGCGATCTGTTTGGCGCGGGCAAGATGTTCCTGCCTCAGGTGGTCAAGTCTGCCCGGGTCATGAAGCACGCCGTGGCGCACCTGATTCCTTTCATTGAAGAGGAGAAACGCCAGATCGAAGCGGCCGGTGGCGATGTGCGAGCCAAAGGCAAGGTCGTCATTGCGACGGTAAAAGGCGACGTGCACGATATCGGTAAGAATATCGTCACTGTGGTTTTGCAGTGTAATAACTTCGAGGTCGTCAATATGGGGGTCATGGTGCCGTGCGCACAGATCCTTGCCAAGGCCAAAGAGGAAAAGGCCGATATTGTGGGGCTGTCCGGCCTGATCACGCCGAGCCTGGAAGAGATGGCCTATGTGGCATCCGAGATGCAGCGTGACCCTTATTTTCGTGACAACAAGATTCCATTGCTGATCGGCGGGGCGACTACGAGCCGGGTGCACACGGCGGTCAAGATCGCGCCGCACTATGACGGTCCTGTCATTTATGTGCCCGATGCCAGCCGTTCGGTGGGCGTGGCCACCAATCTGGTCTCCGATCAGGTCGACAGCTATCTGGCCCAGGTGCGCGAGGAGTATGAACTGGTGCGTGAGCGCCACGCCAATCGCAAGGCCACGCCTATCATTCCGCTGGACGAGGCTCGCAAGGGCGCCCCGGTCATCGACTGGAGCAGCTACACGCCGACGCGTCCGAAGTTTCTGGGCCGTCGGGAATTCAAAAATTTCGATCTGGCGCAAATCGTGCCGTTCATCGACTGGACGCCGTTTTTCCAGACCTGGAGTCTGTTCGGTCAGTATCCGAAGATCCTGGATGACAAAGTGGTGGGAGAGCAGGCGCGTAAACTGTTCGAGGATGCGCAGGCGATGCTCAAAAAAGTGGTGGAGCAACGCTGGCTGAGTGCGGGCGGTGTTATTGCGTTCTACCCAGCCAATAGCGTCAACCACGAAGATATCGAAGTTTATGCCGATGAATCGCGTGAACAGGTGCTGTTCACGTGGCGCAACCTGCGGCAACAAAATGCCAAGCGTCAAGGCGTGGCCAACAAGTGCCTGGCCGACTACATCGCGCCAAAGGAAACCGGGGTGAAGGACTATATCGGTCTGTTTGCCGTTACCGGCGGTATTGGCATTGAGAAGCACGAGCAACGCTTTGAAGCGGATATGGACGACTACTCGTCGATTCTGCTCAAGGCCCTGGCCGACCGTTTTGCCGAAGGTTTTGCCGAATGCATGCATGCCAGGGTACGTCGCGATCTATGGGGTTATGTCGCGAATGAGAGCCTGGATAATCAGGCACTCATTGATGAAAAATATCAGGGCATCCGTCCTGCGCCGGGCTATCCCGCCTGCCCCGAGCATCGGGTGAAAGTCGATATGTTCAACGTCTTGCAGACCGAAGATATCGGCATGTATCTGACCGATGGCATGGCCATGTACCCGGCATCCAGTGTGTCGGGGTTTTATCTGAGCCATCCTGATTCCAGCTATTTCAATGTGGGTACGATCGGTCAGGATCAGTTGCAGGACTATATTGCGCGCAGTGGTTTGTCTGAGGAAGAGGCTCGTCGTTCGCTCATGAGCGTACTGGGATAAACACAGCGCTGAACGCATCACTTGGCAGGAGTGGTATGGCCGACAAACACGGAGCATTTCGCAAGCAGGCACTGGGTGCGTTCGTACGCAGCGTTCGTGATCGTGTGACTCCGCAACAGGCCGGTATTGCCGGTGGTCAGCGCCGCCGTACCCCCGGCCTGCGTCGCGAAGAAGTAGCGCAGCTTTGCGACATCAGCGTTACCTGGTACACCTGGATTGAGCAGGGGCGCGATGTATCGGTGTCAGCCACCGTATGGGCGCGGCTGGCTACCGTATTGCAAATGACCAGGGCAGAACGTACTTATCTGTTTGAGCTGGCCGATGTCAGTGATCCGGATCACGACAGCGCTGTCGTATCGGCGCCAACTGCGTCGCTGCAGGCTTGTGTGGATAGCATCAATGCGCCGGCATACATTCTGGATCGGCACTGGGATGTACTGGCGTTTAACGCTGCGCTGGACCAGGTGTTTGCCGGATGGATGAGTGCGCAGGCGCATCCCAATCTGCTGCGTTTTATTTTCCTGGATGCACAGGCGCCCGACATTGTCGTGGACTGGGAAATCCGCGCCAACCGGGTTGTGGCGGAGTTTCGCGCAGATATCGGCGCGTATCTGGATGACGGCGAGACCTCCGGCCTGATTGATGAGCTGCTGGCCGGCAGTCCTGTGTTCAGCCATTGGTGGGCGCGCCAGGTGGTCGTTGAGCGCGAAGGCGGCTTAAGGGAATTCAATCACCCGCAATTGGGTATCCGACAATTTGAACAGATCACTTTTCGCCTGGCCACCCAGCCCGATTGCAAGCTGGTGATGCTGCTGCATCAAAGGGTGTGCCCGGATATAACAACGCTCCGATGATCACTTGCGCTTTGGCCATTGCTCGGTTATTGTATTGACACCATCAAGGTTATCACAGTCTTTCGAGCCTGTTTCCGTGGCAGACCGTGATAATTGCGACTGTCATAAGACAGAATTCATCCGGGCTGCGGCCCGGCCTGAATGTGGCTCAGGATATGTGGTGTGGCTGATTTTCAACCTGGTTATTCAGATTTTTTAGTACAGCAAACAAATCCAACAAGGAGAAGTCAATGATTATTCGTCAAACTCGAATCGCGGCAGTACTGGTAGCTGGCGCACTGCTGGCCGGATGTGCTACGCAAGGCGGCAATACGGCAGCAGGTACTGGCGTTGGCGCCGCATTGGGTGCCGGTCTGGGCGCACTGATAGGGGATTCTTCCAAAAGCGCGGGTATCGGCGCCGGTATTGGTGCTATCGGTGGCGCCATTGTTGGCTATAACTGGGACCGCATCGTAGGTCGCGTGAATGATGCCGGCGGCAAAGAGCTGGGCATTTCCACCACCAAAATGCCTGACGGCAGCCTCAAAGTCAATATTCCCGAAGGCGCAACCTTCGATACGGCGAAGTATGATCTGAAGCCTGCGCTGTTCCCTGTTCTTGATGCCCTGGCCCAATCAATGAATGAAAGCCAGCAGCTGCGTCTTAAATCTGTCGGCCATACCGACAGCACCGGCAAAATGGCATTCAATCAACAGCTTTCTGTGAATCGTGCGCAAAGCGTGGTGAATTATCTGGGCGGCAAAGGCGTCAATACCAGCCGCATGAGCATTGAAGGTCGTGGTCCCAACGATCCGGTCGCAGACAATGCGACAGCGCAGGGCCGGGCCCAGAACCGCCGCGTAGAGCTGTACCTGTACGCGGTTAAATAAGCCTAGTCGCTGTAAAGACGGCAGTCCTTAAAAAAACCCGCTGTCCGGTTTGATTACCGGCAGCGGGTTTTGAGTTTCAGATCAACTGCTGGCGCCGCGGTGAGCGGCACCGGCAGCGTTTATTTTTCAGAGTGCATGCGAAATTGAGGCTGGTTCATTGCTATACCCAACTTGAAACCGGTAGGTTTGACCGGTGTATTGACAGCAGGATGCTGCTGATTGTTGTTATTGTTCTGTGTGCCAAATTCCTGGCGGAAGCGTGTTAGTAATTTCATTGTAGTTTCCTTTATTATGAGATTATTGTTTTTGATTTTCTGCGCCGGAGACAATCCGGTTCAGCTATGCATAGCGTAGCCGATATTTATTGCAGAATCATGATTGCGCCGGCGATCGTTGTAAGTATGAGAATGCAGGCGCATCAATTTGTTAAGGGTCTGCCTGTGGTGATAGCCGCAATTGGTATAGCGGGGCTGATGACACAAGCAATATAACAATGACGATATGGAGTTCTGTCTCGCGTTGCGGTGTCGTGAGAAAGACCCGCAAACTTAGTAAGAATAATTATTCAGTATGAATCTGGCATCAGGATTACAGGTCGCGTAAATGCCAGCATTGAAATTGCGGTACCGGTGGGGTTGTTGCCTGCTGAGTTGTGCCCGGTTTTTATACACAGGTTATTGTTTGCAGGCCGCCCGAATTTCAAACGACTGGTATTTCAAATGACTAGTAACAACGGATTGATTGCCAAAAATAATTTGCAAAAAATGCTACTTGTTCAAAGACTACTGTTTAAATTACCAATACAAATACGTCATGGTAGCCTGCTATATTAGCAGTCCTTTATGAGCATGTCAAGCTAAATTATTGATATATTTCATTATTTTCTCAGGCGCCGGCAGTTGCCCGGATTTCCCCATAGCGCGCTTCTAGTTCCTGGCGCAGCGAACGCCGCATTTTTGCCGCTTCATAACGGCAACGATCCAGACCATTGTCGGGGGTCAACGCCGGAATCTGAACGGGATTGCCATTGTCATCAACGGCGACCATGGTAAAAAAACAGCTATTGGCGTGGCGAATTTGCTTGCTGCGGATATTTTCGGTCACCACCTTGATGCCGATTTCCATTGAAGTGTTACCAGTGTAGTTCACTGAAGCCAGAAAAGTGACCAGTTCCCCAACGTGGATAGGCTGGCGAAACATGACCTGATCGACGGACAGCGTGACGACATAGCGGCCGGCATATCGGCTGGCACAGGCGTACGCGGCCTGGTCAAGCAGCTTCAGAATGGTGCCGCCGTGGACATTGCCCGAAAAATTGGCCATGTCAGGCGTCATCAAGACAGTCATGGTAAGTTGGTGATTAGGCAGATCCATGTCGGCAGTCCGGTAAAAGTAGGGAAGGCGTCAGTTTACCCATATTGCCGGGCTGGCGCCATATGGACGTTATGATTGTCTGCCAGAAGGGTCTCGGGCCGAATTTGACCCTGAGATCGACATGAGCATCAGACGCTTGACCTTCCCATCATGGTAAGCTTTACAGTGAAGATTATAAACTGTTTGCGCTGTCAATATTGCCCGGCTGACCGCGTTGACAGACCCGTGCCGCGCTGGCCTGGGCGATGCCACTATCGACCCAAATGTACCACAAGCGGCGGTTTTTCTTCGAAAGGACGCTAATCATGAGCTCTACAACCCTATCCCGCGGTGTGGCGGGCCATCCTGCCCCCAGGGCAGATAATGAAAGCCGGCTGATAGAATTGTCGGTGGCCGGCATGACCTGCGCTTCCTGCGTGCGGCATGTTGAGAACGCCCTGTCTGCCGTGCACGGCGTACAGTCAGCCAGTGTCAACCTGGCTACTGAAAGGGCGCAGGTGCGTGCGCCGCTGGACCTGGACAGCACTTTGCTGACCCAGGCCGTGGTGCGCGCCGGCTATGAGGCCCAGGTGGTCAGCAATCCTGCGCAAAGCAGCAATACAGAAGCAGTCCGGCGCGAGGCCGACAGGCTTGCACTCAAGCGTGATCTGCTGTTGGCCGTGCTACTGGCGCTGCCGGTGTTTATCCTTGAAATGGGCGCTCACGCAGTACCGGCATTCCACCATTTTGTGGCAGAAACCATTGGCACGCAGAACAGCTGGTATCTGCAATTTATCCTGACCAGCGCTGTTCTGGCGGGCCCGGGACGTCGTTTCTTCGTCAAAGGGATACCGGCTCTGCTGCGCTTGACGCCAGATATGAACTCTCTGGTCGCCGTGGGCACGACCGCTGCCTATCTGTATTCGGTGGTGGCCACATTCGTTCCTGCCTGGCTGCCCAGCGGCACCGTGAATGTTTACTACGAAGCGGCGGCGGTGATTGTCGCGCTGGTGCTGCTTGGGCGTTATCTTGAGGCGCGGGCCAAGGGCAATACATCGGAAGCCATCAGACGGTTGGCCGGACTGCGGGCAAAAACGGCTAGGGTACGGCGCGGTGAGCAGGTGAGCGAAATTGCCATCGAAGAGGTGGTGGTGGGTGATCTGGTTGAGCTGCGTCCTGGCGAGCGCATTCCGGTTGACGGGCAAGTGACCGATGGCAATAGTTTTGTAGACGAGTCCATGATCAGCGGCGAGCCGATGCCGGTTGAAAAAACGCCTGGCGCGACTGTTGTGGCGGGCACAGTGAACCAGAAGGGGACATTGAATTTGCGCGCCACCGGTGTCGGTGCAGATACCGTGCTGTCGCAGATTATCCGCATGGTTGAACAGGCGCAGGGCGCAAAACTGCCGATCCAGACCATGGTCGATCGCATTACCATGTGGTTTGTTCCGGCGGTCATGTTGATTGCGTTGATCACATTTGCGATATGGCTGGTATTCGGACCGCAACCGGCGCTGGGTTTTGCCCTGGTCAATGCGGTCGCCGTGCTGATCATTGCCTGCCCTTGCGCGATGGGCCTGGCAACGCCCACCTCTATCATGGTGGGTACGGGTCGCGCAGCGCAACTGGGTATTTTGTTCCGACAGGGCGAAGCGCTGCAAACATTGATGGATGTGCGGGTGGTTGCGGTCGATAAAACCGGCACGCTGACTCGTGGTTATCCCGAGCTGGCCGATCTGACCGTGGCCGACGGTTTTGATCGTGACTACGTACTGGCATTGGTGGCTGCTGCCGAAAGCCGTTCCGAGCATCCTATTGCACGCGCCATTGTCGCCGCTGCAGAGAAACAGAACTTGCCCATCGCGCCGGTCCACAATTTTGAGTCCCTGACCGGGCTTGGCCTTCGCGCCCAGGTCAATGCAAAACAGATTCTGATCGGTTCGGACCGGCTGATGACACAGCACAAGCTGGATCCGGCGGTCTTTTCGTCAATTGCCAGCAAGCTGGCCGATGAAGGCAAGACGCCACTTTATGTTGCGATCGACGACAAACTGGCTGCCGTCATCACGGTTGCCGACAGTATTCGCGAGACGACGCCTGAAGCGATTGCGGCCTTGCATGAACAGGGGCTCAAGGTGGTCATGGTCAGTGGTGACAACCAGCGTACGGCACAGGCGATTGCGCGACAGTTGAATATCGATGAGGTGATAGCAGAGGTCATGCCCGACGCCAAGGCCGATACGGTCAGGCGGCTGCAGCAAGCCCACGGGCCGGTCGCCTTTGTGGGGGACGGCATTAACGATGCGCCTGCACTGGCGGTTGCCGACGTTGGGATCGCTATCGGGTCAGGGACCGATATTGCGATGGAGTCGGCCGATGTGGTGCTGATGTCTGGCGACCTGACTCATGTGTCTGACGCGATTGCCATGTCGCGGGCGACCATGCGCAATATCCGGCAGAACCTGTTCTGGGCGTTTGCCTACAATGCGGCGTTGATCCCGGTCGCCGCAGGTGTGCTGTATCCCTTCAATGGGGTGCTGTTGTCGCCCATATTTGCCGCGGGCGCCATGGCGCTTTCCAGTGTGTTCGTGGTTACCAATGCATTGCGGCTGCGCCGTTTTGCCGCCTGAGTGAAGATGATCAGGGAGAATGCAATGAATATCGGAGAAGTGTCGGCTGCCACCGGTGTGAGCGCCAAGATGATTCGCTATTATGAAAAAATCGGCTTGATAAATGCAGTCAACCGCAGCGATGCGGGTTACCGGCAATATACGGTTCAGGATCAGCGCATGCTCGCCTTTATTCGGCGGGCACGCGAGCTGGGATTTTCACTTGAACGCATTAAAACCCTGATCGGCCTGTGGGAGGATACCTCGCGACACAGCGCCGATGTGCGGCAACTGGCGCGCCAGTATATTGGCGAGCTGGATGACGATATTGCCAAATTGCGTTCCATACGCAATGAGCTGGCCTATCTGGCGGATCATTGCCATGGTGACAACAGGCCTGATTGCCCCATTATTGAAAGGCTGGCCAAGGGGGGCTGACCTTGGCGTATTCCCTGCGGTGACCAGGTGTGCTACAGTAAATCTGCTGGTGCATCTTGCACCCGGCCTCTGGCTGTTGCGCGATATCAGACCACATTAGCGATGTCGTGACAATAGGCCATGTTACCAGAACGTAATAACAGGCCACATTATCACGCCACGATATCAGGCCGTGACAGCAGTGACAAGCAGGCTGTGTATTGTGATCCACTAGCTAACGGAGGTTCACATGGTTACCACGACATTCATAACGCCGGATAATCAGGTTCCGGATCTTGAAGACTATAATCTATTCAATTGTGATCCGGCGCTGCGCGAGGCGCTGGATGCGTTCTCTGCAGCAGACGCGAAACAAGCGTGCCAGAGCTATGGCGAGCGCCTGGGTTCAAAGCATGTTTTGCAGCTGGCGCAGCTTGCCAATATAAACGGGCCGCAAGCGGCCATCTTTACCCGCACCGGCGAGCGACAGGATGTGGTTACCTTCGATCCCGCCTGGCATTCCCTGCTGGCGATGCTGTTCGACATGGGTGTGCATTCTGCCGCCTGGCAGGACGGCCAGCATGTGCGGCGCGCGGCGCTGTTTTATTTGCATGCGCAAACCGAAGCCGGCAGCCTGTGTCCGGTCACCATGACCTTTGCCGCCGTTGCGGCGTTGCAGGATCAGCCTTTGTTCGGACAACTGGCACCCTTGCTGTACAGTCGTGATTATGATGGCGCCAATGCCCCCATCTCGCAAAAGCGCAGCATGATGATCGGTATGGGAATGACCGAGAGGCAGGGTGGGTCCGATGTGCGCAGCAATACCACACGTGCCGTGGCCATCGGTCACTCAGAGCCGGTCTATGAATTGCATGGGCACAAATGGTTTTTTTCCTCTCCCATGTCGGATGCGCATCTGGTGCTGGCCTATGAACAGGCGCAACTGAGCTGTTTTTATCTGCCGCGCTGGCGACCGGATGGCAGCATGAATACGGTGCATATCCAGAGGCTGAAGAACAAGCTGGGCAACCGTTCCAACGCCAGCGCGGAAGTGACCTTTGATGGCGCGTGGGCGTTACGGGTAGGCGAGCAAGGGGCAGGCATTCCCACCATCTTGCGCATGGTCAATCAGACGCGGCTCGATTGCGTGCTTGGCAGTGCCGGATTGTTGCGCCAAGGGCTGGTGCAGGCCATGCATCATACCCGCTATCGCATGGCATTTGGCAAACGGCTGGCAGATCAGCCACTGATGCAGGCTGTGCTGTGCGACCTGGCCATTGAGAGCGAAGCTGCGCTGTGGCTCGGCATGGCGTTGGCTCATGCGGTGACACAACAGAACGACCCCATACAGAAAGCATTTTTGCGTATCGTTGCGCCCGCGGCCAAGTTCTGGGTCTGCAAGCGCAGTATCGCGGCCATTGCCGAATGCATGGAGGTATGGGGTGGCAATGGCTACATCGAAGATGCGCCGCTGGCGCGACTGCTGCGCGAAGCGCCCGTCAATTCCATCTGGGAAGGCTCTGGCAATGTGATGTGCCTTGATGTCTTGCGGGCGCTTTCGCGGGATCCTGATGGGGCGGCGCTGTTGCTGGAACACCTTGCCGACGATTGTCGTGCCGATCCGGTGTTGTCGCAGGCGATGGTACAACTGAAACAATGGCTGTCGGAGTCGGGAGATGTGCAGCAATCGAGGGCCCGCGCGATCACGCAGCGCCTGGTGCTGCTAGTGGAAGCCACATTGCTTTATCGGCATGCGCCTGCATGGCTGGCAGAAGCGTTTGTACGCGCACGTTTCGAAGAAAGCGCAGGTGTGTTCGGCGCCTCCATCTACACAGATGCGGTCGCGATACTGGAGCGGGCCTATCGCCCGGTATAAGCAGCGGCGGTTATGGCTGCTGGTGCGAAACAGTTAATGCAGCTTGACTTTGGGTGAGCTGCGTTTTAGCAGCAGGCGACCCAGGGCGACCGCGCCGGTACGGGCAATACCCAGAATCGCCATGTGATGCATCAAATGCAGGCTCATGTACATCAGGCGTGCCAGCAAGCCTTCGACAAAAAGGCTTTTGCCGGTCAGCACGCCCATCAGGCTGCCCACGCCCTTGTTATGACCTATTGAGACCAGCGACCCGTAATCCTTGAACACAAACGGCTTGCCGCTGCTTGCCGTGCCGTTTATACGGGCCGACAGTTCGCCAATCAGATAGTCTGCCTGCTGGTGGGCCACTTGCGCCCGGGCAGGCAGATAGCGACCCTGTTCCCATTCGACCTGGGCACAATCGCCCATGGCATAGATCGCCGGGTCGCTGGTGCACAGGGTTTTATCGGCAATAACCTGGTTGATTTTGTTGGTTTCCAGGCCCAGTTCCGTCAGAAAGGCCGGCGCCTTGATGCCTGCCGCCCATACCGTCAGGTCGGCCGGATACCGGTTGTCGTTGGAGTCGGTCAGGCTTTTTTCCTGCACGGCCGCGACCAGCACTGATGTCTTGACGGTGATGCCGCGTTCCTTGAGCAGTTTTGTGGCTGCTGCCGATGTTTTTTCGGGAAGGGCCGCGAGTATGCGAGGGCTACCTTCGAGCAGCGTGATGTGAATATCTTCTTCAGGATTCAGTTCGTTGATGCCATAGAATCCCAGATTCTTTCCTGCTTCCAGCAGTTCTGCGGCCAGCTCCACACCGGTTGCCCCGCCACCGACAATGGCAATATTCAGAGAGTGGGTGGGGTCGGTTTTTTTACGCTGATCGGCGGCAACCAGCTCGCGCAGAAATTTCAGGCGAAATTTTTCGGCCTGTTCCGTGGAGTCCAGCGCGGTAGCGTATTGTTCGGCGCCCGGTGTGTTGAAAAAATTCGAGCGGCTGCCGACGGCGAGCACCAGGGTGTCATAAGGCAGGTCTCTGGCTGCAAATACTTCCTCCCCTTCGTTGTAGACCGCTTTGACGTGAATGCTGCGAGCCTGCCGGTCGATGCCGTCCATTTCGCCAGGTACGAAAGTGAATCCGTGGTCCTTTGCCAGCATGGCATAAGACAGCCCTTCACGGTGAATATCCAGCGTACCCGATGCCACTTCATGCAGCGACGGCTTCCATATATGGAACACGCCTGCATCTACCAGAAAGATGTGTCGAGGACCGAACTTGCGTCCGAGTTTGGCAGCCAGTTCCAGGCCGCCCGCGCCACCACCGACTATGATGATCCTGTGTTCCGGTATTTGCATCGTGATTTCCTGATGTTTCAGTTGAAATAGAACGAACTTTGTTTCATTCTAGTAGAAAAACGCCAGGACAGGCACATAAAAGCCGGCCTTCGTGCGTGTTGGCCGGCCTGGCTATGCCTGGATCGGACCAGTTATTTGGCTTGCAACAGTTCGGGTGTTTTCAGCAGGATGAGCTCATTGTCATCCTGCTTGTTGGGCTCTCGGCTGGACGAAAATGGAAAGTTGTTATCGTTGCCCACAACGATATGCTCGCCGTCAACAATATCTACATTCTCGATGGTAAAGAACGGGAACTGCAGCACGCCGTCGGTCAGGGGTTTGCGCGCCACTTTGGATGGATCGGCAATGTTCAGCAGGTCAATGTATGCGACTTTGCGTACCGGCTTGCCTGCATTTTCAGGACCGAACTGGACTTTGTAAACCCGTTTGAATTTGGGCAGATCGGCAAAGCACGCTTGCGGATTTTCGCCTTGTTTGCATGCTTTGTCTGGTGTGCCTTCACCATTGTCCCGTTCGATGATCAGGCCCGTAGTGGCGTCGATCATATTGAAGTCGCCAATCGCGTGGTGCGCCGCCTCCAAAGGATATAACCAGGAGCGGCCTGTCCATTTTTCAGCAGCAACATCAAATTCAAGGACCCGCAGCACGGTCTTGCCATCTGCCGATTCCCAGGCTTTCTGGCCTTCATCCCAGACCGGCCCTTCCAGCAGCGGATAGAGATACTTGCCATCGGACGAGGCAGCCATTCCTTCGAATCCCTTGGAGCGTTTCAGATTGACATCTTTGTAGCTTTCCCCGGGCGCGCCGGGCGTGGCGACCAGATAATTGTCGGGAGATTGAATTTTACGACCGTCAACTTCTGTTTCGAAGACGGCCTGAACTTTGCCGTCAAGATCTGCCTTGATGAGAAACGGACCGAATTCTTCGCCTATCCACAGCGTGTTGTCGATAATCTGAAAGCTTTCCGTATCAAAGTCGGAACCGGTCAGATAGCGTTGCGGCGTACCTTCATGCACAATACGAAAGGGTACTTTTTTGTCAGGGTCGCTCAAAAATACAGATTTCAGATGCTTGAAATCACCAGACTTCCAATCGATGGTGTATTGATTCAGATACAGCATGGAGTCTGGCGAGTTTGCTTTGTTGCCCGAGCCGTTATCGGTCAGGATCCAGACACTGCCGTCTTTCATTACCTGAATGCCAGAGTGGCCCTGCAGGGGCTGGCCCGAGATCGGCAGGCTGATGCCAGTCTCGCGACCGTTTGATTTGCCCATGACGGACGCCAGTTGTTCAACGCGGCCGCGCGTGGTGTATTTTCCAGCAGATTTAAGATCTTCCGGCGCATCATCCGGCGCCGCAATGGTGCTGTCGGCCGGCAATATGGCGTGCCCTGCGAGAACGGCGGGCATTTCGGTCTGCGCCTGGGCGATGCTGCTGGCTGCGGCCAGACCAAGCGCCAGTGCCAGCGCCGAAAAACGGTATCGGAATGTCATGGAGTGCTTCCTGCATGAAGTTGGAAAGCCGCAAGAATATAGGACGAGTATGACAGGTGTGTGTAAGTTAAATTGAGGGGGCAGTTGCACTGGCCATCAAGGTGCTCTGATGACATGTCAATATCTGAACCGTTTGCCTGCGGTACGATCTGTGGTCCCCGTGAGGGCGCTGCTGCCTGTCATGCGCCTTATGCGCTATTTTTTGCCTATTTTTTGCGTAGGGTGAGCTTTATCCTCGCTGCCTGATGCATTAAGACAGGCGTGTCAGCGGCAAGGGACGAGATTTCACGCCAGGACTTGGCAACCATCTCTATTCCGTGCTCGCAAGAACCGGTCCGCAGGCAGCCAAGTTTCGGATGAACTATTATTTTTTTATATATTGAGCGGCGAGCGCATCCAGTTCCCTGCTGTTGAACAGATCAATGCATTTCATCGACTCATAGCTGCCGCCGGTAGAGCCGCTGCGCGTGGTTGACTTAAGAAATTTTTCAATAAGGGCCTGGGCAGCTTCATTGGCTTCTAGGGGGACTGTGGAGTACTCCAGATATGCTGCAGCGGTGTTGCTCCAGTCTTCTTCGAGCGCCGCGCTGCCAGCCTGTTTGCTTAGCGTTGCGCCACAACGGGCCAAAGCCCAGTATTTGAACAGCTTGACCTGATTATCGTAGCTTTTCAGCGCTTGTTGGGTCAGTTGGGTAAACGATTGCAACTCACCGGCCGGCTTGGCAGCGTCAGTTGCCTGAGCCGCGCCCCCAGTCATGAAGCCAATGGTGCAAAGCATCGCTGCAAAGAATCGTCTGCTGTTCATTTCAATTCCCACAGGTAGGCTTTTTCCGGAACAAAGGTCCCGTTGTCCGGATCGGCATACAAATGGCAGGAGTCGGCGCACTGCGTGCCGTTCCAGAGTGTGACATGGCCTGCCGCATTATCCCAGCCATGGCCCTTGACCACAAGCAATCCTTTTTTACCAGCCAGTTGAGCTGGTGTGGGAGCGCCATTGATGACAATGTCCGCCTTGCCGAATGTGCTTTCCAGAAAACGGATCATGTCGTTAACGCGGTACATGTACCATTGGCCATCGGCGCCACTGCTGGCTGCGTAGCCGGCTGCGTTCGACGGAATAGAGATGCCGCTGCGGTTGAGCACATAGCTCATGCGGATGGGGCAGGCATTACGAAAAATCAGACTGTCGGTATTGAATTTGACCTTGCCGCCGATCATCTCGCCCACCATTTTGACTGGTTTGTTCACCTGCGCAAAGGTGTTCCATGCGTGGTCGAATTGTGGTCTGGTGGCCATCGGACAGTCTCCGGTCAGTGTGCGTTCGTAATTGCTAGAGTTTCGCATATTGTCGTTGCAATAAATTTAAATTGCAGATGTCATTTTGTTACTATGTGTTTGATTGTCTGTATCCAATTTTCGAGGGATCAAGGTAAAAATGAATACGAATGATGTCGCACAGCAGTCTTTACGGCAGGCCTGGATGCTGCAGGCCCGTCAAAGTCCGCGAGTCACAGCGGGTCTGCTAATCGCGGGAGCATGCCTGTTGGTGCTGTTGCTGACCGGCACCTATCGTGCCGTGACGTCGGTTGACGATACCGCCTTTGACTATGCGCTGATCGGCGGTTTTGCCGGGTTCGGCGCCACCGCGCTGGGCGCGCTGGCTGCATTCGGCTTGCGCAGCATCCCGGTTCGCACTCAGGATACGATGCTTGGGTTTGCCGCCGGCATGATGCTCGCAGCCAGTTCTTTTTCCCTTTTACTGCCTGGGCTGGAGGCAGCCCAGGAGATTACTGGCAGTGCGTTGCTGGGATCGTCAGTAGTCGTGCTGGGATTGGCCTTTGGCGTGCTGCTGATGTTGGGGCTGGATTATTTCACGCCGCATATGCATCAGGAGTTGGGCACGCAGGGGCCCGAGTACAAACGTCTTAACGGCGTCTGGCTCTTCGTGCTGGCCATTGTTTTGCACAATTTGCCCGAGGGCATGGCCATTGGGGTCAGCTTTTCCAAATCCGATATGTCGGTTGGGCTGCCCCTGACAGCGGCGATTGCCATTCAGGATATTCCGGAAGGCCTGGCCGTGGCGCTTGCGCTGCGGGCTATCGGGATACCGGTAGGGCGGGCAGTTTTGCTTGCCGCAGCTTCCGGCGTGATGGAGCCGCTCGGCGCCATTGTGGGGGTGGGGATGTCCAGCGGTATGGCCGTGGCCTATCCAATGAGTCTTGGGCTGGCAGCAGGTGCAATGATATTTGTGGTATCCCATGAGGTCATACCGGAAACGCATCGCAACGGCCACCAGACTTTTGCAACCATCGGACTGATGGCCGGGTTTGCGGTCATGATGTTTCTGGATACCGCGCTGGGTTGACCAGCTGCCGATATCCATAGATCACGACTACGGTTTGATGATGTGCCAGACGTCCTTGACGCCATCGCCGGTCATGTCGCCGGGTTTGCTATCTTTCTTGAACAGGTATAGCGGCTGTCCCTTGTATGTCCATTGTGATTGGTCGTCATCACGTTTGATCACATCATAATCGCCGGATTTTTTATCTTCCGCGGTGGCCATCAGCGGTGGCCAGTTCTCTGCGCATTGGCCCGAGCATGCACTTTTCCCCGGGGTTTCTTTGTCCTTGTCAAAGGTGTATAACGTCATGCCTTTGCTGTCGACCAGTATGTCATTTTCTGTTTTGACCGGTGGTTCGGCCGCTAGGGCTGCGTTGCCGACAAATCCCACACCGGCCAGGGCCAATATGCAGGACAGTAGTGCTTTGTTCATGAGAATCTCCTTGAAGATGATCGCCGCCGCCGGCGATACACTGCAAAGGATACGCCTTATCGGATTAATTGCATACAGCATGGCAAAGACCGGGTGAGTATTTTTCTAGTGTGGAAGGGCCGCACTGTTCCAAGTGCCTGCTATATTTCAATTGTTATTTATGCGGGCAGCTCCTGTCTTGCCTGCATAACGAACTGCGCGGTTTCCTGTCACAGGAAGGTAGTGATAAAGGCGTAGTATAGTAGGCCTTTGTTTCCTTTTGCATATTGTTTTTCTGGAGAACCTGCCGATGCCCTCTCATGATCCCCACCACATTGGCACCATAGAACAACTGACCGCTTTGTTTGGTACGCCCGGCGCCGCGTCACTGAAAAAGGAAGTGGACCATATACATCCATTGTACCGGCCGCTGATCGAGGCCTCTCCATTTGCCATTCTGGCCACCAGCGGCCCGGAGGGTCTGGATGTTTCACCGCGTGGCGATCCCGCCGGTTTTGTCCAGATTGAAGACGAGCGAACGCTGTTGCTGCCTGAAAGGCGGGGTAACAATCGCATCGATAGCCTGCGCAATTTGCTCACCGATCCGCGTTTGGCTGTCCTGTTTCTGGTTCCCGGCATGGGGGAAATGCTGCGCGTTAACGGTACTGCACACATCAGCGTCGCGCCGCCGTTGTTGGAGCGCCTGGCCATGCGCGACAAGCCGCCGCAATGCGTCATTGTCATGAAAGTAGAGCGGGTCTTTTTTCAGTGTGCCCGTGCTATCCAGCGCTCTGGTTTGTGGAATCCTGCGCCGGAACGAGACCAGTTGAACGTACCAACAGCGGGCGCAATTTTGGCGGGCCTGACTCACGCGCAGATCGACGGGGAAAAATATGATCGGGAGCTGCCGCAACGGCAGCGCGATACGCTGTATTGAATGCTTCAGGCTGGCGCAAGCCCCAACAGGCGCTTGCCGGCATTGACGCTCCTGCATCAAGCGGGCCTTGCCAGTCCCTGCGCGAGTATTCCCGATGCGTTCAAAATAAACCGACAGATTCACCCGACAGCCCTTTGTGCGTGACGTCTATCGCAACAGTATCACCCGTGGACAGGCATCCCCCTTGAATCAGGGTAATTACTATGTATTTCAATCATCATACGTATTATGATTGTGATCATGATACCTAGACAAACAATACACGATGACGTTCTGAACCGCCTGGGCGCAGATATCTGCACTGGGATATACCCCGCCGGGACAGTGCTGCCGCCGGAGCCGGACCTGTGCGAGCTGCTGGGTGTAAGCCGCATTGTCGTACGGGAAGCGGTCAAGTCACTTAGCGCACGCGGCCTAGTGTCGGTGCGTCGCCGTACTGGCACCCTGGTGCAATCCCCAGAGAACTGGCAGCTTTTCGATCCCAAGGTTGTTGTCTGGCGAGCCAGCACGGGCATGGTCGATGAAAAGTACATTGCCGATCTGATGGAGCTGCGGCGCGTGATTGAGCCTGCGGCCGTTCGGTATGCGGCGCAACGGGCCAGCGCAGAAGATCTTGCGGCCATGCGTCACCATCTGGACGCCATGACACGTGCAATTAATGGCAAGGGCGAGTATGTGCCGGCAGATCTGGCTTTCCATGGCGCCATTCTGGATGCTTGTCATAACCAGTTCTTGCGTCAAATGCAGCAGGCGATTAATGCGATTCTTCAAGTCAGCTTTGATCTGTGCATACAGGTGCCGGACGGACCAGCCCGTTCCCAGCCTTTGCACGAAGCGCTGCTTTCGGCTATTGCTGCGCGCAATCCTGAGCGGGCGGAACGAGCTGTGCTGGAAATTATCGAGCGTGCGGAAAACGATTTGCATGCCAGTGTAAATAGATTCAATGGTCATCGATCCTTATGAAAATCACCAAAATTGAAACGCTGCGTACTCAGGAGTTTTTCAACGTCATCTGGGTGCGCATTCATACCGACAGCGGTGTGGTGGGCCTGGGGGAAACGTTCTATGGCGCAGGCGCTGTGGAGGCGCACATTCATGAAACCCTGGCCATTCGTTTGCTGGGGCAAAATCCATTGCATATTGAGGCCTTGCATAAGGAAATGCTGAACCTGCCCATGGCGCAGTCCTCGACCGGCGCGGAATACCGGGCGGCTTCGGCCATCGATATCGCGCTTTGGGACCTGTTTGGCAAAGTTTGTAATCAGCCTGTGCACCAAATGCTCGGCGGCCTATGCCACGACAAAATCCGGGTGTACAACACCTGTGCGGGCTACAACTATGTAAGAGCAAAAAATATCAAGCCGGTGTCCAACTGGCAGATCAATAAAGGACAGGTGCAAGGTCCTTATGAAGATTTGGACGGTTTCATGAATCGTGCAGATGAACTGGCGCTGGACCTGCTTGAACAGGGCATCACCGCCATGAAAATCTGGCCGTTCGATCCACCGGCCATTGAAAATAAAGGCTTGTTCATTGACGCCCGGCAAATGAAAAAATCACTGGAACCGTTTGAAAAAATTCGCAAGGCGGTCGGTGACAAAATGGAGATTATGGTGGAGTTTCATTCCTTGTGGAATTTGCCCGCCGCCAAAGAAATCGCGCGTGCCATAGAGCCGTATGCGCCACGCTGGTATGAGGATCCCATTCGCATGAATTCACCGCAGGCATTGGCCGAATATGCAAGATCTACGCCGGTCTGGGTGTGTGCGAGCGAAACCCTCGGTTCCCGTTATCCATACAAGGATATGCTGGAGCGTGATGCTATGCATGTGGTGATGGTAGACCTGTGCTGGAGTGGTGGATTGACAGAGGGCCGCAAAATAGCCGCGCTTGCCGAGACCTGGCATCGGCCATTCGCTGCGCACGATTGCATCGGGCCGGTGGGCTTTGCGGCCGCTGTGCATTGTTCGTTCAGTCAGCCCAATACGCTGATACAGGAGTCGGTGCGCGCGTTTTACAAGGGTTGGTACAACGAACTGGTGACCGCAGTGCCGCGGATTGAAAACGGCTATGTCTTTCCGATGGAGGGACCCGGCCTGGGCGTGGAGTTGCGCGACGACGTATTCGAGCGGGAGGACTTGACCATTCGCGTCAGCATCCCGGAATCACTATAAGAGTAGAGAAGAAAAAATCATGTCTGAATTATTCAATTTAAATGGAAAGACAGCGCTTGTCACCGGCTCTTCGCGTGGGCTGGGATTTGCCTTTGCCCAGGCACTGGCAGAACATGGCGCCGATGTCATCCTTAATGGCACCCGCGTAGATCGCCTTGAACAGGCGGCACAGCTGCTTGCCGACCGGGGCTTTGCTGCCGACGCACTGGCTTTTGATGTGGCAGACGAACATGCAGTGGTCGCCGCCTTTGAGTCACTGGACCGCCAGAACAGGCAAGTGGACATACTCATCAACAATGCAGGCATTCAGCTTAGAAAACCGTTGACAGAGCTGGCGGTGGCCGAATGGCATCGCGTACTTGACACCAATCTGACCAGTGCTTTTCTGGTGGGGCGTGAAGCGGCAAAACGCATGATCACACGTGGCAAGGGCGGAAAAATCATCAATATTGGTTCGCTGACCAGTGAGTGCGCCCGTGCGACGGTGGCGCCCTACACTGTTTCCAAGGGCGGCATCAAAATGCTGACACGCGCGATGACAGCTGAATGGGCCGCACACAAGATTCAGATCAATGCCATTGGTCCCGGGTATATGGCAACCGATATGAACGAAGCGCTGTTGAGCAATCCGCAATTCGATGGTTGGGTAAAGAGCCGCACGCCGGCCGGCCGTTGGGGTTTGCCGGAAGAGCTGGCTGGCGCTGCCATCTTTCTGGCCTCACGGGCTTCCGACTATGTGAACGGTCAAATCATTTATGTGGATGGAGGGATGCTGGCCGTCTTGTGAGGCCGTTAAGGCTGAACAAGGACCCTGTGCTGCCATTGTGGCTACGCGCTTTGTCTCTGCGACCTGTATCCTGTTGCGGGCGTATTGTCTTGAACGCTGCGGCGCACCGGCCGTAGCGCGCCCTGATGGTCAGCCAGCCCGGTAATCCGCCTGCCTTGATTCAGGGCTGCAGGCACCCGGCAAACATCTGATTACAACTTCCTGACGGTTCTTGATGTTCAATTGATGTCCGTTGCCAATATAATGCACTTTGTCAACAAACTATTATAAGTGCATGATTTTTCGCATATTAAATATTCTATACGTGTTTGCTTTTTTTGGGTGCCGGGGTGTTGCGCCACACCCTGGTCGCGCCGGCTTCCTGCGCCGCTATTGCATTGCATTCAAGCTGCTGGGTATGTCGCTTGTGATGGGGCTGGCGGGCTGTCAGTCGCTGGTGCTGGAGGGCTCTTCGGCTGGTGCCGGGATTGCCGGCGCCGCGCTTGCCCAAAAAGTCACCGATAACGCGGCGGTCACAACCGGTATCGGCGTTGGCGTTCAGGCGGCCACCCGTTCTGCCGTGCAATATGTGCAGCGAGAAATGCATGGCTATACCCAGGAAGTGATTGCCACTGCGGCCGGCAGCCTGAAAGAAGGTGAGGTGGCCAACTGGAAGTCGATTCATTCCATCCCCATGGAGCCCAATGAACAGGGCCGGGTGACGGTCAGTCGTGTGATCAGCCAGGGTTTGCTGGAATGCAAGGAAATTGTCTATTCGGTCGACAGTGAAGAAAATTCGATGCCTCGCAACGAGTTTTATGTGGCCTCGATCTGCAAAGACGGACCACGCTGGGCATGGGCCACTGCAGAGCCGGCAGTCAGCCGCTGGGGGGCCTTGCAGTAATGCAGTTACGTGCCAATCTTGCAATAATCACACTTGGCGTTTGTGCCGTGGGCAGTCTAGCCGGTTGTTCTGTGATTGCGACCTTGCCGGGTATTACTGCCGGTGCGGCAACATCATCGGTAACGGGCAATCCCGCGCTGGGCCTGACTGTGGCCGTTGCCACCAACGCTGCGGTGGATGCCGGCGTCAAGTATGTAATGAAGCGGTTCAGTGCAGCAGAACAGCAGGAAATTGCAAATGCAATTGCGCAGAGCGTACCCGGGCAGGAGCGACGCTGGCGGGTTGAACAGCCAATCCCATACGGAAACAACAAGGGCCGCACAATTGTTGTCAGCGAATCGGTTAATGCACTAACAACCTGCAAAAAGGCCTTGTTTTCAGTAGAAGGCACTGTAGATGGCAAGCCAGCCGAGCACTGGTATACGCTGGATGTCTGCAAGAACGGACAGTATTGGCTATGGGCGCAGGCAGAACCATCGGTCAAGCGCTGGGGATCGCTGCATTGATGGGTCATGAAGCCCGGGTCATGTAAGAGCCTGACATATTTTATCCGGCGCGCGCATTGCAAGCTGCGCGCTTGCAATGCGGCCAGGCAACATCGCCGGTCTGAAATAGCTGCGTCTGCCGGGCAAACCAGCTATTTATCCAACCGCAGCCTGTGCGCGGGCGCAATAAAGCACCCGGCAACTATCAGCTGCTTTTTCTCTTTTTTTTGCAATCTGCACGTTCCTGTCTCAGTCCGACAATTCGATGTATATTGTTATAGTCGTGTCTGCCAGGGTCGTTTAGAACCGCAACAAAGTCACAGTATAAAAAATACCTCGCGTGCCAATTACGCCGCGGTAAAGTACAGAGAACGGAACATGTTCATTGAGGAGGTTCACATGTTACGCAAATCAGTCATGCTGATCAGTTCTGTCATGATCATCTCGCTGTCCTCGCCCTCGCTGGCTGGGGTCGATGCGCCTGCCTGGGATAAGGTCAACAGCAGCTTTTTTGCCGGGAAAAAACTGGAGGACGGCCCCTTTATTCATATTGCCGCGCCCAAAAGGGCAGCCAGCGGCGCACAGGTGCCGTTTGCATTTTCCATCGACTATCCGGCAACCAAGGACGACTACATCAAGAATGTGACACTGGTTGTCCCGGAAAATCCTGTGCCGCTGACCGCTGTCTTTCACTTTACGCCGGAAAGTGGCAAGGTCGATATTGCTACTCGCATTCGGCTTGAAGTAGATGACTACGTTCACGTTGTCGCCCAAACCAGCGATGGCCGCTATTTTCGCAACGCAGTACCGGTCAAGGCATCGGGCGGCTGTGGTGGCACGGTCGGTGGCGATGCTGATGCAGCCAGAAAAAACGCCGGGCAAATGAAACTGGCCGCTGTCGATCCGGTTCATGCGGGAAAACCAGCGCAAGGACGTTTGATGATACGCCATCCCATGAACACAGGTTTGCAGCGCGACCTGATGACTCAGGGTTTTCGTCCGGCCTATTTCATCAAGAAGATAGACATCCGCTATAACGATAAACCAGTCATGCAGGCGGACACTTATATCGGTATCAGCGAAGATCCGAATTTCCGGTTTTTCTTCGTGCCCGATAAAAGTGGGAAACTGACGGTGTTCGCAGAGGACAACGAAGGCAAACACTTTCGTCATGAAACAGATGTGACGGTGCAGTAATGCGTTCCGGGATTTTTCGGCTCGCGCTGCCATGGTTGATGGCATTGGCCTGCGCCGTGGCCACTGCAGCACCGCTGCAAATGCATGAGGTGGCTCCGGGCGTATACGTGCATCAGGGGGCGCATCAGGATTTTGATGATGCTGATTACGATGGTGATATTGCCAATATCGGGTTCGTGGTTGGCAAACAGGCAGTGGCAGTGATCGATACGGGTGGCTCCTTTGACATCGGCAGCGCGCTTGCGCAGGCCGTGGTAAAGACCACCGCGTTGCCGATCCGCTATGTCATCAATACGCATGTGCACCCTGATCATATCCTGGGCAATGCGGCGTTTGCCGACGGCAATGTCCGGTTTGTCGGACATGCCCAACTGGCGCAGGCCATGTATGAAAGCCAGGACGCCTATCTGCGCGCGGCGCCAGCCCGCGCCGACGGCGGCAAGAATACGATTGTCCTGCCAACCATCAAGATCTCCAAACCGCAGCGGCTGGATCTGGGCGGGCGAACCCTGTTGCTGCAAAGCTGGGGCTCCGCGCATAGCACGACAGATCTGACTGTTCTTGACGAACAGACAGAAACGTTATGGACCGGCGATCTGCTGTTCACCGAACGCACCCCTTCGGTTGATGGCGAGGTCAAAGGCTGGCTCCAGACGATCGATATCATCAAACAAAAGCCGGTGGCGCGATTGGTGCCCGGGCATGGTCCCAGTCCGAAAGACCAGGCCGCGGCCTGGGATGCGCAGCAACGCTATTTGCAGACACTGCAGTCCGATATTGCGCAGGGCATCGATCAGGGGCAGGACATGAGCCAAGTGATGCAACACGCGGCTGTGCAGGAAAAGGATAAATGGCGGCTTTTTGATGTGATCAATCCGCGCAATGTGAATTTGTTGTTTCCGAAAATGGAGTGGCAATAGGGTTGAACATGATTACATGGACCGGTATCACAATGCGTTTATGGACTCTGGTATTGCTATTGGACGCCACGCAGGCAATGGCGCAGGCGTCACAATCTGATCTGCATATCCGTGTCCTGGCCGCGTCCTGTGCGGCCTGCCATGGTACGAACGGGGTCAGTGTGTCGGAGACACCAAGTTTGGCGGGGATGTCTTCAACCCAGTTTCTGTCACGCATGATGGCGTTTCGCACCAGCAAGACAGACACCGATGTCATGACGCAACACGCCCGAGGCTTGACCGCAGATGAAATCGATCGCTTGGCCGTCTATTTCTCGGCCTTGCCCGCGCCCCGATGAGCTGCTTCTATACTCAGTTTATTTCAAATGAAATAAAGATCGGGCTGCATCATGACTTGCGGTATTTCAGCATACAGACGGAACATCAACGATGAAGCGCAGGCAATTTATCAATACCTTGGGGGCGGCCTGGCTTGGCGCCGGTGTCTGGCCGTTGAGCGCGAGCGCCGCGCGCAGCTTGCGGCAGGCGCATGTTGTCATTGTGGGGGCAGGCTTTGCGGGGGCGACAGCGGCAAAATACTTGCGCATGTGGAGCCAATACCAACTGTCGGTCACGCTGATTGAACAAAATGCGCAGTTTGTTTCCTGTCCTACTAGCAATTTGGTGCTGGGCGGGTCTGTCCCGCTATCGGCGATTACCCGCTCTTATGACAACCTGATTCGCAAGCATGGCGTGACAGTGCGCCAGGAAACGGTACTGGCCGTAGACCCCGACCGCAAGCAGGTGCGTACTGCAGCCGGGCCGGTCTCCTATGATTATCTGATTATGGCGCCCGGCATCAGTTTTGACTATTCGCAGTTGCCCATGACGCAGACCGATGCGGCAAAAGCACGTGTTCCTCATGCGTGGAAAGCCGGCCCCCAAACGCAGGCACTGGCCCGGCAACTACAGCACATGCGCAAGGGGGGCGTTTTTGCCATCACGGTGCCGCCGCTACCGTATCGCTGTCCGCCCGGACCTTACGAGCGGGCCTGTCAGGTGGCGTGGTATCTCAAACAGCATAACCCCACAGGCAAGGTGCTGGTGCTGGATGCCAACCCCGGCATTACGTCCAAGCGCGCATTGTTTGAACGCAATTGGGCCGAGCAGTACGCGGGGCTTATAGACTACCAGCCGGGTAGCGAGCTCTCGGCCATTGATGTTGACACCGGGACGGTCAAAACAGTATTCGATACCTGGAAGACCGATGTATTGAATGTAATTGCACCCCAGGCTGCAGGCCGGCTGGCGCTCGATACCGGATTGTCCAACGAAGAGGGCCGCTGGTGCGATGTGGATTTTGTGACGTATGAATCGCGCAAGGCGCCTGGTATTCATTTGCTGGGCGATTCCGTCGATTCGGGGCTTCCCAAATCGGCTCATATCGCCAACTCCCAGGCCAAGGTGTGCGCCAGCAGCATGATTGCGCGACTGGCCGGCGCTCAACCTGATCCGCTGCCGGTCTTTGCCAATACCTGCTATAGCTATGTCGACGATACATCGGCCATGCATGTGGCCAATGTCTACCGTTACGACCCGGAAAAAATGGACATGGTTTCGGCCCAAGGGGGCGGCCTGTCCGCGCATCCTTCCGAAAAAGAGGGCGCCGATGCGCGTTCCTGGGCAAAAAATATCTGGAGCGATACGCTGGACTGACTGGACTTATGCGCGTTCATTGTCCTGTTTCTATCCGCTGGCGCTGCGCCGAAATAGCGCAGCGCACAACCGGCGCGCGCCTTGTGCACCGTCAATGAGCAGGCTGGTACGCTGCAATGCTCAGCCGCTTTGTACTGGCGCACAACTGTGCCATTGTGGCTCATTGCGGGCCGCTGGATCTGGACTCAACGAAGTGCGGAAACTGGACCTAGACCGTCAGGCAAACTTCTTCTATCTTTGATTGAAATATCAAAGCAGGAGAATGCAAAATGAGTAACGCGGTAAATATCCAGACCCTTGAAGCCTTTTCCCAGGCGTGGAACGACCATGACATTGAAGCCCTGATGTCGTTCATGCACGATGATTGTGTTTTTGAAACCGTGGCCGGCGATCAGGTTTGCGGCAACCGGATCGAAGGGCGTGAGGCTGTAAGAAAGGCTTTTCAGGCTGCCTGGGAAAACATTCCAGACGCACAATGGCGCAATGGCAAGCACTGGATCAGTGGCGATCGTGGGGTATCGGAAACGACGTTTACCGGCACTCAGAAAGACGGCGCTCGCATTGAAGCCAATATGGTGGACCTGTTCACATTCAAAGACGGAAAGATTCTTGTGAAGAATGCATTTCGCAAGAGCCGTCCTGCAATTGCGGCTGGAAAATAGGCGGGAGCATCGTCATGGCAACTTTGATGCGCGCATACGATCCGCTGTTTGATCCGCTTACCGATACCCCAACGCAAGGCCAGCAGTATGCTCCGACGTACTGGGTTGCCACTGCAGGTGAGCCGCCGCCCGATGACGGCCCGGCCCCGGACGGACTGATTGCAGATGTAGTTGTGGTAGGTTCCGGTTTTACCGGGCTGTCTACTGCGCTGCATCTGGCTCAGGACCATCAGGCCGAGGTTGTGGTGCTGGAGGCCAATGCCGCCGCCTGGGGATGCACCAGTCGAAACGGCGGGCAGGGACAGAATGCCATGGGTCGCCTGTACCGTTCCCAATGGATTGCCAAATGGGGTGAGCAGACGGCCAAACGGCTGGATGCAGAAATACGCTCCGGTTTCGAGTATTGGGAGTCACTGGTGGCGCAATTCGATTGTGATGCGCAAACCGGTGGCCATCTATACACGGCGCATCGAGACAAGAAAGTCGATTTTCTACGCAATGAAAGCCGGTTGATGAATGAGGTCTTCGGCTACAAGACGCGCATGCTTAGCCGGGACCAATTGTGTGAAGAATATGTGAACGACCAGGAAGCGAAGGCGGCCTTATGGGAGCCCCAGGGCGTCGGCGTACACCCGCTGAAGCTGGCTTTCGGTTATCTGCGACGTGCACGGCAACTTGGGGTCAAGGTGCATACGTCCAGCCCGGTCATGAAAGTGGAAACGCGCGATGGCCTGCACCATTTACATACGCCGGGCGGTATCGTCAAGGCGCGCAAGGTGGCTTTCGCCACCGGCGGCTATACAACGCAGGGGGTACATACCACGACGCGTTCCAAGCTGATGCCGATCCAGTCCAACTCCATGGTGACCCGTCCGCTGACCGCGCAGGAACTGGCCGAGGCCGGACTCAAATCGACTGTGTTCATTACCGACACCCGTACGCTGCGCTTTTATTATCGGCTGTTGCCCGATGGTTCAGTACAAATTGGCAGTCGCAGTGCGATTACCGGCAAGGACGCGGCCAATCCCAAGCATCTGGATTTGCTCAAAAAAGGTCTTTACCGCAAATTCCCATCGCTCGAGGGAGTGCCCATTGCGTACAACTGGAGCGGGTGGGTCGATGTCAGCCACGATATGATGCCGCGTATCGTCCAGCCCGATCCTTCGTTGTCGCTGTATTATTCGTTCGGCTATGGTGGTAACGGCGTGTCTTCCTCGGCATGGGCGGGGCGACGCCTGGCGCAGCGCATTGTGGGACAGGACGGGGCCCAATGGGATCTGCCCATCTACAACTCGCCGCTGCCCGGACATCTGTTTTCTCCTTTCCGGCGCCTCGGACAGGCCATGCTCTATCACTGGTATTACCTGAGAGATGAGGTGATCTGATGAACCTTCGGCACTGCTTACGTCGCAAGTCTATTGGCCTGGCTCTGGCAGCATTCGCTTTTCTGATGCTGTATTCAGTGATACCGCCAGGCGCCCGAGCGGCGCGGGCAGAAACGCTGGTGGTTGCCACCGATACCGCTTTTTTGCCATTCGAGTTCCGTGAGAACGGCAAATATGTAGGCTTTGATATGGACCTGCTGGACCTTATCACACGCGAAATGGGCGTGTCCTATTCCCTGCTGCCCATGGATTTTTCCAATATCTTTGCGAATCTGACGGCCGGCAAGGTGGATATGGCCATCGCCGGCATCACCATTACGCAAGATCGGGAACGTAGCGTAGATTTTTCCGATCCTTATTTTCGCAGCGATATTTCCTTGGTGGTCGCCAATGGTAATACCGATATCAATGGCTTTGCCGATCTGGCCGACAAACGGGTGGGGGTCAAGCGCGGCACCGAAGCGGCCGACTATGTCAACCGCATGCTCCCGCAGGCGAAGGTCATGTACTTTCAGAACATGGATGCCGGCTTTCCGTATCTGGAGGTGGCCGCCGGCAGACTGGATGCGTTGGTTCACGACACGGCAAATGTGCGTTATTACAGCCAGAACAAAGGCCAGGGTCTGATCAGGGTAGCGGACAGTCTGGCCACTCCCAATAATTTCTACGCAATAGCCATGCCCAAGAACAGTGCCCTGACGCAGCGGGTCAACGCCGCGCTGCGCAAGGCGATCGAATCCGGGAGTTACGCCACGATCTATCGCAAATGGTTTGGCGTGGCGCCCGATCCGGCAAAGTTGATGATTCGCTGACTTTGCCACCAGCAGGACCATGAGGTAATACAGGAGGTAGCAGTACCGCAGCAAGAGAGACCCCCGACAAATGCAATTTTAATAAATTCATAGCAAAACATCGTCGCGCCTACCTGGCGCACCTACTACAACGTTGTAAACCACCACTCGTGGAGTCAAACATGAAAAACACGTTTCTGAAAACATTGTTGTGCACTTCGGCAACCGTGGCAACGCTTGCCTGGTCCACCCACGCAGCGGCGCAGGAAGAAGTCACCATTGGCTACCAGCAGATCGTTGGGCCCTATGTGTCGGCCATTGCGATGAAAAAATTCGACGAGCCGCTCAAGGCCGCAGGCTATACCGTCAAATGGCGCCAGTTCAGTTCGGCCGGTGATATTTCCAGCGCCCTGGCTTCCGGCGGCATCCCTATCGGCGTGCTTGGCTCGACCGGGATTGCGGCCGCAGCGACGCGCGGCGTGAATATGCAGCTGTTCTGGATTCTTGACAACATCGGCCATTCCGAGGCGCTGGTGGTCCGCAAGGAGTCGGGCATCAGCAAGCCGGAAGACCTCAAGGGCAAGCGGATTGGCGTGCCGTTTGTCTCGACCTCGCATTTTCATTTGCTGGTTGCGCTCAGCAAGGTGTGGAAAATGAATCCGCGTGATGTGCGTATTCTGAATATGCAGCCACCGCAGATCGTGGCAGCCTGGCAGCGCGGCGATATCGACGCGGCCTATGTTTGGCCTCCGGCACTGACCACGCTGCTCAAGGATGGCACGGTTCTGACCGATTCCGAGGAAGTAGGCAAGGCCAGTGTCCCGACGTTTGACGGTATTGTGGTCGACAAAGACTGGGCGCAGAAAAATCCCAAGTTCATGCAGGCCTACACCAGGGTCCTGGCCGATGCCTATGACGACTATAAACAGAATGGCGCCAAGTGGACGCAAAGCAGTCCAGAGGTCAAGGGCATTACTCAGATGATTGGCGGCGACTCAAAGGATATTCTGGAAGCGATGAAAATGCTGGTCTTTCCGACAGCGGCAGACATGGCCTCCAATACCTGGCTGGGTGGCGGCGCCAGTTCCGGTGCGGTCAAGGCGCTGACCGAGAGCGCTGCGTTCCTCAAGGAGCAAAAACAGATTGACTCTGTGCTTGCTGACTACAGCGGCGTTGTGAATGCCAGTTGGGTAGAGCAGGCCGCAAAGCAGAAATAATTGCGGCTGTCATAAGCTGAAAGGTGGCATTCCACCTTTCACAGAACGAATGTGTAGTTGGAGACAATCGCAATGCAAACTGTAGCCGAGAATTTATATGTAAAAGACGTCAATGTGGTGTATCCCGGGATTCGCCAGAATGACAGTGTGGTCGCGCTCAAGGATGTCAACCTCACCATCAATAAGGGCCAGTTCGTGGTAGCGCTCGGCGCCTCGGGCTGCGGTAAAACAACCTTTTTAAATCTGCTGGCCGGCTTCATGTCGCCATCGTCCGGTTCGATCATGCTGGGTAATGAGCCGATCTCCGGTCCCAGTGCGGATCGCGGCGTGGTGTTTCAAAAGCACGCGTTGCTGCCCTGGCTCAATGTCATAGAGAATACCGAATTCGGCCTCAAACTGCAGGGTGTGTCCAAGGCCAAGCGGCATGAGATCGCAGCACGCAATCTGGAGCTGGTGGGGCTCAAGGACTTTCATCAACATATGATTTATCAGCTTTCCGGCGGGATGCAGCAGCGGGTGGGAATCGCCCGCATCCTGACCTGCAATCCGGCCATGTTGTTAATGGATGAACCCATGGCGGCACTGGACGCGCTGACCCGCGAAACCATCCAGGAATTGTTGCTCAAGGTGTGGGAAGTGACCCACAAAATGTTCTTTTTTATTACCCATAGCGTAGAAGAAGCACTCTTTCTGGGCTCCAAGCTGATTGTGATGTCACCACGGCCGGGCCGCATTACCAACACCTACGACCTGTCATTCAACCGGGAGTTTCTGGCGGGAAAAAATGCCAGGGAAATTAAATCAAGCCCCGAATTCATCCGTATGCGCGAGACAGTGCTGAACATCATCTACAGCGACGAACGGGAAGGAGGCCACCATGCTTAATAAACTGTTCGGCAGAGCTGCTGCTGTACCGGGGCAAGTTTATGGAGCGCCGGGGGCGGGGGCCAGCGTGTTTATCAGTATCGCAACTGCGATTTCATTGCTGGTGGTCTGGTCCATCATTACGTATTTTGGCTGGGTGAAGCCGCTGTTTCTGCCGTCGCCTGTAGCGGTGTATAACAAATTCATCGTGGGTATGACAGATGGCATTGCCAATGCGACGCTTGTCGAGCATACCGTGGCCAGTCTGACCAGGGTGTTTTCGGCGTTCGCTCTGGCGCTGCTTACGGCCGTACCGGTGGGCATCATGATGGGGGTCAATCGCGTCGCTCGCGGGCTGTTCGATCCGGTCATCGAGTTCTACCGGCCCTTGCCGCCGCTGGCCTATTTGCCGCTAGTCATCATCTGGTTCGGTATTGGCGAGTTTCCAAAGGTTTTCCTGATCTACCTGGCTATCTTTGCGCCCATGGCGATTGCCGCCAGGGCCGGCGTCAAGTCGGTGTCAATGGAGCAGATCCATGCTGCCTACTCCATGGGCGGCTCAAACAGACAGATTGTCTGGTATGTGATATTGAAGTCGGCCCTGCCGGAAATATTCACAGGCATGCGCATTGGTATTGGGGTGGGCTGGAGTACACTGGTCGCTGCCGAGATGGTGGCGGCCGATCGCGGCCTGGGTTTCATGGTGTTGAATGCCGCGCAGTATCTGGCCAGTGATACCGTCATTATGGGTATCATTATTATTGGGTTTTTTGCGTTTATTTTTGACGCCCTGATCCGCTATATAGAGAAGGCCATGGTGCCCTGGAAGGGCAAGGTATAGATCGAACCTGTACATGCCAGATTTGCCGACATGGATCGCCTTTGCATGGCGGCCATGTCCGTTTCAGGGATAATCGCAAGCTTCTATTGCATTTGAAATTATCGTGATCCGGCACACGGATACACCCATCACTTGCCGGATCACGCCATCATTGGCCTGTTACAAGAAAAAAGCAATGAGTAATTACAGAAAACGTGTCAGCCCGGGATTGGACAAGGTCAGCGCGCCCAGTCGGGCAGCCCTGAGTGCGCTGCTTTGGGAAAAACTGTTTCGTGAGACCAGTGAATCGCTGGGGCTGCAGGGCCGGATCCGGCAGATGCTGGTGGCCGCCATTACGCAGGGGCACCTGACGCCGGATGCGCCGGTGCCTTCCAGCCGTTTCCTGTCGGATACGCTCAAGGTGGCACGCAATACGGTTGTGTTTGCCTATCAGGAACTGGTCAGCGAAGGCTATCTGGTGACGCGCAATCGTAGTGGTCATTTTGTGGGGCAGGCAGCGCAGCAGCGCAATATGCTTGATATTATCGCCAGCGCCGGTGGCGATGACGAAACCGATTTCTGGCACGGACGCATTCATGCGCGGCCCAGCCAGCAACGCAATATCCGCAAGCCGGCCAACTGGCAGACCCAGCCCTATCCCTTTGTGTACGGTCAGTTTGATCCCGCCTTGTTTCCCACTTCCGAGTGGCGTGAATGCTGCATGAAGGCGCTGTCCATTGTGGACATTCGCAGCTGGGCCCAGGACCTGATCATGATGGACGACCCGGAGATTATCGCCGCGATCCAGAACCAGGTCCTGCCGCGACGGGGTTTTTCGGCGACCAAGGATGAAATCATGGTGACAGTGGGGGCTCAGCACGCGCTGTATCTGCTGGCCGATTTATTGGTCAGGCCGGGCAATAAAGTGGGTATGGAAGAACCCGGCTATCCGGACGCGCGCAATATTTTTTCCAGCCGCACCCGTCACGTGGTGCCGGTGCCGGTCAATGAAGAGGGCGTCGATGTCGCGGGTATTACCGTTGACATGGATATGGTTTTTGTCACGCCAAGCCACCAATGCCCCACCGGGGTCACCATGTCCATGGCGCGGCGCCAGGCGCTTCTTGAAAAAGCCAATGCCTGCAATACGGTGATTGTCGAAGACGATTTTGAATTTGAAAACAGCTTTATTGATAAACCCTTTCCGGCGCTCAAGAGTCTGGACCAGAACGGGCGTGTGATTTATGTAGGCAGTTTGTCAAAAACATTTGCACCCGGCTTGCGGCTGGGATTCATTGTTGGCCCCAAGCCGCTGGTCGACGAGCTGCGTGCACTGAAACGGCTGATGTTGCGACATGCCCCTTCTTTTCTGCAACGGGCCTTTGCCCTGTTCGTCTCGCTGGGCCATTACCAGTCTTTTTTGCGCAAGCAATCACAAATCTATGGCCAACGCGAACGGGCGCTGCGCGATGCGCTAAAGGAGTATCTACCGACGTTTCAGATCATCTCCTCGCCGGGCGGATCATTCTGCTGGGTAAGGGCGCCGGAACATATCGACACCACTGCGCTGACGGCAGTGGCGTTGCAAAACGGAATTGTCCTTGAGCCGGGAGAAGTATTCTTCAGCAGGGTATCGAAAGGCACCCGACGCTACATTCGTTTTGGTTATGGGTCCATTGACGAGCCCAAAATTGCAGTTGGCATTAAAACCCTGGCTGAACTGGTTGCGCAGCATTTTCCTGTCATTTCAAGAAAACGTTGATCAATATTCCGGTTATTGGTATAATTTATTTCAGTATTTGAAATAAATTGCAAAATAATTGGAATAAATGGCGATTTCTATGGATATGATCGAATCTGAACGTGTCGAAGGCAACACCCCAACGCTACGGCTGTTTGCGCTTCTTGAGGTCATTGCCGAAAAAGACAGTTATTTTTCGCTGCAAAGCCTCAGTGAAGAGCTGGGTATTCCCAAGCCAACCCTGCACCGTATGCTACAGCAACTGGAAAGCGCAAGGCTGATTATTCGCGACGGCGATGGCAGGCAGTACAGCACCGGTCGTCGCTTGCACCAGATGGCCGAAAAGCTGCTGCTGAACAACACTATTCACGGCTCACGACGTGCAGTCTTGCGGCACTTGGTTGAGGAAATCGGTGAAAGCTGCAACATTACCGCCTGCACCGGCAACGAGGTGTTGTATCTGGATCGGGTGGAAACGGTCGCGCCGCTTCGGTTCTATCTACACCCGGGCTCGCGCGTCCCCTTGCATTGCTCGGCCAGTGGCAAACTGTTTCTTGCGCAAATGTCGCCCTCGCAGTGTCGTCGTCTGCTGGAAGCAGCCCCACTGGAACAGTATACCCCGAATACCCTGACGCGCTATGACGCGATCGAACAGGAAATAGAACAGGTGCGACGGCAAGGTTACGCCATGGACAACGAAGAGTTTTTGCCCGGCCTCATTTGTATTGCTGTGCTGGTCCCGGGAGAAAATGGCAAGTCGAACATGGGCATCGCGGCGCAGTCTCCCATCATGCGCATTACCCGTGAAAAGGCATTGGGATTTTTGCCGGTATTGCGTCGTGCAGCCGATTCGCTGGCAGAAATTGAAAAAGCCAACGCGGCAGCGTAAATCATTCACGCGCAGTGGTCCGCCATTGCGATCTGCAACGGAGGCAGTATTTCATGACCACCCCGCAAGATTCACACCGCGCCATCCGCGAGATTTCCGTCAGGCAAGTCTTCGGCCTTGATACCGACCTGACCGTCCCCGCATTTTGCGAACCCACGGAACATGTGCCGCAGATCGACACCGCCTATCATTTCAATCATGATGTCACGCTTGCCATCCTGGCCGGCTTCATTCAGAACAGGCGGGTATTGATTCAGGGCCTGCACGGCACCGGTAAATCCACGCATATCGAACAGGTCGCCGCCAGGCTGAACTGGCCTTGCGTGCGGGTCAACCTGGATGGCCATATCAGCCGCCTGGACCTGGTCGGCAAGGACACCATTGTGTTGCGAGAAGGGCGCCAGGTCACCGAGTTTCAGGAAGGTATTCTGCCGTGGGCGTTGCAGCAACCCATGGCGCTGATCTTTGACGAATACGATGCCGGTCGGCCCGATGTCATGTTTGTCATTCAGCGGATTCTGGAGCGCAACGGTCATTTCATGTTGCTGGACCAGAACCGCAGCATCGCCCCGCACGCCGATTTCAGGCTGTTTGCGACGGCCAATACGCTGGGGTTGGGCAATTTGAACGGCCTGTATCATGGCACGCAATCGCTCAATCATGCGCAGCTGGATCGCTGGAATATTGTCGCTGCTCTCAATTATCTGCAACCCGAGGACGAGGTGCAGATTACTGCAGCCAGAGTGCCGCAGATGGACAATGCTCAAGGGCGCCAGACAATTCGCAAAATGGTGGATCTGGCCAACCTCACGCGCAAGGGGTTCGAGGCAGGTGATATTTCCGTGCTCATGTCGCCTCGCACCGTGATTACCTGGGCAGAGAACCGGCAGATTTTCGGCGATACCGGCCTGGCATTTCGATTGTCATTCCTGAACAAATGTGATGACGCCGAGAAAGAACTGATTGCCGAATATTATCAGCGCTGTTTCGAACAAGAGCTGCCCGAAGCATTTATGGGTACCATGCTGACGTGAACGATATTGCGCACAGCATATTCCAGCAACATACCGACCAGTTGTGCGGCGCTGCCGTGCGTGCCATTAGCGGACGCACCAATGCGCATTTCAGGAAGGGCAGACTGTATCTGGATGACAGTCTGGTGCCGGTGCTGGCGCCACATCTGCGGCTGGATCCCGACAATCAGACCTTCAAGGATTTTCGTGCCGTGGCCGACGGGCTGGCATTGCGTCTGCTTGCCTGCGATCCGACCATCTATGAACAGGCATGTCCGCAAGATGAGACTGCCCGGCTTCTCTATGATTTTTTCGAACAAGTGCGTCTGGAGGCGACGGTCGCTTCAGACTGGCCAGGGGTGCGCGCGAATGTGCAGACGCGCTTTCGTGCCTGGGCCGAGGCATTTGAACATTCGGCCTTGATCGAGTCCAGCCAGGGTATTTTGCTGTTTACGGTCATGCTTACCGTGTGGTCAAGAGTAACCGGGGGCGTGCTCAGCGAGGCCCAGCAGGATCTGCTGGAAGCCACGCGCGCTGGTATGGCTGGTGAAATAGGCGAAGAGCTGTATGCCTTGCGCCGTCTGCGCAATGATCAGGCAGCCTACGCTGCGATGGCTGCACGGCTTGCCGAAAAGGTCAGCTTGAATCTGGCGGCGGAAATGGCGCTGGATCGCCGGCCAAAGGATTCCGATAAAAATAGCCGGTCGCTGTTTTCCCTGCTGCTCACACCGGATGCGCAGCCCGAAGATGGGTTTGATGTGGCACCGTTCGGCCAAAGCCGGGTATTCGATCAGCACCAGGCCAGCTACCGCGTATTCACCCGTCGCTACGACCGTATTGAACTGGCAGCCTCGCGAGTAAGGCGAGCAGAGCTTAAGCAGTTTCGCCAGCAAATGGACGAAGATCGTGCTTCATTGTCAATCGGCGTGGCTCAACTTGCCAGGCTGTTTCGCCGCATCTTTCGCATGCCGCAGGACGACGGCTGGATATTCGGCCAGGAGGAGGGCATTCTTGATGGCCGTACGCTCAGCCAGTTGATTGCCAGTCCTGCCGAGACACGGATATTTCGCCAGGACCAGGTCATTGAGCGGGTCGACCAGGCGGTTACTGTTTTGCTCGATTGCTCCGGTTCCATGCGCACGCATGCGCGCCGCCTGTCGGTATTGCTCGATACCTTGTTGCGGGCTTTGGGAATGGCAGGCGCGAAAACCGAATTGCTTGGCTTTACGACCGGTGCCTGGAATGGCGGTCGTGCCATGAAAGACTGGCAGCGCCAGGGCAAGCCGGCTCATCCCGGGCGCCTTAATGAGCTATGTCATTTGCTATTTAAGCAGGCCGATACGAGCTGGTCGCGCGCGCGTCTGGATATCGCTGCATTGCTCAAGCATGATCTGTATCGGGAAGGGGTGGACGGTGAGGCGGTCCTCTGGGCCTCGCAGCGGCTGCAGGAGCAGCCGGTCAGGCGCCGCACCCTGATTGTGGTCTCTGACGGTTGCCCGATGGACAGCGCCACGCAATATGTCAACGATGATTATTATCTGGCCAGCCACCTGCAACAGGTCGTGCGGCAATCCATCAGCCAGGGTATTGACGTTGTCGGACTGGGTGTGGGGCTGGATCTGAGTTCGTATTATCCAAGAAGCCTGGCGGTAGATCTGCAGCAAGCATTGACGCCTGCTGTCTTTTACGATATTGCGCGATTACTGGCCGGCGGACACCGACGATAATTCACTGGCATGGGTTTGCAGTTGCTGCTGTTGTGCCTGTACGCAAGTGACGGCAATGACATTGTAAACGTCGTCGGCACTACAGCCCCGCGACAGGTCATTGGCCGGTTTGTTCAGTCCTTGCAGCAGCGGGCCGATAGCGATGGCGCCCCCCAGTCTTTCGGCAAGCTTGTAGCCAATATTGCCGGCATTCAGGTCCGGAAAAATCAACACATTGGCGCGCCCATGAATCTGAGAATCACTGAGTTTGCGTGATGCGATGTCGGGAATAATGGCGGCATCCAGCTGCACTTCGCCGTCGATCAGAAGATCCGGCTGCGCTTGCTTGACCAGACTAGTGGCGTGCTGGACTTTGGTCACGTTGACATGTTGCGCACTTCCCAGGGTCGAGAACGATAACATGGCAATGCGTGGCGCCTCGCCCAGCAGCGCGCTTGCGCTTTTTGCCGAGTCAAGGGCAATACGTGCCAGTTGTTGTGCATCCGGATCGATGACCAGGCCGCAATCGGAAAAAATCATGCCACCCTTGGTTGGGTGGTGCTCGTGTTCAAAAATCATCAGAAAGAAACTGGACACGATGCTGCCGGCAGAGGCGCTGGCGCCCACCACCTGAAGTGCAGTGCGAACCACATCTGCTGTCGTGTGAACGGCACCGGCGACCGAGCCGTCGGCGTCACCCATCTGCAGCATGAGATTGGCAAAGCACAGCGGTTGTGCAATGGCTTGCTGTGCCTGTTGCAGTGTCATGCCTTTTTTCTCGCGCAAGCGGTACAGCTGTTGAGCATAATGTTCACGCGCTTGGCTGGTCGCTGGGTCGGTAATGGTCATGCCCGAGATATCCAGGCCATGCTGGCTGGCGATCGCGGCGGTTTGCACCGGATCGCCCACCATTATGACATCAGCAATACGGTCCCGCTGTGCCCGTATTGCTGCTTCAAGCACGCGCGGATCCTGGGCTTCGCACAGCACGATGCGTTTCGGGTCGGCTTTCGCCGTTTCGACGATGCGTTGCAAAACGCCCATGATGTGCTCCTCAGGTTGCGCTAGTGGATTAGACGTAGTCTTTGTATTTGTCCAGGAACCGTACAGGTTTGGACAACGCATCGCGGCGGAACGGGTCACCCAGTTCACGTGTACACATGATTTCAATGACGCAGGTTTTGCCTTCGTTCATCTGCATGTCCACGGCTTTTTTCAGGGTTGGGCCCACGTCTTCCAGTTTGTCGACCACGAAACCGGTTGCACCCATGGCTTGCGCAATCTCTGCAAAGCTCTGGTTGTCCAGTTCGCCGGCAACAAAGCGGCGGTTATAGAAATCCACCTGGTTTTTCTTCTCTGCACCCCACTGACGGTTATGGAAGACCACTGCGGTGACCGGAATGTCATGGCGTACGCAAGTCATGATTTCCACCATGCTCATTCCCCAGGCGCCGTCTCCGGCATAGGCGATAGCAGGACGATCCGGAGCGGCCACTTTGGCGCCGATGATCGTGGGCAGGGCATAGCCGCAGTTGCCGAAACTCATGGGAGCAAAGAAGCTGCGCGGTTTTTCGAAACGCAGGTAGCTGTTGGCCACAGAGTTGATGTTGCCGATATCGGTCGAGACCATGACGTTTTCCGGCATGGCTTTTTCCAGTTCACGCAGCACCTGACGTGGATGCAGATATTTGCCGCCTTCTTTTTTGGCTTCTTCGATCATGTCCAGGCTGTACGCATCTTTCTCGTGCGTCCATTCATCCAGCTCTTTTTCCCATGCCGCTTTTTCGTCTGCAATGGTTTTGGCACGCGCTTCTTTGGTTGCATCCGAGGCCAGCGTCTTGTCCTGCAGGCGCTCCAGCAGAGCGACGGCCGCGGCCTTTGCATCGCCACAAATGCCAACTGAAATTTTCTTCACCAGGCCGAGCATTTTGTTGTCGGCATCAATCTGGATGATCTTCGCTTCCTTGGGCCAGTAATCCATGCCATGTTGTGGCAGGGTGCCGAATGGGCCCAGGCGTGAGCCCAGCGCCACCACGACATCGGCCTGTGCGATCAGCTTCATGGCTGCCTTGGAGCCCTGGTAGCCCAGCGGACCGGCCCACAGCGGATGGCTGGCGGGGAACGAGTCATTGTGCAGATAGCTGTTGACCACGGGCGCGCCCAGCCGCTCGGCCAGTGCTTTGCATTCTTCGACGGCATCGGCCATGACAACGCCACCGCCGGAAAGGATAACGGGGAATTTGGCGGTAGCCAGCAGTTCGGCCGCTTCGTTCAGGCTTTTTTCACCACCGGCACCACGATCCAGGCGCTGCGGCTGTGGAATTTCGGTTTCGATTTCACCATAGAAATAATCACGCGGAATATTCAGCTGGGTCGGGCCAATTTCGGACAGAGCCCGGTCAAAGCAGCGGGCGGTATATTCGGCCATGCGTTTCGGATTATTGACATGTCCCTGGTATTTGGTGAATTCCTGGAACATCGGCAGTTGGTTGGCTTCCTGAAAGCCGCCCAGCCCCATGCCCATGGTGCCGGTTTCCGGTGTGATCATCACGACAGGAGAGTGTGCCCAATAGGCAGCGGCAATCGCTGTCACGCAGTTGCTGATGCCCGGTCCGTTCTGGCCGATCACCACGCCATGGCGGCCGCTGACCCGCGCATAGCCGTCTGCCATGTGCGCGCCGCCTTGTTCGTGAACCACAGGAATCAGCCGGATGCCCGCCGGGGCGAAGATATCCATGGCGTCCATAAAGGCGGAGCCCATGATGCCAAAGATATTGGTGACGCCATTGGCGACCATGGTTTCAACAAAAGCCTCCGATGGTGTCATTTTCTGGACGCCGGTAACGGCTTTCTGGTGGGACTGCTGGGGTGTTGACGTGTTCATGATTGACGTATCCTCACGTTGTTCGTGTAAATATGAATATTCGGTATGAAAGGTTCCGATTTTTGTTAATGATACGAGGCAAACTGGGTTTTGGTCAATATAAATTTTAAAAAACGAGATAAATAATCTCGTAATATAGAATTTTTATATCCGCCTATAGTAATATGTGCAGGTCAAAGGAGGAGTAAACATGTCGCCATCTATATCGGACAATGCTGAGATACGCATTTATCGTGCGCGCAGTATTATCACCATGAATCCTGCGCAGCCGCGGGCCACGCATGTGGCGGTCAGGGATGGCCGCATTCTTGGCGCCGGCGATCTGGCTTCATTACAGGGCTGGGGCGGCGCGGTGGTGGACGACCGGTTTGCGGATAAATTCATCATGCCCGGCTTGATTGAAGGGCATAGCCATCTGCTAGAAGGCGGCATGTGGAGTTTTGTCTATGTGGGGTTTTATGACAGGCGCGGTCCTGACGGGCGCCTGTGGAAAGGTCTGAAAACGCTGCAAGCGGTTGTTGCGCGCTTGCAGCAGGCCGAGCAGGCCATGACAGACCCCGCCAAAACGCTGTGCGCGTGGGGTTTTGATCCGATTTATTTCCAGGGTGAACGGATAACCACCGAACACCTGGACCAGGTCTCCCCCAGCCGGCCGGTCGTGGTGCTTCATGCCAGTATCCATTTGATGAACGTAAACACAGCCATGCTGCAGATGGCCGGGATCACCGCTGATTCGGGTATCGATGGCGTCGAGTGTGACGACTCGGGCAAGCTGACGGGCCAATTGCAGGAATTTGCCGCCATGTATCTGGTGTTCCGCAAGATTGGCAATGTCTATTTTGATGAGGGACAAACTTCCCATGGCATCTGGAACTTTGCCCGGGTTGCGCAGCTGGCTGGCGTCACGACAGCGACCGACCTGGTTAATGACCTGAGCGAGGAAACACTGGCCAGCCTGGCAGAGACTACCGGCGGCGATACGTTTCCGCTGCGCCTGGTGCCGGCGTATGCGCCCTTGCGTGACCCGCAAGGTAAGGGCCTGGATCGGGTCCTGCCCAGCATTGCGCGCAACACGGACAAACTCAGTTTTGGCATTGTCAAACTAATCGTGGACGGCTCCATTCAGGGCTTTACCGCCAGGCTGCGTTGGCCGCATTACTACAAGCCACCGGCAGGTGCGCAGGAAAACGGCATCTGGGTGATTCCGCCGCAACAGTTGCGCGAGCTGATCCAGATCTATCACGACGCCGGGCTGACCGTGCATATCCATACCAATGGCGACGAGGCGACCGACGTGGCGCTCGATGCCTTGGAAGCGGTGCTTGCCGCCAGTCCGCGCCGCGACCACAGGCATACCCTGCAGCACTGCCAGATGGCCAGCACGGCGCAGTTCCGGCGCATGGCCAGCCTGGGTGTGTGCGCCAACTTGTTTGCCAACCATCTGTACTATTGGGGCGATGCCCACTATGAAATGACCATGGGCCCCGAGCGCGCCAACCGCTTGAATGCCGCGGCGACGGCACTGGCTGCCGGCGTGCCGATTTCATTACATTCGGATGCGCCTGTCACCCCCATTGCGCCCCTGTTTACGGCCTGGTGCGCCGTCAACAGAATGACGGCGTCTGGTCGCGTGCTGGGCGAGGAAAACAGGATTTCGGTGCAGCAGGCTTTGCATGCCATGACGCTGGGCGCAGCCTATACGCTTAAGCTGGATGACCGGATCGGCAGTATCGAGACCGGCAAACAGGCCGATTTCGCCATCCTTGAAGAAGATCCGCTGGCGGTTGATCCGACCCGGCTCAAGGACATCAGGATTTGGGGCACCGTGCTGGGTGGCACGATATTTCCCTGCCCGCAGATAGAAACATGAGCGAGGTCATCGCGCTGACCGTGCTGGGTGGCTTCCTGGGGGCCGGCAAAACTACGGTCCTCAATCACCTGCTGCAGGCGCCTCATGGCTTGCGGCTGATGGTATTGGTCAATGATTTCGGCGCCGTCAATATTGATGCTTCATTGATTCAATCGGTCAGTGGGGATGGCGTCATCTCGCTGCGCAACGGGTGTGTGTGCTGCTCCATGGGGGGCGAGCTGATGAACGCGCTGATGGCGATTGAAAAGCAGGCCGCCAATCTGGATGGGCTGATTATCGAGGGCAGCGGAGTGAGCGATCCCAAAAAGATCGCGCAGATCGGCGCGCTTGGCCAGGGATTTTCCTTGCAGTCCATTGTCACCATAGTGGATGCAGCCGCCGTGCTTGAACAGTGTGAGGATCGACATACTGGCGAGATGGTGAAAACGCAGATTGCCGCAGCCCATATGATTTTGCTCAATAAAATTGATCTGGTGGATGCGGCGCGCCGCAAGCAGGTGCTGGCCTGGCTGCATGAGACGGCGCCGGGTGTTCCGGTGTTTGCCGGCAGCAACGGCCAGTTTGACTGGACACTGCTGTTGTCTCGCACAGGGCAGCATGCCTTCCAATCACAATCGCCAATGGCCGGCGGCGCTGATACCGGGCTGTTTACCGGCCGGCAGGCAACGGCGCCAGCCGCGCAGTCATTTGAGTCCTATCGTTTTGACAATGCCGGTGCATTTGATGAGCAGCGGTTACGTGCTGCTTTCAGCCAAATGCCGGCGCCGGTTCTGCGCGCCAAGGGCATTGTATTGCTGGGACCGGAAAAAAGAATGTGCGTGTTGCATTATGTGCGAGGCCAGCACGTGAGCCTTGAACCGGCAACGCCGACAATTGCCGCCGGGCCGCTGGTTTTTGTCGGCACAACGCAGTTGGACAAGGTGGCGCTGCAAGACGTACTCTGGCAGGCGGTACTGGCCTGAACCTGTCAGGTCATTTGTCGTGGGCCCAGGGCGCTTGCATGAGGCGCCTGTTATTTTGACGGACGGAAAGCGCCCTCGCCAGGCACGCCCCAATTACGACAGATCAACTGCCGCATCGAATCAATTTGCCTTGAAGCCAGATTCCTTGATAATCGGCCCCCAAACTTTATTTTCCTTCTCCAGTAATGCTTTCATGCTGGCTGCCGATTCGCCGGTTAGCTCCAGGCCCAGCTTTTCGAAGTTCTTGCGCAACTCGGCATTTTTGGCAATGGCGATAAACGATTCTTCCAGGCGGGCGACGGTTTCCGGTGGCGTGCCTTTTGGCACATAGGCGCCATACCAGATTTTTACGTTCTCGAATCCTTCGATGCCCTGCTCATGCAGGGTTTTGACGCCAGGCAGGAAGCTGACCGGCTGGGTGCCTGCCAGCCCCAGAAAGCGGATTTTTCCGGCGCGATACAGTTCCATCTGCGCACCGGCCGCGTCCACGCCCAGCGGGACATGGCCGCCCATTTCATCATTGACCAGTTGAGGGCCGCCGGAATAGGAGGCCGGTTCGAGTTTGACGTTCTGGTGCTTGGCCATCTGCAATACGCCAAAGTGCGTGGGGCCACCCAGCCCGGCCAGGCCGACCGCGCCAAGCGCCGGGTCAGCCTTGACTGCTGCCATATATTCCTGAATCGTTTTGTACGGTTGGACGCTGCCCGTAGACATCACAATCGGCACGTTGGCCAGGTTGGCCACGGGCACCAGATCGTTGGGTGAGTAATTGAGCTTGGCATAGGTGTAGGGATAACTGGTAAACGGCATGGAGTGTGAGAGCAGGACGGTGCGTCCATCGGGTTTGGACCGTGCAACTTCCGTTGCCGCCATCATGGTAGAGGCGCCTGGCTTGTTTTCGACATAAGCCTGGCCGTTGCCGGCTTTCCTGTACTCTTCGGCGACAGCACGGGCCAGCGCATCAAGAATGCCACCTGCCGGATAACCGACAACGATTTTAATCGTGTCGTTTTGAGCCCAGGCCTGGGAAGGCAGGCCCGGGACAAGTGTGACAGCGGACAGGACCAGGGAACGCAAAAAAGGACGTTTGTTCATGAGATCACCTATAGATCAGTTGTTTAAGGCAGTGGAGTACGGCTGTGGATGGAAGGGAGAAAATGGATTGTCATGGGATTTCGATATCCTGTCTGTCGCCGGGCTTTGCATTGCCGGCCAGCACCTGACCCAGCGCCAGGGCAGTGTCCTTCATCAAGCTGGAGAAAGTGAACAGGTCGGAAAATGAATGCGTGGCGGTTGGGGCGTGGCAGGCGACAGCCGCGATGACGCGACCGCGGTCGTTCTGAACCGGCACGGCAATGGCGACCATGCCCTTGACGAACTCTTCGTTGTCAGTGCCGATTCTTTGTTGCGCGATCAGTCCCAGTTCATGTGCAAGACGCAGCCGGTCTGTAATGGTTTTGGGTGTCATGACCGGTAGCGGCAGGGTATCGAGCAGGCAGTTGCGGTGCACATCGGGCATCATCGCCAGAAACAGCTTGCCGCTGGCGGTGCAGTGCAACGGTACATGGGCGCCAGTGCGCAGATGCAGTTGCAGGCGCATGTCGCTCTCGGGTTCGACACGCGCCAGATAATGCACCTGATTGTCGATCAGCGCGGTCAGATTGCATGTTTCGCCGGTGGCAGCCACCAATTTTCCAAGCAACAGCCGGCACATGCGATCAAAGTGCGTGGAACTGAGCACGGACAGCGCCAGTTGATGCGAGCAGGCGCCCAGCACATAGCCACGATCATCGGGTAGTCGCGTCACATAGGCAGCCTCCTGCAACTGCTGCAAAAGCCGCAGGACACTGGCCTTGGGCAATGCGGTTCGCTGGGCGATCTGTGCCAGTGACAGCGGATAACTGGCGCAAGCCAGGTGCTCTATCACAGTCAGAATACGCAGATGTTTTGATTCTTGATTTGTCATGGTCATGGTTGTCTCTATATTTATTGTGGAATAAAAAACATTAAATATCCAACAATTTGAAACTATCTGTTCCGGTAAATGAAATGAAAATGGCGGTTATCGTTTCAAAATTGAAATGATTGGTGTATACCCCTAACAAATAGCGGCTCGCCAGACGCACACTTGACCCACCAAATCAGAACTGGCAGGCAGACAAGACTATGCAAGAGAGTGTGGATTATGTAGTGGTGGGCGGCGGCTCGGCCGGGTGCGTGATGGCCAACCGGTTGAGCGAGAACGGCAAATATTCAGTGTGCCTGCTCGAGGCAGGACCGGCTGATCGCAATATGTGGATTCATATTCCTATCGGTTATGGCAAGACCATGTTCAATCCGCGGTTGAACTGGGGCTTTTATACCGATCCCGATCACAATATGCTGGACCGCCGGATTTACTGGCCGCGCGGTAAAACGCTGGGCGGCAGCAGCTCCATCAACGGCCTGATCTACATACGGGGGCAAAAGGAAGATTATGACCACTGGGAAGCGCTGGGCAACAAGGGATGGAGCTGGGATGCCTGCCTGCCGTACTTTCGTAAACTGGAAAATAATGATCTCGGGCCCGGCCCGACCCATGGCACGGATGGTCCGCTCAATGCCACGTCGATTCCGACCCGTCACGAATTGGTCGATGCGCTGATCGGCGCGGCCAACAGTCTTGGCATACCGTCGCGCAAGGACTTCAATACGGGCGACCAGCGGGGGGCCGGATATTATCAGTTGACGACCCGCAACGGTCGGCGCTGTTCTACGGCAGTCGCCTATCTGAACCCGGCCAGGCGACGCCCGAACCTGCGTATCGAAACCGAAGCGCAAGCCATGCGGATTCTGTTCCGTGGAAAAAAAGCGGCAGGGATCCAGTATCGCCAGCACGGGAAAATCAAGACATTAAACGCAAACCGCGAAGTCATCCTGTGCGCGGGCGCCCTGCAGTCTCCGCAGCTATTGCAACTGTCGGGTGTGGGTAATCCAGCGCACCTGAGTCCGCTGGGCATTCCCATGGTGCACGCGCTCGATGGTGTGGGCGAGAATCTTCAGGACCATTTGCAGTTTCGGCTGATCTACGAAGTGAACAAGCCTATTACCACCAACGATCTGTTGCGCAGCTGGAGCGGCAAGGCAAAGATGGGCTTGCAATGGGCGTTATTGCGGGGCGGCCCGCTGGCCATTGGTATCAACCAGGGCGCCCTGTTCTGCAACGCCTTGTCTGATACCGATGCGCGTCCCGATGTGCAGTTTCATTTTGGCACGCTGTCGGCCGATATGGCCGGTGGCAAGGTCCATGACTTTTCGGGCTGCACCTTTTCCGTGTGTCAGTTACGTCCCGAATCGCGGGGTTATCTGCGCATCCGTTCGACTGACCCGTTCGAGGCGCCGGCGATGCAGCCCAATTACCTGGCAACCGACCTGGATCGCCGCACGGCGATTGCCGGGGTGCGGTTAACCAGAAAGCTCGCAGACGCCCAGCCGATGCAGTCCTTGATGAAGGGCGAGGTCAAGCCTGGACGCGATGTCCGCAGCGACGATGAGATTCTGCATTTCTGTCGCGAGAATGGGGCCACGATTTTCCACCCATCGGGCACCGCGAAGATGGGGCCCGCAGCGGACCCGATGGCAGTCGTCGATCACCGGCTGGCGGTCAGGGGCCTGCAGGGGCTGCGTGTGGTTGACGCGTCGATTATGCCTACGTTGGTATCGGGAAATACCAATGTGCCGGTGGTCATGGTTGCTGAAAGGGCGGCGGCTTTTGTGCTTGAGGATGCGCTGGCCGGTGATCAGGCCATTCAGGTGCAGGCCGTGGCGTTGCCCGGCGACAACAGGGTGCCGGCCGAACCCACGACAGTAGAAAGTCTGCAGGAAAGCTAGCAGGCGGTAGAAGCGACGAGGCGACGTGCAATTGCAAATGAAATATGTCGGTTCGAAATGAAAGCTGTACATAAATCAATATATGGAGACAACAATGAGTGACAAGAAAGGATTGCGCAGGGTCGTAGCTGCCTCGCTGGTAGGTGCGACGATTGAATGGTACGACTTTTTTCTATATGGCGTGATCGCCGGCCTGGTGTTCAACCAACTGTATTTTCCGGGTGAAGATCCGTATATCGGGACGCTGCTGGCGTATGCCACATTTGCGGTAGGCTTTCTGGCGCGGCCGCTGGGTGGGATCATTTTCGGTCATCTTGGCGACAAGGTCGGGCGCAAAAGCGCATTGATCATGACGCTGATGATCATGGGTGTGTCCACCGTGGCCATCGGGCTGATTCCTTCGTACGACAGTATTGGTATCTGGGCGCCCGCATTGCTGCTGTTTTTTCGCGTGTTGCAGGGTATAGGCCTGGGGGGCGAATGGGGTGGCGCCGTGCTCATGACCTATGAGTATGCGCCGCCAGAGAAAAAAGGACTTTATGCGTCCCTGCCGCAAATCGGTCTTTCTCTGGGGTTGTGTCTGGCCTCGGGTGTGGTTGCGCTGCTATCGTCGTTGCTGACCGATGCGCAGTTCCTGAGCTGGGGCTGGCGAATCGCCTTTCTGTTGTCGTCGCTGCTGGTTTTCGTAGGCATGTACATCCGGCTGGCCGTCAAGGAGAGCCCGGAGTTTGAGCAGATCAAGGCTAAAAATGCGGAAAGCAAGATTCCGTTTGTGGATATGATCAAGAACTATCCAATGAACATTCTCAAGGGCATGGGTGCGCGCTATATTGACGGTGTGTTTTTTAATATTTTCGGCGTCTTCATTATCAGTTATCTGACCAAAAACCTGCAGATGTCGCGTACTGACGCGCTGACCGGCGTGATGATTGCCGCGATTGTGATGTGCGCTTTCATTCCTTATTTTGGGGCCATGTCCGACCGGCTGGGACGTACCCGTACTTATTTCTGGGGATCTCTGATTACCGGTTTTTCCGCTATTCCGGCATTCTGGCTCATGACAACCTTTTCGGACAACGTATTTGTCGTCTGGCTCTCGATTGTGATTCCTTTCGGCATCCTGTATGCCATGGTGTACGGTCCGGAAGCGGCTTTGTTCTGCGAATTGTTTGACACGCGGGTGAGGTATACGGGTATTTCATTTGTGTATCAGTTTTCCGGCATCTTTGCTTCGGGTATTACGCCGCTAATAGCCACTGCACTATTGCGCGAGAATAACGGTCAGCCTTGGCTGGTGGTGGCCTATACTGTCATCGTAGGCATTATCTCCGCCGTCAGTGCGGCGTCCATCAAAACAGTCAGAAAAGACCGCAAGAGTGTCGAGGCGCGCTCTACGGTTGCTGCTGGCGCGGCTGCACGCTGATCGGTGATTTTCATACCGCAGGCCCGCAGACTGGCAAAACTGCCTGCCTGCGGGCTTCAAATGCAATTGTGCGATGCATCATTAAATGGCCAGTCAGGGCTATTTCAATTGTGATGTGGTTATGTGCAACTGCGGAAAATGACATTCGCAAACGTTGTTGCCGTTATGCATGCTGCGTGCTGTCTGGAACGTAACACAGGCAACAAGTTGAAACGCCGAAAGGAGAAAGCATACACATAATCGTCATGCGGTATTAGAATGAGGCATTATTCCGGACTGTTTTGCTTGCCTGCGCACTGGCGGGCCCGGTCCGGCGCCATACGACATCGTTTCAACAGACGCCTTCAAAGGAGGCGTTTTTGCATTTGCCAGAATACGGAGACCTAAACCCTATGAATGCAGCTCGTCCCGAACCTTCAATTCAAATCAATGCGCCCGAATGGGTGCAGCACGCAGGCCTGAAAGCCTGGGTGGCGCAAATCGCCGCGCTGACCCAACCCGATCGTATCGAATGGTGCGATGGCTCCCAGGAAGAATATGACCGCCTGTGTGCGCTGATGGTTCAATCCGGTACCCTGCGCAAACTGAACCCTCAGAAGCGTCCCAACTCTTATCTGGCCTGGTCTGATCCGGATGACGTGGCGCGCGTGGAAGACCGCACCTATATCTGCTCCGAAAAGGAAGAAGACGCCGGTCCTACCAACAATTGGAAAGCACCTGCGCAAATGCGCGATACGCTTGACGGCCTGTTCGATGGCTGTATGCGTGGCCGTACCATGTATGTGATTCCGTTTTCCATGGGGCCGCTGGGCTCTCCCATTGCCCACATTGGCGTCGAGTTGTCCGATTCTCCCTATGTGGCTGTCAATATGCGGCTGATGACTCGAATGGGGCGCAAGGTGTACGATATTCTGGGCAGCGATGGCGAGTTCGTCCCTTGCGTGCATTCGGTTGGCAGCCCGCTAGCACCCAATCAGGCCGATGTCTCCTGGCCCTGCAACAAGACCAAATATATCGTGCATTATCCCGAGACCCGTGAAATCTGGTCTTATGGTTCCGGCTACGGCGGCAATGCGTTGCTGGGCAAGAAATGTTTTGCCTTGCGCATTGCCTCGAACATGGGACGTGACGAAGGCTGGATGGCCGAGCATATGTTGATTCTGGGTGTCACCTCGCCCGAAGGAAAAAAAATGCACGTCGCTGCCGCGTTCCCTTCGGCCTGCGGTAAAACCAATTTCTCGATGATGATTCCGCCGGATTCGCTGCCAGGCTGGAAAATCACAACGGTGGGCGACGATATTGCCTGGATCAAACCTGGTGCAGACGGTCGCCTTTACGCGATCAATCCTGAAGCCGGCTATTTTGGCGTTGCACCTGGCACCAACGAGAAAACCAACTTCAACTGCATGGCCTCGCTGCGGGAAAACGTGTTGTTTACCAATGTCGCGCTCACTGATGATGGCGATGTGTGGTGGGAAGGCATGGGCCCCGCGCCCGCGCACCTCATTGACTGGCAGGGCAAGGACTGGACCCCCGACTCGGGACGCAAGGCCGCCCATCCCAATGCCCGGTTTACCGTAGCGGCAACCCAGAATCCGGTGATCGATCCCGAATGGGACAATCCGGCAGGGGTGGCGATTGACGCTTTCTTGTTTGGCGGTCGCCGATCCGACACCGTGCCGCTGGTGACCGAGGCGCGTAACTGGGTAGAGGGCGTCTATATGGCTGCCACGATGGGCTCAGAAACCACTGCCGCTGCGGCGGGTACACAGGGCGTGGTGCGTCGCGACCCGTTCGCCATGTTGCCGTTTTGCGGTTACAACATGAGTTCCTACTTCCAGCACTGGCTCAATCTGGGTCGCACGCTCGAGCAGTCTGGCGCAACGTTGCCTCATATTTTCTGCGTGAACTGGTTCCAGACCGACGATAATGGCAAGTTCATCTGGCCTGGCTTTGGCGAGAACATGCGTGTGCTCAAGTGGATGCTGGAACGCATCGACGGCACGGCCCAGGGAGAGGAAAATCTGTTCGGCGTATCGCCGCGTTTTGAAGATATTACCTGGGATGGCCTGTCGTTTGACGCTGCGCAGTTCAAGCGCATTACCACCATTGAGCAGGAACAATGGCGCCGTGAACTGGGTCTGCATGAGGAACTGTTCAACAAACTTCAACAGCGTTTGCCCGCGGAGTTGTCACAGATTCGCGAGCGACTGGACAGCCACCTCGCCTGATCGTCAGTGCGGCTGGGCTGCCACAATGGGCCGTCCTGCCAATCCGCGCCCGCCATGCATCAGTGCACGAGCGGGCACGCGAGCGCCTTTGCCTGCGGTGGCTGGATGCCGGCTTGCCGGTCACATCTCGAGCCTGCAATACATAGAAAGATAAATGACCTACAGAAAAGAAGGTTACCTTTGTAGTTTTCCTTTTGATCTGCTACCATGGCACTATGGATATTAAACCGTTGAGCCCCGAACAGGCGCGGGTATCAGAACTGGCTGCAGAATTGCGCATTCTGATTTCCTCGTTCACACGCAAGCTGCGTGCCCAGGCCAGCGCAGGGGATTTCACCCCTTCGCAGCGTTCGGTATTGTTGCGACTGGAGCGCGACGGGTCTACCACAGTGACCGCCTTGGCGCGCGCCGAAGGTGTCCGGCCGCAATCGATGGGAGCAACGGTATCTGGTCTGGAAGCTGCAGGCCATATCAAGGGTACGCCCGATCCGGCCGATGGTCGCCAGACCATTCTTTCACTGACACCGCGGTTTCTCACGATGATCCAGGCCAGTCGCGCCGCCAGGGAAGACTGGCTGGTGCGGGAAATTTATGCCTGCTACAACACAAAAGAACAGGAATCGCTGGCAAAAGCCATAGAGCTGCTTAAGCGACTCGTCAATCACTGACCGCAACAGCGGCAGCATTTACGCGCAGCACCATCGCCGACGACCTCGCGTCGCCTGTCGTGCCTACTTGAGGGGGACGACAGCGCCCCCGTCTCGTCAACCTTCTGAACCATTTTTCGGCATAGCCAGAGGACGTTGTGGGTACCATCAAAAGCGGCACATTCAGATCTCTTGCCATTCGGAATTATCGAATCTGGGCGGGGGGCGCCATTGTGTCCAACGTTGGTACATGGATGCAGCGTACCGCACAAGACTGGCTGGTGCTTACTTACCTGACCCAAAATAATGCCACGGCTGTGGGTATTGTGATGGCGCTGCAGTTTGGTCCGCAGATTTTTCTTCTGCCTGTTACCGGTCTTGCCGCCGATTACCTGGATCGGCGCAAGTTGTTGATTGCGACCCAGGCAGCCATGGGCATGCTGGCGCTCGGCTTGGGGTTGTTGACGCTGACCGGGCTGGTGCAATTATGGCATGTGTATATCTTTGCGCTTTTGCTGGGCTGCGTCACGGCTTTTGACGGCCCGGCGCGCCAGACCTTCGTGTCCGAACTGGTTGGCGAGACCGATCTACCCAATGCAGTCGCTCTGAATTCGGCTTCGTTCAATGCCGCTCGCATGATTGGCCCAGCCGTTGCCGGTTTGCTTATCGCCGGCGTGGGTACCGGTTGGGTATTCCTGATCAACGCCATCACGTATCTGGCTGTGATTGCCTCGCTGTTTCGTCTTAAAGAGCAGGATCTTAATCGGGCCAAGCGGGCACCGCGTACTGCGGGTAGTCTGGTCCAGGGGTTTCGTTATGTGTGGAGCCGGCCGGATCTCAAAGCGCTGTTCATGATGCTGTTTCTGATCGGTACCTTCGGATTTAATTTTCCCATTTATATCTCGACCATGTCTGTGACCATTTTTCAGGTTGGCGCCAACGAATACGGTCTGCTGTCGTCGACCATGGCCATCGGGTCGGTCTGTGGTGCGTTGCTGGCAGCGCGCCGAACGCGCCCGAGAATTGCATATGTGTTGACCGGTGCGGGTATCTTCGGTTTCGGTTGTGTACTGGCTGCCGTCTCGCCCAATTATTGGGTCTTTGGCGTGGTGCTTGTGGTGCTGGGGGTTGCCGCTCAGACTTTTAATACAACCGTGAATAGTACCGTGCAAATGTCCACCGATGCAGCCATGCGTGGGCGGGTGATGGCGATTTACATGGCTATTGCGTTGGGAGGCACGCTCATTGGAGCACCCATCGTAGGTTGGGTTGCCGATGCGTTTGGCCCCCGCTGGTCGCTGGGCGTTGCGGCAGCGGCAGGCATACTGGCCATGCTGGTGGGGTTGCGGTATATGTTCAAGTATCGAGCCCTAGCCGTAAAGCTGGTGCAGTATCGTGTGCAGTTCAGCCTGGATGGCCATGAAGTTCAGTTGCGCGAACAACGCCGGCGCCAGGCCCGTATTCAGGCCAAGTAGCCGGACAGGGCCAGTGCGCTCAAGTACAGGGCAAGAGTAAATACCACATGGTTGACGATGGTACGCAGGCGCATGCGTAGCGGATCAGGCGTTTTACGGGCGGCCACACCCAGACCCAGGCCCGGCTGCATCAGGAACCAGGCGGCGCAAGTTGCCAGCACCAGGCCAATCAGCAACGGAGCAAACAGGGTCGGGTAGCTGACATTTTGGAAGAACCAGATCGTCACGACCAGGATGCCGTACACAATACCAACCACGTAATGGGCTATCCAACCGATAGCCAGTTCGCCGCGAACAGGCAAGGCGTCTGCAATATTGTCATGCCGGTAGACGCCATTTTTCATATGGGCAAACCAGCGCCCGGCCAGCGCCCAGTTGGCCGGGGCCGCATCGTAAGCACGTTTTGCCACAAGGGCCCAGATGTCCAGGACAAGGGTTGCGGCAATGCCGATAATGATGCCGTGTAGAAAGAGAGTGGATATGCTGTACATGGAATGGTTGCCGTCGTCAAATAAGAATAAGAAGGATTGGTCAGAGGGTTTTGGCGCGCACCAGGCCGCGTGGGACCGGTGCTGGCTCGAACTTGTGCCTGGCGTGCTTATTGCAGGGCGACGGCGTCAAAACTGGCCACAATATTGCCGCTGGCGTCCAGCATATCCAGATGCTCTGCGCTGATTTTATAGCGTGCGACCGTCAGCAGGGCATTGAGAAATGCGGTTTCCACTTCCATCCCTTGCGGGCAGGCCATCATGGTGCCGGCTACCTGTTTCAGCTTCAATTGATCGCCTTTCTCTTCGAATCCACCCATCATATGATTGCAGCCGCTGCTCCCGGAGAGCCGATCGTCGCTGGCCGAAAACACGATATGCGCTTCACGTTGCTGATCGTGCGCAGTCACGGCCTTGCCATGCAGGGAGACCAGCTTCCAGTAGGTATTGCGCAAGGGGCTGTCGGGCTTGGCTGCTGCCTTGGCCGGATCCTGGCTCGCTACAGGCGCAACGGACGAGGCTGCTGGCGACCCCGTGTGTTCCGGTGCGCCTTTTCTCATCAAAATCATGATCGGCTTGCTGTCTGCCTGGGGCAGTGTAACCGGTGCGGCACCGGAAAAAATGACACGGTCCTGCGCCGATAGAGCCGTGCTGACACGATATTGCTGTCCGGGCTGGATAGTGGCGTCGTAGATAATTTCAAACTTAAACGGTGTCTGGCCTGCAGGGTTCAGGGCCGCGTGACCTACCACGGGTTCCGGTGTGCCGTCGGGCTGTATTTGCTGCAGACTTGCTTCGAATATCGCATCGGCTGGCGCGGCAATACGTTCGCGATAGATTGCCGTACCCTGGAGCGTTGCCGCCTGTGCATATGAACCGATCACACATGTCATAGCCAGCAAGGGTCGAAGAAAAGCCTGAATCATGATTCTGTCCTTGTGAGTCAATTGGGGGTTGCCGTCATCATAACCGGGCGGGCAGTGTTCACACAACGAATAGCGCAAAGGCGGCGGTCACTGCGCGCGATGCATGCAGGGCTGAATGCAAACCGGAGTGTGTACCGTGATGTGACAGGGCGGCGCACGACGCCATCCATTCGGGCGGTTTCCAAGGGTTTGTACTAATATGGGGCGTTTCTTACCCAATTACCTGCAGATTGATGCGGGCGGCTACCGTAAAAACCTGGCACGCAATTTGCTGTATATCCAGTGAGAGGTTTCGACAGGATATTTTCTTTTCTCGCCGCAACAGCTCGAATCTGTGTATTTTTCTTGTAAAGGGGTATTACTATGCACCGCCATCATTTCTACAGCGATATGTTCGATTCTGTCCTGGACAAAATCTGCTACGCAGTCACCCTGCTGGGAACCATGAAGAGCGGCCAAAGGGAAACTTACTGGGATTAAGAGCGAGACAAGGACCGTGATCGTACCGTTTGAACGCGGTTTATAAAACTCTGGTAAAAAAGGGTAGTGCCCTGATCTATTGCCTATGCAACAGATCAGGGTTTTTTATTGCCGGTCTCGCTTGATGTGCGGTGCCTGGCTGCGTAAGCAGGTTGGTGCTGCAGGGGCGATTTTGCGCTTATGATTGCTTATGATTATGCCCATGATCGCGTTTATCACCAGCCCGACGCAGGCGGTTGGTGGGCAAGACGGACTGGTGCCGACCTTCCATGCCGGTTATCACAAAAAAAGCAGGCGCGGGACGAGCGCCAACGGAGCCGCTCTCCGGTCCATACGCGGCAACTGCCGGACGGCACTGATCTGGTAAACTTTCCTGTGTCAGGCGCGCTGGTGTCGCATGCCGGCGCCAGTAGCGGCGCCGTTCAAACAGTATGGAAGACGCTCATATGAGTAACAATATCGATATGCTCACGCTGGCGCCCGAGATTGATCGGCTGCATCGGGAGTGCCTTAGCCTGATCATGGCAACGACCAATGCAGCGCACGCCCCCTGCGCCAGTTATACGCCCTTTGCGACTATGGATGGATTGTTTTATATCCTGGTTTCTGCGCTGGCTATTCACGGCCAAAACCTGAAGGTGCAGCCTGATCTGGACATCCTTCTGATCGAAGATGAAAGTAGAGCACGCAATATTTATGCGCGCCAGCGCTTAAATTATCAAGTGACTGCGTCTCCGGTTCAAAAGGGTTCTGCCGAGTATGGCGAGGCGGTTACGCTGCTTGGTCAGCGGGCGGGCAAGACGGTCGCGTTGCTAGATGCTCTGGATGATTTCACCATGTATCGTCTGACGCCGGTGCGCGCAACGCTGGTGCAGGGTTTCGGAAAGGCATTTGTTTTTGATCCTAGGGATCTGTCTGAAGGCGCGGTTGCGCTGAACGAGAAAAATATCGGCCAGTATCGTTGATCGCCTGGCTGGGCCCGTACATAGACTATCGGGTTGTGGCTGCACAAAGCGGAGCTTTCAGCACAGAGCAGGGTCGGTGGAGACCGGCCCTGATGCTTTCTTGTTGTGACATGCGCGCCGCAGGTGCGCTTATTTTGGCAGGCACTTGTGTACTTGTGTCGCGGCGAAGCGTCCGGGCTTGCAGCAGTCATAAAGACTGCTGCGTTGCCTCTGGTATGCGATTATGGCAGTTCGCCACTTTTACGTTTGGCGATAAAGTCGCGGGTTTCCTTGACAATTACCCCCGACAGCAATACCAGTGCAATCAGGTTGGGCACCGCCATCAGGCCGTTGAAGGTATCGGCAGCGGCCCAGACCAGGTCCAGGCTGGCAATCGTACCGATCATCACGCTGGCCACATAAATAATGCGATAGGGCAGTACAAACCACTCGCCCAGCAGATAGGACGCACATTTCTCGCCGTAATAGCACCAACCCAGAATCGTGGAATAGGCAAAGAAGACCAGACCAATGGTGACGATCCAGCCGCCGGGACCCGGCAGCAACAGATTGAATGTCTGGGTGGTCAGCGCAGCGCCGGTCACGCCATTCGTGTAGATGCCGCCCATGACCAGCACCAGGCCGGTTATGCTGCATACGACGATGGTGTCCAGGAAAGTGCCTGTCATGGAAACCAGCGCCTGGCGCACCGGATGATCGGTTTTCGCTGCGGCAGCGGCAATAGGCGCGCTACCCATCCCTGCTTCATTTGAAAACACGCCCCGTGCCACGCCATAGCGAATGACGGTGCCAATGGCGCCACCTGCGACCGCTTCACCACTGAATGCATCACGAAAGATTGTGGCAAACGCAGGGCCCAGCAGATCCAGATGCATGAAGATAATAATCAGACCGCCAGCAACATAGAGGATAGCCATGATCGGCACAATGAACGATGATGCGATGGCAATGCTTTTGATACCGCCCAGAATCACGATCGCGGTAAAGACGGTGAGTACGATTCCAGTAATCATGGGATCAATGGCAAAACTGGCCTGGATGGATTGGGCGACCGAATTGGACTGCACCGAGCTGCCGATGCCGAACGACGCCAGGGTGCCGAACAGGGCAAACAGAATGGCAAGCCATTTCCAGTTCAGCCCGCGCTCAATGTAATACATCGGCCCACCGGATATCTGGCCGCGCTCATTGACTATCCGGTACTTGACCGCCAGCACGCCTTCGCCGAATTTGGTGGCCATGCCGAAAATGGCGGTGATCCACATCCAGAAAACGGCGCCAGGGCCGCCCAGAACCACCGCAGTCGCCACGCCGGCGATATTACCGGTACCGATGGTGGCAGAAAGCGCAGTCATGAGTGCGCCGAAATGGGAAATATCTCCCTGGTTCTCGCTGCCGTCGCGATTTTTGGCATGTGGCGTAAACGCCTGTTTTAGCGCGAAGGGCAGCATGGTAAATTGCAGAAATGCCAGTCGCAGGGTCAGATAGACACCCGTTCCCACCAGGAACACTAGCATGACGGGCCCCCACACCCAACCGCCTACGGTATCAAAAAATGCTTTCAGTACGTCCAAATACTGCATCGTACTTCACTCCTTTATATTGAATTGATTTTTAGTGAAGGCGTCTCCCCACCTTCGCAGGCTCAAGAATACCTGATTCTTTTTCTGCGGAAAAGGACTGGGTGAACAGATAATGGCGACGGCAAGTGCTGAATTCATTGACGACACATTATGTTATGTTATAACATAACCAGAATTGAATTCCCTATACCTATACATTGCCTGCCGCGCGAGGCCGCGCGGCCCCATTTCTTATCCAGAGGTTTCACGTGCACATTGTGTTCAAGCAGCTTTTCATTTCCGGCGCCATCGGCATGGCTTTCATCAGTGGCGCCAGCGCCGCGCCATTGAATGTCGTGACCAGCTTTTCCATTATCGATGACTTTGCCCGCCAGGTGGGTGGGGATCGTGTCACGGTCAAGTCCATTGTTCCAGCCAATGGTGATGCGCATGCCTACGAACCCAAGCCGGCCGACGTGATTGCGTTAAAGCGCGCGGACCTGGTGCTGGTCAATGGCTTGCAGTTCGACACGTTTATGCAGCGACTGGCAAAATCGAGCGAAACCAAGGCACCGGTGGTAGAGGTGACCAAGGGCATTGAACCCCTGAAAAATGCCGAAGATGAGCATGGACACGGCGGGGAGCCGGCTCATGATGACCACGACCACGACCATGGTCATGAACATGATCATGGCGAGTATGACCCTCATGCCTGGCAGTCTGTGCCCAACGCCATGATTTATGTGAAAAATATTGCTGATGCCTTGTGCAAGGTCGACAGTGCCGGATGCGAGTCATACAAGGCAAACGCCAGTGCGTATACGCAAAAACTGCAGGCGCTGCATGAGTCAGTTAAAGCGGCGTTCTCCGCATTGCCCAAAGACAAACGTACGCTCATTACCTCGCATGATGCCTTCGGCTATCTGGGTGCTGCCTATGGCCTGACTTTGCTGGCGCCCGAGGGCACTTCCTCGGCGACCGAAGCGACTGCCGCGGATGTTGCTGCGATTATCCGCCAGATCCGGGAAGACAAAGGATCTGCTGTGTTTATGGAAAATATCAGCAATCCGGCCCTGATCAAGCAAATTGCCGCGGAAGGCAACGTGGCTGTAGGCGGCAAACTATATTCGGATGCACTGTCCGGCCCGGACGCACCGGCCTCGACTTATCTGAAGATGATGCAATACAACGCGGATACCATTACCAAGGCCATTCTGAAAAAATAGTTGCTGCCGCGGGGTAGGTGCAGGCTGGTGCACGCCTTGCGGATCTTGAACTGGCAGTTAAACAGGGGCGGCGCAGGGTCGCCCCTTTTGCTTTTGACGATGTGGAGCGCGCGATGCAACGATACCTTAATGAAATGACTGTGCTGGGCGACCTGCTTGATGATCCGTATCTGCGCTATTTTCCCGACGGCACGGCCGTGTTGCGCATCACACTTGAAACCCGCAGCGAGCAGCATGACGTATATACAAATGAAATAATCATATGCAGCGAACATCATGACGCTGTATTGTACGGAACTCAGGCGGAGCAGGTGGCCTGGTCTATGCACCAGGGAGACTCGCTGTGGTTATGCGGTCCGTTGCGGCGCCGGTATTTTCGGGACGGTATAACGGGTCGCAGTGGAACGGTCTGCGAGATTGAAACGAGGCAGTTCAAAATTTTGCGGGTAAAACAAAGTTATCGCTTGCCGCTTTCAGCAATCTGCCATGGCTGGGTGTTCAACAACGGCCAGATGGGTAACGGCTTACGCAGCCCGACCCCGGTATCGGGCAGGACTGCGTAAGTAAAAGAAAGAATCAGGCAGGTAGCGGTCTTGTGCCTGATCCGGGTGTGCTAGCGCTCCAGCACACTGCGGGTGACATCCGGTTCAAATGTCTTCTCGGTGCGCCAGTATCTGGACAGCAGAAAGCCAAGTGCGCAGATGACAAGACTGACCAGGCCGAACCAGAACGCCTTTTTCTGCTCAGGTAAAAACGCCATGGCGCCCAGGATGCTGAGCATGCCGGCGATGGCCAGATAACTCAGATAAGGGAAGCACCACATGCGAACCCGGATGCGTTCGGGGCAGTTCTGTTCCATTCTTCTGCGCAACCTGATGTGGGATACGGCAATCAGAATATAGACCACCAATGCCACCGTTCCATAAGACTCCACGAGAAACGGGAAGATACCGTCGGGCGAGTAGTAAGAGACGACAATGGCCGCATAGCCAAACAGAGTGGAAAAAATAATGGCGCGTATTGGCACACCGTTTTCCGACACGCGGGCCAGCGCCTGTGGCGCATCACCGTTGCGAGTCAGTGCGAATATCATGCGGGAAGCGGCATAGAGGCCCGAGTTAAGGCATGAGAGTACAGCCACCAGAATGACGGCGTTCATGATGTGCGGCGCGTAGGGAATCTGCATAGCCTGCAATGCACTCACATAAGGCGTGGATATGGCCTCGGAGTTCCAGGGCACCAGGCAGACGACGAAAAATACCGAGCCCACATAAAAGAACAGCACCCGGCTGATGACTGAATTGGTCGCCTTTGCCACGGACTTGGCCGGGTCGGCGGTTTCTGCGGCGGCAATGGTGACAATTTCCGCGCCAAAATAAAAGCCCGTTGCCGCTACAGCGCCTGAAAGCACGGGACCCCAGCCATTGGGCATGAAGCCGCCGTGATTGAGCATCTCACCCAGGCCCATCGCCTGATGGTTGGGCCACATGCCCAGCAGGAACAGCCCGCTCAGAAACAGAAACACCACAATCGCGGCAACCTTGATCGAGGAGAACCAGAATTCGAATTCTCCATAGGATTTGACCGAGAAAAGATTGGTGACGGTCAGAACGGCCATCAGCGTGAGACTGATTTCCCATGAAGGAATATTGGGCAGCCAAAACTGGATGAGTTTGGCGCCAGCGATCGCTTCGATCGCCACCACAATGACCCAGAAGTACCAGTACATCCAGCCGGTCATGAAGCCGGCAAATTCGGCCTTGCCAGGCTGCTCGCGAAAAGCGCTGCGGGCGTATTCGTAGAACGAGCCGACAACCGGCAGCGAGGAAGCCATTTCGCCGAGCATGCGCATGACCAGAATAATCAGGATGCCGGTAATCAGAAATGAAATAAGGGCCGCCGGACCTGCATTTTTTACCACTACTGAACTGCCAACAAACAGTCCTGCCCCGATTACACCGCCAAGTGCAATCATTGACATATGCCGCGGCTTTAATGAGTGCTGCAGCTGGTTTTTACTATCAATATTCATCAATCGTCTCCTGTATACACACTTTTATTATTTTTGCTTTGGGAGACGAATGTACAGGTAATAAGGTACTAGATACAGAGCCAGATGGTCGCAATCTATGGGTCCACGCAGTCGCTTTGCCAGTGGGAGTAGGGGTATTTGCTAGGGGGAACCAGGTCGATAAAATCTGTCCGCGATCGAGGCGTCGCCTGGCGACCGAGATGCCGGTCGTGCGCTTGAGCCTTCAGTGTTCATCGCGGTTGTAAATGAATTTGGGCATATTCCACTTAAATCGCAAGGCCAGCATGCGCAAGGTCAGGCCCGATAGCAGCGCAGTGCTCATGACCAGCTCATGATTAAGACCAAGATGCAGGCCGGCAACATACAGCAGACCAGTCACGATCGATACACTTGCGTACAGTTCGCTGCGAAAGAGAAGCGGGATATCGTTGCACAGGATATCGCGCAGAACGCCACCCACGCAGCCAGTAAGCATTCCTGAAATAATCACAATCATCAAAGGCAAATTCAACTCCAGCGCTACATTGCAGCCGATGATGGTAAATACGACAAGCCCCACGGCATCCAGAAACAGAAAGAGGTGGTACAGGCGGTGCATGATGCGCGCAACCGCAATGGTGGCCAGGGCGGCCACTGTTGTGATGACAAGATAATGCGGATGCGCAACCCAGGTCAATGGGTGATGGTCCAGAACAATATCCCTGATTGATCCGCCGCCCAGCGCAGTAATGCATCCGAGCAGGCAGACGCCGACCCAGTCCATGCTGCGACGGCCAGCCGCCAGCGCAGCGGTCATGGATTCGGCAACAATAGCAATGACATAAAGTACGGACAGAATAATCATATGACCCGGATGCGCTACCAGGGCATGTTGTGCCCTGACTTGTTGATTACGTTGTCCGATTATATCCCGGGATGCGCAAGCCGCTGCGATATACAGCAAGCGCGGCTATTGCGCCCGTCATAAAGCCTGATCCGCCGCTGATGCTGTCCGTGCCTTCACGCTCTGCCCGGATGGAGCTAGTTGTGTGCCGGGTCCATGGCAGGCTGTGCGGTCAGTGACAGGAGCCCACTGCGACGGCAGGTGCCGGTGCGAATCATCGCAGTGCGAACTTGCCCGGGCAATTGCATCTTAGGCGGCAAGCAGTTCGTCGGTCGGGCCGAAGAATTCGTAATGAATGCGCTCCGCAGGTACGCCGTTGGCTGCCAGCCCGTTGACAAATACCCGCATGAATTCCTTGGGTCCACAGATGTAATAATCCGCGTCCTGCAGCGGTGTATTGCGGGTCAGCCAGTCAAGCGAAATCATGCCCGATACGTCGTGGTTTTCTCCAGCCTGGTCGGCAGCCTGCGGCTCACTATAAAAGGTCGATACTTGTGTGTGAGCCAGTTGGTGGGCCAGCGTCTGCACGTGCTGACCCATGGCATGGGTCTGGCTGCTCATGGTGCTGTGTACGTAATGCACGTGTAATTGCGGGTGTTGTTGATAAATGGTCTCAAGCATGCTGACCATGGGTGTCAGGCCGACACCGCCAGACAGCAAGACAACCGGCCGTTCGGGGCTGTCAGGCAGATAAAAATCGCCTGCCGGTGGCGTTATTTCAAGTGTGCTGCCAACCTGAACGTGATCATGCATGAAGCGCGAACCCCCCTGGCTGTCTTCTGCGCGTTTGACGGAGATGCGATAGTACTGGCCATTGGGGGCGCAAGAAATGGAATAGTTGCGCTTGATGCCGGCCTGTTCCGGTGCGTTAAAGCGGAATGTGATGTATTGACCGGGTTTGTGGCGAATGACCGGCCCACCGTCAACCGGACGCAAAATGAATGAGGTAATGGTGCTGCTTTCGCGAATCTTTTCGCTAACCACAAAGTCGCGCCAGCCAGTCCAGCCGCCAGGCGCCTGTTCGATGGCGTCGCGCAATGCGCTTTCCCTGTTTTGCAGGATGCCAGCCAGGAACCAGTAGGCCTGACCCCAGGCCTGAAGTATTTCATCGGTAGCGGCCTCGCCCAGTACATCCTTGATCGCACCCAGCAGCGCCGTTGCCACGTAGGGATAGTGCTCCGGCAGGATGTGAAATCCGACATGTTTCTGTGCAATTCGCTCGACTGCCGGCAGTAATGCGCCCAGATTGTCGATATTTTCCGCATAGGCCAAAATGGCCCCCGCCAGCGCATTGATCTGTTGACCATTGGCTTGGTTCGCATGATTGAACAGGTTACGGATATGTTCATCCCTGAAAAGCCGCTCATACATTTTTGCAGTAATGGCCGCGCCATGAGTCTGCAAGGCGGGAACGGTTGCCTTTACGATGCGTGTGGTGTCGGGATCCAAAGAGGTAACGGCGGGGTGAGACATGGCGGGAGCTCCTGTAGTTGGTTGGGGTGTGGCTCGGCCTGGCAGATTTGCTGCCGGGCGATCAATGAAAATAGGGGATGCAAGGACAATGACCGATGTGAAAATTTCAAATGTGGCAATTTCAGATAAGGCACATTTCAGATAGGACCCATTTCAAATGTGTTGGCGGCGCATGTTTGAAACTGAGCGCCGGCATTGTCTTTATAACATTCATTTTAAATGCATCTTATTGCAAATAATTTTAATATGCAAGTAAGATGAATGTTATATTGCATATTTATTGCAGCACTCAAAGCGCATCCCGAGGTCTATATGAGACTGACTCAATACACAGATTACGCATTGCGGGTACTGATTTTTCTGGGCTCGCGCGACGAAGGGCTTTCGTCCATCGCTGAAATTGCGCGCGCCTATGACATTTCCCAGAATCACCTGATGAAGGTGGTGCAGCATCTGGGACAATTGGGCTATATCGAAACGCTGCGCGGCCGCAACGGGGGGATCAGGCTGGGATTGCCGGTAGAGCAAATCGTCATAGGCCAACTGTTGCGTCATACCGAAGGCGATATCGATCTGGTCGATTGTTCGTCCTGTGCCATCGCGGGTCCCTGCAGACTGCCGTCGGTGTTTCGTGAAGCAACCCAGGCATTTCTGGCCGTGCTGGATAAATACACATTGCACGACTTGCTGGCCCAGCGTAACGAGCTGCGCGATTTTCTGAACCTGTCGACAGCCGAACAACCGTTAAGGCGAGCGCCCAGGCAGGCCGTTCACTAAAATTGTTGGCAACAAGCAACAAGCAACAAGCAACAAGCAACAAGCAACAAGCAACAAGCAACAAGCAACAAGCAACAAGCAACAAGCAACAAGCAACAAGCAACAAGCAACA
>NZ_JABUXU010000019.1 GCF_014897675.1 Advenella sp. FME57 | reverse complement strand
CCCCTGTGGATCCATGCCGTGACTGGAAAAAAACCTGCAAAACACGCCTGCGGCGAGCCGCAGACGCCCGCGCCCATACAAAGCCACCAGCTCATCGCGTTCACGCTGGCTGCGGCCGCGCAGGACAAGCTGCGGGCGCGGCTGCGCCGTCGGGCCGGACCAGGCACCAGCGCCCATCGCAACACGCATGAGCAACGATTATCACCGGCTCAGCAACGCGGCCTGCAAGCAGAAAGCCGCGCCATAGCCTGGCTTTGCGCGCACGGCCTGCAATTGCTGGGCACCAATCTGCGCTGCCGGTACGGGGAACTGGATGCGGTCTTTCGTGCCGATGCCCAGACCATGGTTATCGTTGAAATTCGACATCGTCGCAACGCGCGTCATGGGGGCGCGGCCGCCAGTATCACCTACGCCAAGCAGCAGCGCCTGCGCAGAACTGCGGCCTGGTTTCTGCCCCAACTGGCTGCAAGCGGATTTGGCGGCAGAACACCACACTGCCGCTTTGATGCGGTCTGCATCGAAGGCGATACACTTAACTGGCTACCTGCCGTCTTCTGAGGATCACAAAACCGTTACAATCGGTTTTGCTGACGCCTCAAACGCGCCTTTTACCGCCCGTTGCCTGCTTCGATGACAACAGCTGCCCATGCGGTTTTTTTTAACACGTGCGATAATAGCAATATGGACATCTCTTCCCGCATTTCTTTTCATTTCGATGATTCGGCCCGCGTCATCGCCCAAAGCCACCAGGTATTGGCCGAACCGCTGGCTATCGCCATCGACATGCTGGTCAATGCCATCAGCAATAATGGCAAAGTGCTCGCCTGCGGCAATGGCGGCTCGGCAGCCGATGCCCAGCATTTCATCGCCGAACTGGTCGGCCGGTTCGAACGCGATCGCATCCCGTTTGCCGGCATTTCGCTTAACGCCGACACCTCTATCCTTACGGCCGTCGGCAACGACTACGGTTTTGACAATATATTTGAACGCCAGGTACAGGCGCTAGGTCAGCCAAGCGACGTGCTGGTCGCCTTCACCACCAGTGGCAATTCGGCCAACGTGATTAAGGCGATCCGCGCCGCCCATGAACGCGAAATGCATGTCATCGCCCTTACCGGCAAGAAAGGCGGCAGTGTGACCGGCCTGCTGACCGATCAGGATGTCCATCTTTGCGTGCCGCATGACCGTACCATGCGTATCCAGGAAGTCCACTCGCTGGCACTTCACGTTTTGTGTGATGGCATTGACGCCATGTTACTTGGAGATTCCGAATGAGTGTATCGCGCCCATTTACCCTGTCCCGCTCTGCCACTGCCCTGGTTGCCCTTTCACTGTCCTGCTCGCTGCTGGCCGGTTGCGTGCCCCTGATTGTTGGTGCTGCCGCGGGCGGCACCGCCATCGTAGCCGTAGATCGGCGCTCGGCGGGCATGCAACTGGTGGACAAGAACATTGAACGACGCACCCAGAATACCATTAACGAAAGCATCGGCGAAGCCGGCCGCGTCATTGTGTCATCCTTTAATCAACGCGTCCTGCTGACCGGTGAAGTGCCCACAGAGGCCGCCAAGCAATCGGCCGAAACTATGGCGCGCAGTGCTACCGACGTCAAGCGCGTTGACAACCAGCTGACCGTGGGTCCCCGTGCCTCTTTCAGCACCCGCAGCAATGAGACCTGGATCACTTCGCGCGTCAAAGCGGAACTTCTGGCCACCAAACAGGTCCCATCAGGATCCATCAATGTGATCACCACCCGTGGTGTTGTCTATCTGATGGGTCAGGTCACCGACCTTGAAGGACAGCGTGCAGCCTCGGCTGCGGCAGGCGTCAGCGGCGTAAGCCGGGTTGTCAAGGTATTTGATATTGTTTCGGGCAGCAGCCTGAACGCGACTACCGGCACCACGGGTGCACCCACAACGGTGCCCGGTACTGAAGCCAACCCCTCTTCGGGCGGCGTGCAAACTTTCCCTATGGAATAATACCAACTACCCATGAAAAAAATCGTTCTTCCTGCCGTACTCGCCGTGGCCGCCATAGCAGGCGGGTTTATGATGACCTCATCCAAGGCGGCACCCGATGTCACGTTTACCGCGCTGGACGGGCGCCAGTTCCAGACTGCCGACCTCAAGGGCAAGGTGGTGCTGGTCAAATTCTGGGCCACCAGTTGCGTGACCTGTATTGCGCAAATGCCCGATACCATCGAGTACTATAATACCTATCACGACAAGGGCTATGAGACCGTTGCCGTGGCCATGGCCTATGACCCGCCCAATTTCGTAAAAAACTATACGACAGACAAAAAGCTGCCATTTACCGTTACCCTTGACAGCGATGGCAGCGCCGCCAAAGCCTTTGACGATATCAAGTTCACACCGGTGGCGTTTTTGCTGGATCGTCAGGGCAATATAGTCAAACGCTATATTGGCAATTACGATAAAAAAGATTTCATCAAAACGCTGGAAAATACTCTGGCACAAAACTAACTTTCAGCAACCGCGAGCTAGCATGTCTGACACACCCCTGGATATCAACGCTGTTTCACCGGCAGTCAAGGCCGACATTATTTCCGAGTCTTTGCCGTATATCCGGAAGTTCCACGGCAAGACCGTCGTGATCAAATACGGCGGCAACGCCATGGTTGAAGAACGGCTGCAACGCAGTTTCGCCAGAGACGTCGTCTTGCTCAAGCTGATCGGCCTGAACCCGGTGGTGATTCACGGCGGCGGCCCGCAAATCGACAGCGCGCTCAAGCGTCTTGGCAAGGAAGGTAACTTCATCCAGGGCATGCGTGTGACCGACGCCGACACCATGGAAGTGGTCGAGTGGGTGCTGGGCGGCCAGGTCCAGCAGGATATCGTCATGATGATCAACGAAGCCGGCGGCAAGGCCGTGGGCCTTACCGGCAAAGACGGCGGCCTGATCCAGGCCCGCAAAAAACTCATGCCCAACAAGGAAAATCCTGACGCACCACTGGATATCGGTTTCGTAGGGGATATTTCCAGCATTGATCCGTCGGTGGTCAAAGCCCTGCAGGACGATCAGTTCATCCCCGTCATTTCCCCCATCGGCTACGACGCTGAAGAAGGGGATGTCTACAACATCAACGCCGACGTGGTCGCCGGTAAAATGGCCGAAGTCCTTCAGGCAGAAAAACTGCTGATGATGACCAACACCCCGGGCGTACTGGACAAAGCAGGCCAGCTGTTGCGCAAGCTGTCGGCCAAGACCATTGATGAATTATTTGCTGACGGTACCATCTCTGGCGGCATGCTGCCGAAGATTTCATCGGCGCTGGATGCCGCCCGCAACGGTGTAAACTCCGTGCATATTGTCGATGGCCGGGTCGCTCACTGCCTGTTGCTGGAAATTCTGACAGACAAGGGTGTCGGCACCATGATCACATCATGATCACGTTTGCGGCGTTGTTACGCGTCGCAGGCGTTGCTGTTGCTGCATGATCTGTACCCCGCTCATCAAACCCCTGCAACCGCTGGTTCGCCATACCCGCACACCGCGCGTATGGCTGTTCGATCTGGACAACACACTGCACGACGCCTCGCACGCGATCTTTGGACACATCAACCAGAGTATGACGCGCGCCGTCATGCTATCGCTGGATATTGACGAAGACGAAGCGACGGTTTTGCGCAAGGCCTACTGGGCACGTTATGGGGCCACACTGATCGGGATGGTGCGGCATCACAATGTGAAAGCCGCCGATTTCCTGCACTTGAGCCATGACTTCGACATTGCCGGCAACACCAAAATCGAAAAAAACCTGTCGGCCATGCTCAATGCCGTGCCAGGCATCAAATATGTGGTCACGAATGCGCCCATGCATTACGCCAGGATCGTTCTGGATCGCCTGAATGTGCGCCACTGTTTTGCGGGAATCTGTTCCATCAATGAAATGTGCCTGCAGGGCCGGTTTCGACCCAAACCCTCACCGGCGCTGATGCAGCAGTTGCTGGTGCAGTTGCAGTGTGAGCCAACGCGCACGATTCTGGTCGAGGACACACTGAAAAACCTGAAAACGGCCAAACAGCTGCATATGAAAACCGTGCACATCTTTCATCGCGGCACACCGTTCAGTTCCATGCAGCGCATGCGGCCCGCCTATGTGGACCTGCGCGTCAACTCTGTACAGCAACTGCTGACCCATCCATTTGCCCTGTCAGCCTGACAAGCACATTAACCGGCACGCGGCCAGCCTGTCAGGGCCGGGGGCGATGAGTCACTTGCGATCCAGTTCCTGATTGAGCCGGGCGGCCGGTACATAGCCGTTGACGCGGTTGCCGCTTTCAAAGAAGATGGCGGGCGTACCCTGGACAGCCAGTTTCTGGCCCAGGGCGAGATTTTTCTCGATAGGTGTATCGCAGGTGGCTTGCTGTGGTTCAATCCCCTTGTTCATCCAGTCTGTCCATACGGTGGCCTGATCTTTGGCGCACCACACGTTAGTGGCCTTGGTCACTGAATCGGGCGCCAGAATCGGGAACAGGAAGGTGTACACGGTGACGTTATCCAGCGTAGTCAGTTCCTTATGCAGTTTTTTACAATAGCCGCAGTTGGGATCCTCGAACACGGCCATTTTGCGCGCGCCATTACCCTTAACCAGCTTGACTGCCTGGGACAGTGGCAAGGTGGAAAAATCCACCTTGGAAATTTCCTCGATCCGCTCGGTGGTTACATCGCGTTTTGTTTTGGCGTCGACCAGATTACCTGCGAGCACAAACTCGGCCTTTTCGTTGGTATACACGATATTGCCGCCCAACTGCACTTCATACAGATTGGCATAATCGGTCGGCTGCACCCGGGTCACTTCAACATCGAACGCCTTTTTTACCGCATCCCGAACGCTTTCCAGCTTTGCATTATCGGCTGTCTGAGCCTGTACGGCCGGCACGGCAAAGGCGCCCGCTACCAATATCAGCAAGCCTGCCATCGCCGCCCGGCGGTACTGCTGCCCTGTGCGTGCTTTTATCCAATTCAATCCCATTACCTTCCATCCTTTTACAACAGAAACCCATTGAGTGGCGTTGCCGCCAACGAAGCCTTGCACGAGACGTGAAAGGCGCTACTGTGGCCGGGGGCTGTCACCGACACTGTTTTGTACTGGCCACGATCTTGCACAGGTTCCGGTACCGCGCTTGCGCAGCGATACCCCTTCTTGCAAGACGATCACAACCCCGATGCCCCGGCAATCAGTTGCCGCTTGACCCAGGGAAGCTGCTGCACCAGGTTCATGCCTGTATTGCGTAAAAACGGCAGCGCAGGCAGGTCACGGGAAAACAACTGATACAGGCCATCGGTCGCCACTCGCATGGCCATAACATCGGCGGCACGCGTGCGGGCATAGCGCTCGAGTACACGCAGATCTCCATAGGACCGAAACGCCTCTTTTTCGTTCAATACTTGCGCGAGCGCCTTAACGTCGCCAAGCCCGAGATTGAGCCCCTGTCCGGCCAGCGGATGAACCCGATGCGCCGCATCGCCCACCAGTGCCACGCCCGGCGCTGCCATTTGCGCCTTTTCCAGCGTCAAGGGAAAGCCATGCAGGCGTGCGCGCATCCTGAGCGTACCCAGGCAACCCTGCGCCACCTCATTGAGGGCCTCCGGCAGCGCACGGCCCAGCGTCGCCTCGTCCATGTGCAGAAACTGATAGGCGGTTGCATCGTCAACCGACCAGACCAGCGATACCTGATGCCCTTCGCTGGTATCGGGCATGGGCAGAAAAGCCAGCACATGATGATTGCAGAACCATTGGTACGCCGTGTTCATATGAGGTTTTTCGCAAGTCAGATGCGTGACCAGCCCCTGATCGCCATAGTCTTTTTTCTGGTGCGCCATTGCGGCAGCGCTGCGCAGCGGTGACCGGGCCCCGTCGGCACCGATAAACAACTGTGCCTGCAGCGTCATGCCACCGGCCGTTGTCACCAGCCCGGGTTGCCAGGTCTGCATCGTATCGTCAATCCACGGCACACCGTAAATCGTGAGCGCCTGGAACAGGGCCCGTTCAATTTCACCCGATTCGACAATCCATGCCAGATGGGATTTGGCAGCCTGCCAGGCATCGAGCACCACCTGCCCGTCACGATCGCCATTGACCTGCATCGCATCGACAGGTGTAATCCGTTCTTGCGGCATGGCATCCCAGATGCCCAGCGACGCAAGCAGTGCCTGGCTGGCTTCGGAGATGGCATAAACGCGAGGGTGATACTGCTCGCCCGGCATGGGCGCCGGTGCCCGTTTGGGTGCCAGCAGCGCCACATTCACGCCGGCTCGGGTCAGCGCCAGCGCGCTGCCCATTCCCGCAATACCGGCACCACAGACAATCACATCGTGTTTCATCGCGCCTCCGGAACTCCTGCGCTGCGCGGCCAGAGAATCCATACCCGACCGGTCTGTTTCATGCGACCGGCCAACTCACCCGCCGCATCACCCGACCCCCAGAAAAAGTCGGTTCGCGCCACCCCTTTGATGGCAGCACCCGTGTCCTGTGCGAAGACAACACGTTGCATAGGCTGGGTCGAATGCGGCCGGGTAGTCGCCAGGAACAGCGGACTGCCCAATGGCACGTAATTGGGATCGACGGCCACCGTCCGTTCCGCCACCAGCGGAATACCATAGGCGCCCTTGGGACCTGCCGCATCGTCAGACAGCGCCTCTTCACGGAAGAACACCATGGCCTGATTGGTGTTGAGCATTTCATCGACCCGATCCGGGTGGGCTTTGGCCCAGGCCTTGATATTTTGCATATTGGCCTGCGCCAGCGGCAATTCGCCCTTGTCGGCCAGCCACTTGCCGATCGAACTATAAGGGCGGCCATTATGGTTGGCGTAGGCCAGGCGAATCATGGAGCCATCATCCAGTTGCACCCGGCCCGACCCCTGCACCTGCAGGAAAAACGCCTCGACCGGATCATTCAGCCACACAATGACCGGCGGCTTGGTATCGCGCCGGGCAATTTGCTCCCTGGTGTCGTAGGGCACGATCGTCTTGCCCGAGAGCTTGCCGCGAATACGCTTGCCTGCCAGTTCAGGATATTGCTGGCCCAGATCGATGGTCAGCAGATCATCGGGAGCGGCATACATTGGCCACTGATACTCGCCGCCATGTGAACGCGAACCATGCACCACCGGCTCATAGTAGCCCGTGACGGTATTGGTTGACTTGCCGTTCTCAGTCACCTGCCAGGGCTGCAGATGTTGCTCCAGGAAGGCCTTGACCGCAGTTGCGTCATTGCTGCGCGGGTCGATACCCGACTGTGCGGCGGCCTGGCACACCGGTTGCCAGACAGCAGGGGTAGCGCGCGCCGGCATGGCTTTGGAGCCGCTGACCGGGCGCATCAGGCCACGACAATTATTATAGAAAGTCAGCCATAAATGGCGGGCATCATCCGCATTCCAGCCGGGCAGCGACGACCAGGCAACCTGGCTATACTGGCCCGCCAGCGGTCGTGGTGGCGTAGGCGCAAAGGCCGACTGGTCCGGCACTGACAGGGGCGCGGTCATGGAGAACGACGACTGCGACGGCTGCATCCCCGCATCTTGCGTCGAACAACTTGCCAGCAGGACAAGCGCAGCCACGGCGGCAGGCAGTAGCCTGTTTGGTGCGTGCGGATTTTTCATAGTTATTTATCCAGACAAATAATGGAAGACAAGCCCAATGACACAGCAATAGTGGCGGGCGATCAATGCAGCGTTCGCGGTAGCGTCAAAATGAATTCGGGAATGTCCACGTCAAACGGGACACCGTTTTCACCTACACAGTGATAGCTGCCCTTCATGGTGCCCAAAGGGGTATTTAGCGGACACCCGCTGGTGTATTCGTACATATCGCCAGCAGCAATAAGCGGCTGTTCGCCGACAATACCCAGTCCGCGCACCTCCTGGATTTTCTCATCGCCATCGGTAATGACCCAGTGACGGCTGATGACCTGCGCTGCCGCTGTACCGGTATTGCGAATTCTCACTGTATAGGCAAAGACATATTGCGAGCGAGACGGGTCGGACTGTTCTTCGAGATAGCGCGGTGTGACTTCCACCGTCATTGTATTTACCATTCGTGCCGGATCCTCAGAAAGCTAAACGTGTTTGTATGGAATAATAGAACTTCATTGTACTTCGTGCGCCCCCTTACAGGAGAAAAACGCTGTCATGGAATTACAACCCGTTACCCGCATCGCCCCCAGCATTCTGTCAGCAGATTTTTCCCGTCTCGGAGAAGAAGTCAGAAATGTGATCAGCGCCGGCGCCGACTGGATTCATTTTGACGTGATGGATAACCATTATGTGCCCAATCTGACCATCGGACCCATGGTGTGCAAGGCCATTCGCCCCTGTACGGATGCACCCATCGATGTACACCTGATGTGTGAGCCGGTAGACGAGCTGATCCCGCAATTTGCCCAGGCCGGCGCCAATATCATTTCCTTTCATCCGGAAGCGTCGCGCCATGTGGACCGTTCGCTTTCCCTGATCCGCGACAATGGCTGCAAGGCCGGGCTGGTGCTCAATCCGGCGACGCCGCTGTCGGTGCTCGATCATGTCATGGACCGTCTGGATCTGATCCTGCTCATGTCGGTTAACCCGGGTTTCGGCGGACAATCATTCATCCCGTCTACGCTAGACAAGCTGCGCGCCACTCGCCAGCGCATTGACGCCTGGCAGGAAAAAACCGGCAACACCATTCTGCTTGAAGTCGATGGCGGCGTGAAAACAGATAATATCGCGCAAATCCACGAAGCCGGCGCCGATACCTTTGTGGCTGGCTCGGCCATTTTCGGCCAGCAGGACTACGCGGCGGTTATCGCAAACATGCGCGAACAGATTGCCGGAGTGCACCGCTCATGAGTATCCGCGCCGCACTGCTTGACCTTGACGGCACTCTGGTCGACTCCATTCCCGATCTGGCCCAGGCGGCCAATGCCATGCGCATCAAGCTCGGGTTGCCGCAACTGCACCAGGAGCTGATTGCCCAGTTTGTCGGCAAAGGTATCGATAACCTGGTGCGCCGCGCTATGACCGGCGGCGACGATGAGGCCGTTGTCACCGCCGAAGCATTCATCGTTGCCCGCGAACATTTCATTGACGCGTACCATCAGGTCAATGGCGACCGGGCCACGGTATTCGAAGGCGTGGTCGACGGGCTCAAATCCATGAAGGCGGCCGGTATTCGCCTGGCCGTCGTGACCAACAAGCCCACGGTCTTTACCGAACAGTTGCTGATTCAGACCGGGCTACGTTCGTTTTTTGATGCTGTGGTATCCGGCGACACCTGCCCCACTCGCAAGCCGGACGCCGGTCCCGTGCTGCATGCCTGCTTCCTGCTGGAAGCTGAGCCCACAGACTGCGTGTTTATCGGCGACTCCATCAACGATGCGCAGGCGGCGCAAGCGGCGGGCATGCCGGTACTCATTGTTCCTTATGGCTATAACGAAGGAAACAGTGTACAAAACCTGAAAGTCAATGATATAGTAGAGACTATCGTCGAAGCGGCCCAGTGGATTGAACGCCACAACGCATCGGCAGACCAACCTGATTTATTAACGTAAATGACTGCACGCTCCCTTTATGCTCGTTCTGCTCTGGTTGCCATGTATTGGCGCTGGTGGCGTTCGTCTGCCGGGAGTGTCACTTATTAGACTGTTCCGGATGCCGCTTTTTTTCCGCATCCGAAAATTGTAGTCAGTACGCACAATACCCGGTAATCCCTTAAAACAGGACCGGGTATTTTTGTATCTGCCCGGTCATTCAGGAAAACACAAACAGAGACCGTCATGATGACTGAAATTGAATTTAATGCACTCGCAGCACAGGGGTTCAACCGCATCCCGATCATCAAGGAAACCTACGCCGATCTTGATACCACGCTGGGTATTTACCTGAAACTGGCCCACACCGGCAAAGAAGCCGGTCGCATGACCTGCCTGCTTGAATCGGTGGTCGGGGGCGAGCAGTTCGGCCGCTATTCCTTTATCGGCCTGCCGGCCAAAACAGTGATCCGCGCCACAGGCGATCTGACCGAAGTACTGACCAACGGCGAAGTCACCGAAACCTATCGGGGCGATCCGCTGACCTTCATCCAGGCATTCAAAAAACGCATCAAGGTGGCCCTGCGCCCAGGCATTCCCCGCTTTGCCGGCGGCCTGGCGGGCTATTTCGGTTACGACACCATTCGCCATATCGAGCCGTCCCTGGGCCCCAACGTCAAACCCTATCCTCACGGCCAGAAGGAAGGCGTGCCCGATATCATGCTGATGCAGGTCGATGAACTGGTCATTGTCGACAATGTGATCGGCCGAACCTACCTCATGATCTACGCAGATCCGAACGAGGCCGAAAGCTACAGCAAGGCCCAGAAACGGCTGCTTGAACTGCGCGCCCGCCTGCGCCATCCGGTTGAAATTCCCTACAGCCTGCCCAGCCTGCAAACGACAGAAATCCGCGACTTCAAGAAAGAAGATTATCTGAAGGCCGTCCTGAAGGCCAAGGAATATATCGCCGCGGGCGACCTGATGCAGGTCCAGGTCGGCCAGGTCATTGCCAAGCCCTTCCGGGATTCGCCGCTGTCCCTGTACCGCGCCCTGCGCTCCCTGAATCCCTCTCCCTACATGTATTTCTGGAACTTCGGTGACTTTCATGTCGTAGGCTCGTCACCGGAAATTCTGGTGCGCCAGGAAACCTTCACCGAAAACGCCGAAGAGAAAACCGCCATCACCATTCGTCCGCTTGCCGGCACGCGCAAGCGCGGTGAAACACCGGAAGAAGATGCAGCTCTGGCCGACGAGCTGCGCGCCGATCCCAAGGAGATCGCCGAACACGTCATGCTGATTGATCTGGCCCGCAACGATGTGGGGCGTGTGGCCGAAACCGGCTCAGTGGAAGTGACCGACCAGATGGCGATTGAACGCTATTCACACGTGATGCATCTGGTATCGAACGTCAAGGGCATTCTGAAGCCGGACATGGATGCCATCGACGTGTTGCGCGCCAGCTTTCCCGCAGGCACCCTTACCGGTGCGCCCAAAGTGCGCGCTATGGAACTGATCGATGAACTGGAACCCGTGCGACGCGGCATCTATGGCGGCGCTGCCGGCTATCTGAGCTACAACGGCACCATGGACGTGGCCATCGCGATCCGCACCGGCGTCATCAAAAACGGCATGCTCTATGTACAGGCGGCCGCCGGCATTGTGGCCGATTCCGACCCTGAAAAAGAATGGCAGGAAACCGAAGCCAAGGCCCGCGCCGTGCTGCGCGCCGCCGAACAGGTGCAATACGGTCTGGATCAACCCATCTGAGGAACTGTCATGCTGCTCATGCTCGATAATTACGATTCGTTTACCTACAATCTGGTGCAATATTTTGGCGAACTGGGCCAGGACGTCCACGTGGTACGTAACGACCAGATGACCGTTGCGCAAATTGCTGCGCTCAATCCCGAACGGCTTTGCGTCTCCCCCGGGCCCTGCTCGCCTGCCCAGGCAGGTGTATCGGTTGAACTCATCAAACATTTCGCAGGGCAAATTCCGGTCCTGGGCGTGTGCCTGGGGCACCAGTCCATCGGCGCCGCTTTCGGCGGTAAAATCATCCGTGCCAAGCAGATCATGCACGGCAAGACTTCGGAAATTACCCATGATGGATCCGCGCTGTTTCGCAACATTCCTTCGCCTCATACCGTGATCCGCTATCACTCACTGGCGATCGAACGCGATTCATTGCCCGACTGCCTGCGCATTACGGCAGAAACGGCCGATGGGGAGATCATGGCCGTGGAGCATACCAGCCTGCCGGTTTATGGCGTACAGTACCATCCTGAATCCATTCTCAGCGAACATGGCCATGCCCTGTTGCAAAACTTTCTGGACATTCATCCATGAGCATTTCCTACACAGACGCCCTGACGCGCTGCATTGAACACCGCGAAATCTTTCATGACGAAATGCTGTACCTGATGCGCCAGCTGATGCGCGGCGAAGTGCCGCCGCCCATTGCCAGCGCCCTGCTCATGGGATTGCGCGTCAAAAAAGAAACCATCGGCGAAATTACCGCAGCCGCCACAGTCATGCGCGAATTTGCCACGCCGGTCAACATCAGCGACCCGGACAATCTGCTGGATATGTGCGGCACCGGCGGAGATGCGAGTCATACCTTCAATATCTCCACCACCGCCATGTTCGTGGCGGCCGCTGGCGGCGTGCGCATTGCCAAGCATGGTAACCGCAGCTCGTCTTCCTCTTCGGGCAGCGCCGATGTCCTGGAAGCGCTGGGCATCAATGTCATGCTCTCGCCAGAGCAGGTTGCCGAATGCGTGGAACAGACCGGTATCGGCTTCATGTTCGCGCCAACGCATCATGGCAGCATGAAAAACGTCGCCGAGATACGCAAAATGCTGGCGGTACGCACCATATTCAACATCCTGGGCCCCCTGACCAACCCGGCCAAAGCCGGCAATCAACTCATGGGCGTATTCCATCCGGATCTGGTCGGCATCCAGGTGCGCGTGCTGCAGCAACTGGGATCCAAGCATGTGCTGATCGTACACGGCAAGGACAATCTGGACGAAGCCTCGCTGGGCGCTGCAACACTGGTGGGCGAGCTCAAGGACGGCAAAGTCAGCGAATACGAAATTCATCCGGAAGACTTCGGCATGCAAATGGTCTCCATTCGCAATATTACGGTCAGCAACAAAGAAGAGTCACGCGAGCTGGTCATGAGCGCACTGAACAATGAAACGGGCACGGCCCGCGATATCGTCGTGCTCAATGCCGGTCTGGCGCTCTACGCAGGCAATCAGGCCGCCACCATGCAGGATGGGATTATTAAAGCGCGCGAACTGATCCAATCCGGGGCTGCACGTGATAAATTAGAGACATTCCGTGCCTATACCAGGAAGCTCACGACATGAACGATATTCTTGAACAGATTCTCAGCGTAAAAAAAGAAGAAGTCGCCATGCAGCGCCAGTTCCGCAGCGAAGCAGATCTGCTGCGCGAAGCCCAGGCGCGCAAGGATGTTCGCGGCTTTGCCAATGCGCTGCGCGAAAAAATCAGACAGAAAAAAACCGCTGTCATCGCCGAAGTCAAAAAAGCATCGCCGTCAAAAGGTGTGATCCGACCCAATTTCAATCCCGCCGAAATTGCCCACACCTATGCAGCACATGGCGCGACCTGCCTATCGGTGCTGACCGACGTGCAGTTTTTCCAGGGATCCAGCGATTACTTGCGCCAGGCGCGCGCCGCCTGCCCGCTACCGGTGCTGCGCAAAGACTTCATGATTGACCCGTACCAGATCATTAACGCTCGTGCGCTGGGCGCCGACTGCATCCTGCTGATCGTCGCCGCCTTGCCGGCCGACCAGCTCAAGGAAATGGAAGCGGTTGCGCAGGAACTGGACATGGATGTCCTGATCGAAGTGCACGACCGAGCCGAACTGGATATCGCCCTGGACATGAAATCATCGCTGATCGGCATCAACAACCGCAATCTGCGAACCTTCGAGACCACACTGCAAACCACGCTGGAGCTGCTCCCGCATATCCCAGAGGGACGCTTTGTCATTACCGAAAGCGGCATCCACGCGCCCGAGGACGTACGCAGCATGCATGAGAACGGGGTCTATGGGTTCCTGATTGGTGAAGCGTTCATGCGGGAAACCGATCCAGGCATCACACTTGAGTCATTTATCGTGAATCATTGATTCACCCATAAAGCATTTTCTGGGAGAACCGCGGCAGTGACCACGCATACTGAGTGCCCGCTGTGCCATGACGATGGCGCGACCGTGCTGTTCCGCAACGCATTCCTGCGCGTCATCGATGCGCAGGAGGCCGATTACCCGGCATTTACGCGGGTAATCCTCAATCGCCACGCACAGGAAATGACCGACCTGAATCAGACCGAGCGTAGCGGCCTGATGAGCGCCGTGTATCTCGTAGAAGCCCTGCAAAGGCGCCATTTCCAGCCCGATAAAATCAATCTGGCGCAACTGGGCAATATGGTTCCTCATGTGCATTGGCACATCATTGCCCGTTTTGCCGACGACAAACATTTTCCCAACCCGATCTGGGGCATGCCGCGCGAGACTGCAAATACGCCAGACGGCGGACACGCGACAGCCTGTGCCCGCAGAAATGCGCAAATCCGGCAGCACCTGCCCGCCTACCACCAGGACATCACGCAATCGTTTACCGCCCTTTTCGATGAAGTGGCAGGTACGGTGCCAGAGCAGACCCGCTTTGAGCAAACCCTGCAGCGCATCACGGATCGATGAATCTGGCGGTGCCCGGGCACCGGGCATCGGGCCCGTACGCACCCATTTAACCCTGGTGATCTGCGCCAGCCGCACGGTTGTGTGCCTGTACCGAATACGTGGCTTTTGCCGTATACGCAACACGGCTGAATGGGTATTGCAATAATAATGCTTGCATTCTAGGGAAAACACTTATATAATCATTTTCTTTGCAGCAAATTCTCTTTATTTTTGCTGCCTGGCTTATTAATCAAAAGCCGTCATCGCTCCTACCTCCAGACCCGCATGCGTATTTCCTCTGTCATGCAACGGTTGATCCGGTCGGCTCGATGCTCCGATCAACGATTCGTCTGGCCATTTCCCATTCGTTTGTTCATCCTGATCAGTAAAGTGCAGATGTGCATTGTGCATATCAGCAGGACTTTGCTGCGTGACAGAATTGTCGTTTTGTCCTGTTTGCCGATGGCCTGTCCATCGTGCGGCCTGGAGTTGCTTATGCAATCGCCCAGCATCACAACCGGAATCAACGGCCATCTGCGCTCCTGATGAACAGGCTTGCCTGACACCTACTTAGGATTACAAATGTCATTTGATTCTCTGGGTCTATCACCCATTCTTCTTGCTGCCCTGAACAAGGCCGGCTTCACCCAACCTACTCCAGTGCAAACCGAAGCGATCCCCAAAGCCCTCGAAGGCAAGGATCTGATCGTCTCTGCACAGACAGGTAGCGGTAAAACCGCAGCATTCATGCTGCCCTCATTGCACCGTATTGCCGGCATGCCTGGCAACAAAGGCATGGGCGTACAGGTATTGGTTTTGACACCGACCCGCGAGCTGGCCCTGCAGGTTGCAGAAGCCACCAGATCATACGGCGTTGGCATTGACGATCTGCGTATCGCCACTGTGGTCGGCGGCATGCCTTACGGCGCGCAGATCAAAGCACTGTCGCGTCGTGTTGACGTGCTGGTTGCCACCCCCGGCCGTCTTATTGACCACCTGAACGCACGCCGCGTCAATCTGTCACAGGTTCACACCCTGGTGCTGGACGAAGCCGACCGCATGCTGGATATGGGCTTCATCGAAGACATCGAAAGCATTGTTGCGCAAACACCACGTGATCGTCAGACACTGATGTTCTCCGCCACATTCGAAGGTACTGTTGCCCGTCTGGCCGCCGATATGCTGAACAATCCGCTGCGTATCGATATCGCCGGACAGAAACAGAAACACGCCAACATTACCCAAACCCTGCTTTACGCAGATGACAGCGGCCACAAATTGCGCCTGCTGGGTCACCTGCTGCGTGACGCCTCCATGGATCAGGCCATTGTCTTTACTTCTACCAAACGGGGCGCCGATGCACTGGCCGAACGTCTGGAAGATGAAGGTTTTGCCGCTTCCGCCCTGCATGGCGATATGAATCAGCGTCAGCGCACCCGCACACTGGGTATGCTGCAAAAAGGTCGCCTGCGCGTGCTGGTTGCAACCGACGTTGCCGCCCGCGGTATTGACGTGCAAGGCATCAGCCATGCCATCAACTTCGATCTGCCCATGCAGGCTGAAGACTACGTTCACCGTATCGGTCGTACCGGCCGTGCAGGTCGCAACGGTCAGGCATTTACGCTGGCAACCCATGGCGAACGTCATAAAATCCGCCGTATCGAACAGTTCACCGGCCAGCCTATGCCTGCCGAAGTGATTGCTGGCCTGGAACCGGTCAAGTCGGCCGAGAGTGGTCGCGGTGCCGGCGGCGGCAAGGGTCGTGGCGGCAAGCCAAATAGTTCACGCCAGGGTCGCCCAGGTGGCGGTTCGCGCGAGAAAGATCATGCCCGCACCGGTTTTGGTCATCGCAAAGGCGGCAGCGCTCCTTCTTACGGCGCCCGTGAAGATTCACGTTCTGCCGAAGGCCGCCCCGAGCGCGCTCGTCCGGCACGCTCTTATGACGCGCCTCGTGAATCGCTGATTGACCGTGCAGCTACGTCGCTGTCACGCAATCCGTTCTCATCTGATCGCCCGCGCACCGAAAAAAGCGGTTTCGTCAAAGCCGATGCAGCACCGGCACCGCGCAAGCCACGCACCGAGTTCGCTCCTGCTCCGGCCCGCAAGCCTCGCCCAAGCACCCGTTCCGACGGCGGCTTCAGTGGTGATCGCACAGCACGCTCAGACAAACCCGCTTTTGCTCGCAGCAAAAAGAAACCGAGTTCATCACGCACCTGGGCGTAAGCCTTTATAATGATCTTTCCCGAAGTAACGTTGGAAAGATATGCGTGCAGACCCAACCGGCCCTGCGCTGCCCCAAATCCAGGAAGCAGCGCAGCGCTATAGCGAAAACGCCCGGCACAAGCTTGCCGGGCTTATTCATGAAGCCGGCCCCCAGGGGCTGCCCTTCGCGCGCTGGATGCATGCCGCGCTGTACGATCCCCAAGCCGGCTATTATGCCGGCGCCCCCCTCAAATTCGGAGATACCGCCGCCGCAGGCACCGCACTGCAAGGCGACTTTGTCACGGCACCAGAACTGACGCCGTGGTTTGGCCGCAGCCTGGCCAGGCAAATCGGCCCCATTCTCGCCCACATCGGCACCCCTCATATTCTGGAATTCGGCGCTGGCTCTGGCGCCCTTGCCGAGCATATACTGCAGGCCCTGCTGCCCGAATTTCCCCAACTGCAATATTACATTCTGGATATTTCACCGGACCTGACGCAACGGCAACGGCAACGGCTTGCCCCTTTCGGGGACAGCGTGCAATGGCTGCACAGCCTGCCTTCGGGCTTTACCGGCTGCGTCATTGCCAATGAAGTTCTTGATGCCATGCCCGTCTCGCTGTTTGAATGGGGCGAGGATGGCAATGTCTATGAACTGCACGTCATCAACAAACCAGGTGAAGCATCAGCGGTGGCGGACCCGCAAGCAGGCCAGGATAACCAGGCCTGGTCACATTTTGACTTTCTGCGCGTTCCCGCCAGTGCCCTATTGGAGCAGGCTGTAAGGGCGCGCATGCCGGCGCTGCCCGGCTATCGATCCGAAATAAACCTGCAAGGCGAATCTTGGGTATCGAGCCTGGGACAGTGGCTCAATCAAGGTGCCGCCCTGCTGATCGACTACGGCTTTCCGCAGCACGAGTACTATCACCCACAACGCAGCCAGGGCACACTCATGTGCCATCTGCTGCATCATGCGCACAGTCAGGTGCTGCATTTTCCCGGAATCCAGGACATTACTGCGCACGTAGACTTTACTGCCATGGCCGATGCGGCGCTGGCCGCAGGTCTGGAAGTGCTCGGCTACACCTCGCAAGCCCGCTTTTTGCTCAACTGCGGGCTGCTGCAGATGTTAAGCGATCTGGACCCCGGCGACACCGCGCACTACGCGCGCGAAATTGGCCCGGTGCAAAAACTGCTGTCAGAAGCCGAAATGGGAGAACTGTTCAAGGTGCTGGCCATCGGCAAAAATGTGGATATGGATCTGGCCGGGTTTGCCACGGGAGATCGCCGCCATCGGCTGTAAGCGTACGGCACCTGGCCTGCGGCTGTCGGAAAGTCGGCGCAGCTTTGATAGACAGTCGGCGCGGATGAGCCATCGGATCGACTGAACTGTCGGATCGGATGAGTGGGCGGAACACCTACCGCTGTGGCCGACCAGAACCCGGCAGGCAGCCCAGACTGACGCCGGCAAAGCAAGCGCGCCTAGGCTGGCGACAGGCCTGTCAGCCCTTGAGCGCCTGTTCCAGCAATTGTCCGATAATGTCGTTGGTGCTTTTATCCTGCTGGACAGCGCGCTCACGGATCTGGTGGATCACATCCTGCCTGAGCTTGACCGGAAAAGAGACCAGCCCCTGGGCCTGGTCCACCTTGCGTTGTGCGCGGCGGTCAAGTGCAGCATCAGCAGCGCCACCGAATTGGCCCGGCAGACCTTCCTGTTTCATTTTTCCCATTGTTTTTTGCGCTTTGACTTTTTCAAGGTCGAATTTTTTCATTGTTATAGTCCGTATAGTAGGAAGAATAAGAGGCGCGGCAACGCCAGAACAGACTCAATCGCCCCTGATCCGAGTCATCCTGTCAAAAGGACAAATTGCAGCACACGCCGCGCGAGTCTACAGCATCCGTTATATGGACGCAAATACTTCATGCGCCAATGTCAATCTGCTACATTTTTACACGAATGCAATATCGGTTTATTAAACTTGCAATCTATATTAAAGTGGTTATTACTTAAAGTTTAAAGTGGATACAACTTAAAGTGGCTCACGACTGAACGCAAGGGGAAACTGTAATGAACGAAGAAACCAGCCAGAACCAGACTCCGGTTCCCGCGCCGGATAACGCTGCCCGCAATTTCACATGGATTACTTATGCAATGTACGCATTGGGGTTGTTTACCGGGCTGTTTTCCGTTGTGGGCGTCATCATGGCCTACGCCAAACGGGGCGAGTTCACCAATACGATCTATGCCGATCATATGCAATACCTGATTCGTACCTTCTGGATCGGCCTGATCGGCGCGATTGCAGGCTTTTTGCTGATGATTATCCTGATCGGCTGGATCGTGCTTATCGCCGTTACCGTATGGTACATCTATCGCATCGTCATGGGCGCCATTCGCCTGAATGACGGCCGGGGCGTATCCACCACATCCTGGTTCTGATCACCACAACCAGGCCTTCCTGCGGGCTGCCACGGTAACTGCGGTGTTGTTATCGTGCAGCAGCAGGTGCCGTCTTCGCCATCAGGCTGACGCAAACACGGCCACGGCAGCCAGCACGACCTGGTGAGCATGCTGCAACGCCACCCACGGGTCCGCAGTGTGCTCGTCGGCTGCAAGTCCCGCCGCGCCTCCTTCGACAATGGCAGCCTGCCCATACGCAGGCCCATCATACTGTGCCTCATAGTGGGCAACCACCCTGACGGCAGTCTGCTCCAGCACGGCCAGTTGCCGGGCGTTCTCTGCCGTATCGGCAAGCGCGACTGACGACCGCTGTGGTGCAGAAGCATTTTCTTGCGTTGCAGGGTCGGACCACGCATCGTCCCGGACCTGCGACATCACCATCATCTGCTGAACCGTACCGCCGTGCGCTGCGCCAGGTATCGCCTGCGTCTGTTCCTTGACCCATTGCGCCAATACCTCCTGCTGCATGCGTTCGGCATCCAGTTCCAGACGCTTGATGTCTTGCCTTAACACATCTGTCATGGCATCGGGCGCCGGCGCCGGACCACTCTTGAGCCGCGTTCGCAACTGACGCAAGGGGATAACAATTTCGCGCCGCCACGCACAAATCTCGCTATCAGCATCGGCAATCTGTTCTGCCGTAGGCGCATTGCCCCAACGTCTTGCCGCCCACAACATCAGCAACAGGACATTGACATCCAGCCCCAGCGTGTGTTGCAGCGTGAGACAGTGCTCGGCCACGCCATCACGGGTATAAACCGCCAGCGAAAACTGCCAGTGATCCGCTGCGCTTTTATCCTGATCCATTTGTGCTCCCTGTTGCATCTGTCATCTGCCCGACCTACCAATTGGCCTGCAAATCAGTTAACAATACCGACACAGGCTTGCGCCATTCCGTGAACCACAAACCACCGGCCTGCGTCGCTTTGTGCCCCTGCGGGTATAATAACGCTTCAAGCCGGTGGTTTTGCCCCGGCAAGGCTGCCAATATCAGCCAGCCCATTGACCCCTTACCGAAAATAGCCATCTGCCCATGCCAAGCTCTGTTTCCGCTCCTGCGCGTATTATTGTCGGTATCACCGGCGCCTCTGGCGCCATTTACGGGGTCCGTGCTCTTGAGCTGCTTGCCCAGGCCGGCTTCGAAACCCATTTGGTCATGAGCCGCTCGGCCAGTCTGACCTTGTCACAAGAGCTGCAGATGCATCCCGGCGAACTGGCCGACCGGGCGACGGTCGTTCATGCGATCCAGGACGTAGGGGCCACCATTTCCAGCGGCTCCTTCAAAACCTGTGGCATGCTCATCGCGCCCTGCTCCATTCGTACGCTCTCGGAAATTGCCAGCGGAGTTACCTCTTCGCTCCTGACCCGTGCTGCCGATGTGGTGCTCAAGGAAAGACGCAAGCTGGTGCTCATGGTCCGGGAAACACCACTGCATCTGGGCCATTTGCGCAGCATGGTGGCGGTGACCGAAATGGGCGCCATCGTCATGCCGCCGGTTCCGGCCTTTTATGCGCGCCCGGAAAACATCCAGGCAATGGTCGACCACAGTGTCGGACGAGCCCTTGACCTATTTGACATAGATACCGGCTCGGTCACCCGCTGGGACGGAATGAGCAATCCCTGATACTACAATTGAAATAACCGCCCCCGGCACATGCACAAAGCGTACAGCGCCACACGGTCCGGGCCTAGCTCGGTGCAATTTTTCCCAGGCACGCCGCAATGGCGTCCAGTCTTGCCGAGCGCACCGCCATTTTGATCGAGTTGGCGCCCCCCTCGGTCTGCCGGGCGACCGCGCCCGCATCCACCCGTAAATAACAATCCAGTATTGCACTCCAGGATTCAATCCGCGTGATTTCCGCCTGCAGATTTTCCGCCGCAGACTGTCTGGTACACAGCACGACGCCCAGCAAATCGCGAAACCTCGCCGGCTTGCGCAAACTGTCAGTCACTTCCAGTGTTTCCAGCACATATTGTGCCCGGTTCGACAAGTGCGCCTGCGCCGTCGGGCTGGGCGGCAATGGCAACATATCAAAGCGTTCCGATAGCACCTGCGTCAAGCGGGCGTAATCAGCACACTCTGCGGGCACTTTAAGGTGCACACTCAAGGCCGCATGCTCGCGTGTCTGCGACAGCGCCACCGCGTAGCGGGAAGGCAGCGGCAGGATCCTGGCGGCCGACAAGTCGGTGGCCTGCGCCACCTCTGTGTTCCACTGCAACTGCGGCATCACGATGGCAAGCGCATTGGTATCCTGCAAAACGGTGAACATGCGCGACGGTTTTTCGTTCATGAGCCCGCGTGAGACTTCTTTCCAGACCCGCTCGGGCACCAGGGCATCGATCTCACCGCTGCGGACCATGTCCCGACACAGCTGCAGCGTATCGCCGGCCAGCGTGAATTCGGTGAACCGCGCAGCAAACCGCGCCAGGCGCAATATGCGCACCGGATCTTCGGCAAACGCTTGGCTGGCATGCCGAAACACGCGGCGCTCAAGATCGTCACGGCCACGCAAAGGGTCGACCAGTGTGCCATCGGTACGGCGCGCCATGGCATTGATGGTCAGGTCGCGACGCTTCAAATCCTCTTCGAGCGTCACTTCCGGACCCGTATGAAAGGTGAAACCCTTGTAGCCACGCCCCGCTTTTCTTTCGGTGCGCGCCAGCGCATATTCCTCTTTGGTCTGCGGATGCAGAAAAACCGGGAAGTCGTCGCCGACCGGCAGGAAACCACGCCGGACCATTTCCTGCGGGCTGGCGCCCACCACGACCCAGTCCCGGTCTCCCTGCGGCAGCCCCAACAACTGGTCGCGCACGGCGCCGCCCACCACATACACATCAAGGCCGTCGGTAACGGACATCAGGGCCTCACCTGCCCCAGCCGATTCACAAGCGATTGCGTCCGCCCGCTGAACTGGGCATCGTACCAAGTCGCATTGGACATGACATGCTTTACGTACAGCCGCGTTTCCGTAAAGGGAATGGTTTCCGCAAAAATCGCCCCTTCCAGCGGCTGGCTAAGCGAATCACGCCAGCGCTTGGCGCGGTTCGGCCCGGCGTTGTAGCCGGCAGTGGCCAAAACTTCGGAGCCATTCAGGTCGTCCAGGGTCATTTTCAGGTAAGACGTGCCCAACAAAGTATTGGTATCAAAATCATTGGCGCTGGCAGCCGAGTAACTCAGTCCCAGCTTGCGCGCCACCAGTCGCGCCGTTCCCGGCATGACCTGCATCAGCCCCGCCGCGCCCACCGATGAGCGGGCAACCGTGACAAAACGCGATTCCTGGCGGATCAGGCCATATACCCAGGCAGGATCCACACCCACGGCACGTGCCTGCTGACTGACCCGCCCTTCGAATGGCGCCAGGTAACGCTGGCGGAAATTGAAATCGTTTTTGGTCAGCATGGACGTGTTGATGGCCCGGTCATAGACCTGTTCGCGCAAGGCCCATTCTGCAGCCGCCATCAGCTCGCGATCATTCATCCCACGAATCGCAAAATTCCATTCACCCACCGCTTCCGGGCGCCAGCCCAGGCGGAACAAGGCAATGGCACGCTGCAAGCCTTCGTGCGTCATTATTTTGTTGATTTCGGCAGCGCTGGGTTCAGCCGGCTGCGCAGGAACGGAAATCTTGCGGCCCAATGCCTCGGTCGCCAACTGACCATAGAAGCCGTGATCATACAAAATGGATTGCCAGGCGCTTGTGGCGCCGCCGGTGTCGCCCTGCCCTGCCCGGGCGCGGCCATACCAGTAAACCCAGACCGGTTCTTTCTGCTGCTCGGGACCCATCATGCGGATGGTCTGCTCTACCCATTTCCAGTCAATGGTGGGCTGGCGCAGCGCCATGCGGGTGCGCCAGGCGTGGTTGTAGTCGCTTAGACGAAAACCCTGGCCGGCCTTGCGATACCAGCCGTCAGCCCGCGCCTCCAGATTCAGGGCGGCGATCAGGCCGAACTGTGTCCAGGCCCATTGACGGTTGCGCTCGCTCAGCAATGCGCCGCCCTGCGTCTCCAGAAAGACTGCCCCGGCATCTCTGTCCTGCCGCGCCAGGCGGCTGAAGGCCAGTGCACGCAACTGCTGCAGTTCGCCAGTGGCCAAACCGCTCTGGGTCGCCAGCCAGCCCATCGGATTGGCCACGAGCGCATCGTAGGAAGACAGCCCGGCGGGTGAGAACGCCAGCGCCGCGTAGCGGCGGGCGCTGGCCTTGCTGTCGTACTCGACGGCATCGCGCAGCAACGGCTCCAGATGTTCATGGGTAATGACCTTGGCTGCCGTCAGCTGCCCGAGCATGCTCCAGCAGGCATCGTCCGGCTTGAACACATCCAGCGCCTGCGCGGCGGAGACTTGCCCATTGCCAAGAAAGCGTGCCTGCAGGATGGCACAATCGACCTCCGAGGTCCGACTGGCCACCGTACCAATACGCCGCACGGTATCAAAGTCTCCCCGCTTGGCCGATGCCTGGATCCAGTCCGATTTCAGCCGGTTTTCCAGATAGGGGTTCTTGTTCTGCTGCAAAAAAGCATAGATCTGCTGCGTGGGCACTGGCTGCGCAGCGTCGCCCAATAACTGGCGCAAGTACCAGTACATGGGATAGCTGCCAAGTTCATGATCATCCCTGGCCTGTTCTGCATAGCCGGGCAACGTCTCCCACTGGCGACGCTGCATGGCATCCCTGGCCGACACCACCGCCGCGCGTGCCGCCTGCGGCACTGCACGCGGAGACTGCCCGAATATGACTGCCGATGAGGTAACCGCCAGATTCTGCGGCGTGAGCGTTGATCTGGCAGCCTGGGGATTCTGTACCGATTCGGCACAGCCGGCCAGCAGCACGCCGGAACCGAGTACCCCCCAGAGGGCTTGCACTGACCGGCGACGCAGACTGCCCGCAACCCCTTTGTTGAACCTGCTTTTTGCTCCTGCCCGCTGTTGCATATGCTGTCCTGTTATAGTCATGCTTTGTACTACATTCTATATCGTCACAGGTCATGACATCCGCCGATACCCCGACTTTGCGTCAATCCCTGCTCTCGGCCAGATCGGCCATTCCCGACTCGCGTCGCCAGATGCTAAGTGTACAAATAAAACAGCATATTTTGGACTGGCTGCAAGGCCGCCATCAAGATTGCCGCTTGCCGGATCGCGCAACCATCGGTTCGATCGCCGGTTTTTGGCCCATACGGGATGAACCCGACATAATTTCGCTATTGCATGATTTGCATATGCTCGGCCACGACATCAGCCTGCCGGTGATTGAACAGCGGGACGCGCCACTGCACTTTTATCGCTGGTCGCCCGATACCCCCTTGCGACGCGGCGCCTTCAATATTCCTGAACCGCAAGTGGACACGCCGGCGATGCAGCCGTCCCTGATTCTTGTACCTACACTCGGTTATACACGTGACGGACACCGACTGGGCTACGGCAAAGGGTACTATGATCGTACGCTGCATGCACTGGCGCAGCAAGGCCGCTGCGCGCTGAGTGTGGGCATCGGCTGGGATGAAGGACTGATCGACGGGTCCTATCTGCCCGCAGCACATGATATGCCGATGGACGCCATTGTGACGCCCGGCGGCTGGATCATACCGGATACTGATGAATAAGCAAACCACCAATACAATCGTACTGCCCAATTTGCCTAAGCATCTGCATGACTCAAGCATCGTGTACGCCTTGCAAAACAACGGTATACCCGAAGAGAACGTTGCCGCCGTTGTCGGGGCCCATAGGACCACAGGTGGTGCTGTCGGTTTTGGGGCGACCTGGCTAGGGCCTGGGATATCACAGTTGACTACCGACGCCATTGAACGATAAGGTCGTTGAATGAATTAGCAGTGCGCAGGCTAGGCGAGGAGTAAATGATTACTCGTATCTTCAGCATGTTATGCCGTTGATCGAACAGTACACTTCGGGTAGCTAGGGCAAAGCGGTTTACTTGCATTGAACTGAGCCGTATTGGCGTCAGTTCAGTATAAGACGGGGTCTAGTTAGCGCCCTTCGAAAGGCTAGCTGGCACGCTCCAATACCCAGAGGTGTTGCCCGTGTTTTTGGCGTAGCGCTGCATGCTTGCAACTACATTGCTTTCGCCAATGGTAGTAGCGTAGAACATAGGGCCGCCACGATAAGCGGGGAAACCATAACCGTGCAACCATACCGTATCAATATCACCAGACCTGTAGGCTATACCTTCTTCTAGAATTCTATACCCTTCGGCGATAAGTGGGTACAGGCAGCGCTCAACAACCTCTTGTGCGCTGATGTCAGTACGCTGTGTGATGCCATGTTGTTGCGCCAGGTCGCTGAATAACGTCAGTGCCTCACTGTCCTCTACAGGTGTGCGGCCTTCGTATCGGTAATAGCCACTGCTTGTTTTTTGTCCAAAACGACCTTGTTCATGAAGTTTTTGCACGACGACACGATACGTGTCGTCATCAGGTAGATTCCCTGATTTTTTTTGTTCTAGCACGACCTTAGATGCAACATCTACGCCAGCCATGTCTATCATGCGGCATGGGCCCATTGCCATCCCGTAGTCTTCCAGCGCCTTATCAATAAAACCAGGTGTAGCGCCCTCTAGCAAAAGGAATTCCGCTTCGCGCAAGTATCCTTCCAGCATACGGTTGCCAATGAAACCGAAACACACTCCAGACACCACTGGCACTTTACCTATACGCTTGGCCAGATGCATGATGGTTGCAAGTACTTCAGGTGCTGTTTGATCGCAGCGTACAACCTCCAGCAAGCGCATAATATTTGCCGGGCTAAAGAAATGCATACCTAATACGTCTGCGGCCCTGCCTGAACATTGCGCCAGCACATTTACGTCCAGTGATGACGTATTGCTAGCCAGAATGGCTCCCGGCTTGGCGATTTGGCCCAAGCGCTTGAAAATGGCTTTTTTTATGTCAAAGTTTTCAAAAACAGCCTCGATGATTAAATCGCAAGAAGACAGTTGCATGTCATCTTCTGTGGTTGTAATCAAGCCGGCACGATGTTGGGCCTGTTCCGGTGTGATGCGGTTTTTGGCAGCAGACCCTTGATACGTGCTATCGATAATTTCGTCGGCACGCGATAGCGTCTGTGGGCTAAGGTCCTGCAATACCACGGGAAAACCAGCGTTTGCAAAGCTCATGGCAATTCCGGTGCCCATGGTCCCAGCGCCCACAATACCCACTGACTGTATGGTTCTAAGGCCTAGATCACGTGGCAGATTGGGTATGCGCGCGGCTTCACGTTCGGCAAAAAAAACATGCCTTAGTGCTTTGGACTCGTTGGTATTCCTACAGTCAATAAATGCCTGCCTTTCGTACTTCAGGCCTTCCGCAAAGGGTAAGCTGCCTGCTTTTTCTGTGGATTTAGCGGCTGCGCGCGCTGCATTCCCCCCTTTTTCTGTGGAGGGTAGCTTGTTAACGCGTTCCTCTAAAACTAACTTATCGGTAGCGCTAAGCTCAACAGGCAGCCTGCCAAGCACCCGGCTTGCGCAATCAGAACCTGCAATGCTACGACAATATTCCAGTGTTTGGGCGTGCAAATCGCCGTCAAACAGGGCGTCAACCAAGCCAATATCAAGCGCATTAGCTGCTGACATTGATTTGCCGGTAACTATCATGTCCAGCGCCTTAGTAAATCCAACAAGCCGTGGCAGACGCTGGGTGCCACCACCGCCAGGCAATATCCCTAGTTTCACTTCGGGTAGCCCCATTTCTGTTGAAGCCAGGGCAACCCTGTAATGACACGCCAAACCAAGTTCAAGCCCACCGCCAAGCACTGTGCCATGCATAACGGCAACAACTGGAACCTGCATGGACTCTAGCAAGGCATGGATTTCGTTGGGATCGGGTGCCGGGATCTCCGGCAAATCAAACTCGCGGATGTCGGCACCTGCCATAAATGTGCGGCCGGCACAGCAAAGCATGACGGCCTTGATGTCGGCAGCATTACGCAGTTGCGCTAAGGCTGCTTTTAATTTTTCGCGCACGGCTTGCGAGCTGGCATTTATAGGTGGATTGTTAATCGTAACAATAGAGACATCACCATCTTTGGTGCATGTGACTAGTTCTGACATAAATTTTTTCCCTGTTTATTGAGTTCTGATTTGGTGACGGAAGCCTCAGAACCAGTCGTCCTGCATCGTTGCAACCGCATCGTCTGCGTCAAGTATTAAGTTCAACCAGCCATGCGCTCGTGCAAGCTCGTAGGCATAAAAATATTGCATTGCGCTACGCTTACCGGCTACAAACGCTTCATTTGTAGTGTCGCTACCATAAGCAGCCAGCGTAACCTGCAGCCATAACCACGCAATCACAATATGACCAAAGGCCTGCATATATGGGGTGGCATGCGCAAGCGACATCTCGAACATGTCGTCTTGTTGTGACTTTTGTGTGGCTGCAATAAGATGCTGTAACTGCACGTCAAGGTCCTGCGCAAAGCCCTTAAGGTCTGCATGCTCGTGGGCTTGCTCTATGGTTTGCATAACTTCAGACACCCATAAATTAAAGGCCGCACCATCGTTTTGCCGCACCTTTCTTCCTAGCAAATCCAATGCTTGTATGCCGTGCGTCCCCTCATGGATCATATTCAAGCGGTTGTCGCGCCAGTACTGCTCGACGGGGAAGTCACGTGTGTATCCTGATCCGCCCAACACCTGAATTGCCAGGCTATTGGCCTCAAGACACCATTCGCTAGGCCAACTTTTGGCAATAGGGGTAAGCAGCTCTAATAGGGCATGTGCACGATTTTTCTGATCGTCTGTTCCGGTGCGTTTTTCGTCGATCAGGTGTGCGCAGTACAGCACTAGCCCCAAGGCACCTTCACTAAAGGATTTTTGCGCTAGCAGCATGCGCTTAACATCAGGGTGCTCTATCAGTTTTATCTGGGCGTTGCCGCGCTGAGTGCCCTTGTTGCTACGCAAATGACCTTGGCGTCTATCGCGCGCGTAATCCAGGGATGCCTTATAACCTGCATATCCCAGCATGGCGGCGCCCATACCAATATTGATGCGTGCTTCATTCATCATGTGGAACATCAGTTGCAAGCCCTGTCCTGGCTCACCAATGCGGTAGCCTATTGCATCGTTGTTTTCACCAAAGCTAAGCAAGGTATTAGGAATACCGCGATAGCCCAGCTTGTGATTCAGACCAATCAGCATCACGTCATTTCGGGTGCTCGTGATGCCGCCATTTTCTTCGACCAAAAATTTAGGCACTACAAATAATGAAATGCCTTTTGGGCCTGCGGGCAATTGACCGCAGTCATCAGGAATTTTTGCCAATACCAGATGAATAATGTTCTCGGTCAAATCATGTTCGGCACCAGATATCCACATCTTGCTGCCTTTGATCTTATAACGGGGACCTAAACCGCAATCTAGGTAGTCATCACCATCAGGGACGGCTTTGGTGGTAATGTCACCCAGGCTGGAACCCGCCGTGGGCTCGCTCAGACACATGGTGCCAAAATAACGCCCCTGTAGTTGTGGCAACGCAAAGGCATTTTTTTGTGCCTCTGAGCCGTGTGCCATAAGCAGGTTTGCATTGGCATAAGTAAGCATGGCGTAAGCTGACAAGCTAATGCTATTAAAAGCAAAAAAAGTATTTGCTGCCATGTCAATGACATAAGGAAGTTGCATGCCGCCGACGCCCTCGTTGTGGCCCGCTGCCAGCAAGCCGGAATCAGCATACGCTTTAAGCGCTTGGCCCACACCATCTGGAAGCTTTACTGCTCCGTTAACATACTCGGGCTCTTGTTCGTCCGTTAACCGGTTAAGAGGCTGAAACTGCTCTAAGGCTATTTTTTCGCTTACATCAAGCACAGAATCAAATGTTTCGCGACTGTGTGCTGCATAGCGGTCACGACGGGTAAGCTCCTGCACCTTGAGCCAGTCGTACATCATAAATTCTAATGTTTTTCTCACAATTTTCACCTAATGTACATATCAAATAGAGTTGACTATCTGACCGCCGTCGATCACGACCACCGAGCCTGTCATATAGCTGCCCGCATCAGAAGCCATAAGCAAAGTAGCGCCAACAAGGTCTTGGCTTTTACCAAAACGGCGCTGAGGAATCCTTTTAACCAAGGCCTCAGCAAATCCGGCCTCTTCGAACTCGCGATGCATATCTGTTTCTATATTTCCTGGGCACAAGACGTTTACACGCACGTTATTGCGCGCAAGCTCATAGGCCATGACCTTAGATAAATGAATCAGTCCTGCCTTGCTTGCTCCGTAGCTTGATAAAAAGCCCCCGGGACGCAAACCGGCCGTCGATGCAACATTGATAATCGATCCGCCACCTTGTTTAACCATTTCAGCCGCAGCACGTTGCCCGACTAGAAAAGCGCCGCGTAGATTGACACCGATAACCGAGTCAAGGTCTTCCGGAGTTTGCTCTAGAAATGGTTTGAGCAGTGCTACACCAGCGCAATTCACAAGGATATCGGGATAGCGGCCAAATTCCTTACAGACCTGATCAAATGCGGCATTAATTGAGTCGGTATCGGCCACATCCATAGCGATACCTTTTGCTACTGCACCCTGGTTGCACAAGCGGTGTGCTTCTTCGGCCACACGTGACCCGCGGCGTGCGCATAGCACCACAGCAGCCCCTGCACGCGCAAGCGCTCCGGAAAGGAATTGCCCAATGCCGCTAGATGCTCCGGTTACTAGCGCCAGCTTATCTTTTAAGTTAAATGACATTTCTTCGTTATCTAGCGAAGATGCATGGTTAGTGTTCTGATTCATAGTTTGTCTCCATAAGATGTGTAGCCCATTTCACCTGGAAAATTATTGGCTGCTTTACTGTATGTTTTCTCGCAGCAGCTTTTTATTAAGTTTTCCTACGCTAGTGCGTGGCAGCTCATCAACAAAGCGGATTTCGTCGGGCATGGCATAAGGAGGTAGTTTCCCCTCTTTAATGCGCTCTTTTACGATGGCATGCATTTCATTAACCATGGTGTCGGGTTCATTAACGTGCTGCTTTAGCTTTACAAAAGCGCAAGGTCTTTCACCCCATTTTTCGTTGGCAATAGCAATAACAGCCACTTCATCCACGTTAGGGTGCTCGGCCAAGCAGGCTTCCAGGTCTAGAGATGACAACCACTCCCCCCCAGACTTAATGACGTCTTTAGTGCGATCAACTAGACGGAAAGCACCATCAGCATCCTTAACGACGACGTCCCCGGTATGCAGGAATTGACCTTCCCACAACTGTTCCGACATGGCGGGATCGTTGTGGTATTCCTGTGTCAGCCATACTGAACGAGCCACCAGTTCGCCTTGATGGCTGTCTTCTTGAAGATCGATTTTTAACGTTACAAGCGGCATAGGATGGCCTATGCGGCATAGATTTTCAGGGGATGCCGCTGCCTGGGCCGCCGATGTCCGGACAAAGCTAATGACGGGACATGTTTCGGACATCCCATACCCCGTAAAAACTTGAAGGTCAGACGCCATGGCGCGTTTTGCTAACGCTGGGGACATGGCAGAACCGCCCACCATCACCTTCCAGCCTGGCAGTTTTTGTGATTTTTTCTCTGCCTCTGTAAGCAGCATTTGTAGAACCGTCGGGACGCAATGGGAAAACGTTACTCCTTCAGTGTGGACAAGATCCACAAGGGCCTGAGCATCGTATTTACCCGGATAAACCTGCTTAACCCCCAAAAGCGTGGCAACATAAGGCAGCCCCCAGGCATGCACGTGGAACATGGGGGTTAATGGCATATAGACGTCCGAGCGTCGAAATGCTTGGTAGTCGTCTGCAGTGCCAAGCGCAAATCCAACGGCCAAGGTATGGGCAACTAGCTGACGGTGTGTGTAGGTTACGCCCTTGGGTAGGCCAGTAGTACCCGTTGTATAAAAATGCGTGGCGACACTGTCCTCGCTCACGTACGGGAACTCAAATGCATTTTCTGCTGCGTCCAGCAGTGCTTCGTATTCGCCCACACAAGGCAATGTTGACGAGTCCGATTCGCCAATAACAATAATTGGTGGCACCCTGTCGGCGCTAGCAAAGACTTGTTCCAGCAAAGGCATGAACTCGGCTGCGGCAATGATAAATTCCGACTGGCTGTGTTCTAGTGTGTACCGGATCTGGTCGACCGACAGACGGATATTGACCGTCATAAGAGTAGCGCCCAGCATAGGGATAGCAAAATAAGACTCAAGATACCGATGGGTATCTCGCTCTAAAACAGCAATGCGAGTTGCGTGTTTTACACCCAGCTGCATCAAGGCGTACCCCAATCTTCGAAAACGCGTGTTCAGGTCTTGGTACGTTAGGCGTAGACCGCCATAAGTAATGATTTCCTGAGAGCCACCTGCTTCAATTCCGCTAGCTAAAACAGTAGCCAGTGTAAGTTCGCAATGGTGACCACCAGCAGTAAATTTTGTTTCTGAAAAGCTTGTTGAAGTCATATGCAATATCCATTAATTAAATTCCGGGGTTGCCCTATTGATGACCCGCAAAACACATCCCATCAGGGAAAACACTGATGAATAGTAGTGACCAAGCGCTTGCTTCATTTTTGATTCTACCTCTATACTTGATATCATTCCAGTATCTTATTGCCAATACATTGCGACCACTCATGACCGAACCCACCCGATTGCCTAGCGACAAAAAAAAGGAACTTGCAGCTCCAGTTGCAGAGTCGACTCGGGCTCGAATACTGGATGCGGCTGCGCATCTGATTCGCAAAAAAGGTTTTAAGGCCACTACGGTTAGGGATATCGGCAATGCAGTTGGCCTATATTCAGGCAGCCTGTTTCATTACTTCAAGACCAAGGACGAAATCCTGATGGAAGTGATGCGCGCCGCTTTCATATCCATCTGCACACGCCATGAACAGGCGCTGGCGTCAGCATTAACACCGCTGGAAAAACTACGTCAATTTATTTGGCAGGAAGTTAACCTTGTATTTATTGATGAAGAAGGTGACTACCACGCTGTGCTGTATTTCGATTGGCGGGATGTTTCTCCGAAGCATTTGCCCGAGCTAATACAACTACGAAAACGCTACTTCAGTTCTTGGACTGAAGTCGTACGTCAGTGTCACGAAGCGGGTCATCTAAAAGGGGATCCGGCGATTGCTGTACGGGTAATAGAAGGAACATTACGCGGCATGATGAGCTGGTATAAGCCAGACGGCCGTTACAATCCACATGAAATCGCCGATGAAATTATTTTGATTGTTGCCAAGTAGGCTAGGGCCTTTTGCATACCAACCTTATCAATAGGAAGCTTGTTCACCGGATTACAACTAGGAGGTTTGATGAGAGAAGCCGTTATTGTGTCCATTGCCCGAACGCCCATTGGAAAAGCCTTCAAAGGAGCGCTTAACAACATAAAATCACCCTCGCTGCTAGGCCATGCAATTCATCACGCGGTGCAACGCGCCAACATAGACCCATCCGAAATCGACGATGTACTTATAGGTACAGTGCTGGGCGCCGGTACGGCGGGTGGAAATATTGCTAGGTACGCCAGCTTAGCGGCGGGGCTGCCAGTTACTGTGCCTGGGCAAACAATGGACCGACAATGCGCGTCCGGTTTGATGGCTATTGCCGCCGCTGCCCGCCAGGTCACCCTGGAAGGTATGGACATAGTTGTCGCTGGTGGCCAAGACAACATTTCAGCCGTTCAAAACGACTATATGCCAAGGACGTTTCGCGACGCTGATACTGCAGTAATTAGCGCCGTTGAACACGCGTACATGCCCATGCTTCAAACGGCCGAATATGTGTCTGCCAAGTATGGCATTAGCAGGGAATACCAAGACGCTTATGCGCTGGAGTCCCAGCTACGCACCGCGGTGGCACAAAAAGCGGGCTTATTCGATGATGAAATTGTGCCAATAACTGCCAGCCAAGCAATCACCGACAAAGCCACAGGGGAAACTCACTATCAAGAGGTAACTCTCTCTCAAGATGAGGGCAATCGCCCTCAAACCACGATCGAGAGTCTTGCCGCGCTCAAGCCCGTCATAGATGGTGGCCTGGTAACTGCAGGCAACGCTAGCCAGCTGTCTGATGGCGCATCCGCATGTGTAGTTATGGATGCCGCCTTGGCCAAGCACCGTGGGCTAGCGCCACTGGGCGTATACCGTGGCATGGCAGTCGCTGGATGCGCACCTGAAGAAATGGGCATAGGCCCAATTTTTGCAGTTCCCAAGCTTCTAAAACAACATGGCCTAAGCGTAAAAGACATAGATCTGTGGGAAATCAACGAGGCTTTTGCCTGCCAAGTCCTTTATTGCCGCGATTATCTGGGCATAGACCCCAGCCTGTGCAACGTGAATGGCGGTGCTATTTCTATTGGCCATCCTTATGGCATGACGGGCGCAAGGCTCGTTGGTCATGCGCTACTTGAAGGCAAACGCCGAGGTGCACGCTATGTTGTCGTCACTATGTGCGTTGGCGGCGGCATGGGGGCGGCAGGTTTATTTGAAGTAAGTAGTAAAAAACAATAACAGCCAGGCTTATGATTAGCCACAAAAGGAGACCCGAATGGAGTTTTTTCTAATCTCTCTTCTGAATAGCCTTAGCTATGGACTGCTTTTGTTCATGCTGTCTTCAGGGCTAACGCTGATTTTCAGCATGATGGGGGTACTTAACTTTGCCCATGCCAGCTTTTATATGCTGGGTGCTTATTTGGCCTACACCATAAGCGGCGTGGCTGGATTTTGGGTGGCATTTGTCGTCGCCCCAATACTGGCAGGCTTGGGTGGCGTGCTGGTAGAGCGTTACGGTTTGCGTGCGGTGCACAAATATGGTCACGTGGCCGAGCTGCTATATACCTTCGGCATGTCGTATCTGATACTGGAAGCTGTGCAGCTGATATGGGGTCGGTCCTCTGTGCCTTATGGCATCCCAGAAATACTGCAAGGATCAATATTCACCATCTACACCACGTCATTTCCCAAATACCAGGCTTTTATGATGTTGATTGCCGTATTAACGCTTTTGACACTGTATCTAGTCCTGACCCGCACCAGGGTGGGCCTGATCATACAAGCCTCGCTTACTCACCCGGAAATGGTCGAGTCCTTAGGGCATAACGTGCCGCGCGTATTCATGTTGGTGTTTGGTGGCGGGTGTGCTCTGGCTGGCTTGGCCGGTGTCATTGGCGGTAATGCATTTGTTACCGAACCAAGCATGGCTGAAACCTTAGGAACGATTATTTTTGTGGTAGTCGTTGCTGGCGGTATGGGCTCGCTAATGGGTGCATTACTGGCATCGCTACTACTTGGCGTAATCCAAACCTTTGCTGTAGCCATCGACCTATCGCTATTAGACGGCCTGTCGTCCATAGGCTTAGGTTTAGGTCCCGACGTATTTGGTCACTCTGTATTAAGCGTCACTGTATCGCAAGTCGCCCCCATATTGCCATATGCACTTCTAGTGTTGGTTTTAATATTTCGTCCACGTGGGTTGCTGGGCAAACGGGAGAATTAAGCTATGTCTACACATTCCTTGACTGCCAACCGGCCTAATAATCTGACGCCTAATCGGATGCCATTGATATGGTTAGGTTTCGCCATCGTCCTGGTAGTGGCGCCGCATATTTTTACTTCGTCTCTGGCCCTTTCCCATCTGACGCAAATTAGTACCATGATGGTGCTGGCGCTTTCATACAATGTATTGCTTGGCCAAAGTGGCATGCTGTCCTTTGGGCATGCCGCATTTTCTGGGCTGGGTGCCTTCATGTCGGTTCATGCCATGAATCTTGCCAGCGATGGCTCGATTTGGTTGCCGCTTCCATTGGTACCCATTGTCGGTGCAATCACCGGCCTGGCCGTTGCGACACTGATAGGCTACGTCATTACGCGCACTTCTGGCGTGACATTTGCCATGATTACACTGGGCATAGGCCAGATGGTTTTTGCAAGCGCATTAATGTTTCCCGCATTTTTCGGTGGTGAGGGTGGCGTTTCCACCAACCGGGTATACGGGAACTATTTGTTCGATTGGGACTTCGGACCACAAATTCAAGTCTATTATCTGGCCGCTGCGTGGCTATTCATATGTGTGATGGCAACATTCTTTTTAACCAGAACCCCATTGGGACGCCTGCTAAACGGTGTGCGTGACAACGAAGAGCGCATCTCATTTATTGGGTTCGACCCACATTTGCTGCGCTACATGGCGCTGATGATATCTGGGTTATTTGCAGGCATAGGTGGCGCCTTGATGGCAATCAACTTCGAAATCGCCACAGACGAGATACTTAGCCTGCATGAGTCCGGCGCCGTATTGCTGTTCACATTCATTGGCGGCACAGGTACCTTCATAGGCCCCATGCTGGGCGCCCTTGTCGGGATCATGCTGACCAAATTCTTGCCAGACTACACAGCTGGCTGGCAAATATATTTGGGGCTCGTGTTTATGCTGGTGGTGGTTTATGCACCCGGGGGTATCAGCAGTCTTTTAAAGCCGGGCCTGGACGTTTTGCGTCAAACTCTAGCTCAACGGCAGTACCTATCGCTCCTGCGCCTGACGCTAAGCGCATTGCTGCTATTGGTTGGCGTCATTACCTTGATCGAACTTATGTATCACCGGGCTACGGGCACATCGGACCCCATGCCACTGTTTGGGCTGCTCCTAAACCACCAAAGCTTCGTGGCGTGGGCTGTTGGTGCTGTGATTTTGCTGGCTGGGATGCTAACCATCAAGCCTGCGGGGCGTGCATTACTTGAACGATTAGCCGTAGACAAACCCGAGCCTCAGGGGGACTGCAATGACAAACACCATTCTTGAACTAAAAGATGTGCGCAAACAGTTTGGCAAAACCGAGATAATCCGAGGGGTGGATCTGGCTGTAAATAGCGGTGAAAGGCTAGCCGTGATTGGACCTAACGGCGCCGGCAAATCCACCTTGTTCCATCTTATTTCTGGGCGCTTGCCTATTAGCTCTGGCCAGATATGGTTTGACGGTAAACAGATAGACGACCAAAATGCACAGCAAATATATCGAAGTGGGCTAAGCCGTAGTTTTCAGATTACTAACCTGTTTCATCGCCAGTCGGTCTACGAAAACATACTATCGGCTTGCATGTGGTCCAAGGGCTATCGCTATACGTTTTGGCAGCACATCAGTCAGCTCAGGCCGCTGCACGAACGCGCGCAGGAAGTGCTGGAGCTTATTGGGCTGGAGTCGCGGCGCGATATCGCCGTCAATTTGCTTACCTATGCCGAACAACGTACGCTGGAAATTGGCATCGCCGTCGCGGGCGGAAGCAGCACTATCTTGCTGGATGAACCAACCGCAGGCATGAGCCGTGGCGAAAGTGACGCAGCCATTGAGCTGATTAAAACGGTCACCATCAACAAAACACTTTTAATGGTCGAACACGACATGGGGGTTGTGTTTGGGTTGGCTGATCGTGTTGCGGTGGTGGTGTACGGGCAGGTAATAGCCTGTGACACACCAGAAAATATTCGTTCCAATGTCAGCGTACAAGAGGCTTATCTAGGCGTTTCAAAAGATCAGCAAAAAGAGGTGAAAGATGGCGTTGCTTGAGATTTCAGGGCTACACGCCTATTACGGAAAAAGCCATGTGCTTCAAGGCGTTGATCTGCATGTAAACGCCGGCGAAATTGTCAGCCTGCTGGGTCGCAATGGTGTCGGTCGATCAACGACGATTAAGGCGGTGATGGGGTTGGTGCAGTCGGCCGGATCAGTAGTATTTGATGGCAAAGAAATCACCGGCATGCGAACCCACGAAATAGCGTTGCAAGGCTTGGGGTACGTACCGGAAACTCGCGATATTTTTCCATCTCTAACGGTAGAGCAAAATCTACTGCTAGGGCAGCAGCGTGGCAAGCGTTCGCAATGGAGCATGGAAGATATGTACAACATGTTCCCGCGCCTGAAAGAACGTAGAAATACATCCGCTGGGGTAATATCGGGCGGTGAGCAGCAAATGCTAACGCTGTGCCGGTCGTTAATTGGCGACCCTAAACTGATCATGATTGACGAGCCCACAGAAGGGCTTGCCCCACTAATTGTTGATCAAGTAGCCGAATACCTTGACGTACTTCGTCAGCGTGGCGTAGCAGTTTTGCTAGTAGAGCAAAAGCTGGCAATTGCACTCGATATTTCCCAAAGGCTTTATGTAATGGGCCACGGAACTATCGTTTTTGAAGGAGCCCCCGACGATCTGTCCAATGCACAGGAAGTGCGCAGAGACTGGCTGGAGGTTTAACGTTTGTACTTGTAACTAATACAGGAAGGAGACAAAATGAAGCAAAAAACACAACTCAAACTAAGCGCTATAGCACTAACGATAGGCCTATTTGCAGGTTTGGCCCATGCTGACAACGTCAAGGTTGCGCTCATCGACCCATTATCCGGATCATTCGCGGCATTAGGCGAAAACCAGATGCGTACATGGCAGTATATTGGCGACATCGCCAACAAGGAAAAATGGGCCGGTGAGCACACACTAGAGTTCGTCGGTTTCGATAACAAAGCAGGTGTACAGGACAGCCTAAGCCAGCTTAAGCGAGCCATTGACCAAGGCTACCGTTATGTTGCTCAAGCGAATGGATCTGGGGTCGCATTTGGCTTGGTTGAGGCGATCAACAAACATAACGCGCGCAACCCTGGCAAGGAAGTCTTATTCATTAACCATGGTGCGATCGATCCAGAACTCACTAACAACAAATGCAGCTTCTGGCAGTTTAGTGTCGATTCTAATTCCGACATGAAAATGCAAGCTCTGGTTAACCACTTGGCCAAAAACCAAGAGGTTAAAAAAGTGTATGTGATTGGTCAAAACTATGCCTTTGGGCGCGCTGTCAGTAAGGCCGCCAAGGCAATGCTTGCTCAAAAGCGTCCCGATGTAGAAATTGTTGGCGATGACTTGCACCCAATTGGTGAAGTAAAGGACTTCGCACCTTACATAGCCAAAATCAAAGCATCTGGCGCGGACACCATCATTACAGGCAACTGGGGCTCTGACCTGGCACTGTTGATTAAGGCGGCACGTGCTTCTGGGCTTGAGGCAAACTTCTACACATACTACGCCGTGCTAAAAGGCTCGCCGACAGCCATGGGCGAAAGCGGTCTTGAGCGTGTCAAATACGTGGGTGTATGGAACGTTAATAACGAAAGCTATAAAGGCAGGGACCTGGTCGAAGGCTTTAAAGAAAAGCATAACGATGACCTGACCTGGCTGCAGGCTTATTCCGGTGTGGCGCTTCTTTCAAAGGCAATGAAAGAAACGGGTTCCACCAATCCAGTTGACGTGGCATTTGCCCTGGAAGACATGGAGCTCGATAGCCTTAATGGAAAAATCAAAATGCGCGCTTCTGACCATCAACTACAGCAGGCTTTGTATGTAGCAACATGGTCCAAAACCAATGACACTAATGTGCAGCTTGAGCAGGAAGGCACTGGCTTTGGTTGGCGCACAGAGGAAGTCATTCCGGCTGCCGAAGCGCAATTGCCCACCACTTGCGACATGAAACGACCAAAACGCTAATGCTATAGCGACACAACACGTTTGGGGCAGTCGCATCACCCCAGACGTGGGGTACCAAATCCACTTCCATAACTGCTATAAAATGGCTGGGAAAATAGCCAATGCCTGAACCACAAATTATGTGCCCCCGGCGGGGGTGCTCACGCTTTACTAATAGTCGCAATAGCACTCTTTTTGCCAGCACCTTATTCGTATATTGGCTTTATTATTGCCATAATATTCTTTCTCTTGTTCATTTTATTAGCCAGAAAAATTTTATAAAACACAGGCAGCCATTTTCATTGTTGTAATTAATTTTAATTATTTTTCTGTCTCTTTCTATTAAAGAGACAGTGACCAGACCGCAACCCCCGGCAATCTAATCAGGTCGGAAAAAGATGAGCACCTTTTTAAAGGCTTCGGATTATCCGCAAACTCAATAGCGCAGATTTTTCCAGATCGCCAGGGTGGCTTCGGCATTATTGAGCGTGTAAAAATGAATGCCCGGCACGCCACCGTCAATCAGCTTCTGGCACAATTGTGTAACGACATCGGCGCCAAAGGCACGAATCGACGCCTTGTCATCACCAAATTGCGCCAGACGCAGGCGAATCCAGCGCGGCACTTCGGCACCGCACATTTGCGAAAAACGCAGCAACTGCGTATGGTTGGTAATGGGCATGATTCCGGGCACGATCGGAATTGTGACGCCACGCTGCACGGCACGATCGATAAAATCGAAATAGGCATCGGCATTGAAAAAATACTGCGTAATCGCACTGTTGGCGCCGGCATTGACCTTGGTCACAAAATTATTCAGATCATGCTCGGGGCTGTCGGCTTGCGGGTGCGTTTCCGGATAGGCGGCTACTTCGACATGAAACCAGTCACCCGAATGTTCACGAATAAGCCTGACCAGCTCGGACGCGTACGGCAACTCTGAATCATTGCCTCCCATGCCCGAGGGCAGATCGCCGCGCAACGCCACAATACGACGAATGTCTTTGGCCTTGTACTGATCCAGCAATTGAATCAGCGATGCTCTGCTGGCACCGATGCAGGAAAGGTGCGGGGCAGCCTCACAACCGAGTTGCGAGAACATGGAGACGGTCTCGGCCGTTCCATCCCGGGTAGAACCGCCTGCCCCGAAAGTCACACTTACATAACGAGGATGCATCGCCATCAACTGCTTGGCGGTGCCTACCAGTCGCTCGCGCGATGCCTGATCGCGCGGCGGGAAAAACTCCAGGCTGAATGCCTCGTCGGAAAAAGAACTCATAACGTTAATTCAGAATACTCAGCAAAATTGCAGAAATGATGGAATACAGCACGGCGCCAATGACGGCCGACCAGAAACCATCCACCTTGAAGCCATTGAATACCGATCCGGCCAGCCAGAACATCAGCACGTTAAGCACCAACAGGAAAAGCCCCAGCGTAACAACGGTAATTGGCAGGGTCAGAATGGCAAGAATGGGATAAACAACCGTATTGACCAGCCCCAGAATGACAGCTGCAATAAGCGCAGATACAAAGCTGGTTACAGTAATGCCAGGCAGAATATAGGCAACAATCATCAGGGCCAGCGCCTGCAGGACCCAGGTTAACAGCAATGTCATATTACTTCTCCTTTAAATTCCCTAATAGAACACCAACACCAAAAGAACACCAACACCAGAACAACGTGCGCCCTAAGCTCACGCTGCCATTGCGCCCCCGTCCAACTGCAATGCCTTACATGACAGTCGAACGGCAGCACAATGATCGAAAGTTGCCGCACTGCGGCATGCTCCTGCTGCCAATCCAAAAGCGAACTGCTGCCGGCAGGATCATCACATTTGCAGCAATCACATTTGTGATAATCGTGCGGGCCGACAGCAATCGCCGCGATTGATCAATAGCGATAATGATCGGGTTTGAATGGTCCCTGCGCAGGCACGCTGATGTAATCGGCCTGTTTCTGCGACAGCGTTGTGAGATTCACACCCAGTTTTTTCAGATGCAGGCGCGCCACCTTTTCATCGAGATGCTTGGGCAGCACATACACCTGGCCTTTATTGTACTGTTCGGTACGGGTAAACAATTCGATCTGCGCAATGGTCTGGTTGGTAAACGAGGCAGACATCACAAATGACGGATGGCCGGTAGCACAACCCAGATTGACCAGGCGTCCCTTGGCCAGCAGAATAATACGTTTGCCATCGGGGAAAATAATATGGTCAACCTGCGGCTTGATCTCTTCCCACTGCAAATCTTCGACGGCAGCCACATCAATCTCATTGTCAAAGTGACCAATGTTGCAAACGATGGCTTCGTTTTTCATGCGCTCCATATGATCGCGTGTAATCACATGGTAGTTGCCGGTAGCCGTGACAAAGATATCTGCCTTGTCCGCCGCTTCCTCCATGGTGACCACTTTGTAGCCTTCCATGGATGCCTGCAGGGCGCAGATCGGATCGATTTCGGTGACCCACACCTGGGCGCGCAGGGCCGATAGCGCCTGAGCGCAACCCTTGCCCACATCGCCAAAACCGGCCACAACCGCAATCTTGCCGGCGACCATCACGTCGGTCGCGCGCTTGATGCCGTCGACCAGCGATTCACGGCAGCCGTACAGGTTATCGAACTTGGATTTGGTCACGGAGTCGTTGACGTTGATGGCGGGAATATGCAATTCGCCCTTCTGTGCCATCTGGTACAGGCGGTGCACGCCGGTCGTGGTCTCTTCGGTCACGCCAATGATATTGGCCAGTCTTGTCGAGTACCAGGTGGCATCTTTGGCCAGGCGCTCGCGAATGGCGGCAAACAGCACGGTTTCCTCTTCGCTGCCCGGATTGTCCAGCACGGACATGTCTTTTTCCGCCTTGGCGCCCAGATGCAACAGGGTGGTGGCGTCGCCGCCATCATCCAGGATCATATTGGCCTGTTCACCCGGCCAGTCGAAAATGCGGTGTGTATATTCCCAGTAATCGGCCAGCGTTTCGCCCTTGATGGCAAATACCGGTACGCCACTGGCAGCAATGGCGGCGGCAGCGTGATCCTGGGTAGAGAAAATATTGCAGGAAGCCCAGCGCACCTCGGCGCCCAGCGCAGTGAGCGTTTCGATCAGCACACCGGTCTGGATGGTCATGTGCAGGCTGCCGGCAATGCGGGCGCCCTTGAGCGGTTGGGATTTGGCGAACTCTTCGCGCGTGGCCATCAGGCCCGGCATTTCGGTTTCGGCAATGGACAGTTCACGCCGGCCCCAGTCGGCCAGTGTAATATCGGCAATTTTATAATCAGCAGTCATAGTTTTCATCCTGAAACATACTGCGATGCCGACTGTGAGTTACGTCTCACCATAGACCAGCAACGCAGTATATGATGAGCGCGGTTCGTTACCTGATCGTATCCTGAGCCTGGCATGACGGGGAAGTCATGTCGCAACGCCCCTCAGGACACGACGATTATACCTTAAGCGATGGCTTTTTTCAGAACCGCCGCCTTGTCCAGCGCTTCCCAGCTGAACTCGGGCTCCGAGCGGCCAAAGTGCCCATAGGCGGCAGATTTGGTATAGATCGGACGCAGCAGATCCAGCATCTGCACAATACCGCGCGGACGCAGGTCAAAATGCTCGCGTACCAGTTTGGCAATGTCGTCGTCAGGGATGACGCCGGTGCCTTCCGTGTACACGGTGATATTGATGGGCTCGGCCACACCGATGGCGTAGCTGACCTGGATCTGGCACTGGCGCGCCAGGCCCGCAGCAACAATATTCTTGGCCACATAACGTGCCGCATAGGCAGCAGAACGGTCAACCTTGGAAGGATCCTTGCCTGAAAACGCGCCACCGCCGTGCGGGCAGGCACCGCCATAGGTATCGACAATGATCTTGCGTCCGGTCAGGCCGCAATCACCCTGAGGGCCGCCAATAATGAACTTGCCCGTCGGGTTGATCAGAAACTTGGTATCGGCCGTGATCAAGCCTTCGGCGAAAGTCGGCTTGATGATGTCTTCGATGACCGCTTCGCGGATCGCGTCCTGCGAGATCTCCGGGGCATGCTGGGTAGAGAGCACAACGGTATGGACCTCTACCGGCTTGCCATCGACATACCGGAACGTGACCTGGGATTTGGCATCGGGACGCAGCCAGGGCAGCCGGCCGTCCTTGCGCAATTCGCTCTGGCGCTGCACCAGACGGTGGGCATACCAGATGGGCGCAGGCATGAGATCCGGCGTTTCGTCGCATGCGAAACCAAACATCAGGCCCTGATCCCCAGCGCCCTGATTCAGAATATCTTCTTCGCTGCGATCAACACCCTGGGCAATGTCGGGAGACTGCTTGTCGTAGGCGACCAGTACTGCGCAGCCCTTGTAGTCAATACCATACTCGGTATTGTCATAGCCAATGCGCTTGATCGTATCGCGCGCGATCTGAATATAGTCGATGTTGGCTTTGGTGCTGATTTCTCCGGCCAAGACAACCAGGCCGGTATTGCACAGGGTTTCGGCGGCTACGCGGGACTGGGGGTCCTGCTCGAGCAGCGCATCAAGAATGGCGTCGGAAATCTGGTCAGCAACCTTGTCGGGGTGACCTTCGGAAACGGATTCGGAAGTAAAGAGAAAATCGTTGTGGGCCATGTTGCGTCCAATTAATAGTGTCAAAACAAAACCGACATTCTTAAAAAGAACGCGCAGCACCGAATGGGATTAATACTGGCGCGACGCTTTAGCGGAATGTATCTGAAAACGACCCCATGCCAAGCCTGGCATGTGCACCGTGTATTCAGCTGTCGCCCCGCAAGTTGTCGGTTAACTCAGCGACCGGAAATCATTTTATGACAATTTGACTGCGAAGGCCTGAAAAACCCTGACAGCAGTAGATAAAAGGCAACCTGGCGCGACATTCGCCATGTAGGAGCGCAAAAGTCGGCGGGCTGACCGGCTGTCTTGGTAGAAAACGAGGCGGATACATACGATGCACCGGCAGACCGCAAGGGCATGGGTTTGCAGAAAATATCGCTGTGGCAGGGGCCAGGCGCCTTTGCCACAGCGCTGATAAACAGCCGACGGTAAAAGGCCCGACCGAAGCCGGGCCAATCTGATAAGGAGTTTACGATGAAGCAGATCGTATTTCTACTTATCCTGATCGTACTGATGCTGGTGTTGATGACACCCGCCTATTGATCAGGGACCGGTGCGGGAGGGTCCGCATCGGTTCAGGTGTTAATGTACAGAATTGTCCAGGATTTTGTCAATTGTGGAAAACCGATGGGTGCGCTGTTCGTGCCTGTAAACCATCCAGGGTACGCCGCCCTCCAGGACGTGCATTTGAACACACTGTCGCCAACTGCCGGCGGCATGCCGGGCCGACATAACCTGGCGCCTGACACCCTCACCCCTTCAAAGTGGCGCAGCCGTAATGATAGCGTCAGGCCAGCTATCCTGCATTGATAAATTTCATGAGCAGCAGCTTTTCACACCCGCATTCTTTGACTGCTTCATCCAGCGCATTTTCGTAATCGACTCGCGCGCCATCCAGATGCGCCCGCCCTTTATCGGTGATCACTGTATAAACCCCTCGTTTGTCGTCCGGGCACAGATCGCGAATGGTAAACCCGACGCGTTCCAGACGCTCAGCCATCCGCGAAACCGAACTCTGGTTCAGGCGCAGATGCGACGCAAGCTCCTGCATGCGCAATTCGGCGTTGGGCGAACGCGCCAATACCTCAAGTGCACGATACTCTGAAAGACCAAGCCCATGCTTTGCCTGCAGCACCGCGCCAAGCCTGGCCTCGACATTGGCGATCACCTGAATCAGCTTAAGCCATGTATCACTTTTCTTTGACATCGAAGTTCACCACGTCCTTAATCGTTCAGCAAAATATCTTATCATATGCATGTCCATGCAAAATCAAGCCGAGGCAGACCGGGCGCGAAACGCCAGAAACGGCTGCAAACCTTCGGGCACAGGCAGTTTTCGGACCACGGGCGAATGCCAGTCAATGGGATCGCTGGCCAAAACCGTGTAGCTGCCACGATAGTCAAAGCCATTGGCTGCCGCTTCGTCCCGATCAACAGCAAAGCATATCTGCGTGATACCCGCATAGAGTGCACTCATATAACACATCGCACAAGGCTCTCCTGAAGCCAAAAGCGTTGCCCCGTGCAAACGGCCAATACCGTGGGCACGGCATGCATCCCGTATGGCCTGAACCTCGGCATGCGCGGTCGGATCACGACACTCGCATACGCGATTGACCCCGCGCCCCAGGACTGTGCCACCGCCATCGACCACAAATGCGGCAAATGGAATACCACCTTGATGGACATGTTCCATGGAGAAGGCGACGACCTCCTGCATAAGCGGCGGCAGACGTTTCGCAAGATCAACGGCCATCGGAGCCACCCGCGTTCTTGCCTCTTTTACCGCATGAGAAACCGAAGCTGTCATTGGATAAAAAGATCATTTTTTCCTCCTGGATATACCTGTCGGTATTTTTCAGCACCGCAACAAACCTCTGCTCAGAATGGCTCGCTGCTTTGCTCTGCCTGCAGTTTGACGCTATCGGCCAGTTTGAGCCAGACGACCCCTGCGATGATAACGACCAGCCAAAATACCTGCACCGCCGTCAGTGGCTGATCAAGCAGGACGCTGCCAAAAGCAGCCGCGCCGACCGCGCCAATACCCGCCCAGACTGCGTAGCCGATCCCCACGTCAATCGTCCTCAGGGCGGCGCTGAGAAAATACAGCGTGAGCAAAAAGAAAACGATGGCGGCAAGCGACCAGCTCAACACGGTAAAGGCTTGACTCCCACCAACACTGAGCGCATAACCGATTTCGAACGCACCGGCCAGCAGCAACATCATCCACGCCTGCCCACTACCCGGATTTTTTTTGTTTGTTGTCAACATATCTATTTCCTTCAAAGTTATATAAATTAAATTAACCAATATCTGTCAATGACTGCCAACGCCTTACGCCGCACCACTGAGCTGCAAACCGACAACGCCTCCGATGACCAAAACAATCCCGAGGACCTTGTTCCAGTTCAGTCGCTGCCCAAAGAACAGTGCGCCCAGAATAACGATGCCTACGCCTGCGACCGAGGTCCAGATTGCGTAGCCAATGCCCACATCGAAGGTCAGCAGCGCAAGGCTGAGAAAATAAGTGGCAATAACTCCGCTGACAAGGGTGGCGATCGTCCACCCTGCCCGGGTGAATCCCTTGGCATTGCCTGCCGATATTGCGACCGCGACCTCAAAGACCACGGCGATTCCAAGATATAACCAGCTCATCATATTTCCTTTATAAAGTGTTCAACAGTTTGCTTTCATGCAAGGCAATGGAGATCATCAGATTTCATTTATTTATTGTTTGCATGTGCATGCATATTATAAGAAACAAAGATGCGCGTCAATATATTTGTTTGCGCATGCATATATAGTGTTTTTTGCCAGTGTACCCGTCTTGCTCGTCAAGGCAACCGCCTGGACCATGCCATCCTTTTCTCCATTACAATCGAAAAAATTCAGGATCGCACCCGTCTGCCGGCAATGCCGCCAGGCCGGCAGCCAGCGACGTGCTTGTCACGGCGCACTGCCAGCACATATTGTCAGCACGCATTTCGCTCATCTTCAAACATTATGAAATCCGCATTACTCGTTTTTCTTTTCCGCACCATCAATCTATTACCGGACCGCCTGCGTCTGGGCCTGGGCAGTATCTGCGCTACCTTGATGCGCACGCTGATGAAGCGCCGCCGCTTCATCGTGAGCACCAATCTCCAATTGTGTTTCCCCGAGGCTACGCCAGCTCAGCGCCAGCGCTGGTTGCGGGAACATTTTCGTGCCCTGGCCCAGACCATGATTGATCGCGCTGTGCTATGGTACGGCTCGGAAGATAAAATCCGCCGCATGGTGCACCTTAGCGGTTATGAACACATCCAGAACAGCATCGACTCCTCCCGACCCACATTGATGTTCGCCCCGCACTTTGTCGGGCTGGACGCCGCAGCCACTATTTTGTCCATGCATCTGGTCAAATCGGCCACCATGTACACGCCTGCATCCGATCCGCAGGTTGATGCCCTGATGATCAAAGGACGCGGTCGCTTCAATAAAGTGACCCAGATCCCTCGCAAGGAGGGCATTCGCGGTCTCATCCGGCAACTGCGCCAGGGCACGCCGGTGTATTACCTGCCGGACATGGACTTTGGCCGCGAAGGCGCCCTCTTTGTGCCTTTCTTTGGCGTACCGGCAGCGACCCTGCCGGCAACCGCCCAAATTGCCCGGACCTGGAAGGCCGACGTGATTCCCATCGTGACCCGCTGGGACAGCGCCACCGGTCACTATCACACCCGGGTGCTACCTGCCTTTGACGATTTTCCAGGCCAGATGAGCCTGGAGCAGGCCACGCTTTTCGGCAACCAACAGCTGCAAGAGTGGGTGCGCGCCGATCCGCCCCAGTATTATTGGGTGCATCGGCGCTTCAAAACCCGCCCCGAAGGGGAAAAGAAATTTTATTGATTGCGCATGGTCATGGTGCTGCCGTGCAGGATCGGCGATAATAATGTCCAATAATCAGCGGTTCAATCAGGAAAACGTTCAATGATCTGGTCTTTCTCGAAAATGCACGGCGCCGGCAACGACTTTGTTGTGCTCGATGGCGTACGTCAGTCCATCGACATGACGCCCGAGCGTGCTCGCGCGCTGGCGCACCGGCAATTTGGCATCGGCGCAGACCAGATCCTGCTGGTCGAAGCGCCAAGCCACCCCGAGGCCGATTTCCGATACCGCATTTTCAATGCCGATGGCACTGAAGTAGAGCATTGCGGCAACGGCGCTCGCTGCTTTGTCCGCTTTGTGCACGAACAGAAACTGTCTTCGCGCAATCCGCTGAAGGCCGAAATTGCAACCGGCCTGATCACGCTCGAAGAAGCCGATGACACAACGGTCACGGTCAATATGGGACAAACCCGCTTTGAACCCGAGGCTGTCGCATTTGACACAAGCGATCTGCCAAGCACGCGCGATCATGACGACACGCTATGGTCGTTGCCGCTGAGCAATGGCGATACCGTCACGCTCTCGCTGGTTGCCATTTCCAACCCGCATGCCGTGCAGATCGTAGATGATGTCGCCAGCGCACCGGTCGCCGTGCAAGGCCCGCTGATCGAAGGGCACCCGCGCTTTGGCAATCGCGTCAATGCCGGGTTTATGCAAATCGTGGACCCGCATACGATCAACTTGCGGGTTTATGAACGCGGGGCTGGTGAAACGCTGGCCTGCGGGACCGGCGCCTGCGCCGCCGTGGTCGCGGGTATCCGGCGCGGGCGCCTGCAATCGCCGGTGACCGTCCATACGCGCGGCGGCGACCTGAACATCGCCTGGGACGGCACGCAAATTACCATGCGCGGCCCGGCCGTGACGGTATTTTCAAGTGAAATAAACATTGATCGCCTGGTTGCGCAGTATCGCAACAGCACTGCTTTATAAAGGAACGTACTCATGTCTGAAGCTGCCACACTGACAGCAGAAACCGTCGCACAATTTCTGCAGGACAACCCTGCTTTTTTTGATGAGCACGCCGATATTTTTTCGTCTCTGAAGGTACCCCACCCTCATGCACGCAACACACTGTCATTGGGTGAACGCCAGATTCTGACGCTGCGCACGCGCAACAAGGAACTGGAGTGGAAGCTGTCTGAGCTGCTGCACAATGCCAATTCCAACGAAACCATCAGCGATCATGTCACGCTCTGGTGTACGCATATGCTGGCCGAGCAGGATCCGCAGAGACTGCCGCAACGCGTCGTTGACGGGCTGCGCCAGGAATTCGATATGCTGGAAGTCGCCCTGCGCCTGTGGAATCTTCCAGCCCTCAAAGACGAGCGTTTCCAGGGCTCCGACGATATGCTCCAGGCCTTTGTGGCCGGGCTGCAAAAGCCTTATTGTGGCCAGGAAGGCTATCTGCCGGCGCACGGCTGGTTCGACAGCAAGCCCGGCTCAGTCGCCATGGTGCCGTTAACGCATGAGGGGCGCACGATTGGCGTGCTGGTCTTCGCCGCAGAAGGGTCCGAGCACTTCAAGCCGGACATGGGCACGACATTTCTTGAAATTCTCGGCAAGCTGGCCAGCGCCTGCTTAAGCCGCCTGAATTACACAGCCTGACACCTGCCACACCGTCTTTCGGCCAGGTGCAGCAGTACCTATGGGAAGCGCCATGACACGCATTCTGCCCGATTCAATGGAAAAATGGCTGGCCTATCTGCAGACCAACCAGCGGTATGCCAGCCACACGCTGTCGGCCTATCGGCGTGATCTGGTGCTGTTGCTGGGTTTCTACCCGGACATCCCCGCCGAGAATCTGAGCAATGCGCAGATCCGACACGCCATCGCACGGCTACATGCCCAGGATTACAGCCCGCGCAGCCTGGCGCGGATTCTGTCGGCCTGGCGCGGCTTTTATCAATGGTGGATTCCCCAGACCACGGTCAAAGTCAATCCTGCCCTGGATGTAAAGACGCCCAAGATCGCCCGCTCGCTTCCCAAGGCGCTATCGGTGGAGCAAACCCAGGCGCTGCTGGACCATCCGACCGTGGCCACCGGCACGGAACCGGCCGACCTGCGCGATCAGGCCATGTTCGAAGTACTCTATTCCAGCGGCTTGCGTCTGGCCGAACTGGTCAGCCTGGACATTCATTACACCCGCAAGGACGGCTATGAATCGGTCAGCTGGCTCAACCTGGATGAAGGCGAGGTCACGGTCACCGGCAAAGGCGGTAAAACGCGCAGCGTGCCGTTGGGCCGCACCGCCATCGGCGCCCTGACGCAATGGCTGACCGTCAGGCATAAATTGCTGCCGCCAGGTAGCACGACAGACGATCAGTCCGCCGTATTTCTGGGCGCTCGCGGTCGCCGCATTGCCCCGCGGGTGGTTCAATTGCAACTGAAAAAACTGAGCATGCGCAGCGGCATTCCCGCGCAGGTTCATCCTCACGTACTGCGTCACAGTTTTGCCAGCCACGTCCTGCAATCGGCGCAGGACCTGCGTGCGGTGCAGGAAATGCTGGGGCACGCCAATATTGCCACCACGCAAATTTATACCAGGCTGGATTTTCAGCATCTGGCCCAGGTGTACGACAAGGCGCATCCCCGTGCCAAAATGGACGAAACCGATAAGGAGAAATAAGGATTTTGTACTAGCGGCCAGATCGCAGCAGGCCGTGCTGATTGCCAAATAGCATTGACAGGATGTACAAGGCGCCCGCTGACAGAATGATGGCGCTGGAAGCCGGCAGACCGAAGTGATAGGACAGCACCAGGCCGATATAAGAGGCCACAACGCCCAGACACACCGCCAGGACCAGTTGCCGCCCCAGCGTACGCCCCCAAAAGCGCGCCGCAGCGGCCGGCAGCATCATCATCCCCACCACCAACAGAGTGCCCATGACCTGATAGCCGGCCACCAGATTGACCACCAGCAGAATCAGAAAGCCGCCATGAACCAGCGAGCCGCCTCCACCTTCCATTTTCAGAAAAGCCGGATCAAGACACTCGATGACCAGCGGCCGGTACATCAGCGCAAGCACAACCAGCGTCACACTGGAGACGCACATGATGAAAACCAGATGACTGTCATCGAGCCCCAGCACAGTGCCGAACAGCACGTGCAATAGGTCCAGATTGGAGCCCTTCAGAGAAATCAACAACACACCAAGGCCCAGTGATATCAGGTAAAAAGCGGCAAAACTGGCGTCCTCTTTCAGGCCGGTTGAGCGGGCCACGCTCCCTGCAAGCACGGCAACCAGCAAACCGGTAGCCAGGCCACCGACCAGCATTGCCGTCATGGAAACGCCGGCCAGCAGAAATGCCACCGCCACGCCGGGCAAAATGGCGTGCGACATGGAATCGGCCATCAGGCTCATGCGCCGCAAAATCAAAAATACCCCCAGCGGCCCCGCGGCCAGCGACACGAATATCGAACCGAACAAGGCCCGGCTCATAAACGCAAATTCGGTAAAAGGCGTAAGCAGCGCCGCAACAACCGCCTCGATCATCAGAACCCTCCCAGCGCCAGCGAGCGGGCCTGGTCCAGATTGGCTTCGGTCAGAACGCTGGCGGTGTCGCCCCAGCCCACAACCTGCCGCGCCAACAGCAGCGTTTGGGGAAAGCACTGGCGCACCAGCGCAGCATCATGCAGCACCACCAGCACGGTGCGCCCTTCGCGATGCCAATCCAGGAGAATCTGCAGCAGCAAGTCGCAGGTTCCCTCATCGACAGCAGTAAAAGGCTCGTCCAGGATCATGACCGGCGCATCGCACACGATAAGACGGGCAAACAGCGCACGTTGCATTTGTCCGCCGGACAGGCTGGAAATCAGGTCGCGGGATTTATCTGTCAGCCCGACGGTGGCCAGCGCGTCATGAATGCGCTGGCGCTCGCCCTTGTCATAGCGCCGGAAGGCGCCCACGCGGCGCCAGGCCCCCATGGAGACCAGATCATAGGTGGTAATTGGAAAGCTGCGATCAATTTCGCTGATTTGCGGCAGCAGGGAAATACCGCCCCGGAAAGGATCGTGGATCGTTACCCTGCCGGTGCGCGCCGTCAGTTGCCCTGTTACTGTCTTGAGCAGTGTCGATTTACCGGCGCCATTGGGGCCCAGGATCGCTGTCAGTGAGCCCTCTACAAAGGTGCCCGTCACGCCGCTGAGCGCCGACACCCCATTCCAGCCTACGGTCACGTCGTCAAGCCGAATCACCGGCCTGGCCGCGGTTGACGCCGCTGCAACGGGACGGTCAACACAGGCGCTGTTTGTCGCGGAGGGCATGGGCATGGTGTCAGTAAGAATCGGAAAGTGCGGATGCGGGCAATCAGCCGGCAATCGCGCCCAGCCAGCCGGCCGACCAGGCGATCAGGCCCCATAACAGCAGGATGACGCCCAGCACGGGCCCCAGCCTGCCAACGGCTGATGCCAGAAAAACCGTGGAAGTTGAATCGGCCGGCATGCGCAATGCGTCGCCAGTTGAAGAAAACGAACCACGCCGGCCTGCGACGGATGCCGCCGGTACGGTATCAGCAGCTTGGGCGCGCGCCTGCTCGACAAAAGGCATCCCTGTCACTGTGGGATAGACGCGCCGCAAGGTCGGGAACAGGATATCATTGTGCATAGTTGTCTGATTTAACGAATATGTTAATGGATGGATCAGCCGGATGAGTTAGCGGTCGTACGTCTGAGTAAAAACTGCCCGAGCGTCCCTTAAACAGCATTGAATACACTGCGCTGAATTACACCTACGCTGCAACTGCCTGAACGCTCTGCGGCCGCACCCTCAATTGCGTGCCGCCGGCATCCTTATCCCTGCCGCACCATTCTTCCAAAATGATATGTTATATCATAATACACAAATTAGGCGCTGAAATGGCCTAAAATAGCCTGAAAACTTCCTCCTCGCTGGCGATGGCAGTATCATTCCAACCATCCCCGCTCAACGATTGCCTGTCACATGACCCCCAGAACGCCACCCGATACAGATCACCCGGAACAGATGCACCAGCATGGCGCCCATGCCCACTCTGTGGCCTATCAGTTGCTGGAAGCCATTCGCCATTGCGAGCAACGCGGCACCCGCCTGACACCGATTCGCCAGCACGTGCTCACCCTGTTGCTGGAAGCAGGCCGCAGCCTGAAAGCCTACGAACTGCTGGAGGCCATGAAGCAGCTGTATCCGCAGGCCAAACCTCCCACGGTTTACCGCGCCCTGGATTTCCTGGTTGAAGAAGGCCTGATCCACCGACTGGATGCCGTCAATGCCTGGACCGCCTGCCAGGACGTATCGGGTCACCACCACGACCTGTTGATTGTCTGCACGCGTTGCGGCAAGGTCGCCGAACTGAGCGCCCCGCTTATCAGCCACCAGTTGCAGGACATGATACATGCAGCCGGTTTCATTCAGACAACAAGCGAAACCGAACTGCGCGCCATGTGCAAAGACTGCAGCCAAAAACAGGACGAAACGGCCTCGGCCCCATGATTGAAACCGGCAGCCCACCGCAACACGGCTGCCCTGGCTGAAACCGACGCTAACCCGCCCTTGCGGAATAAACAGGCCGATTGCACGGAACAGGCGTTCGGAAATAGGCGCGAGTACGACACAATATCGCCACCCTCTTTCGCAAGAGGCGGCCGATGAACATCCATTATTATTGCCAGGCATACCAGAATGTAAATTTCATTACACAAATCAAGATCTTAGGGTTTATCCTCAGTATTGAGGTTTATTTTCTTCGAGAAACAATTAACGTTTGCGACTTTCGCAAAGCTATGATGTAATCCTGCGATTGACTTTAGGAACGTCTTTTTAGAACCGGCCGGTTTCTGTTGCCGGTAAGACGTTTAAAACGCTATGACCAAAACGCAAGCACAAGCAGATAAAATGATCCCTGTCACCGTTCTTACCGGTTTTCTGGGGGCAGGTAAAACCACACTCCTGAAACGCATCCTGACCGAATATCACGGCAACCGCATCGCCGTCATCGAAAATGAATTCGGACCGGAAAGCATAGATAATGAACTTCTGGTGCAGGATAGCGACGAGCAGATTATCGAGTTGTCCAACGGCTGTGTCTGCTGCACTGTTCGCGGCGATCTGCTGAACACGCTCAACGATCTTAAAATTCGCCATCAGAAAGGCGAGTTGAAATTCGAACGCGTGGTGATCGAAACCACCGGCGTAGCCAACCCCGGCCCGGTTTGCCAGACATTCTTCATGGACGACAGCGTCGCCGCTTTCTATCGGCTCGATGCCGTGATTACGGTGGTCGATGCCAAGCACGGCATGGAAACGCTGGACACCCAGCCTGAAGCCCAAAAACAGGTCGGGTTTGCCGATCGCATCCTGGTGTCCAAGAAAGACCTGGTCACAGACCAGGAATACAGCGCCCTGCGCCATCGGTTGCTGCATATGAACCCGCGCGCCGAAATCATGCCGGTTCAATTTGGCCAAATCGATATCAATAAGGTACTGGACATCAGCGGCTTTAACCTGAATACCATTCTTGACATTGATCCCGAGTTTCTGAAAGAAGAACACCCCGATGCGGCGCACGATCACGATCATGATCATGGGCACGATCATGATCACGGCCACGCGCATGGCGAACATCACGACCACGACCACCACCATCACGATCATCATCACGCTCACCATGATGATGAAATCGGCGCCTTTGTTTTCAAATCCGAAAAACCGTTCATACCGGAACGCCTTGAAGAGTTCTTAAGCGGTGTCGTGCAGGTGTTCGGTCCCGACCTGTATCGTTACAAAGGGATTCTCTACATGAAAGGTATGCGCCAGCGCATGATCTTCCAGGGTGTGCACATGCTAATGGGTGCAGAACCCGGTAAACCATGGGGGCCTAAGGAGAAGCCCTCCAACACCATGGTGTTTATTGGCCGTAAATTGCCCAAGGATGTCATCCTTAACGGGCTGAACCAGTGTCTGGTACAGAAATAGCGGACACTGAAGCATCATATTGCGCACACATGTGATCACGCAATCTCAATCCATTGTGCGCTATATTCAACATTATTGAAGTGATATATGGAGTGTTTTATGGCTAAGGCAGCTAAAAAAACAGATGCAACAACGCAAGCCCCTCTTCTGACTGAAGAGCAACTGCTCGCCATGCCCGAATCTGACTATATGAACGATGAGCAACTGGCGTTTTTCCGCGACCGCTTAAAGCGCCTGGAAGACGAGATCATCAATAATGCAGGCGTAACCACCGAAAATCTGCGTGAAACCCAGTTCGTGCCTGATCCGGCCGACCGCGCCACGATTGAAGAGGAACACGCACTGGAATTGCGCACCCGGGATCGCGAACGCAAGCTGCTCAAGAAAGTACAGCAATCGCTTGCCCATATCGAGTCGCGTGACTACGGCTGGTGCGAAGAAACCGGCGAACCTATCGGCCTGCGCCGTCTGCTGGCCCGTCCAACCGCCACTTTGTCGCTGGAAGCCCAGGAACGGCGCGAAAAACGCCAGAAAATGTACGGTGATTAATTAATTGATCCGGGTTCCTTGAAATCTTTCTGTGCCGCCCCTATCTAACTAGGGAAACAACAGGAAGGCTCTATGGAACAATTTCACGCTACTACCATCGTCTGTGCCCGACGCGGCAATCAGGTCGCGCTCGGCGGCGATGGCCAGGTCACTCTGGGCAATATTGTCATCAAAGGCACTGCCCGCAAAATCCGCCGCTTATACCACGATAAAATTCTGGCCGGCTTCGCAGGTGCGACGGCCGACGCCTTTACGCTTCAGGAACGCTTTGAAGCCAAGCTTGAAAAACACCAAGGCAACCTGATGCGCTCTGCGGTCGAACTGACCCGCGACTGGCGCACCGATCGCATATTGCGCCGGCTCGAAGCCATGCTGATCGTGGCGGATGCCGAACACACCCTTATTTTGACCGGAAACGGCGACGTACTGGAACCCGAAAACGGCATCGCTGCCATCGGCTCCGGTGGCGCCTATGCACAGTCAGCAGCCCTGGCGCTATTGCAAAATACCGACCTGGCGCCTGATGTGGTGGTCAAAAAGTCCCTGGAAATTGCAGGCGATCTGTGCATTTACACCAACAGCAACCATATTGTTGAAACACTCTAATCGGAAATATCAGAATGTCAGCGAGTGTCATGACCCCCAAAGAAATTGTCTCTGAACTGGACAAAAACATTGTCGGACAGAACAAGGCAAAAAAATCTGTCGCCGTTGCCCTGCGCAACCGCTGGCGTCGCCAGCAGGTGCCCGAGCCCTTGCGCAACGAAATTCACCCCAAGAATATTCTCATGATTGGCCCCACCGGGGTCGGCAAAACAGAGATCGCACGGCGCCTGGCCAAGCTGGCCAATGCCCCGTTCATCAAGATCGAGGCCACCAAATTCACTGAAGTGGGTTATGTCGGTCGCGATGTCGACACCATTATTCGTGATCTGGTCGAGATCTCCATCAAGCAGACCCGTGAGATGGAAACACGCAGGGTGCGGACCCAGGCCGAAGATGCAGCAGAAGACCGGATCCTGGACGTTCTGGTAGCGCCACCGCGCGACAGCAACGGCGAACCACTGCGTCAGGAAAATACTGCCCGCCAGACCTTTCGCAAGAAACTGCGCGAAGGACAGCTGGATGACACAGAGATTGAAATCGAAGTGAACCAAGCCATGCCGCAAATGGAAATCATGGCGCCACCGGGCATGGAAGACATGACCGAGCAGCTCAAGGGCATGTTTGCTGGTCTGAGTCGGGAGAAAAAAAAGACGTCGAAAATGACCATCAAAAACGCCTTCAAGCTACTGGTGGACGAAGAAGCCGCCAAACGGGTCAATGAAGAGGAAATCCGTACCGCTGCGGTAAAAAACGCCGAGCAGCAGGGCATCGTCTTTCTCGATGAAATCGACAAGATCGCGACCCGTCAGGAAAACAGCGGTGGCGATGTTTCCCGCCAGGGTGTGCAGCGCGACCTGCTGCCATTGGTAGAAGGCACGACCGTCAATACCAAATACGGCATGGTGCGTACAGATCACATTCTGTTCATCGCCTCGGGCGCATTTCACCTGTCCCGTCCTTCGGACCTGATCCCCGAATTGCAGGGCCGCTTCCCCATCCGGGTAGAGCTCGATTCGCTGAACACCGCCGACTTCGTCCGCATTCTGTCAGACACCGATGCGTCCCTGACCAAGCAGTACACCGCGTTGATGGCCACCGAAGACGTAGCACTGGATTTTACTGACGAAGGCATCCATCGCCTGGCGGAACTGGCTTTTGACGTCAACGAGCGCACCGAAAACATCGGTGCACGTCGACTTTATACCGTCATGGAAAAACTGTTGGAAGATCTGTCATTCGATGCGACCACCAGCAGCGGCAAAGTCGTCAAAATCGACGCCGCCTATGTCAACAGCAAGCTGGAAGAAGCCGCCAGCAGCCAGGATCTGGCACGCTACGTACTGTAAGCAATTGCAGTCGGCAATACGGCTGAAAACGAAAAGGTGCAGGCACTCATATGAGTCCTGCACCTTTTTTTGCATCAGCCACTGGCTCGCGTACATTGGCCCGATGATCTGCACATCACGCAGGACTCGCGGCAGACTGGAAAATGAACAGGGTGGTTATTGCAGAATACGCCGATAGAGGATTTTACCGGGGTCTGCGGGCACAAGCACACGCGCTCACACCCAAAGCACTTTCGCTCTTCTGTGCCTGCCCTGCGCTGCCTGCACCGCTTTAAACTGCGGCGTCTGTCTGGATACTGCACTGGCGTACAACGAGCCATTGCCACGACCAACGCCCCCGGCAAGGTCTTCAGGCTAGTTGCTGATTTCCTTGATGACGTAGTCCTTGCCGACCCGTTCGGCAGTAAAACTGACCGAATCACCAGGCTTGATATCCTTGAGCAGCGCGGCATCGATCTTGTAGGACAGCGTCATGGCCGGCAACTTCAGATCGCTGATGGCGTCCTGCTTGATGGCAATCTTGCCCTGTTCAGGTTGAATGCGGCGCACTTCTCCGCTGCCTCGCCCCGTTTCCTGGGCGTGAGCGACGCTGGTGACAGCCATGGCTGCGGCCAGCCCCAACATCACAGTTGCAATTGACTTTTTCATGCGCATCTCCGGTGTTTGCATTTCAACCTTCATTTTAGGGCAAAAGACCGTGTCCGACGAAAAGGGTACGTTTCAGTCGTTACATGGCGCTTCAGGCTGCGAGGCACTTAGCCTGCATCGCAATACAGATCCACGACAGGGCAAAATTTCCCAATTGCATAACTGCATAATATACGCCAAACTTGTTGGTTCTGAAACTTGTGCCGTGATTATGATTACGACACAATAAAAATATCTTCGTAAACCCACATGTTCGTCTTATTCAAACATAAAGGACGGCAAATCCTGTACAAAACAGGCTCCGCCAAAGAAGCGCTGGCTTCTCACACGAACAGGCCGCATCCGTTGCTGGCTTACCGTGATGCAGCAGATTCGCCACAATGTCTGAGCCTGCCAGGACTGAGACTACATCCATTCTAAAGCCAATGGCAGAGCTATTTTGCGATCACCGTTAGCGCAAACTGGCGCGTTATCTTCCGATTTATTGGGACTGATGTGCAGCTGATCAATTCTGTGGATTACCACTGAAAAGGGATTCTTTATGATGAAAAAACACCCTCATCCAGGCCAGTTGATTCGAACAGATGTCATCGAACCTTCAGGCCTGGATATCACCGAGGCGGCCGCCCGGCTTGGCGTGTCCCGATTAACGTTATCGCGGCTGCTCAACGGCCATCATGGCGTGAGTCCTGATATGGCGGCGCGTCTGGAAAAAGCCGGCGCAGGCACAGCGCAATTGTGGATGCAGCTGCAGATGAACTACGAACTGCCCCAGGTTGCGCGATAAGGATATAGGCAATGTGTCTTCACTAATCAAAAGGAGCTTCTGAGCACCATGAACGACCGACTAACTTCAATCATTACTAAAACCGGCGACGATGGCACCACCGGCCTGGGTGACGGTTCGCGTATCTCCAAAAACAGTATCCGCATTCAGGCTATCGGCGATGTAGACGAACTCAACAGCCAGCTTGGGCTGCTCCTGGCTGAACCGTCCCTGCAGCAAGACATTATCCAATTGCTGCAACAGGTGCAGCACCGACTGTTTGATCTGGGCGCAGAGCTTAGCGTGCCGGGCTATACCGCGCTGGCCGAAGATCACGTCACGATGCTGGAGCAGGCGGTGCAAACGTATCATACGACCCTACCCCCATTGCGCGAATTCATCCTGCCCGGCGGCTGCGTGGCGGCTGCGCAGGCACATGTATGCCGCAGCGTCTGTCGGCGCGCCGAACGCAGCGTGGTCGCCGTCAATGCTGCCGAACCTGTCAGCGACGCGGCCCGACATTATCTGAACCGGCTATCCGATTGCCTGTTCGTGATCGCCCGGGTTCTGAATCAGTGTGCAGGACGAAGCGATATCTTCTGGCAGGCCGCCGATAAAATAAAACCTTAGCCCACAAAGCACCCATTTTTGGCTGGCCAAAACAAAAGCCCCGCAATCAACATACCAAGGGCATGACTGAAGACGGGGCGTTTGAAATTCTGGTGCCGGTTAAAGGAGTTGAACCCTCGACCTTCTGATTACAAATCAGCTGCTCTACCAACTGAGCTAAACCGGCGAAAGAAAGATTATATGTGAAGCTGGCGGGAAAAGTCCAGTTTTACGACATACAGGGTCAAAAAAGTCACATTCATGTCTTGTTTTAGCTGCAAAAACGCCATCCGGACCGTTGCCTGCACAGTTTGCACGGGCCTGGCCATGGCATGGCGCCAGCACTGGCCACTGCCGACCAGGGCGACCTGATTACTTGACTACCTTAAGCCAGGGCGCCTTTTCTTTCGGTGTGGGCGACGGTGGAGGATCGTCGTCTGGCGATGACGGATCATGCGCATCGGAACCCATGTCGGTCAAATCGTACTCTTCGACCTCGAACTGCATCCCTTCCTGTGTCTCGCGTGCATAAATCGCTTCGACGCGCGCCACGGGGACGGAAATTTGCCGCGAAGACCCGCCAAATCTTGCCTGAAACTCGATCCAGTCATTGCCCATGATCAGGCGATTGGTTGCCATGGCGCCCACATTCAAAGTAATGCGTTCATCACGGATAAACTCCCTGGGTACCTGGCAGGCCGCATCGACATGGACCACCAGATGAGGGGTGTAGCCGGCATCGGTACACCACTCATGCCAGGCACGCAACAGATATGGTTTGGTAGATGGTTTTTCCATTCACTTTCCTTTTGTCTGCGGCTGTGTTAACTGTCCCGGAATGGATCAGCGACGCATTACCTTTTCTGACGGCGTCAAGGCCTCGATATATGCCGGGCGCGAGAAAATCCGCTCAGCGTATTTCTGGATCGGCGCTGCATTTTTGGGCAACTCGATACCGTAATGGTCCAGACGCCACAGCAGCGGCGCCATGGTCACATCCAGCATGGAGAACTCTTCACCCAGCATGTAGCGATTTTTGATCAGCAATGGCGCTAACTGAGACAGACGGTCGCGGATCATGCGGCGGGCATTTTCCAGCTTCTTCTCGTCGGAACGGGCAGAACGATCTTCCAGCACCCCAACGTGAACAAACAGCTCTTTTTCAAAATTATGCAGGAACAAGCGGGTACGCGCGCGCATGACCGGGTCAGCAGGCATCAGTTGAGGATGCGGAAAACGCTCGTCAATGTACTCATTGATAATATTGGATTCGTACAGAATCAGGTCGCGCTCTACCAGGATGGGCACGCGACCGTAGGGGTTCATGACCGAGATATCCTCGGGCTTGTTGAACAGGTCAATATCACGAACCTCAAAGTCCATGCCTTTTTCGTACAGGACGAAACGGCAGCGTTGAGAAAATGGACACGTGGTTCCAGAATATAGCACCATCATGGTGTGCAGTCTCCCGCAAAAAATAAAAAAAAGAAAAGGTCAGTGCCATCATACAACAAGCACTGACCCGAATCACAGTGGTTCTGACATCGGCAACAAAGGGAGGGTTTTGCACTCCCCCCGACTGCCACCGACAACGCTTACTTAACGTGTTTCCAGTAAGACGCGTTCAGCCTCCAGACAACGATAAAGAACAGTCCGAGGAACAACAGCACCCATACGCCCACCTTCTTGCGCAGCAGTTGTTCCGGCTCGGACATCCAGCCCAGAAATGCGGTCAGGTCAGCAACGTCGTTATCAAACTGCGCCTGTTTGGATGGATCCAGATACTTCAGTGTCGAGTGTGACGATGCACTGCCATGATACTCAGGCAGGGGCTCGTCGCTCACGACAGACTTGAAGCCTTCGGAGTCCACTTTCGTGATGATCTTGCGCCATTCCTGCTTGCCGTCTTTTTCCACAGGATGGATGTCGACAGTTTCCAGTTCGCGCGGCCCTTGCAGGTTCCACATGGCATGCGGCATACCTACGTTCGGGAACAGCAGGTTGTTCCAGCCCAAAGGACGGGACGCATCGCGGTAGAACGTACGCAGGTAGGTGTAGATGTAGTCAGTACCGTCCTGGCCCATATTGGCAGCCTTGGCGCGCGCCATGACCGACAGGTCAGGCGGAGCTGCACCAAACCAGGCTTTGGCGTCAGCCGGGCTCATGGCAACGTGCATGAGTTCACCGACCTTATCGCCGGTAAACAGCAAGTTTTCCTTGATCTGCTCTTCGGTCAGGCCAAGTTCCGTGAGCTTGTTGTAGCGCATGGCATTGGCACTGTGACAATTCAGACAGTAGTTGACGAAAAGCTTCGCGCCATTTTGCAAAGAAGGCAGATGATTGACACGGTTGGGGGCACGATCCCACTCCATGCCGCCTTCGGCGGCCAGGACAGGAGTGGCAAAAGTGACGACCAATAACAATGCGCCTATTAACTTTTTAAACATGTTCATTCCTGTATTTTTCAACTTAGTGGGGATGGAAGGTCACACGATCAGGGACTTTCTTGAACGTGCCCAGCCGGCTCCAGATTGGCATGAACAGGAAGAAAACCAGGTAAATCAGTGTACCCACTTGAGAAATAATATTCAGGACAGGACCTGGCGCCTTCGTACCAATGATGCCCAGGATCACGAAGTTGATCAGGAATACCGCATACACCAGCTTGTGCCAGCCTGGACGGTAGCGGATTGATTTGACCGGGGAATGATCAAGCCAAGGCATGAAACCCAGGATGACCACGGTGCCACCCATAATAACCACACCCCAGAATTTCGCATCGTAGACACGCAGGGCAACCGCAACCAGCACCAGAATAACCGGGAAAATGATTTTCCAGACACCCTTGAGATTTTTGCTAAACAGCAGGCCTACGGCAAAGATCAGCGCCAGGGCAACCAGCACCCAGGTAAATTCATCTGTTGTTGCACGCAGCATGGAGTAGAACGGCGTGAAATACCAGACAGGCGCAATATGCGGCGGTGTCTTGAATGCATCGGCCGGCAGGAAGTTATTGGCTTCCAGGAAGTAACCACCCATGGTTGGCGCAAAGAACATGATTGCGGCAAAAACAATGAGAAAACCGACAACGCCCATCAAATCGTGTACGGAATAGTACGGATGAAAGGGAATGCCGTCCAGCGGACGACCGCTGGCATCTTTCTTCTCTTTGATTTCAATGCCGTCCGGGTTGTTCGAGCCAACTTCATGCAGGGCGATAAGGTGGGCAGCGACCAGACCAATGAGCACCAGCGGAATGGCAATCACGTGGAAAGCAAAGAAGCGGTTGAGTGTGGCATCGGATACGACGAAGTCGCCACGAATCCAGATGGACAGGTCAGGACCGACATAAGGAATGGCGGAGAACAGATTCACAATCACCTGGGCGCCCCAGAATGACATTTGACCCCATGGCAGCAGATAACCGAAGAAGGCTTCCGCCATCAGACAGAGGAAAATGGCCACGCCGAAGATCCAGACCAGTTCGCGCGGTTTACGATAGGAGCCGTAGAACAGGCCACGCAACATGTGCAGATACACGACCACAAAGAACATGGAAGCGCCGGTAGAGTGCATATAGCGGATGATCCAGCCATACGGCACTTCGCGCATGATGTATTCCACCGATGTGAACGCCAGGGCGGCATCGGGTTTGTAGTGCATGACCATGAAAATACCGGTCACGATCTGGATAACCAGAACCAGCAGAGCCAGTGATCCGAAAAAATACCAGAAATTGAAGTTTTTGGGTGCGTAATACTCGGACAGATGGGCTTTCCACAGACTTGTCAGTGGGAAACGCCGATCAACCCAACCCAACAATCCTGTCGTTTCGACAACTTTTTCGCCAGCCATTTTACAGGGCTCCTTTTCTAACTAGGCAAGAGATCAGACGGATCATTGGGATCAGCCTTCCGCTTTTTCTAAACCGACCATAATGGTGTTATCGTCGATAAAGTAATAAGGGGGAATGAGAAGATTGTCAGGCGCGGGCTGATTTTTGAAAACCCGGCCGGCCAGATCAAAATGGGAACCATGGCAAGGGCAAAGAAAGCCGCCTTCCCAGTCGGCACCCATACCCTCGGAACCGCCGATGGCGAAACGGGGTGAAGGAGAACAGCCCAGGTGTGTGCAGATACCAACGCAAATAAACCATTCCGGCTTGCGTGAACGGCCTTCGTTCTTGGCAAAATCGGGGGTGTAGTCAGGACGCTCGGACTTTGGATCGGCAAGGTGCGAATCGTTTTTGGTCAGCCCGTCAATCATGGCCTGCGTACGGCGGATGACCCACACCGGCTTGCCCTGCCATTCGGCGGTGATCATGCCGCCTGGGGCAATGCCGCCCAACGCGATTTCCACTGGCGCACCAGCTGCTTTGGCCCGATCGGACGGGTTCATTGATGCTACAAAGGGAACGGCCGTTGCCACTCCTGCCACACCACCGACCGCACAGGCTGTACCCAGCCAGAAGCGTCTTTGCGGATCAGAGGGAAGCACCGCTGGCGTAGCGGGCCCCTGATTATCATACTGCTGTATAGAATCCTGACTCATTATCCATCCTTGTTGATACACTCAAGGTACTAAAATTTACTATATTTTATGTGTACATAATTTGGCAACCGTTTATTATATACCGGTGCCCGTGCCGGGCGTGGGAAAAAGGACATAATCATGAGTAAAGGTTTTATAAACGAGTTCAAAGAGTTTGCAGTCAAAGGCAACATGATTGATCTGGCGGTTGGTGTGATTATCGGCGCCGCTTTCGGAAAGATCATTGACTCTTTAGTGAAAGACGTCATCATGCCCTTGATCAATTTCATCCTCGGTGGGTCTGTTGATTTTGCCAATAAATTCATTGTCTTATCCGAGCCTGCTGGCTATGCTGGAGCACGCACCTACGAAGCCATGAGCAAAGCCGGCGCCATCCTGCTGGGCTATGGCAATTTTCTCACAATCTTCCTTAATTTCATCTTATTGGCACTGGTTGTCTTCTGCCTGGTCAAAGCCGTTGCCAAAGCGCGCGCCACCTTTGAACGAGAAAAAGAGGCCGAAGCTGCCGCCGATCCGGCCGATGTCGCCCTGCTCAAAGAGATCCGCGATCTGCTGCGTCAGAAACCTACGGTCTGACCTGCTACGCTCATTGTCACCGCAGGCCTCGGGTCCTGAGGCCTGACCCTAACGGCAAGACCTGCAGTAAAAAAACAACATCTGTGATCAATCGCAGATGTTGTTTTTTTATCCGGCAGCATTTCATTCGGATTGCCATGGCAGGCAAATGGACAAGCTGCACGGCGGCATCTGTCACTGTGACCACGGAGAATATGCGTGTCCCAGCCATCACTGACGCGCTGCGCTACACGGGGTTGGGCAGATCCACGAACTCTACATCCAGGCCGAAGCGCGCTGCTACAGCCTGCCCCAGCGCCTGAACACCATAGCGCTCGGTCGCATGATGGCCGGCGCCAATGTAGGCCACGCCCGATTCCATCGCCTGATGATAGACCTGTTCCGACGCCTCTCCGGTCAGATAGACATCCACCCCGCGCGCAATCGCCTCTTCGAACATGCCCTGGGCGCCACCGGTGCACCAGGCAATACGCTGCAACGGCTGCTCACTGTTGCCTATAAGCAACGGATGCCGCTCCAGGGCCGATTCAATTTGCGCGCCCAGATCGCCCAGCGTACGCAGACCGGGCGGCAATGTGCCCGACCAGATCAAACCGCCTCTGCCAAATACGACCGGCTGTCCGCTGCCGTCCTCGGCCCGATCGGGAATAAGGCCCAGAATCCTTGCCAATTGCGCATTGTTGCCCCATTCCGGGTGCGCATCCAGCGGCAAATGGTAGCCAATGATGTTCAAGCCATGCCTTATCGCCAATTGCATGCGATGATATTTACTGCCGACCACACAGGGATTCTCGCCTTTCCAGAACCATCCGTGATGAACAAGAACGGCATCGGCGCCTTTGTCTGCAGCAATTTGCAACAGTCTCGCCGAGGCAGTAACGCCCGTAATCACCTTTTTTATTTCGGCCTTACCCTGCACCTGCAGCCCGTTTGGTGCATAATCTTGAAAGAGGGCTGGTTGTAGTTGCTGGTCCAGCCAGCCCAGCAAATCCTGCACGAAAATTTTATTCACGACGTTTTCCTATGTATCGTTTTTGGTTACTGTTATCTCAGGCGATCACCGTCTGCCTGGCGTTGGTATTCACCATTACAACATTGCGCCCGGGCTGGCTGACGCCTGGCGCCAGCGACAGTCCACGCGTTCCGCCCGCCACGGTGCTTACATCAGCCGACGAGAGCCTGAGCTTTACCTCGGCCGTTGCCGCTGCCACGCCTTCCGTTGTGAATATCTATACCACAAAGAACATCGAATCGCCTTTCAAAAACTTGCCGGATGTTCCTGCGCTCAAACCCTTTATCAAGGATAACAAGGATCTGAACACGATGGGGCCCACCAATCTGGGTTCTGGTGTTATCGCCTCGGACAAGGGCTATATTCTGACCAACTATCACGTGATCGAAGCGGCCGATTCCATTGAGGTGGGCCTGGCAGACGGGCGCAAGGCCCCGGCCAAACTGATCGGCACCGACCCCGATACGGATCTGGCTGTGCTCAAGGCCGATCTTCCCGACCTGCCGGTCATCCACTACAACGCCGGCAATACGCCACGGATCGGCGATGTGGTCCTGGCAATCGGCAACCCGTTCGGTGTGGGCCAGACAACCACCATGGGTATTGTATCGGCGCTGGGTCGTACCGGCCTGGGAATCAATACCTATGAAAATTTCATTCAAACCGATGCCGCCATCAATCCGGGCAACTCCGGCGGAGCACTGATCAATACACGCGGCGATCTGATCGGCATAAACACGGCCATCTATACCGAATCGGCTGCCGGTGGCTCGCTGGGCATCGGCTTTGCCACGCCGGCCGATACCGCCATGCGCATCATGTACGAAATCATCAAGACCGGCAGCGTTTCGCGCGGCTGGCTTGGCATAGAGCCACAGGACATCACCACCGATCTGGCCAGGGCGTTCAATCTGAAAAACACCAATGGGGTGATTATTGCCACACTGGCCCCGAATGGTCCGGCCGGACAGGCTGGCCTGCTGGTTGGCGACATCCTGCTGGCGGCCAATGGCGAAGACATTCCCGGCACCGATCATTTGCTGAACAAAATCGCCGAATTTGCGCCCCAATCCAAAGTCACCTTCACCGTTTTGCGCGGCGGCAAAAAGCACGACTTCATCGTAACGCTGGGTAAACGGCCGCAGGTAAGCACCACCAACTGATCGCGACCGATACGGCAGACAGGCGGTCCGGCCGTATCCTTCTGCCGCACACTTCCTGTCACGTCACCTTCATCCTGCCGGCCGCATCAAAACAATACCAACGCGCGAATCGCAGCCGCTGGCCATCATCCATGAGCTCCACCGTGCTCGCTTGCCGCACCCGTGACACCACTGCGTCTGCCGCGCACCAACGCAGCAATGAGGATCGCATTGCACGCAGAAAATTCAATAGTCTGAAATGGATGACAGCGGGATGACTGAATGCTAGGGATGATACGCACAACGGGTGAACAGCTGCCCGGACAAAGCCGTAGCGTGGAAACGACAGAGACCGCAGGAGGGAAAGCGAAAGTAAGAAAGAAGAATAAGAGAAAGTAGAAACGACCAAGAGAGGCGCGACAGCATCAACAGGAGCGATCTGCGCCACGCCGTTATCTCGCCAGAAAACTGCAATACCCCGCTGTAATACGACGGCTGCCGCAGGTCCTCTGCCTGCACCGCCGCTGCGCACGGCCGGCACCGCCTATGCGGCTTCGACCACGACCGGTGTACCGCTAGGGGCCATCGCGCCCGTACAGGCAGATCGCCCTACTCTTCAGATTCTGATTCCTGCTGATCCAGTTTGCTGATTTTGACAAAGCGCGCGGCAAACAGCCCCAGCTCAAACAACAGGCACAAGGGAACCGCCAGCAGAAATTGCGACATGATATCGGGCGGCGTCACCACCGCCGCCACCACAAAGGCCCCGACAACGACATAGCCGCGCATTGCCTTGAGCTTGTCCACTGAAATCATGCCGGTACTGACCAGCACGACAACGACAATAGGCACTTCAAACGTGACGCCAAAAGCCAGGAACATGGTCATCACAAAGCCAAGATACGCCTCGATATCAGGCGCGAAATTGATAGACTCGGGCGAGACCATGGCGATGAAATGAAAGACGGTATGGAAAACAATGTAGTAGCAGAATGCCATCCCGAAAAAGAACAGCATCGTGCTGGAGACAACCAGCGGCATGGCCAACTGTTTCTCATGGCGATACAGGCCCGGCGCGATAAAAGCCCAGGCCTGGTGCAGCACGTAAGGCAGGGCAATCATGAACGCAAGCAGCAGCGTTACTTTAAGCGGAACCAGAAACGGCGTGATCACGCCGGTGGCGATCATCCGGTTGCCGGCCGGCAACGACGCAATCATGGGCTGGGCAATGAAATCGTAGACCGCGCCCGTACCAGGATAGATACACAGAATGGCAAAGAGTCCGATCACGGCCAGTAGCGCCCTGATCAAGCGCGTACGCAATTCGATCAGATGGGAAAAAAAGCTGTCTTCAGGCAGACTTTCCTGCGCGTTGTCGGGAGGAAGAATTGGATTGGCCATCAGGAATGCTTATCGGAACGGGTAACGGCAGAAGCAGGTGCATCGGCTTCTGTGGATTTGACATCGGGCCGATCAGCCGCGGCAGGCAAGGGTGAAGCAGTCTTCTGCGCAGCCTGGGGGGCAGACTTGTCAACAGACGAGGGGCCGACAGCTGCGGTCGCTGTTTTGCCTGCGGCCGTCGCATCGGCGCCAACAGCAGGCTCGACAGGAGGCTCTGCCAGCGGCGCCATCAGGTCTGCAACCCCTGCTGTAGTCGATTGCGGACCGGCCACCGTGGACGCGGCGGCTGGCGCAACCCTTTTCGATGAATCGGCGTCGGCCCCGGTGGCATCAGCCTGTGTATCAGCCGCAAGATTGCCTGCGGCTGTGGTGTCTGATTCGCTTTGTTGTGTTGCCGTGGTGTTCGGACTAACGCTATCGCGTAGCGAATTGCCTGTACGCTCCAGGTCATCCCGCAGGGCATTGACCGGGTTGCGCAAGGCGCTGGCAGTATCTTCGACCGACGATTTGACGTCGCTGACCGCAGACTGCATTTCTTCTTTGATTTTAGCAATTTCCTGGATATCCACTTCCCGCTGAATATCGCTTTTGACATCGCTCACGTAGCGCTGCGCACGACCCACCAGATGGCCCAACGTACGGGCGACCGTAGGCAGGCGTTCGGGGCCGATCACAATGAGCCCCACAACACCGATAACGAACAGCTCTCCGAAACTTAAACCAAACATACTTGCTACTTTTCAAGAAGATCGGCGGGGTATGCCGCAGCTGATGCCGACCGTCGGCACGACGTATTTACTCAGACTTGTCGCGAGCCTGCACGTCGATCGCATCCGGGTTGGAGCGCGCAGCCGTGTCGGGCCGTGCAGGATCCTGCGTGTCGGCTACCTTGCGATTGAGCCCATCGTCTTTGGACGAATCGGCTTCTTCGTTGGCATCCTTGACGCCTTTTTTGAATCCCTTGACTGCACCGCCCAGATCTTCGCCTACGTTGCGCAGCTTTTTGGTACCGAAAATGAGGGCGACAATGACCAGTACGATCAACCAGTGCCAGATACTTAGACTGCCCATGTTTTACTCCTGAAATCAGATTGCGTGAATACGCATACTATACCAATTAATTGGCGAATCAATAGGGAAATATCATGACCGTAATCGCAGTTATGCACTGCGGTCCGGCGCGCTATCGGCGCCTTCATGACTACGCGCTGCCTTTTCCTCAAGCCCGGACAGGCCTTCGCGGCGTGCCAGCTCGGCCAGTACATCTTCAGGTCGAAGCCCATAATGGGTTAGCGCGACCAGACAGTGAAACCACAAATCAGCCGTTTCAGACACAATCCGCTCGGGTACGCCGTCTTTGGCGGCCATCACCAGTTCGGTTGCTTCCTCTCCGATTTTCTTGAGAAAAGCGTCGGGCCCACGCGCCAGCAATTTGGCGGTATATGACGATTGTGAATCACCGCCGGCCTGTGGCCTGCGCGTTTCCAACACATCGGCCAAACGAACCAGAATATCGGCAGTGGGTGCCGGAAGGGTATCTTGCGTCATTTGTACATACTCTGCGGATCCTTGAGCACCGCATCGGTTATCTGCCATTGCCGTGCATCCGCACTGCCGGTGAGTTCGCGAAAAAAACAACTCTCGCGGCCTGTATGGCAGGCCACGCCGCCCTGCTGCTCAACGGTAAGCAGTATGACGTCTCCATCGCAATCGAGACGCAGCGAACACACCCGCTGGGTATTGCCCGACTCTTCGCCCTTGCGCCAGAGCCGCTTGCGCGACCGCGACCAATAGACGGCTCTGCCGGTTTCCGCGGTTTCCTGAAGCGCCTCGCGAGTCATCCAGGCAACCATCAGAATCCGGCCACTTTGCCAGTCCTGCGCGATAGCAGGCACCAGGCCGTCCGCGTCGAATACTACGTCATCTATCCAGTTCATTGAGTGTTCCTGACCTGTATCCCGTGTTCGGCCATATACGCCTTGGCCTGCGCGATACTGTAATCGCCGTAATGGAATATGCTGGCGGCCAGCACCGCGCTGGCGCGGCCTTCGTTAACACCGTCGCAAAGATGTTGCAAATTGCCAACCCCGCCGGAGGCGATGACCGGCACCGCCACAGCATCGGAAATGGTTCGGGTCAGCTGCAGGTCAAACCCCGCTTGCGTGCCGTCCTGATCCATGCTGGTAATCAATAATTCACCGGCACCATAGCGGGCCATGCGTACGGCCCAGGCAACAGCGTCGATGCCCGTGGGCTTGCGCCCGCCATGGGTAAACACTTCCCAGCGCGGCGGCTCACCTGGCGCCGAGACCCGGCGCGCATCCACAGCCACCACAATGCACTGTGAACCGTAATAATCGGCGCAGGCACGCACCAACTCGGGTTCATTCACAGCCGCACTATTAATAGATACCTTGTCGGCGCCGGCATTGAGCAGGCGTTGCACGTCGGGCAGCGCCCGCACTCCACCACCGACCGTGAGCGGAATAAACACTTCCGATGCCACCTGCTCTATCATGGACAAGGTTAGATCCTTGCCATCACTGGTAGCCGTAATGTCCAGGAAAGTGAGTTCGTCGGCCCCCTGTTCATTGTAGCGCCTTGCGATTTCCACCGGGTCACCGGCATCACGCAACTGGACAAAATTCACGCCCTTGACGACGCGCCCGGCCGTTACATCAAGGCACGGTATGACGCGGGTGGTCAGGGTGTGCGCGGCAGCCGTAGAATGTGTCACTCCTGCTCGTCCCCGTTCAGCTCGTCAGCCATTTCCTGTGCCGCTTGAAAATCCAGCGTGCCTTCGTAGATGCTGCGGCCCAGAATAACGCCTTCGACACCGTCCTGTTCGACCTCGCACAAAGCTTCGATATCTGTCAGGTCCGTGACGCCGCCCGAGGCAATGACCGGAATCCTGACATGCTGGGCCAGACGCACCGTGGCTTCGATATTGACCCCACTCAACATGCCGTCGCGGCCGATATCGGTGTAGATAATGGACTCAACGCCGTAGTCTTCGAACTTGCGGCCAAGATCGAGCACATCGTGCTTGGTCAGTTTGCTCCACCCATCGGTCGCAACCTTGCCATCCCTGGCATCGAGCCCCACAATGATGTTGCCCGGAAAAGCGCTGCAGGCATCCTGCAGAAAGCCAGGATCCTTCACCGCCGCCGTCCCGATAATGACATATTCGATGCCGAAATCCAGATACCGTTCAATGGTATCCAGATCGCGGATGCCACCGCCAATCTGCACCGGGATGTCGTCTCCGACGGCCCGCACGATGGCCCTGATCACATCTTCGTTTTTGGGCTTGCCAGCGACGGCCCCGTTCAGGTCGACCAGATGCAGGCGTCTTGCGCCCTGGTCATACCATTGTTCCGCGACGGTAACCGGGTCTTCGGAAAAAATGGTGGCATCCTGCAAGTCCCCCTGGCGCAGGCGGACACAACGTCCGTCCTTCAAATCAATGGCTGGTATGAGCAGCATAACAATCAGATTATCAAAATAAGAATAAAATTAAAATTATGAACGCATGATGCGGTTTCACAATTCACCCAACTGCCATGACCTTCATGGTCAGATATCCCAGTTTACAAAATTCCGATAAAGACGCAAGCCTAATTGCGCGCTTTTCTCGGGATGAAACTGTACTGCAAAGATATTGTCCCGCGCCACAGCGCAGGTAAAATGGTGTCCGTATACGGTTTCTCCCACCGAAATGGCGGTTTCTGCCGGATCGACATAATAACTGTGGACGAAATAAAAATAGCTATCATCCGGAATGCCTTCCCACAATGCATGCGGTTTTGCCTGCTTTACCCGGCTCCAGCCCATGTGCGGCACTTTGAGCAGGCGTGCCTCGTGCTGCACCAGCGCGGCAGACGTATCAGACTGTTCCTGCAAATTCACGGCAAATTGCGGTCCGGCAAACTTGCGCACAGTGCCGGGAAAAATACCCAAACATGGTACATCGCCTTCTTCACTGTGCTGCATCAGCATCTGCTCACCAACACAGACGCCCAGCAGGGGCTTGCTATCGGCGGCGCGTTGCACTGCCTCCATCAGCCCGGAACGCTGCAAGTTGCGCATGCAATCGGGCATGGCCCCCTGCCCAGGAAAAACAATCCGGTCTGCCTTCTCAAGCGCCGCCACGTCGGAGGCCAGATAGACATCCGCTTCGCTTGCCGCATGACGCAAGGCGCGCTCTACTGAATGCAGGTTTCCCATGCCATAGTCGACAATGGCAATTTTGCTGCTCATGAACGCATTCCCGCCATTACAGCACGCCCTTGGTCGACGGAATCATGCCTTCGCTGCGCGCATCGGGGGTCAGCGCCATGCGCAGCGCCCGTCCGAATGCCTTGAAAACGGTTTCGGCCTGATGATGCGAATTGGTGCCGCGCAAATTGTCGATATGCATTGTGACCAGCGCATGATTGACAAAGCCCTGGAAAAATTCACGCATCAGATCGACGTCAAAGCGCCCGACGTGCGAGCGAGTAAACGGAATATGATATTCAAGGCCGGGGCGGCCGGAAAAATCAATGACCACGCGCGATAAGGCTTCATCCAGCGGCACATAGGAATGGCCGTAGCGGGTTATTCCCTTTTTGTCGCCCACCGCCCTGGCCACGGCCTGGCCCAGTGTAATGCCGACATCTTCCACAGTGTGGTGATCGTCGATATGCACATCGCCTTCACATTTGATGTCAAGGTCAATGAGGCCATGGCGCGCAATCTGGTCGATCATGTGATCAAGAAAAGGCACGCCGGTATTAATGGACTGTTTGCCTGTGCCATCCAGGTTCAGTGAAACCGCGATACGGGTTTCATTGGTATTTCGGGTAATGTCAGCGGTTCGCATAACTTATCGTCAGGTAGTAGTGTTCAGGCGGTAACGCGCACTCTGCGCGTGCGCAGCAAGGCCTTCGCCATCGGCCAGTTCGGCGGCAATCGCCCCTAGTGTAATCGCTCCTGCCTCGGACACCTGGATAATACTGCTGCGTTTCTGAAAATCATAGACGCCCAGCGGCGAGGAAAAGCGGGCGGTACGTGCAGTGGGCAGCACATGGTTGGGTCCGGCGCAATAGTCGCCCAGCGCTTCGGACGAAAACCGTCCCAGAAAAATCGCACCGGCATGGCGGATTTTCTCGGCAAGCGCAGGCGCATTTGCGGTGGAAATTTCCAGATGCTCGGGTGCAATTTCATTTGCAATAGACACTGCTTCGTCAAGATTCTGCACCAGAATCAATGCGCCGCGGTCAGACAGGCTTTTGGCAAGAATCTGGGCACGCGGCATGGTCGGCAACAGGCGCACGATCGCTTCCTGCACTTTTTCCAGGAAATCGGCATCGGGGCACAGCAAAATAGCCTGGGCCAATTCGTCATGTTCGGCCTGGGAAAACAGATCCATGGCGATCCAGTCTGCCGGCGTGGTGCCGTCACAGATAATCAGGATCTCGCTGGGGCCGGCAACCATATCAATGCCTACGGTACCGAAAACCCGGCGCTTGGCCGCAGCCACATAGGCATTGCCAGGACCGACAATCTTATCCACGGCGGCAATACTATCGGTGCCGTACGCTAGCGCCCCCACCGCCTGGGCGCCACCGATGGCAACCACGCGATCAACCCCGGCCACGGCGGCGGCAGCCAGCACCAGCGGGTTGCGCACGCCATCGGGCGTTGGCGTGACCATAATGATTTCGCCCACCCCAGCTACCTTGGCCGGAATCGCGTTCATCAGCACCGAAGAGGGATAAGCCGCCTTGCCTCCCGGGACGTAAAGACCGACGCGATCCATGGGCGTGATTTTCTGGCCCAGCACCGTACCGTCCTCTTCCTGGTACTGCCAGGATTCGGCTTTCTGCCGGTCATGATACATGCGCACGCGTTGCGCCGCCTGCTCCAGCGCCTTGCGACGTGCCGGCTCCAGCGCGTCCAGCGCAGCCTGGCACTCTGAGGGCGAAATGTCCAGATCTGCCATCTCGTTAACCGGCAAACGGTCGAATTTGGCCGTGTATTGCAGAACGGCAGCGTCGCCGCGCTGCCGGACGTCCTGCAAAATGCCGGCAACGGCCTGTTCGATATGGGCGTCTTCGCTGGCCTCAAAAGCCAGCAGCCGGCGCAGCTTACCCGCGAACCCATCGGCACGGGAGTCCAGTCGATTAATTACAGGTTTCATAGCTTCAGATCATCCCTGCGAGGGCGTTGCGTGTTCAAAGGCATCCAGAATGGGCTGCAAGACCGCGGCACGGGTTTTGAGCGCGGCCTGGTTGACGATCAGCCGGGAAGACACGGGCATGACATCTTCGACGGCGACCAGGCCATTGGCGCGCAGGGTGCCTCCGGTAGAGACAACGTCGACAATGGCGTCGGCCAGCCCGACCAGCGGCGCCAGCTCCATGGAGCCGTACAGCTTAATAATATCAACATACACGCCCTTGCGGGCAAAATGCTCTCGCGCCACGTTAACGTACTTGGTGGCCACGCGCAGGCGCGCGCCCTGGCGCACCGCTGCTTCATAGTCAAACCCATCGCGCACGGCAACGGCCAGACGACAGCGTGCGATATTCAGGTCAATAGGCTGATACAGCCCGCCCGGATGTTCTTTGCTGTATTCGTACAGCACGTCTTTGCCGGCGATGCCGAAGTCTGCCGCACCATATTGCACATAAGTGGGCACATCAGAGGCGCGCACAATCAAAATCCGCAGATCATCGCGACTGGTAGGCAGTATCAGCTTGCGTGACTGGTCGGGATGCTCAGTCACGACGATGCCTGCCTGCTCCAGCAGCGGCAGCGTTTCTTCGAAGATACGCCCTTTTGACAGGGCCATGGTCAGTTGGGGATTCTGTGTCATGAGTATCAGCTCCGCAGTCGCTGGATGTCGGCGCCCACCGCTTGCAGCTTGTCTTCCATTTTTTCGTAACCACGATCCAGATGGTAGATGCGATCGATGATGGTTTCACCGGTCGCTGCCAGTCCGGCGATGACCAGGCTGGCAGAGGCCCGCAGATCGGTCGCCATGACCTGAGCGCCCATGAGTTGCTGCACGCCGTTGATGACGGCCGTGTGACCGTCCAGTTCAATATCGGCACCCATGCGCATCAGTTCGGGTACATGCATGTAACGGTTTTCGAATATGTTTTCGACAACGAATGCCGTACCGACTGCCACTGTATTGAGTGCCAGCAACTGGGCCTGCATGTCTGTTGGAAAGCCTGGATACTCACGGGTCCGAAAGCCCACGGCTTTGGGCCGTGTCTGCATAGAGGCGCGAATCCAGTCCGCGCCTGTTTGAATCGTCAGGCCGGCGTCGATAAGCTTGTCCAGCGTCGCTCCCATGGTGTCGGGCGCGGCATTGCGCAACATGATGTCGCCACCGGTTGCACCGACGGCGCACAGGAAAGAACCGGCTTCGATACGGTCGGGCACCACCGTGTAGTCTGTGCCGTGCAGGCGCTCAACGCCGTCAATCACGATCCGGTCCGTGCCATGCCCGGAAATGCGCGCGCCCATGGAGATCAGCATTTCAGCCAGGTCCACCACTTCCGGTTCGCGTGCGGCATTTTCCAGCACAGTCTGGCCTTCAGCCAGTGCCGCAGCCATCAGAAACTGTTCGGTACCGCCCACGGTCACCATATCGGTCACAATGGATGCGCCCTTCAGGCGCGTAGCGCTTGCCACGACAAAGCCATGTTCCACGGCAATGTCTGCGCCCAGCGCCGTCAGTCCCTTGATGTGCTGGTCTACCGGGCGCTGGCCAATGGAGCAGCCGCCAGGCAGACTGACCTTGGCCTGCCCAAACCGCGTCAGTAGCGGCCCAAGGACCAGGATAGAAGCACGCATGGTTTTCACCAACTCGTACGAGGCTTCCAGATTGGTGATCTGGTCGGCCTGCAGATGCACAATACCACCGGCTTCCTGAGTGATTTTAACGCCCAGGTCGGCCAGCAGACGCACTGTGGTGCTGATGTCATTGAGCTGCGGCACATTGCGCAGCGTCACGGGCTCTGCTGTGAGCAGCGCGGCGCACAGGATAGGCAAGGCCGCATTCTTGGCGCCAGAGATGGTGATTTCTCCGTCCAGGCGTCGCCCGCCGACAATTCTGAGTTTATCCATGCTTGCGGTACTCTTCGGGGGTCAGGGTTTTCATTGAAAGCGCGTGAATTTCGGCTTTCATTCTTTCGCCTAGCGCTGCGTACACCGCCTGGTGCCGTGCAATGGGGCGTTTGCCTTCAAAAACAGTGCTGACGATCAGCGCTTCGAAGTGCGAGCCATCGCCGCGCACTTCAATGTGCTCACAGGGCAGGTGCGATTCGATGTAGTGCTGAATCTGTTCGGGAGTAGGTAACATAGTTATGTCCGGAGTTTATATCCCTGCGCAAGCAGACGCAGGGCGTAGGCAGAGAGCAACACGAAAAAGGCCGCCACCACGGCCACACTGTGCCATGGTGAGACATCCGATACTGCGAAGAATCCGTAACGGAACCCGTCAATCATATAGAAAACGGGGTTCCAGTGCGATACCGACTGCCAGAATGGGGGCAGCGAGTGGATAGAATAAAATACACCCGATAAAAACGTAGCGGGCATGATCAGAAAATTCTGGAACGCCGCCAGCTGGTCGAATTTTTCCGACCACAGCCCCGCGACAATACCCAGTACCGCCAGAATACAACAGGAAAGCACCGCAAACACCAGCACCCACAGGATGCTGGCCGGCCATATGGGCACGAAGAACGACGCCATGATCCAGATGCCCAGGCCAACGACCAGGCCGCGCAGGACCGCGGCAATCACATAGGCGGAGAAAAACTCATAATGGGACAGTGGCGGCAGCAGCACGAAAACCAGGTTACCGGTAATCCGGCTCTGAATGAGCGAAGACGACGGGTTGGCAAAGGCGTTCTGTAGCATGCTCATCATCATGAGCCCGGGAATCAGGAAGGCCGTATAGGGAACCGAATCGTACATCCGGACCCGGTCCTCCAGCACATGGGCAAAGACCAACAAGTACAGCATCGCCGTCATGACCGGTGCGGCAACCGTCTGGAACGCAACTTTCCAGAAGCGCAGTAGCTCCTTGTAGAGCAGCGTCGGAAAACCCGAACCGAATTTGATGTCTTTCTGCAGGGGGTTCATGATGCAATCTCCTCCTGCAGGCCGTTATGCATGATGTGCACAAACGCTTCTTCAAGATCCCGGCCGCCCACGCGCGCCATCAGCGCCTGCGTGGTATCGAGCGCAACAATGTGCCCGCGTTTCAGGAGCGCAATGCGGTTGCACAAGGCCTCGGCCTCTTCCAGATAGTGCGTGGTAAGCATGATGGTGTGGCCGCTTTTGTTCAGGCGCACGATAAAATCCCACAGGCTGCGACGCAGATCCACATCAACGCCGGCGGTGGGTTCGTCCAGAATAATCACGGGCGGGCGGTGCACCAGCGCCTGGGCCACCAGTACGCGCCGCTTCATGCCGCCCGATAGTGCGCGCATATTGGCATCAGCCTTGTCGGTCAGGCCCAGGTTATGCAAAATTTCGTCGATCCAGTCGTCATTCCGGTGAATACCGAAATACCCCGATTGCAAACGCAGGGTTTCGCGTACAGTAAAAAACGGATCGTACACCAGTTCCTGCGGCACCACTCCCAGCGAGCGACGGGCCTGTTTGTACTGCGCAGCAACGTCAAAACCGCAGATACTGGCAGTGCCGGCGGTGGGCTGGGACAGGCCGGCCAGCAGGGAAATCAGCGTGGTTTTGCCTGCTCCATTGGGACCCAGCAGGCCGAAAAACTCACCCTCTTCAACGGTGAAGCTCACATTATCGAGTGCACGAAACGGCGCACGCGCAGGGTCTACCCGGGACGGCAAAAAACGCCGCCAGCCCGCGTTGCGGGCACTGTTATAGACTTTGGAAAGATGTTGTACTTGGACGGCGGACATGAATATAAAAAAATGCTTGCTTCACCAATGAAGCAAGCATTTCATTATAGCTCATACGCCCGTAGAATCAGCGATTGAGTGCCTTAATCAGGCCATCAATGCCGCCTTGCGAGATCTGACCGGCAAACTGATTGCGGTAATTCTGGATAAGCCAGATGTTTTCCACGTTCAGGTCATAGATTTTCCAGCCACTGCCGGCCTTTTCCATACGATAATCCACCGAAATAGGCCCCTGGCCGGCCGTAATGGTAGAGCGCACGACCACATCGCTGGCGTTGGCATCACCACGGAACGGCTGCATGGTAATGGTGGTGCTTGGCGTCACATTGCGAAACGCGCCACTATAAGTCCGCAGCAATGTCTGCTTAAATCCGTTAACCAGCGCCGAACGCTGCTGCGCAGTGGCCTGGCGCCACGGCTGGCCCACCGCCAGACGGGTGGTCTTCTCCATATTGATGTGCGGCATCAGGTACTGAGTGACAATGCCATTGATGGCGCCAACATCGCCACCTTTGGCCGCTTCGTTCTGATTCACGGCCTGCAAGGTGTTATTGGCGATCTGCTCGACGAATTGATTCGGATCCTGGGCAGCCACAGCAGCCTGCATGGCACCTGCCGAAAGGAACCCGGCGATCATGGCGGCCTGGGTGGTCCTGAGAATACCTGCGAATTTCATACGTGATCTCCTTTCTGATCTGTGACGTGACAGTCCGGACTGGCCGGTACCTGCCCAATTGACTCATTGTATTTCCGAGGATACATGGGAAGTGTCAGCAAGAGTAAAAGAACCCGCCGAATGAAACAGCCTGAAAGGAATGGGTCGACAATCCCATTTCAGGCTGTTGTATTCATGCGCGCAATTACTTGCCTTCCGGGTCCGTATAGACGGGGACGGATGAGTCTGCATTGGCGGGACCGCCCGCAGGCGATCCTGCAGGTTGTTGCCGACTGGCTGCTGACGGCTGGGAGGCCGGCTTGGGTGCACTTTGGGCCGCGCCCCCTGCCGGAGCGGCTTCCGGATCATCGTACATCGGCAAATTGGGATTAGCAGCAGCGCCGGTTGCACCCGCGCTGCCCGCTTCAGGGTCATCGTATGACGGCAGGTTGCCGCTACCGGCCTTGCTCTGCCCGCCTGGCTGATCCAGCACGACAGGGCCCAGTTTCTGATTGAGCAATGCCTGGCGACGCTGCAAATAGGCATCACGCAGGAAGCTGTATCGATCCAGCGCGACATCGTTCATGAGATCGCTGGCGTTAAGCAGGTTGGCGCGGGAGTTGACAATGCTGACACCCCAGACCGTGTTGCGCACCGGTACATCGTTGATGGCGCCGGGCGAAGCATAGACTGCAGATCCGCCAACGCCGTCGCCCACCGTGCCGGCGGTATCGCGAAACGTTGACGGCCCCAGCAGCGGCAGCACAAAATAAGGGCCCTGGCCTATACCCCAGACTCCAAGGGTGGTGCCAAAATCGTTCTGGATGCGCGGCGCGCCTTTCATGGAAGCAACGTCGATACACCCGCCCAGGCCCATGGTGGAGTTAAACAGCACCCGGCCGAAGGTATTGACCGAATCAAGGCCACGGCCCTGCAAAAAGCTGTTCACCCCCGACCAGATATCGCCGAAGTTGTTGAAAATATTGGTAACGCAGGTGCGCACCGGACTTGGCACAACCGCCTGATAACCCTTGGCCACAGGCGTGAGCAGGTTGCGGTCAACCGCATCATTGAAAGAAAACATGCTGCGGTTGTAACTTTCCAGTGGATCGCCGGGCGTCGGATTTTTGACCGACGCACAACCGGCGAGCACCACCAAGGCGGAACCCAGACCAACCAGGCGTATTTGAGTTTGTTTCATAGGAGACTCGTTATTTTGTGTCGACAGGCCCGATCCAGACGGTAACTTGCCATCCGGACTGCAGCGCCTTGCATTAGCCTAAATATACCAGTATTTGAACAGTTATTGCACAGGCGCCGGTGCAGATGCAGGCGGCGTCAGCGCCGGCGCACTTTGCTGCTGGCCCGCACCGCCACTGCCCGAAGCACTGGATCCTTCCGATTCTGCCTTGGAAAACAGGAACTTGCTGATCAGCTCTTCGAGCACCACAGCGCTCTGCGTATAGATAATTTCACTGTTGTCAGCCAGATTTTTTTCTTCGGCGCCAGGCGTCAAGCCCACATACTGCTCACCGAGCAGCCCCGAGGTCATGATGGACGCCGAACTGTCTTCAGGAAACTGATAGCCGGCTTCAATATCCATACCCACAACCGCCTTGAACACTTTATTGTCAAAGTCGATGCTGCTGACCCGGCCAACCACCACGCCATTGCTTTTGACCGGAGAGCGCACTTTGAGCGCGCCGATATTCTCGAATTTACCGGTCACATGATAGGTTTGCCCGATAGAAAAGGTTCTGAGGTTGCCTGCCTGCAGCATCATGAACACCGCAGCCAGAATACCCAGCAACACGAACAACCCAACCAGAAAATCTGTTTTCTTACTCATTTGAATTTAACCTTTTTCGTGTGCACGTCACAAAACGCGACTAACCACCGAACATCACTGCAGTGAGCAGGAAATCGAGCGCAAGCACCAGTAGCGAACTGACCACCACCGTGCGTGTCGTGGCACGCGCTACGCCTTCCGGCGTGGGCCGCGACATCCAGCCCTCATAGACTGAAACCAGCATGACTGCCAGACCGAATACCACGCTTTTGATGAATCCTGCCAGAATATCGTCCCGAATATCGACAGCGCTTTGCATTTGCGACCAGAATGAACCACCATCCACGCCAATGAGCACCACCGCAACCAGCCAGCCGCCCATAATACCGACAGCCGAAAAAATCAGCGCGAGAATCGGCATGGCGATCACGCCGCCCCAAAAACGCGGAACCACAATGCGTCGCAACGGGTTAATGCCCATCACCTCAATGGCCGCGATCTGCTCGCCAGCCTTCATCAGGCCGATTTCCGCGGTAATGGAAGTACCGGCCCTGCCGGCAAACAACAGCGCGGTCACGACCGGCCCCAGCTCGCGCACCAGGCCCAGAGCCACCATGACGCCCAGCGCCTCTTCGGAACCATAACGAGTGAGCGTGTAATAGCCCTGCAAACCCAGCACAAAGCCAACAAACAGGCCCGATACCGCGATAATGATCAGCGAATAGTTGCCGATAAAATGAATTTGCTCAATGACCAGCCGGGGGCGCTTGAACACCACCCCGCTACGCGCCAGGACGTCAAGAAAAAACCGGAAACAGATTCCCAGCGTCAGAATGGGACGCGTAACGCGCGCGCCCAGCGCAGTAATAAAATTGACGATCATTTGACGCCCTCACGATGACGGCTGAGCCAGCGATCGAAATCGTCAGAGGGCGGATACTCAAACACCACGGGCCCGCTGGAGGCACCCTTGAGAAACTGCCGCGCCAGCGAATTGTCAGACTGGCGCACTTGGTCCGGCGTGCCCGATACCACCAGGCTGCCGTCACCTACCATATAAACCTGGTCGGCAATCAGGAAGGACTCTTCCAGATCATGCGTAATGAGTACGGTGGCGCAGCCGAGCTTGTCGGTCAGGCTGCGGATCAGACGAGCCGTCATGCCAAGCGAGATCGGATCCAGCCCGGCAAAGGGTTCGTCAAACAGAATAATCTCGGGTTCCAGCACAATGGCCCGGGCCAGCGCAACCCGGCGCGCCATGCCGCCCGAAATTTCGGAAACACTCAAATGCGCGGCGCGCTTGAGCCCGACCTGATCCAGTTTGTCCAGCACCTTTTCCAGGATAACGGCTTCGCTATCCTTGCTCAGTTCGCGCAAGGGAAACGCCACGTTGCCAAATACGCTCAGGTCTGTAAACAAGGCGCCCTGCTGGAACAATACGCCCATGCGACGACGCACGGCGCCCAGTTGCTGGGGCGTCATGCGATTGACATCGTGGTCAAAGACCGTAACGGCCCCTTTCTGGGCGCGAATCTGGCCCGTTGCTGCGCGCAACAAGGTGGTCTTACCAGAACCGGAACCACCAATAAGTGCAACCACTTCGCCTTTGTATACTTCGAGATTCAGATCCCGCAAAATGACGCGTGTATCGTAACCAAGGGTGACATCCGCAAACCGAATAACCGGCGGGGAGGAGTGACGTGACTCTACTGTCATCAAAGAAATTTCTTGAAAAAGAGACCCTATTGTATCTGTTTAACGGGAGTTGGTAAAAACAAAACGCAAAAATGCGCAAGTGCCTGCTCAACTTGAAAACAGGCACTTGCGCACGCTCAAGACAAACTACCGGGGAGATTGCGTAATGCAGCGTAACAATTGCTTCACACTGCCCGGCAGGGGAAATTAGCGCGGCAGCAGCGAGGCCCCCATCAAAAATTCATCTACCGCACGCGCGCATTGACGACCTTCGCGTATGGCCCAGACCACCAGCGACTGGCCACGTCGCATATCGCCTGCCGTGAACACTTTGTCCCGGGAGGAGCGATAGTTTTCAACGTTGGCTTTCACATTGCCGCGCTGGTCTTTCTCCACCCCGAACGCGTCCAGTACCGCAGCGACGGGAGAAACAAAGCCCATAGCCAGAAATACCAGATCCGCTTTCAGTTCAAATTCCGACCCTTCGATTTCCTGCATTTTCATCTGGCCGGTTGCCTCGTCCTTGATCCATTCCACACGTGTGCAGACCAGCTTTTTGAGCTTGCCCTTGTCACCCTTGAAGCATTTGGTGGTGATGGCCCAGTCACGCTCACACCCTTCGAGATGCGAAGACGAAGTACGCAGCTTGGCAGGCCAGTAGGGCCAGGTCAGTGCCTTGTTTTCGTGCTCCGGCGGCCGGGGCATCAGCTCAATCTGCGTAACCGATGCCGCACCCTGGCGGTTACTTGTACCCACACAGTCTGAACCGGTATCGCCGCCACCGATCACAATCACGTGCTTGCCTGCAGCCGAGATCTGATTGGCGATACGGTCGCCCGCATTGCGTTTGTTCTGCTGACGCAGAAAATCCATGGCAAAGTGAACACCACTCAGCTCACGTCCCGGCACTGGCAGATCGCGCGGCATCTCGGCGCCGCCAGCCATGATGACGGCGTCAAATTGCTTGTCCAGCTCTGCCGTCGTGATGACATTCAGGCCGTCTTCGGTAGCATCGCCAGCGGCGCCCACATAAGTGGATGCCTGAAACTCAACACCTTCGGCTTCCATTTGGGAAACGCGACGCTCGATCAGGCTCTTGTCCAGCTTGAAGTCGGGAATTCCGTAGCGCATCAACCCGCCAATACGATTGCTTTTTTCAAAAACCGTCACGCTGTGCCCTGCGCGCCCCAGTTGCTGCGCAGCAGCCAGCCCAGCGGGACCGGAGCCGACCACGGCGATTTTTTTGCCGGTTTTTTTCAACGGCGGCTGCGGTACCACCCAGCCTTCATTCCAGCCCTTATCGATAATGGCATGCTCAATGGACTTGATGCCAACCGGATCATTGTTGATATTGAGCGTACAGGCCTCTTCGCAAGGCGCGGGACAGATGCGGCCGGTAAACTCGGGAAAGTTGTTGGTCGAATGCAGAACCTCGAGCGCCTGTTTCCATTGCTGACGGTACACCAGATCATTCCAGTCGGGAATAATATTGTTGACCGGACAGCCGGTGTTGCAGAACGGGATGCCGCAATCCATGCAGCGCGCGCCTTGCACCTGCGCCTGCTTGTCCTCCAGCGACAGGACAAACTCTTTATAGTGTTTCAGGCGCGCACCGGGCGCCTCGTACGATTCGGCAACCCGCTCGAATTCGATAAAACCGGTAATTTTACCCATGATAGATCTTTCCTTAAGCTGCTTTGCGGGCGGTTTGTTCTGACTGCCAGATTTCTGCCAGAGCACGTTTATAGTCGGTCGGCATGACCTTGACAAATTGCTTGCGGGCCTTGTCCCAGTCACCCAGCAGATCGCGCGCACGGAAACTGCCGGTCAGGCGGAAATGATTTTCCACCAGCGTGTGCAGGATCGATTCGTCGGTCTGACGCTCTTGTCCGCGCTGGACACAATGCCAGCCGTCCTGCCGGTTTTCCTTGAGCTGATCGTCGTGTGCCGCGACCTCGCCCAGTTCTACCATTGCCATATTGCAACGCGATTTGAGCTCCCCTTCAGGATCCCACACATAGGCCACGCCGCCGGACATACCGGCAGCAAAGTTGCGGCCTGTTTCGCCCAGCACCACGACCGTACCGCCGGTCATGTATTCGCACCCATGATCTCCGGTGCCTTCCACGACCGTAGCGGCGCCGGAGTTGCGCACCGCAAACCGCTCGCCGACCACGCCATTGAAATAGGCATCACCGGCCAGCGCGCCATAAAGCAAGGTATTGCCTGCAATGATGTGATCCGGCCCGTAACCGCGGAAGTCATTGGGTGAGCGCACGATAATGCGACCGCCCGAGAGCCCCTTGCCCACGTAGTCATTGCCTTCACCAACCAGATCAAAAGTAATGCCGTGCGCCAGGAAGGCGCCAAAACTCTGGCCTGCCGTGCCGTTCAACTGAATGTGAATCGTATCGTCGGGCAGCCCTTCGTGGCCATATTTGCGGGCAACCGCGCCCGACAGCATGGAGCCGACCGTCCGGTTGCGGTTGCGAATCGGCACAATAAATGACACTTTTTCGCCGCGTTCGAGTGCTGCCTTGCTGCGCTCCAGCAGTTGAATATCCAACGCCTTGCCCAGCCCGTGATCCTGCTCTTCAGTGTGCCGCACAGAGGTGTCCACATCAGGCTGATGAAAAACATTGCTAAAGTCCAGCCCACGCGCTTTCCAGTGCTCGATGCCGGCACGCGTATCCAGCAGATCGGCGCGACCGATGAGTTCGTCGAACTTGCGGATGCCCAGTTGCGCCATGATTTCGCGAACCTCTTCGGCAATAAAGAAGAAGAAATTGACCACGTGCTCGGGCTTGCCCTGGAATTTCTTGCGCAGCACCGGATCCTGCGTTGCCACGCCTACCGGGCAGGTATTCAGATGGCATTTGCGCATCATGATACAGCCCTCGACCACCAGCGGCGCCGTTGCAAAGCCGAATTCATCGGCTCCCAGCAACGCACCAATGACCACGTCCCGCCCTGTTTTCATCTGGCCATCCGCCTGCACGCGTACGCGGCTGCGCAGCTTGTTCAGCACCAGCGTTTGCTGGGTTTCCGACAGGCCAAGTTCCCACGAGGTACCGGCGTGCTTAATGGAAGAAATGGGCGACGCTCCTGTGCCGCCGTCATGTCCGGCAATCACAATGTGATCGGACTTGGCTTTGGCCACCCCGGCGGCAACGGTCCCTACACCCACCTCGGAAACCAGTTTGGTGGAAATGGATGCCGTCGGATTGACGTTTTTCAGATCATGGATCAATTGCGCCAGATCTTCGATAGAGTAGATATCGTGATGCGGCGGCGGGGAAATCAGACCGACGCCGGGCACGGAGTAACGCAGCTTGGCAATGTACTCGGACACTTTGTGGCCGGGCAACTGGCCACCCTCGCCAGGCTTGGCGCCTTGCGCCATTTTGATCTGGATCTGATCTGCACTGGACAGATACTCTGCGCTCACGCCGAAACGGCCTGACGCAACCTGCTTGATCTTGGAACGCAATGAATCGCCTTGCTGCAGCGGGACATCGGCTTCAATGCGATCCGCGCCCAGCACCGAGGCCAGCGTATCGCCGTTTTTGATACCGCTGACGCCGTTGCGCAATTCGTTGCGATAGCGCAGTTCGTCTTCACCGCCCTCGCCGGTATTGGATTTGCCGCCAATACGGTTCATGGCCACGGCCAGCACCGAGTGCGCTTCGGTAGAGATCGATCCTAGCGACATGGCGCCGGTGGCAAAGCGCTTGACAATTTCCTTGGCGGGCTCAACCTCTTCCAGCGCAATGGCCTTGGCCGGATCGACGCGAAATTCGAACAGACCGCGGAAGGTCATGTGACGGCGTGACTGATCATTGATCAGCTGGGCGTATTCCTTGTAGGTGCGATAGTTATTGGCGCGGGTGGAATGTTGCAGCTTGGCGATGGAGTCCGGTGTCCACATGTGCTCTTCACCCCGAACACGAAACTCATACTCGCCGCCGGCGTCCAGGGCGTTTTTCAGGACAGGATCTTCGCTATATGCCGCCTGATGCAGACGCAGTGCTTCTTCTGCGACCTGGAAGACATCAATCCCTTCGATTTTGCTGGGCGTGCCGGAGAAATATTTTTCTACCAGCGCCGATTGCAGGCCGACCGCCTCGAAAATCTGCGCGCCTGTGTATGACATATAGGTGGAGATGCCCATTTTGGACATGACCTTGTTCAGGCCTTTGCCCACGGCTTTCACATAATTGTTGACTGCCTTTTCCGGTTCCGGAAAGCCAGCCAGGCTTTCCATGACCAGATTCGGATAAATCGCCTCTGCGCCAAACCCGCCAAGCAGCGCAAAGTGATGCACTTCACGCGCCGAGCCGGTTTCCACGACCAGACCGGTTGCAGTACGCAGGCCCTCGCGAATCAAATGCTGATGCACGGCCGAGGTGGCCAGCAAGGCCGGAATGGCCACCCGCTCGCCATCCATATTGCGATCGGACAGAATCAGAATATTGAGCCCGCTGCGAACCGCATCGGCGGCACTGGCACACAATGCGGCGACACAGGCCTCGATACCTTCGCTGCCCCAGCTTGCCGGATAGGTAATATCCAGCTCGGCACTGCGAAACTTGTTGTCGGTATATTTTTCGATATCGCGCAACACCGACATGCCGGCAAAGTCCAGGATGGGCTGGGACACTTCGATCCGCTGCGGCGGATTAACGTTATTGATATCCAGCAGATTGGGTTTGGGACCGATGAAGGACACCAGCGACATCACCAATTGCTCACGAATCGGATCGATAGGCGGATTGGTCACCTGCGCAAACAGCTGACGGAAATAGTTGTAGAACGACTTGGCTCGGGACGACAGTACAGCCAGTGGCGTGTCGTTACCCATGGAGCCGATGGCCTCTTCGCCGTTTTTGGACATGGGCTCGATAATGAACTTGAGATCTTCCTGATTCCAGCCAAAGGCCTGCTGGCGATCCAGCAGCGCCGCTGGCGAGCTGACCGCTTGCGGGTGATTTTTCTCATGCACAAGAATGTCATCGAGCTTGACGCGCAGGCGCTTGATCCACTGGCCATAGGGACGGTTGTTGGACAATTGCGATTTGATTTCATCATCGCCAATGATGCGACCCTGCTCCAGATCGATCAGCAGCATGCGACCGGGCTGCAGGCGCCATTTTTTGATAATGCGGTTTTCCGGAACGGTCAGCGTGCCGGCCTCGGAAGCCAGAATGACCATATCGTCATCGGTAATCAGATAGCGGGCGGGACGCAAGCCGTTACGGTCCAGTGTGGCGCCGATCTGGCGACCATCGGTAAACGCCACTGCCGCCGGACCATCCCAAGGCTCCATCTTGGCCGCGTTGTACTCGTAGAATGCACGACGGTTCTCGTCCATCGTGGCGTGCTGCTCCCAGGCTTCCGGGATCATCATCATCATGGCATGGGACAGCGAATAGCCGGACGTCACCAGCAGTTCCAGGCAGTTGTCGAACGTAGCCGTATCAGACTGACCCTCATACACAATCGGATAGAGCTTTTTCAGGTCATCGCCAAGCACGGCCGATTCCATCATGCCTTCACGTGCACGCAACCAGTTGAAGTTGCCCTTGACGGTATTGATCTCGCCGTTATGAGCGATCATGCGATAGGGGTGGGCCAGCGGCCAGGCCGGGAACGTATTGGTTGAAAACCGCTGGTGCACTAGCGCCAGCGCAGACACCGCCCGGGTATCGGCCAGGTCGCGATAGTAAATGCCAACCTGGTTGGCCAGCAGAAGCCCTTTGTAGACGACGGTGCGCACCGAGGCCGAAGGTACAAAATACTCCTGGCCATGGGCCAGGCGCATATTTTGAATCGCGTGGCTGGCGGTCTTGCGAATAACGTAAAGCTTGCGCTCCAGGGCATCGGGCACCATCACGTCCGGCCCGCGGCCGATAAAGAGCTGGCGAATAAGCGGCTCACAATCGCGTACGGTGGGCGACATTTCCATGTCATGATCGATGGGTACATCACGCCAGCCCAGCAAGACCTGGCCTTCATCGCGCACGGCGCGTTCCAGTTCTTTCTCACAGGCCAGACGGGAAGCCGTTTCCTTGGGCAGGAACACCATAGCCACACCGTATTCGCCCTCGGCAGGCAGGGTCACGCCCTGTTTGGCCATTTCCTCACGGTAAAGCGTATCGGGAATCTGAATCAGAATCCCGGCACCGTCGCCCATGAGCTTATCGGCGCCCACGGCACCCCGGTGATCCAGATTTTCAAGAATCTTCAGACCCTGCTGAATAATGGCATGGCTTTTACGGCCCTTGATATTGGCCACAAAGCCGACACCACAGGCGTCGTGTTCGTTGGCCGGGTCATACATGCCCTGCGCTTTGGGCATACGATGAGGGCGATGACCAATGGCAGAGGCGTCGACAACCGACACCTGACCATCGAAAGAAGATGAATGAACTGACATAGGAAAACTCCGCAGAGTGCTGCGTAAAAAAATGCGCCGCGATTGGACCGGGATACTGCTTAAACTACTTAAACGCTATCGTGCAGCGCAATAAGGGACAAGAAAGAATACTGCGATTACCCTAGTGTGGCAAGAAAAATAATAAGGGACGGACCCTAATATAACGTGCACTATTTTGGTTCGGTTTTAATTAGGGACAGATCAATGATTATGACGATTTAAGGTACAATAAGTCTTCGATTTCATTGCGCTTTTCCTATCGCGCTCATTTTTTAGCAAGGCCGCATTGCTTGCGCCTTCGTCACCATCAGGCCACCATGTCTTTTTCCACCCTTCCCCTTTCCGATGCCCAGCAGAAAAATCTGGCCGAACTCGGCTTTCAAACGATGACGCCGATCCAGTCTGCCAGCTTGCCGGCCGTCCTGGAGGGCCGGGATGTACTGGCTCAGGCAAAAACGGGAAGCGGCAAGACACTGGCCTTTGCACTGGGCCTGCTGCAACGATTGAACCCTGCCTATTTCGGTTGCCAGGCGCTGGTCCTGTGCCCGACCCGGGAACTGGCCGAACAGGTTGCACAGGAAGTGCGCAAGCTGGCACGCGCGCTGGGCAATATCAAAGTGCTTGCACTATACGGGGGCACGGCCCTGAAGCCGCAGGCAGAATCGCTCCAGCATGGTGCACATATTGTTGTCGGCACGCCCGGCCGGGTGTTGGATCTGGTCGACCGCGACGTCCTTAATTTGTCTGCAGTCAAGGTTTTGGTGCTGGATGAGGCTGATCGCATGATCGATATGGGCTTTTACGAAGACATCAGCGCGATCACCCAGGCCTGCCCGCTCAAGCGACAGAACTTGCTGTTCTCGGCAACCTTTCCGCCCGCCATCCTCAAAGCCAGCGAGGGGTTCCTGATGAATCCGGTGCATGTGCGCACAGACGACAAGCCCGACCATCCCGACACCGACTCCTGGTTCGTGGCTACCGAAGACGCCGACCGGTTTGAAACCACCGCCACACTGCTCAATGCCTATCGTCCCGTCTCTACGCTGGCCTTTTGCAACACCAAGGCCCAATGCGAGGCACTGACCGATTCTCTGCTGGAGCGCGGCATCGAAGCCCGTACATTACACGGCGATATGGACCAGCGAGACCGCGAAGATGTGCTGGTCGACTTTATCGGACAAAGCTGCTCGGTCCTGGTGGCCACCGACGTGGCCGCAAGGGGCCTGGATATTTCCACCCTTGATGCAGTGATCAATGTCGATATGTCGCCCAACGCGGAAACTCATATCCATCGTGTGGGACGCACTGGCCGGGTTGCCGGGCGAGGCGGACTGGCGCTCACTTTGTGCACACCCAAAGAAAAATTTCGCGCCGAACGCATCGAACAGGCGCTGGGCAAGCCACTGGCCTGGCTGGACATGAATACGCTCAAGCGCGCTCGCGGCGCCTTCACGCCCCCGATGCGCACGATCTGCATTCGGGGCGGCAAGAAGGACAAACTGCGGCCAGGCGATCTGCTGGGGGCGCTTACCAAAGACCTGGGCCTGCAAGCCGATCAGGTCGGTAAAATCAGTCTTTTTGATTTTGTGGCCTTCGTGGCCATTGACCGCAGCATTGCTGAAGATACACTGCAGCGCCTGAGCCAGCGCCCTATCAAGGGTCGATCATTCCAGATGCGCTTTCTGAGCTAAACGCGGCTGCGCGGGCTGGGTCGCCCAGTCATCAGGTGCCGCTAATCGTTTGCGCAACTGCCTTTTCCCACCGCTGCATGCACGCCTGCGCCTGGTCCCGGCTCATGGCAGGCTCAAAGGTTTTATCGATACGCCACAGCTGCTCGATCTGCTCAACGTCGGACCAGATGCCGCACTGCAGCCCGGCCAGATAAGCAGCGCCCAGCGCGGTCGTTTCCACCACTTGCGGACGTAACACCGGGATACCCAGCAGATCGGCCTGAAATTGCATCAGCGCATCATTGACACTGGCGCCGCCGTCTACCCGTAACTGCTCCAACCCCGCGCCGTCGCGCGCCATGGCCGACAGCAGTGCGGCGCTCTGATAGGCAATGCTCTCGACTGCAGCACGGGCAATGTGCGCAGCGGTCGTGGCGCGATTGATGCCGACCAGCGTCCCACGGGCGTCTGCGTTCCAGTACGGCGCGCCCAAACCGGTAAAAGCAGGGACGAACATGACGCCACCCGTATCGGGAACCGACTGGGCCAGCGCCTGCACATCCCGGCTTCTTTTAATGATCCCAAGACCGTCACGCAGCCACTGCACGGCCGCGCCCGCCACAAAGACGCTACCCTCCAGCGCGAACTCCGGCTGTTGCTGGCCATATTGCGCAACCCGGGTCGTGAGCAGTCCATTTTCAGAAGCGGTAAAGCGCGTGCCGGTGTGCAGCAGAGCAAAGCAACCTGTGCCGTAGGTATTTTTAGCCATCCCCGCCCGCGTGCACGCCTGGCCAAAAAGCGCACTATGCTGATCGCCCGCCACGCCGCAAATGGGCAGCGCATAACCCAGCAGATCGGCAGGGATATCGCCATAGTGAGCGCTGGAGGCCATCACCTGCGGCAGCAGGCTGGCGGGAATCTGGAACAGATCCAGCAACTGCGGGTCCCACCGTCCTGTATGCACATTAAACAGCATGGTGCGCGATGCATTGGTCACATCGGTGGCGTGCACGTTGCCGCCGGTCAGTTGCCAGATCAGCCAGCTGTCAATGGTGCCGAACAGGAGTTCGCCTTTTTCGGCACGCGCCCTGGCCTGCGGCAGATGCTCCAGCATCCAGACCAGCTTGGTCGCAGAAAAATACGCATCCAGGCGCAGGCCGGTTTTCTCCAGAATCATGGACTCATGCCCCTGATCGCGCAACTGGCGGCATAACGGTTCGCCCCGACGATCCTGCCATACGATTGCCGGCCCCAGGGGTTCGCCTGTCCGACGGTCCCATAACACCGTTGTCTCGCGCTGATTGGTAATGCCGACTGCGCGCACCCGGGCAATGTCCACCGCGGTCTGATGCAGCACCTTTTGCATGGTGACCAGCTGGGTACGCCAGATTTCAACCGCGTCGTGCTCGACCCAGCCCGATTGCGGATAATGCTGCGTAAACTCCTGCTGCGCAAGTCCCACAATTTGCCCGTTGCGATCAAATAAAATGCTGCGGGAACTGGACGTTCCCTGATCTAGCGCCAGCAGATAATCCATGGTTCGCTCTCCGAAAATGAGATCAGGCTGGCGCACCCCGACACAAGTGCACGTTACCTGCGATCAACGTTGTTTCGGCACAGTATAGCTTTTATCCCGGTAAACACTGAAGGGCCACAGTGCATGTGCGCGCGCGAGCCGAACCAGCGTCTCATCGGACGCCATGGGCTCAAACGACTCAGGCGCCGTGTAGCGAAACTGCTGTGGATCCAGATGAGGCTCCAGCACCGTCAGGCGGTCGCCTTGCAGGTAGCCGTAACGGTCACCATATTGCATGATGGCGCGGTCGGGCGTCTGCCGGGTCAAATCCTGGCCGATCATGGGGTGCTCGCATGCGGCACCGGCCAATGACAATAAGGTGGGTGCCAGGTCGATCTGGCTGATAAGGCGATCATCGCGACGCGGCGCGACCGTGCCGCCGAGAATGACGGCGGGAATATGAAAATGCTTCAGCGGGATCAACTCGGCGCCGAACACGCGCGAATCATGATCGGCCACCACCACAAACACCGTATTGTTCCAGTAGTCCCGCGTTTTGGCGGTCTCAAAAAACTGTCCCAAAGCATGGTCGGCATACCGAACGGTATTGTCCACCGTTGCCGGGTTGCCGGTGGTCTGTATGCGGCCCTCGGGATACTCCCAAGGCGAGTGATTGCTCACGCTGAAGGCCAGCGTCAGCACGGGCTCGCTACGCGTGGCATCCTCTTGCAACAGGCGATCCAGCTGATTGAACATATCATCGTCGCAATAGCCCCAGGTGCCCAGAAACGCCGGGTCCTTAAATTGCGGCCCGTCAATCACCTCGCGAAAGCCATTGCCCAGGAAGAAGCCTTTCATATTATCGAAATGGGCTTCGCCACCATACAGGAAGCGGGAATGATAGCCATGCTGCTGACCCAGCACGTCGGCGATCGTAAAGAATCCGCATTGCGCCCCCGGCAGTTTGAATACCGATTGGGTAATAGTGGGTGGAAAGCCCGCTGAAAGCGCCTCCAGCCCGCGTACGGAGCGGGTGCCGGTTGCATAGGCGCGGGTAAAGCCCCACCCCTGTTCGTACAGGGCATCCAGATTGGGCGTCAGCGACTGCCCGCCCAGCGTCTGGACATATTGCGCCCCCAGGCTTTCTTCAACGATAAGTACGATATTAAGTGGTTTGGCACTGCTGACCGATACCTCTTGTCGGTGCCGGGTTGCGGGGCCCGCGCCTGGATCAGTCGGTACTTCAATGCCCGCCGCCTCGCATACAATCCGGTTCATCTGCTCGGCCGGCATCTTGCCATAGACGTCTTCAGCCGACATCTCATACTTCATCGCATAGATGGCGTATTGCAGGCTATACATGGAGTTCAACGCCAGGCTGTTGACCATGCCATCGCCGGCAAATGCCACGGTAGACGGATTGATGGGGCGCTTTTTCAACGTACCGCGAATCATGAGAAAGCACAGGGCCGCGTAGACCAGCGATTCAATGGGTCTGAGCCACCATGGGCCCAGCGGCGCCGGCGTATAGCCTGAAAACAGATGCAGCGCCAGCGCAATCATCCCGGCAAAAACCAGCAACCCCAGCGCCAGCACTTTTTTGTATCCGCGCCACAGCATCCCGGACACCTCTTTGGGGTGTTTCAGATACTCAACGAACAGACGGTTCGGACGGGAATCGTATTCATCAATGAACTGCGGCGTGCAGATTTCCATGAACACGCAGCCCAGCCACCACACGCCGAACCAGATTGCAGTCACGGTAACAAACCACTGGCGATCCCCCAGCCAGGGCATCAGCACCGCGGGCAACGCAGCGTAGGTTGCGATCTGGTTCATGTCCATGCGCAATCCGCCCAGAAACACGCGACCGATGCCGTGGGCCGCCTGAACGCGCCTGCGCTGCCATAGCACTAATAAAACACGACTGACAAAAAATACGAGAAACAGCGCCAGGACAAACGTAAGCAGTTGATATCGCAAAATAATTCCAGAAGCAGCAGGAAACAGTGGAGTATACGCAACTCTACTGGGCAGAGTGTAAAATTTTTGTAAAACCCTGACCGTTTGCTACGGCATTTTCACGCATTCTTTGCGTGTTGATACTGCACGCAAAGCGTCCCATGTACGCATATGCGCCTTGACCGGAAGGCCTTGTTCAGCCCTGGCCGAAGTTCAATCCTCAGACTTATTCTTCCAGAGGCTGGCCCTGATTCTGAACCGACCGGATTCGCGGACGCCCTCGCCTGCCCTGCATCGGACGCCGGCTGGCTACCGAGCAAAGCTGGTTGATGAATCCTGGCGAACCCAATGCCCATTGCCCATGCAGCGCCTGTGCAATCTGTTGCAATTGACCTGACGAGAGCCCCTCGGTATAGCGGTATTTGTATGCCGCCTGCCTGTCAAATGGCGTGTTGCCGGAAGACCAGTAATCGGCATGGTCATTCAGGACCGGGCAAGAGCCCATAAACGCCCCAGTGTGAAAACCGGCAGAAGACCACGGCCACAACTCGCTGTCACTGGCCCCCTTTTCCCGGGCCACCCAAGACTCGAGCCAGATCATTGAAGGGATGACCCATACACCAGGCTCAACCAGCGTGGAACGATAACGTCCGCTGAAAACGGGACCGCTGCGCAGCGTCGTTGCCAGATTACGGCCCAGCATCTGGATCAGGCGCGACAGGGACTTTTCATCGTCGGGCGTTGCCAACAACAGAATACCGTCGTCAGTCAGGGTCCAGGCATGCAACATGACCCCGTGCCGGGCAAGCCCATCAAAAAGCCATTTCTGCAGGGTGTCCAGGATCCGGCTGCCAGCCCGAGCGCGCAAGGCAAGCGGAAATAGAAACCGGGCGTGAACCAGTTGCGGAATGCCGGGGGCGTAAAGCCGGGGTAATCGGGCCATGGAATGTACTGTACACTGGATGCGAAGCCGTCATGGCCACGAAACCGGCAAAACCCGCAGGTTACCGGCGTTTTTTTTCATATATTGTAACAATGATTGAAACAATGCTATGGTAGAACATAGCCGTAAATTTGGCAAAAAATCGACAACAATCATCATATCAGGAGTAGGGGCCTTCCCATGAGCGACAAACTCGAACTTTTAAGTGAACATTATTGTTTTGATGGCTCGCAGCGCTTTTATCGCCATACCTCGCGCGAAATCGGCCTGCCCATGCAGTTTTCAGTCTACATTCCGCCGCAAGCGGCACGCGGCCCTGTGCCGGCCCTTATTTATCTGGCCGGTCTGACATGTACCGAAGAAACGTTCATGACCAAGGCCGGCGCGCAACGCATGGCTGCAGAGTTGGGTTTGCTGCTGGTGGCGCCGGACACCAGCCCGCGTGGCGCCAATGTGCCGGGCGAAGATGAGGGCTGGGATTTTGGCACCGGCGCCGGTTTTTATCTGGACGCCACCGAACCAGGCTGGAAAGACAACTACAAAATGTACAGCTACGTGACCAAAGAATTGCTGGAATTTATTCCGGAATTTGGCGGCGATCAAAGCCGTACAGGCATTTTCGGACACTCCATGGGCGGCCACGGAGCGCTGACCATTGCGCTGAAAAACCCGGAGCTGTTCCGCTCGGTGTCGGCATTTGCCCCCATCAGCGCCCCAATGAACTGCCCGTGGGGCGAAAAAGCCTTCAGCGGCTATCTGGGGCAGGATCGCACAAGCTGGGAAAACTACGATGCCAGCAAGCTGATGGAACAAGCCAAAACACCGTTCCCGGACGGGATTTTGGTCGATCAGGGCCTGGCTGACAAATTCCTGGCTGATGGCCAGCTGTTGCCGGAATTGCTTGAGGCGGCCTGCGCCAAGGCCGGGCAGCCCCTGACGCTGCGGCGCCACGAGCACTATGACCACGGTTATTATTTCATTTCTACATTCATGGAAGATCACCTGCGCTTTCATGCAGAGCGCCTGAAGTAAGGGCTGAGCTGAACAGGCAACCGGCAGACCCACTGCGGTCTTATCCGGTTGCTGACCCACCCAGAACGACCAGTCATGGTGTGTTCCGTCACCCGGGCAAGTGAGATCTTTAATACAGCGTTGATATAGCGCTCTTTAAAATCGAAAAGCTCTCAGATGGAAATCGTCAAACAAGCACCTGACCATTAGCATCAGACCGTAGCACCGAGCCAACTGCCGCCTTCTCGCCATCGAGCGCCACCTTTTTGAAAAACCTTCTTTTCCAAAGGCACATGCTGCCCCACCCTTCCCCGTATTGCACAATGCATCGCAGTACACAAACGAACGGGGGAACGATTGGATGCAGCAGCGGTCTTATTAAGAGAAGAGCAGAATGTTATTAAAACAGAACATTAAAACGCATATTCAAACGAACGCATCAGCAGGAAAATGAAGTCTGGATACAGGTTTGCCGGCACGAAACAGGTTTTTGTTACGATTTTTTGCGTATTTCCCAAGCTCAGTGCTGCCTGCCCTGTCTGCAAAGACAGGTCGCCGTGTCTCAGCGCCTCAGGGCCGGCACAACAGCGAATAACTCGCCAAATAACCGTTTGAAACGGAACTTTTTAGCTTATGCCCACTCAATATTAGCACTCAGCGACAGAGAGTGCTAATATATAAGTACTTTGAATATTCCTTGTCAGGAGATATACAAAACCATGTCAAATCAAGCGCTTACACTGCAAAACTCGATTGCCTCGGCGATTACCAATCCTGGTGCGCTGGGTACAATTGAGTCTTACATTAGTGCTGTGAATCGCATCCCCATGCTCACACCCGAGCGTGAGCATGAATTGGGCGCGACCCTTCAGGAAAAGGGCGATCTGAACGCTGCGCGCGAACTGATCATGTCCCATCTGCGGCTAGTTGTGTCCATTTCCCGCCAGTATCTGGGCTATGGGTTGCCCCACGCCGACCTCATCCAGGAAGGCAATATCGGGCTTATGAAAGCGGTCAAACGCTTCGACGTGACCCGTGGTGTGCGCCTGGTATCCTTTGCCGTGCACTGGATCAAGGCCGAAATTCATGAATACATCATCCGCAACTGGCGGTTGGTCAAAATCGCGACCACCAAGGCGCAACGCAAGCTGTTTTTCAATTTGCGTAGCATGCGTCCCGATGGCCAGACGCTCACGCCAGAACATATCGAAGGCATTGCCTCCAAGCTCAACGTGCGCCCCGAAGACGTCAGTGAAATGGAAGTGCGCCTGACCGGCCGCGACATGTCGCTGGAATCGCAAGACGACGATAGCGATGATTTCGCGCCCATTTCCTATCTGTCCGACGAAGGCGAGCAGGAACCAGGTACGGTACTGGACCGCCGGGCCCATGACGATATGCAGGGCACGGGCGTATCCAACGCCCTGGCTGTCCTGGATCCCCGCTCCCGTCGCATTATCGAGGCGCGCTGGCTGCAGGACGAAGGCGGTAGCTCTACCCTGCATGAACTGGCCGATGAATTCGGCGTGTCGGCCGAACGTATCCGCCAGATTGAATCGGCCGCGCTCAAGAAAATGCGTGGCGCATTCGCCGCCTAACCCCATGAAGCCATAACGTCGCTTCGACAGGCCACAAAGCGCACCCCTGTGAACTGCCCTAATTTGGACGGTTGGAGATTACGGGTCAAGGCCTGAGTTCGGTACTATACCGGGCTCAGGCCTTTTAGTTTGGTTCTTGATGCGTTGACGATTGTAGTAGCGAATATAACGATGCAGGGCTAGCTGCCGTTGCTCGATAGAACCGAATTTGGCCAGATAAAAGCACTCTGATTTGAGTGTGCCGAAGACGCTTTCCATTGCGTCATGTCGGAAATACATTTTCTACCTGGCCTTTAACCCATCAACCAATGTTCGCGTCATCTGATCAGCCAATATTGCTCTTGATTCAGGTGTCTCATCCTTCTCCGGCCGGTACCAGATTAATGACCACTGGATACCACCTAGCATTGTTTTTACAGCTATTGAAACATCTACGTCACCCAATGTTTTATCGAGTTTCGCAGCAGTCAATTGCTTTTTGAAAAGCGCCTCAAAATCATCTCTGCACTTTATCAGTGTATCCAGCGTACGGCGCTCACTCGGCGTCGTGGCTCCAAACCGATGCATCTGTACCCCTTGAGCGACAACGCTTTCATAGGTGTGATGTTCAAGAACGGCCATCGCATGCGCTTTGAGCATGGCTTGCAGGACGTCAATGCCAGACCCGGTCATGGTCGAGGCAGGGACCACCGCCTCGAAAAGCAGTCTCATACCCTCGCGGTGAACGGCAAAAAAAAGGTCGATCTTGGAAGTGTAGTGGTGATAGAGCCGTCCCTTCGTCGATCCCATCTCCCGGGCAATGTCATCCATGCTGGTGGCGTGGTAGCCCTGCTGCATAAATATTGCAGCTGCAGTATCAAGAATTAACTGCTTGCTTAACGTCATTTTGGCCATCCGGCATCTTCCAATGAGGGCATATGAACGATTCATTCATAAACATCGATAGTAGCAATTTCATATAGCATCAGCAACGGTGCGTACCCGAAAATTAGAAGCGCCATCCCACCAAACCGGTGAGAGGCCAGATCATCAGATCTCATGAGTGAGATGAATCAACAGAACAATACGATAGTGCTCAAAACCCGGCTTTCGCTTGCCGGATATCAGAATACAGCTGCCTTGCGTATTTTTTTGCTTCCACTTCAAGCGTATATCTGGCTGAACCGATATAACGTTTTTCGATCCCTTTGCGGTGCTGTGTAATTTCAGATTGCATCTGTTCTTTGCCAGGTAAGGCTATTTCTCCGGCTAAGACCGAGGCCATCCACTTCGCCTGGATTTCCACGAGGGGAATCGTCGGGCCGACAGGTTGAATTAAACCCAACATATATAGTCCCGGCCGATCAGGCACGAGTATTCTTCGATATAGTGACGCCTTGCCATCCGGCACAGAAAATACATTTCCCTCCAAAAACGGAAATGTGGTTTTGTATCCGGTTGCATAAATAATCGCATCAATTTTCTCTTGGCTGCCGTCTTCAAAATCAACGTGGACGCCTCCAAGCGCCTTCACATTGGGTTTGATTTTTATCCAGCCGTGTCCACAGTAAGGGATTAACTCCTGGCTTAACGTTGCATGCTCGCGCCAGATGGGATGCTTAGGCTTTGGGATACCGAATCGTTCCTGATCGCCCGTAACCAGATAGGCAATTTTCTGGACAATTGCGCGGCTGCATGGTGTGGTAAGTTTCAGCTTCTTTGAGAAGAAGCCAATCCAGCGGTCAATGGGTTTGCCCATAATATATTTTGGCATGATCCATGCGCTACGCCTTGTAGACAAAAAAGTACGCCTGGCGCTTTTGCACACATCGACGGCAATATCTACAGCTGAGTTTCCAATACCGACAATCAGCACATTTTTATCTTCAAATCGATCTGCAGTACGATAATAGTGCGAATGGATGGCATCGCCCTCGAAGTGGCCCGGAAACTGCGCCACTCGAGGGTCCCAGAGATGTCCGTTGGCGACAATCACGGCGCGATAGCGGTGTGTTTCATTTGTGTCGAGGTCAACTTGCCAACTGCCATCAGGATTCGGGACGACCCGCAGCACTTTAGTGTTGAATGTAATGAGGGGTAAAATGCCAGCCTTTTGAGCATATGCCTCAAGATACTCAATCACTTCGGAATGAGAAAGAAAATCTGGATACCGATCAGAGATAGGAAAATCCGAATATCCCAGATTTTTTCTGCTTGTGTCCACATGAAGACTTCGATATGCCGATGACATGTCGTTGTCATTTTCGTATCTCCACATGCCGCCGATGTGAGAGCCTGCTTCGAAACAGTCGAACGGCACATTTTTTTCCTTTAAATGTTTTGCCGCTGTTACGCCTGAAGACCCGGCACCGATAATGCACACCGGGAGGTGACTGAGATCATGCATTTTCTTATCCTTCATCTTGCGCATCGCCACACCAAATGTACAGAAATAGTCAAAGGGGGGCTCTACGCGTCCGTTCTATCGTCGTTTACTGCAATCGTGATCGAGCGCATTTCAGTGAATGTTTGTAAGATAGTTTTT
>NZ_JABUXU010000018.1 GCF_014897675.1 Advenella sp. FME57 | reverse complement strand
TGCTCATAATAATCTCCATCTGTGAGTATTATGAGGCTTAAAAGTGTCTAGTAAACCCTGGCCGATTCACTGGTTAGCCAATTGATCGCATAATTTGCTCACAACCCATACAACAAAGGAAAGAGAAATGATTAAGCAATGTAGTGCAGAAGCATTTGGAACATTCTGGCTGGTCTTCGGCGGTTGCGGCAGCGCGGTGCTTGCTGCAGGTTTTCCGGAATTGGGGATAGGATTTGCCGGCGTAGCGCTGGCTTTCGGTTTGACGGTACTCACAATGGCCTACGCAGTAGGCCATATTTCTGGCGGTCACTTTAATCCAGCCGTTACGCTGGGCCTCTTCGCTGGCGGACGCATCCCCTTCAGCACTGTGGTGCCATACATTATTTCTCAAGTGATAGGCGGCATTATTGCCGGCGGCGTGCTGTATCTGATCGCCAGCGGCAAAGCAGGATTTGATGTGTCTGCAAGTGGATTTGCTTCCAATGGCTATGGCGAGCATTCCCCGGGGGGCTACTCACTAACGGCGGCAATCATTGCCGAATTCGTACTGACGGCGTTCTTTCTGATTATTATTCATGGCGCCACCGACAAGCGTGCACCGGCAGGATTTGCTCCGCTTGCCATCGGCCTGGCGCTGACACTAATTCACCTGATCAGCATCCCGGTAACCAACACGTCTGTAAATCCGGCTCGAAGCACTGGCGTTGCCGTCTTCCAGGGAGATTGGGCGCTATCACAACTGTGGGTCTTCTGGCTTGTGCCAATTGTTGGCGCCATTGCCGGCGGCCTGATCTACCGTTGCCTTCTGTCCAAGGATGAATAGTAAATACTAGTTGGGTAGTCCACGAGATCCAGAAACGTCCCAGGCTCTAACGACAAGACCCGCTACGGCGGGTCTTGTTGGTTTTGCCGAACGAGACACTGCCCCCGCGGGTATTTGTAACGGTAATCACAACCATTTTTGCCTGGCCTTGGAAGGCCTAGGCCGAAATGAAATTCTCGATTTCTACGACAGGGAGAACGGCTATCGACAGAATGTAAACGGATCACGCAACATGAAGGACTATTTTCAGTAAGGCATTACATTTGTTATGAAGGCCCACGCAGCATCTGCCCCTGCGGCAATGCCGTTGTTACCAACACGCCGCGTAAGCGCCGGATGATGGTGAGAAAAACCTGACTAGCAACTACTTACCAGAACCAGCCGCCGCCCAGCTGCGAAGACTGGGCTCTATTCAGTCTTGCCGCTTCCTCTTCGGCGTAGTCTTTCTCATCGGCATCATAGGGCCCTTCATAGGAACAACTACCACGATACCAGGCGCACTCGCCACCTAAGGCAGAACCGATACCACCGCCTCCTGAACACCCCGAAACAAACACGGCCAAGCACATCATTAGGCTAAGTCGACAAAGACGGTTGATAGGCATTGGGCGCACTCCTGCAGAATCAAAAAAAACCATTTTATAGCAGGCTCACCGAGAGCGGGCGCACGAAATCACGAAATCACGAAAACATGAAAACATGAAACGCGAAAATCGGCTGCGCCTATAAAGGACGTTGCGGCGCCGGTATCTCTTTTATGTTGAATGCAATTTGGCACCGAAATCAACGCGTTGAGGTCAGGCAACACCTTGCCTGCTTGCTGGCAAGCCGGGGTTCAGGATATTTGCGGATCGCCTTAATCAATTACTGGGATGTTCTGGTGATATCCTGAACAGCAAAGCCATGGTTCGCAGCATACGCAAGCAGCTCGTTGACAACACGCTCATCTGCCTGCTTTTCCCGGGAAAGAACCCACAAAAACTGACGATTGGGCGTGCCCACCAGTGAATATTTATAATCCCCATGAATTTTCATTATCCAGTAGTCGCCCCACACCATTGGAAGCCACGACGTCCACTTGGGCGCAAATCGCACCTGCAATTTTGAAAAATCTGGGGCCGTTGCATTGGCAGCAAGTCGCCCTTCTGCCTGTGCTGTTTTCACGCTGCCATCTTTTTGTTTGCACTGGTTAACCACTTTGATTGTATTGCCCGGCAGCAACGTGTAATCAGCACGTACATCGCTTACGCAGTCTCGCTGAAAGCGGTTCGGTAACCGTGCCTGTTCATACCACGTCCCCATGTATTTATTCAAGTCCACATTCGCTTGAGTCGGCAGTGCGGGATCCGAGCTTGCACATCCTGACAATGCAGCAACGCTGGCAATATAAAAAATGATCTTCATGAGTATTTCTTCCTTATTATTGACATCCAGAATAACCTGATTCGCCCCGCCGTAACCGGTTTGGGAAGAAACTTAAAAAAGTGCCAGACTATGCAAATGGCAACCTGGGTAATCACTAGCAGGAGAGGACCGCTTGCTGGCAAGCATTGCCTTTCCAAGCGGAATCTGTCGGAAAACAAAATATCCATATTGCATGTGCGATGACGGCTATGAACGCCTCCATCATTGTGATGCATATGCCAGCGGCGGCGGCTGAATCCTCTTTGCCGAAAAGAAATATTGTAATAAATTGTATTAATATTTGATACTGTCTGCTCAAATTTGGCGTTGCTGCCGGCATTTCATTTGTATTATGCAGTCAGGCTGGCGCACTACGATTAGTTGAAAAATTACGACCTTAGGTAACCGAATATGTATTTTGTTAGATAAATGTTATATTCACAAAAGGAAATTTACGCAAGGGTTCCTTGCGCCTTGATGCTGTACCGTGAACCGCCCACAAGGAGGCCAGGATGGACGATTTAAGTCAACAAAATATACATTATCTAAAAACCTTAGAGAGCGACTTTCAACGCGAGGAGGCGGAGCTGCGCAGGTGGCTGGACACTAATGTCACAGACTTGGCATCGCGCAAATGGTACCTGGAGCGCCAGCGCGAAGATCATGCCGCACGGGGCAGAAAGTACGTTTGACGGGTGCAGAAAGCGCGCGCAAGCGAAGTAGGATTTCTCGTACTTCGCCAATTAGAAATGCTGCGCTAGTATTCACACTTGTGATGCTTTCCAATTTGGCCATGTCGCCGGCGCTGGCTCGAAACCATCCATCCTTAGGCGCCAAAGGCGACATATCCCATTGCCAGGGAAAAACGTTTATATGCAATGACGGGTCTGTGAACGGGCCAAAAAAGTATTGCTCGGCATCACACGGACATGGCAACACATCCGCCGCACAGCTATTTTCCAATAATCGCAATATGAGCCCTTCTGTCAAAAAAGACGCCGGGTGTCGTTGTCGCAGCGGCAATTATTGCACCGGCCCCAGAGGCGGGCAGTTTTGCTACAGCGATTCCGGGCGCAAGAGTTATTTAAGAAAATAACCCGTTGCTACTGAGCGAGGCTCACCCCCTGCCCCGCCGAACTACGTAATGAAGCAGCATAGCCGGCCCGTGCTGTAGCCCCTAGCCGCAAGTCACACGACTGATCTTCCCGTTCTTACCCACATGTATATTCAAGCGTTGTGCCGAATAGTCCATAGTGACGGCTGAATCTGGATGAATGATACGGGTAGCCTTGGGTAAGGTGGATTTGTTCAGAGCCGTTTCCTGTGTTCCAACCAGGCTTTGACGGCTACTGGCACCGCATTGATCTTCTGTCTGGGCCTGCCCAGGTGTTGGCGTCTGGCAGGCAGCCAGCACAACTAGCGGGATGGCGGCGATAAGTTGTTTCATAAAGGCTCCTTTGAATCGACCCCTACATTTATACACTAATTGGGCCTTTCACTTTGTCAAAATATATTATTCGGGTATGTTTGCAACCCGGTCGACAAGCCAATCCTTGCGTTACTCGGCCAGTGTTCCAAGCCTGCTCAAGGGATATGCAAAGTGTACTCAAGCGCCCAGAAATACTCCCACTCCAGATAATTGCAAGACTCCGAATATAGCGACACCGCGGCAAGCAATTGTTCACGAGTCGGGAAATTTTTGAGTACCCGATGCATTGAACCATCATCCAGCGTACGAAGTTGATAGGTGTTGCCAGCACTGTCGCAGTTCGCTATGGGCGTGCTGCTACCGGGCACAAAACGATTATCAAGAAAGACAATCCTGGCGCCTGGCTCCAGCGCCTTATGAAGGCCGGCGAGAAACCCGGCGAGTTGTTCATGTGGAATATGTGACCACCAAAACCCGGCAAAAGCGGCATCGAAAGGCGCATCGAAAACGGGCAGTTCATATGCATCCCCCTGCATCAGCTGGACATTGTTCGTGGTGATACGCCCAGCAGCAATGTGCAGCGTCTCCTTTGCAGCATCGAGCGCCATGACCCGCTCTGCCAATGGCGCATAAAATTGAGTCCAATAGCCGGTGCCACAAGCGATCTCCAGAACGGACCGGTCAGCAAACAAGGCAGGCAGCCATATTTGCAGTTTTCGAAGGTCGGCCTGTCGTTCAGGCTTTGAATAGATTCTGTCGTACTCGTTAGCGCGCGCTCCGTAATAGTCTTTCATCCACTGTCCTTTTCAAACGCCACATGTAAATTACGCTCGATTTTAATGCCGATTCTTGATTTAATCGGCTGTTGCAGCGATAGCGCAAACAATGGTGTTCTCCCAGGATCATATCGTCGGTAAGGTCAGTGACCGCCTGATCGCCACCTATGTTTGCGCTTCCCTGTTGAACGCCAAGGCAAATTAGGACATTGTTATAGAGTGGCTCTGTGAATACAGGGGTGCCCGAGTTTCGTACATAGCCCCCCGGATTTCTTAATACACGCTCCCCGCGTAGCCCTCCACACACGCAAACCTGGTGCTACAATTCGTGCGCGGACTTTTCTTCGGCACTGCCGACAAAGCGCCGCACGTTCTCAGGGCGGGGTGTAATTCCCCACCGGCGGTAATGGCGTACTAGACGCTAAGCCCGCGAGCGCTTGCCTGTGCAGCAGTTCCTCACGCATCGGCAAGGTCAGCAGACCTGGTGTGATTCCAGGGCCGACGGTCATAGTCCGGATAAAGAGAGAGCGGGATACCGCTGGCCATGCCAGCGTGCCTGGCTTTGCATTCGTTGCAGCCGGTTTGCTCTGTTGTGCCGGTCCATGATTTGGCATGCAAACCCAAGATCTTGCAATGCGCACGCCATGCATCTCCTGTCTATCCATGCCCTGTTTTTATATGTTCAAAAACAGGAGTTTTACCATGCTCACAAAAGTTATCAACCAGCCCCTTCCGGTGCTCGCATCCCGTCGTATCGCCTTCATTGAAGCCGGTTGGCACGGCGATATCGTGGAGCAGGCAAGGCTGTCATTTCTGGAAGAAGTGTCGTGCCTTGGCCAGGATGCATCCTGCGTCGACATCGTCAGTGTCCCCGGCGCCTTTGAAATTCCGCTGCATGCCAGGCTGCTGGCTGAAAGTGGCCGCTACGCCGCAGTGGTTGCTGCCGGGCTGGTGGTCAACGGTGGCGTCTATCGCCATGAGTTTGTGGCCCAGGCTGTCATTTCAGGACTGATGCAAGTTCAACTGGAAACGCGCGTACCGGTATTGTCTTGCGTGCTCACACCACGTGAATTGTTTGAAGGCGAAGATCAGCATCGATTTTTCTTCGAGCATTTCCGGATCAAAGGCAAGGAAGCGGCGCAGGCGTGCATCGCAACCGTCGCTTCCCTGGAGAGCCTGAGCCGTTCAGCGCTTTCACAACAACGGTAAGGCACGGCAACGCCCCCTTGCTTTAGCGAAATGCAGTCCACTGCCCTGCCTTTGGACTGCACTATTAAAAAATCTTCTGCAATCCCTCGTCCTGCAACGCTTTCTGCACACCAGTATCCTGCTCCATTTTCCCCATAAAGCCGGTCAGATTGGGCAGATCATCAATCTTCACGCCCACGTTCTTGGTCCAGCGCGTCATGACATACAGAAGCGGATCGGCGACAGAGCGTGTGCCAGTGACCCAGTCCTGCCCCGTCAGCTGCGCATCCATTATTTCAAATAGAGTATGCACTTTCGTGCGTGCATTGGCCTTGGTCATGTCAATCGCAACCTCGTCACCCAGATAAGAAGTCGTGCCAAATAACGGTTTGAATGTCGGATGAATATCCGAGGTCGCTATGCCCAAAGCATAATTGATCTGCGCACGGCTCCTGGTACTGCCATCGCCATTGAGCTTCGATTCTGGAAAGCTGTCAGCAAGGAAATTCAGAATCGCTACGTTCTGCGTCAGCACCCAATCATCGATTTCGAGCACCGGGACCGCACCGGCAGGAGTCAACTTTCTGAATGCCGGCTCTTTACGTTCGGCGCCGGAGTAATAAGCAATGTCATATGGCGCACCGATCCATTCCAAAACAATATGGCTGGCTAGCGAACAGGCACCTGGGGACGCGTGTAATTTAAGCTTCATTGTAAATAATCCAAATATAAAATTGAAATAGAATAGACAACTGCGAAATAGCGCATCAGTAAAATAGTTCGAGAGACTACAAGACATACAGGACGTACTTATAACACCTGGATACGCCACAAAATTGACTTTTTTCGCTACAAAATCAATTTTTCAGTTGCGCCGGAATAGACGCAGCAAAGGATAAAGCCCCTCAGCAGGGAACCAGGAACATTTATTGCTGGCCTGTTTATCTTCGTCAATGCAGACCCTACCTCCAGTGGCATGCTATCACCTTCAATAGTCATTAGAACAGAAAACCCTTCTTGCATCAGGACGGTTTGCGCAAAAGATACTGGATATCGTTGTTTCGGACAGTCGGCAAAAGCATCGATTTATTGCAGTTGTAAAACGTGTCTTACCTGGCTGCTTCAGAAAGGCGCGAGCGCCGACCGCGGTTACGGTGTCATTTCTTTGACTGTTACTGTTTAGGCCGAAGTACAATGAATCATCAATCCAACCAGGAGGATTCTTTATGGACATCACATATTCAAAGGTCGGCGGGCCACCTGAAATAATTAACGCCGATGAAGATCTAGACGATGCCGAACCATTAACCTTGAAAAAGGAACTTGTGTTCGCATTGAGACTACCTATGGCGGACACGAAGGAAGATAGCCTCACGTTGGAGCAGAAACTTGATGCGATACTGAAAGACGCAGGCATCGATCCCGCATCTGTTAAATTAATCGGTTGACTACTGCTGAATGCAAGATCGGGTTGCAAAGGTAAGCAGGTGAGGCAGGTCGATACGGTCTAGTGAGATGCCGTGTCCACACTGATACGGGTCTTACTTTGCTGCGTGTCGTCTGCCAGGCACATGTGGGCATTTAAGTTGCGCCCTCCTTCTGAACGACTTAATCGTGTTTATTGATGTAGCTCCCTCTAAACCTCAAACTGAATATTAGCAATAGAGAATGACTAAGCACACCGTAGAAATCACCAATGAAATTACAGAAGAAATGAGCGAAATAATCGGCGCTGGCCTAAACGCCTACAACGATGAAATAACAAAATACAACGACAGAAAATCGCTCGCTATTGTTGTCAGAGATAAGCAATCCGGCCAATTGATTGGTGGAATGCTGGGGCGATCATCATTGGGATTGTTATTCATAGAGCTGGTTTATCTGCCAGAGGAATTACGAAACAGCGGGCTAGGCTCCACGATACTGAAGCAGTTTGAACAGGAAGGACGCAACCGAGGCTGTTCTGCCGCCGTTCTGTACACCATCAGCTTTCAAGCGCCGGGCTTTTATGAAAAACATGGGTGGGAGCGGTTTGGAGAAATCCCGTGCAGTCCTCCTGGTACCAGCAGGATATTTTTGACTAAGAAGCTCTAAAGAGAGTGTTAGAAATTTTGTGTCATTCCAGGCGGATTGTCCAGAATTCAACTATGGTCCTTCCTGGTGCTGCGGTAACCCATCATCGAGTAATAGCCATGGCTGCTTGCTCGACATCCAAATATGGCATGTCGGATCAAATCGCTCGGGATTATCTAAGGTTCCGAGCGAAACACCAACTACGTTTCTACTTTTGCGCTCTGAAAATAATGTAGACCCGCACTTAGTACAAAACCCGCGTCTTAATCCACTTTTCTCTGTTATTCCTAATGCGGCGGCTCGTAAGTCCTCCTGCCTCATTTAGACGAGTTTTCGCCACTATAGGCCTTCGTCATATTTCGGTAAGCGATCGGTAATATCGTGCCATGGTGCTTTGTCACTGACGTACACATGCAACTCAGGTTTGATACCTGGATCAGCATCCAAGCCTCCTAGCGGCAAGCCATAGCAAGACTTATCGTCATCGAATTTGCTGAATATGGGAGAGCCGCAGATGCTGCAAAACCCGCGATGAGTTCCTGGCGAAGATTCGTAAAATTTCACCAATTCCTCACCTTGCAAAAATTGAACATCTCGCGCCTTCACCCTCGCCCGACTTCGAAAAGCCGACCCATGCGCCTTACGACACATAGAACAATGGCAATTCAGTGCCCCTGTTAACGGCCCGTTTATTTGATATCGAACACCGCCACAGAGGCACCTTCCTTGAAGCTTGGTCATTTGGTCCTCCTGCCAATTAATTAATAGTAGCAGGCTAATAGGAACCAGTGTCGATCAGGCCTGACATGTACTGTCTGATGTGCTGACGTTCAATCCGCAACCATCGCCCTTGTCCACCAGCTACCGACCGGTACAATCACCTGCTCATCAGAGCATTCAGCGTGCGCCAGTGATTGCGCGCGTTGGATCGGATGCGCCGTTGGTGTTGATGTATGATTTATGGTACGCGGCTTGTAGACAAGCCCATACCTTAGCTAACTACAGGAGACGACCTATGCCCAAATTTGTAACGATCGGATATGGGGATCGGGAAGGCTACGATCGCACCGCAGTTGAAATTCGAAATGCAGCCCACGCACACGACGCGAAATTGCAGGAAGCCGGCGTATTGATGGGTATCGCGAGCCGCCCGGTGCAAGTTCGCAACGCCGACGCGACCCAGGTCGTGACAAAGAGTGAGCCGTTCATGAAATCATCCATGCCGGTGGCCGGGTTCGCCATTATCGAGGCTAAAGACATGGCCGAGGCCATAGAGATGGTGTCAAGAACCCCCTGCGCTGTCGCACATGGTGTCGTAGAGGTCTGGCCACTGGAACAGCCGTCGTAACCCAGGCTCGATGACGCAGGAAACGTTCAGACACGATTGCGTGCGCTTGGGCCGGTATCAGATATATGATGGCATACCGTTTGCTTTAACTGCGGGTCGCATATAAAATCTCGGATCTTTACCCTTCCCCACCAGATGTTAAAGCGATGAGTGCATTTTGTGTATTCGGCATGACAGATGTCATTGCCAGACAATCGGCAAGCAAGAAATCTCCTCCTCCCGAATGGAATGCCTCCACACAGGCTTTCTACGACGGCTATGAAGAACAGATATACAAGACCGGCGCCCATCGGCAGGTATCGCTCACCTTTGATGCCCCGCAGTTTTGCCAGGACTGGATCGATCTTGCCAAGAAGCATATGCGCACACGCGGCCTTAAAATCATGTATCGCGGCCAAGTGACCGACAAACATGGCGCGCCCCGAATCAATAAGAAAACCAATGAGCCGGTTATGGGCTGGGTGCCTTATGATGGGAGTTGGGAAACGCGCCCAAAAACAGGTGCCTTTTTATAACCTGGCGACTATTTACCATCATCAGGAAAAAATGCATTTATTTTATGCGATTGCTTTAGTTAACGGCACAACAAAATCATGCCTGATTTGCTCTGCTTGCCATAGATTATAGTCAGACTGCATACCTGCTCATAACCCACTGCTCGTTCCAAGCAGAATAGAAAGACGCACAACCATATCTGCCGAAATTGCTGCCTTGCCAGTTCCCGTTGATTCTAACGCTCCACTGACCTCACTCAGATAATTAACAATCCTTGAATATCCCCTATCCTGCCAGGCTTTATAATTGACCTGTCTCCTCACCTGCTATTTGGGTGATTTACCAGCCTTGACGGCTGGTTTTTTTTGCCTATAGAGAACGGTGTATAGTGGTTACTTAAACAAGGAGATATGCGGTGAATTTCTTTCAATGGGCGAATCAACAGTTGACCCGATCCCCTAACCTGTATGTGGGGAGATATCGGAAGGGGCCTCAATATACAATGCCGTCGGTGCAAGGAGATATATTCAAGTTTTATCTCAACAGTGGCGGAACTGTCACGGTCTATGAATCAGCGTTCGAAGCTGACACTTTCGCCCTCGATGCAGCATTCCTGAACCTGTGCGAGCAGAATAATTCCCAACATTTCAAAATCAATGATGAAGGCACGTCATTGGATAAACTTCCAAATGGCGGGAGCCGGGCGATATCGAGCAGTTATCGTGAGACCCATGAGTTGGGATAGATAGCAAATTAAGACCCACCATCAGTTGGCGGGTTTTGATCGGTCTCTCAGCGATGTTTCCACTTTTCTCGTTGGTTTTTTCTCATTTTTCCCTGGTTGATATCGTGCTCGCGATTGGAAGCAGTCCAATATAATCTGAATTTTCGCCATTCCAGACAACAAAAGCCGCTTAATAAAACGGCTTTTTTTATTGATTCTAAAGGCTTTCTTTGGTCCCCGGCTGGACTCGAACCAGCGACCAAAGGACTATGAGTCGTATTTATTGCAAAGCGCTGTAAACCATTATCCATTTAAGTTTAATGACCTACAAATTAACGCACTGATGCGATATGCAGCATTTTTGCGATCAATTTCCATTGTTTTCAGCCACTCATGACACACTTATGCCACACCTGTTTTGTCGTGCTTACTGACAGTTACCGAGTCATTACCGGAATTCACGAAGGATTACGCACTCATTCTTTGACCTTACCCAACGCCTTCTCGCAACCCCTACTCACTCGAAAGCCTGAAAAACATCATAGTGAACGAAATTGGTCCTTTTTTCATAAAGAACTTTAGCATTTTTAGTCCACTACCTGAGACTGTTTTTTGGACCATGGGGCAGGTCGAAACAATAATGAAGCAGTTTAGGTCTCAGAAAAATACATTGAATGGCTGAATACAACGCCTGTTTAGGAGAGACCCATTAAAAAATCCTACGGTTTCACGTCGATGGAAAGGACTGCAAGGAGCGTCTTACAAAACTTGGTGCGCCACAGAATTAGCTATCGGCGTTAGTCAGGCCTATACAGTTCCGTGCCGTCGGCGTTCACTCCCTTTGATTGCATCAGATTGACACGGAGGTGGTCTCCGTTTATTATACGGAGACTATCTCCATATAATAAACGTGCTGCCTGGAGCATGTCTCTATTTACCTGCTAGAGTGTCGAAAGGGACCTACCTATGATCACGAATCGGCCCGAAGAGAAGGGCTCACTGCGCGCAGATGCGCGGCGAAATCGCGACAGCATTCTCAAAATTGCGGCGCGGCACTTTGCTGCGCATGGCGTGAATACGTCGCTCGACGAAATTGCGCGGGAAGCGAAGGTTGGACCCGGCACGCTGTATCGCCATTTTCCGACGCGCGAACACTTACTGTGCGAGGTGCTGCATCAACGGCAGGAGGAGCTCCTGTCCCGTCGCGATGAAGCCTCAGCGAAGCCGTGCGCGCAGACTGCGCTTCGCGCCTGGATGATAGCGCTCAAGGACTATCTCAGTGCCTTCAACGGTCTGCCTCAACCGTTAATAAACGCCTTCGAAGCCCAGGCGTCGCCTTTGGCCGTCACCTGTAGCACACTCGTCTCGATAACGGCCGAGTTTCTCTCACGCGCCCAGGCCGAAGGCGCAGCCAGGCAGTCGGTTTCCGCACCCGCGCTGTTTCTAAGCGCAGTGGGCTCGGCTTTCGTCCGCGATAAGGCCGGCAAATATGGCGCAACCCCGGAGCAAATAGAGGAGATCCTCGCCTTCGGTTATCTCAATAGCGGAACGGTCCAGGATGCGGCCAATCTGCCCTACCCCATTAGCAAAGCTGGAGCACCACATGACTGACAAGCCAATCCGTGTTGGATTCATCGGCCTTAATCCGGGCATTCACTGGGCCGCCACGGCCCATATTCCGGCGCTGAAGGCCCTACCGAACGACTTTGTCGTCGCTGGCGTCGCGAACACCAGCCTTGCCAGCGCCAGGAACGCCGCCGAAGCATTCGGCCTGCCGCATGCATTTGAGAATGCACAAGCGCTAGTCAATTCGCCCGAGATCGACCTGGTCGTCGTCACCGTCAAGGTACCGCATCACCGCGAACTGGTGGCAGCGGCGTTGAACGCGGGTAAGCACGTTTATTGTGAATGGCCGCTAGGCAACGGCCTTGCCGAGGCGCGGGAATTGGCCGATCTTGCAGAAACCAAGGGCGTTGTCGCGGCAGTCGGTACACAAATGCGCGTCGCCCCAGAGATTGAGTACCTTCGCCAACTCATCGCTGACGGTTATGTTGGCGAGGTGCTCTCGACGACGCTTGTGGGCAGTGGTCGCTCATGGGGCGGCGAAACCGACGCAGCCCATGCCTATCTTTATGATAAGAGCAATGGGGCAACCCTGCTCAGCATCCCCTTGGGACATACGCTTGCCGGTATGCGCGAGGTACTGGGTGGTTTCGGCGGCTTGTCCGCACGCATGATCAACCGCCGCAATACAGTGTATGTCACCGATACGGACAAGATGATTCCCTCAACCTCGCATGACCAGATCCTCGTACATGGCGCGCTTGAGAGCGGCGCGGCATTCTCGATCCATTATCGCGGAGGCATGTCCCGCGGCACCAACCTGCTGTGGGAGATCAACGGCACGGAAGGCGACATCCAGGTAACAGGCGCTAATGGCCACGGACAGATGGTTCAGTTGACCATCCGCGGCGCCAACGGTGATACGAGCGAGCTTGCACCGTTGACGCCGCCCGCCTCGGCCTATAGCGACTGGCCAGATAACTCGGTCGCCCGCAATGTCGCCCGCGTCTATGCCTTGATCGCGCAGGATATACGTTCCGGCACACGCTCGGCGCCCAGCTTTAGCGACGCCGTCGCGTTGCATGAGACAGTCGATGCGATCGAGCATTCCGCTGCCGGGAAGGAGTCGAAATGACGGCCCTCTCGCTACTGGAACTTGTCCGAGTCACGCAGGACACCGACGCCCGGATGGCGCTCGACAACGCGCGAGACCTTGCATCTCATGCGGAGAAATGGGGCTACAAGCGCATCTGGGTCGCCGAGCACCATAACATGGTGGGGATTGCCAGCGCCGCAACCTCGATAGCCATCGCCCACATCGCCAGCGGCTCCAGGACGATCCGGGTCGGCGCCGGCGGCATCATGCTGCCGAACCACGCGCCCTACATCATCGCCGAACAGTTCGGCACGCTGGAGCGACTCTACCCTGGACGCATCGATCTGGGACTGGGCCGCGCGCCGGGCACCGATCAGATCGCAGTGCGAGCGATGCGGCGCTCTGCCAGCGCCTCCGAACAGTTTCCGCAGGATGTGCAGGAACTCCAGGCGTTTCTTGCGCCTGCCGCTCCAGATCAGCGCATTATTGCCGTGCCGGCGGCCGGAACCAACGTGCCGCTGTGGATACTGGGTTCGAGCAATTTCGGGGCGACGCTGGCGGCCGAACTCGGCCTGCCTTACTCCTTCGCTTCGCATTTTGCACCGGACATGCTGCGACCTGCCCTCGACATCTACCGCAGCCGCTTCAAGCCTAGCAAGCAACTTGACCGGCCCTATGCAATGGTCGGCATCAACGTCATCGCCGCCGATACGGACCACGAAGCAAAGCGGCTCGCCACCACCCAGCAGATGTCGTTTGCCGACATGTTCCGGGCTCGGCAAGGGGTCAGCAAGCCGCCCATCGACGATATCGAAACCTACTGGTCGCCTCAGGAAAAGGCACAGGCCATGCGCATGCTGGCGCGTTCGGTTGTCGGTTCCGCAGATACCGTGCGCACAGGTCTGCAAGCGTTTATTGCCGAAACGAGTGCCGACGAGTTGATGATCGTCTCCGACCTCTACGACCATCAGGCGCGACTGCGTTCAGTCGAACTGATCGCCGAGGCGATGAAGTCATAGACCAGGATTGCTCGCAGCAGCCGAACTGGCCGGGCGTTGGCTTAAATTCATGCGGGATGCCGAGACTTCCACTTTCGTGGGTCGAGCGGCCCAATCAAACCGCCGGTGCTCTGCCGGCCCTTCCTGCTTCTTTGGGGCGTTCCGCCGCGTCCTGATGACGGCTTTGGCTGGCCCCTTAGTATGAAACGCCAATTCTGGGGATATGCCCCGTCCCAGGTACAAACGATTACCAGTGAGCAACGCTCGCATGGACAAGGCGCTGAATAACTCCCTATCCTGGAAACGCTGACGGTACACGGACGTATGGGTGTGCCTGCCGACGGCTGGCTTGAATGGACGGGCGCGAAAGGCTACCAGCAGCCCGTGGATATAGACAACGCCCGAAAAACACAACATATTTATTTAATTTTATATTAAATTATATTACATTTTTGTTGTATAATTTGTTTATCAAATCATACAGAGCGACTATGAAGTACAGCGAGTTCCGAAAGTGGTTAGAGAAACAAGGTGCAACTTTTCAAATGCACCGCTCCGGATCTAGCCACCTCAAGGTAACGCTTAATGGGAAAACAACGATTTTTCCAAATCATGGATCAAAAGAAATCGGTACCGGTTTGGTTCATAAAATTAAGAAGGATCTTGGAATTAAATAGTACTTGAGAGGCTCGAAAGCGCCTTCTACGATCGGACATAGCCCTGGAGTTTTTAGAAATAATTGTAGGAGTTCACCATGCTAATTTATCCAGTCACGCTCACGCCAGACGATAATGGCACTTTACTGGTCGGATTTCCCGATATACCAGAAGCAAACTCTGTCGGGGACGATGAACAGGAAGCGTTATTGAACGCTGAGGAAGCGCTGGTAGCAGCGCTTGAAATCTATTTCGACGAAAAACGTCAGATTCCAATGCCTTCCAAAGTAAAAAAAGCTCAACCTGCAGTCACCCTGCAGGCTTTGGTAACTGCCAAAGTTTTGTTAATGAACGAAATGCTCGGCCAAAAAGTACGAAAAGCAGAATTGGCACGTCGCCTTGATGTTCATATGCCCCAGGTGGATCGCCTTTTTGATTTACAGCACTCGACAAAATTGGAGTTCATCGAATCTGCGTATCACAAACTTGGAAAGCAGATAAGTATTAGCATCGTATAGAGATGACCCGCCTATAGGGCGGGTTTCTTTTTAGAACAAGCCGACCAGTTCACGCCAACCGAACTAGGAAAGGCTCGAAGTCTGAGTGGACGCGCCATGAACCTGTTGTTAGCTGAAGCCGGGTGACAGCACAAAATAGGGACTCACTGGACGCCGTGGTTTCTCACTTTTGTTACGGCCCGTGAAATTCAGTCACGATTTAGCCACGGTGGCGAAGTAGCCCCCTCCTCACTCGAAACGAGCTGTTAAAGATCCGGGACGCTATTTATAGCGGGTAAGCTCTGGCACTTTCACTATATATTTACGCAGGGTCGGCTGCACTCAACTCAGGTATATTTCGAATTTTGGAGCAATGATGGTGAGTACAAATTTTGGCAAAGCTATACCGGTCCTCGCGTCGTTGGACATGAAACGCACTCGTTCATTCTACAAATCGGTGCTCGAATTTAAGACCTCTCAGATACGCGATACATGCGACATTGCGGCTCGAGGAGAAACTGAACTCCGTTTTTGGAACTGTAGCGACAGAAATATTGCAGAAAATACTTCCTGCTATCGGCGTGTTTCAGATATTCAAGCAGTTCATAGTGAATTAAGCGCCAAGCTATCGTCTTTGGGAGACATTGTAAACACTGCGTGGTGTATGGATGAACTTTACGTTTTCGATCCCGACGGCAACCTGATTAAATTTGGACAAGAACGAGCGGATCTGACCCAGCGTATTTCAAACCCAGAATAGCGGATAAGCGGCACCGCGCGAAAAGAATGTATAACAAAACTTGAGGATATGCTTGATGTGCTGAAGAATCAGCCAGAGCCGTGAGTCGGATCGATATTCTGCGACGAGATCCAAGGATATGCGTGGCCTGTATGTGTAGAAAAAGCTGCACAAGAGTGCGGCTCTCCTTATAGCCGATTGCTAAATGCGTCCACTGTCAGGCTGCTTTTCGTGCTTTTAGCTGCTCGCCGGACGTCCAGTACATATTTGTACGCAAGACACTCAATTCCAAGACCATAGAACCTTTTGATGCCGGCACTAGGTTTGCCGGAATTACTGCCTCGCCCGTCGTCCAGCGCATATTTGTGTTGTTCACCTCCTGAACATCGTGCAAGCCCGTAAGGTACTTATCTGTAATATCAATTTGATGACGAATACCATCTACAACCAGAACGATCTCGTTCAGACCAACACCAACTATGCGCATATCGCGACGGCTGTTGAGCGATGTCTCACGTATGACAGTTGAGTTCGATAGGATGCGGATGTCAGATTGCAGTCCTGTGGGGAGCTCGAAACGATACACTCCGCGTTTAGCGCATGGAGTCAGTGAAGCGATCATTACACCATTTGCCTCAATACGCAGATTGGCGTCACCTGAGCGCGTTGCACCAGTCAATGCCTGTACACGACCGAACAGTTCCTGGCGAATGGGTTGAATGATTTCAGGTGTAATTTTCTGAACGTAATCAGGCAGAACAACACGCTCAGGCGCAGGCCCGAAATCAGGATGCGCGGCAACGGTATGGGCGTTTTCAAATGATTGGCGATAATCGCCAACGTCCAGATAGCTTTCTGCAGCAGCGCCTTCGGCAAGTAGCATGTCGAATTTTTCCAGCTCAACGTGATAGTACTCGAACTGCTGAACATCGAAGTCCTGGATGATTGTCAGGCCATTGACTAGGGACAGGGCGGGAACCAGGGCACCATCAAAGTTGAACCGGTGGCCAGGAGAGACGGTCAGATCACGGTGGGGAGTATTTTCAGCGAAAGCGCCTTTACAAATACGAATTGGAGAAGCGCGTAAAACGTGAGATTCGGGGATGCGGTTTCTGTTCAGTTTGCGAAAACCCAGCCATTTGACTGTGGCAACACCACCAGTAGCGGTCAGTACTTTATCACCCGCTTTTAAGGTTTCGACTTTGACTTCCCCGTCGGGTGTCGCGATGTGTGTTCCTTTTAAGTAACATGTGATTGTCAGTATGTCACCTTCCAATTCCATAGGGTCATTCAGCCATGGGGCTTTGAAATTACCAACGATTTCACCATCACTGTTTTTGAAAGTAAGCACATCATCGATATAACTATAACTATCAGCGCCGATAACCTGTAATTCGGAACCAGGCTCCATAACATCTAAGTGAATCACTGAGCTGGACTGATCAATATTGGTTCCTGTCGAGTCATATATAAGCTTGCTGCTCCCCAAAACCCGAATATAAAAAGGGACTTGCCCACTGGATAGCAACTCTGGGGTAAGTTCAAGCGTGGAACCATTATCAATCCTTAGATAGGGCTCAATATCCGTCGATGCATCATACGCAACAAGTTTGACATTAGCACCATCGTCTAAAAATAAATTGGTAGGCTGGATCAGGTGAAGCTCGGGGTCTTCCTTCAAGACTGTCAACTTGAGCGCGTCAGGAGAATCGGACGAATTTGTGATTATTAAATCGCCAAGATAAAGGCTCCTAACCCCCACCTGCACATTAAGCGTACCGTCTACTTCGTAGTCAGCTTGATCAACTGTCAGTTGATCTATGGAATCATCAATATATATATCTGCCATGGTTCACCTATCCTGTTAATTGGTTTATTTGATGGGTGACTTAGCTTATTCACCCTTACGTTTGTAAATAATTGAAATATTTTATAGACAAATTATTAACAGATGTCAGTAGAAAATCAATGATTTTTAAATAAAAACAATGGCATATGAAAAATATTGAACTAATTGTCAGCGTAGACAGGAATCGGCGACAGTCTGTGCAATCACTATTGGGATAGTGACTCAAGTTGGCTGGCGGTAAGAAAAGCGTCACACGACAGGTCTACGATGTCTGTTACCAAATTATGACCGATCAGAGGCATGCGCTATGTGGACGTGTGTAAATTGCGGCTTGGACATCATGTTTCAAGCTGTTGAGGTGGAAATAAACAGGGACGGCTGTTTTTTCATCTGCTCGGGATGCCAGGAGCGAAACAAGCTGATTAATGTGGCTCAGCACGGCGATGAGGCTATTTGCCTGGCGCAGCCGTCTGGTCCGTCGTAACTATTTCTGCCCAGTCCTGCAGCGCATTCAGCTGCCGGAGCGCCTGATCCCCCTCAATAACTATTCCGATAAGATCTTGAGAAACCTGTCCGTCAATGTCGGCCCGTGTCGTTCCATTGTCTATGCTGGCGCTTTATGGAGCGCGTACCCTACACATAAGCTGCTGAGAGGGCTTATGATAAAAGTGCTACTAGCGAAAACTCTTCCAATTGTCATGGCTATCTTTTTGTCGACCATAATTCATTTTCAAATGGGTACCGTCCGATCAATTTTGTGGAAGCATTTCCTAGGTGGCACCGTCCTGAAAATGGCCGATCACGCCCTATGCCGTTGAACAGTGAAGCAATCGCCCTCCTTGAGGAAAGAGAAGCGGCCGGGACTGAGCATTGTTTCACACGCGAAAGTGGCATGCGTGTGACTCAAGTAGACAAGCGCACGCTAGATCGCGCGGCCATTTTATCGAGCATCAAACCGCTCAAATTCCATGACTTGCGTCATACCTGGGCAAGTTGGCATGTCCAATCGGGCACGCCGCTCATGGTGCTCAAAGAATTGGGGGGATGGGAAACGATCGAGATGGTGCAGAAGTATGCCCATTTGGATGCTGGCCATTTGGCAAATTACGTCAATGCGACGGAATTTACGCCACACTTACGCCACACCAAGGACTCAGACAAGAAAAAAGCCGCTTGACGGAGCGGCTAATTGCTTGATTCTAAAAGATTTCTTTGGTCCCCCCGGCTGGACTCGAACCAGCGACCAAAGGATTATGAGTTACCTGTATAGGGTATTTAGGTAGCAATGCTTGCATATGTTTCGACATATTAAACTATAATAATCAATGTCTTATGGCGAAATACCCCTATATTGAAATATGCATAACTATGTTTGTACTGCTTACAACGACGCTTACATAAAATTTTTCGCCATATTTGAGCATACGAGTGGTGATAACCATAGCGATGTCAGGGCGAATATGTGCCAACAATCCTATGCACTTTTATAAGAAAGGAATCACCCCAAAATGGCAACATTCAAAGCGCTTACCAAACTGGCAATTGACGCCCTGCCCGTGCCAGAATCTGGTCAACAATTTTACTGGTACGAGGGGTTAACGGGTTTCGGGGTCCGTGTAACCGCCAACGGTGCCAAGAGCTATATTGTTCAGGGTCGCGTCAAGGGCAAGACCTGCCGCTATACCATAAGCAACTGTAAGAAAATGGAGCCTCGTGTAGCAAGAACTGAGGCCCAAGGCAAATTGAATGAAATGAACTCGGGAATTAACCCGTTTGCTAAAGAAAAAAAAGAGAAAGCAGAGGAAATGACCCTTCGGGCAGTGATGGAAGACTACATCAAGAACAAACGTACAAAACATGGCCCGCTACGACCCAGCAGCAAAGCCGACATCGTTAAGTGCGTGACAAAGACGCTGTCAGATTGGGCCGATAAACGGGTAGCCAACATTACACGTGAGGCATGTGTAAAACGCTTTCGGTTGCTATCGGACACCGCACCGACTACAGCTAACCAGACCTTTCGTAACCTGCGGGCCCTGTGCAATTGGGCTCGTGAGATAAATGTCGCGCCAGATGGCAGTTACCCTATCCTCCCGGTCAACCCTGTGGTCCAAGCCTTCAAAATCGTTCAATGGAATAAGGAAGAAACCAAAGAGGAATTTGTGCCGTTAAACAAAATCGGGGAAGTGTGGAATCTATTGGTTGGGCGCACCAGTACCGAGCGCTTTGTGCCTGCTGACAATGCGGCTGCACACCTTGTCATGTTCCTGATCCTGACTGGTGCTCGCATTGGCGAGGGGTCAGCGCTGCGGTGGTCAGAAGTCCACTTGGATGAGGAGCCGCCCTACTTTGTATTGAAGGAAACGAAGAACCATAATGTGGTCACGATCCCCATGAGCACACAGTTAAAATCGCTGCTTGATGCCCGTCTTGCATGCCGTAGTAAGAACGAAGAATATGTGTTCCCGTCCCGCGCTGGGTCGAAGGTCCCCCACATGCAAGATGCGCGGGGCACTATGGGGCAGGTCAGTGAAATTGCTGGCATGCACCTTCACAATCATGATTTGAGGAGGACCTTTATCGCCATCTGCGTTCAATGCAAAGTCGAATTATGGAAGGCAGAGATATTAACGAATCACCTCCCTGCCACTGTTACCCTTAAGCACTACACACAGACTCGCGACCTCCGATATTTGCTGCCCGAAGTTCAGGATGTTGCGGATTGGATAATCAGGCAAGCCCAGGAATTTAAAACCCAAAATAGTTCTTGATCCTAGCCTTGTGACAAATAAAAATTTCCGCTATGCTTAAGTATACCCAGCCAGTAACAACACTGGTTGTCACTCAGCTTCTCCGCTGCGCAGGCCGTTTTCTTCCTAGCTTCCTGGCCTCCGTCATAAAAATAATCGTAGGGTCGCCCTTCTTTCACTGCCAATAACATAACCAGTGCAGTGAAAGAGATTCAGGAGCCGTACGTAATGTCAAACCTGTCAACACTCACCCCTTCCGACCGTATCAATCGTCGTCAAGCTGCCGAATATCTCGGTATCTCATTCAATACCCTTACCTGTTGGGCCAGCGAACGCAAAGGCCCCGCCTTCTACAAGCCCGGAAAGCAGTGCATGTACAAGGTTGCTGATCTGGATCAGTTCCTGGAATCGCGGCGTATTTCGTTCGAACAGGTTCCCCTGTAGACCATGTTCACTCCGAAAATAATCCAAGCGCATCACGCACTTAGCTATTTCGAATACGTGACGTGTACTTGCGTCGTAAGCACTACCAAGAAAAAGCCCCGACATAAGCCGGGGCAAGAATGAGCAACCACATTCAGGACAAAATATGATTGAACCCAGTGTAGCGCATGGGACAGAACCCGTGCAGCAGTTAGATAGTGAATATACTGACCACAATGTATTACCGCCGACACAGGCCACGCAAGGTAGCGATCAATACCCACGCGACACCGACAGTACAAACGTGGCCCCTGCCGTCGCACAGCCCGAGCTGCCCACCTTCTCGCAAATGAAAAAAGCGAAGCGCTGGCTTCTTGCTTCTCCAAAGAAAATACCGTACTACATCAATGGGCAGAAAAGGAGTGGAACACTTGATTCTAACGATGATCGGACGCAATTCGCTTCCTATGATGAGGCCAAAACCGCACTAACGACACGTGGGGGAAATTGGTATCTTGGTTTTGCTCTTGGGCCTGACGAAAATGGCGGGCACTGGCAAGGCATCGATCTTGACGATATTCCAGATAATGAACTCTCAGATGTAGCAAATATAGTCCCCGGCTATGTTGAAATAAGTCCTAGTGGCACCGGGGCACATGCAATCGGATACGGGCGACACTTTCCTACTCTGGGATCGAACGGTACCGGTATTGAGGCATACGCTGGCGGCAGATTTTTCACAGTCACCGAACGCCCTATCCGGGATAAAGGTTTTACCTGCCTAGCTAACTTCATTGGACAGAAGTTAGCACCTCGTTATGACAAAATAAGCAGCCCGGCATTGCCTGCAACGGCACCCGAAATTATCTCGGTTGATGCTAAGACCGTAACAGAGTTGCGTTCCGCTCTTTATAGCCTTCGCTCTGATGACTATCACCTTTGGACTAACATGGGAATGGCACTACGTGAACTTGGTGACGTTGGTCGCGGACTCTGGCTGGATTGGTCTGCCACCTCTGAAAAATATAACGCTCAAGAAGCGTCGAGAAAATGGGACAAACTGGGCGGGAATAGAAGCAGCTACCAATCTGTATTTGCACAGGCTCAAAAACACGGGTGGGCGAATCCTGCAAGCAATGCAGCCCGTATTGATAGCATCAACAGTCCACGTAAACTTGTCGGACGCTCTCTTAATGGGGTTTTACCACGTGCAATTGATTGGCTTTGGACCGGATGGATTCCAAAGGGTTATATCACCATTTTTGCAGGTGAAACAGGAGCCGGAAAATCTACTGTGCTCGCTGACATAACCGCCAGGGTTACAACTGGTCAGTGCTGGCCGGGTGAATTTAGCAATACCCATACTCGTCCAGCCGGTCGTGTTCTCTGGTTGGGAAGCGAAGACGGTATCGAAGAAATGACTGTCCCACGGCTTATGGCTTGTGGAGCAAATCTGCACAATGTCATCGAAATCCAAGGCATCGCCCAGCAAGGAAAACGCAATACATTTTCAATGCAGGACGATCTTGATGGTGTGAACGAATGGCTTAAAAGTGCCCAAAACGAGGGGCAACCTTTCGAAATGCTTGTTATTGATCCAGTGACAAGCTACCTCCCCGGCCAAAAATTGAGAAAGGTTGATTTAAACGATGCGGGACAGCTACGCACAATTCTAGAACCATGGCTCGCCCTGGCGCAGGAGCATCGAATTGCTATTGTCTGCGTGACCCATTTTGCAAAGGATACTTCACGCGCTATGCTTCATCGTGTTGTCGGCTCTGCCGCCTTTGCTCAAACCTGCCGCAGCCTTTGCGCCGTCATGGAAGATCCGACCAGCAACGATAACGGGCAAGGAGTACACGAAAAAGTGCTTATGCAAGTAAAGGTTAATTTGCCTGAACATCCGGGCGGAGCATGGAAGTTCCGAACAGAAAAGGTCGACGTTGACACTGACCCACACAACGGAAAGATCATTACCGCCACACGTCCGAAATGGGATGAACTCGATAGCGCCTTAACCCCGAAAAGCGTAGTCGGCAGCGCTCGTGGTCCAGTCGGTAAAAATGAGCCAGCATTTGGCATCTGGCTGAAAGCACAGTTCGAGAATGTACATCCGGGATATACATTGCCACTAAGTCAGATTAAACAAACTGCTTTATCGGCCGGATTCAGCGAACGCTGGTGGGCCGAGCACAGCGGCAGATACATTGAGAAGCAGAATATCAGCGGAGTTTGGTACTGCCGTCCCAAGACGGTTAGTTAAAAACTACGTAGTGTGGGGATACTCCGTATGGTGGGTATAGTGGGGAATGTGGGCACCAGTGCCCACTATACCCACCCACCCACCATACGGGGTTTCGTGCAGCGCTCTGCCCGGCTCTTCACCTCCGTATTCAAATATTAATTACAGATAGCACTCGACCATATAAGTATGAACTACCTGTTCAGCGGACGTATGTAATTGATCAAATTGCGGAATTTGCTTGTTTTTCCCATAATGCAAGCAGTATGTAACTAACAAGTCAACTTTGGAGATAAAGCAATGTCCCTTGAAATCAATACCGCCGTCAGCCCCTCATTCCATCCAGAGAACGTTAAGAAGATTGACGGATACAACGAAACCAGCGCTCCCTATTTGGGTCCAGCAGAAGAGTTGATGCAAGACACCTATAACACCCTCGGCAAGCTGCACGAAGCTCGCAAGGTAGCATCAAAGAACCCAACATGGAACGAACAACAGCAAATCCTTCACGTCAGTGATACTGCACTTTCGCAGCAGCTTCGTCTTACCAAAAAATTCGATAGCGCGGTCGCCACGATGGATAAGCAGATCAAGAGCATGGACGAGATGCTCACTTCACCTTTAGTGCAGAAAGCAGGCACGGGGAATTTGAACACAGAGATTCGCAAGCATGTGGCAAGCATGGATATTAATGGTCGTTATAAATTCTTGCGACAAGCAATTGACAAGAATGACGTAACGACCCTTACCGCTCTGCTCGGTGCGCCCTCATACCTAAGCGGCATGTCTGATACCGAGCATTCAATTTATACCCGTCAATATCATGAAATGGTAAGCCCCGATACTGCCCAGCGGTTAAAAGCCCTTCGTAATGCTAAAGACTACCTCGAAAAACGTGGCTCCGCTCTTTTATTGGAGATTGAAAAAGCAATGGGATCAAACTGGAGACAGGTAGCTTCAATTCGAGAGGCGCATTCAAAAGCAACACAAGCGCTCAACCTGTGATCGCACAAAGACAGACACTTATCACAAGGACGACATGACCAGCACGAAGCCAAAACCTCCCAATAACGACCTCGTACAGCCGGAGTGGTTGAAGAATTTCAAACCAGTTCCCGTCACCGGCAATGAGCAGTGGCAAAAGGGTATGCGGTCGCCGAACCCAAAAGGTAGGCCCAAAGGCGTTATCGACAAGCGCGCCAGACTCGCATATCGAATGATGGAAAACGCTGGTGGCATTGTAGATAAGATGGTGGAGCAGGCACTGGAAGGTGACGCGCAAGCGGCGGCGCTGATCCTGACCCGTGTAATGCCTGCCCTGCGTGCGCAGACTGAACGGGTTGAATTTAATCTGAACGTAGCAGCACCCATTGCGAAACAGGTAGAGCAGGTACTGGATGCTATTTCCCGTGGATTAATCGCCTCAGATGTAGCAAAGCAGATTATCGACGCGATTGGCACATTGGGGCAAATTCGATCCACTGAAGAACTTGAAGCCCGTATTGCGGCATTGGAAAACAAGGAATAATTATGATTAACGTGTGGTCAAAAAACAAAACGAACCGTGTGACACTATTTGAAGCACAACCGACCGATAGTGTGGTTATGGTACAGGTGGACGATGATCGGTCGTATATGCATATCTCACAACACGCTGACGCTATTAAAGAAGCGTTGCAAATCGCCGATCAAAGAACGAGACACCAGATAAACGTCATACCCTTAGACGTAGACCGCTTTATAGAATTAAAAACGGGCAAGCCCGCAAAAGATTTCCAATTGTCCCTGACGGCTGATGAGCGCGAAGAGCTGCGACTTTTGGCTATTGATGCATGCAAGGACGTGCTTAAGAATTGCCCGGACCAAGACTTGCGAGTTAAAGCGGCAAACGCTCTTATTGAACTTGGAGTTTTCCAATGAACGAAGATATTAAAAACGCCCTTACCGAATCTGATCGCAAAGCGCTAGTACAGCGGCATTTTGACGTAGCGTATGAACAACTGATTATGCGCGAACTAAATTTTTTAGCCGCCCTGGAGCTTGGACAACGACTGACAGCGCTGGACAGCACAGAGCATGAACACAAGTAATATCCGCACTCTGCTCGCTCGCGTCAAACGATTGGAACATATTGCGAATCCAGTTTCGGAGTCCATGTATATGGAAACTGCCCACAGTTTTGACGAAGCAATTGCCAACGGCAGTATGTGTGCAACGGATGGACCTATTATCCGCGACTGTGTGCTTATGTGGTTACGGGACCCTGCCAAGTACGGCTTGATAGGAAGACGATTCAGTTAAAGGCACCAACGGCACCGACGGCCGCCAACGTGGTTAAGCACACCGACCCACGCTAAATATATCGGGTGCAGCTCGGGCAAAGAACCCCTAGTTCTATCTCCTTTCTTTGTGACCCAGCCTTCAACGCCCTGCAATTTTCATTCCGGGGCGTTGTCGTATATACGGCTGCAGGGCGATAGCGGGCGGCACAGGCCGCGATCACCACAGGGTCAGTACGTTGCGTTAGCTAACCCTTTCAAGTATCGTAACTTCGTTTACGGCCAGCATCAGCCTCACTCAAAAGCTTCATTGCTGTTTCGCATACATCGTGAACTTGCTTTGCGAATTTAGCCGCATCATCTATGTCACCATTGAGCTTTGATTTTAAATATATGCTGATTAGATCAGACCAAAGACTTTTTTTAACTTCCAAGTCGATCAATTGTATATGCAATTCTTCCGGTATCGACTTTAGGTGCGGGCCGAGATCAGACGGGATAAGCAACAAGTTCAAGCGCTTGTACAGTGGGAACAACCCATTATTAAATTTCACAGCTTCTTCAGCATCGTCGTTTGCCATGTGGAGTTTCTCTAAAAAACCACGGGCATAATTTCGAATATGATTAAGCTGGGTAACTAAATAAAAATTTGCTACTCTTTTTTCAGTGTCGATACGATCTTGCTCTCGTCTATCAGCACTGAACGAGAAATACAAAGCGACAACAACCGCACCTACAGTGCCAATTGCAGTAAATAACGCTATAAGTCGATCTTCGAAATCCGAATGGTTATTAATAAACAAAATATTAATAACCATCGCAACCGCCACGCCAAATAAAAAATAGAGTACTTTGCCGTTTTTACCCATTTTTATTGATCTCCAAGAGCCGGAGCTATTTTCCGCGAACAGCTACGCATTAATAAAACCAAGATATCAATCTCAAATAATTGCCACCCCGCGCTCGGCATTTCAAGATAGAACCTCCACCGGCCATTTATAGTAGCTATAAAGGTACTGCCCTCCATCCTCTCGGTCGGTCAGAGTGGCGCGAATCTTGAATCGTGTTCCAACAGGATAGTCGGCAGATAATTTTTTCGAACATTCAACGTGCAGGAGAGTGGAATACTTGCCACCTACTACTGGCCTGATATGTACTTTACCGCGTAAACCAGAAGTCGACTTCGGCAAATAACTTTCAACCTCCACTATTTCATACGGATTGTCCTGAGCCATCAGAAACTCCTTTTCGCGAACAGGTAACATCAAATTAGTTCGTCTTAAATGCTAACCACATGAATTCAAGGGAATTACTATTTCCAACATTAAATATGTACTTGATATGTAAGCAAAGCGTTCAGAACGGTATATCTTCGTCAAAGCTGAATGCGTCCTTCACCGGAGGTAATGCACCGTTCGGTAAGGGTAAATTAGTCACAATAAAAAGATTAAGTATGTCGTCACGATCCATGAACATGATCTGTGATCGTTTAGTCGCATCGAGGTGATTTCCCAACCAATTCCTTGCCTGTTTTGTTATCTCACCTCCAGCAACGATAAATGCGTGATCAACCAATACGCGACGGTTAAATTCGGGGTCGAATATTTCATGCCCCAACATCATAGTAACTTGGTTCAAAATCTCACCAATATTCCTAGACCCTTCTTTACCCATGCCCGCAGAATCAAGTTTCCCCTTCTTGGCTTGAATACCAAAATACAAGACATGTAGAGTTGGTAGCGTATATTTCATCCATATATCTTTACCATATTCTAAGGCTTTGTCCTTGTGACCAGCAGCGGTAATCCGGTGAAAACCCAGTTGCCGAAATAGCGGCAGCAATATTTCTTCAATTAGTTCGTCTTCTGAACACTTTTCAAGATACACAATTAGTTGATCACGGCGAGTCGACTCTGCCGGTGTCAACGGGCGATGTGGGTTAGCAGGCTGAGCAATAGTGTTCGTAGCGATGTGACGTAGCTGCCCTACTCCGTGATTATCATAAAAGGCCTCCCAACCTTCACGAGCAAGGACAATATTAATTGCTGAAAGAGCAGCACTTCTGTCTGGATCGCCATCTTGAGCCTCCCCTTTATCCAGAACCGAGCGTATTATTCGCACGAATGCATCGGGAGGACTTGAAGGCCCCGTATGGGGCATCGCCAACACCTCCTCCAACCTCTCTGCTACCCATATTCGCCGAGTGGAGCCATCATGAACAAACTCAAGATCGCAATCCTGAAAAAACTCGGTAATATAGGTGCTCGAACGATAGTGAAAGTGGTCCGCATCGCCACATATAATGTTCGCCAATTCTCGAAGGTTCCTACTTTTCCATTTCATAGCCGCGAGCCCGCTCTAAACACGAATAGCTCTATTGTGACATCTGTTTGCTAACGAAACTAGATATTACTGTCAATAAGTATGCATCCCCGATTTTTATATGCATCGAGCATAACGGTCGTGGCATAAATACACAGGTTTAAACCCTAGCGACAGCAACAAAACGGCTTACATAGTGCTTACTTACAGGCTAGGCAAAGAAAAAGCCGCTTATGTGAGCGGCTTTAACATACTGATAAATAAGGTATTTTTTGGTCCCCCCGGCTGGACTCGAACCAGCGACCAAAGGATTATGAGTCCTCTGCTCTAACCAACTGAGCTACAGGGGGTATCCATTATTTTGGCCGCCTGTCAGACTATCTTGTGTATAAAACACCTGACAAATGCGGCCAATTTCCGGCTTTTTTCTTGCTAACTACATTTAAATTTGGCCTGCGCTTAACGTCTAACTAACGCCAAGTATTTCTTCAAATACCCACGCGCGATCGGCAAATTTAATTACTGGTTTTCAAGAAAGCTTTTAAGTTTATCAGCTCTGCTTGGATGACGCAACTTGCGCAGGGCCTTGGCTTCTATCTGACGGATCCGCTCGCGAGTCACGTCAAACTGTTTACCCACCTCTTCCAGCGTTTGGTCTGAACTGATGCCGATACCGAACCGCATGCGCAGCACTTTGGCTTCACGTGGCGTCAGAGAGTCAAGCACTTCCTTGAAGGCATCGCGCATGGAGCCATACAGTGCATTGTCTGATGGCGCCAGGGTAGCGTTGTCCTCGATGAAGTCGCCCAAATGCGAATCGTCATCGTCACCAATCGGCGTTTCCATGGAAATGGGCTCTTTGGCAATTTTGAGGATTTTGCGAATCTTCTCTTCCGGCATATCCATTTTCTGCGCCAGTGTTGCAGGATCGGGCTCGGTGCCTGTTTCCTGCAAAATCTGACGATTAATACGGTTCATCTTGTTGATGGTTTCAATCATGTGAACCGGAATACGGATCGTGCGCGCCTGGTCGGCAATCGAACGCGTAATGGCCTGGCGAATCCACCATGTGGCGTACGTAGAAAACTTGTAGCCTCGACGGTATTCGAATTTGTCCACGGCTTTCATCAGGCCGATATTGCCTTCCTGAATCAGATCAAGGAACTGCAGCCCGCGGTTGGTGTATTTCTTGGCAATAGAGATAACCAGCCGCAAGTTGGCTTCGATCATTTCGCGTTTGGCTTTCTTGGCCTTGGCTTCACCGGTGACCATGCGCTTATTCACGTCTTTCAGGTCTTTGAGGGGCAGAACAACGGCATTTTCCAGGTCTATCAGTTTTTGCTGAATTTCATGGATATCAGGAATGGAACGCTCAAGCGTTTCTGCGTAGGCAGCGTTCTTGTTCACTTCATCCTGCACCCAGTTCAGATTGGTTTCCTGGCCGGGAAATACTTTAATGAAGTAAGAGCGTGGCATGCCGACACGATCGACGCAGGTGTGCAGGATGGCGCGTTCCAGCTGACGCACTCCTTCAACCTGGCTGCGCAGCGTGTCTGCAAGGCGCTCGACCATTTTGGCTGTAAAGCGCACGCCCATCAGTTCCTCAAGAATGGCTTCCTGAGAGCGGATGTAATCGGGCGTACGATAGCCACCTTGCTCGTAAACACTGCGCATTTTGCCGAACCATTTTTCAACGGAATCGAATTTTTCCAGCGCCTGTTGACGCAGCATTTCCAACTGCTTGCTGCTCATGCCGCCGGCCGGGCCGTCGTCACTCTCGTCTTCTTCCTGCACGCCTGAACCGGCATATTCTTCGCCGTCCTCAGTGACAAGGCCATCGACGACTTCGTCAATCTGGGCCTGACCATCGCGAACACGCTGGATGTGGTTCAAAATTTCCTGGATCGTAGTCGGGCAGGCAGCAATGGCCATAACCATATGCTTGAGCCCTTCCTCAATACGCTTGGCAATTTCAATCTCGCCTTCACGTGTCAGCAACTCAACCGTGCCCATTTCGCGCATATACATGCGGACTGGGTCGGTGGTGCGCCCAAAGTCGGAATCCACAGTGGTGAGCGCAGCTTCAGCTTCGTCTTCCACGTCGTCGTCGGATGACGCTACGGGTGCGTTGTCGCTCAGCAGCAGCGCTTCTGCATCGGGCGCCTGGTCGTAGACAGAGATGCCCATATCGCTGAAGGTACTGATGATGCCGTCAATAGCCTCTGCATCCACCAGATCATCGGGAAGATGGTCATTGATTTCGCCGTAGGTAAGGTAGCCCCGTTCCTTGCCCAGTTTGATGAGCAGTTTAAGACGGTTACGCCGCGCTTCCTGTTCTTCAGGCGAGACCGGGCCGCGACTTGATACCTCTTTGGTATCTTTCGCACCACGTTTGCCGCGCTTGGCTGGTTTGAAATCTGGCACCTCTTCTACTTCGCCGTCTTCGGCTTCGAGGAATTCATCATCTTCGTCATTGCTCTTGTTTTTTGACGGACGACCAGGCTTGCGGCCAGTTCCTACTTTGGGCTTGCGTTTACCGGCTTTTTCCTGATCCAGATCGGTGTCGTCCAGATCGAGGTCCGTGTCATCCACGGCAGCTTTTGCCTGCGCTGTTTTGGACGCAGCCGTTTTGACTGGAGCCTTTTTGGCAGCCGGACGGGCCGATGCCGTTTTGGCACCTGCCTGGGCAGCGACAGTTTTTACAGTTTTGACTTCTGCCTGCGCAGCTGTCGCCGTTTTGCTGGCCGGTGCCTTTGTCCCGGGATTAGCCGAAGGCGCTGACTTGGTTACTTTTGCAGCAGTATCTTTCACATTCATTTCCGGTTTGGCGGCCTTACTGACTTTGCCTGAAGCCGCCGTTTTTTTCACTGAAGGACTTGCCTTGGTCTCTGCTGGCACCGTCTTGCCTTTTTTCAGGGCAGACCTGGCTGGTGCTATGGTTTTAGAAGAAGACTTTGCGGTCACTTTCTTAACTGCTGTCTTGGAAGGAGTTGGTTTACTACTGGATTTGGTCATAGTCAGTTCCGGCAATCTCAGATCAACACAAACAAAACAAAAACAACAAAACCACGCACTGCTTCGCCGCTTGTTATTTTTTATTTAAGCAGCAAAAGGAGGCGCATATATAGAGACGAGCAAACTTTACATTATACACGAGTAATTTATAAAACCCTTATTTTAACAATCTGATACGGGCATTGATGGCCTTGTATCGTTCGCGATCCACTGCCGTTGTCAAACCGCCAGCAACCAGGTTTTCCTTATCCTGGTTCAGGCGTTCGAATTCAATTTTGCGCAGCGCATCATTCCACTCTGCGGCGGGGTCGGGTAAGGCATCCTCGTCGAAAGAGTCAATTGTCAGACCAGTCAGCATATTGGCTATTTCGGATCCAGGTTCGGCGCGCTGTATGAGCGCCGCAAGGTGTGTTGCCTGAGTGGTCTGAGCAAATGCAATAAATTCCCTTACATAAGCAAACTGGGGGCTAAACCCCAAAACTTCAAGCTGCTGATCGGTTATTTTATGAACTAGCTCCAGATTGGATGCCAGCAACTTGATGAGCCTGCGGGCCAGCGGCGTCACCTGGCGGCCACCCCGACGGCTGCCGGCACGCCCGTAACGGGCAGACGGCTTGGGCTCAAACGAGGCTGGCGCCAGATCAAAGGGCGAGCCAAAGCCAGAACCAAATGGAGAACCATCCTGGGCGGCGCCCTGGTTTTTCTCGGGCGCTTCGGGCAGCGATTTTTGCCAGTCCTGGCGCTTTTGGGCCGCTTCTTCAAAGCGAGCAAGGTCGGTCAGTAACTCGGCAGAGGTCAATGACACCAGTTTGGCAAAATCATTCTCGATCTGCGTTCGGATGCCCGAAGCCGGAATGGCCGAGATCAGGGGACGGGCTTCATGCAGGCAGGCTGCCCTGCCCTCGGCTTCGTTCAAATTATGGCGAGAAGCCAGCTCTTCAAGCAGAAACGTAGACAACACGCGTGACTGCGCAAGCTCTTTGTGGAACGCTTCCGGGCCCAGGTCGCGCACAAAGGAATCAGGATCGTGTTCATTGGGCAGAAACAGGAATCGCAAGGAGATATCGTCGCGCAGAAATGGCAAACACACATTCAGGGCTTTCCAGGCCGCACGACGACCAGCCCCGTCGCCATCAAAACTGAAAACGATGCGATCGCTGGTGCGTAGCAATTTCTGGATATGGGTCGGCGTGGTTGCCGTGCCCAGTGTGGCCACCGCAAATCCGATGCCCTGCTGCGCCAGTCCCACTACATCCATGTAACCCTCAACGACAAGCACACAGCCTTCTTGCCGGATACCCTGGCGGTTTTCCCAAAGACCGTATAGCTCCTGACCCTTGTTGAACAACGGGGTTTCCGGGGAATTCAGGTATTTGGGCTCACCCTTGCCAATGATCCGACCACCAAAGCCGATCAGGTTACCCTTCGCATTGATGATGGGAAACATGATCCGTTCGCGGAAACGGTCATAGCGCCTGCCATCATCGGACTCGATGACCAGGCCGGCTTCGGTCAATAACGGGTCATCATAGTTATCAAAAACCTGTTTTAGCCCGCTGCGATCATGGCCAGACCAGCCCAGCCCGAAAAGCTTGGCGGTTTTGCCGGTAATTCCCCGTTGCTTGAGGTAGGCAATGGCATCCTGGCTTTCCCTGAGCAGCGCCAGATAACGTGCCTGGGCTTTCTCAAGTACCTGCTGGTGTCGATTGACTTCCGCCTTTTGTTCGCGCGCGCGCACCTGTTGCTGTGGGCTGCGCTGCTCTTCGGGCACGACCATACCCACATTCGCAGCCAGAGACCGCACCGCTTCGGGAAACGAGGCCCCGGTGTGCTCCATAAGGAATGTGATGGCAGTACCATGCGCGCCACAGCCAAAGCAGTGATAAAACTGTTTGGTGGGACTAACGGTAAAGGATGGCGATTTTTCGTTGTGAAAGGGGCAAAGGCCGAGTAAATTCGCTCCGCCCTTTCTAAGTTGAACGTACTTGCCAACAACATCGACAACGTCGACCCGTGCCAGCAAGTCCTGAACAAAGCTGTCAGGAATCAACTGTGCACATTAATACATGCGTGGAGGCAATTGCTGGCTACGGATACGTTTGTAGTGACGTTTAACCGCAGCAGCGTGCTTGCGTTTGCGCTCTGCTGTTGGTTTTTCGTAGAATTCGCGTGAGCGCAGTTCTGTCAGCAGACCGGTTTTTTCGATAGTGCGTTTGAAGCGGCGAAGTGCGGCTTCAAATGGCTCGTTCTCTTTTAAGCGTACGTTAGGCATGAATTGTAGGCGTGTTCTTTAAAATTGGAAGAAAAAAATCTTGGATAATCAAGGATTCTAGCACACAATCTTAAGATTGTGTACCTTTTCTTACCCAGGCCTCCAGCTGATGAGGCCGCAAACTGTCGTAATCTTCAAACGGCTGATGAATCCACGGATTAGTGGGCAGCTGGTCGATGTAATAATCGGGTTCCGCCTTGGCGTGGCCTTTCCACCACAAAACGGCAGATCGCAGCTCTGTAATGGCAGGATATTGCGTCACCAGGTGCTCCTGGACTCGGGCAAAGGTCAACCCGGTATCAACCATATCGTCCACCAGCAATACGCGGCCGTCGAGCGTGCCGCGGGTGATAGTAATGAATTTGGCGATATCCAGCTGGCCCTGAACGGTACCGGCCGCTTCCCGATAGCTGCTTGTGGCAAGAATGCCCAGCGGTACATCGAAAATGCGGGATAGCACATCGCCAACCCGTACCCCGCCCCGCGCCAGGCACAGGATCTTGTCGAATTTCCAGCCGGATTGATGAACTACCAGGGCAAGCCGTTCGATCAGCCGGTTATATTCATCCCAGCTGATCCACAAATGTTTGTCAGAATTTTCTGGCGCACTCATGTTCTGTTGTCCTTCAGGCTGTCTGATCCAGGAACGGATGGCGACGTAAAATGGTCTCCATGCGGTCCGGCCCGGTGGAAATAATATCGACTGGCACTTCACAGATCTCTTCAATACGCGTCAGGAAACGGCGAGCATTTTCCGGCAGTTTATCGTATTCCTTGACGCCGACAGTGGAATCGCTCCAGCCCGGCATGGTTTCAAGAATAGGTTCGGCCCTTTCCACTGCTTTGTAGCCATATGGCAACAAATCGATTTTCTTGCCGTCCAGCATATAGCCGGTGCACAGGCCAATGCTTTCCAGCCCGTCCAGCACATCAAGCTTGGTGACACACAGGCCGCTAATGCCGTTGATGATGACCGAACGCTTGAGCGCGGCGCCATCAAACCAGCCACAACGACGTGGACGGCCGGTTACCGCGCCAAATTCGTTGCCGACTTTCGCAATGCGGGCCCCGACTTCGTCCGTCAGTTCGGTCGGGAACGGGCCGGAGCCGACACGGGTGGTGTAAGCCTTGGTAATACCCAATACATAATTGAGGCGTTGCGGGCCCACGCCGGCACCTGCCGATGCCGCGCCGGCAATACAGTTGCTGCTGGTGACAAACGGATAGGTGCCGTGATCGACGTCCAGCAGCGCGCCCTGCGCGCCTTCGAACAGCAGCTGCTGCCCTTCTTTCTCCGCCTGGTACAGCAGCGCGGAGACGTCGGCCACCATGGGCTTGATCACCGGGGCCAGCGCCAGCGCCTGGTTTTTCACTTCGTCAAAGGATACCGGTTCGGCGCCCAGGTACTGGGTCAGAATGAAGTTGTGGTACTCCAGCACTTCCTTGAGTTTTTCATCAAAGACATCAAGATCGTACAGATCCTGCACGCGCAGGGCGCGACGCGCCACCTTGTCTTCATAGGCAGGGCCGATTCCGCGCCCCGTCGTGCCGATCTTGTTCTCACCCTTGCGGGCCTCACGGGCCTGGTCCACCGCCACGTGATATGGCAGGATCAGCGGGCACGCTTCGGAAATGCGCAAGCGACTGCGTACGTCCAGGCCAGCCGCTTCAAGCTCTTCAATTTCCTTGAGCAGCGCCTCGGGCGACAGCACCACGCCGTTGCCAATATAGCAAATGGCGTGAGGGTGCATAATGCCTGACGGAATGAGCCGCAGGACGGTACGCTTGCCATTGATCCAGAGAGTATGACCGGCATTGTGACCGCCCTGAAAGCGCACAACGCCCTGTGCTGACTCGGCCAGCCAGTCAACGATCTTTCCCTTGCCTTCGTCACCCCATTGGGTGCCAATTACCACTACGTTCTTGCTCATAAAAGTGACTTTGTACAAAAGTTCATCTCATTCCTGCTGAAACAAATCAGCAGGACCCGATTAGTTGGTACTTTTCAGCACCCATTGACCGTTGTCGCAAATCAGCTCACGGTCGAAAACAAATTCATCAATACTTTGCGTGGTGCCCGGAAAAAACTGAACCACCACATTGCCGTCCTGTCGAAGCTGGCGAATCTTTTCGCCCAGCGCGGGATCTGAATCCCACGGAGCCCGCACGGCCCGGGACGGTTCGGCCGGAGCCAGGCCGGCAGAAACCTTGCGCAGATCCAAACTGAAGCCGGTAGCCGCGCGCGCGCGCCCGAAGGAGGTGCCGGCATTGTCGTACCGACCACCGCGAACAATGGCGTCGGGCCAACCACGGCCAAAAATGGCGAAGCTGACGCCGGAATGATAATCATAGCCCTTGACGTCGGCCAGATCTATCCCGACCGCAGTCACGTCAAGCGTTTCCACCAGGGTTCGCAACGCCTGCAATGCGGCACGAATGCCAGGCAGATCGGGCAAGGCAGAGGCAGCCTCGGCAAGCACCGCGACATCGCCATACAACGACGGCAGGCGAATCAATGCAGCGGCAATATCATCCGGCACGCCGGGAGTAGCCTCAAACAACTGCCGCAGCCCGGGAACGTCTTTTTCCTTGAGCAGCGACAGCACTTCGCCAGCCTGATCCTGCAGACCCGCGGCTTCGATAAGCGCGCGCGATACGCCCGGATGATTCAGGTCCAGGCTGGCATTTTCTATACCCGCCAGGACGAGGCTGTCCAGTGCCAGCTGGATAATCTGCAAGTCTGCTTCGTAGCCGGCATAGCCATAAATTTCGGCGCCGATCTGCAACAACTCACGATCTGCCAATAAACCCGAAGGACGGGCGTGCAGCACGCTGCCGCAGTAACAAAGCCGGGCCACCCCTTCACGATTGAGCAAGTGCGCATCAATGCGCGCAACCTGCGAGGTCATGTCGGCGCGCACACCCATGGTGCGGCCCGAGAGCTGATCCACCAATTTATTGGTTTGCAGCTTAAGATCGTGGCTGTTGCCAACGAACAGTGAATCGGTATATTCAACCAGCGGCGGCGCGACCAGTTCAAAACCGCAGTTGCGATACAGATCCAGCATCGCACGACGCAGTTCTTCGATTCGGCGCGCTTCTGCGGGCAGAATATCGGATAGATGTTCAGGGAGTAGCCAGTTGCTTGTCGTCATGTCCGAAAATGGAGAAAACAAATAAAAATGCGACCCGGTTGCGTAAGCAGCCGAATCGCATAGATAAAGTGACTTAAAACTTACAGTATATTGTACTCTTTAATTAACTGTAAGTCGCGCAAATGGTTATTTTGCGAATTATTGTACCGGTAGCGGCTGGCGCGCTCCGCCCGCAGTCGAACCCTGTCCGCTGATGCCAGACTGGTTGAAATAACGGAAGAAGTCGGAGGCCGGATCAACAACCAGCAAATCGTTGCGGCTGCTGAATGCATTGCGATACGCGTCCATACTATTGTAGAAGCTGAAGAACTCCGGATCCTTGCCATAGGCTGTAGCATAAATCTCGGCCGCTTCGGCATCGCCCTGCCCGCGCAACACTTCGGCTTTTGCCTCGGCCTCAGCCAGTTCTACTCGTACCTTACGATCTGCTCCAGCCTGAATACGCTCCTTGTCGGCAGCACCGTTGGCGCGCAGGCTGTTGGCTTCTTCCTTACGCTCTGCCTGCATTCTGGCATATACCGACTCAGACACCTCGGGTGAAAATTCGATGCGTTTGAGACGTACGTCGACAACTTCGATACCTAGCGGTTTGGCACGCTGTTCGACATTTTTTACGATTTCATCCATCACAATATGTCGCTCTTGCGAAATCACATCACGAACAGTACGCGTATTCACCGAAGCATTCAATGCATCGCGAATTTGCGCACCCAGCCGGTTCTGTGCCGCATCAAGGCGATTACCAAAAGAAATGTAGTACCGCAGCGGGTCAATAATGCGCCATTTGACGTAAGAATCGATGATCAGGTTCTTCTTTTCAGAAGTCTGGATGCGCTCTGCATCGCCCGACTCAATTGTCTGAATGCGTTTGTCGAGCTTGACGACAGTTTCCATGGGCGCTGGCCATTTAAAATGCAGTCCGGGCTCGGAAACCGTACGTTTCCATTGCCCGAGTTTGAACACCAACGCTGTATTGCGTTCACTCACGGTATACACCGACGAGGAAAAAAGAAATGCGGCGATAACAAAGACGACCGCCCCGAAAATTGTTTTATTCATGATAAGTCCTCTTACCTGCTGCGGTCAAAATCATCACGGCGCAAACGATTATCGTTGCGTGTTGCCGCGGTATTGCCGGTCGACGGACTGTCCGTCGACGAATTTGACGAGGATGAATCATTGTCTGGCTTGCGTGGCTGTTGCTTCTGCCCGGTCTGACCCTCGAGGATCTTGTCTATCGGCAAATACATCATATTGTTACCATCTTTGGTATCAAGAAGCACTTTCGAGGTATTTTCAAATACCTCTCGCAGCGTAGAAATATAGATCCGTTCGCGGGTTACTTCCGGCGCCTTCGCGTACTCGGCCTGAACGCTTTCAAAACGTGATGCCAGACCTTTGGCCTGCGTCACGATTGCTTCGCGATAGCCTTCGGCACTTTCAACCAGACGCGAGGCACGACCTCGAGCCTCAGGAATAACCTTACTGGCGTAAGCATTACCTTCGTTTTTCTGCCGTTCGTTATCCTGACCGGCCTTGATCGCATCTTCGAATGCCGCCTGCACTTGCTCTGGAGGCTGCACGTTCTGGATCGCGACAGAAGTCACTTCGATACCGGAACGGTAGCGGTTCAGAATCTGCTGCATCAACTTCATGACGTTGTTGGCCGCCGCTGTACGACTTTCGTACAGAATATTATTCATAGATTCCTTACCCACGATTTCGCGCATTGCAGTCTCACCGGCCTGGCGTACTGCCTCGGTAGGATTGACCATGGAGAACAGGAAATCGGCTGCAGGTGAGCGCTGTGTCACTGCGTCTGGAGTCAGTTCGGTTTTAAGGCGATAATGCACTGCAAATTGCACCTCAACGATATTCTCCTCCTCAGTCAGCATGAGAGATTCGGCCGGTACCTTGTTGCTCAGGTCGTTTTTATAGCCAAATGTAAAATTACGCACACTTGAAATATCGACCTTTTCAACGCCTTGAATAGGCGTTGGTATATGCCAGTGCAAGCCTGGCAGTACCGTGGCTTGGTAGCGACCGAACTGCGTGACCACGCCCACATAACCCTCACGGACGATGTAGAAGCCGCTTACCAGCCATAGCGCCAGCGCGGCAATGATGATGAACACGATACCCAGCCGTGTCGCCTTTGGCGAAGGGGAAAACCCATTATTTTGCGGAGGGCGGTCGAACCCGTTATTGCCACCGCCCTGCTTCTTGCCGAAAATGGATTTGAGCCGTTTGTTAAAATCATTCCAGACCTGATCGAGATCTGGCGGACCCTCATTGGGCCTGCCAGGACGCTTCGATGGGTCGTCGGAATTATTGTTATTCTGGCTTCCTCGACCCCAGCCCGGATCATTAAGATTAAAAAGATTAAAGAATCGCAACTTCGTTTCCTATTGAAGGCCTGAACTCAGCGATTGCCCCGCGCAACCCATCCAGACCAGTTCGTTGTAGTGCACTCACAAATATACGGGCCGGTTCGCCCTTTTCGTTTCTTTCTACTTGCGGTTCGTAGCCCGCTTGATCTATTTTATTGTAAATAAGGATACAAGGGATCTCATTGGCCCCAATTTCTTCTAAAACTTTATCAACTTCGGCAATCTGCTCATCTCTTTGCGGACTTGCCGCATCCACCACGTGCAGTAAAAGGTCTGCATGCACCGTCTCTTCAAGTGTCGCCTTGAAGGCGGCAATCAGCGTCGTGGGCAGATCTCGGATAAAGCCCACCGTATCGGAAATAACTACATTGCCGGCGCCCTCGATCCATATTTTCCTGGTCGTGGTATCGAGCGTGGCAAAAAGCTGGTCGGCCGCGTAGGCATCTGCTCTGGTCAGGGCATTAAACAGCGTACTTTTACCGGCGTTGGTATAGCCGACCAGCGATACCGACAATGTATTGCTGCGGACCCGCGAGCGTCGCTGCGTCTTGCGCTGACGCTCTACCCGCGCCAGGCGCTCGCGCAGCACCTTGACCTTGGAGCCAATCATGCGACGGTCCATTTCCAGTTGGGATTCACCAGGCCCGCGCATGCCAATACCACCCCGTTGTCGCTCAAGGTGGGTCCACATTCGTGTAAGACGCGTAACCAAATGCTGCAACTGGGCAAGCTCAACCTGCAGCTTGCCCTCGTGACTCTTGGCACGCAAGGCAAAAATATCCAGAATAAGCGCAACCCGATCTACCACGCGTCGTTCGAATGCGCGCTCCAGATTGCGCTGTTGTGCCGGGCTCAGCGGCTGATCGAAAAGAATCAGCTCAACGTCCTCGGCCTCGGCCATGGCCACCGCATCCTCGAGCTTGCCTTTACCTATGTAGTAGGCTGCGTCAGGTTTGTCTCTTTTTACGGTAAGGGTGCCCGCAATATCTGCGCCCGCCCCTTCGGCCAGCATTTGAAATTCTTCGGCATGTGCCGGATGATCCAGATCGCCTGAATCTACACTAATAATTAATACGCGCATAGCGTCCTGAAAAACAAAAGGCCCGCACAAGAGAGCTTGGCGGGCTTTTGCGAAAACCTGAGGTTGTTATTCCTGTTCAGCTGGTGTGTCAATTTGAAAACTGACGGCCCTTGCGGGAACAACTGTTGAAATAGCATGCTTGTAGACCATTTGCGTTACCGTATTGCGCAGCAATACGACGTACTGGTCAAAGGATTCGATTTGCCCTTGCAATTTGATTCCATTTACTAGATAAATGGAAACGGGAACATGTTCTTTACGTAACGCGTTCAGGAAAGGATCTTGTAGTGATTGCCCTTTAGTGCTCATTGGCTAGGCTCCATATGTTATTTGGGTTTACAACTGAAAACGACTTTACTGATTTACCTGATTATTGATCAGCCACAAAAGACAATACAGGATCAATCAGAAAAAAAGCAGTAATTTGCTATATTAGATTAAGAAACTATTTCAGACAATGACTTAATGAGTGTTTCGCACTGTTTTTTTGTGCCAATCGTAACACGTAGAAATGAAGCGATACGCGGGTGGCGAAAGTGGCGCACCAAAATGGCGTGAGACCGCAATGCCGTCAGCAGCTGTGCTGCATCATGCCGCGGATGCGATACGAAAACAAAATTCGCCTTGGACGGCAGCACAACGAAACCCAGCTTGTGCAATGCCTCGGTCAGCGCGTCACGCGTGGCGGCAACTTCCCGTGTTGTTTGCTCAAAGTATGCCTGATCGTCAAACGCTGCAATGGCGCCCGCTTCGGCAAGACGATCGACCGGATACGAATTAAAACTGTTCTTGACGCGGACCAATCCCTCCAGCAGTTCGGGCTGGCCCAGCGCAAAGCCAACCCGCAAGCCAGCCAGCGAGCGGGATTTTGATACCGTTTGCAGCACCACCAGATTCTTGTATTTTTTGATCAGCGGCACACATGACTCTGCACCAAAATCGACATAGGCCTCGTCAACGGCAATCACCCACTGCGGACGCTGGATCAGCAACTGTTCGATCTCGGCGCATTTAAGCGCAATGCCGGTTGGCGCATTCGGGTTGGGGAAGATGACGGCACTGACAGACTCGGCCGGCAACGCCAGATAATCCTGAATACGAATACTGAAGTCTTCCGCCAGCGGGACATTCTGATAATCAATGTCATAAAGCCGGCAATAGACCGGATAGAAGCTGTATGTAATATCGGGGAACAGGATCTGCTTGCCATGATGGCGGAACAGGCTTAGGAAAAGATGCGCCAGCACTTCGTCGGAGCCATTGCCGGCAAACACATGGTCTACCGGCAAGTCGTAATACTTGCCCAGAGCCGTGCGCAGGCGGTCGCTCTCAGGACTGGGATACAGGCGCAGTTGATCCGCCGTTGCCTGGCGGATCGCCTCAAGAACCGCAGGTGACGGCGCAAAGGGTGACTCGTTGGTGTTGAGCTTGATCAAATCCGTCTGTTTCGGTTGCTCGCCAGGCACATAGGGATCCAGCGTTTTGACAAAATCACTCCAGTACGCACTCATTTTTTACTCTGCTTTCTTGTATGGATTTTTGGAAGATTTGAACTCGATCCGTAGCGGTGTCCCCTCCAGCTTGAATACAGTACGCATTCTGGATTCGAGGTAACGACGGTAGGATTCCGGAATCGCATCCAGCGCATTGCCATGAATGACAATGAGTGGCGGGTTCTGTCCGCCCTGGTGCGCATAACGCATCTTGGGCCGGAAAATCCCCTTGCGCGGCGGTTGCTGCTGCTCGACTGCGGCATGCAGTTCGCGGGTAAGCTTGGGTGTTGACAGCTTGGCAAACGCGGCAGCATGCGCTTCATGCACTGAACGCATCAATTGCGTAATGCCTGCGCCTTTGAGCGCGGAAATGGTATGCATTTTGGCAAATGACAGGAATCGCAGCTTGCGCTCAAACTCGCGTTCGATCCAGTCGCGTTTATCGCGATCCAGGCCGTCCCACTTGTTGATGGCCACCACCAGCGCTCTGCCGGTCTCAAGCACGAACCCGGCAATGTGTGCATCCTGTTCTGAAATCTCGCTTTGCGCATCAAGCATGAGCACGACCACATTACTGGCTTCAATCGCCTGCAGCGTTTTGATCACCGAGAATTTTTCGATCGATTCGAACACTTTGCCGCGCTTGCGCAGGCCTGCTGTATCGATTAGGGTATACAGACGACCGTTGCGTTCAAATTCAATTTCAATCGCATCCCGCGTGGTGCCGGGCATATCAAAGGCGATAACTCGCTCTTCGCCCAGCAGCGTATTGATGAGCGTGGATTTGCCAACGTTGGGGCGCCCCACAATAGCCAGCTTCAGACGATGATCGGTAAAATCGTCAGGCGTGGCTTCAGCCTCGTCCTCTGTTGTGTCGGCTGTCGCCAGCACCTGGGCAATCTGCTCGTCAGACAGCTCCACCTCATCGGCTTGCTCGTCTTGGCCAGCTTCGCCCTTATCCGCAGGCTGACTCTTTGCCAGCACGTCGGCCAGCGCAGTCTCGATAAGATCGACGACGCCATCGCCATGAGCCGATGAAATCGCATAGGGCTCGCCCAGGCCAAGCTCATGAAAGTCTGCCGTGGCTACGCCATGGTTCATGCCTTCGGCCTTGTTCACGGCCAGAAAGACATGCGCCCGGGTCTTGCGCAACAGGCGGGCGATCTCATGATCGTGGGCATTGACCCCGGCGCGCGCGTCAACCAGGAAGATCACGACATCAGATTCAGAGATGGCCAGGCTGGTTTGCCTTGCCATTTCCATGAGGATGCCACTTTTGGCTACGGGTTCGAAACCGCCGGTATCCACGACTAGAAACGGAATCTCGCCAACCCGGCCTTCGCCATAGTGCCGATCACGTGTGAGACCAGCATAGTCGGCCACCAGCGCCGCCCTGGAACGCGTCAGGCGATTAAACAGGGTTGACTTGCCAACATTAGGCCGGCCAACCAGCGATACCACGGGTTTAAAGGAAACAGTACTCAACGTGCACCAAGCATAACAAGATTACCCGCACCGGTTTGCACCAGGATACCCTGGGCGGTGACGGTCAGCGGCGATAACATCGGATCGCCGCCAAATTCGGATCTGCCAAGCAGATGCCCATCGGCATCGGACAGATAATGTATATAGCCTTCATAATCACCAACAGCAACAACATTGCCGTTGGACACTGCATTGGTCAGGCCCCGGTTTTTCAGAACCTGATTGATCCATTGCTGCTGGCCGTTACCCAGTGCCATGCGGACGACTTCACCGTGTATGCCGGTGGCATAAAGCGAATTATTGTTCAGTGTGACGCCTGTCGCACTGGAGAATGGCTGCGACCACAATGCCTGTCCGTCGCCGCGGCCGGGTGTGTAGCAACCGGCATTGCCTTGATAAGTAGCCACGCACACACCATTGCCGACCAGCACCGGTGCGCCCACAACGTCTGTCACACTATCGAGATCGGTCACGCCGCGAATGGGGCCGGCCAGGACATCCCACTGCAACCTGCCGGTTTTCAGGTCCAGTGCGACCAGCCGACCGCTGGGAACAGCAACCAGGACATTGCCCTTGTCGATAATCATGCGGGAAACGGCGCGCAGTGCCAGCGCAGCATTGGTGCGCTGGTAATTCCACAGCAGCTCGCCGCTGCCGGCATCAAAACCCTGGACACGATAATCGTCGGCCCGCACCACCACGACGCCCTGCCCTACAGCAGGTGGCGTTGACACCCGTGTACTGGCTTTAGCGGTCCATAGTGGTTTGCCGGCCATATCCAAGGCGGTAATCTTGCCGTCCGGGGCGGCAACAACGGCGATATTGCCATCTGATCCCACTCCGGCAGACAAGGCATCGCCTACTGATGTTTTCCACTGCACTGCGCCATTGGACAGCGCAACCCGTGCCACGGACCCATCCGGCGTTGCGGCCAACACACTGTCGCCAGCTACTGCAGGAGCGAACCCGACGCCGCTGCCAGAACCGATTGATGCGCTCCATGCTGCAGCAGGAACCGTGGTCTGGGTATATTCGGTCAGATCGACTGGCTCAAATTGCGACGGAGTCTCAAAAAGGCTGCAGCCGCCGAGCGCCAGCGCGCCGACCAGCACCGTAAGTTTCAGAAAACGACGAGGCATATGTTGAAACATCATGATTATTCTCCACCTAAAGCACTGATTTTCAATTGAATGGTGTTCACAAATGCTGCCGGTAATTGCTGGACGGAAAGCGCTGCTTTCCACGCTGCAACCGCCTCCTGCTTCTTGCCCTGGGCGATCAGCACATCACCTTTACGATCATCGTAAAGCGCCTTGAAAGCTTCTGGCGGATTATTCAATTGTGCCAGCGCCTCGTCGAACTTTTTCTGGTCAGCGTAGACACTGGCCAGACGCAACTTTGCCACAGGCAACAGCTCAGGGAAATCACTGCCGCGTCCGGCCAGCCAGGTAAGCTCCTGCTGCGCCTGGTCATAATGACCGCCACGTATATAAAAATCGGCCGCCAGCAAAGCGCCACGGGCTGCGTAGGCCGTATCGCCATAACTCTTCTTGAGTTCGGCCGCTGCCTGATCCAGCCTGGCCTGACTGTCTGCATCAGAAGACACGGCCGAGGTTTGGACGATTTCATAATAGCCAAGCGCCTGCTTGACCTGCGAGGACTTATACCAGCTCCAGCCGTACCATGCCAGTATGCCCAGCATGACAACAATAATAGCGGTCAGAATTGTGTTGCCGAAACGATCCCACCACCCCTTTAGCGAGTCGATCCGTTCCTGTTCTTCGAGGTCAAAAGCCATATTCTTCAACTATCCTTTACTGATTTTCAAGCCGATCACGTAACGAGACTGCCTGCTGTTGATTGTTAATTATTTACTGAGCCCGGAGTTTATCCAGCAATGCGTTTGCCAGCTCGCTTTGCGCCACGCTAAACTGCGGTGCGGTCGCGCCTTGGGCATCTGCCCGCAAAAACTTCACGGATGCCGAATGCTGAGTCATTTCGGATTCCCCTAAAATTACCGCAAGGCGCGCGCCGCTGGCATCGGCTCGTTTAAATTGCGATTTGAACGAGCCCATGCCAGGATGCACAATACAGCGCACGCCAAGATCTCTGGCAGATTCAGCCATGCCGGCAGCCACACGGGCCGATTGCGCATCGCTATGGACGAAATATACATCACATTCGGGCATCATCTGCACTTTCGCATCCTCCAGCCATAATGCAAGCAATCGCTCCAGCCCGATGGCAAAGCCGATGGCTGGCGCCGTTTTGCCACCCAGCAGATCAAACAGGCCATCATAGCGCCCGCCCCCGCAGACGGTTCCCTGGGCGCCAAGCCTGTCGGTCACCCATTCAAAAACGGTCAGATTGTAGTAATCGAGTCCGCGCACCAGTCGCGGATTCAGAGTATAGGCGATATCGGCATCATCCAGTCTCTGGCATAGGGCATCAAAGTGCGCCCTGGATTCGCTGCCCAGAAAATCGAACAGCTTGGGCGCGTCATTGGCCATCTGTTGCATCGCCGGATTTTTCGTATCCAGCACCCGCAGGGGATTGCTGTACATGCGGCGCTGTCCGTCAGCGTCCAGAACCGCTTTATGCTTTTCCAGATGCGCGATCAGCGCTTCACGATGCGCCCGTCGTTCCTCCAGTTGCCCAAGCGAATTGAGTTCCAGCCGGATGTCGTTGATACCCAGTTGTTTCCACAGACGTGCCAGCATGATGATCTGCTCGGCATCGATATCAGGCCCGGGAAAGCCCAGGGCTTCGACCGAGATCTGGTGAAACTGCCGGTAGCGTCCTTTCTGTGGCCGTTCATGCCGGAACACCGGCCCCATGGTATACAGACGCTGCGCGCGGTCGTACAACATATTGTGCTCAATCGCGGCCCGCACGACGCCCGCAGTAAACTCCGGGCGCATCGTCATCAGTTCCTGCCGGTCAGCCGACATGCTGAAGGTATACATTTCCTTCTCGACAATATCGGTGACCTCGCCAATGCCGCGCGCAAACAGACGAGTCTGCTCCAGCACGGGGGTGCGTACGTTCTGATAGCCATATAGACTTAGCCACTGCCGGAGCATGGCTTCCAGCTGCTCCCAGTGCGCCGACTGGCCTGGCAGGATGTCGTTCATTCCGCGTAAAGCTGTGACCTTTTGGAATGCGGTTGTGTTACTCAAAATAGTTACTCTTGTCAGTTCAAATTATTGCTGTTCTGTCCGGATACATCCGAACCCTGTGCGCCATAACGCTTGTGAACGTAATCACGCACGATTTCCTGGAATTCTTCGGCAATCGCCTCGCCCTTCAGGGTAACGCTGCGCTGCCCATCGATAAAGACCGGGGCTGAAGGAACCTCTCCGGTACCCGGCAGACTGATTCCGATATCGGCATGGCGGCTTTCGCCAGGCCCGTTTACTACACAGCCCATGACCGCAACGTTCATGCTTTCTACGCCAGGATACTGCGCCTTCCATACTGGCATCTGCCGGCGCAGGTAAGACTGAATGCTATCGGCCAGCTCCTGGAAGTAGGTACTGCTGGTGCGCCCGCAACCGGGACACGCCACGACCATGGGGGTAAACGCCCGTAAGCCCATGGTTTGCAGTATTTCCTGCGCCACGATCACTTCGCGGGTGCGATCACCGCCCGGTTCAGGTGTAAGAGAAATGCGAATCGTATCACCGATTCCTTCCTGAAGCAGTACGGACAACGCGGCCGTAGAAGCCACAATGCCCTTGCTACCCATGCCGGCCTCGGTCAAGCCCAGATGCAACGGATAATCACAACGGGCAGAAAGGTTCCGATATACCGAAATCAGATCCTGAACATGGCTTACCTTACAGGACAGGATGATGGCATCACCGGCCAGACCCAGTTCTTCGGCGCGGGCAGCGTTGGTAATGGCAGACACCACCAGCGCCTCGCGCATGACAGCCGATGCGTCCCAGGGAACGCTGCGCCGGCTGTTGTCGTCCATCATGCGCGCCATGAGTTCATGATCCAGGCTGCCCCAGTTTACGCCTATGCGTACCGGTTTCTCATAGCGGCAGGCCACTTCAATCATCTGCGCGAAATTGTCGTCGCGTTTTTTGCCGCCGCCCATATTGCCCGGGTTGATCCGGTATTTGGACAGCGCCTGCGCGCACTCGGGAAACTGGGTAAGCAGCTTGTGCCCGTTGTAATGGAAGTCGCCCACCAGCGGAACCGAAACACCCATGCGATCCAGTTGCTCGCGAATTGCCGGCACTTCCTTTGCCGCCTCGGGCGTATTGACGGTGATGCGCACCATCTCGGAACCGGCCTGCGCCAATTCCTTGACCTGAATGGCCGTCGCGATCGGATCTGCCGTGTCGGTATTGGTCATCGATTGCACCACGACTGGCGCACCGCCACCAATTTGGACCTGTTTGGCACCCCATACGACACGTGCACCACGCGTCGGACGGCGGGTCAACTGGCCAATAGGAAACGGCGATTGTTCAACGATGGTCATGGTAGTGTCAGTCTTAAACAGAGTGGTACGGCCGAAGTCGGGTCAGCGCACTGCAGCGACAAGAGCGATACCATTGAGTCAGTTATTCAAACCAGTGCTGCAGGCTTTCGAGACCGAGATCCTGCAAGGTGTACCAGCCGCGGGTAAAGCCGTAGACGGCAATTACGACCAGCACGAGCAAGATGACAAACAGCCACAGGCCTGTACCACTGGAGCGCCCGGACCGGGAGTAACTGTCCCGGATTTCATAATCGGTGCTGCGTTTCAGGTTGATATTGGTCGTGGCTGCAGAGGCAGCAACAACCTGCTGGCCGCCTTCAACGCCTGGCTGCTGGCCCAGCAATTGCAACAATGGCTGCTCATCCGCTTCCAATACCTGCGCATATTTCTTGACCATGCCACGCAACATGAAGCCAGTGGGCAATGACGCCCAGTTCTGACTTTCCAGCGCGCGCAACTGAGTCTCGGAAAACTTGATGCGATTGGAGATTTCAGCCAACGTAAGACCACGAGCCGCTCTGAGCGTCGCGAGCGTCTGGCCCAGCGATTGTACGGGGGCCGACTCTTCACGGGGAATATCAGCGGCAATGTCTGTTTCGTTGGTCATGAAGAAATCTCGGTAATGGGAATGGATTTGAAGGCCTGCATGCGTTCGCTGATGCGGGTACGGTCTTTAACGTCGCCCGCGAGCTGTCCACAGGCGGCATCAATATCTTCACCTCGGGTTTTACGCACCGTGGTAATCACGCCCTGATCCACCAGCAAGCTGGAGAACTGGCGAATGCGTGCATTGCTGGACCGCTTCAGACCCGCCTCCGGAAACGGATTGAACGGAATCAGGTTCAGCTTGCACTTGACCTGGCGCGTGATATCCACCAGTTGACGGGCATGCTCATCCGAATCATTCACGCCATCGAGCATGACGTATTCAAAGGTGATGAAATCACGCGGCGCATGCACAAGATAGCGGTTACAGGCGGCAATAAGCTCAGCCAGCGGATATTTGCGATTGAGCGGCACCAGTTGATCGCGCAACGCATCGTTCGGCGCATGCAGCGATACCGCCAGCGCAACCGGGCAGTCATGCGCCAGGCGGTCCATGAACGGTACGACACCGGAAGTGGACACCGTGACTCGACGCCGCGACAGCCCATAGGCATTATCGTCGAGCATAAGCAGCAATGCCGGCAGAACCTGATCATAATTGAGTAGCGGCTCGCCCATTCCCATCATGACGACATTGCTGATGACGCGAAGATCCTGGTCCTGTACGGCAGCTGGTGGCTCATCCTGTCCTGCGGCGGCCAGACGTGCGGCAGGCATATCCTGCATGATATCGTGGCGGGCCTTCCACAATTGACCGACAATTTCAGCTGTGGTCAGATTTCGATTGAAGCCCTGGTGACCAGTAGAGCAGAAACGGCAGCCCACGGTACAACCGGCCTGACTGGAAATGCACAGGGTTCCCCTGTCATCTTCCGGAATGAATACGGTTTCGACAGCATTATTATTGCCTACATCAAACAGCCACTTGCGGGTACCGTCGGTAGATACTTTCTGGGTAATAACCGATGGTGTTTGCAACGAGCAGCGTTCTGTCAGCGTGCTGCGAAAGTCCTTGGCCAGATCTGTCATCTGGTCGAAATCGGAGATGCCGCGCTGGTGCACCCAGCGCAGCAACTGTTTCGCGCGAAAAGGCTTGTTACCCCAGTCACCCACCTGCTTGACGAGCGAATCGGATTCGACACCCAGAAGATTGATGCGTTGATCGGTAGTAGTCATAACAGCCTTTTGCGGAAAATGAAGCACGTTTTCAGCGAGCCTGTTACTTCTTGAAGAAGTAAGCAATTTCGTTGGCTGCTGTGTCAGCGGCATCGGAGCCATGTACAGCGTTGGCGTCAATGCTGTCGGCGAAGTCGGCGCGGATGGTACCGGCATCGGCTTTCTTGGGATCTGTGGCGCCCATGAGTTCGCGGTTTTTGGCGATGGCGTTTTCACCTTCCAGAACCTGAATAAAAACAGGACCGGAAATCATGAATTTGACCAGATCGTTGAAAAAAGGACGCTCTTTGTGAACGGCATAAAAGCCTTCGGCTTCGGCCTGGCTCAGTTGCTGCATACGAGCTTCAACCACTTTGAGACCCGCTTTTTCGAAGCGGGAAATAATTTCGCCGATAACATTTTTGGCAACAGCATCGGGTTTGATGATAGAGAGCGTACGTTCAACAGCCATTTAATTACTCCAAATATTCAATGAAAACAGTTACTTCAACGAAGTTTTAACTAACTCGGCATTTTAACATGCAAAATTAGGGCGCTACACCTTAAAATAAGGGTTTTCGATAAAGACTCACCATTTTGCTGACCCTTTGGGCCTGACGGCCATAAACCCGCCAGCCCATCCACTGTTGATACTATGACTCAAACACCTGCCCCCGACGAATTGCCCAAAAGTTTTGAACCCAAGGAGCTTGAACGCACCTGGTACCAGGAATGGGAACGCATGGGCGTCTTTCGGGCCGGCCGCCACACGTCTACAGACGCACCGGAAAGTGGCGAACCCTACACCATTCAGTTCCCGCCCCCCAATGTCACAGGCACGCTGCATATGGGGCACGCCTTCAATCATACGATCATGGATGGTCTGATCCGCTACCACCGGATGCTGGGCAGCGACACCGTCCTGGTGCCAGGCACCGATCATGCGGGCATTGCCACGCAAATTGTCGTTGAGCGCCAGCTGGATGCCCAGAAAACCACCCGGCACGACCTGGGTCGGGAGGCCTTCGTAAAGCGCGTATGGGAATGGAAGGAACAGTCGGGCAATACGATCACCGCTCAGGTACGACGCCTGGGCGCTTCGGCAGACTGGCCGCGTGAATATTTCACCATGGACAGCCAGATGTCCCTGGGCGTGGTCGAAACCTTTGTCCGTCTGCACGAGCAAGGTCTGATCTACCGCGGCAAACGGCTGGTCAACTGGGATCCGGTACTGGGCACAGCAGTGTCTGACCTGGAAGTAGAAAGCCAGGAAGAAGATGGCTTTCTCTGGCATATCCGCTACCCCCTTACCGAACCGGTAAACGGGCTGGAATATCTGGTGGTGGCAACTACCCGTCCTGAAACCATGCTGGGCGATGTGGCTGTCATGGTTCACCCTGAAGACGAACGCTACAGCCACCTGGTGGGCAAGTCAGTACGTCTGCCCCTGTGCGATCGCAATATCCCAGTGATTGCCGACGATTATGTCGATCGAGAATTCGGTACAGGTGTGGTCAAGGTAACCCCCGCCCACGATTTTAACGACTATGCCGTTGGCCAGCGCCATCAGCTGGATATGATCAGTATTCTGACGCTGGACGCAAAAATCAGTGAAGACGCCCCCGCCCGCTTCCAGGGCCTGGACCGATTCGAGGCGCGCAAGCAAATTGTTGCAGAGCTTGAGGCCCAGGCGCTTCTGGAGAGCATCAAGCCGCACAAACTCATGGTGCCGCGCGGCGATCGGACCAAATCGGTCATTGAACCCATGCTGACAGACCAGTGGTTTGTCGCCATGAGCAAGCCGGCCCCTGAAGGCACGCACAACCCGGGCAAAAGCATTACCCAGGTTGCGCTGGACGTGGTGCGTGATGGTGAAGTGCGCTTTTTTCCGGATAACTGGAGCAACACCTATAACCAGTGGCTGGAAAACATCCAGGACTGGTGCATTTCCCGGCAATTATGGTGGGGTCACCAGATTCCGGCCTGGTACACAGAAGACGGCCAGATCTTTGTCGCCCGCAACGAGGAAGAAGCGCAGATCAAAGCCAAAAAAGCCGGCGTGACCGGACCGCTGCGCCGCGACGACGACGTGCTGGACACCTGGTTTTCCTCTGGTCTGGTCCCTTTTACGACCATGGGCTGGCCGGCAGAAACAGATGATTTCAAACGCTATATGCCGTCAAATGTGCTGGTCACCGGCTTTGACATCATCTTTTTCTGGGTGGCGCGCATGATCATGATGAGCATGCATCTGACCGGCCAGGTACCGTTCCGTCATGTCTATGTGCACGGGCTGATTCTGGACGCCTACGGCCAGAAAATGAGCAAATCCAAGGGCAACACGCTGGATCCTGTGGACCTGATCGATGGTGTTGATCTGGACACGCTGGTCGCCAAGCGCACGTCGGGCCTGATGAATCCAAAACAGGCAGGCAAGATCGAAAAGGACACCCGCAAGGCATTTCCGGACGGTATTGCACCTTACGGCGCTGACGCATTGCGCTTTACCATGGCCGCCTATGCCACGCTGGGCAGGAACATGAACTTTGACCTGAAGCGCTGCGAAGGCTACCGCAACTTCTGCAACAAGCTCTGGAATGCCAGCCGCTTTGTGCTCATGAACGTACCGGACGCCGAAGCAGTCAATCAGGACGATAACGAGCTGTCCTTTGCCGATCGCTGGATTACCAGCCGCCTGCAGCAAACCCTTGAAAATATACAGAAAGGGTTTCATGAATATCGCTTCGACATGATTGCAAATGCAATATACCGGTTCGTCTGGGACGAATACTGCGACTGGTATGTTGAACTGGCCAAGGTCCAGATCCAGCGCGGCAACCAGGCGCAGCAAAACGGCACGCGCCGCACCCTGATCCGGGTGCTGGAAGCCATTTTGCGCATGGCCCATCCCATCATTCCGTTTATCACAGAAGCGCTGTGGCAGAAAGTGGCGCTGGTGGCGGGCAAAAAACCAGCGGGCACCACAGCGAGCATCAGTGTTCAGCCATATCCGCTGGCCAACAGCGAGCTGATTGATGAAGCTGCCGAAGCACAGGTCGCCACGCTCAAGGCACAAGTGGAGGCCATCCGGGCGCTGCGCGGAGAGATGAGCCTGTCGCCGGCCCAGAAAGTACCCCTGTTCGCCGAAGGCGACGCCCAGATGCTCAACCGCAATGCCCCATACCTGATGGCGCTGGCCAAACTGAGCGAAGTACAGGTTGTTGACCTGCTGCCTGATCTGGGTGCGCCGGTTCAGATCCTGGACAACACCCGGTTGATGCTCAACGTGCAAATTGACAAGGAAGCTGAACTGGCCCGGCTGGCCAAAGAAGCTCAGCGTCTGGAAGGCGAAATTGCCAAAGCACAAGGCAAACTGTCCAACGAAGGCTTTGTCGCACGCGCACCGGGCCATGTCATTGAACAGGAAAAAGAGCGCCTGGCCCAATTTACCGAACGCCTTGAAGGCATTCGTGGGCAACAGGCCAGGCTGCAGTAAACATCTGGCTGATCCGTCCTTTGTTGGTTCGGGTCAGCCTGTTGCCTCCCGGCAATCCGCCACGGCGCATCTTACCGGCCAGGCCATTGAGTTTTCACGCCGGGCGCGGTGCTTTTGTCTACGGGCAGCGCACCACTGTTTCACCATCAATATATCGCCGAAACTGAGCAAGGCCTGAAACGGGCTCCCATCATTGCCACAGATCCCATAAAATATTCTCGTTACGTCACAATTGTCAGACAACCGACGTTTGTTTTTGGTATGGTAACTGTAACGAGCATCAACACAGCACACTACCCTTTCAACCAATTTGCCAGACAAGGAATTACACATGTCATTGAAAACGTTTACGCTGAATAACGGCCAGACCATCCCCTCACTGGGATTTGGCACATGGGAACTGGATAAGGAAGAAATCTGTGTGCCGGCAGTCACCCAGGCCCTGAAAACCGGTTATCGCGTCATTGATACGGCAGCCCGTTACATGAACGAAGCCTTTGTTGGAAAAGCGCTCGCCCAATCAGGACTGAAGCGCGAACACTACCATCTGACTACGAAAGTCTGGGTCACGGATTTCGGCTACGACCAGACCCTGCGCGCCTTTGACAAATCACTCAAAAAACTGGGGCTGGAGTACGTGGATCTGTATTTGTTGCATTGGCCGGTCGAAGGCTTCAGGGAAAGCTGGAAGGCGCTGGAGAAACTGCAGGACGAAGGCCTGACCAAAGCCATCGGCGTATGCAACTTTGAAATCGACCATCTGCAGGCGCTGGCGGCTAGTTCCAACAGCAAGCCGGTATTGAACCAGGTGGAAACGCATCCGCTGTTTCAGCAGCGTGCGCTGCTCAAGTATATGAACGAACAGGACATTCTGCTTGAGGCCTGGTCGCCACTTGGACGAGGCGACGCGACGCTGCTGACCAACCCCGTTCTTCAGGACATCGCCAAGTCCCACGGCAAGGATGTCGGCCAGGTCATTCTGCGCTGGCATTTGCAGCGCGGCTCACTGGCTATTCCACGCTCAAGCAAGCCAAGCCGTGTCGAGAGCAATTTCCAGATATACGATTTCGAATTAAGCGACGAACAGATGGCGGCCATTAACGCCCTGGACACCAACCAGCGCAGCGCCGGTGACCCCAAGGATCCGGAATGGATCGCCAAGCTCATGAGCATGCCCATTCCCGATTGATGCATATAAATAAACGTATAACTGAGCATATAATTAAGCATATATAAAAAATCGCTTTTACAAATGAAAGCGGCATCAGCAAGCGCCTCCCGAAGTGGCCGTCCTTTTCACCCAGTTGATCAGGGCGGCCATGTTTTATTGCCTGTGCCGATTGACAGCCAGCAAAGCCAGTGATGCCTTGTCGGGACTCCGTTATACCCGGCCCAGGACAGCGTGAACCAGGCAGGCGAACCACCTGCCTGTCACTGTCACTGTGCACGAAGTTGTCAACCTGCCGGCTAAAGCAGAGGCCGCCGATAGTAAAGATCACATAGTAAAGACCAGAGCGTCCACAGTACGCAGCAAGCTTACCGTCACCAGCCGATCCTGCGGTGTCCGAGTTTCAAAAACGGTTCATTAAACAGACACAGCATCACAATAAAGATAACTGCACTCAGACCGCCATGAACCTCGGGCTGGATGCCAGCAACCTGCACAAGCTGGCCAGAAAACCGGGACTCAGGTAAGCCCTCATTGATCGCTGCACTCGTCTAGCCCGCAGGCGACAAACGCTGCGTGGCGCCATCCAAGTCTTGTATGACCGACATAGACGCTGTAATTACAGTTGCCATGGGGAAACCCTTATTTCATTTGTGTTGTATTCATTACGCAATGCGTATATTATTTACGCAATAACGTAGCGCCCACGCAGCACCTACACCAATAACGGAGACAACATGCGCATTCGCACCTACCTGACATCCTGTTCGCTGGCCATTGTCGCCGGCAGTCTAGCCATGGCCCCGGCCCTGGCACAGTCATTCCCCGACAAACCCATCCGCTGGATCGTGCCCTATCCCGCTGGCGGCGGTTCCGATTTCCTGGCTCGCACCATCGGCCAGAGCCTGTCCGAAGATATCAAACAATCTATAGTCATCGACAACAAGCCGGGTGGCAACACCTCCATAGCGGCCAGCGACACGGCGCGCTCCGCTGCCGACGGTTACACCGTGCTGTCGGCCGACAACGGAACCATGGTCTTTAATTCGGCACTGTACAAAAAACTCTCCTATGATCCAGTCAAGGATCTGGCGCCAGTTACCCTGCTTGGACGGTTCCCCATGATCCTGGTGGTCAATCCGGCCAGCAATATCAAAAACCTGAAGGAGTTTGTCGAACACGTCAAAAGCAGCAACGGCAGCATCAACTACGGTTCAGCGGGTGCCGGCAGTCCGCATCATCTGGCCATGGAGCTGTTCCAGACAGAAGCCGGCCTGAAAATGACCCATGTGCCCTATCGCGGCGCGGCCCCCTCACTGACAGATCTTGCCGGCGGCCAGGTGCAGGCCATGATGGTTGATCTGGCGGCAGGTGCGGGCTTTCTGAAAGGCGAAAAAATACGTCCACTGGCCGTGGCAAGCGCCAAACGTTTGCCGCAATTGCCTGACGTGCCCACCTTTGCTGAATCCGGTTATCCCAATGTGGAAGCGGCGGCGCTGGTTGGGATGGTGGCGCCGGCCAAAACCCCTGCTGATATTATTGCCAGCCTGAATAAAAGCGTTGTTGCTGCCCTGAACAAGCCGGCGACACACAAAAAGCTGATCGAATTTGGCATCGAGCCAGTGGGCGACACGCCCGAGCAATACAGCAAGTTGCTTGAGGACGAACGCACTCGCTGGCACAAACTTATCAAAGACTTGAACATTACCCTGGACTGATCCGAGTTACATCATGAATACCCAATCCACTTCGCAGTCAGCGCAGGCGCAATGCCCTTATTCCGGTGCAAACACCAATGCCACCGGCTGCCCGGTGAGCGCCCGCGCTGCGCAGTTCGACCCCTTCGAAGACGCCTACCAACAGGACCCGCCGGAGTATGTGAAATGGTCACGCGAACAGGAGCCGGTATTTTTCAGTCCCAAACTGGGGTACTGGGTGGTGACTCGTTACGAGGATATCAAACAGATATTTCGTGACAACATCACCTTCAGTCCCTCTATTGCACTTGAAAAAATCACACCCACTGGCCCCGAAGCCAACGCCGTGCTGGAGTCCTACAATTACGGCATGAGCCGCACCCTGGTCAATGAAGACGAGCCGGCGCATATGCCACGGCGACGCCTGCTGATGGAGCCATTCACCGTCGACGCATTAAAGCATCACGAACCCATGGTGCGCCAGCTCACCCGCCAATACGTCGACCGCTTTATCAACGATGGCAAAGCAGACCTGGTCGAACAGATGCTGTGGGAAGTGCCGTTGACCGTCGCCCTGCATTTTCTCGGTGTTCCTGAAGAAGACATGGATACCCTGCGCAAGTATTCCATCGCGCATACCGTCAATACCTGGGGCCGCCCGAAGCCGGAAGAACAAGTTGCCGTCGCCCATGCCGTGGGCAACTTCTGGCAACTGGCCGGCACGATTCTGGAGAAGATGCGCAAAAATCCCGAGCAGCCCGGCTGGATGCAATACGGCATTCGCATGCAGCACTTGCATCCGGAGGTGGTGCCTGACTCCTACCTGCATTCCATGATGATGGCTGGCATTGTTGCTGCGCATGAGACCACAGCCAACGCCTCTGCCAATGCCATCAAACTGCTGCTATCGCACCCCCATGTCTGGCAGGAAATCTGTGAGGATCCAAACCTGATTCCGAACGCGGTGGAAGAATGCCTGCGTCATAATGGGTCTGTAGCGGCATGGCGAAGACTCGCGACACGCGATGTGCAGATCGGTGGTATCCAGATTGCGGCAGGCTCAAAGCTGCTGATTGTCAGTTCGTCGGCCAATCATGACGAACGTCATTTTACCGACGCTGATCTGCTCGACATCCGGCGTGAGAATGCCAGCGACCAGCTCACATTCGGCTATGGCTCGCATCAATGCATGGGCAAGAATCTGGCGCGAATGGAAATGCAGATTTTTCTTGAAGAGCTCACCCTGCGCCTGCCCCATTTGAAATTGTCGGAACAGACATTTACCTATGTACCCAACACCTCATTCCGGGGGCCGGAACATTTATTGGTGCACTGGGACCCTGCAGCCAATCCGGAACGCCATAACCCCGCTATTTTGGGCAGACAGCATCCGATACGGCTTGGCGAACCTTCCACCCATTCGCTATCCCGCCAGGTTGTGGTTCAGGAAACCGAGATGCTGACCGACGATATCATGCGAATCCGCCTGGCTGCGGCCGACGGCCAGACCCTGCCGCGCTGGACGCCAGGATCCCACATTGACCTGGTGTGCGGCGACCTGGGTATCTCGCGACAATATTCTCTTTGCGGCGACCCGGCCAATCCACAAGTTCTGGATATTGCCGTATTGCGCGAAGACGCCGGTCGCGGCGGCTCGGCATGGGTGCATCAACATGTCCGTTGCGGCATCCCCTTGCATATCCGTGGTCCGCGCAATCACTTTCATTTCGATGCACAAGCCAAAAAGGCCATCTTCATTGCCGGCGGAATCGGCATTACCCCCATCAGCGCCATGGCGCGGGCGGCCAAAAAACGCGGAATTGATTACCAGATCCACTATTGCGGTCGCAGCCGCAAGAGCATGGCATTGCTCGCTTGCCTGCAGGAGCATGGCGACCGGCTCCATGTCTATGCCGCCGATGAAGCGCGGCGCGCAGATTTTGCCAGCCTGTTGGCCACATCCGACGCCGACACGCAGATCTATGCCTGTGGGCCGCAACGCCTGACCGACTGCCTGCAGAAAATCTGCGAAAGCTGGCCAGACGACGCATTGCATATCGAACATTTTCATTCAACACTGGGCAAACTGGACCCGACCAAGGAGCACTCCTTCGAAGCTGAACTGAAGCAATCGGGCATTACCGTTACCGTTGCTGCAGACCAGACGCTGCTGGAGGCCTTGCGTGGCGCCAATATCGACATCCAGAGCGATTGCGAGGAAGGCCTGTGCGGATCCTGTGAAGTGAGTGTACTGGGCGGCCTGCCTGATCACAGGGATGTGGTGCTCACGCGCAGCGAACGTGCGGCAGGCAAAAAAATGATGAGTTGCTGCTCGCGAGCCAAAGACAAACGCATCGTCCTGGATCTATGACAATCCTCATATGAAAGGCCGGATCATGAATACTTGCCGCCATTGTGCTTGCCGCCCTTGCCGTCTAGTCCCGGGCGAAAATGCCTGCCTGGCCGATCATGTTCTTTTATCGTCCTCTATAATACGGCCCATGTCTACTTCCGGTCTATGTATCAAATGAACGCCCTGAGCGCCCCTGACAATATCACTGCCGCAACCCCCGCGCGCAGCCGTGAAAGACGACAAAGTGTACAGGCAGCTGACACCGTGGTAGCGGTGCTCAAAGGGCTGGCCAGCCTGGGTGGGGGCGCCAGCCTTACCGCCCTGGCAACGCATCTGGACGAAAACCCTGCCAAAGTCCATCGCTATCTGGTGAGCCTTATTGATGGTGGGCTGGTGACACAGAACGCCAATACGCAACAGTACACACTTGGTCTGGAATCCATGTTGATCGGCCTTGCCGCCATGCGACAGGCTGATCCCATCAGAATAGCGGAGCCAGCCCTGATACATCTGCGCGAGCAGCTGGGCATTACCAGCTTTATTGCGGTCATGGGCAACAAAGGCCCGACCATCGTACGGATGGAAGAACCCAGCCTGCCGGTCACGGTGAACGTAAGGGTGGGCTCGGTACTGTCCTTTCTCTGGTCAGCTACCGGCAGAGTCTTTCTCGGGCTGCACAACGAACCTGCCGTACGGGCACTGGCCAGGCAGGAATTTGACACCCTGGACGAAACGCAGAACCCACCGGCGCCATTTGATGTCCTGGTTGCACAATTACATGATGAAATAAGCAGATTTCACTGTGTTTGTGTCAGAGACACCAACCTGAAAGGCATTAGTGCCGTTGCAGCGCCGGTATTTAACTATGCCGGGCAACTGACTGCAGTGCTGACCGCATTGGGCGCCAGCGGCGGCTTTGATACGTCGCTGAGTGGACCCATTGCCGTATCCGTTCGTCAACAAGCGCAACGCATCAGCCAGCAACTGGGCTACAGCATAGCCTGATCAGCACGCCCTAATAACACTGGAATGAACAATCCGGCAGCCTGGCTAATACCGCAGCGTTGCGGTCGGCTACAAGGGGCCCCGATTGTGATGCACTCACCAAAGACAAGGAACCATGTACACGCTTTGCCCAACTGCGTGATCCTACATGCTTTTTTTCTTATGGAGACGGTCCCGTTTACGCAGCGCGGTGGGAATCGCCTGCCTGGCCCACATCGGCAACGATTTGCTTACATATTTGAGCCGGTCTGCCTCGCGGATGAGTAGAGTGCGGCGCCCTCTTTTGCGCTTGTTCTCAAACACCCAGGCCCGGTCTGCAATCTGCAGCGCAAACCCCAGGTTATCCATGCTGCGCCCGTAACGCCGCGCTATCGCATCCAGCGGAACGGCATGACCGCCATCGGCAACGCGTGATTTGACCCGCGCAATAAGCAGCCCCACGTCATCCACGCCAACAAAAGCCAGGATGACCTGATAGCCTGCGAGGCGGGCGCGACGCATCAGGTCCAGCTCAGAATTGCCGCTAAGCGTGGTTTCTATTGCAAAGCTGCGCCCACTGGCAAGCAGCTTATCTCGCGCAAGCAAAGCCAGCCTGCCGGCGCGCATTTGCACCTGTGCGCTATTGCGATTTTCGATATCAAGCTGTTCGGCAATATCGTCCGAATTGACAACCGGCAGATGGCCCGTCAGATGCAAACGCGTAAGCGTTGTTTTGCCTGCCCCATTGGGGCCGGCTACGACCCAGAGTTTCGGTACACTCATGCCGCTGCAGTATCGCCGACCGTTTGTTCGACTCCATCGACAAAACGCACGAGCTGGCGTCGCCCGTCGGGAAATTCCTTGATGATCAGGCCTGGAGGCGTACCATCTTCGCGATAATAAACCGGGCGGCCGGCCTGCAGGTGCGCGCGCGCAGCTGCGCCATTGTCGCGCACGATCCTGACATCAAACATTCTCCAGAACACCTTTTCTTCCACATCGGTCATGGCTTCCAGATTTTCCAGCTTCATTTCCATACTTAACCTCACCGCACAGTGGTGTGTCGCCTTTACGTTTGTATTACCACAAAGGCATACTCCATCACACTGTACGAAAGCATCGCCCAATATCCACGAGGTGGATCTCATTTCCCACCCTATCGACTGATTATATGCAATCTGCAGAAAATAACAGGCATTTCACCCCAGGGCGCGCTATCCCATCATTTTACAACCACCACCCTGCAAATGAAAAATGGCCCCGGGGGAAAAACCGGAGCCATTCTGACGCTCATTTTTCTACAACGATATTGGCTTGCGCACGCAGGCGAAACAATGCCCAATCCGGAATGCGTTCAACCGTAGCAAATACATTCCGTATCGTACATCACGCAACTTCCTGCAACGCATCCAGCGGCTCCAGCGCGCCCTCAAATGCCCGCGTCGCAATGTATTCAGGACGCGGCGCCAGCCCATATTTTGGTGCATTAAGCGTATTCTCAACGCTGTTATACACCATGAATACGTTGGCACGTGGCCATGGCGAAATGTTGCCGTTAGAACCGTGCATGGTATTGCAATCGAAAAACACCACCGAGCCGGCTTTGCCGGTAACGGCTTTGATGCCGCCCTGCTCTGCGAGCAACTCCAGACTCAATGGATCAGGCACGCCATATTCCTGAGCCTTCAACGATTTTTTGTAGTTCTCGTCGGGTGTGATTCCCCGGCACGAAATGAACTGTCGATGAGAACCTGGCACAACCATAAGCGGACCGTTGCATTCATTGTTGTCTGTCAGCAATACCGAGCAACTCAACGCGCGCATATGAGGCATTCCATCTTCCGTATGCCATGTTTCAAAGTCGGAATGCCAGTAAAACTCCTTACCCTTGAAACCAGGCTTAAGATTGGCTCGCGACTGATGCAGGTACACTTCCGAACCCAATATCTGACGTGCAACATGAATCAGACGAGGATCGCGTGAAAGCCGATCCATTACCTTGTTCAACGCATGCACCTTGAAGATGGAACGAACAGCTTTGCTGCCGGGTTCGGTAATCGCTTCGTCGCTCGCGGCAATCTTGCTGTTGTTGGTCATCGCTAGCACTTCGTCCATCAACACCTTGACTTCCTGCTCACTGAACAGGCTGTCCAACACCAAAAATCCGTCCCGTTCGTAGGCAGCCATCTGCTCGGCAGACAACGCATCGGCGTAATTGCCGTCACCATACACCACGGGTTCCTGTCTGGCGATAATTGCGGCTGTGCCGCTGGTACGTGATTCATAAATGTCGGTTACGACCATCTTGTACTCCTTATCTGTTTACAGTTCAGGCGGTTTCCTCGGTCATAGCCGGATAAACACCGTCTTCGTCATGTACTTCAAGACCGGTTACCGGGGGATTAAAGACGCAGATTACACGTAGCGGCACTTTCCCACCGCGCAGCCAATGCTCATCATTCTCATTCAGGGCATAAACCACGCCCGGGCCCAGTGCGTATTTCTTGCCATCGGCAATGGTTTCGATCTCGCCGTCCCCTTCCACGCACCACACTGCTTCCAGGTGATTCTGGTAGTGAATATGGGTTTCCGTACCGGGAAATATCACAGTTTCATGAAAAGAAAATCCCATGCCATCCTTGGCCAGCAACACACGGCGACTGAGCCAGGTGTCGGTTTTAACTTCGAGATCGGTACCAATAACATCTTTCACATTTCTAACTATCATATTTCTTACGCTCCGAATTTGAGAACTTTGGATTTCTTGCCTTCCTGCTTGAGCACTTCAGCGACGCTGCGTTCAATCAACTCCAGGCCCTGCGTCAAGTGCGCATCCTCGATGGTAAGCGCCGGCAAAATTTTCAGGACCTCGTCCTGGGCGCCCGAGGTTTCAATGACCAGCCCGTGTGCAAAAGCCTGCTGGGCAATTTTATTTGCCAGCTCGGGCCTATCATCGCAGACCAGTCCCTGAATCAGGCCACGGCCACGCACACTGAAGCCGGCTTCAGGAAAGCTGTGCACGATGTTCTCAAGCCAGTCGCGCACAATGCTTTCCTTGCGGCGCGTTTCGTTCTGGAAACGGTCGTCGCTCCAGTAGCTGTCCAGCGCCTGGGCCGCTGTAACAAAAGCCAGGTTATTGCCGCGGAACGTACCGCTGTGCTGGCCAGGCTTCCAGATGTCCAGTTCAGGCTTCATCAACACAAGTGACATTGGCAGACCAAAGCCGGACAGCGACTTGGATAGCGTGATAATGTCGGGCTTGATGCCGGCCGCTTCAAAGCTGAAAAAGCTGCCGGTACGACCACAACCGACCTGGATATCATCCACGATCAGCAGCATGTCGAACTTGCGGCACAGTTTTTCCAGTTCACGAATCCAGCGCCAACTGGCCACATTCACACCGCCCTCTCCCTGAACCGTCTCGACAATGACAGCAGCCGGCAAGTCCAGACCGCTGCTGGGATCTTCCAGCATGCGTTCGAAATAGGCAATGGTGTCCACGTCGGGTCCGATATACCCGTCAAAGGGCATAAAGGCGGTGTTATGCAGCGAGACGCCGGCCGCATTCCGGAATTTTTCATTGGCAGTCACAGCCAGCGAACCGCCGCTCACACCATGAAAACCATGAGTAAATGAAACGACGTTGGAACGACCTTTGACCTGGCGCGCCAATTTGAGTGCCGCTTCTACGGCATTGGTGCCGGTTGGACCGGTAAACTGCAACGTGTAATTCATTTTGCGCGGAATCAACAACACACGTTCAAAAGTTTCCATGAAATATTTTTTTGCCGATGTGGCCATATCCAGACCATGCACCACGCCGTCAGTATTCAAATATTCAATCAGCTTCTTCTTGAGAATCGGATTGTTATGCCCATAATTCAAGGTACCTGCGCCACTGAAAAAATCGATGTATTCCTTGCCTGATTCATCAGTCAGTACAGAGCCCTTGGCCTGACTGAATATGACGGGGAATGAACGTACGTAGCCACGTACTTCAGACTCCATGCGGTCGAAAATTTCTAAATCCATGATTTTTCCTATTTATTTAAATATTAAAAGACAATGCCTGTTACAGGCATTCGGACGCCGGGCACGCCCTGGTGAACTCAGCCCGGCGTTGGCCTGAGCGGCCCAATCTTCAAAAGACGTTCATCGTCATGCGCTTGAGGCCCGAATAATTCTGGTTCAAATAGCGGGCTTTCTGCGATGCCGGTGCTCATGTTGCGAGCGACGGCCGCGAACATACGACGAGAAGCGGCGTTGTCCGGACCCACCGTAGTTTCCAGGTACCGGATATGCGCCAGGTTCGGCCGCTCCAGCAGACTTTGCAGCATTCGCTGACCCAGTCCATGACCGCGCCCACGCTCGTGGACGGCGACCTGCCAAATAAACAATACGTCGGCCTTATCAGGAGGCTGATAGGCTGAGACAAATCCATCGATTTGCTCATTGGCCTGCGCGACCACGCAGGTCTTGTCAAAATGCTCACACAGCAGCAGATAGCTGTATACCGAATTTAAATCCAATGGCGGGCACTGGGAAACCAATTGCCAGATGTCATAACCATCGGCTCTGGCAGGTGTTCTCAGCAGGTGCAGGTTCTTCTGCGCCGCCCCTGCCGCATGGGATTGTTGCGAATGCGTTTGAGATGTGGTGAGTGCCGTGTCAATCAAATTAAAATTCCGGATTCTGGGTGCGAGGCATCAGCCACTGGAACATCCAGGATGGGTGATGCCGGTTCATTGGAAATCTCATGCGCCACAACGCTGTGTGCCTCCATGAGCATGACAATTTTTTCAAGCGACGTCGTAATGTCGGCCTGTTCTGTCTCTGGTAAATCCTTCAGCGCATCTGTCAGCTTGGTCTGAATGGGCGATGGCGTTGCCCTGACCAATTCAATGCCGGCCTCGGTCGCAGTTATAAACACAATACGGCGATCTTCCCTGCCACGCTCGCGACGAATCCAGCCCTTGTCTTCCAGACGGTCAAGAATACCGACGACGGTGCTGGGACTGACGTGTATTTTGCGGCTGATGGAGGTAGCCGTAATGGGCCCGTTCTCAACAATGGCGCCCAGGCAGATCAACTGCGGCGCTGTCACGTTGCTGTAGGCGGCAAGTTGCCGTGAGTGCACGGCGATAGCCCGGGTTATGCGGCGCAGCGCGCTAAGGATACGAATGTCATATTGAGTTTGCATATTAATTGTTTTACTCATAATTAATTGTATAGAGAAATCGCTTCCCTTTAAAATCATTTCAGCACTAATCATATGCGATCGAATGATTGCTGTCAAACCGGTTGATACCCTAATGATCAGGTAGAAAAAGTGTAGAGGAGAAACAAAGTCTGTCTGACGAAAATGAAGGGGGCTGCTTATTATTATCTTTCATCTTCTGTTAACTGACGATAAAAAACCGTCTATTTTTAACAATGAGTTACTTTTATATTTAAAAAAATAAGAAATATTCCTTATGGAAAACTTCTATTCCACATGCGACTGCGTATGGGCTGCGCCCTAACTGTTCGGTCGTGTTTCACCACTTAGTCCAATCACAGCTTTATTTTGACAAATATTTATTGACCGGTTAATATTTGCCTATGCAATTAATTGTCCCTTTACCCTTCAATTGACTGCATCGCCCTTCCGGGTTTGTTTGTCTCCCGGCAGGGCGTCATTTTTTGTGCCGTGCGCTTCAGTGCATGAAAATCATGCAAATATTTAAAGCGTCATCGCGGGATTTTGTTAATGAACAGTGTCGAAAAGATCAATCTGATAGGTCTGTACCAAAGAAGTGAATTCAGGGTTGGATGGCCGAACATTGTTCATAAATCCAACGCCAGTGGATTATTGAAAACCATATTTGTTGAGTGAGAATTGCTTGCCTCTCAGGCTGATTGACTGCTCCGTTATTGAAAAGGAGTAAGTCGGTCTAGTTGTTGTTTGATTGGTATTTGATTTTTGTAGAAAGTCGATGCACAAGATATTCGACTCCCATTCCCCCATTCCAGGTCCTGAATCATCATGCAAAAATTTGTCGCCATATCTGCCATTCTCATCGCTCTCTCCGGCTGTGGCGTGTACCAAGGCCACTACACTGGTGCCCCTCCCATGCCAGCCGACGCACCTCCGCCAACTTCACTGCCGTCACAATAAATCGTCGTCAGTGAAGTTGGACGCTCATCCAATCAGCAATAATGCTACTGCCAGTAGATGTACGAAAAGGATCTATTCCGGGGTTACCTTTGCGTCAAGCATTGCTTGTTGCCCCTTTTTTGATTCGGTTTTAGTTCTTTCTTCCAACTGTTGCGTATTTCCTTCCCACGCATCTAATGTCAGAGCGGACAACTTCTTTTGCGCCGCTAGAGCAGTCGCGCAATAACTGCTTCGCGTCAACCACGCGAGCGCAACATCGATTAATCAAAGACGGAGCACCTTCACGAAAAAAACTGTTTTATTTTCGGCAGTCTAACCAGAAACGTCGCGCGGGCCAATCCACGCAACGCATTTGCCAATTTGTTGCCGCGCTTCAATTGCTGCGTGAACGCTTGGTATCTCTTCGAAAGTCGTGCAGGCGGCAATATCAATAAATAATTGACTATCCAAAATTGCAGAAAATATCGCATCTGCGCGACGCTGGACTGTTGCGTGGCCTACCATATAATCTGCCAAACGCGGACGGGTAAGAAATAGCGATCCTTGCTCTCCGAGCTCATAGGGGTCAAGATCGTTAACGGAGCCTGAAACATTCCCGTAATTGATGACAAGACCGCGCGTGCGTGTGGCTCGCATGCTGTCGCGTAGAGTCGTTTTTCCTAACGAATCGAAAACGACGTGAACCCCACTACCCAACGTGAGTTCCCGAACCCGGTCAGCGAATAGCCCGCCCTCGTAGGGAAGTACAACGTCGGCTCCGCGCTGAGTGGCTGTCACCCTTTTCTCTTCGCTACTCGCTGTAGCGTACACCGTTGCGCCGGCGAGCTTGGCCATTTGGATGAGGATCTGGCCGATGCTACCGGATGCCGCATGGACCAGACAATCCATCCCCTGCTTTAATTCGGCAACATCGTTCACCAAATAGTGAGCGGTACATCCTTGGAACATCGCAGCGGCTGCGACATCGAAACCTATCTCGTCGGGAATTACAGCGATGAGCGAGGCGGGAACGCAAGCATATTCAGCAAAACTGCCCCAGGAGATACACCATGCCACGCGCTGCCCTACATGCAAGAAATCTACACCTTCGCCCAACGCAACGATAGTGCCTGCTCCTTCCATTCCAAGAGTACACGGTGCTCGTACTGCATAAGTGTCGGAATTTTCGTACTTACCTTGCCGGGTGTGAATGTCCATGAAATTGATGCCGGCGCATGCTATTGCAACCAGAACCTCTCCCTCGCGTGGCTGGGGAACGGGTACATCATTTTCGTACTGGACGACTTCTGGGCCTCCGTATCGGTTTATCGTTATGGCTCGCATATGACTTCACTTCCTGTTGACGTGGGTGTTCCGGCGCGACTGGCGGTATGACCAATCCAAGAGCAATTATGAACGCAATGAGGTTCATGCAGACGCAATATTTAGTTCACGATTGTCATAGACTCATCTAAATTCAATCTATTCGCTCAATTGCCGGATAAGAAAACGTACCTTCTAGATGTGGTCGTTGCGGCTGGTATAGGCGCAAGGTCAGATAGAAATTTTCTCCTGGCGGCGCCGGCAACCAGTTTTTTCCTAACCCGGGGTTATCTGCCTGAATGGCAATACTCAAACCGCCATCTGCATCGCGACGCAAACCTTGTGTCCGGTCACCAATGGAATATCGATTGATCGGATTGGCAACAAGCAGGCAGTCGCTGCGGCGATACAAGGTGATCGACCAAAAAGCATCGACTTTCGGTCCTTCCCCGGGCGCAAAGCGCAAGACATAGCGTCGTTCTCCTGTCAGCGCCTCGTCTCTTGCATCGACTTCAGCCATGATATACATCGCCTCGTCAATTCCCAGCGTACCAATCCAATTGCGTGCTACTCTTGCCCGCGTCACAATGTCGTCCTTGAACCCGGTGCGTATATTGATAGCAGTCGTCCATCCGTCACCCAGCGCTGATGAATTGGCCACTTCGCGCAAATTGGTGTAAACCTCGTCCAGTGCTGTATGAATGTCGCATGTGGCCGGCGGCCATCCCGGCAACGGCGCCGCAGGAGGATTACGTCTGAGCATCATATCCAGCACGCGCAAGTATTCGCTCGCATCCGGTATGCCCGTATCCCGATTATCGATAAGACAATCAACGGTAGACAGCGCCGGTGCACCGTCGGGCCGGTAGATAGCAAAGCGATCTTGCAGAGCATGCACCTTCGCAAGATCTGTAGAATCTGCATCCACCAGGATACGTCCAATGATCCATACATCTTCACTGGGCGCACTAATGACATGCATCCCCGCAGGGATTTCCCCATCCCAGCCAGGCCCGTGGACGAACAGCCGTTGCGCCTTACCTCCAGTCGTTCGCCGCCCCGCATAGGCCCACGGATTCGTCCAGGCATCAAGGAACCCCAACACCCAATAGCGAGAACCGAAGGCCGGCACGTCGATTATCAATGGGCCTGCAGACAAATCAAGCCAGGCATTCGAAAACAATGTGTCGTTATTGGGTGTGACAACTTCCTTATCGTCAGGGTTTCGCAAGCGGCGTGTATGCGTAAATTGATTCACCCAGCGCATGCTTGAGTCGGGAGCATCTCCAGCAAAACCCTGTACGGAATGACGTCGCGGGGTTGTTGCCGCTCGCATACGTGCCATCTCAAATAGCGGCAATGTGGTCATGACGGCAGAACAAGTGTCTGGTTGTGCCGCAGACATTGGGGAGCGGGTCAATAAAACGGCATCCAGCGCGATTGCACCTTGGCCTTCAGGCATCACCATAATTGGATTTATTTCCAATGAAACGAGGCTATTGCCAGCCGAAAGTGCGAATTGCGAGATGCGCACGATGGCATCAGTAAGGGCGTTGACGTCCGCGCTTGATAAACCTCGAGCACCGGTTAACAGGGGAGCTATTTTCAATTCGCTGATCATCTCCTGAGCCTGCTCACGATTGACAGGCGCGAGCCTGAGTGCAATATCGCCCATCAATTCGACATTGATGCCACCCGATCCCAACATGACAACAGCCCCCAGCGAGGGGTCTTGACGCACGCCAAGAATGCATTCGATACCCCCCCTGATCATTGGTGCAATAAGCACGCCGTCTAACTCAGCAGTTGGTTCTGCACTGCCCACCGCTGCCACTATACTGTCATAAGCGTTACCGGCTTCGTTTTCATCCCGTATATTCAAGACAACACCACCTGCATCGCTCTTGTGGATAATGTCGGCGGACAATACCTTCATGACCACGGGAAAACCCAGATCACGGGCGCAGGCAGTTGCATCATCGCGAGATCGGGCTTGACGCAACGGGACGGTAGAAAAGCCAAAACTGGCCAATAGATCCATCGCCTCGGCCTCATTGTAGACCTCGCGATGCAGGCGAACGGTCTCGCCCTTTGGTTGGTCCGGTGTTAAAGGCCGTTCATTGTGGGCTGCAAAAAAGTTCATGGCGGCCAGAACGCGAATGGCTCTTGCCGGATCCGCAAAACACAGACAACCCAACGCCTCGAGCATCTGCTGTTGTTCAGCATCGATAAGCGCACTGAAGATTATCACTCGGTCTGGGAAATCGCATCGCAAATCCTGGGCCAGCTGGCGCTGAAGTCGCTGCATGATCGGGGTGCTACCATAGGCAGCAAGGAATATAAGAAGGTTGCCATAATCTGCTTCCCCCAGCATGGCTCGGGCAGCCAGTTCGATCAGTTCCGGTTCGGTGGTTACCTGACCGGTCAAATCAACAGGATTGTCGGTAACCGCCAGAGGTATGTGACTCCGAATCAACGCTTGAACTGCAGGTGATAAAGGTGCTAGGTCAATTGATGCGTCAGCCGCGTCATCTGCCATCATGGCGCCCACGCCGCCGGATACCGTAAGCAAACCCAGGCGGCTGTTGACTGGGGTTCCAGCCACGGCGAGGCCTTGGGCAATATCAAAAAATTCCTCGATCGAGCGGGCTCGCCAGACGCCACATTGACGGAACATGGCATCATAGACAGCATCGTCGCCTGCCAAGGCTGCGGTGTGCGACGCTGCTGCCTGCGCTCCCTGTCTGGTGCGTCCCACCTTGACAAGTACCACCGGCTTTCCTGCAGCGCGAGCCAGCTCCAGGGCTTGTCGTAACTTGACTCCGTTGCGGCAACCTTCAAGATAGGCCATGATGATTTTAGTATCTGGATCACATGCCATCCAGGCTATGCAGTCCGCAATATCAATATCCGACTCATTTCCCGTCGTTATCCACTTCGACAGGCCAACACCGCGCCGCTGTGCCATGGCATATGCATAGGCACCGAAGGCCCCACTCTGGCTCACGATGCCAATGGGGCCTGGGTTGGCCAGGCCGACATTCAATACTGGGGAAAAGGTGGCATACACAGAGCGGGCAATGTTCATGAACCCCAGACAATTAGGACCAAGTATCCGAATGCCGGCAGCCCGGGCTCTGCTCGAAAACCGATCCTGCGCCAGGCTACCTGCTTGTCCGGCTTCTGCGAACCCCGCGGAAAACATGACAATATTTTTGACCCCACTGGCAATCGCATCGTCCAGCGCCGCCTCGGCGCTGCTTGCCGGAATGGCAAAAATGGCCAGATCTATTGGGTGATTAACCGCAAGCAGCGAAGCAAAGGCAGGACATCCGTGAATCTGTCGGCCGCTGGGATTGATGGCGTATAGCGCACCGTCATAACCGTGTTCGACAAGATAACGTACAGGAACGGTACCGATCTTATCCGGGTTGGAGGATGCACCAACGACAGCAATGGAACATGGAGATAAAAAAGAGTCGAGATTGGCTTGAATCATGGTTTGTCTGCGTGTTCGCGTGATATGTCTCTGCGGAATGCACAACAGGTTCAACTTTTTAAACCCATAGAGACGACCGAGCCATGATAGCGAGCTGCCTTTTATAAGACAAACTGTAATTTATGATAGTTTTATAATAATAAATTATTAATTGGTATTGAGCTTTTGATCTACAAAACTGGCGAAAGCCAGGCATTGTATGTTCATCTTGCACAAGGGGTAAGGTCAATCACGCCGATGGTGTATTCAGGGTGAAATCAAGAAAGCTCTCCACCGCCGGAGACAATGATGACCGGTGCCTAGCGAAGACTGCGATACGCCAAGTGACAGTAGGTTGTGATAACGGACGAAACGTCAAGCCAAATCCCTCTGCCAGATCTCGGGCCATCGATGGACAGATCACGTAGCCATGGCGAACCCGCAACATGGAAAGCGCAGTATTGACGCGATGCACGGAAATAATTCTGGGAGGATGGTGTCGTTGTGGTACGTTGCTCAATACGTTTACGGTGAGGTTAGGCATATAGTTGATGAGTGGCCTGTTGCTCAGTTCCTTCCAGCATACCGATTTGTTTGCCGCTAACGGATCATCCCGTCGTAAGGCTACCCATAGCGGATCGGCCCTGACCATATGAGCTTGTATAGCCTCGTCAACCGGCACGCCTTCCGGCCCAAATCCGATGTCTGCACTGCCGCTATGCAGACGAGACAATACCTGTTCGATGGGCACATCTTCAAATCGGACGTCAATACCCGGATTCTGTTTCTCATAGCGAGCGATGAGCTCAGGAAGCAACGTACAGGATAAAGGCTCCGGCGCGGCAACGCGTACCACGCCCCTGCGCAACTCCTTGAGGTTAGTAACACTCTCCAGGGCCTCTTCCAAATTACCAAGCAGTCGACGCACCAGGGGTTCAAATGCGACACCTACTGGCGATGCGCTAACATTGCGCGTATCACGATCCAGCAGACGTACGCCCAATCGGCTTTCCAGCTCCTTGACCAGACCGCTGAGTGCCGCCTGCGACAAATGCATTGTACTGGCGGCCTCTGAAAAACTGCCGGATTCAAGAACGGCAAGGAATGCACGCAACTGACGGAGCGTGATTTCCGGCGTAGAGGCGCGTCGCTTCGGTTCGGAATCATACATGGATTTATAACCCAGGCCTTTAAATTGAAAAGAAAATCAAGCTTGTCCGTATAGAGCCGGCGACCTATTATATCAGCAGGTCTGCGCCTGCCCTGCTTGTCAGGCGACCCGCCAGCGGTACAACGATTCAAATAACCAGGAGACAATAATGGGAATAAATCGACGCATGTTGTTGGGAACGGCTGTTGCGGGTATCTGCAGCGGCCTCGCTCCACGGGCATTTTCCCGGGAAGACTGGCCGTCACGTCCGGTTAAAATTGTCTCACCCTATGGAGTTGGTGGCCCTAATGATCTGTCCGCGCGAATGATTGGCGACTATCTTGCACGGCATCTGGGACAGGCTTTTATTGTCGAGAACAAAACCGGGGCCGGAACGCGGGTTGGCAATAGCTTCGTCGCACATGCACCGAATGACGGATACACCATTTTGTATGCTGCGGCGCCCTACGCAACGCTGGAAGCACTGTATGGACCGCTGCAATATGATCCGCGCAAGGATCTGCAACCTGTCGCCATGACCGCAGTAGCACCACTTTTTTTGGTTGTCAATGCAAAAACATCGATAGGTTCTGTCAAGGATTTGATCAGCTACGGAAAAGCGCAATCCAAGGGTTTGACTTTTGGTTCTCCAGGCTATGGCTCGTTACCTCACCTGGCCAGCGAACTACTCTTTCGCAATGCAAAAGTAAAGGGACTTACCGTTCAATATCGCGGCGATGTTGCTGCTTATACCGATTTACTAGCCGGGGGACGAATTGACGCGACGCTGACCGCAATCACGGCCGCACTTCCGCACATCCGCAGCGGAAGCTTGCGTGTGCTTGGCGTAGCCTCTACCACGCCTAGTGCAATTTATCCCGCAGCGGCCCCGCTGAGTGAACAGGGGTTATCGGATGTCGTTGCATCCGGCTGGTATGGATTCATGGCCCCGGCTGCTGTACCTGCAGATATTGTGAAACGACTGGATGAGCAGATCAATCGGGCGTTGTCTGATCCAGACATACAGCAAAAGCTGTCAGCACTGGGGCTGGAACCCCGGCAAAGTACCGCCGCCCAGTTCGGCGAATTCATTGATGCCGAAACGCGAAAATGGACTCAGGTAATCAAAGCGGCTGGCATAAAGGGAACGTGAATTTTTTCCCGGCAGAAATCGAGTACTTGATTGAGTATTAATTTATAACTCAACAAAGTATTGCCGTTTGTTATATCGATCGGGGTCCTTGTATGTACACACAGCCTATTGAAAGTCAAATACATCAACGGTGTCGCTATCGCCGAAACTGGGCTGGCCCTTTTCCCGTCCATCGTTTCAAGGCTTTTCGAAATGCAGCCGCATCATTGAACCCCAGCATTTCCGTCTTTTTTTAAATTTACGGATTTGGGCACAGTATGATCACTGCCCTATTTTCAAACCCCGTTGCTTTACCAGATTCGTCCATTTATCGCGGTCGGTCTGTACAAACTTGAGCAAGCCCTCTGGAGATCCCGGCGCAATTTTCATTCCAGCGGCGGTTACAGCTTCTCCAAACTTCTGGGTCTTAACGATATCAGCAAGATATCCGTTAAGCCGTTCGATCCGTTGCGGTGACACGCCCTTTGTGGTTGCCAGGGCAAACCACTGGCTCGCGTCGTACCCGTCAATGCCCGCCTCGGCCACTGTCGGCACGTTCTTTAACGATGGCAAACGGTAAGTTGTGGTCACCGCATAGGCTTGCAACGCGCCCGACGAGATATGAGGTAGTACCGGTGTGGGGCCAAGTATCGCAAGCGGCACCTGTGCACCAACAACATCGGATACTGCTTGTCCGCCTCCTTTATAGGGTACCTGCACCATTTGCGTGCCGGCGAGCTGGTTGATCATTTCTCCGGCCAGATGTTGCGAGGTGCCAGTGCCTGAAGTCGCATAATTCCATTTATGCGGGTTTTGTTTTGCATTTGCTATAACGTCAGCGAAACTATGCTGTGGGTTGGAAGCGGGGCCCACAATAATCATTGGACCTTCTGCAAGCATGATCACGGGATCCAGCCCTTTACCGATACCCGGTTCTTCACGCGGAAAGATAATGGGGCCGGGAACAGTAATAAGCAGCGTATCATCCGGCCGGCTGTTGGCAACCAGGTTCAATGCCAGTGAGCCCGATGCACCGGGTCGGTTTTCTACAACAACGCTTTTTCCAAGCTTTTTCGCCAACTGTTCGGCTGCAATACGCGTCAGAATATCTGCCGTGCCGCCGGGCGCGAAGCCTACGATCCACCGCACGGGTCGCTGCGGCCAACTTGCTTCGGCCTCTGGTGTCGCCGCAAGCGAGATATGGCTCTGCACCAGCATTGCTGCTGCTAAAAATACACATTTTTTTGGAATATTCATGTGACCCAACTTGATGGATGATTATTGTGAATCCGGCGTACCGGGCAAAGTATGGGGATACGTTTTCGCACTTTCATTGAACACGTTAACCATTTTTAGCATCGGCCCCAATACCCAGGTGTTAAATATCAGCACGTCCGTTTCTTCTTTGGGGTCTGAGAGCAGATTGAATAAATAAGGCGACTCCAGTTTTCCTTCGCCTTTATTGACTTCGGGTTCCCAATAAAAATGCAGTTTCCAATGTCTCCATTTCACTGCGCGAAGCTCGTTTTTTATATAAAACAAAAAACCTTCCCGACACGATGCCTTTTGTTTCCCTGTAAAAAACGCTGTTTGATCTACGCCATCTATCGGTCGATCCGTCGGCAAGCCGGCTCCCGCGATTGCAGCTAACGTGGCATACAAATCAGTCACATGAACGATTTCGTTGGTTGTGCAGCCAGCGTTCACGCGCCCAGGCCATCGGATAATAAATGGCACGCGCAAACTACCTTCCATGGCCGTATGATAGGTTCCGCTCCAGGGGCCTGCCGTTCCGCGATAGGGGCGACGAAATTCGGGACCATTATCGCTGCAAAAAATGAAAACCGTGTTCTCTGCGATTCCGAGCTGCTGCACAGCGGCATCAATTTGCCCGACTCGATGATCCATTTCAACCATTGCATCTGCAAAGTCGCCGGCATTGGTGCGGCCCGCAAAATCGCGATGTGGCAGCGTGGGAAAGTGAAGATGGACCATTGGAAGATAGAGAAAAAAAGCCCTGTTATCCTCCGTGTTACGCTTCATAAAATGAATAGACTTTTCAACCAGCTCCGCGTCGATCTCTCGTCTCGTTTCCAAATCGTATACTTTGACGTTATCGGTAGGGCCGTTTTTCTGCCCTTGCATAATGTAGGGCAAATCGACGACTGTCGGATCAAAGCCAACGGTCGACGTAAACTGACTTTCATCGGTCGTACGAGGAATACCGTACCACTCATCGAAACCGCGATCACTTGGATAGCGTCCCGGGCAGTCACCCAGATGCCACTTGCCAAAATGCGCTGTGGCGTAGCCTTGGTCACTCAATAATTGCGCCAGCGTTATTTCATTTCGGTTCAGCCCTTGAGGCAGCCCGGCAGGAACTGATTGCAAACAGCCAGTCCGGATCGGATGACGTCCACTCATCAACGCCGAACGGGTCGGTACGCAATCGCTTTCAACATTAAAGTTATGCAGCAACATGCCCTGCGTCGCGAGACGATCAATATTGGGCGTGGGGGCTCCACGCAACGCACCACCGCCATAGCAGCCCAGCTCGCCCCAACCGAGGTTATCGGCAACGATTAATACGATATTCGGCGAGGAATCCGGCATCTGTACCTCAAAAAATGATTGTTTGACAAAATATCTTTCAAGTGTAGGACCAGTCTCGTACAATTTGATTCCAGTTCCACATATATCGATGAATATTATTTATGAATTTAAGTTTCCGCGACATCGAGTACTTTCTAACCCTGGCCGAGTCCGGACATATGGGTCGGGCCGCGGCAGTGCATGGCGTGACGCAATCCGCCCTATCCAAATCGTTGAGCAGACTGGAAAAGGAAACCGGTCTGACGCTATTTGAACGTTCGTCACGCCGCATATGGCTTAATGCGTCAGGCCGGGCTTTTGTAGACCATGCAAGACTTCTTTATGCGCAATATCAGGATGCCTTGCAAAATACGAGCGCCTTGCAGACGGGTGCAGCAGGAATGTTAAGAATTGGCGCCACCGCAATTACGCTGGATAACATTGTCGCCCCTGCACTGCAATGGCTCATGCCCAAGCGCCCTGCCCTCAAGGTATCATTGACAACCGGACTATCGGATGCGCTATTTGAGCAGGTAAAACACGGGGATCTGGATCTGGTCATTGCTCCGATCTATGGCGACAGCATTGCGGAGCTGGATCATAAAGTATTGATGCAAGATACGATGAAGATCGTTGCAAGCACGCACCATCCTGTATTTGATACGCCTACGCTTCACATTGCCGAACTTCAGGCGTATGGCTGGATCGTGCCATTAGTGGGTTCTTCAGCGCGGCAAGCCTTGCTGCACTGGCTTAACGAGCAAGGGCTGAACGAGCCGCGGGTCGCTTTGGAAGTGCCACTCGTATCACGGGGTATTCTGGATATCGTTGCGAGCACAGACTTTATCTCATTTGCTCCCGAATCCTTACTCCAGCGAGACATGGGTTCGGGTGTTGCGGCGCTCCCAATCGCATTGCCGCAACGCAGAAAACTCTGCCTGCTCTCCCGAAAAGGCGCGCATTGGACCCCCTTAATGGAAGGCTTCAGAGATGCGGTGGAACACTGCATCTGAAGCAGCCACTACTGTTATTACCGCTTGACTTATGGTAGCAAGCGCATGACTGCGTCGGCATATGGCTTAGGAACTTCCTGTGGAAGATGATGCCCCGCGTTGCTCACAAGGATTTTCTCGTACTTTCCCACAAAATGTGGACGATCTAAATCGACTGGCATGGGTGAATCTACGCCATTTTCCTCGCCCTCTGGAACAATGCTGGGCTCGTGTTTGGCGGGCTTTAATGCAAGAAGCGCTTCAATTTCGTCGTATGCAGGATCACCAGTCACGGGGTTGAATCGATGTCGGTATGACAATACCCATCCCGAAAAATATCCCATCGTTGCTCAGTAACATTCTATAAGCTCTCACAGCTTCTTCATGATCCCTGAGACTAAAGCTGATCAGCAAATCGACTTAGCTTCTTTAAATATCCGTTACGTTTCGGCCTAGTACGCTAATGCAAGCTGATTGATTGACAATCAGCCTCGAGACGTCGCAATGCGCTATAGACAAAAAAATAAGTCCAACCATGAAGATAATTCTCAAAATATCCCAAATTACGCGTATACCCCAGTAGTCATTTATTTTATACAAAACTAAACTTTGCGTACGATATATTTATTTTGTATACAAAACCTATGGATAGAATAGAAAAAAAGGCCAATCAATCTGTCTATGACGAGGTAAACGCCTTGTTAAATGACATGCTGAAGGATATTACCGAGCCCATTCGCGTTCGGGAAGAGGATCTTGCGAATCAATTAGGCGTTAGTCGGACCCCCGTTCGAGAAGCGCTGATTAGGCTCGAAAGCACCGGTTTGGTCAGCCTGCGCCCCGGGCGGGGCGCTTTATTGATTCCGACTACAGACGATGAGTATGTCGAGTGGCTAAGACTACGCGAGACGCTTGAGGGTTTTGCCGCGAGCGAAGCTGCGCTCAACTCCTCGCAGCGAGACGTGGAACGGCTGCGTGCTTTGTTCGAGCCATTCCTCGGAGACGAGGGGCCCGAGAGCGCTGCCGATGCCTATGCCCAGGCCAATGTAATTTTTCACAAAGAGATAATGGCGCTGGCTAACAATCGCTTGCTCGAACGAGTATGGGCAGCCTTCGGCCATCGCCAGACCACGTATCGTCGGCAGACTATTAAGCGTTTGCGTCGCAGCAGTGATTCATTGCGTGAGCACATGGCTATCATCGATGCTATCGCCCTACGGGATGCCGAACTCGCCGAAAAGCTTGCCCGCGCGCATGTACGAGCCCTTCACACCGCGTTTGTACGGGCACTTGCTGATTCGTAGAACACAAGCGCCAATTAATCCACCCGCCATCTATGTGCATTTTTATCGAACTTTAAATGAAATTCTTAATTTTTATTGACTATGGTCAGCCCCGGCTAGGATTGCTACTAGGTGATAACAAGGTCATTGCTTTGGCTGAGCTACTCGGTTTATTCCCAGATCACGGTTTGGCCAAAATTCCCACGTGTATCAACGAGTTGATAATGCTCGGAGATAAAGGGACAGACATCATTCAAAATTGCCTGAACAAAGGGGTTCCGGACATTCAAATGAGACTCCTGGATGATGTTCAGGTGCTTCCCCCACTTAAGATGACCAAGAACGTTTTCTGTGTGGGGCGCAATTATCGCGACCATATAATCGAGGGCAACCTGGCGCGCGGTCGCCCTGCCGATGCGTTTCCGGAAGCTATCGAATTTTTTTCAAAACCTCCGACTGCAGTAGTGGGCCATCGTGCGAACGTTTGCAGATATGCCAAGCTGACCGACACGCTGGATTATGAGGTCGAATTGGCCATCGTCATAGGCACGCGCGGAAAAAATATTAGCCGAAACGATGCTTTGAAGCATGTCTTTGGTTATACGATCGTCAACGACATTACAGCGCGCAACCTGCAGCAGCTCCATGGCCAATGGCTCAAAGGAAAAAGCCTGGATACGACTTGTCCAATGGGGCCAGTCGTCGTTCATCATTCAGCCATCGACAACGCAAACAACCTCGATGTATCACTCACATTGAATGGCGAACTTCGCCAGTCCGACAACACCTCATCAATGATTTTCAGCATAGAAGCAATCATCGAACAGCTCTCTGCGGGAATGACACTGGAACCGGGCGATGTGATCGCGACAGGCACCCCCAAAGGTGTCGGGTTCGCAATGACACCGCCTTCCTGTTTAAAGACTGGCGATGTTGTGTCAGCTTCGGTTCAACACGTGGGAACGCTCACAAACACCATATCCGATTGATCATCAGGCTCGTGCGCTTTTACCGAAATAAAGGAGAAACTATATGACTTTGCCTAAAGACCTCTTACCCTATGCGAGCGGTGATCTCGCCTCCCGCTATCTTGATGTCGAGTCACTTCCGTGGAAGCCAACACCTACCCCCGGAATCGACATGAAAATACTGCTAGATATTCCCGAAACCGGTCTATTGACAGCGCTCTTCCGTTGGAAGCCTGGCACAGTGCTGCCTTTGCATGAACACATAGAAATTGAGCAGACCTATGTTCTAAGCGGAAGTATTGTTGATGACGAAGGTGAAGTGCTTGCAGGAAATTACGTTTGGCGACCAAAAGGCAATCGTCATATTGCTCGCTCGCCTGATGGTGCGTTAGTGTTGTCATTTTTTCTCAAACCAAACAAATTTCTCGAAGGCTCGCTGGCTGGACAGGAACTGAAGTAGCACTACTTCCCACATTGCATCTTCAAATTATAAAGAGGAGACATTCTATGTCGTTCAATATGAAAACTATCGTCACGACTGTAGCGTCGGTATTGTTCGCAGCCGTTTCAAGTCAGGCGTCTGCAGAGTTCAAGGAACGCAAGGCCAAATTTAGCTACCCCGTCAGTCAGACAAACCCAGTTGGTATGGCGACCAACAAGTTCATAGATATCGTAAACAAAAAGACAGATGGAAAATTCAAAATCGTGGGTTACGCAGATGCGCAGCTAGGCAATGAGCTTCAGGCGATGTCTTCAGCTCAGGGTGGAATTATCGAGTTGACGGTCGTATCCACGGCGGGCGCTGCGAACAACGTAAAAGAGCTGGGCATTTTCGATCTGCCCTTTCTATTTCAATCGGTTAAAGAAGCAGATGCAGTAACCGACGGGCCTGTCGGACAGAGTCTACTCGACACATTTTCAACCAAAAACTTAGTTGGCTTGTGTTATTGGGACTACGGTTTTCGGCAGGTAACCAACAGCAAGCATCCCATTAAGACGCTCGAGGACTTCAATGGGCTGAAACTACGCACGTTGCAGAACCGCATATATATCGACACATTCAAGGCGTTAGGCGCCAACCCACTGCCACTTCCGTATCCAGAAACCTACTCGGCGCTGGAAAGCAAGGCGATTGACGGTCAGGAAAGTGCTTATCTTGTCACTAAGAGTAGCGGATATCAGGAAATTCAGAATTACTTGACCGAAACAAATCACGTATTTCTTCCCGCCGTGGTTATGGCAAGCAAGCGCTTCTGGGATCGCCTTGATCCTGAAGAGCAAACTGTATTGCGAGAAGCGTGCTCCGAGTCGCAAGCTTACCACCGTAAAGTCAGCCGCGAAATGGAAAAAGGAGTGGTAAAAGAACTCATCGCAGCAGGTTTGCAGTTCAATACCATCGCGCCGGCGGAACGGATCCGCATGATCGAAGCAACGGCTCCAGTGATGGAAAAATACAAGACCGAATTAGGCGCTGAGCTAGTCGACAAGACACTCGATACAATTCAGCAGATTCGAGCACAATAATAACAAGCATACCGCCGCTGATGGTTGACATCGCAGCGGCCGTTTTACGACTATTTATCAAACCACTTGGCGAGATGGTCAGACTCGTGTTTGTTCAGTTTCATTTGAGCAAAAGCCTCGTGGCTATTTATTCTAGGACATCATGATGTCAAAATTAATACTAGCTTACTTCACACTATTGAAGTTCATCATCGTTGCCTGCCTCGCTGCGATGGTGGTGATGGTATTTTCCAATGTTGTCATGCGTTATGCATTTAATACCGGGCTGCCCGTATCTGAGGAGCTCGCACGTTGGTGCTTTGTCTGGCTCACTTTTCTAGGATCAATTCTAGTGCTTCATGATCGGTCTCACCTAGGCGTGGACCTTGTCATTCAAGCATTGAACCCAAGTATGCGCAAACTATGCCTAATTGTCGCTTCGGCGTTGATGATTTACGCTACCTGGTTGATCTTGGTCGGTAGCGTGGAGCAAACCATCTTGAATATGGGTGCCAGTGCGCCGGCCACCGGTCTTTCCCAAGGCTGGTTCTTCGGTGTAGGCGTAGTATTTGCTCTGTCGACGGGGATTATCTTGATATATCAGTTGATAGTACTTCTCAAGACACCAGCAAGCGAACTGGATGCAGTAATCACCAACCATAGCTCAGGGGCTGAATAATGACGCTTGCGATATTTGTCTTTGTACTATTTGCTGGCCTGGCGATTGGTCTGCCAGTCGCTTATGCTCTGATATTAACAGGCGTTGCCTTAATGTATCATCTGGATTTTTATGACGCCCAAATAGTTGCGCAGAATCTCCTGAATGGTGCGGATAGCTTTCCCTTGATGGCAGTACCGTTCTTCATGCTTGCTGGTGCGATCATGAATGCTGGCGGGTTATCAGGACGCATCGTCAATCTGGCGTTGGCACTCGTTGGCCATATCAAAGGTGGCTTGGGATACGTCACGATACTGGCCGCTTGCATACTAGCAAGCCTTTCTGGTTCGGCTGCGGCCGATGCTGCCGCGCTGTCGACACTGCTAGTGCCCATGATGATGAAAGCGGGCCATTCGAAAGGTCGCTCAGGCGGATTAGTCGCCTCATCGGGCATTATTGCTCTGGTCATTCCGCCTTCGATTGGCTTGGTCTTGATTGGTGTCACGGGCAATATTTCAATTACCGGACTATTTATGGCCGGAATCGTGCCCGGCATTCTAATGGGATTGTCCCTATCAGTTACCTGGTTTTTGGTTTCTCGAACAGAGAATACACAACCCTTGCCGCGAGTTGAGCGCAAGGACATTATGCGCACTTTGGTTGAAAGTTTTTGGGCGCTTTTGCTACCGGTCATTATTATCGTAGGTCTGCGCTTCGGTGTTTTCACCCCAACGGAAGCTGGCGTAGTCGCAGCAGTATATGCTCTATTTGTCGCGACGTGTATATACCGAGAATTGCGAATTCCCCAGCTATACGAGGTGTTCTTGGAATCTGCCAAGATGAGCGCTATGGTGATTTTTCTGGTCGCTGCTGCGCTCGTCTCGGGCTGGATGATCACCATTGCGGGCTTACCGCAGCAGGTAACGTCCCTTGTGGAGCCCTTCAAACACTCTCCCACGTTGATGATGCTAGTCATCGTTGGGCTGATTATCTTGATCGGAACAGCGATGGACATGATTCCAATCGTCCTAATCCTTGTACCTGTTCTGTTGCCCGCGGCGGTGGCTAGCGGAATTGATCCCGTATATTTTGGCATCATCTTCATGTTGGCTTGCTCGATTGGATTGATTACGCCACCGGTCGGAGCAGTGCTCAATGTCGTGGCAGGCGCCACCAAGGCAAGAATGGTGGAACTGATTGCTGGAGTATGGCCATTCCTGCTTGCGCAATGTATTGTGCTACTGCTACTCGTAATATTTCCTCAGTTAGTGCTGACCCCATATCGATGGATTATGCAATAGGCTAATCACCACGCCATAAATACCCCATGAGCGACTATTTTAAATCCAAAGTTTGGATGAACTGAAAAGTGTGAAAGTAATCATAGAGGACTCACATGAAGAAACCTATTACCTTGAAAGGAGCTCGTGTAATGGTCTCAGCCGGTGCGTCGGGCATCGGGCTTGCCATTGCCCGGGCATTCGATACCGCGGGCGCGCAAGTTCACATTTGCGATATATCCGACACGGCTCTGAGTACGCTTCGTGACGTGGCCCCGAACTTTGGCATGTTCAAGGCTGATGTCTCCGACCCCGATGAAGTAAATTCCTGGTTTGACCACGCCCTACATGCAATGGGTGGGCTGGATGTTTTGATCAATAACGCGGGAATTGCCGGTCCGACAGCCGGCATCGAAAAAATAGCCATCGACGAATGGGACCGCACAATGGCCGTCAATGTGCGCAGTCAGTTTCTATGCTCTCGCCGTGCCATCGGCTCCCTCAAAGAATCGAACCGAGCCACTATCATCAATCTGAGTTCTGTAGCGGGGCGCATCGGATATCCTTTGCGCTGCGCCTACGCTGCTTCAAAATGGGCAGTCATAGGGATGACTCAAAGCCTTGCCATTGAGTTGGGCGAGCATGACATCACCGTGAATGCCATATTACCCGGCATCGTTGAAAGCGAAAGAGTCAATAAAGTGGTTTCTGCCAAGGCGCTTGTCAAAAGTATTCCAGAAGCTCAAATGCGCGCCGAGATTTTGGAGAATGTGGCTTTGCATCGGATGGTACCCATGGAACATATCGCAGACACAGCACTGTTTCTTGCCTCTCCCGCCGGGCGTAGCGTGACCGGCCAGAGCATGAACATCTGCGCAGGCGTACAGGCATTAAAGTAAGAATGACGGAATCAACCCCGTTTTTTCACATGAATATCAAATCAATTAAAGGAGACGGTCAATGAGCCTCGATTATCTAAAAGCAACATTTGGCCTTGAAGGGTACACTGCGCTGATCACAGGCGCAGGGACAGGACTCGGGTATGCCATTGCCTACAGCTTGGGAAATGCCGGTGCTAGAATCATCGTCAACGATCTGTCGCTGGCCACTTGTGAGGAAGCTGTTGCCAAGCTGAGGATTCTGGGTATTGAATCGCGGGCGGCGAGTTTCGACGTGTCGAACGCAGCGGCAGTGCAAGATGCGTGCAGCCAATTGGCTGCGGAAGGATGGCATGTAAATATTCTCGTAAGCAATGCGGGCAACCAGAATCGCATGCCGGTTATTGAACAGACCACTGAAGCGTGGCAATCCCTGTTCAATGTCCATGTAAATGGCGCCTTTAACTGCACTCGCGCAGTACTTCCTCATATGATGGCCGAAGGTCATGGACGGATCATTCTTATATCTTCCGTGGCCGCGCTAGCCTCAATGCCCGGTATATCGGCCTACTCTGCCTCTAAGGGTGCGCTAGCAGCGTTTACGCGTTCACTCGCAGTCGAGTACGGCGAACATGGCATAACCTGCAATGCGCTAGCCCCAGGATTTGTCAAAACGAACTTCACCGCCGCACTACAGCAGCGTGAACAATTCAACGATTTTGTATTGGACTCCGTACCTCTGAGGCGTTGGGCGCAACCCGAAGACATCGCTCCAGCGACAGTTTACCTTGCCTCTCAGGCTGGAAGTTTCGTCAATGGTCATCTTCTAACCATTGATGGTGGCTTGCTCGCAAGAATGTGAGATATATCCACCAGATCTTCTTTCAGTAGCATGATACGACCAACATCATAACAAAGGGGTGACAATGTTTTTGCACATAGTATTAATGCAATTTAGCAATAAGGCTGATACCCGATTTTTTCAGCAAGTAGTACATCACACAACGCTCGTAAAACGTGAATGCGAAGGTCTGCTCATGTATCACTTTGGGGAGAACATAGCAGATCGATCTCAGGGCTACACGCACGCTACCAGTGCCGCTTTCGCCAACTCAGCGGCACACGATGTCTATCAAGCCTGCCCATCCCATGTGGCGATGAAGCAGTTCATGGAGCCCTATATCGAACGAATCGTAGTCTACGACGGAATGCTCCCCTCCGCTTCAAAGGCCCTCAATGTTAATGATGAACACGCGTGAATCTCTGGTCGGACCCATCTTTTGTGCTACCCGCGGCGCATCACCCATTCACTGAAGGGTAGCCAGCCCTGCAACGCCGGACTCAGCAGCTCAATTTCAGGCTAAAGTGCCTCGCACAAACAATGATCGCTGACCACCCAATCGTCGGCGCTCGAAAGTGTTAAATGCCAGGCCATTGTGAAAATCAGCCGCCCTGAATTGTAAACATCGCATCAAAAATTTCCCAATAGGAGAAAAAATGACGCAAGCCAACCAACCCGCTATCAGTCGATTCCCGGTCCCTGAGCTCAAGGATATGCCTGAGGACATTCGGACACGGATTCTCGAGGTTCAGGAAAAATCCGGATTCATTCCGAATGTTTTCTTGACGCTTGCGCACCGGCCCGACGAGTTCCGCGCTTTCTTCGCTTATCACGATGCGCTTATGGAAAAGCCCGGCAATCTGACCAAAGCAGAGCGTGAAATGATCGTTGTGGCAACAAGCAGCCTTAACCAATGCCAATATTGCGTCATCGCTCACGGCGCTATCTTGCGCATACGCGCCAAAGACCCCCTTATTGCCGATCAAATTGCTACGAACTATCGTAAAGCCAACATCACTGATCGCCAGAAGGCCATGCTGGATTTCGCGATACTGGTCTCGCAAAACGCGCACGTAGTCGGTGAACCCGACTTCGAAACACTGAAACGGCACGGTTTTACCGATGATGACATTTGGGATATTGCCGGCATTTCAGCATTTTTCGGCATGTCAAATCGCCTCGCAAATGTGACTAGCATGAGCCCCAACGCCGAGTTCTACTCGCTTGGGCGGTAAAGGGAACCCGGCTCATTTCCAACGAAGGCACGACAAACGCAATTTTTTCGCGTTTAAGGCTTGGATATAAGGTTAAGTTATTGATGCTTTTGAAATATGATTTTGCTTAACACCGCTTGTGACAAACCGTAATAAACACGCCTTATGTGCTACAGCCTTAGGGATATAAAGAAACCTTCGACCATGGTAATCGCCATGCCGGCTACCATCATGACGATACCACCCCAGTCAGATATTTACCCAGATGCCCGGTTTTCAGATAAAGGCTCGCGCCCTCGGGACCGGCGACCAACTCCGGATACTCGCTAGGCGGCAGACGCAACCAGCTACCCTGCTCATACTCGTGTGCCGCCTCATTCAGGCTTCCTTCGAGCACCAGCAATTCCACCCCTTCGACAAACTGACTGAAGATCCGGGCGCCGGCCGCTAGCTTCTCCAGCGACACCCGCTCACGCTCGTCCGTGAACAAGGCGCAGGACTCTCCCTTACTGTGCCTGATCCAGGTTGAAGGTTCCCGCGTGTTGATTCGCACGCTGCGGCTCTCACCTTCTGGCATTTGCCGTAGCTTTACGAATATAGTGGCGCCCTCACGGGTAAACGGTTGGTGACTGGAATCAGGCGGATTCCGCAAATACCAGCCCACCGGGTAATCGCCGTTTTCGTCAGAAAACGTTCCTGACAGCACCAGGATTTCTTCGCCACCGGGATGTTGATGCCCCGGAAAACGGGACGCTGGCGCATAGCGTACGATGCTGGTCGCCCGGGCTTTCTCTTGACCGACCCGATCCAGCATCACACGCTCCACACCGGGCTGCGGCGAGCCGACCCACTGGTAGTGCTGCGGCAACACGACAGCACGCTGTAAAAAATTAGAATGTATCAACATAGCTCAAGGGCGAAAAGTATTCATGAGAAAAGCCAAGCGACGCCGTAGATCCTGACAACCGGCTGGGCATCGGGCAATGGTTCGAGTTGACCGACGACATCGTTCCTGAACAATGTGCTCTAGAGATAAGCGCTCGCAGTGTCGTAGTTGTCAAAACCATGGAGCAGCTGAACATCCTCGTAACACACTTGCAATTTTATCAGCTTGGTTCTGCTGATCGACTCGAAAAACGGGGCTTGTATTTATCATACACCGCAGTTACCGCAGCACGGCTCTGTTCATCGATTGTCAAACTTATCATCGTCTACATGTAATGTAACCTCAGGGGACAATGTCGAATCAGGATTATCAGGACAGGACTTGGCTGATCGTCAAATCAATGTATGCCGGAATATGAATGCCCGACATACAGCGATTATGCTTTCATGATCAAGATGGCACTCATGGGAGATCACTGCAACCATCAATCGTGACGTCAGAATTGACTACCTCGTTATTAATTGTCGATATCGCTCCATTGTGCTTCGAGAGCCACTTGCATAACGCCAAGCTCCCTGCGCTACGCCCTCATTGCAACGTCACCCTCCCAGCCAGGCTTTCCCGCGGTATGGGGAAACAACAAAAATTGGACATCCGCTCCCTTTCGTTGCTACTATAAACCGCATGCAAACGCCCTATTTTCAAATGGAGTGATTATGCAGTTTTGTCTTGCCCCCCTGCAGGAGATTGCCCCAGCCGGCTTTCAATTGCCTGCCAATGCCTGCGATACCCACGCTCATGTCGTGTCTGACGATACGAATGCGTACCCGTTTGTCGCCAATCGCAGCTATACCCCGCCCGGGGCCCCCGAATCCCGCTATCTGTCCATGCTTGAACGCACCGGCATGCAACGCGGCGTGCTCATTCAAATAAGCGTCTATGGCGATGACAATCGCTATATGCTGGATGTATTGAAACGGCATCCGGACAAATTGCGCGGCATTGCCGTTGTGCGCGATGACGTCACACACGCGCAATTGCAACAGATGCACGAGGCGGGTGTCAGGGGGTTGCGCATCAACGTGCTGTTTGGCGGAGGCACCGGCTTTGACGCCATGGAAAACCTTGCCCGCAAGATCGCCGATTTCGGCTGGCATATGCAGTTTCTGATGGATGCCCGCCAATTACCTGAGCTGCTGCCACGATTCAAACAACTGCCGGTGCCCGGCGTCATTGACCATATGGGTCATATGCCCGTTGCACAAGGCGTTGATCATCCTGGCTTTCGAGCAATGCAGCAATTGGTCGAGCACCACGGCTGGTGGGTAAAACTGTCGGGCGCCTACCGTATCAGTGAGGATTTCCCAGAATTTCGCGACGTCGTTCCCTGGGCCCGGGCGCTGATTGCCACCAATGAAAACCGCATGCTTTGGGGCAGCGACTGGCCGCATGTGGCCATCTCCCGCATGCCCAATACCGGCCTGCTGTTAAGCCAGCTGGCACAGTGGGCGCCCAACGCTGATCAACGCAACAAAATACTTGTAGAGAACCCGGCCGCTTTGTACAGTTTTGGGCGCTGAAAAAAATTCAGGCTCTGCAAGAGCCGGCCAAATATGTCACAGGAGACGCCAGATGAATTGGTACACGCAGTTGAACCGGAAAGAAAAAAATACCTTTATCGCGGCTTTCGGTGGCTGGGCAACCGACGCCTTCGATTTCATGGTGTTCACATTTGTCATTAGCGCCATCATCCAGCTTTGGGGCATCAGCAATGCCGAAGCCGGTATCCTGGGCACCATCACGTTGCTGTTTTCGGCAATCGGGGGCTGGGGCGCCGGCATTCTGGCCGACCGCTATGGCCGGGTGCGGATCCTGCAGATCACCATTCTCTGGTTCTCGGTATGTACGGTGCTAATCGGTTTTGCACAAAATTTTGAACAGTTTTTTGTGTTGCGGGCACTGCAAGGGCTGGGGTTTGGCGGCGAATGGGCCGTGGGTTCCGTGCTGATGGGGGAAATTATCCGAGCTGAACATCGCGGCAAGGCCGTGGGAACGGTCCAAAGCGGTTGGGCCATCGGCTGGGGCGCCGCCGCGCTGGTTTATACGCTTATGTTCTCTATTTTGCCCGTTGAATGGGCCTGGCGCAGCCTGTTCTGGATCGGCGTATTGCCGGCACTGCTGGTGCTGTTTATTCGTCGCCACGTTCCCGAACCGGAAATTTTTAAGAAAAAAGTACTCGAACAGAAAAATGTTTCCAACATCTGGGGGATCTTCGCCCCAGGTGTTATAAAGACCACCCTGCTTACCGCCCTGCTCTGCACCGGCGTGCAGGGTGGTTACTATGCCATCACCACCTGGCTGCCAACCTTTCTGAAGACGGAAAGACATCTGTCTGTCGTTGGCACCGGCAGCTATCTGCTGGTCATTATTGCAGGGTCATTTTGCGGTTATATCGCTGGCGCGTACTTTGCCGACCGGTTCGGGCGCAAGGCCAACCTGATTTTGTTTTCAGTACTGTCGGGGGTTTGCGTCTATCTCTATACCGCGCTCCCCCTAAGCAATACACAGATGCTGATACTGGGCTTTCCGCTTGGTTTTGCGGCCTCGGGCATCTTCAGCGGCATTGGCGCCTATCTGACCGAACTGTACCCATCCGCTATCCGCGCCAACGGTCAAGGCTTCTCCTATAACTTCGGGCGTGGCGTGGGCGCCCTTTTCCCGGGGCTGGTCGGCTATCTGAGTCAATCCATGGGGTTGGCCGGCGCCATTGCCGCATTTGCCACCGGTGCGTATGTACTCGTACTGCTCACGACGTTTATGCTGCCGGAAACAAAAGGAAAAGAACTGATTGAATGATCAAAAAACGACGTATTTTCCCCATATGGATAAAAAACATGGCTGTTATGTTCCAAAAACGCAACATATTTTAGGGAATATCACAATTGAGTGTATAATAAACAACGTACAGTCCTACATAAAAACATCATCCAACAAGCCGTGACGGCTAAGCCCCACCAGGTGCCTTCACGAACAGACACAACGATTACCGTCGGTATGACCTTGTGAACCATACCAGTATCAAACGGATAACTTCCCTCACTTGATGGCAGCAGAAGCACCGTTTTCTGTACATAGACATCATTTTTTCAGACTGCAGTACGACCCGCTTTCGTGAGTGGTAATGCAGAATCAGCTTTCTGCGAAAGCGCCTGGCATCCGCATTTGCATTTTCCGGCATCCTGCCGTGGTTTTGTGTGTTCGCGCCCCTTGGGTTGCACCGCTTTCCACCGCATCCTGCCGTTGATTATTAATCTTTACAGGAGAACAATATATGGCAAAAGAAGAACTACTTGAAATGAGTGGATCTGTTACAGAAGTATTGCCTGATTCCCGCTTTCGGGTCACGCTGGACAATGGACATCCCATTATTGCGTACACCGGTGGCAAAATGCGCAAGCATCATATTCGTATTCTGGCTGGCGATAAAGTCACCCTGGAAATGTCCCCCTATGACCTGAGCAAAGGTCGTATCACGTTCCGTCACATTGCCGGTCGTGCTCCTTCGGGCCCCGCACGCCCACGTCGCCGTTAAGGCCTGCTGGCCCAACGGCCGCCCTTCTATCTATGCAGCCTTGCGGGCAGATATTCATGCAATGTTCTGCCGCAAGCCTGACATAAAAAAATATGTTAGAATTTTCGACTCTGTAAGACTGCCGATATAGCTCAGTTGGTAGAGCAGCGCATTCGTAATGCGAAGGTCGTAGGTTCGACTCCTATTATCGGCACCACGGTACTAAAAACCATTGATCGTATTTCTATAAAATTGAGTAGAATCAATGAGTTAAAGTACAAGCGTGTAGTAAATTTAGCGTATATAAATAAAAAAATTCAATCACGCTACTAAATTACTACTCACCGCTCTACTCAAATGGCTACTATCCGTCCGGTAAAAAACGGTTATCGGGTGCAGGTCTATCTTTCACCCAAAAATCGCCCTTCATCTACGTTCCAGACCAAGCGTGAATGCATCGAATGGGCGAATCAGCAAATGCGGTTAGCCCGCACCCCATTCCATAAAGTGACGTTAGCGACCGCAATGCGTCGTTACCTTGAAGAAATCAGCCCCAAAAAGAAAGGACGACGATGGGACGAAATCAGAATTGCTGCTTTTCTGCGCGATGAGCCACAGCTGTCTGCAATGTATCTCAGTGAGATTTCTAGAGCCCACATCGCAGATTGGAGGAACCGCAGGCAAGCCAGCGGCGTGAGTGACGCTACAGTCAGGCGGGAGTGGACCTTATATTCCAGCATATTCAACGCCTGCATACAGGAATGGGAATGGCTCACCGAAAATCCCATGCGACTTGTTAAGCGCCCTGCTGCTCCACCACCGCGAGAACGGATTATTACAGATAAAGAAATCGAGCTCCTAAATTACGTCACAGATTATGGGCCCGAAAGTAACTTTGCTACCGTGACGCAGCGCGTAGGAGCGGCATTACACTTCGCACTGGAGACCGCCATGCGCGCCCAGGAGATCTGCCTATTACGTTGGGAAGACCTCTCAGGTAGAGTGGCTAAGGTTCGCACATCTAAAACCAGATCGGGGATTAGGCAGGTGCCTTTGTCCCGCGCTGCAGTTGAAATTATTGATCGGCTGCGCACGGTGAACGGAGATAAGGAAACCGTGTTTGAATTAACGACCTCTCAGCTCGACGCCTTGTTTCGCAAGGCGAAAAAAACAGCCGCCTTGGAAGGTTTCACCTTTCACGACAGCCGCGCGACAGCGATCACTCGACTGGCGAAAAAACTCGAGATTCTGGACTTGGCCAAGATGATCGGACACAAGAATCTGTCCATGCTAATGGTGTATTACCGGGAAGGCGCTGAAGAATTGGCGGCGAAATTGGACTAAATCCCTTGAAGATGAGGGGAAGATAGAACACATTAACCCAAGCCACCGCCATGACCAGTATTCATGAACGATCTGATGCTAATCGATTGATTTTATTATTAGTTAAACGACATCGCCTCTATTTCGCCCCCTAGCCATACCCCTATATTTGGTTGTTGCAAAATCTCCACTCTTAGGAGGCGGAAATTGGGTCGTTATAGGGTAACTTTGCTTATCCAGTCACCTCTATAGGCATTCCGGTGTGAAAAGTGGGAATAACCATAGGGTAGTGTCAATAAATGCAAACTCTCCGCTCTACGATACTTCTCCTGCGGTACCATAAGCCCATAAATCAAAAGGTAAAAATGAGGAGCGGATGTGGTTAAGGACACGCAAACGGAATTTGAGAGTGCCGCATGGCCTCTTTTCCAAGACAAACCTTCCCTTAATCAAAAACGAATAGATTCTCTGCAATCTTTAACGGAGTCTGCAGGAAAGCTTAAATTCCTTGAGTCAAATAATGCGTGGGTAAAATTTTGGGTACCCACAATTTTGGCTGACGCGTTAAAAGAAAGTAGCAGATTCCGCGGGAACACTATGGCGATATATCTGCGCCAGATCCTATACCGTCACTGTTATGGCGAGTACATTTTCATGTGTTTGGAAAAGTTGCAATTGGAAAATCGCGACCATTACGTATCACATCAAGAACACACATCGAGCTACGAACCCATCAAAGATCCTGTGTATTGGGTGCCTCAGCTTGGAAAAAATATTTTCCCGATCCGATTGGCATTGCCGAATAAAGTAAAACAAGATTTGGCCAAACTAGCCAAACGCCACGATATATCCTTATCGCAGTACATCCGTGAAACGATTCTGTCTCGCGTATTTGGGCATGGAATGGTGCCAGGACGTCCAGTAACCGATGTTGATGAGCAAGAGAGCCTTTACGCCGATCAATGGAGCGCAGAGGAACAGACAGTTTCTTCAGTATCTTCCCCAGCGACAGATAATGGGAACCACTTCTATTTCGATGAAAAATAAAAATTAGGGTATTTTTGGCGTCGAGTAGATCGTTTTGTTATCGTAAGCCATTGCTAACTAACAAATAAAAGGCAGAAATCAATGAACAAATCAAAATCAGCTGTTTTGGTATTGGGACTTATTTTCAGTGGCTCAATCTTTGCGCAAGTCCAAGTTGACGGATATACGCGAAGAGATGGTACCTATGTACAACCCCACTATCGCAGCAATCCAGATAGTGTTCGACACAATAATTATGGCGCTGAAAACAACCCAATGGGAAATCCTTATACAGGAAAGACAGGGACGCAGCGTGATGAATTTAGTGACTCTTACAATAATCGAAGAGGCTTTTGAGAACCATGTGTCTAGCGATTGAGAAAATCAGATTCTGTACATGCAAAGACAAAAATTTTGACGAGGTTTCTCTTGGGATATGGCTTTATTACAGAGGTGAAAAAAACTTCGATTCGGAAGTCGTGGGCACGATCGTGACAATCTCTCCTCTCGACACTATATTGCTTGACTCAGATATCAACGGTGATAACGTATGGATGACCGATCAAGAATATTCAACGTACTTTGCGTCATTATTAGAGAACAAAGCACTCTTTGATTTTGATATACAGTTTGAGCAAGACGACGAAATTCTAATCAAACTCAAAAACAAGATATACATAGAGCTTTTTTTCAATAACGGAAGATGGTCAAATACTGATCATAGTTCACAATTTCGTAGACGCTCGCTAATGATGAAAGGAAAAGCAGCCGCTCGCCTGCGATTGGATATTTCGGCTATAAACAAGATATAAAAAAATGCAAAACTCCAATAAATTCGTATTGATTTACATAGCAATTATTATCATTTCGCTTGCATTTGCAATGCAAAATCGGGCTCATGAACGAGAATCCAATTACCTACGCGCAGAAATCGAAGTGAGTAAATGCATGAAAGAATTCGAATTGAGCGAAGACGAGTGTTACGACATGCTAAGGAAGGAAGATCAAGAAAGAGGAGCTGCTTTTGACGCTGTGGAACAAGGTTCCAACGGAAGATACCAAAACTAGACCGTGCAAAATAACTGCGAATTCAAGCGACACTTCCATCCAAAAAGAATGCTGCGTCAGCAAATAGATATAGCAATGAAAACACAAAATTTCTCTAATAAATTATGTATTTCAAAGAAGTAGCGATACTACGCCTTGCATAGAAGAACAATGAATGAAAAAAAATCTAACACAAATGTTCGCCTAAATGTCCCGTACCGGGAAAAAAATACTGCTAAAAATCTTGGTGCTCGTTGGGATCCGATTAATAGGACTTGGTATGTTCCCTCAGGTAAAGATCTATCGCTTTTCGCGAAATGGCTGCCTAAGTCGCCAGCGAGAGCAGCGTCAAAACCCAGTCCCAATCCTGCCCCACGGACAGTCCCCAAGACCGAGACAGGTAAACCCAAAGTCGCGGTCGATAATAGCATTCAGAAATCCAATAGCAACTGGTTTAAATGGATATGGGCAATCGGAATTCTTGTTATTGTTTATCAATGTTCTAAGCCCAAACCGTCTCCCCCACAGAGTAAAGGTGAATTTCTTTTACAGGAATACCGAAAAAAAGGACACCCCAAAACTTGTTACGCACCAATCGCCTATGGTGCGATTTGTGAAGATGGCTGGGAGTCAAGCTCGACAGGCCCAGGCACATGCTCACACCACGGTGGTGTAGAGTCTTATTTATGTAGTCCGTAAGCACTCAGTTGACATCACTCAAGAACGGGATAATCTTGACTGGCGTCAAGCTCGCACCGTTAATACCTCTTCCCAATTGGTTGTATACCCTGGCGTTTTACGCTCCTGGCGCATATACCAATTTTCTCGGTCATGAAACCCGATACTTCCCGTTTTAAGCGCCCCCCTGCCAAACCGCGCATTAATGGCATCAAGCGTGTTCATCAGTCCCACACGCTTTTCCACTTCTTCCTCTACCGGAAACAATTCTTGCTGAATGCCTACTGCTGGCTCAATATCCATTAACATCACGCCGGCCTTGGCATAGTTATATCCTGGCCTGAAAATCTGCTGCAGGGCCCGCAATGCTACCTTTGTAAATGCGAGGCTATCTGAACTGGCCACTGACACATTGACGGTCAGGCAATTGCCGTATTGCTTGTCTTTTCTAAATGGACTAGTCCGGATGAAGATCTGCAAAGTGCTGGCTACTGAATCTTGGCGCCGCAGCTTATTGCACGCGGTGGCGATAAACTCTGACAAAGCGTTCTCCAACTGAGGCAACGTCGTGACCGGCAGCCCGAATGATCGTGACGAGATTATCTGTTTTTTGGGCTCGGACATCTCATCCAGGGCAATACGCGGAATTCCGCGCAGTTCTTGGACGGTTTTGCCTAGCACAATGGAAAATTCTGTCCTAGCCTTTTCTGGATCCAGTTTAGCCAAATCGAACACTGAGTAAATCCCCATTTCATTCAGCCGTTTAGCGATCCGCCGGCCGACCCCCCAAACTTCGCGCACTTCAATATCACTCATCAGCCGTGCCAGCTCCTGGCGCGAAAGCGAACCCAAATCACAGACCCCATCCCAGTCAGTTTTCTTTTTGGCCATGTGGTTGGCCAACTTTGCCAAAGTCTTTGTTGGGCCCATCCCTACACAGGTAGGAATTCCGGTATCGCGCAGTACCTCCTTACGGATCTGCTGGCCATATTTGGTCAAGTCATCACGAATACCGGTCAGATCCAAGAATGATTCGTCAATACTGTAGACCTCCTGAACAGGAGAAAAGCGGCCGATAACCGTCATCATACGATCGGACATGTCACCGTACAGGGCAAAGTTCGCTGATAGCCCCATGAGACCTTGGCTTTCTGACAGGTGCCTGATCTGGAACCATGGAGCACCCATCTTAATTCCAAGGGCTTTCGCCTCATCGGTCCGGGCAATGGCGCAGCCGTCATTATTGGAAAGAACTACAAGCGGCCGCCCTTTCAACGCCGGCATGAAAACCCGCTCGCAGCTGCAATAAAAACAGTTTCCGTCAATGAGCGCGTACGTCATAGCGTCGACTTGATGATGTAGGTGACAACGCCCCAGATAGACCATTCCTGCTCAGCGCTGGGTACGATGTCCGGAAAGGTGACATTCTCCGCACGCAGCTTGATGATGCCATTTCTCTTAAAAAGACGCTTTACCGTTACGTCCCCATTAATTTCGGCAATCACGATATGGTTGTGCTTGGGTGTGACGGATCGATCGACGATCAAATGGTCTCCGTCGTCAATCCCGGCGTCAGTCATGCTGTTGCCCTTGACGCACATGTAATAGGTGGCTGTTGGATTTTTTACCAGAATTGCCCCGATATCAATTCGATTGACGGCCAGATCCTCGGCGGGGGACGGAAAGCCTGCCGGCGTTTTCGCGTAAATATGCCCAATTTTTACCGGGCCAGCGGCCAGCGGTATCAGATCGATGTTATTTTTCATGGCGATAAATATACTGTGCAAATAAACAGTATTTATACACCAAATAAAATGACAAAATGTTAAAAAACGGGAGGCCGTAACATGTGCGGAAGAATAAGACAGGCTGAACTGCCAGACGAGTACTTTGCGACCGTTTTCACTAATATGCATAAGATATTCGATCCCGGAGACGGGCTGCGCTTCAACGTGCCGCCCGGCACGAGGCCGATTGTCATGCATGAACTGGCAGGGACCCCTACCCTCGAGCGCCAATTCTGGGGATATGCCCCGCCCTGGTACAAACGATCGCCAGTGAGCAACGCCCGCTTAGACAAGATCCTGGACAACTCCCCATTCTGGAAAGCTCCGACGGTCCATGGCCGCATGGTTGTGCCCGCTGATGGCTGGTTTGAATGGACGGGCGAGAAAGGCGACAAGCAGCCGTGGTTCATTCGGCCCGCAGATGGCAAGCCGATATTGATGGCCGCTATATCGGGCTGGCGGGAAGGCGCGGAAGTCGACAAAGAGTCAGGGTTCGCCATCGTGACGGACGATAGCGCGGGCGGGATGGTGGATATTCACGACCGCCGCCCAGTTGTTCTGACCGCCGAGCATGCCAGGGAATGGATGGATCCGGCCACCACGGTGGAGCAGGCGAAGGAATTATTGACCGTGGCCCGGCCGGAAAGCGCGTTTGAGTGGTATGAGGTGACGCGGAAGGTGGGAAATAGCAGGTATCAGAGTGAGGATTCTTCAAATCCTGAATGAAACGTGTAATATTGTGACATTATATTTCATTGATTAAATAGATATGCCGCATATTCTTACCAGATCACTGCTTACAATCTTAATTCCAGGAATCTTTGCTGCGACACCCTGGCTATTATTCTTCGCTCATTCTGGCCTACCAATTGATCTCCCGAATCACGTAGTAATTCAGGCGGCAGTCGCATTTTCATTTGTTGCTATTTTAGGATCAATATTTGAGGGCCTTGGAAGTTTTATTGAGGCAAAATGGGACCATAAGCGCGAACAAGAATTCGATATAAAGTCCAATTGGGAGATTTATTTGGCTAGCGCCTTCGAATTTCCACCTATCGGATATCGCTATCTAAGTAAATTAGTAACGAACTTATATTTTGAGTTGGCCATGGTATTTGCAGCCCCTTGTTTTTGGCTCGGCCTTGCCATTTTGGCGAATTCTTACTCGTTGTTCCACCCAAACTTAATTTTGATAGCAGTCATTATACTTATTTGGGTGTCAATTTCGTATTTCAAAATGCAGGCTTATCATACACATCAGCTATTGTGTAGTACTCGACAAAGTTTGAACGCAAGGTTAGTTACCTCGCAACAATCACTTGCACCTAATGTTGCAGAGCATTGAGCTGCCGGATACCCGATTCCCCTCAATAACTAACCCGATAGGATCTCAAGCCGCATATCTGTCAGTTTGGTTCGTAACTTTCCTATGATTATTTTGGAAAGTGCGTTTGAACGGTGTGAGGTGAATCGGAAGGTAGGGAATATTCGGAATCAGGAAGAGATTTTGATTTGGACACTGTAGTGCTATAAACAAATGACAAATATTTCCAACAAAGATTGTGATATAAAAATGAATATACTCAAAAGGGTGTTGACCAAAAAATCTGTCGTGTTTACGATCATGCTCATCGTGATTGGAACAGCATTTCTACCGTTCGTAAATAATGTATGGCCGAGCGTTAATCCTTACTTTCCGTTCTATGCGGATTTAGGAAAGTATGGAGCCTTTGGAGATTATTTTTCTGGAGTACTTGGTACTGGCTTGGCACTTATCACAGTGATCTTACTTTGGGCGACTTATTCGGCACAAAAAGAAGAGTTGGATGAACAGAAACGAATTATCTCAACACAAACAAATACAATTGAGAGGCAAGCATTTGAACAGACGTTCTTCGCTTGGATATCAGTTATAAGATCGTTTCCTGATGATATACGTACGGAAAGGCTATATAACGCAGTGGTGGGAGATCTTGGAGGGAAACACCGAGTACTAACTCAATTCGCTCACGTCAATAAAGATGAACAAAATTTCAACACTCAATGGCCTAAATACATTGAGGACTTTATAAAAGATATTCCTGATTCGTACACAATATTCAAAAAACATAACAACATTAGTGAATGGAGTGATGTAATTATTCAAAATATTATTGAAATATTGAGATTGATTTACAAAGACGGCACATATCCAAAAACGCTGGATGATCAGAGGATTTATTCACGGATTCTATCTGTACAATTTTATAAAAAGCATAAGTACCTAATAGGTTTTGAATTGTTGAATATGGACGATTTAGATAGAAAAATGATAATTGACAGTGGTTTTTTGGACTTCCGGGAGAAACAACAATTACTAGTTGCGATTGAAAAATATTTGAATAACAAATTGGAAGCAAATGAGCTGATCGAAGTCTGGAAAGCCTAAAACTTTAATGGAAATTATCTAACTCAAGATCCAATTCCACTACCAATAGACCCTGAGGTCACCCTCGCATTATTTCTGAATTGTTGCGGAGTCATGCCCACCATCTTCCCGAACGTGGTTGTGAAATTGGCGTGGTTTGGATAACCCACTTGATAAGAAATCTCTCTTACAGGCAGATCTGTCCGTAATAACAGATCTTTCGCCTTCTCTATCCGTGAATTTCTGATGTATTGTGCTGGCGAGCATCCGTAAGCCGAATCGAAAGCACTATTCAACCTAGTCTTGCCAATCTGAAAAGATCGGGTAAGCCGGTGCATAGTCAAAATCTCAGAAAGATGGTCCTCAATGAACACGGCCACCTTGTGCGCCAATAGTTGACGTTCAGTCTTCGTAAGTTTCTTCATCTGACAAAGCATATGAAGTGTCTGTAAAGATGTCCCTGTTCTAGATCAAGAACCTATGCTTCGGTGCCTGGGAATACGGGAAAACCATTAAGGATTATGTTGCCGATATAAATCGCAAAGCATCTGTAAAGTGGCCGGCCGGCTCAAGCCGCGCTCCTGGGCAATAGCGTCAAACTCATTTGCCAGATCTGTTTTCAGTCGAAATGTGACAAGCTTAATCAAGCCAGCAGCAACTAGGCGCTTGTTCGTCTCAGTCGCATTTTTTGCTCGCAATTTACGGCTGTGTTCTGTGTTGCTGTTTGCCATATTGGATCCCCTTCCTGAAATTGACAAGGTCGAAAAAATTTAGTAAATTTGGACTGAAACCGGTGGAGTGGTAGCTCCACCGGTCCCCCGATTAGTAGGCTGGAGCAGCTAGCAACAGCATCATGCTAATCAGGATAAGTAGTAAAGCGATACGCTTCATCGCAATCTCCTTACCAGTAACCCCCGGGTCGTCCGGGTCCGCATGGGCTGCTTGTCAGCCCATTGCGACTATTATAGAAACCTCTATAATTATACGAAATGACGCACATAAGTTTATGCGCTAAATAACAATTATTTTTTACCCTCTTGATGTATCAGACGCACGTAGTCCTGCAGCGCGTTCAACTGCCGAATAGCCTGATCCCCTTCAGCCACTATTCCGATAAGATCTTGAGCAGCCTGTCCATCAAGTTCGGCTCGTGCCGTTCCATGGTCCAGGCCGGCGGTTTTGGTGTCTTGGGCGGGGCATACTGGACGTTTGACGCGGACTGACAGCCGGCGACGACCGGCAGCAAGATCAGCGCGAAGACGTTCAATAGTTTTCTGTGCATCACGTAGTTCCTCATAGTGCTTCGTGTCCAACTCTTTGTTTTTTTCCTCCAAGGCCTGCTCCTTCGTGCGGGCAACCTCGTTCTGTATGGCTGTCTGTAGTTTGGCAAAGGTCTCGCGATCTGCGTATCCCTGGCGATACTGGTACCAGCCGTAGAACTGGGCACCCAAAATGGACACCAGAGCCAGAATCAGGTAGCGCGTTATTGCAGACATATTTTCATCTCCGCATTCCGTCGCCGTACTAATCCTCGTAATTTCCGGCCGCCCGCATACACCCAGCGGGGGAGCTCCCGGCAGGCACCAACAATATCGCCGGCACGCAGCTTGCGGAGCAGCGTAGAGCCAGAATAGGCGCCAGCACCCACGTTATAAACAAAGCTGGCCAGAGCCACCCGGGCGCCATCCGGCAGCTGTCGCGGAACTGATTCATCCACCACGGCCAGCGCCTTCTTCACCTCCTCACTGGTCAGCTCGTCGCATTTCTCTGGCGTGGCCGTATCACCCATCTTTACTCCATGGGTGTACCCATCGCAGATCGTAGGGATACCAACAGGATCCAAATATGCCACCAGTGAGCGCCCCTCCCATGTGGCAACCAAGGCCACTGCGGCAGCAACTACCCCGCCAACTACTTTACTTTTCAGATCCATCCAATCCCCTCCACTTCTCAACCCGGCGCCGCACGCAGTCCCGAATGCGCACGACCGCCGTCGCAAAATCCGGCAGTTTGATCACAATTAAAACCAAGACATAAGCGGCCCAGAATATGAGCACAACATCCTGAAGCGTCCAACCGTATATCAATGCAGCCGATCCTGTTGTAATAGGCAGGTGTATCGTCTCGTCCTGCATCAGTGCCGTCCTTCGAGGCATAACAACCTCCATAAAAAAACCGCCTAATGAGGCGGCATATTGCTGAACTATTATCCAAGCCTTGGTGGCTAATTTGATCCTGTTAGATTAGCTGGCGGAGTATTGCCACTCACTGGAAAGGTGGCTTTGACCTGTGAAACTGCTCGCATCCACCCTTTCGTTTCTTCATTGAACTTAAACCCCTGCTCCTCTAGATCTTTGAAGCCCTTGTAAATCGCGTCAATCTGATCAGAGATTGAGGGGTATGACACCCGACGGTGAGGGATAGGATCTTCACGATGTTTGATTTTCATAGCTAAACTCCATATCAAGAAACGGCCATGCTGTCACTGTAATTTGATACATGCCTGGTAGGTCGAATTCAAGCTCCGCCTGGGAGTCTGTACACTCGTAGACCTCGCCGCTAATGTGAATTTGGCAAGGGACAGGTAAATTTTTTAGCGTTGAACCTTCCAGAGTAGTTCTTTGCTCCGGTCGATCCGTAATCACACCATCCTTGATGTAATGAATGCTTCGGTCACCGATCCCGCTCACCCAGAGTCCTACCTTGTTGGCGTCTATGGTATTAAGGGTAGCGGTCACCGATCCGGTTATTCGACCTTCGTGGTCGTGATAGGTGATAGTCTCAGTATTCGAAATAATCTCATTGTTCATCGTTTACCTCGCTGCTAAGAAAGCGACGATTGACGTCGCTCCAGGGGCCGTAATTGCTATACCATTTCCGGATACCCAGCCACTCCATTGAATGCTAAGGTCGGGTTGGTATCGGCCATACAAAGGACCACCATTTTCGCCGCTCCCGCCCCAGCCATCACGCACAGAAAAACTTACCGCATCGGCATCAGCCACTATTGTCCCGTTAACTGACAAGTATAAGTAGATCTTGAGGGTGCGACGAGGTTCCTTGTCAAAAAACACTGGGGCGTCATAACCCCCTGCTTTATGAACGAAAACCGTCAGCATTCCTCCATGCGGAGCATTGATATAAACAGTATCTGTTCTATATCCACTGACGTGTGTTGTAACGGAGTTACCTCGCAGTTGCAGCGTCCCCATTACATCTACGGCATCCACTCGCATGTAGCCGGAGTCGTCTACATAAAACAAACTCTGATCATTAGCCGTGGCAAATCGTAATGACGCCCCTGCCCTATTTGTAGTGGCGTTATGGAACATCCTTAGACGGCAACCGCCAGCGGTAAGATCAAACCAGCGAGAATTCTCCACGGTGTTCTTGCCCAGAAAGAATCCACCTAGGTTGTCACCCCACCACTTATCAGCCCCAGAGCGAATGTATGACCAGCCATCAACGGTCGACTCATTCATCGAAATAATACCGGCATGAACTACCCCCAGATTGGAGCTAATTGCGCTCAGGCTGGTCGCGTCGATTTTACTGGCGGCCAGCTTGTCGATAACGGCATCATTAATGAAAACTTGCCCTTTTGAAACTACAAACGGCGAGAACAACTCAGTGCCGGTTCCGGACCAGACGGCAAACCGCTCTGCCCAGACGTTATACGAAGACTGAAACCCCTCTCCGTGAGGTGTAGACTCAATTCCAAGCCCGGTACCAGCAAATACCCGTTGTCCATTGGCCAAAATCTCTACCTTTTGAGTAATGGTTGAGGACATCCGACCGTTTGCCTCGGCAATGGCCTTGCTATTGGTCTGGGCTGAAACAATTGCCTTCTCAGCCTTGCCGTCTACACTGTCAACATTAGCTTGAACCGTAGTTATTCGCTGAGCCAATGCACCATCTGCATTTGCCCGAGTAGCTGCCTCCTGCTCAATAGCAGATGCATTGGCATTCGCCTTGGCATCTAGCTTTGACAGATCTGATGCTAATGCCTCGTCTTTCTCCGTTCTAGCAATACGTTCGGCCTCGACCTTTGCGTCAACAACGACGCCCACCTTGTGAGCAATACTGCCTGGCGTTGCGGCGTCACCATTCAATACTTTTATGCTTTCTTGAAGCTGCTTTCCTACCTCGGAGCCAAGAAACTCATTTTTAAATAGCTCACTGTACTCCTTCACATTGGTCGAAGACGCTCCGCGCACCCCGTCACCAGCAGGGTAAAATGGCCCAATGTTTCCGAAACGATCAACCACCCTCACCCAGTAATAAAAAACCTGACCTGCACGAATCCCGGACTGTTGATACTGCTGCTGCGGATATGCCAGATCAGTCAATTTCTGCGCTGTATTGCGATTGGAGCGCTCCGAATACCAGATTTCGGTGCGCTCTATATAGTTAACTGGGGGAATAGTCCAATACAGGCGAATCCCGTAAATTTCACTAGCGGTGGTCAGCGATTGTATTGCTGGGATCTTAAACAGTGTGCCATTTACCTTGTACTGGTACCGTTCGGCCAATCCCCTGCCTTCTTTGATTGGGCGGACCTCAATATCAATCACATCGCCTTGAACGGCGGTGATCGAAGTCATGTATCGGCCAGTAGTAAACGAGTCAAATGGCGCCCCGTTTACATACAAGTGCACATCGGAATTAGATTTCTCGCTGAGCACCCAGGTGAAAGTGACCTCAACACGGCCATTGACCTCATCAATGATCAATTCAGAAGCGCTGATACTAAATATGTTGATAAGCGCTTTGGTGCTGGTGCCGGTCGGAATGTGTATGAAGGCGTTATTTTCTGACTCGTGATACTCGCGGCTATAGTCAATAGCCTCAAACTTGACCTTACGGCCACCGGCCGGACGCACTGACTTAATTTGCACCTTGCGGCCTGGCGTTTCAGTCGGGCTATATTGCCAGATGTAGTCGATCTCATTGCCGTCGGGCCGGGGGATCAGATCATTTCCATCTTCGCCCCGTGGCCAGCCGCCGACAATGTAGACTTGGTCGCCTTCGGTGGCGGCCACCGGAGAAACACGGACATGTGCTATTTTATTGTTCGGGCTGCGAATCGACATCCAAGCGTTATCGATTGATTCAATATAGGCATCGAGCGTAATGCGGCCATCCTGATATGCCACGAACCGGCCAGAGGCGCCCCAACTGGTGAGATCGTGTGTTAGCCGTACAACATCCCCCCGGGTAATTGTGGCGCCCTCAATATCCATTTCCCAGGAATACTGCCTACGGTGGAAGTATTGGGACGCTGCTAACAAATTTGCCTCGCGGCCGGCTTGACTGGCCACGGTACACCCCTCAAGGTCCAGCGTGATCGGGTTATTTATTTGTGTAGCCCCTGGTACCTTCTGACGCACGACATCAGGTTCATAGTCCTTTTGCTCATTGTGAAAGTTGACGATAATCTCATCGGCCACTTCCGTATTGATGTAGTGGTATTTGAAAGATCCGGCGATGATATTGTCAGGCGTACAAAAATTGGATTCTGGAATGTCAGCAGAATCCCAAATCACACTGAGTTTCCCACCTTGCATCGTCTTGGATGCACGGCCAGCTCGAGCAATGACGTGATAGACGTCATCGATCGACATTTTCCGATCAAGTACCCAATTGAACGTCAGCCCTTTGTCATCGCACCAGGCCGCCCAGGATTTGATTGCCTCGAGATCAATCTTGCTATCTGGCAGGCATTCGCCATACAGCCGGTTATAGTTCTTGTCCCGCATGCCACGGGCCCACATCAGATACCACCAAGCCGGATTTGAGGTATAAGCCTTGACCCAGGCGTTGTTCTTCCAAATTAGGGTCTTCGCGGTAGCGATAGCAGAAAGCTTGTCAATGGTTCCGTTCAGCTGAGACGTAGCCTTGATCTGGACTGCAAGACGGCATTGTCCGGTGTAATCAGCATTGTCAGTCTGTGTGCATCGTATCTGGGCAACCGTCAGCTTATTGCTGGATCGATTTGTCGAAATATCCACAGAATTCTTTTTAAAACGCACATCGTATTGCCCCGGCGATACTGATACGTCAAGCGTCATCCGTGCAGGCTTCTGTGGATCAGATCCGCTCAATTGGCTGATGCCCGTACCGATTATCGTTGTCACAGGGTTTGGTGCTCGCCCCTGCCAAGGCATAATTCCATAGGTTATCCAGCGCCAAAAATAGGTCTCGCATTTCTGAACGAAGCCTTTCGTAAACACGAACTCCTCATGGCATATTTCCATCGGCTCGCCTTCGGTATGTTCATTGGGATTGGTTGAACCATATTGGACTTGCTGCCAGACTTTATGCCCACCAAAAACGCTTTCTTCAATCGTCCAACGGCCTAGTGACCAATAATGCGTGGACAACTTATCGTAACTGCCCCCAAGCGGTAACCATTGTGAACTTGCGACCGGTTTATATTGAGCCTCAAAGATTACTTTTTCTCGTAGTTCGCTTCCTCTATCGTTGATGTGAAATAGCCTTGCGGCCACATCGATCGAAATGTGCTGGGTGTCACGTGGCGTCGTGCGCTGAATCCAGCCATCGCCTTGGCTAAGCTCGAATCCGTCCAAGGTGTCGACGTTTCCAGCTACAAGACTCAATTTTCCGTCATAGGTAGAGCGGTTAATCTGTACATCACGATAATTGGATATATCAGTGCTGCCAATTCGGATTGCCTGTAGATCTAGATCCGGCTGCAGACCAAAATGAAATGCCTGGGATAGATACTGATCATTACCCTGGAAGGTTGTATAGGGTTTGCTAGCAAAAAAAGGCACGACCTTATGCTTACCGAACACAATGATCATGGGTCCGTAGCTGTTATAGCTATTGCTCCCGGCATTGATTCCGTAAGTAGGCGACTGCTCTTTCTCCTTGATGCCAGTCATGGAGGCTTTTGGCGGCGGCAGCAAAGCATTGATAATCATCGATCCGCCGACCATTATCAGGGCTTGGGCACCCGCCACCGCCATCGAAGAGTAGCCCGCGGCAGCCATTGCGGTACCGGCGCCATAGGTCAAAACTGTCAATGCTACCATTGCGACAACACGCAGCACTTTGCCGCCATTACCACCACCGGTGGCCCGAGTACGGATCACAATTTGGTCGCCGGTCTCTGGCAATAAGAGATGCCACTTGTCGTTCGGCACCCTCTGCCCGTTCACATAAACTGACTTCGGACCACGTCCGATGTCAAAGCCGGTACGTTGCAAATACTCGCCCAGAGTTTCCCCTTTCAGAAACGTGACGTATGAGTATTTTCTGCCATCACCAACCAATGGATGCGGATTGGCAACGATAACTGGTTTTAAAGCCATTGATAAAACCCTTCAAATTGGTAGCCTTTAAGGCTCATATCTTTCAGTCGCGTCAGGATTACAAAGCCGCTCCTTTCGTCGGCATGCAAGATCCAGTCTTCGTGGTTGGTGCGCAGATAGACGCCGATATGGAAAAACCGGCGCCGGCATAAAAAAAGGACGGGGTAACCGTCCTGGGGGATGTCTATCCGAGCACAAAGGTCGTCTTTATGTTCCTGTAGCGCTCGCGCCTGGTCTTTCAATGTTGGCTGGTAGCTTGGTGAAGTAATTTCCAGTCCCAGCACATCACGTGCAACCTTTACAGCCAAATCCATACAGTCGTTTTCGCGCTCGTCGTAGGGCTGCCCGAGGTACTTTTGCCACCACATTAATAGATCCCCGGTGCGGTCTCCGGTGTGAAATACACGCCGACTGTAAATACCCCATCTTTAATACACCACACACATAGAATTTATAATGTTAATTTA
>NZ_JABUXU010000017.1 GCF_014897675.1 Advenella sp. FME57 | reverse complement strand
TAAATTAACATTATAAATTCTATGTGTGTGGTGTATTAAAGATGGGGTATTTACACACCGCAACTACTTTGCATTGTCGCTATAGTGATATTTATCATTCAAGCCCTGGGCGTGGTCATGGGAATTATTGAAATGCTGAACTCTGGGCCAGGATCTGGAGTCATGCTTTGGCTCGGCCTCTTCGGTGGGATCGCCTCAGCCGCCTTTCAGCCGGCAATCTTAATAGCCGTTGCGGCAGCAGTTACGCATCTTGAGAGAATAGCTAATCTGCCTAATTTAGAAAAATAAATTGTCTCATCTAGGCATTGAGCAGGATCGGCTTTGCCGCGAAGCGCCTTCGACTTGAATGAACTGTTAGACCTCCGTCTACTCTGGCAACACAGGCATGAGTAATCAACCTTCCGATGCTTGCTCTTCTTTCTCTTCGCGCAACACTCTATATTTTACACCCCACCCTTCGGGCACCATTACTACTACAGGAACAGTTCTATTTAAATGAATGACGTCTTTTTTTGCCCTCACATCCACTCTTCTTTTCCAATCATCGCCGCACTTACCCTTTTCTCCATAAAATATATTATTAGTGTCCAACTCCCAATACATCAGCCCCCTACCCGGTACTAGCTTAGGATTGAATTCTCCACCTATTTTATTTTTTTGGCAATTTACCTCAATATTTTTGAACGCCCACACCTCGATCTTTTGCACATCTTTTTCTATTATTTTTTGACTATTTATTACGTATCTAATATACCCTTCTTTGGCATCTGGGTATTGCCTTAATATGTCATCTCCCTCTTTTGCCTCATCGGCATAAGCCGCCTCGGCAGGTAACAACAATACCATTGCTATCAGCGACAATGCACAAGCAACCCTAATCATTTTATTCCTCTTCATAAATAAAATGCACCCGAGCCACAATAATGGCTGGGCGCACTATTTCCCCTGAAACATCAATGCACTGTTTCATCCTTGACTTCTTTACCGCCACTTTCCCTTATAGCATCCGCAGTCCCCTGTATATATGCTTTTATGGCGCTAACATCATCTTGCGACAGCTTGTCAGTAAAATCCGGCATCCCTAAGCTATAGAATGGTCCTTTGAATACAAAAATTCCCAGATTCTCCAATATATTTTTATCCACGTACGCCAGATTTGGCAACGCTCCGCCTTTTGTAGCCCCTGGGGCTCCATGACAAGTTGCACAGGAACTCGTATAGAGCTTCTCTCCAAGTTCTATTTTCGACGGGTCATAATCAACGCCTTCAACTAATTTTCCTGTTCCTTCCTGCAAACTTCCCGGAGAAACGGCATCACCGCCCAGCTTAAACGTATATACAGTGCCGGATCCATGCTGTTCAGCCACCCTTCTCGGCAATCCATATGCACCACCCCAGCCTACTGGTATTGAAATATATTGCTCTCCATCAATTTCATATGTTGCTGCTCCAGCTCCTGCCCCACCATTCAAATCAAACTGCCATAATTTATCGCCGGTCTCTGCAGCATACGCTATAAATTTCCCATCAGACGTTCCTTGGAATACCAAATCCCCACCGGTAGACAACACACCTCCATTCCAAGGGGCATCATATCTAACCCTCCAACGCGATTTTTTTGATACTGGATCCCATGCCACTAGCTCACCAAACTCGCTAACAGCGTCGCTACTCCCCATTGTTTTTGCTTCGTCCCTACCAATAAACGAGCCTCTCACCCCGGGTTTCGGATCTTTGAAGCGCCAATCCATTTGATCCTTATATGTTACTGGTATTTGCTGAGCCGGTATATAAACAAGCCCCGTATCTTTGCTATATGACATAGGCTGCCAATTATGTGCGCCCAACGGTCCAGGTATCTGCAAATATTCATTTTTTGTGTCTCTTGCTGCCGCAAATTCTATTGGCCTTCCATCCTGACCATAGCCTTTCGCCCAAGTGACGTCCATATAATTTTTAGCGGATATAAACTCCCCTGTCTCTCTATCGATCACATAGAAGAATCCATTCTTCGGAGCATGCAATAATACTTTTCTTAATTTTCCATCTATTTTTATATCAGCCATAATTATTGGCTGTACCGATGTATAGTCCCAATTATCGCCTGGCGTCTCTTGATAATGCCACTTATATTCCCCGCTGTTAGGGTCTATAGCAACGATAGACCCTAGATATAGATTGTCTCCGCCCGCTGGGCTCCGAACTGCTGCCGCCCATGGACTTCCATTGCCTGTGCCAATATATAACGTATCAAGCTCTGGGTCATATACCATAGAATCCCAGACAGTTCCACCGCCACCGTTCTTCCACCACTCCCCAGCTGGGTCCCAAGTCTCAGCCGCCTTCTTCATCGCTTCATTCTCAAAGGGCTCTTTTGGGTTTCCAGGAACGGTGTACCATCTCCATTCCTTTTCTCCAGTATCTACATTGTAAGATGTAATATACCCACGTCCAGAATAATCCGCTCCTCCGTTACCTATAACTACATGACTTCCCGCTATTCTTGGCGCACCAGTTATCGTATAGTACCCCTCTTCTCCATCGAATGTATCTTTCTCCCAAACGAGCTTCCCGGTAGATGCATTCAGAGCGATCAGCCTCCCATCAAATGCAGCTACATAAACCTTATCTCCAGATAAGGCAACGCCTCTATTTACCGCATCACAGCATGCTTTGACGCCCCATTTCCCCTTATCCACCTCTGGATCATACTTCCATATGCTTTCTCCAGATTTAGCATCAATGGCATGAACGACCCCCCAGTTAGAGGTTACATACATTATGCCATTCGCGACTACTGGGGTTGATTCTATTCCTCGGCTACTTTTTAAATCATAAGACCAAGCTAGACCCAAATCTTTAATGTTAGATTTATTTATCTTATTCAATGGACTATAATGCGTCTCATAATAGTCCATTCCAGTTGTTAGCCATTCCGCACCTTTTGTTGAATTTTCTATTATTCTATCCTCTGTGACTGGCTTATATTTAGGTCCGCTATTTTCCGCATGAGCGCCGGTAATTGCCATACCGAACACCATAGATGACATAATAACTATAGCTGTTCGCGAATTCATTTTATCTCCTCAGTTACAAATACCATTTATTAAATCTTCTAATTTAGCCTTGACGCGCTCGGGCGTGAACGGGATCTGGCGCAGGCGCACACCGGTGGCGTCAAAGACGGCGTTGCTGATGACAGCGGCCGGTGGGGTTGGTGGAGGGCTCGCCACCACCAGTGGACTTGCGTTCGGGGTCGTTGTTGACGAGCACCATCTCTATGTCGTCGGGGATCTCGGAGAAGTGCAGGATGGGGTAGGCGGTCCACTCCAGGCTGGTGACGCGGCTGTGGTCGAAGGTGACTTCCTCGTGCTGCGTGCGGCTCAGCGACTGGATGATGTTGCCCTCTATCTGGTTGTGCAGGGGTTTGTTTGCATAACAAGTTAGGTATTCGCTAGAACGGTATATCGTCGTCCATATCCATGATATTGGCTGCAGGCTTTTGCGCGGGGCGCTGCTGTTGCGGTGCCTGGCTGCGCTGCTGGGGTGCCTGGCGTTGTTGCGGAGCGGAATAAGATTCATCGCCGCCAAAACCGCCATCGTCCATGCCGCCTGTACCTGTACTTTCGCGACCACCCAGCATTTGCATCTGGTCTGCCACGATTTCGGTTGAATAACGGTCTGCACCCGTGTCCTTGTCCTGCCACTTGCGGGTTTTCAGACGACCTTCGACATAAACCGGGCGGCCTTTCTTGAGATATTCACCGGCGATTTCCGCCAGGCGGTTATAGAACACCACGCGATGCCATTCGGTTTCCTCACGGCGCTCGCCCGAATTCTTATCCTTCCAGTTTGAAGTAGTGGCAATGGAGACGTTGCAGATGGCAGCGCCATCTGGAGAGTAGCGCACTTCCGGGTCGCGTCCCAGATTGCCGACGAGTATGACTTTGTTGACTGATGCCATGTTTAAATCCTGACTGTAGATGGTAATCAGGACAGTATCTTAACTGCCCTTACCGGCTTGCACAATTAGGTCATTATAGCCACCACGGGCTTTACGTAGGAGATTTGAAGCTTCTGGCGGTAAAGAACCAGACGGCAGCCAGTATCGCGCCCATGAGGAAAACGTTCGGCACGCCCGTGTAGCGGGCCAGCAGGCCGCCTACCGCGCCCCCTGCCGCAACACCCAGGGCCTGGGACATATTATAGAACCCGAGGGCCAACCCCTTGTGCTCTGCCGGGGCAACGCGCGATACCAGTGATGGCTGCAACGCTTCCAGAATATTGAATGCAACGAAATAACCCACGAAGAGCACCACAATGGCGGCGAACGAGTGGGTCGAAAAAGCCATGATGGCCATGACGATGGCCAGGCCGGCCACGCTCCACTCCAGGCTCTGCTTGTGTACGTGCCGCGTTTCCGTGTAGAAAACGACCGGCACCATGGCCACAAATGAAGCCAGAATCACGGGCAGGTAGACCTTCCACAACGTGCCGGTCGTAAACCCGCCCAGCCCGATCAGCAGTGGGGGCGCCACCACGAAAATGGACATCAGGATGCAGTGCAGGCAGAACACGCCAAAATTCAGTCGCAAGAGGTCGCCGTTTTTCAGCACATCGCGCGGGCGCGACTGGATGGCAGGGATCTGCAAGGGCGCTACCGGCACAATAAAAGTGGCCAGCAGCAGGCTGACAAAGCCCAGCAGGGAAATAACCCAGAACAGGCCCGAGAGGCCTCCATATTCGACCAGCAGGGGGGCGAGCACCAGCGCCAGGGCAAACGAAATACCGATGGAGCCGCCCACCATGGCCATCGCGCGGGTGCGGACTTCCGGGCGCGTCGCATCTGCCACCCAGGCGGTAATGGCCGCGGAAATGGCCCCCAGCCCCTGGATGGAACGGCCAATGACGACGCCAGTTACCGAATCACTGAGTGCGCAAACGATGCCACCGATGATGAACAGCACCATACCGCCAATAATCACCGGGCGGCGGCCAAAACGGTCCGAAGCCATGCCCAGCGGAATCTGCAAAATGGCCTGAGTCAGACCATACGCGCCAATGGCCGCTCCCACCAGTGCCGCATTACTACCGCCGGTCAGGCTTTTGGCCGCATCGGCAAAAACCGGGGTCAGCAGGAACAGGCCCAGCATGCGAACCGCAAAAAGCAGCGCCAGTGTCGTGCTGGCACGGCGTTCAGTGGACGTAAGTTTGAGTTTAGCCGGTTTGGCAGCATCTGCTTGAGCGGGTTGACTTGGCGCAGCGGAATTCATTCAGCAAATAAAAAGACAAAGTGGGAGGAAGGTATAACTGGTATTGACACCTGCGTTATAGTAATGGATTAGTCCGAGAAAAACCCAGTTCGTTCAACAGGAAAAGATAATTTCATGGATGCCATCCGCATTCGCGGTGCCCGTACGCATAATTTAAAAAATGTGTCGCTCGACCTCCCCCGTCATAAACTGGTCGTTCTGACCGGTTTATCCGGTTCAGGCAAGTCTTCGCTTGCCTTTGACACATTGTACGCAGAAGGGCAGCGCCGCTATGTGGAAAGCCTGTCGGCCTATGCCCGGCAGTTCCTGCAATTGATGGACAAGCCCGACGTAGACCTGATCGAAGGCCTGTCGCCGGCTATCTCCATTGAGCAGAAGGCAGCAGGTCATAACCCTCGCTCCACCGTCGGCACCATTACCGAGATTCACGATTATTTGCGGCTGCTGTATGCCCGCGTAGGCACGCCCTACTGTCCCGTACATGGCGAACCCCTGCAGGCACAGTCGGTTGCGCATATGGTGGACCACATTCTGGCCATGACCGCCGATACGCGTATTGCCATCCTGGCCCCCATTGCCCGCGAACGCAAGGGCAGCTACGAAGACGATTTTGCCCAGTTGCAGGCTCAGGGCTTTGTACGGGTGCGCATCAACGGCCAGATGACCGAACTGGAGCCGCGCCCTGTTCTGAACAAAAATGAAAAGCACTCGATTGATGTGGTCATTGACCGCCTGCGAGTGCGGGAAGAAAGCAAGCAGCGGCTGGCCGAAAGCATAGAAACTGCGCTCAAGCTGGCAGATGGTCGCGTGCTGGTGCTGGATATGGATAATGAGCGCGAACAGCCGTTTTCCATTCGCTATGCCTGTCCGATCTGCAATCATGCCCTGGCAGAGTTGGAACCACGCCTGTTCAGTTTTAACAACCCGGTGGGCGCCTGTCCGACCTGCGATGGCCTGGGGCACACCTGGTTCTTTGATCCGAAACGGGTCGTGGCCTTCCCCACCCTGAGCCTGTCCAGCGGCGCCATCAAGGGGTGGGACAAGCGCAACGCGTTTACCCATTCACTGTTGACCAGTCTGGCAGCACATTTCGAATTCGATATGGATGTGCCTTTTGAAGAGCTGCCGCCGGCGATCCAGAAAACGGTGCTGTACGGCTCGGGCAGCGAAGAAATTTCATTTGTGTACCTGAACGACAAGGGCCGCGGCTCTGTCAAAAAACATGCGTTCGAGGGCATTATTCCCAATCTGGAGCGTCGCTGGAAGGAAACCGATTCCAATACCGTGCGCGAAGAACTGGGCAAGTACCGCAGCCTGCAGGTCTGCCCCGATTGCGGCGGCTCACGCTTGCGCGAAGACGCCCGGCATGTGCTGATCGGCAATGAATCACGCGGCGGTTCGCGGGTGGGCATGGCGATCTATGAAGTAGAAGCAATGGCGCTGTCCGAATGCCTGCACTGGTTTGAAAACCTGAACCTGACCGGATCCAAGCAGGAAATTGCCGACCGAATTGTGCGGGAAATCCGTGCCAGGCTTGAGTTTCTGAACAATGTGGGCCTCAATTACCTGTCGCTGGACCGCAGCGCCGACACCATTTCAGGTGGCGAGGCGCAGCGTATCCGGCTGGCCAGCCAGATCGGATCGGGACTGACGGGCGTCATGTATGTACTGGACGAACCCTCTATCGGGCTGCACCAGCGCGATAATGATCGGCTGATCCAGACCCTTGCACATTTGCGCGATCTGGGCAACAGCGTGATTGTGGTCGAGCATGATGAAGACATGATCCGCTCGGCAGACTGGGTGGTGGACATGGGGCCGGGCGCAGGCGAACACGGCGGCCAGATTATTGCCTCTGGCACCCCGGATCAGATTGCCAATGATGAATCGTCGCTGACCGGGGCTTATTTGAGCGGGCGCATGCGCATCAAGGCGCATAACCCGCGCAAGCTGGATAAGGAGCAGGCGTGGTTGAAAATACGCGGCTGCTCGGGCAACAATCTGAAAAACGTCGAACTGCAGGTGCCTGCAGGCAAACTGGTGTGCGTCACGGGCGTATCCGGTTCGGGTAAATCCACCCTGATCAACGACACGCTGGCAACGCTGATGGCGCACGAACTGCATCGTGCCCAGACCGAGCCAGCCCCCTTTACGTCGGTAGAGGGACTGGACCACTTTGACAAGATCATCAATGTGGATCAAAGCCCCATCGGCCGTACGCCGCGCAGCAATCCAGCCACGTATACCGGGCTGTTCACGCCGATCCGTGAGTTGTTTGCCGGCACGCCGGAATCCCGTACCCGCGGCTATGATCCCGGGCGGTTTTCCTTCAACGTCAAGGGCGGCCGCTGCGAAAGTTGCCAGGGCGACGGCGTTATCAAGGTTGAAATGCATTTTCTGCCCGATATGTACGTTCCTTGCGATACATGTCATGGCAAACGCTATAACCGCGAAACCCTGGAAATTCGCTATCGGGGCCGCACCATCAGCGATGTGCTGGATTTGACGGTGGAACAGGCGCTGGAATATTTCAGCGCGGTGCCGGTGATCAATCGCAAACTGCAGACCCTGATGGATGTGGGCTTAAGCTATATACGGCTGGGCCAGTCTGCCACCACGCTCTCGGGCGGGGAAGCGCAGCGTATCAAGCTGTCGCTGGAACTGTCCAAGCGCAGCACGGGCAAGACCATGTACATTCTGGACGAGCCCACGACCGGCCTGCACTTTGCCGATATTGCACTATTGCTCAAGGTGATCAACCAACTGGTAGATGCGGGCAATACGGTCGTGGTCATTGAGCATAATCTGGATGTGATCAAGACCGCCGACTGGATTATTGATATGGGCCCCGAAGGCGGCCAGGGTGGCGGACAGATCGTGGCAACAGGAACACCGGCCGATATTGCCGCCAGTCCGAAGAGCCATACGGGACGTTACTTGAAGCCCCTCTTGGAAAGAGAAAAGGCCTGAGCAGCCATACCTGTGGCTACCGGGGCGCCTCGGTGTAGTTGCGCAGTTCCTTGCGGATGATTTTTCCAGTTGTGGTCATGGGCAGCGCGTCGACAAAATAAACGCGGCGCGGATACTCGTGCGCAGCAACACGCGTTTTTACATGATCCTGGATTTCTTTTTTCAGCGCATCCGATGGCACCACGCCTTCGTTCAGGACAACAAAAGCGGTGACCGCTTCGGTGCGCTCGTCATCGGGCAGCCCCACCACGGCAACCATGCTAACCAGTGGATGCCCCAGAATACAATCTTCGATGGGGCCCGGACCAATGCGATAACCCGCACTGGTGATCACGTCGTCATTGCGGCCGACAAAGCGGAAAAAACCCTCCTCATCCCGAACGCCCATATCTCCCGTTACCAGGAAGTCGCCGGCGAATTTTTCCCTGGTGGCCTCTGGGTTGTTCCAGTAGCCCAGGAACATGACCGGATCGGGACACCTGACACCGATATTGCCTTCGGTACCGTCGGGCAACACCTCTCCCTGGTCGTTGACAATCTGCACATCATGGCCTGGCGCAGCCTTGCCCATGCTGCCTATTTTGGGCTCGAACAGATCGGCGCAAGACGACACCAGCATATTGCATTCGGTCTGCCCATAAAATTCGTTGATGGTAATGTCCAGATTGCGCCGCCCCCAGTCGATCAGTTCCAGCCCCAGGCTTTCACCCCCGCTGGCAATGGAACGAAGCGCCAGCGGCCAGCGGCCACGCGGATTTTCCAGCCGGCGCAGCATTTTGAGTGCCGTTGGTGGCAAAAAGGTGTGCGTGACCTGGTGCCGCGACATGATATCGAAAGCCGCTTCGGCGGTAAATTTGGAAAAACGGCAGGCCAGCACGGGGATACCGTGATGCAATGATGGCATAAGGACATCAAACAGACCGCCGATCCACGCCCAGTCTGCAGGCGTCCACATGACTTTGGCGTTTTCGGGAAAGAAATTGTGGGAAATTTCAACGCCAGGCAAATGCCCTGGCAAGACCCGATGTGCGTGCAGGGCCCCTTTGGGCTTGCCGGTTGTGCCCGAGGTGTAAATGATAACGGCAGGGTCATCGGCCAGGGTACGAACCGGTTCAAGGGTATCTGGCTGCTGTTGCAGCGATGGCCAGAATGCCAGCGTTGCCGGTGTATTTTGCGTGGCATCGATATCCACGACGGTTTTCAGTTCGGGTAAGGGCGTTGCAATGGTACCCAGCTTGGCCACCCCTTCTGCATTGGTTACCAGGCCCCGCGCGCCAGAATTGGACAGACGGTAGGCCAGCGCATCGGAGCCGAACAGTGAAAACAGGGGAATGGCAATGAGCCCCAGCTTGTAGCAGGCAATATGTGCAATGGCAGTTTCTATGCCCTGGGCCAGCAAAATACCCACCCGATCGCCGCGTGCCACCCCAGCCTGTTGCAACACGTGCGCGAACTGGTTGGAATAGGCTTTCAACTGGTCGAAGGTGTAATACTGGATATCGGCGGGCGACTTTTCATGAATGATGGCAAGACGGTCGGCCCCGTCTGCCCATTTGTCACAAACATCAACGCCGATATTGTAGTGTTGCGGCACATTCCAGTGGGTAGCCGACACGGTTGCGTCGTAGGTTGCATGGCGTGTTAGCAAGGCAAGTCTCCTTTTCTTTTAATTGTATATCGGTTCGCTGCCGTCGCTTATACGTCATTGGTGTTTTTCACACTCTCGGAAACCCGTATTTGCTTCGTTTTTCGCCGGTATTCCGACGGCGTCATGCCCTGCATATTCAGAAATGCCGTTGCGAAATTGGCGGCGTTGGAAAACCCCACGTCTTCGGCAATGGTCAGCGTGCGCAACGACGTAGTGGCCAACAGGTGTTTTGCGGTGCGCATGCGTAAATCACGAATGTATTCAAAGGCGCTGCAACCGCAAACATTGTAGAAGGCGCGATTCAAGCGCTTTTTATTCATGGACACCAGCGCTGACAGCTTGGGCAGGCTCAGGTCTTCAGACAGATTGTCCTGTGCATACTGCATGACGATGCGCACGGCGACTTCATCGTCGCTGTCAATGGTGCCGGTATGCAGTTCCTGGCCCGAGGACAAACGCATTGACGCCTGCTGTTGCCGTACGCTGTGCAACCGCTGGGAGATACTGGCATGAATGCGGATGCGCGCTACCACTTCGTCATACGGATGGGCTTTGGAGATGAAATCGGAAGCCCCATATTCCAAAGCCTGGATGCGCGATTGTGGATCGTCCAGATCGCTGTAAAAGAGCACGGGAATATCTGTGGTGAGTGTGTTGGCCTTGAGCCGACGGCATAGAGGAATACCATCAAGCCGGGGCAGATGCAATTCCGAAACAATGACATCGGGCTGCAGCGTAATGGCCTTTTCGTACCCCTGCAGACCGTCAAATGCAACTGTGATACGGAAACCAGCACTACGCATGGCGGCAAGCACGCCGTGCAAACTCTGCATATTGCCGTCGACAAACAGAGTATGGGGGCTACGCAATGGTGGGGCCGGACTGTCCATAGGATTTCGCTTGACTTATCTAAATTGAAAATGCGAAATCATTTTCCAACAAGATGCGAAGTCCCTATTTTGAAAAAATTCTTGATGCTTTTTGAAAAAAGAATGAATGTAGCTTTTATGAATAATTCTTAACGTTAGTCAATCCAGTTTGCTGTGCAACACCCCGGTTTATACGACAAACAGACGCTTGTATTCTTTGATCGCATAACGATCGGTCATCCCGGCGATATAGTCGGCAATGGCGCGCGCCTGCCTGCGCTCATCATCGTGCCGGTAGTCTGCCGGCATCAGCCGCGGATCTTCCACAAAGGCCTTGAACAGCGATTGGACGATGGTGCTGGCCTTGTTGGCCATGCGCATCACCTTGTAGTGGCGATACAGATTATGCATCAGAAAGGATTTGAGCTCGTCGGCCTGCGTGCGCATTGCGTCGGAAAACTGCAGTAACGCAGGCGCTTCGGTCACGTCTTCACGTGTCTGAATCTGATGAGTACGCAGATTGTCCCGGGTCGTGTGGGTCAGGTCCACGATCAGGGCGTTGATCATGCGCCGGATGATCTCGGCAATGAGCCTGCGCCCGGTGACATCGGGAAACAGACGACTTACTTCATCATGGTAGGTGGCAAACAGTTGCACCTGACGCATTTGTTCAATTGTGATAAGACCTGAACGCAGGCCGTCATCAATATCATGATTGTTATAGGCGATTTCGTCGGCCAGATTGGCCAGTTGTGCTTCCAGGCCCGGGCGCTTTCTGTCGATAAAGCGCTGCCCCACTTCGCCCAGCTGGCGCGCGTGCGACAGTGAACAATGCTTGAGAATCCCCTCGCGGGTTTCGAAGGTGAGATTCAGGCCGTTGAACGAGGCATAGCGTTCCTCCAGCTCATCGACCACCCGCAGGCTTTGCAGATTGTGCTCGAACCCGCCAGCCGCCGGACGCAGTGTCTGCATCGATTCGTGAAGTGCGTCCTGGCCTGCATGGCCAAATGGCGTGTGACCCAGGTCATGGGCAAGCGAGATCGCTTCGGTCAGGTCTTCGTGCAATCCCAGATTGCGCGCCACCGCCCGCGCAATTTGCGCCACTTCCAGACTGTGGGTCAGACGGGTGCGGAATAAATCACCTTCGTGATTAACAAAAACCTGCGTTTTATATTCGAGCCGACGAAATGCGCCGCTGTGGATGATGCGGTCACGGTCCCGCTGGAAAGGGTCGCGCGCCGGGTCGGCATCTTCCGGATGCAGCCGCCCCCTGGAGTGGGCCGGATGGGTCGCGTAGGGCGCTAGCTTGGGCACTGTCATGCTTTACGCCCGGGCGCCGGCCATATCAGGAACCTGAACCGCGCCGCGATCGATGGCAATGTCGCCAACTGTGTCGCTGAGCGTTTCCTGAACCTGCTTTAATGGGGCCGCCTGAACCACTGCCTGACCAATGGCCGGCATGAGTACGTAACGTATTTCGCCGCCTTCGGTTTTCTTATCGCCCTGCATCAGGTCAAGCCAGGTGCTCCCCCCTAGATCCGGCGCAATATCCGGACAGCCGATGGCACGCACCAGCGCGCGCACCCGCGCGATATCGGCCGCAGGCAAGCCAAGCACCTTGCCCGAGAGCACGGCGGCCTGGACCAGCCCGCAGGCAACCGCCTCGCCATGCAGCCAGGTGCCAAACCCCAGGCCTGCCTCAATCGCATGACCGAAGGTATGGCCCAGGTTAAGGATGGCGCGCAGGCCTGTTTCCTTTTCGTCTTCCGAGACGACCTGCGCCTTGAGCTCGCAGCAGCGTGCAATGGCATAGGCCAGTGCGTCTGCGTCAAGCGCCACCAGTTGCGCGACATTGCTTTCGCACCATTCAAAAAACGCACGATCCAGGATCAAGCCGTATTTGATGACTTCAGCCAGTCCGGCCGACACTTCACGGGCAGGCAGGGTGCGCAGGACATCGATGTCGATATCGACACTGACCGGCTGATAGAACGCACCAATCATGTTTTTGCCCAGCGGGTGATTGACCGCCGTCTTGCCGCCCACCGAGGAATCCACCTGGGCCAGCAACGTGGTAGGAATCTGCATATAGCGAATGCCGCGCATATAGGTTGCTGCTGCAAACCCGGCCATGTCGCCGATGACGCCGCCGCCAAGCGCCAGAACGACGGCGCGGCGATCCAGCTTTTCGGTCAGCATGCGATCGTAAATGGTGTTAAGGGTATCGAGCGACTTGAAGGATTCGCCATCGGGCACGATGATGGTGAGCACCGGTTTGTGCAGGCCGGCCAGTGCCTGGCGCAGCGCCTCTCCGTAAAGCCCGTCAACGACTGGGTTGCTGATGACGACCAGCCGCGTGGCGTTGACCGGGACCGATTCGGCAATGTGCTGCAGGCGCCCCGGCGCAATATGAATGGGGTATTGTCCGGCAGATGTAGCGACGTTGACTGGGGCCATCAGATTCTTTCACCTCGTTGTTGGTAATCTTTCAATAGACGGTCAATAGCGTCAAGCACCGTATTGATGGAGCCATGGCTGGTTTCGACCGTGAAATCGGCCAGACTCTCGTAAATGGGTTCGCGCTGTTTTAACAGCTCCACGATACGCGCTTTGGGGTTGGCCGTCAGCAGCATGGGACGATTTTTATCCTTTGCGACTCTCCGAAAGAGTTCATCGCTGCCCGCCTTCAGATACAGCACGATACCGCGCGTGCGCAGCAGTTCCTGATTCTCGGGCGCCACAACGGCACCGCCGCCGGTGGCCAGGACCACATCGCGACGCAAGGTGATATCCTGCAGCACCTGGGTTTCCCGACGCCGAAAACCGGCTTCGCCCTCAATATCGAAGATGGTTGGAATACTGACCCCGCAACGGGCCTCGAGCTCGTGGTCCAGATCGAGAAAGTCCCGACCCAGCGAGCGGGCCAGGCCTCGGCCGATGGTCGTTTTGCCGGCGCCCATCATTCCGATGAGGAAAATGGGCGCCTGACCGGTGTGGCGGACATGGGAATTGTCCTGTTCTGTATGCTGCATGTACGTAAAAAGGTTTTTCTCCCGGTTACGCCGGGGCGTGAAAATACAGACGTTCTATGACAGTTGTCAAAGAAATGACACCATGTTTTCAATGATTTGTCGTTTATTTGTTGCAACATAGCACATGTACACCACACAGCACAATTCAGTTACAGAAAGAGCCGAAAATTTCAGCTTTTCCCGCTAGAAGGTATTAAAATTGCCTGCGATGAGTACACGTAAACCCAACTCCCCTCGTAAAACTGTGCAGCGCTCGAGCGCAGGCTCGCGCATAGGCCGGTTCCTTTTTCAATCCGTCATATTCTGCATTGGCCTTGGGCTTTGCGGTTTGTTGCTGGGTACCCTTGCCGTAGCGTTAACCTGGCCGAACCTGCCGGATCTGAAGGCGATGACCGATTATCGCCCGCGGGTGCCGTTGCGTGTGTACACGGCAGACAAAATCCTGTTGGCCGAATACGGCGAAGAGCGGCGTAACGTACTGCGCTTCAACGAAATCCCGGAGGTTATGACAAAGGCCTTGCTGGCGGCAGAAGATGATAACTTCTACAGCCATGGCGGGGTCGACTGGTCGGGTGTAGGTCGTGCGGTTATTGCCAACGTGGCTTCCGGCGCCAAGTCGCAGGGTGCCAGTACCATTACCATGCAGGTCGCGCGAAACTTCTACCTGTCCTCGGAAAAGTCCTTCATTCGCAAATTCTACGAACTGATGCTCACCTACAAGATCGAACAGAACCTGAGCAAGGACCAGATTCTTGAACTGTATCTGAACCAGATCTATCTGGGGCATCGTTCCTACGGCTTTGCCGCCGCCTCCCGCACATATTACGGCAAGCCCCTGTCGGAAGTGACCATTGCCGAAGCGGCCCTGCTGGCCGGGATTCCCAAGGCGCCTTCCCGCTTCAATCCGCGCGCCAATATGAAGCGCGCAGTCGCACGTCAGCACTACGTGCTGGATCGCATGGAAAAGCTGGGATACATTACGCCCGAACAGCATCAGCAGGCCATGGCACAGAAAATCGTCCTGCGTGACAACACGCAGGAAACACCGGAAACCAACTTTGCCCGTCATGGCCAGTACGTCGCAGAACTGGCCAGGCAACTCATGTACAACGTATACAAAGACAATGTGTATGGGCGTGGCCTGAGCGTTTACACGACGATCCGCTCAGAAGACCAGGAAGTGGCCTATCATGCGGTGCGCGAAGGCATCATGTCGTATACGCGAAGAAAGCCATATCCCGGACCGGCAGCCCAGGTTGACCTGCCCGAAGGGATCGAAAACGATACGGAACGGTTTGACCTTGCCCTCGAAGAGATTCGCAATAAACACCGCGACAGCGATGACCTGGTAACGGCCGTGGTGCTCTCGGCCAGCGCCACCAAAGTGGTCGCAGCGCGCACGCCCGAACAAATCTATGAATTGAGCGGCAAGTCTTTGGGCTATGTGAAACGGGCCCTGGTCAAAACCGGGCCGGTTTCCCGCCGGATCCAGCGTGGCTCAGTCATTTATCTGCAGAAAGTGGACAACATCTGGACGATTATCAATATGCCGACGGTCGAAGGCGCGTTCATTTCCCTGAACCCGCAAAACGGCGCGATCGAATCGATGATCGGCGGATTCGACTTCAACCGGGGCGATTTCAATCGCGTCACCCAGGCCTGGCGCCAGCCCGGTTCTACCTTCAAACCCTTCGTGTATGCTGCAGGCCTTGAACGCGGTATTACACCGGGCACCAATGTTTCGGATCAGCCCTTTCATCTGAGTGCCGCCCAGACGCGCAGCAAGCCCTGGAGTCCCAAGAACTACGGTAACTCGTACACCTACAGCCAGACAATGCGCCAGGGCTTGTACAAATCCAAAAACATGGTGTCCATCCGCATTCTGCAAACGGTCGGACCGGAATTTGCCAGCGAGTTCATCTCCCGCTTTGGCTTTGATCCGGCACGTCAGCCGCCCAAAAGCGCATACCTGACCATGGCGCTGGGCGCCGGCAGCGTGACCCCCCTGCAAATGGCCAGCGCCTACTCGGTGTTTGCCAACGGTGGTTATCGTGTCAATCCATACATCATTGATTCTGTTGTGGATATCGCCACAGGACGCGTCATCATGAAGGCCCAGCCGGCCGTGGCTGGTGATGAAACCAACCGCGTACTGGATCCCCGTACGACCTATGTGATGAATGAACTGCTGCGTGGCGTGGCCAAATCGGGCACCGCCGCCAGAACGCAGGCCACGCTCAAACGCAACGACATTGCGGGCAAGACCGGCACCACCAACCAGTCATTCGATGCCTGGTTTGCCGGATTCACCCCCAAGCTGGTAGGCATCTCCTGGCTGGGCTTTGATCAGCCCAAATCACTGGGTGACAAGGAAACCGGGGGCGGTGCAGCCATGCCGATCTGGCTCACTTACATGCAAACCGCCCTCAAAAAAGTGCCAGTGACCGCACCAGGCCCGATGCCTGAAGGGTTGACCAAGGTCGGTGACAACTACTATTTCTCCGAATTCCCACAGGGCAAGGCATTGGCCAACATCGGTGTCTCGGGCAGCGGGGGCCAGGACCCGAACGCAGCCAAACCTGCCGCTCCGTCTGGCGATGCGATCGGCAAGGCCCTGGAGTCGTTCAACCCCATGGGTGGGCCGCCGATACGGTTTTAAGCGGTCTGAGACGGTCTCTGGCAGCGCTGAAAGGATCTGAGAGGATTTGAAAAAGCGAGTGGCCGGTTTGACCAGGAATATGAAAAGGACCCATGCACATCCAATGCATGGGTCCTTTTTACTTTCCTTTTTACTTCTGGATGGTCCGACGCAGTTCAAGGCGCAGCAAACCCGGTGCAAAAGCGCGGAGCCTGGACAAAAAGAGCAAGACGATCGGAGGTACTTGCCCAAGAGCCGGATGGAAAACGGTTAGATGATTGTATGCCGTCGAGTACGGTGCGCTGGCTGGTTCGCCGCCTGATGCGCCTCCCGGAAAACACCACAATGGTGATCAACGAGCATCCGGCCTGCACTATTGCGGTTTTGCCGCGCAGCCCTGATCAGAGCGTTATTGTGAGCGCGCGAGCGGTAATGTCGGAAAAAATGCTGCTCAGATTATCCTGAAGCGTCGTGCCTGTGCGGGTGTCCACCCAGTTGGTGTTATCGAACTTGTAATGAAATCCGCCGGACGGCGCTGCTACCCACATTTCCTGTAGCGGCGCCTGACTGTTGACCACGACATGGGATTTCTGATCGAATACAATGGTCAGTACCTGACCGCTGCGGCTGGCGTCCAGGTCGATATCCAGTGTTTCAAACCAGTTGTCGACCTGTTCATGGATCTTGTCCAGGATGGCATCTGCGCGTGCAAGAAATTCTGATTCAGTCATAATATGGTTCTGTAAAAAATTTAAAGGGTGTGCCGTGTCTGCACCAAGTATAAAACGCCTTGTAGCCATCATTGTAACCCTCCTTGTCGGGAGTGTGGGTTTAACGGCTTGCGGCTATAAAGCGCCACTGTACCTTCCTACCGCCGAGCAAAAGCAGAAGTTGCAGGAGCGCGACGAACGCATCAAGGCCCGCAAGGCGAAGGCCGAAGCAGAGAAAAGGGCGAAACAGCAAGCGGCCAAGGACGCCGCCGGGCAGCCCGCTAGCGGCACCAACTCAACTGCCACACCGTGATGATGGCCCATTGCACATGCGCCGCAAAACGGTTGCGTTGGGCTCTGTGGCGGTGTGACCTGTCGCGGTGTGATCCTTATTGCAACACGGGACAGGTCACAACAGCCAGCCCAATGAAAGCGGGAATGATGCCCGGCCAGCAACGCCAGCTGGGCTAAACGCCTGACAGCGTGACGTTATTCCTGCTTTCGTAACTATGTCATCATCTGTGCTTACCCCATTTTCTGTCATCTTCGTGTGACATTACTCTTTTTAATTGTTTCATTAACTACTGTTTACCATGACTGAACTGAATGCCCCGGCGGGTGCACCCTTTTTTCATTATGACGGCTCGCAACTCATGGCAGAGTCGGTCTCTGTTTCCGAGCTGGCAGCACGCTACGGCACACCGCTGTACGTTTATTCCCGTGCGGCGCTCAAAGCGGCCTGGGAATCCTACGCACAGCCTCTGGTCAACCGCAATGCACTGGTCTGTTTCGGCATGAAATCCAACTCCAACCTGGCCGTATTGCAGCAATTTGCGCAATGGGGCAGCGGTTTCGACATTGTTTCCGGCGGCGAGCTGGCCCGTGCCCTCAAAGCAGGCGCGCAGCCCGACACCATTGTCTTTTCAGGTGTCGGCAAGCAGGATTGGGAAATCAAAGCCGCGCTGCAGGCGGGCGTCAAATGCTTCAATGTGGAGTCTACCGACGAGCTGGAACGCATTTCCCTGATCGCAAGCCAGCTTGAACGGACCGCGCCGGTATCCCTTCGCGTAAACCCGGACGTGGACGCCAGGACGCACCCCTATATTTCCACCGGCCTGAAGGACAACAAATTCGGGATTGCAATTGAAATAGCGGCGCAGGTGTACCAGCGGGCTGCCATATTGCCGTGGATCAAAATCGTCGGCGTCGATTGTCATATCGGCTCCCAGATCACACAAATCGAGCCATATCTGGATGCGCTGGAGCGCCTGCTGAATCTGCTCGATACCTTGGCTGGCCTGGGCATCAGGCTGGAACACCTGGATATCGGCGGCGGCCTGGGTATTCGTTATCAGGACGAAACGCCCATTGCCCCGGCCTTGCTGCTGGACAAGGTGTTCGCGATGCTTGAAGACCGTGCCTATGGGCATCTGCAGCTGATCATGGAGCCCGGGCGCTCGCTGGTTGGCAATGCCGGCATCCTGGTGACACGAGTGCAGTACCTGAAACATCACGAGAGCAAGAATTTTGCCATCGTGGATGCTGCCATGAACGATCTGCTGCGCCCGACCCTGTACGACGCCTGGCATGGGGTGCTGCCTGTCGTCAGCCCGTCTGACACGAGCAACACCACACAATCCAGGGTATACGACGTTGTCGGTCCGATCTGCGAAAGCGGCGACTGGCTGGCGCGCGACCGCCAGCTGCAGTTGCAGCAAAATGATCTGCTGGCAATCGAATCGGCCGGGGCCTATGGCTTTGTCATGTCGAGCCATTACAACACGCGGCCACGGTGCGCGGAAGTGATGGTCGACGCCGATCAGACCTATCTGATCCGTCCCCGCGAAACCGTTGAAGAACTGTTCGCTTCGGAGCAGATGCTGCCTGGTTGATACTGCGTGACGCGGGCCGTTGCCCGGTGAATAATCCAAAGCGAGTGCCGCAGTCGGGCATTCGCTTTTTTCATTATGACAGATGAAACAAGGGCCTCGGCAAAGGACCTTGTAACGCCTGGCTCGCAAGCATCGCTGCTTCCGGCCTGTCTGCGACCTGCAACCACTCGCGCAGCGCGATCACGCCTGTCAAACAAAATAAGGTTGTGGCGCCAGGCGTCTGCCCTCCGCGTTATATTGGTTCGGGTTACGTTCTTATATCCGAATATATAAATAAGTATTCTCTATTTTACGTATAAGAATTCCTTATATACAGTAGCCATATCTGATTCCCTATTTCGCCTTTGGTCATCTATGTCTGCCGTCTACGCTTCACTCACATCATCCCCAGCGCCCGTTGGGCAACCCGTATCGTCTGAACCGTCTTTCGAGATACGGCCGCTGGCCGCGCCACTTGGCGCAGAGGTGCTTGATCTGAACCTTGATCAGCCGCTGCCCGATGAGGCATTCTCACGTATCAGGCAAGCCTTTTCGGACCACCATGTGCTGGTGTTTCGCAAGCAGGACATTACGCCGACTCAGCATGTGCAATTTAGTCGTCGCTTCGGACCGCTGCAGATTCATGTATTGAGACAGTTCCAGCTGCCTGGCCATGAGGAAATTCTGCAAATATCCAATATCCGGGAAAACGGCAAGCCGACCGGCCTGGGCGATGCCGGTGCTTTCTGGCATTCCGATTTGTCATACAAGGCGGTGCCCAGCCTGGGTTCGCTGCTGCATGCCCGCGAGTTGCCCGACACCGGCGGCGATACCCATTTTGCAAATATGCACCTGGCCTGGGAAACACTGCCCGCATCGCTGCAAAAGATTTTGCTGCCACTTCAGGCAGAGCATAGCTACATCAAGCGCTACGAAGAACAGCGCGCCAAGGCGCCGTGGCGCCCGGCACTGACGCAGGCGCAACTGGACGAAGTCAGGCCGGTGGTGCATCCGGTGGTCACGACCCATCCTGAGAATGGTCGCAAGGCCCTGTTCGTAAACGAACACTTTACCTCGCGTATCGTCGGCCTGCCGCATGATGAGAGCGAGGATATTCTGCAGCAACTGTTTGCGCATAGCATCCGCCCCGAATTTATTTACACCCATCAGTGGCAGACAGACGATATGGTTTTCTGGGATAACCGGTCAGTCATCCATCTGGCCGGCGGCACCCCTGATGACCAGCGTCGCCGCCTGAACCGGACCACGGTGGAAGGGGCCGTGCCGGTTTGATCACAAATGTGTTAATACCCTGCGCCGCCTGTTCGACCGGGTGCTGCCCACGCACTTGAACAGGTCGCGGCATCGCTGCAGGATTGCCTCAATCGCCGGCGCAACGCACCCCTTACCCCGCCCTGATCCAGCCAATCGACATGCGGCATAATCGCGGCGACCAATAACAACATTTCAGCATTCACCTTAGCCAGAGAGCCCATCATGATTACCAATCCAGCCAGACGCCCGCTTCGTTTTCTGTCAGTACGTAACGTAGCACTTGCACTATCGGCCTGCGCGCTTGTCAGCACCACGGCGTATGCCGAAGGCCAACTGCGCATCGCCGAACAGCATGGCATCGTGTATTTGTTGTTGCAGGTTGTGCAGGATCAGAAACTGGTCGAAAAACACGGCAAGACTGTAGGACTTGAAATCAAACCCCAATGGGTCAAGCTGTCGGGGGGCGCCGCAATTAACGATGCCCTGTTGTCTGATTCGATCGACATCGCAGGAGCCGGCGTTGGCCCGCTGTTGACGATCTGGGATAAAACGCGCGGCAAATACAATGTCAAAGGCGTCGCCTCTTTGGGCAACTTTCCTTATTATCTGATCAGCAATAATCCAGACGTTAAAACCATTGCCAACTTCAGCGATAAGGATCGCATTGCGCTGCCGGCAACAACCGTGTCGGTCCAGGCACGCATATTACAGTTGGCTGCATCCAAACAATGGGGCAAGCAAGCGTTCAAACAACTGGATCGGCTGACGGTGACGTTGCCCCATCCCGAAGCGACCGCCAGCATCATCAAGGGCGGTACCGAAATCAACGCCCATTTTGCCACGCCTCCCTACCAGGAGCAGGAACTCAAAGGCAACGAGAACGCGCACATTGTTTTGAAATCCTATGACGTGCTGGGCGGGCCGTCTACGTCAACGGTGCTGTATGCCACAGAGAAATTTCGCCAGGACAACCCCAAGACCTATGGCGCTTTCGTCGAGTCATTGAAAGAAGCAGCGGCGTTTATCCAGGCCAATCCTGAAGGCGCGGCCGATGCGTATATCCGTACTGCCAAAAGCAGTATCGACCGTAATCTATTGATTGAAATTATCAAGAACCCCGATATCCAGGTCAAGCTGGCGCCGGAAAATACCTTCCCGCTGGCGCAGTTCATGGGCAATGTCGGCGCCATCAAGCACCGCCCGGCGTCCTATCAGGATTACTTTTTTGACGATGAACACAACCACAATGGCAGTTGAAATATGGCCCATGCACTGAAAAACACCCCATTGCGACTGGCTGCCGCTCCTGAGCAACCAAAGCAAAAACCCCAGCTCTCTGACCAAAACGCGTCCATCCACTTGGCAGACCAGGACTCTTTGCAGCGTGGTGATGCTTCCCAAGAAGCCAGCCTGCCCGAAGCCCTGTTCCGTGCGCAAGGAGTAAGCCTGCAGTACCAGACCGGCAATGCCATTGTACAGGCGACGCGGGACGTCAGCTTCTCCATCTACAAAGGCGACCGGTTCATTTTACTGGGCCCGTCCGGCTGTGGAAAGTCCAGTCTGCTCAAAGCAGCTGCCGGATTTATCAAACCCCAATCAGGCGCCTTTACCCTGAATGGCAAAACCATTTCCGGGCCAGGGCCCGACCGCGTGGTGGTGTTTCAGGAATTTGATCAGCTTGCCCCGTGGAAGACGGTGCTGCAGAATGTCGTCTTTGCCCTGCGCGCTTCGCGTACGCTGGACAAGGTGCAGGCTAGGGAACGCGCCGAGCACTATTTGCACCGGGTCGGTCTGGGCAGCTTCCTGCATGCCTATCCGCATACGCTGTCAGGGGGCATGAAGCAGCGCGTTGCGATTGCGCGCGCCCTGGCGATGGAGCCGGCCGTGCTGCTGATGGACGAGCCGTTTGCCGCCCTGGATGCACTCACCCGGCGCAAAATGCAGGAAGAATTATTGCAATTGTGGGACGAAACCCGGGTCACATTAATGTTCGTGACCCATTCCATAGAAGAAGCCCTGGTGGTCGGCAATCGGATTTTGCTGCTGTCGCCGCATCCGGGCCGGGTGCGCGCAGAGCTCAACAGCCATCAATTCAATATGGATAGCGCGGGCAGCGAGCAGTTTCAGGCAGCAACCAGCCGCATTCACCGCCTTCTGTTCGAGCAATTGCCTGTCTCCGAATCGGATCCTGCCGTTGCCGAGCGTTCCCATGAACCAGCCTAGCATGCGCATCGACCCCCCCTATCGACCGGAGTTCGAATATCCGCTCTTGGCACTGGCGCCGGCGGCACAGACCGAGTCGGTTCGCGAACCCCTGAGCCTGGCGCATCGCCTGCTCAATCATGACGGCATTCGCAAGATCCTGATCCTGGCGGTTCTGGCGATGATCTGGGAAATGGTCGGCCGCTGGCAGGACAATGAGCTGCTTCTGCCGACATTTACCGCCACCATTGGCGCCATGTGGGCTGACCTGGCCAATGGCCAATTGCCGGCCCGCATGGCGATCTCGCTGTCGGTGTTGCTGCAAGGCTACGCACTGGGTGTGATACTGGCCTTTTTTCTGACTACATTTGCCATTTCCACCCGCCTTGGCCGGGATGTTCTTTCCACCCTTACATCCATGTTCAATCCCTTGCCGGCCATTGCCCTGCTGCCGCTGGCGCTCATGTGGTTCGGGCTGGGTACTACCAGCTTGTTGTTTGTACTGGTTCATTCAGTCATGTGGCCGTTGGCCCTCAACACCTTCGCGGGATTTCAGAGCGTGCCGCAAACGCTGCGCATGGCAGGACAGAACTACGGACTTCGCGGACTCAGGTTTGTCTGGCAGATCCTGATCCCAGCCGCGTTGCCGTCCATTGTGTCCGGCCTGAAGGTTGGCTGGGCCTTTGCCTGGCGTACGCTGATCGCAGCAGAAATGGTCTTTGGCGCATCATCCGGCCAGGGCGGCCTGGGCTGGTATGTGTTCCAGCACCGAAATGAACTGGAAACCGCGCAGGTATTTGCCGGGCTGGTCATGGTCGTGATCCTGGGCCTGGTGGTTGAGAACCTGGTGTTTACGACCCTGGAGAAAATGACGGTACGGCGCTGGGGTACGCAACAGTAAAGAGCGCAAGCGCCGGTCGGCGCAGCGAATATGAACAAATTGACGATTTTCCCTGTTGGGATACCCGGTTGCTGTATAACCGGGTATCCCTTTTTTTTGGCTGTCCGGCGCTGGCCGTAAGCAGTGGCTTACAGCTCTCCGTAGGAGTGCAGGCCCGACAGGAAAATATTGACGCCCAGGAAGGCAAAGCTGGTGATAACCAGGCCAACCAGCGCCCAGTAGGCCGCAAACGTGCCGCGCATGCCTTTCATCAGGCGCAGGTGCAGCCAGGCAGCATAATTGAGCCAGACGATGAAGGCCCAGGTTTCTTTCGGATCCCATTGCCAATACGTACCCCAGGCATCAGCAGCCCAGAACGCGCCCAGAATGGTGGCCACGGTGAAAAAGGCAAAGCCGATGGAGATGGACCGGTACATGATGTCGTCCAGCACTTCCAGCGGCGGCAATTTGGCGGCAATGACGCGACGCCCTAGCAAAATAGCGGCAACGATGGCCAGGCTGCCCAGGAAGTAGACGAACCAGAAGCCCATATTGTCCTTGTCACGGAAAATGAACAGCTCCGACACCATGGCGCCGCCCACGACCAGCAGCGGAATCATGGGTTTCCAGCTGGTGGTGGCGCCATGCTGCTTGACCAGATAAGCGAAGCCGACCATCGCGGACAGGGCAAAGGAACCATAGCCAATGAAATTGGCCGGCACGTGCAGTTTCATCCACCAACTGCGCAGGGCGTTATTCAAAGGCGTAATCACTGCAGCGTCACGCTCGAATGTGTACCAGAGCAGGAAGATGACCGCAGACGAAATGACCAGCAACACAAAGCCACCCAGGGCACGCGTGTTGTAGCGTCTCTCGTAATACAGGTAGAACAAGGCCGTGATCAGGCAAAACAGCACGAAGACTTCATACAGGTTGCTGACAGGGATGTGCCCCATGTCGGGCGCGATCAGATGGCCCTCGCGCCAGCGCACCAGCAGGCCGGTGAAGCCGGCAAAAACGCCGGTCCAGGTCAGGGCCGACCCCATCCAGGCGCCGGTAGTACTGACAAACCCGATCCAGTAGCACACGGTGGCCATGAAAAACAGTGCACACATCCACAAAATGGCCGATTGCGAAGACAGCAGGTATTTCAGCAGGAAATTACTTTCCGCATGCGCCAATTGCCCGTCATACAGCCATATCGCCAGACCGGCTGCCAGGGCACAGGCAATCATCAGCTTGCGCACGGGCCGCCACAGCCAGCCCATCCAGGTGGCCGCAAATGTCATGCCGACCAGAATGGCTTTCTCGTAGTAATCCATCGAGTCGGGGTACTCTATGATGGCGTAGATGGCCCCTGCCAGCAACACCAGCAGGAACAAAATGTCGGAAAAGTCCGGTTTGCCGCGCAGCATGCGGCTGTCGCCGGACTCGGTAATGTTCTTTTCCCAATCGACCAGCTGGTCGGCGGCTCCTGATGCGGTCACAACGGTATTTGACATATTTGCCTCTAGGCTTTTTCGTTGCCAGTAAAGTAATGGCGGAAGCGCTCGAATTCACGATTGAAGTCGAGGGTGCGTTTTTGCGAGGTCATGGCTGCCATCATACGGCTATCCTGATCGTCCTGACCGGGCTTGACCCAGATCCAGATTCGGCGATCACGGATGTAGAACATGGAAAACACACCCAATATCAGCAGGATTGATCCCCCATAGACCATTAGTTTACCCGGGGAACGCGTGGCCTGCAAAACAGTGGCCTGAATATGCTGAAAGGTTTTCAGCTGAAAAAACATGGGCGCCGGGTAATTTGCCAGGTCAGACACTGCGCGCAAGGACAGGTCAAACCAGCGCGCCTGTGCCTGGGCATCCGGCCCTTCGAAAACGATGGGCGCAAGACCGGCCTGTTCGCGCGCCAGGTTGCGCAGTTCAATGGCACTGAACAATAGATACTCGCGCAGGATCTTCTTCATGGGCTCGCGCAACTGTGCAGGAACTCGGTCGCTTTCGGACACACCCTCGCCTTCAACATACTTGTCGATACCGGCGAAGCCGTCGGCGGCAAAGACGCTGAGCGCGCGCTCGGCCAGCTGGACAATGACCGCTTTATCGATGCGGCCATCCTGATTCTTCTCTGCATACGCCGTCGCCGCTTTCAGGCGCATCGCCTTGTCATTGAATGCCGCGCGCATGGCCAGAAATTCGCTGACCGTGCTTTTACCATCTGCAGGGATCCGGACATAACGGAACATCGAATCGCCGGGCAACTGCATACCGATCAGGAAAACCGGTGAGTCTTCAAGCATAACCGGCAGCATGTAGTTATTGAACTTGATGGACTGGTTGCGATCATCGGTCAGCGTATAGGATACGCTGGGGCCAATGTTGCGTAGTTTCTTGTCATTCCTGCCGGCTGCGCTGCCGGTCACGGCCAGAATGTCTTCCTGGAACGTTTTGGGCTGGGCCGCACCCGGATTCGGGGCGGACAGATCTTCGACGTTGATGGGCTTGAAGTCCTCGAAGGTCACGGTATAGTTTTTGCTCTGACCATTGAGGGTTGTGGTCACGCCTGTCTGCTCGCCGACCGCGCCCGACAGCTCAAACGGCGCACTGCCGTTGCCCGCCAGCGGATAGCCGGTCACGGAAACCTTGGAGCCGCCGTCATGAAAGCTTGACTGATACAGCGTAATGCCATGCATCTGAAACGGGTGATTGACTTCGATGGTTTCATTGGAAACCTGGCCTGTTTCCCTGTCGGTAATCGTCACCTCGCTGGCAAAGCGCTTGGGCATGCCATTGGTTTCGTAGTACTCGATGATGAATTTATTGAGCTTGATATCGAAGGGCAGCATTTGCAAATACTGACCGCCGCTGAGCGCCAGAATCCCGGTGTTGGCTGAATTGCCTTCGGCGATGGAGACATTGCCGCGAAAACTGGGGTTGCCAGACGAAAAACGCGCCGCTTCGGGCACATCGGAAACGAATCGGGCGGTGTCGGGAATGGGTTGCTTGCTGCCCAGCCAGATTTGCAGGCGGTTGGGCAACTCGCTGTCGAGCAGCCCGCCGATACAGACGATCACAATGGCCGAATGCGCAAAAATATAGCCCAGCCGATTGGCACTGCCCTTTTTGGCCGCCAGCAGCGTGCCGCTGGCGTCTGTTTTTTCCTTGACCGCATACCCTTCTTTTTTCAGCCAGCTGCGGACTCGCGCGAGTGAGGCAGCGGAGGTAAGACCTGTTTGGATATCAATGCGATGTGGAAAAGCACGCAAGCTGCCTTCGCGGATATATTCGCGAAAAGAGCGCATGTCCTTGAGCATTTTGGGCGCATTGCGTATCAGACAGATGCTGGTGGAGACCACCAGAAAAGTCATGATGAGCAGGAACCACCAGGTGTTGTAGATTTGCGCCACGCCGAATTTGCTGAATACAGCATACCAGTACATGCCGAACTGATCGGTGTAGGTCAAGTCAGGCTGGTTTTGCTGCAGGACCGTGCCAATAATGCTGGCCACGCAGATAAACATGAGAAGGCTCACAGCAAAACGCATGGAGCCAAGCAATTCAACGAGCTGGGCGCCCCAGGCTCTGGTAGTTGGTCGAGATACTGAATTTGTCATAAGAAAAAGGGGCACACAATGCGCGTTACCCCTTCTTTGACCCATTGTTACGGAAAAGTTCCATAACGCGGGTCAGAAATTGTCGATCGCGGCCAATTGCCAGGTTGCCGCTAATCGAAAGGCTGTCGAATCAGCGAATGCCAGCTGCGTAATCTGCAACGGCCTGGATGTCTGCCTTATTCATGCGGTTGGCAATTTTACCCATCATGTTTTCTGCGCCACCCTGCGTGCGATAGCCATCGGCAAAGGCATGCAACTGAGCTTCCAGATACTCCGGATGCTGACCGGACAGACGTGGGAAGGCCGATGGGATACCCTGGCCGGTCGCGCCGTGGCACGATGCACAGGCAGGAACGCTACGCTCAGGAATACCGGCACGCCAGATCTGGCGACCACGTTCGACGACCTTCCGGTTGTCACCCTGCTTGGCCTTGGCAGGCTGGGTCAGTTGCTGTTTGCTCAGGAAGACTGACAGGTTCTGCATGTCTTCCTTGGTCATTTGTGCCACGATAGGCGCCATGGCTGTAGGCTTGCCGTCTGGCGTGCCACGAATGACCTTATCGGCGGGTGCCTTGAAGTGTTCAAGCTGAAGCGTGAGGTATTCATGAGGCATGCCGGCCAGATTCGGGTACATGGCAACGCCACTGTTGCCGTTGACGCCATGACAGGCGACACAGGCAAGAATGCCGCGAGAAGTATCACCCTTTGTATAAAGGGCAGCGCCTTTCTCGGCGTCAGGAACAGCGGATGCAGCAGCGGCCTCTGCGCCGAAAGCTGCCGTACCGAAGGCCATACCAGCCAGAACGCTGCCGGCAACCAGAATGTTTGTTAAAACTCGCTTCATGAATATCCTCTGTGATCCCATGGATCTGGGGCGCACTTTAGCAGCCACGGCCCGTATTTTAAAAGACAAATGCGTATAAACACGGAAGTATAAACCTCAAACATGAATTTAGGCATTTTTTGGCCTAGCAATTATACAATAGAGGACGAATCTTTTTTTGCCGGAACCCTTTGTGTCAATATTACATCGCGCCTCGTTTTACACTTCAGCCGCCCGGCTCGACCAGTTGCCGCCGCCAGGGGCGCCTGAAGTCTGTTTTGTGGGCCGCTCCAACGCCGGCAAATCTTCCGCTATCAATGTGCTGGCCAACCAGAAACGGCTGGCGTTTTCAAGCAAGACGCCAGGACGCACCCGGCTGATCAACCTGTTTGGCATCCCCGATCCGCTGGATCCGGAGCAGCCGCTCGGGTTTCTGACCGACCTGCCCGGTTACGGCTATGCCTCTGTCGCGCGCGACGCCCGCGAAGAATGGGCTGAAGTGCTGGGCGCCTATCTGCGCCAGCGCACCTCGCTGGCCGGCGTCGTGCTGCTGATCGACATCCGCCGTGGCGTAACCGATCTGGACAAGCGTCTGGCCAACTGGATTGCGCCTACCGGCAAGCCCGTGCTGGCGCTGTTGACCAAGGCAGACAAACTGCCTTACGGGCAACGCATCAAGGCGGTCTTTGCGGTTAAAAAGGAGCTGGCTGATATCGGCGCCCTGAATGCAGTGCCGTTTTCCGCTACGCAACGCATCGGGCTGGAAGAGGCTGACAGCAGCATCGTCAACTGGATTTCTCCGCAGGTCGTCCCCTGATTGCCGCGCTTTTCGTGAGCAGGCAGCCAATCGGGCTGAACTTTTCGGGCGTCGGGCACTCTGATGACACAATCGACGCAATCGGGCTTGTTTCAGTACGCTGTTCAGGATATCTGCTTGCCACGGGTGTCCGCAAGCACCGGGCCGGAAAGCAGCCTGTGCCGACGACGGGCAAGATTGCCGCAGTCACCGCCCCTTGCTCGCTTGCCCTGGGACGGCACAAACCTGTGGATGATTTCTGATCATCCCTTTTTGCTTCACCTTTCCATTGCACCCTTGCGGTGCTGACTGCAATACGGATAACACCATGACTTCAATTATCACTGCCGATTTTCCCGCATCCCGCCCCCGCCGCAACCGTCGCGACGACTTTTCGCGCCGCCTGGTTCAGGAAAATGTCCTGACCGTCAATGATCTGATTTACCCGGTATTCATCAAGGAAGGCACGGGCGTGACCGAAGCGGTAGCCTCCATGCCAGGCGTAAACCGGTACAGCCCCGACACGCTGCTGGCGGTGGCCGAGACCTGTGTTTCGCTAGGCATTCCGGTGATGGCGTTGTTCCCCTCTATCGACCCGGCACTGAAAACGCCTGACGGTATTGCTGCCACATATGAAGACGGCCTGATTCCGCGCACCATTGCCATGCTCAAGAAAGCATTTCCCGAGCTGGGCATTTTGTGCGATGTGGCGCTGGACCCGTACACCAGCCACGGGCAGGATGGCGTGCTGGATGAAAACGGTTATGTACTGAATGATGAGACGACCAACATCCTGGTGCAGCAGGCACTGACCCAAGCCCGCGCCGGCGCCGACTACGTCGCCCCCAGCGATATGATGGACGGCCGTATCGGCGCCATCCGGCAGGCCCTGGAAAAGGAAAAGCTGATCTACACACGCATCATGGCCTATTCGGCCAAGTACGCCAGCGCCTTCTACGGACCGTTTCGCGATGCGGTGGGTTCGGCCACCAACCTGGGCAAATCCAACAAAATGACTTACCAAATGGATCCGGCCAATCGCAACGAGGCGTTGCGGGAAATCGCAGCGGATATCCGCGAGGGCGCCGATATGGTCATGGTCAAGCCTGGCATGCCCTATCTGGATATTGTGCGAGACGTTAAGGATACCTTCCGCGTGCCCACCTACGCCTACCAGGTTAGCGGCGAATACGCCATGATCAAGGCGGCCGCGCAAAACGGCTGGCTGGACCACGACAAGGTCATGATGGAGTCGCTGATGTGTTTCAAGCGCGCCGGCGCCGACGGTATCCTGACGTACTTCTCAATTGAAGCGGCGCGTATTCTGACCGGCCGTCAGTAAACCGCTTGCAGCCTGCCATCGGGGACAGGTGCTCTCGATGTGTGCGATCCGTGGCGGGTGGCGGCCAGAGTCTGATGGTACAGCCGCAAATGACAGGCTGCGAACCGATGATGCAGGCAGCAACAGCTGCGCTCACGCCCATGGCCGCCTCGCATCACGGATTCTAAAAGTGACCGGGATACAAACCCGGCCAGGGCTGATTTGTTGACAGGCAATCACGGAAGCGGAACATTCGCCCGCCTTGAATGCCTTGCCTCGGAATAAATTACAGCTTGAAGCCGTGATATTTCTGGCCCAGTGCTACCGTGGCGGCAAAAAAGCCTGCTTTGCTACCGCAATCGTAGCGCGTGCCTTCGTAGGCAAAACCAAATACATTACGGCTTTCGAGCAAGGCAGCAATGCCGTCGGTAAGCTGGATTTCGCCGCCTGCGCCCTTGCCGATGTGGCGCAGGTGTTCAAAAATTTCTGGTTCCAGAATATAACGACCCACCACGGCCTTGTCCGAAGGTGCATCGGCCGGCGCAGGCTTTTCGACGATCTTGCTCACCTGGATCGTATTGGACGACACCGATTTACCCGCAATAATCCCGTATTTATTGGAATCTTCGCGAGCGATGGTCTGGATGCCAAGCACACTGCCGTTATTGGCATGTGCGGCCTGAATCAGTTGCTGGGTAACCGGCACGTTCGAATCGATCAGGTCATCGGCCAGCAACACGGCGAACGGCTCATTGCCCACCACCGGCTCGGCGCACAGCACAGCGTGACCCAGGCCCAGTGGAGCCGGCTGACGGATGTAAATACAATTGACATTGGACGGAATGACCTGGCGCACCTGCTCCAGCATCTCCTGTTTGCCCTTTTCTTCCAGTTCGGATTCCAGCTCGGGCATGGAGTCGAAATGATCCTCGATCGCACGCTTGTGTCGCCCGGTAATAAAAATCAGATCGGTAATGCCTGCCTTGACTGCCTCTTCCACTGCGTATTGGATAAGCGGCTTATCCACAACGGGCAACATCTCTTTAGGCATGGCCTTGGTCGCCGGCAAAAAGCGGGTGCCCAAGCCTGCGACGGGAAATACAGCTTTACGGATCGGATTCATTTAAACCTCGTTGATGTATCGAATGACGTCATTTTATGATAAAACCCTTTGCGCTCACGGGTATAAGTCCTGCAGGCCGGCAAACACAGGAAAACGGCGATCCCTGTCGGACAGTATCATATGCTCGCGCGGCACCTGCCAGTCTATGCTCAGTTGCGGGTCATCAAAGGCCAGCCCGCGCTCGAAATCGGGCGCATAGACGGCGTCGGTTTTGTAGGCAAAAATGGCCCGTTCGCTGAGCACGGCGAAACCATGTGCAAACCCGGCCGGGATAAACAGCGATTGCTTGCGCACGGCGTCCAGTTCAATTTGCAAGGACTGTCCGAAGGTCGCGCTGCTCTTGCGCAAATCCACAATGACATCGAGTACCCGCCCCACCACCACGCGCACCAGCTTGTTCTGGGCATAGGGCGGCAACTGGTAATGCAGGCCCCGCACCACGCCATAAGACGACTGTGATTCGTTGTCCTGGATAAAGCGCAGCGTGCGCCCCAGGGCCTCATCGAGCACCTGCTGCCGGTAGGCCTCCAGAAAATAGCCGCGTTCGTCGCGGCGCACTTGGGGAGTCATCAGCAGGACATCGGGAATAACCAGGCGTTCTGTTTTCATGCGTATCAGGCAAAGCCTCAACGGATTGCATCAGCGCTGATTATAACGGATCGGTCATCACCATCGCCCTCAACAGACTTCGCGGTTTACACCGGTCCTGTTATCATGAGCCATTGCAACTTTCACATGACGACCCCGAACGCGATGGCATCTTTGCTTGTTACCGGTGGTGCCGGATTTATCGGCGCCAACTTCGTTCACTACTGGCTCAGACAGCATCCAGACGATACGCTGGTAGTGCTGGATGCGCTGACCTACGCGGGCAATCGCAGCAGCCTTGCCGGGCTTGAACATCACGTCAATTTCACATTTGTACACGGGAACATCTGCAATACGGACAAAGTAATCGCATTGCTACAACAGCACCGCGTCGATACTATCGTGCATTTTGCGGCAGAAAGCCATGTGGATCGGTCTATCCAGGGGCCCGACACCTTTATCCAGACCAATATCACCGGCACCCACAGCCTGCTCAAGGCGGCACGCCAGGTATGGATAGAGGTGCCAGCGCTGCAAAAAAAAGCCCCCCTGCCATACCGCTTTCATCACGTCAGTACCGATGAGGTTTTCGGCAGCCTGGCGGCCGACCAGCCTGCGTTTACCGAAGACACCCCCTATGCGCCGAACTCACCGTACTCGGCCAGCAAAGCCGCGGCGGATCATCTGGTGCGGGCCTACCACCAGACTTACGGTCTGGCCACCACCATCAGCCGGTGCTCGAACAATTACGGGCCCTATCATTATCCCGAAAAACTCATCCCACTCACGCTGACGAACATCCTGCACAATAAAGCCATTCCGGTTTTTGGCGATGGCCAGCAGATCCGCGACTGGCTTTACGTACTGGACCACGTTCGTGCGATCGAGGCGATTCTGGCGCAAGGCAAGGCGGGCGACACCTGGAATGTCGGTGCCCGTTGCGAGCTGACCAACATGCAGCTCATTTATAAATTGTGTTTGATCATGGACCAGGCCTTTGCGACGCGGCCGCAGTTGCGGCAGCGGTTTGCACAGGCAACGGCGGCACACGCAGGCAATAGCGCGCAGCTGATCCGCTACGTGCAGGATCGGCCCGGTCATGACCGGCGCTACGCTATGGACCCGACAAAAATCGAACAGGAACTGGGCTTTGTCGCAAGCGAGCCGTTTGACGCAGGCATCGTCAAGACCGTTGACTGGTTCCTGGACAATGAACCGTGGTGGTGTTCGGCTATATCACAATTGGCATAAACGGGCCTTAAAAGACCGGGCGCGCAATACCACTTCGCATTCATCGGCAACGCCGTCTTCATGCGCGCCTGCGAATTCAGGTTGTTGCTGCAAGCCACTTATATCTGCCGACAGCGCCAGTGCCGTTGTATTGTGGCAGGCTGGCTTATCATCACCGCCATTGCATTGAAACGTTGACAAAGCACGCGATATTCGGCGAAGAAAAAGGTACCTGATCAAAACGACGTCTTCTTCGCCTTGCATGAGCGAGCTCGGCCTGCCTGCATTTGTATTCTGGGAGTTGGGGGGTTGGGGGGTTGGGTCTGGCGGCTTGCACAACCGGCACACTTATTTTTTTACAGCCAACGCTTTCAAATTTTCTTTTATCAGCCGGGCCAGTTCGCTCGCGTCGCCATGAAAAGCCAAAATGGCGGCATGGGTCATTTGCTTCTGGCTGATGTTTTCCCACTGGATCACATACCCTGCCTCTTTGACAAGCTGACCGATAAAATGCCTGGTCGCCCTGCCATTACCGTCCCTGAAAGGATGGATGGCATTGAGCTCGCCAAGGTAATGCGCAGCCCTTTCGCTTATCGTGTCGGCCTGCTGGCCTCGCAAGTAATTTTCGCTCTGGAGCTGGCGCAATAATTGCCTGGCTGATTCTTCGATGAATTGATGGTTAGCGAATCTGGACGTTCCTTTGGATATATCGACAGTCCTGACCTTGCCCGCCCATTCATATAAATCGCCGAAAAGCCGTTCATGTATTTGCTTCAAATGACTAAAGTCAAAGTTACCTGTGACCGGATGCTCCTTCAAGGCTGCCGAAGCAAACAGATAGCTGTTGGATTCGGCCATGTCCAGTATCGCGGCGTCTTTAATGCCCTCTTTGTTGATTAGAACATCTGTACCCGGATAGACATATGAATCTGGGCTGCTGCTATACTTTGCCATTCCTGATCCGGTCAAACACGTTCTGCTTTGCCTGTTCAATAGTCAACTTGCCCTGCATGACAAGCTCCAGGTCAGCCAGCGCTTGCGCATCTGGGATAAGCCCTTCCAGGGCCAGCGAGCCAATCTCGGATTTCATTTCCTGCCGGAACTCTTCTGACTGCACGTCCATTAAAGACCCTTAAATATTGAAATAACAACCCTAACATTATAACAAAAATACGTTATTTATCATATATTTAAATGAATTTAAAGAGAATTTAAGGCAACTGCATGCGCCAACGTGTCGCGTCGCTTTTCCGTGACCCTGGCTCGGCTGCCGGCGCACCAACATGTGCCAAGGCAGTGGTGTCCGCTACGCGTTCAGTGATGCTAGAATCCGTGCGCACACTTACTCACTGATTCTTCTCTCAATGTACTTATCTACCTTTATTTTCTCAAAGAAACAGTTTGACCACGAGTTCCACAGCCTGGACAAAATCATTGCTGAAATCGCACGGAATATAGATGGCTATTTAGGCTGCGCGACTACACGCGTTCCAGCGGCAGATAGGGAGGCGCCGGCAGTTGAACATGAATCGGGTCTCCTGCGCGAACCGTTCCTCCAGTTATTACAATCGTCATAATACCGGCTTTGCGAATGAGCTCACCATCGGGCTGACGTAGCAACACCGCCTTGAGCAGACCCGTCTGGAACCGGTCTATTTGCGCGCAAGGATTGCGAAGGCCCGTTACCTGTAAAAGCGCATCGTCTCCAATCCTGAGCAAGGTATCCCTGGGTAAAGACAGCAGATCAACGCCTTCAGTGGTGATGTTTTCACCCAGGTCAGCGGGCCCCACATTAAAGCCTTTGCTTTTAAGTTCATCAAAGAGTTCGGCATGCATAAGATGAACTTGTCGCAAGTTTGGCTGCGTCGGATCTGCAGCGACCCTTGACTGATGCTTGACGGTTACGCCCGAATGCGCATCGCCCTGGATGCCCAGGCCAGCCACAATGCCTATTTGTGATGTGGGTGCTTTGGAAAAGCGGTGTTTATCGTCTTTGGATACGGACAGCACGCGCCCGCAAGTTGGAATGGTCATTTAACATTTCCTCAATGTTTCTTTTATTGTATTGCGCGGGTATTTCAACCCTGTGTACAGCACCACTTGCGCGGACAACAACCGGGACAATCCCTGAACCGTCAACACTGCGCCGCAACTATCTGTCCCATTGTCGCGGATTTGTATTACTATATCGGGAATGGTTTTTCATAGTCAGGGGAAATGAGATGAAAGTGCTGATCACGTATGACCGCCGTCTGCTGGGTACCCGATTTACCAAATTAAAACATCTCATCGATGAACATTTCCCCAGCCGCTGGCATTGCTACGATTCGAGCTATATCGTGGCGACCAATCTGGGGGTCACGCAGGTACGCGAGCTTTTGCTGCCTGCCCTTGATACTAACGACAGTCTCCTGGTGATCGAACTGGGAAATAAATGGGCTGGCATCGGTCTTTCGGAAAAAAACCGCAGCTGGCTTGATCTGGACTGAACCCACTCCTCTTGCTGCATCCACATCCGGCGTGTTGTCACATCCGGATAGCAATATCATTAGCACTCTTCTTCCGCAACCTGTATCTTGCCAGTTCAGGCATGCCTGTGGCTTACCGGCTGGGCATCGTCGGGGACGCCAACAGCAGGCGTCAGGCCTTGAAGGCAAGCGCCGCCGCGCGCAAAAGCCCCTTGCCTGGGAAGATCTCAGGCAAGGGCTGTCTTCATTATAGAAACAGACCTATGTGGGTCGCATCCCACCCACAACCGGCCGACAGTCCCGTTTGGACCACGTCCTCTGCCCACAAGCCCGGCCAACACCGGGATGGCGCCGCTGCGTCGCTAGCGCAGCGCCAGCTGCAATTTTTCCAGAAACTTGTCGGCTTTCTGGAAACCGACCACGCGGTTATCCTGCATTTCCTGACCGTTGCGATCAAAGAAAATAATGCCCGGTGGGCCGAACAGGCGAAAGCGCTTGAGCAGTTCGCGATCCTGTTCATTGTTGCCGGTTACGTCGGCCTGCAATACAAGCATGGTGCTCATGGCAGTAGCCACGCGGCTGTCTGAAAAGGTAAATTTTTCCATTTCGTGGCAGGAAATGCACCAATCTGCGTAGAAGTCCAGCATGACCGGTTTGCCGGCCGCCGCAATGCGCGCTTCGAGCTCTGCCAGTGACCGCACCCTTTCGAACTGCACTTTGGCAACGCTGGTTTGCGCGGCGCCGTTTACCTGCACAATCCCTTTGAGGGGAGAGAGCGGATCCCGGCTACCGGTTGCCAGGCCAACCAGCAACAGCAATGCCCACGTGGCGGCCAGCAGGCCAAGCGCACGCAATATGAGTCGCAACGGACCGGCACTGGCGACAGGGCCGGTATCACCGCGGAAGGCGCCCAGCAGCACTGCCAGACACATACTCAGAAATGCCCAGCCCAGCATTTGTGCCCACAGGGGCAAAACAGGCATCAGCATCCACAGCGCCGTTGCCAGCAGCAGCAGGCCGCAGAAATACTTGATTGCTTCCATCCACGGGCCCGCCTTGGGCATGAGCGCACCGGAAGTGGCGCCAAGGATCAGCAAGGAGAAGCCCTGCCCCCAGGCCAGTACAAACAGCGCCAGGCCACCCAGCACCAGGTTGCCGGTCTGGGAAATGAACAGCAGAATACCGGCCAGTGGAGCGGCAACGCAGGGACCACAAATAAGTGCCGACAGCATGCCCATGCCGAAAGCGCCGCCATAGCGCCCACCAGGCATCCGCGACACTTTGCTGTTCAGTGAGGTTTGCAACGATACCGGCACTTGTATGGTAAAAGCGCCAAACATGCCAATGGCAAGGATTATGAGCACCACCGCGAACGCCGAGAGCACCCAGGGGTTCTGAATCCAGGCTGCCAGCACCGAACCGACAGAGGCGGCCGCAATGCCCAGCAAGGTGTACACAATGGCCGTGCCCAGCACATACATGAGCGTGAGCGCAAAGCCGCGCCCTTTGGACGGGACACCTCCGCGCGCCTTCTGGTCGCCCACAATAACCGACAGCAAGATAGGCAGCATGGGCAGGACGCAGGGCGTAAACGAGAGCACCACGCCCAGCGCAAAGCAGATCAGCAGCACGCGCGCGAGGCCCGCCTCTGACAGCCATCGGGCAATAGTGGTATCGCCGGCATCAAACAGCGAGGCGTTACCGGTCTGGGCAGAAGCGGCAGAGGAAGATGACTGCCCTTGCGCCGCGCCAGATGCGCTATTTTCTGCCAGTGGCGTGCTGACTGCGCCAGCTGGCGCAGCACCTTTTTTGACGCCTGGCGTGCCGCCAGTAATGCTCATGCCGCCACCGGGTGCCGGCTCCAGGGCGATGTCATAGGTGATGGGGGGATAACACAGACCGGCATCGGCGCACCCCTGTCCCACCACCTGCACTGTGAACGGCGTTGTCTGCTTGAGCAGTGGCAGACGGATACTTACCTGGTTATGATAGACCTCCATGTTTTTGTCGAAGGTCGGGTCGTACTTTACCTCCCCCTTGGGAAGCACCGGTGTGCCCAGCTGGGCCGCAGCCTGGGATTTGTCCGCATCGTCTTTAATATGAAATTCGAACCGCTCGCGATACATGTAGTATTTGGGTGCGATGCGATAGTCTATGCGCAACTCTGACGGCGTCTGCATTTGCGCAGAAAAGGCAAAAGCCTGTTCCGGATCCAGAAACTCTTCTTCCGCATGAACAACAGGGGCTGCCAGCAGCAACAGCATGGCCATGAGCCCCAACAGCCACATAATGCGGCCCTTCAAATCCGACGACGTGAACACGCGACCTCTCTATACCGATGTTTGTGCCCGCACCCAGTCCAGATACGGCACATGCCCGCCAATGACGGGCAGAATGATAATTTCAGGAACGTCGTAGGGGTGCAACTGCACAATTCGCTCCTGGCAGCGCAGGCTGGCCCGGCTGGAGGTCTTGATGGTAAGGGTGATTTCCTCGGTCCCTTCGACGTTCTCTTCCCACAAATAAATAGACAGACCGGCAGGACTTAAGTTCACACAGGCAGCCAGATGTTCTTCTACCAGTAGATGCGCGATGCGTTTTGCCAGCAGCGTATCGGGGACGGTGGTGTACATGACCACGCAGTCAGTTGTCATTGGAAACACTCCTGAGTAGGTGAAATTACTCCAGTTCCATCCCCTTGCGTTCAGGAATCAGGAACAGGGTCGCGATAATGTCCAGTATATACAGGGACGCCAGTAACGCCAGGGCCACTTCAAAGGAATACGCTGCCGCCAACGCGCCGACCACCACCGGTCCGAATCCGCCGATGGCCCGGCCGATATTGAACAGCACATTTTGCGCGGTGGCTCTGGCTGCCCGGGGATACAGCTCGGAAATCAGCGCCCCGTACCCGCCAATCATACCATTGACGAAAACGCCCATCAGCGCTCCGCCCCACAACAGCGCGGTCGGGGTTGTGAGTTGGGAATAGACGTAAACCATGACGACGGCGCCCACCTGGTATAGCAGAAAACTGGGGCGACGGCCGATGCGGTCTGCCAGTTGCCCGAACAACCAGATGCCCAGACTCATTCCCAGTACGGTCATGGCCGTCCAGCTGGCAGATTTGGTAAGGGAGTAGCCAAACTGCGTGGACAGGTACGAAGGCATCCAGATCATCAGCCCGTAATAACCGAAGTTTTGCACCGAACACAGGATAATCACCCCGATGCTGCGCCTTACAGTTTCCACATCAGCCACCAGCAGTCGTAGTGGCGCAAACGTAAACGACCGTGCAATCGGGGCAGATTTGACGAAGTGTTCGGGCTCACCGATGTAGGAGCGCACAAAAAACGAAACAATGGCCGGCAACACACCCACGGCGAACATGCCGCGCCAGCCGATAATGGGCAGCAATAGCGGCGTGAGCAGCGCTGCCGCCAGGACGCCGGCCTGCCAGCCCAGACCGACATATGAAGAGACGCGAGCACGCTGCGATGGGCGACAGGCTTCGGTGGCCAGCGCCATGCCAATGCCAAATTCACCTCCCAGCCCCAGCCCGGCGATGGTGCGGTACACCAGCAGATCCCAATAGCCCTGCGCCAGGGCGCACATTCCCGTGAAGATCGCAAACAGGAGGATCGTCCAGGTCAGGACCCGGACCCGACCATAGATATCGCTAAGCAGGCCAAAACCGACGCCACCGATCACCGCGCCCACCAAGGTCCAGGTCACCAGCGAGCCGGCTTCGGTGCTGGTCAGACCCAGGCCCGCACTGACGGCCGATAATATAAAGCCCAGGATCAACAGATCGAATCCGTCCAGAGCATAGCCAATTGCTGAAGCCCAGATGGCTTTTCTTGCATTTTTTTGGTAGTCACGTTCTGCGGGCGCAGCAAGACCTGACACAGACGAAGCACGCATTGTTCGTTCCTGTTGGGGAAAAGAAGGGGGGAATTTTTGCAGGCCTTATTGTAGCGCGGGCGCGACTGTCATGAATCTGAAAGAATAAGTTAGGCGCAAAAGAACGGTAAATTTAATAAACCAGGCGCTTTGGCACCGTACGAGTTATCAAATCGTCGTTTCTCGGCACATGATGATTGCAGCGATTACGCTGAAGTCGATTGCGCCGCTTTTGCGCAAATTGCGTCTATCGCGTAAGATCGTGTTCGATCAGCATTCTGACATACCGGGTATACGGAATGCCTTTGTTTTTAGCCTTCACTTTAATCGCATCCAGCAGGCTTTGCGGCAACCGCAGATTCAGTGCCGCGGTCTTATTTTGCACTTCGAAGCTCATGGGCCTGAAACCGGATAGATCATATGTCGACAGATCGGCCGTGTCGACAAACGCTTGCGCCTGCTTATCGCTCTTGAGCGACGGCATAGGCTTAAGTTTTTCGGTGTTGTTGCTCATAGAAAGTGATCTCCTTCTGATGCATATAGCGAGCACTGATAGGCCGAATCAAATGGCGACCATTGACGACTCTGATCATAAAAACCAGGAATACGTAACGCCCCGATTTCGTTTTACCAATGGCGCGCATCCTTGGCTCGGCAGGGTGAGGATCGGCCATGACCATTGGAAGGCCATCAAATATTTCCTCAACCTCTATCCTGGACAGGCCATGCTTCGCACATTTAGGCCAATTGCCCGCATCCCAATCGAAACCTGTAACGGATAGTCTCTTGCCCATAGTATACACAAATGTAAATACATTTGTATAGCAATACAAAAATTCAATTAATCAAATCAGAATAGCAAACCCCGGCAATCAAGGGACAGGAGTGTGATCAATTGCTCCAACCGTACAATAGTGCTTACAGGTTGCCTTTACAGCACGGGCTTACAGTGGACACAACGCAAAAAAGGCACCTGCCAAAACAGATGCCTTTTTGCTACCGGTGATGTGATACCCCCGGCAAAGAAATACTGCGACGCCCGCCGGTGCATGCACACCGGCTGTCGACTATCGGGTGTCAGCCTTACTCGGCGTCAACCACTTCGTCGGCAACTTCAGGACGGTCAACCAGTTCCATGAATGCCATTGGTGCGTTGTCGCCCTGACGGAAGCCCATTTTCAGAACGCGGGTGTAACCACCGTTACGCTCTTTATAGCGAGGACCGATTTCGGCAAACAGTTTAACGACAGCATCGCGGTCGCGCAGACGGGCAAATGCCAGGCGTTTGTTAGCCAGGGTCGGCTCTTTGGCCATGGTGATAAGGGGCTCGATGACACGGCGCAGCTCTTTGGCTTTTGGCAATGTTGTTTTGATCGCTTCGTGCTGAATCAGAGATACAGACATGTTGCGGAACATCGCCAAGCGATGGCTGCTGGTACGGTTCAGCTTACGTAGACCACTACGGTGACGCATAATAATTTCCTTTGAATCTAGGTTAAAGACAGCTTATGCCATCTGTTTGACCGGTTCTTCTATCCTGCTATGACGGCTGTCATAACTGGCGGTCCGGTTGGTATAGGAACAGAATCGGGAGACCATATATGCAATATGATATACCCGAAACCATCCTGTTCTTTTGGCCCCTTGCGGGAATCAGCAATTTTACAGCAAATATGAGCCAGAGCTCATGCTGGCGGCAGGTTTGATGCCTGCAGCCAACAGTATTGAACCTTAAGGACGCTCAAGACCCAGTGGCGGCCAGCTTTCCAGCTTCATGCCCAGGGTCAGGCCACGTGCAGCCAGTACTTCCTTGATTTCATTCAAGGATTTACGGCCCAGGTTAGGTGTTTTGAGCAGCTCATTTTCAGTACGCTGGATCAAATCACCAATGTAATAGATATTTTCTGCTTTGAGGCAGTTGGCCGAGCGAACGGTCAGTTCGAGATCGTCAACAGGACGCAGCAGGACCGGATCAATTTGCGGTACGCCGCGAACCGGTGTTTCGAAGGTATCGCTGGCGCCTTCCAGGGCAGCAAATACGGAAATCTGATCCATCAGGATACGGGCAGACTGACGTACGGCTTCTTCAGGAGAAATCACGCCGTTTGTTTCGATATCCAGAATCAGCTTGTCCAGGTCGGTACGCTGTTCAACACGGGCGCTTTCGACAGCATAGCTGACGCGGCGAACGGGGCTGAAAGAGGCGTCCATCTGAATGCGGCCGATGGTGTGCGAACGCTCGTCGGTGAGTGCGCGCATATTGCCGGCCACATAACCACGACCCTGCTCGATCTTGATTTGCATCTCGAGCTTGCCGTTGTCTGTCAGCGTCGCAATCACGTGATTCGGATTGATAATTTCCACGTCGTGAGGCAGATCGATATCGCTGGCCAGTACCGGGCCGGAGCCTGATTTGCGCAGCGTAACGGTCACTTCTTCACGATTGTTCAGCTTGAATACAATGCCCTTCAGGTTCAGAACGATGTCAACGACATCTTCACGCACGCCTGTCAGCGTAGAGTACTCATGAACCACACCTGTGATTTGCACTTCAGTAGGCGCAAAACCTGTCATTGAAGACAGCAGAATGCGACGCAGCGCATTGCCCAGCGTGTGGCCATAACCACGTTCAAACGGTTCCATAACCACTTTGGCGTGGTTTTCGGTAACCGGTGTGACTTCAATGGAACGGGGTTTCAAAAAACCTTGAGACATAACTCTGTGTCCTTTTCAATACCCTCGGCTCGTTACACCGATAAGGCTGATGGATAAGATAAATACAACCAGGATAAAATCTGACATTGCAAAAAACAGGAAACCGTATTGGTTCCCTGTTTTTTTTGATGCATTAACGTGAGTACAGCTCGACGACCATGGATTCGTTGATATCACGAGCGACATCAGCGCGATCCGGCGCCTGTTTGAACGTACCAGTCAGTTTGGTAGTGTCCACTTCAACCCACTGTGGCAGACCGTTGCCGGATGCCAGATCCATAGACTCTTTGATACGAGCCTGTGTTTTGGATTTTTCACGAACAGAAACAACATCACCGCTGCTGACCAGCATTGATGGAATGTCTGCCTTGTGACCGTTCAACTCGATTGCACCATGGGCAACCAGTTGACGAGCTTCTGCACGTGTTGAACCGTAACCCATACGGTATACAACGTTATCCAGACGTGATTCGAGCAACTGAATCAGGGTCTCGCCAGTGTTGCCACGGCGACGCTCAGCTTCAGCGAAGTATTTACGGAATTGCTTTTCGAGCACACCGTACATACGTTTCAGTTTTTGCTTTTCACGCAGTTGCAGGCCGTAGTCGGACGTACGGGCACCAGAGGTGCGGCCGTGCTGACCGGGTTTGGAGTCAAGCTTGCATTTGGAGTCGAGTGAACGACGTGCGCTCTTCAGGAACAGATCAATGCCTTCGCGACGCGAAAGTTTGCATTTTGGTCCAGTATATCGTGCCATTATTTTCCCTTGCTAAATTAAATACGACGGCGTTTAGGAGGGCGGCAACCGTTATGCGGGACTGGCGTGATGTCTGAAATACTGGAAATTTTGATACCCAGTGCATTCAATGCACGCACTGAAGACTCACGACCAGGACCAGGGCCCTTGATACGTACTTCCAGTGTTTTGATACCATATTCCAATGCTACACGGCCCGCTGACTCGGCTGCAACCTGCGCTGCAAAAGGCGTCGATTTACGTGAGCCTTTAAAGCCCGCGCCACCCGACGTCGCCCATGACAAGGCATTGCCTTGACGGTCAGTAATTGTGATGATTGTATTGTTGAAAGATGCATGAACGTGTGCAATACCGTCCGATACAACCTTTCTGATTTTTTTGCGTGCGCGTGCAGCGCCGCCAGAAGCTTTCGCCATAATCTACCCCGATTATTTCTTCAGTGATTGTGCTGAACGACGTGGGCCCTTGCGTGTACGTGCGTTTGTACGTGTGCGCTGACCGCGAACGGGCAGACCACGTTTATGACGCAGACCACGGTAGGTACCCAGGTCAATCAGACGTTTAATCGAAAGTTGTACTTCACGACGCAAATCACCCTCGACTGTGAACAGACCAATCTGTTCACGGATTTTCTCGAGTTCTGCATCTGTCAGATCTTTCACTTTCTTGTCAAAGGCCACACCGGCTGATTCGCAGATTTTGCGAGAGCGAGTGCGTCCAATGCCAAAAATAGCGGTCAGACCGATTTCAGCATGCTGATGCGGCGGAATGTTAATGCCAGCTATACGGGCCATGTCTGTTCCTCGTTAAATCGATGCGCCAGGATTAACCCTGACGCTGCTTGTGACGTGGATCTGTACAAATTACTCGTACAACTCCGTGTCGTTTAATGATCTTGCAATGACGGCAGATCTTTTTTACCGATGCCATTACCTTCATGGTTGACTCCTAGTTTTGTTTCCGCTTATTTAGAGCGGAAGACGATTCTTGCACGTGAAAGGTCATAGGGCGTGAGTTCCACGGTTACCTTGTCACCCGGAAGAATCCGAATATAGTGCATTCGCATCTTGCCGGAAATGTGGCCAAGAACCACATGTCCGTTTTCGAGCTTTACACGAAATGTTGCGTTCGGGAGGTTCTCGACAACCTCACCCTGCATTTGTATGACGTCATCCTTGGCCATGATCTATCTCATAGGTAAGCTCGAACCCTTAAAACTTGTCTTCTTGAGCAGCGAATCATACTGGTGGGACATCATATAGGCCTGTACCTGCGCCATGAAGTCCATTGTTACCACCACGATAATCAACAGCGAAGTGCCGCCAAAATAAAACGGTACATTCTGCCACTGCATCCGGAGAAACTCGGGAACCAGACACACCAGAGTGATGTAAATGGCACCGACCAGTGTCAGGCGCATCAAAATTTTGTCGATGTATTTTGATGTCTGCAGTCCCGGACGGATACCCGGAACAAATGCGCCGCTCTTCTTCAGATTGTCTGCTGTTTCCCGGCTGTTGAATACCAGCGCGGTATAGAAAAAGCAGAAGAACACAATCAAGGCAGTGAATACTGTCACATACAGGGGCTGACCAGGCTGCAACGCAGCTGCCGTGTCGCTTAACCAGCGCATGTTACTTGATTGCGAAAACCAACTGGCAATGGTCGCCGGAAACAGGATGATGGACGAAGCGAAGATGGGAGGAATCACACCTGCCATATTCAGCTTCAGGGGCAGATGCGAGCTCTGACCACCATAAACCTTGTTACCGACCTGGCGTTTGGCGTAGTTCACCGTAATACGGCGCTGACCACGCTCAACAAACACCACCAGTGCTGTGATCGCTACCACCAGTACCAGAATAAACAGTGCGGACACCGTTCCGATCTGATTCTGACTGACCAGCTCAAACATGCTCGCCAAAGCGGTTGGCAGACCGGCCACAATACCTGCAAAAATCAGGATTGAAATACCGTTACCAAGACCGCGCTCGGTAATTTGCTCTCCAAGCCACATCACGAACATGGTTCCGGTTACCAGGGTGACCACTGTCGTAAAGACAAACATGGCCCCCGGTGAATTGACCAGATCCGGCTGAGCCTGCAGCGTGGCGGCAATACCAAAGGATTGCGCCAGCGCGAGCAACACCGTGCCGTAGCGTGTGTACTGGGTAATCTTGCGGCGGCCAGCCTCCCCTTCTTTCTTGATTGCTTCAAGAGAAGGTACTACGGAACTGACCAGCTGCATGATGATCGATGCCGAAATATACGGCATGATACCCAGAGCAAATACTGAGAAGCGCGACAGGGCGCCACCCGAGAACATGTTAAAGAGGCCCAGAATCCCGCCAGATTGCGAATTGAACAGCTGGCGCATGGCATCGGGATTAATACCCGGCACCGGAATATGCGTACCCAGCCGATACACGATCAGCGCGAGAATCAGGAACACAAGACGCTGCCTGAGGTCGCCGTATTTTTTACCGCTACCTGCTTTTCCTGCTGCCTGTGCTTTAGCCACTTTGACCCCTTTTACTCAGCGAGTGAACCACCAGCGGCTTCGATCGCTGCGCGGGCACCGGCTGTTGCTGTCAGCCCTTTGAGGGATACTTTACGGGAAAGGTCACCTGATTTGATGACTTTCACATAACGTACTTGCTGACCAATAATACCTTGCTGCTTGAGCACCTGAACGTCGACTTCGTCGCCAGTCAGCTTCTGCAGATCAGACAAACGTACTTGTGAGTACAGGTGCTGACCCAGAGGCGTAAAACCGCGTTTTGGCAAACGACGTTGCAGGGGCATCTGACCACCCTCGAAGCCGACTTTATGAAAGCCGCCTGAGCGTGATTTCTGACCTTTGTGTCCACGACCGGCTGTTTTACCCAAGCCTGAACCAATGCCGCGACCTACGCGACGTTTGGCGTGCTTGCTGCCTTCAGCGGGGGACAATGAGTTGAGTTGCATTTCGGACATCTCTATTCCTTTACGATAGGCTTCAGGCTTCCGAAACGGACACGAGATAATCGACTGTGCGAATCATCCCACGAACTTCCGGTGTATCCACCAGCACGCGGCTGCTGTTTACTTTACCCAAACCCAAACCGCGCACTGTATCGCGGTGACTTTGTTTGGTGCCGATAACGGACCGAACAAGCGTGACTTTAATTTGCTTCTTCTGTGCCATCATTTACCCCAGAATCTCTTCGACCGATTTGCCGCGCTTGGCTGCCACCTCGGAAGGTGTCAGGCAGGCGTTCAGACCGTTCAATGTTGCGCGTACCAGGTTGTACGGGTTGCTGGAGCCCAGGCTCTTGGCAACCACGTTGCGTACACCCATCACTTCGAAGATGGCGCGCATTGGACCGCCTGCGATCACTCCGGTACCTTCGGCAGCCGGTGAAATCAGAACGGTAGATGCGCCATGTTTACCCACGACGGTGTGATGCAGCGTGCCCTCTTTCAGCGCGACGCGAACCATGCCACGACGGGCCTGTTCCATTGCTTTCTGAACTGCGACGGGCACCTCGCGTGCTTTACCTTTACCCATACCGATGCGGCCATCGCCATCACCGACTACTGTCAGGGCTGCGAAGCTCATTGTGCGACCACCTTTAACTACCTTGGTCACACGATTGACCGCAATCATCTTCTCGCGAAAACCGTCATCGCGTTCTTGCTCAGGGGCGTTCTTGCCTTGTGCTTTTGCCATTTGACAATTCCTCGATTAGATCTTGAGGCCGGCTTCACGCGCGGCTTCGGCCAGCGCCTTGACGCGGCCATGGTAACGGAAACCGGCACGGTCGAATGCTACAGACTCGATACCCGCTGCCTTGGCTTTCTCAGCAACCCGTTTTCCAACAATGACGGCTGCCTCAACGTTGCCACCATTTTTCTTGCCTTCGGCCAGTTCCTTGCGGACTTCGGGCTCGAGCGTAGAAGCGGTTAACAACACCTTGTCGCCTTCCGGCGAAATAACGTTTGCGTAAATGTGAAGATTCGAACGGTGAACTGCCAGACGGTATGTACCGAGCTCTGCAATTTTCCGGCGAGTCGCCACTGCACGACGCAAACGGGATAATTTTTTGTCCATGATATATCCTTGCCTGCGCTATTATTTCTTCTTGGTTTCTTTGATGATGACGCGTTCGTCAGCATAACGAACACCTTTGCCTTTGTAGGGCTCTGGTGGACGATAGGCGCGGACTTTCGCGGCAACCTGGCCAACAGCCTGTTTGTCGAAGCTCTTCAGAACGATTTCGGTCTGAGTGGGGCATTCGGCTTTCACGGTGTTTGGCAGCGGGTGCACGATGTCATGCGAGAAACCAAGTTGAAGCTTGAGTGAATCTCCCTGAACCTGGGCACGGTAACCCACGCCAACCAGATTCAGACGACGTTCGAAACCCTTGCTGACGCCGGTAACCATATTGTTTACCAGGGCGCGCAGAGTGCCGGACATTTCTTTTGCATGGCGTGAATCATCAGCCACGGTGAAAGAGATTTTGCCGTCGTCCAGCTTGAGAGCGACTTCGCCGCCCAGTTGCTGGTTCAGTTCACCCAAAGGGCCTTTAACATGAATGTTGCTGTCCGTGATGCTAACTTCAACACCTTTAGGGACTTCAACAGGATATTTTGCTATACGTGACATATTCTTCTCCTTATGCCACGTAACACAGAACTTCGCCGCCCACGCCTTCATGACGGGCCTTGCGGTCTGTCATGACGCCACGCGAAGTGGAGACGATGGCTACACCCAGACCGTTCATCACCTGAGGGATGGCAGTACGGCCTTTGTAGATGCGCAGTCCAGGACGTGATACGCGGTCAATGCGTTCGATCACGGGACGTCCCGCGTAGTATTTCAGTGAAATTTCAAGCTCGGGCTTGGCTTTTTCACCTTTGATTTCAAAGCTCTCGATATAACCTTCGTCTTTCAGCACGGTGGCAATAGCCACTTTCAGCTTAGAGGAGGGCATCGATACCGAGACTTTCTCGACTTGCTGCGCGTTACGGATACGCGTCAGCATATCGGCGATTGGATCGCTCATGCTCATAATTTATTCTCCTACCAGCTAGCCTTGGTCATACCGGGCACTTCTCCGCGCATTGCCATCTCGCGCAGTTTGTGACGGGTCAAACCAAATTTGCTGAACACGCCACGTGGGCGTCCGGTGATTACGCAACGGTTACGCATACGAGTTGGGTTTGCATTACGCGGTAATTGCTGTAATTTCAAACGTGCGTCGTAGCGCTCTTCGTCGGATTTCGATGTGTCGTTAATGATCGCTGTCAGTGCTGCACGTTTGGCTGCGAATTTCTCAACCAGTTTGGCGCGTTTGATATCGCGATTGATGAGTGAAAGTTTTGCCACGTCATCGCCCCTTAGTTACGAAACGGGAAGCTGAAGGCTGTTAGCAGCGCTTTGGCTTCTTCGTCTGTCTTAGCTGTCGTTGTGATACTGATATTCAGGCCACGCAGTGCGTCGATTTTGTCGTATTCAATTTCAGGGAAAATGATTTGCTCTTTCACCCCGACGTTGTAGTTACCACGACCATCGAACGCGCGACCGGAGATACCACGGAAGTCGCGTACACGAGGCAATGCGATCGTAACCAGACGATCCAGAAACTCGTACATACGCTGACCGCGCAATGTCACCATGCAGCCGATAGGATAGTTTTCACGGATTTTAAAACCGGCAATCGCCTTTTTGGTTTTAGTAATCACAGGTTTCTGACCAGCAATTTTTGTCAGGTCTGAAACAGCGTGTTCGATCACTTTCTTGTCAGCAACGGCTTCAGAAACGCCCATGTTCAGTGTGATCTTGCTAATGCGAGGCACTTCCATGTCACTCTGGTAACCGAACTGTTTCTTCATTTCGCCAGCAATCTTGCTGTTGTATAAGTCTTGCAAACGAGCCATGATTACGCCCCTTTCGCTTTCGCGCCAACGACTTCGCCGTTAGAACGGTAAATACGGACGTTACGTCCATCCACTTCTTTGACGCCTACACGATCGCCCTTGCCAGTTGCAGGATTGAACAATGCCACGTTGGAAACGTGGATAGGCATTGTTTTGTCAATGATGCCGCCGGGATTGTTGCTCATCGGATTAGGTTTAGTGTGTTTCTTGACAACGTTCACGCCTTCGACCAGGACGTAATTAGCGTCAACACGGGCCAGTACGACACCGCGGCGCTTTTTATCACGACCGGTAAGGACGATAACCTCGTCACCTTTACGAATGTTTTCCATCTATCTGCCCCTTACAGCACTTCAGGTGCCAGTGACACGATTTTCATGAAGCGCTCGGTACGCAGTTCACGCGTAACAGGCCCGAAAATACGTGTACCGATAGGTTCAAGTTTGGCGTTCAGCAGTACTGCTGCGTTCCCACCAAAACGAATTAGCGAACCGTCTTTACGACGAACGCCCTTGGCGGTACGTACGACGACCGCATTATAGATTTCGCCTTTTTTGACGCGTCCGCGCGGAGCTGCATCCTTGACAGTCACTTTGATGATGTCACCGATGGCTGCGTAACGGCGCTTTGAGCCACCTAACACCTTGATGCACATAATACGGCGCGCACCGGTGTTATCAGCCACGTCTAGCGTGCTTTGCATTTGGATCATGATTATTCCTGTTCCAACTTAGTTACATACACTGCCGGTTTCCCGACAGCCCGTTTGCCATTTCTGGTATTTCGACCCACTTCGCTTTTGATTTACTCGTAATAAACACCAAGGTAAATCAGCACGTCAGGCAGGCCAGCAAGCACCAGATGCTATTCATATAACCAGTTTTGGTCCCGTCAGGCCGCGCCCATCAGTTTGTGCGCCACCCTGGGTTGAAATCTGTTTAAATAGTTTCTCCGCCCATAAACGAACGAAGTCCTCTAATATATCCTATCTGAGTACCGGACGCAAGTGAAAAACACCTTAAAAAGACCAATTACTACTTGAAAAACAACAACTTTTTTGGCAAACGCGTCTCGTAAGTACGGCCGAAATGAATGTGACAGGTTTAATCTGGGCATACAGCAAACGAGAACGTGCGCGCCGCCATTGGCGATGAACCGCCCGGCTGGCCGCCTTCTTCTATGGCGACTTCTATATTCTGCCTGCTGCGTGAACCCGCCTATGTGTCTGCGCTCAAGCGCCACCATCAATCAATCACAGTCAGATCACTGACGCCTTTCTATCTTCCAATCTATCGGCTCTATATATATACCAGGTTCCTATATAGCAGTTGCCGCGCAAGACCCGACCAACGCGCAGGCCTGGGTCTGTTTTATCAAAAAATAAGATACATGTGCGTACTTTGACAAGCCAAAAATTTCTCCTTAAGATTCTTTCACGAACCTTAAACCCGAGTTTTATCCCCTTGGAGCCAGCATGAAGCCTGCCGTTTCAACCCCTATATATGCACAAGTCTGCCTACCCCCCAGAACACCGTCCAGAATCCTGTTGGCTTTATTGAGCCTGACCGCTGCGGCCGCTCATGCCGCCGACGACGATCATCTGAAACTCGGCCTGGGCGCAGCCATTGCCCCGCGCTATGAAGGGGCCGATGAATATCGGCTGCAGCCCTTTCCCGTGGTGGACGCCCAGTACGGGCGTTTTTTCGCCCGCTCGGGCGATGGTCTGGGCTTAAATATCTGGCAGTCCCCGCAACTGACTATCGGAGCCGGCGTGAACATGATGGAGGGGTATAGCGAAAGCGACGTGCCCGAGGGCATCGGCAAGCTGTCCAATGCGCTGGGCGCACGTATTTTCGTATCGACGAATGTATGGGGTGCCATATTCACGGTATCGGCCACCCAGGCAATTACCAAAAGCGAGCGCGGACTCACTGCAAATGCGCGCGTCTCTTATCCGTATTCCGTATCGGAGCGCTTTAAAGTCATTCCCAGCCTGTCGGTCAACTGGGCCAACGCCAAGTACATGAACAGTTACTTCGGCATCAGTGCGCAACAGGCAGCCCGCTCCGGTTTGTCGGAATACCGGGCTTCGGCCGGATTCAAGGATGTTTCCCTGCGACTTGGCTTCAGTTATGACCTGACCAAGACATGGAGCATCACCGGCACCGCCGGTGTCAGCCAGCTCATGGGGGACGCGGCCGACAGCCCGCTGGTACGGCGCAAATCGCAAGCTGTGGGCGCCCTTGGCGTTGCCTATCGGTTCTAGCGACCAGGCACAATGCAGGCCAATGGTCTTGGGTTCAGGTTCAGGCGCGTCGCACCAGCGGAAGAAAAATTGAATCGACCCAGACAACGCGCAATTGTTCGGACGGCGCGGCCCGGTGCATCATGACATGATGACGCAGCAGGTCCCGGACAAGGGTCTTGACCGGCGGGATCAGCTTGTCCGGATCTATTTCGTTGCGCGCCACCGCACGGTCCAGGATCACGCTCAGATTATCCGTTTTGCCCGCACTCAGCGCCCGTCTGACCTCTTCCGGCGTGGCAAATGCCTTGCGAAACAGGTCGTTCGACAGCAAGGCATTGACTGTTGTGAAGATGGGTGCAAAGTTGCCAAGACGTTGCAGATACTCAAGCAGCTCTTCCCGCACATCGCCCCGATCGGGCACCTGCGGCGGATGCCTGGAGAGCTGGTATTTAATTGCCGCCAGCACCAAGGCGGCTTTACTGTTCCAGCGCCGCGCGAGCACCGAACGGCTGGTATGCGCAGCGCTGGCAACCATTTCCATGGTCAGCGAGGCGTACCCGTGTTCAATCAGCCTGTCCCAGGCCACCTCAATAATGGCCTGCTCAAGCCTGGCGCCTCGCCGCCGTGTTTTTACAGATTTCGCTATGGTCATATTTCCGGGGCACCGCTCAAAGTCGGGTTAGCATTTTGCTATTATTATTTAAGATATTATCACGTATCTTATTTTCGCATTTATAGAGCACTTTCAGGGGTATTTAATGGCGCACATAATTCGGCACATAATGAGGCACGTGATACCTTCCTGGGCCGGTGTACCGCTGCCCTCATATCCTGGCCAGCTCCTGGCGTGACGATAAACACTCACATTGCATCTGTAATATTGCATCCGTCATCGGCACGAGCGCACCGACACAACCGACCCGCCGCAAGGGGCAGCCGCATAAATCGCCTGGCCCTCAATGCGCGACTCCTGCGCTCCCCATGCTGCCGCCAACGCGCTGTTGGTTTACGCCTGGGGCATCGCCAGACGCAGCCGTTCGGCGCGCCGCCGCAGCCATTCCAGCGTCAGCAGCATGGCGACCGAAAACAGAATCAGCAATGTCGCTGCGGCAGCGATCGTTGGATTCAGGTTTTCGCGGATGCCGCTGAACATGACGCGCGGCAAGGTGTACTGGTCGGGCCCCGCAATGAACAGAGTCATGACCACTTCATCGAACGAGGTGCCAAAGGCGAACAGCGCCCCCGAGATCACGCCAGGCGCAATCAGCGGCAGCGTGACCCGTCGAAACACATACAACGGCGGGGCGCCCAGGCTGGCCGCCGCCCTTCCCAGGTTGGTATCATAGCCCTCGAGCGTAGCCATCACGGTAATCAGCACAAAGGGCGTACCCAGCACCGCATGCATGACCACCAACAGGCCCAGATTATTGGCCAGACCCATTGGCGCGAAAAACAGATAAGCAGCCACACCCAGGATAACAACCGGTACGACCATGGGAGAAATCAGCAGCGCCAGCAATAGGCCTTTACCGGGAAAACGCGCCCGATACAGCGCCAGCGCAGCAGCAGTTCCCAATACCGTGGCAATGACGGTCGCCAGCGGAGCGACGATCAGCGTATTTCTCAGGCCCAGCATCCACTCGGACGACTGGAAAAAATTCTCATACCAACGCAGGGAAAAGCCATCGAGCGGATACACCAGAAAGGAACTGTCGTTGAAGGACAATGGGACAATGACCAGCACCGGCACAATCAGAAACAGCAACACCAGGATGGCCAGCAGCCAGTGCACCATGCGCCAGATGCGTTCGGCAGGCGTGCGAATGGTATTTTCCTGCGTCACTTAGGCCACCCCCAGTCGGGTCGAGCCGCTTAGCCGGCTGTAGACCGCATACAGTATCAATGTCGCCAGCAGCAACATGGCTGCCAATGCGCCGGCCAGGCCCCAGTTGATGGTGCCATTGGTATAGAAGGCAATAAAGTAGCTGATCATCTGATCCTTCGGACCGCCCAGCAGTGCGGGTGTAATGTAATAGCCGATAGCCGTAATGAAGACCAGCAGGCAGCCTGCGCCAATGCCTGGCAGGGTCTGGGGGAAATACACCGCCCAGAAACTGCGCAAGGGATGACAGCCCAGCGACACCGCCGCACGCATATAGGTGGGCGAAATACCTTTCATCACACTGTATAAAGGCAGGATCATGAATGGAAGCATGATATGCACCATGGCAATATAAACGCCCAGCCGGTTGAACACCAGTTGCATCGGGGCATCAATCAGCCCGATTTGCATCAGCAGGCCATTGATCAGCCCACCATTTTGCAATAGCACGATCCACGCTGCCGTGCGCACCAGCAGTGAGGTCCAGAATGGCAGCAATACCAGAATCATTAGTAGATTACTGATACGCGCCGGCAACCGCGCCAGCAGATAGGCCAGCGGATAAGCCAACACCAGCGCCACCAGGGTGACCACAGCCGCCATCCAGAAGGTGCGCAAATAAATGGTTTTGAAGATCCCCTGGTCCGGTGGTGCCGCCGCGATGCTGCCGTCGGGGGCCTGCCTGAGATCCAGGGCGGTCAGAAGATAGTATGGCGTTTGCGCGCGAGCATTGTTTTTTAATATGCCCCAGTAAGCCTGATCGGACCAGCGCGGGTCGATCTCTTCGAACGCTTTCTCGAAACTTGGCGGATCTATCTTGAAGGGTAGTCTGCGCGCTGTTTTGGCAATCAGCGTGCGAAACCCCGCCCGCTCGAAATTGAGCCGCTGCATTAGCGGCCCCATGGCCTGCTCGGCCCGCGCCCGGGCCAGATCGTCGGCCAGGGCACGGTACATATCCTCATTGACCGGCGTACCGGGTTCCCACTTGTGCAGCGTTTTGACGGTGGCCGGCAGAATCGTGACCACCTCGGGATTGGCCACGCTTTTTCCCAGAAAAGAAGCGATTGGCGCCACAAAGGTCAGCAGCAGAAACAGCAGCAGCGGCACAACCAGCCAGAGCGCCTTGCGTGGACCAGCCATTATTTGGCAACCCAGGCGTTATAACGCTGCTCCAGAGAAATACCGTTGTCGATCCAGAAGTTCACATCCAGTGCAATGGCGTTCTTTTCGTTGTCCGGCGCAGTCGGCATATCGGCCAGGTATTTCTTGTCGATCAGCTCGATTGCCTTTTTATTGACGGCGCCATAAGCGATATTTTCAGCATACACTTTCTGGGTTTCTGGCTTGCTGGCAAAGGCGATGAATTTCATTGTCTCCGCCTTGTTGGCGCTGCCTTTGGGAATCGCCCAATAGTCCAGGTCGTACACGCTGCCGTCCCAGACTACTTTCAGATTTTTACCTTCGCGGGCCGCCTGGGAGATCCTGCCATTATAGGCAGAGGTCATAACCACATCGCCGGACACCAGATACTGTGCGGGCTGCGCACCGGATTCCCACCACTGGATATTGGGCTTGAGTTGATCAAGCTTGGCAAAAGCACGGTCCACCCCTTCCGGCGTAGCCAGCACTTTGTACACTTCTTTGGGCGATACGCCATCGGCCATCAGGGCAATTTCAAGTGTGTACTTGGCGCCCTTGCGCAAGCCCCGCTTGCCGGGATATTTTTTCACGTCCCAGAAGTCGGCCCAGCTTTTGGGGGCATTGTCCTTGAATTTGTCGCCATCGTAGGAAAGCGCGACGGACCACACAAACATGCCCACGCCGCAATCCTTGTCGGTCGCCGCCTCGATAAAATCGGCCTTGTTGCCGATCACACCCCAGTCGATGGGTTCGAACAGGCCCTCTTCGCAGCCGCGAACCAGTTCAGGGCTTTCCACTTCCACCGCATCCCAGCTGACGCTGTTGGTATCTACCATGGCCTTGATCTTGGCCTGCTCGCCATTGTATTCAGCAGCCGTTATCTTGGTGCCCGTTGCCTTTTCATACGGCCCATAATAGGCTTTTTCCTGCGCGGTTTTATTATCCCCGCCAAAGGAGACCAGTGTCAGGCTATCGGCCGCATACACACCGCCCATGCCCGACCCCAGACAGGCCATGGCCGCCGTGAATAACACTGCAGCTTTGATTGTTTTCTTTTTCATTTGTCTCTCTCCACATAAAAGGTTGTTATACCGTTGCCGCCTTCTCGATGGGATCCAGAAGCCGCACAAACTCGTGATTCCAGCCCAGATCCACTGTATCGCCTACCGTTATTTTCTGCCGCACTTGAGACACCGGCTGTTTCACCACAAAATCAGGATCGCCGTTGATGACCAGTCGAACACGAACGTGATCTCCCAGATAAATGACTTCCTGAACCCTGCCCTGGCAGCGCACATCCGTGGAATTTTCCGCTGGATTGAGCGCGATTCGTTCGGGACGAATGGAGACCGACACGCGGTCACCCACCTTCATCCCCAATTGTTGGGTGCCCTGGATTTGCATCCCGCTGTCCAAATTGACTGTTGCCTGATGCACGCCTGCCTGCGTAATGGTGCCATGGGTACGGTTGTTCTCGCCGATGAAGCCGGCGACAAATGCGGTATCGGGTGTTTCGTATATATCCTGGGGTGAACCAATTTGCTGGACCATGCCGTCATGAAAGACGGCGACGCGATCCGACATGGTCAATGCCTCGTCCTGATCGTGCGTCACATATACGACCGTGATGCCCAATTCGCCGTGCAGGCGTTTGATTTCCAGTTGCATATGTTCGCGCAACTGTTTGTCCAGCGCCCCCAGCGGTTCATCCATCAGCACCAGTTCTGGCTCAAAAACCAATGCCCGGGCCAGCGCCACGCGCTGCTGCTGCCCGCCCGATAACTGCGCGGGATACCGCTTTTCCATCCCATCCAGTTGCACCATGGCCAGGGCTGTTTTGACTTTCTGTTGCTGGGTGTCGACATCGAATTTGCGCACTTTGAGTGGAAAGGCCACATTTTCCTGAACCGTCATATGCGGAAACAGGGCGTAATTCTGGAAGACCATGCCAATGTTACGTTTGTGAGGCGGCAGGTTATCTATTTGCTCGCCGGCCAGTTCAATGGTGCCGGAGGTGGGCGCCTCGAAACCGGCCAGCATCATGAGCGTGGTGGTTTTACCCGATCCCGACGGCCCCAGCAGCGTCAGAAACTCCCCTTGCCGAATATCCAGGTTCAGGTGCCTGACGACCTGGTTTTTGCCATCGTAACTCTTGCGCACGCTTTTAAAACGCACCAGAGGATTCTTGTTATTCGCAGTTGCTGCAGACATAAGCCTTGCTTCTCCCAGTATCACTCATGCAGCGACAGGCCCCGCCTACGACGACCCCCGCCACCAACCGGCGCATATCATTGTATTGCACAGGGCAAACATATCTGAAATATTTCAAATGTGTTTGCCTGGCTGCGCACCTTCAAGTTTGCAGCCCGGGTGGATCAGGCTCAGGACCTGAGCGACTGCTGAGTGGCATCCAGCGCCTGCGTGACCGCGTCGACCAGGGTATCCACCTGCTCGGCGGTAATGATCAACGGCGGACAAAACGCCAGGGTATCGCCGATATTGCGCGTAATCACGCCCAGTTCCTGCAGCTTGCGGCTTACGGCGGTGCCCAGTTGCCCGGGGCTGGCCAATGCAGTTTTGGCCGCCTTGTCAGTCACAAGCTCTACGCCCGCGATCAGCCCCACTCCGCGCACCTCGCCCACCAGCGGATGATCGCTCAACCCGGCAAGCCGTTGCTGCAGATGTGCTCCTGTCACAGATGCATTTTGTACAAGATTTCTTTCACGAATGATATTCACGTTTTCCTGACCCACGGCAACCGCCACCGGATGGCCTCCGGCTGTAAAACCATGCCCCAGCACGCCCAGCTTGTTGCTTTCATCGGCAATCGGATCAAACATGCGGCTATTGAGCAATATGGCCGACAGCGGCTGGTAGGAAGAAGAAATCTGCTTGGACAGCACCATCACATCGGGTTTGATGTCGTACGTTTCACTGGCAAACATTTTGCCGGTGCGCCCGAACCCGCAAATAACTTCGTCGGCCACCAGCAGCACGTCATATTTGTTCAGCACGGCCTGGATTTTTTCCCAGTAGGTTTTCGGCGGCACAATGACCCCGCCTGCGCCCATGACCGGTTCGGCAAAGAACGCCGCGATGGTGTCGGGGCCTTCTTTCTGGATCAGCGCCTCAAGGTCTGCCGCCATGCGGGTGGCAAATTCCTCTTCGGTTTCGCCGTCCCGCCCTTCGCGCCAATAGTGAGGACATGTCGTATGCAATACGCGCTCAATGGGCAGGTCAAAGCCTTTGTGATTGCCCGGCAAGCCGGTCAGGCTGGCCGATGCGATGGTGACCCCATGATAGCCCTTATGGCGGGCGATAAGTTTTTTCTTATTCGGCTGACCCAGTGCATTGGACCGATACCACAGCAGTTTCATGACAGTGTCATTTGCTTCTGAACCGGAATTGGTAAAGAACACCTTGCTCATGGGCACCGGCGCCAAGTCAATCAGCGTTTTGGCGAAACGAACAGCGGCTTCATGCGTTTTGTGGGTAAACAAATGATAGAACGGCAGGGTCTGCATCTGGCGCATGGCGGCGTCTACCAATCGCTGCTCACTGAAACCGACAGCAACGCTCCACAACCCGGCCATGGCTTCGATGTATTTTTTGCCGTTTTCATCTTCCACATAAATGCCATCACCGCGGGTGATGACCAATGGCCCCTGTGACGCATGCGTGATCGCGTTGGTATAGGGATGCATGTGAAAGGCGATGTCGTCACTGCCCTGCTGTGAAATTGAATTGCTCATTGTGTCTCCAATATCGGTTGCGTCTGGTTCATGTTTATTATCCATGCTATCTGCCCGCTTGGCGAGCACACCGGCTGTTGTCCGGGAAATCACCGAAGGAACTGCCGCAGACCAGGCACCAGCGAGCGCCCAGCAGCGCGCGAGTGGCAGGGTGGCCAGGCCGTTCACGCAAATGCGGGGCCCCCGGTGCGTCCTGGTGGATATGCCTTGATAATAAGCTATGATTATCATGTTCATTATGAAATAACACAAATGGCTCTCTTTTAAGCGCTGCCCTCCTCCAACCAACAGAAGTGAAATATTTCCCATGTCCGATTTAAACTGGTCCTTCCCCTACCGCTCACAAAAAATGCCCGTTTTTGCTCGCAACGCTGTCAGCACTTCGCAACCGCTGGCCGCGCAGGCCGGGCTGTCCATGCTTTACCGTGGTGGCAACGCGGTAGACAGTGCGCTGGCTACCGCGATCGCCCTGACAGTGGTGGAACCGGTCATGAACGGCATTGGCGGCGATCTGTTTGTGCAAATCTGGCATGAAGGCAAACTGTACGGATTGAGCGCGTGTGGCCGCTCTCCCGAAAAATGGACGTATGACCTGTTCAAGGACCAGCCGACGATGCCCGGCAAGGGCTGGGGCACCGTAACCGTGCCAACGCAAGTGGCCGGCTGGCGCGCCCTGTCGGAACGATTCGGCAAGCTGCCCTTTGAAGAACTGTTTGAACCGGCCATCCGTTATGCGGAACAGGGCTTTATGGTTTCGCCGAACATTGCGCGAATCTGGGCTGCGCAGGGCGAGACCTGCAAGGACCAGCCCGGTTTTGCCCAGGCATTTATGCCTGAGGGTCAGTTTCCCAAGGCCGGCCAGTTGTGGACGTTTCCTGAACAGGCCGCGACCCTGAAGGACATTGCCCAAACCCGCGGCGAAAGCTTCTACCGCGGTGCGCTTGCCGAAAAAATCATTGCCTTTGCCGAGCAGACCGGAGGCTATCTGACGGCCGCCGATCTGGACAGCGCTGCGGCAGAATGGGTTGAGCCCATCAGCGCCAACTTCCGCGATCTGACGCTGCACGAGATTCCGCCCAACGGCCAGGGCATTGCCGCCCTGATGGGCGTCGGCATCCTGGATCAATTCGATCTTGAATCCATGGGCGTAGACAGCCCCGATTTTTATCATGTGGGCGTTGAGGCCATGAAACTGGCGTTTGCCGATCTGCACGAACATATTGCCGACCCTGTCCATATGACGCTGACTGCGGCAGATCTGTTGTCGCCTGCCTATCTGAAGGAACGCGCTCGCCTTATCAATATGGACAAAGCGTCGACGCCGGCTGCCGGCATGCCTGCCAGTGGCGGTACGGTTTATCTGACCGCCGCTGACCAGGACGGTACGATGGTATCGTTCATCCAGTCCAATTATCACGGCTTCGGTTCCGGCGTGGTTGTACCGGGCACCGGCATTGCGTTGCATAACCGCGGCTGCGGCTTCAATGTTCGCCAGGGACACGCCAACTGCGTCGGACCCAAGAAAAAACCCATGCACACCATTATCCCCGGCTTTATCACCCGCCAGGGTAAGCCGCTGATGTCATTCGGCGTGATGGGCGGCAGCATGCAGGCACAGGGACATGCGCAAATGGTCGCGCGCCTGGGGGCATTCGCACAAAACCCGCAAGCCATGAGCGATGCACCGCGCTTTCGCGTGGAAAACGGTCCTATTGTGTATCTGGAAGCCCATACGCCTGACGCCGTAGTCCAGAGCCTGAAGGCGCGTGGACACCGGGTTGAAGTAGCGGCCGCCGACAGCCTTGAGTTTGGCTCCGCACAGCTTATTTATAAAGCCGAACATGGCTATTACGCAGCGTCCGACTCCCGCCGCGATGGTCAGGCCGTCGGTTTCTGAAACAGCGATGAACGAGCAAACGGAGTAACGATGCCGGACCCCATTTTTTCCTTGCAGCAAGGCGCTATTCCTCTGCTCATTTCCATTCCCCACATGGGGACCAGGCTGGATCCGCAGATTGCCACGAACTTCACGCAAGTAGCCGGGTTCGTGGATGATACCGACTGGCATCTGGATCGGCTTTACGGATTTGCCAGGGATGGTGGCGCCTCTTTTCTGACGCCAGTCTATTCGCGCTATATTATTGATCTGAACCGCCCGCCCGATGACGAGAATCTGTATCCGGGCCAGGACACCACCGGCTTGTGTCCCGTGGACACCTTTGACAAAGAGCCGCTTTATCTGGCGGGGCGCGAACCGTCAGAGCAGGAAAAAATCCGGCGTCGGCAGTTGTTCTGGGAGCCGTATCACGCGGCGCTGCAAACAGAGCTGCAGCGTATCAAGCAGGAACACGGGTTTGCGGTTTTGTGGGAAGCCCATTCCATCCGTTCCGAGATTAGCCGGTTTTTTCCCGGCAAACTGACAGACTTCAATTTCGGCACTGCCAATAACCAAAGCGCCCATCCAGAACTGTGTGCAGTGCTGGCGCAACAGATCGAACAGGATGGTCAGTTTACCGCTGCGGCCAATGGCCGCTTCAAGGGTGGTTATATCACCCGCCAGTACGGCAACCCGGCCGAGCGCATTCACGCCGTACAGCTGGAATTGACCCAAATTGCCTATATGCAGGAGTCCCGGCCCTTTGCCTACGATGAGGCCAAGGCAGCCAGGGTCACCCCTTTGCTGCAGCAGGCGCTGGAAACCACGCTGCGCTACGCACAAATGTGATTGACCCGTGTTGCCGAATGCGTCACCCATATGACGTATGAAATAACCCGCAACCATCATGCTTTGCTTTCGACAAACGACAAGGGGCCCCCGCAGGGCACCCCTTTCTTGATACTGCGACAAAGAACGATCAGTGCAGTTTATTCACCGTCGTCTGCAGTCTGCGCCAACAGCTTTTTGCCTTTGCGGCTATACCTGCGCAACAGTAAAGGCAATACCACCACCGCCACCGAAGCCACCCACAAGCCAATTGAGATATTGCTCTGGACCAGGATCGTGGCGTCGCCATTGGTAATGGACAGGGCGCGTCGTAGGTTCTGTTCCATCATGTCGCCCAGCACCACCCCAAGCACCAGCGGCGCCATGGGGATTTCCATCTTGCGCAGCCAGTAGCCGATAACGCCGACTATCACAGCCATCATCAGATCAAAACTGCCCGCATTAATCGCATATACACCGATAAAGCTGATGCATAAAATGCCCGGGACCAGCAGCCAGCCAGGAACCGCAAGCACTTTGGAGAACACGCGCACCATCGGTACGTTCATGACAAACAGCATGACGTTGGCAATGAACAGCGACGCGATCAGCCCCCACACCAGCTCCGGCTTGGTGTCGAACAGCACAGGACCGGGGGTAATGTTATACAGCGTGAGCGCACCCATCATCACCGCCGTGGTGCCCGATCCTGGCACCCCCAGGGTCAGCATGGGCACAAAGGAACCGATGGCAGAGCCGGTAGCAGCAGCTTCCGGCGCAACCAGACCCCGCATATCGCCCTTGCCGAACTTGGCATCGGGATCCTTGCCTTCAATAATGCGTTTTTCCTGTGAGTAAGCCACAGCAGCGGCCACGCTGGCGCCAGCTCCCGGCAGTACACCCACAAAAAAACCAACAAAGGCGCTGCGCACGACACTCCACCAGGTAAAGGCCAGCTCCTTCAGATTGAACATTTTGCGGCCAGAGGAGTCGACCTCCATACGCTGCCCGCCCATGACTTTCTCAAGCATTTCAAGCAGTTCGGCCACCGCAAACAACGCAATCACGACAACCACGAACTCGACACCATCTGCCAGATGCACGGAGTCAAACGTATAGCGATAGACGCCGGAGTTGGCATCCACGCCGACCACGGAAATGGCCAGACCAAGCATGGCCGCAAGCGTTCCCTTGACCGGTTTTTTACCCAGCAGGCTGGTCAGGCAGCAGAACGAGAATATCATCAGGACAAAGTACTCGGGCGGGCCAAAAGCCAGGGCCCAGCGCGCCAGTAATGGCGCCAGCAGCATAATGCCGACAACCGAAACCATTGCACCGCAGAAGGCAGACCAGGCAGACAACGACAGCGCGACGTTCGCCAAACCCTGACGCGCCAGCGGATAGCCGTCAAGCGTGGTCATGATCGCGCTGGCCTCGCCCGGCACGTTGAGCAGAATCGATGTGATCCGACCGCCATATTCGGCGCCGACATATACGGCAGCCAGCAGAATCAGGGCGGATTCGGGCGGAAAGTTCATGGCAAACGCCAGCGGGATCAACATGGCCACGCCATTGATGGGCCCCAGGCCAGGGAGCACGCCCACCAGCGTACCCAGGAAAGCGCCAACGGCAGCAATCAGCAGATTACTCCAGGTCAGTGCAACGCCGAAACCGATAGATAAATGATCGAGTAAGCCGCTCATAGCAGGCCCTCCAGAATCCCCGTTGGCAGCACGACATCAAGCGCGCTATCGAACAGGAGAAAAAACAAAACGCCCATGCCAACACCGCCCATCAGGCACTTGATCCAGGCGCCTCTAAACAGGCGACCCACCAGCACGGTCATGAGCACGGTAGCGACAACGAAGCCAAGCCATTGAAACAGGAAGGCATAACCCATGGCGACCAGCACCATCAAGAAAATGCGACCGTTGGCGCCCGGCGGATTGGCCTGGGCAGTAAATTCGTTTTTGTAGATAAGCCACAGGCCGCACAGACCGATAACCAGTGCAATCAGCAAGGGAAAGGCGCGCGGGCCCACAGGCTCGTAGGAAACGGGTGCATGCAGGTTCCAGCCGAAGACGGTCAGGAATATGGCAAGCCCCAGGGATACAATCCCCAATATGCGATCATTCATGGTGGTAGTTCCAGACAGAGATGGTCACGGCGCCGCAGCGCCGGCCGCTGCCCGCCAGGGCTGGCGGCAGCGGGTCAGACGGTGCTGTTATTTTTTCATCAGGCCAAAGGAATCGGCCAGTTCGCGGTACGCGGCAACGCGCTCCTTGACATAGGCATCCAGCTCGGGACCGGTTTTATCAAGGGGGAACAGACCCTGCTGTTCGCGCAGTTTGGCAAAGCCGGGATCGGCGGTCATTTTCTTGAAAGCATCAAGCCAGAAGTTGTAATCTTCGTCAGACACTTTGGGGCCGACATAATAACCGCGAATAATCGGCCACTGAATATCAAAGCCCTGTTCCTTGGCGGTGGGTATGTCCTTGAACTTGCCCTCCAGACGTTTGTCGTTGAATACGGCCAGCACTCTGATGGGCGCGCCGCCTTCGAGCATGGTGAAGGCTTCCGCCGCATCACCCATATAGGCCTGGATATGGCCGCCACGCAGTGCGGTGACAGACTCGCCGCCCCCTTCAAAGGCGACAAAACGCATTTTCTTGTAATCCACCCCCGCAGCCTTGGCAGTAAGCGCCGCTTTCATCCAATCCTGGCTGCCAACGGTGCCGCCGGCGCCAAGCACGATCTTGGTCGGGTCATCCTTGAACGCCTGCATCAGTGATTTCAAGTCTTTATAGGGAGAGTCATTGCGCACAACAGCCACGCCGTAATCGGTGCCGATAGCAGCAAGCCAGCGTACATCGTTTTCGTTGTACTTGCCGAATTTGCCCTGCGCCAGATTGAGCAATGAGCCGCCGGAAAACGCCACGATATTGCCGCCTTCAGACGGTTTTTGCGCAACCACGTTGTTGTACGCGACCGCGCCGATACCACCGGGCATATACACGATGCGCATCGGGGCTTTGAGCGCGCCACTCTGTTTGAGACCTTCCTGCGCCAGACGGCAGGTCAGGTCAAAACCACCACCAGGCTGCGCCGGTGCAATACATTCAGGACGACGGGGTTCGTCGGCAAACGCGGCCGGTGCAATCGCAAGCTGGGCAGCAATGACAGAAGTACCGAAGACTCGGGACAGGAAAGAAGAACGCATGGTTAGTCTCATCTTTATAATTAAATGGTAGGAATTGGCCGGGCCTGCAGCCTGACCAGCCGTTGCCGTCCGGTTCTGCCCATTGCTCTGGCGCACCTGCGCACGCTAGAGCCTGGCAAAAACCTGTCCTGCGCGTTGCGCAACCGCCACAACACACGGGACCACGGGAACTCTGCGTACATTACAGATGGAACCTTTCGATTGCCTTTCAAATGCGGCGGCAATGCCGTTTAAGGCGTCAAATTAAGGGTAAACACTAAGCGCACACGCAAGCCCTTGAGCCGTACACCAGGTTCCAGCACCATCCGGGCCTGATGCATTTGCAGGATGGTGCTGACAATGGCCAGTCCCAGGCCAGCGCCAGGCAAATGCTTGCCCGCCTTGCCCCGCCGGAAACGGATACCGGCTTTCTGCCTGTCTTCTTCGGACATCCCAGCCCCGCTATCTTCGACCACGACCTGGACCGTGGTATCGTCCTGGCGCTCCAGCGAAATCGCTACCGCCCCCTGTCGCGGACAATAACGAATGGCGTTATCCAGCACGTTGCGCAGCGCTTCCTGCAACAGCCAGGCAACCCCGCGCACGTACAGCGGGGTATCGGACGGTATGACTTCCAGATCAATGCGTCGCTCGCGTATGACCGGCCACAAATCCCGGACCAGTTCATTGACCAGTTCACCCAGATTGACCGGGGCGCTGTCCTGCCATACCTGCCATACCTGCGTATCCAGCGAATCGCGCACGCGCGCCAGCGCCAGCATCTGGCTGGTCATGCGAATGGCCCGATCCACCCCTTCATTCATGGACAGCAGCACCTCGCGCACTTCCTGCGGGTCTGATTCGCGCAAGGCGTAATCCAGCTGTGTCTTGAGCACGGCCAACGGCGTTTTCAACTGATGCGAGGCGTCATCCAGGAACTGGCGCTGGCGGTCCGCCTGCTCGGTATAGCGCTGCATGTGCTGATTGATCGCATTGACCAGCGGCTTGACCTCTTTGGGCATCCCCTCTGTGCTCACGGGCCGCAGATCATTGATGGTGCGCGAACGCATCTCGTAGCGCAGGCGCTCCAGCGGCCGTACGGCGAAAATAATGCCAACGATCACAATGATCATCACAACCGCAATGAGCAGCAGATCCCGGCCCACCGAGCGCCATAACATGCGGTTGATAAAGGACTCCCGGTCTCCAATGCCTTCGGCCACCTGGATGATGATGCGCACGCTTTTATCGCCATACAGGGGCGGCACTGCTTCGCGCGCCATGACCACCGAGCGTACCGGCTCGCCCAAATAATCGGTATCGAAAAAATAGGCTTTGCCCGACTCCAGGGCTACCTCCGGCATCGGCAGATCTGCATTGCCGATGACCGACAGGCCGTCGTCGGCGGCGATCTTGAAGAACACGTCATCATTGGCCGTAAGCTCGTAAAACTCCAGCAGGGTGTAAGGCTGCTCCAGCGAGAGCCCACCGCTTTCGGTCGAGATGTTATGGTTCAGTGAATTGAGCGCGCCGACCAGGGAGCGATCGTAGGCCACCGTGATTTGCTTGCGCAGGTCCTTACTGGACAAGCCGAGGGCGGTCAGCATGGTGAGCAAAAGCGCCGGCACCAGCAGCCATAGCAAAATGGATTTGAGGCTGCGCGAAAACAGCTTCATGCCTGTGCCGCCAACGCTTCCAGGCTGTAGCCCACGCCACGCACCGTGACAATTTGCGCGCCACTATCGGCCAGTTTCTTGCGCAGGCGATGCACGATCACTTCAATGGCTTCCAGATTGACTTCCTTGTCGTCGGCCACTACCCGATCCAGAATGGACTGCTTGCTCACCGGTTCGCCGCTACGTTGCATGAGCACGCGCAGTACGGCGGTTTCCCGGGGCGACAGGGCCAGCGGCTGATCGGCCAGATAAAACTGCTGCAGGCCCGCATCCAGCGACAGATTACCCAATAGCAGCCGCGGGCGGCTTTTGCCACGGCTGCGCCGGATCAGCGCTGTCAGGCGCGCTTCCAGCTCGCCCACCTCAAAAGGCTTGGCCAGAAAATCATCGGCGCCCTGATGCAGTAAATCAATGCGCTGGTTCAGTGAGTCGCGCGCAGTCAATACCAGCACGGGCGTGCGATCGTCGCGTGCCCGCATGCGCGCCAGCACACCGGCGCCGTCCAGCCCCGGCAGGCCCAGGTCCAGAATCACCGCATCGTACTCCTCCAGCTCCAGGCGTCGCACCGCCAACAGCCCGTCGTCTGCCCATTCGACTATAAACCCCGCATAGCGCGCCAGGCTTTTGGCAAGCCATTTGGCCAGGGACGGTTCGTCTTCTACAAGTAATATTCTCATTGTTACGATACAGCACAGGCATACAGTACAAGCCATAAGCCCGGGAAGCAGAAGGAGATTGGATGGGGCGATTATGAACCCTGGCGCCGCGAACTGCAACTGACTTGCACGACCTGGCAACTGACGCAGATAAGCGCGAAGAGCGACTTTTTCGGTTTACCCGCAATATGATCAGATGAAAAATATTTCATTACTGCCTGCTGCGCATGCAAAATTGCGCCAGTCCGTTTATTATCGGGATAGGCACAAGAATATAAAAAAAACCAACCCTATGCGGTACTGTCGCGTGCGATGGTGCGGCGCATTTTTATGTAAATACCACAGACACAGAAAGGATAAGTAATGAGCCAGTATGAAGCACTCAGTCTTTACATTGATGGTGAGTTTCTTTCAGGAGACGGTCGTACCACGCAGGATGTCGTCAACCCCGCTACCGGCGAGGTGCTTGGGCAATTGCCGCATGCCAGCGAAGCAGATCTGGATCGCGCCCTCAAAGCAGCCGATCACGCCTTCCAGACCTGGAAACATAGCTCTCCCATGGATCGTTCGGCCATTTTGCGCAAGGCCGCTGAACTGGCTCGTGAACGGGCACAGGATATTGGCCTGAACCTGACACGAGACCAGGGCAAGCCACTGGCCGAGGCCGTAGGCGAGATTGTCAGCTGCGCCGATCATTGCGACTGGCATGCCGAAGAATGCCGCCGCATTTATGGCCGTATCGTGCCGCCACGCAACCCGGCGGTACGCCAGCTTGTCGTGCGCGAACCCATTGGCGTATGCGCTGCCTTCACTCCATGGAACTTTCCATTCAATCAGGCGATCCGCAAGATTTCCGCAGCCATCGGCGCAGGCTGCACCATCATCCTGAAAGGTCCGGAAGACGCGCCCAGTGCCGTGATGGCCATCGCCCGCATTTTCCACGACGCCGGCCTGCCCAAGGGCATCCTGAACATTGTCTGGGGCGATCCGCCAAAAGTATCCGATTACCTGATCCGCTCGCCGATCGTACGCAAAGTGTCGTTCACCGGCTCCGTTCCCGTGGGCAAGCAACTGGCCGCACTGGCTGGCGCCCACATGAAACGCATCACAATGGAACTGGGCGGGCACTCTCCGGTGCTAGTATTTGACGATGCGGATATTCCAAAAGCCGCCAAAATGCTGGCCAAATTCAAGATCCGCAACGCTGGCCAGGTATGCATCTCCCCTACTCGTTTCTACGTACAGGAAAAGGCCTATGACCAGTTTCTGTCGGTATTTGTCGAGACCCTCAAAGGAGTCAAGGTAGGCGATGGCACCGCCAAGGACACGGAAATGGGACCGCTGGCTCACGAGCGTCGTGTCGGCGCCATTTCCTCTTTCGTCGAAGATGCCCGCAAGGGGGGCGCGACCATTGAACTGGGCGGCGATCCGCTGGGCGGCCAGGGATACTTCTTCCCACCGACCGTGGTCACCAATATCAGTGACGAGTCCCGCCTGATGACCGAAGAGCCGTTTGGCCCGATCGCGCCGGTGGTGCGTTTTTCCGATACGGACGAAGTGATCAAGCGCGCCAACAGCCTGCCTTTCGGCCTTTCTTCATATGTGTTCACCACATCATTGCAGACCGCCACCAAGGCATCCAATGAAATCGAAGCGGGCATGGTCAACATCAACCACTTCGGCGTTGCCCTGCCCGAAACGCCGTTTGGCGGCGTCAAGGACAGCGGCATCGGCAGTGAAGGCGGTACCGAAACCTTTGACGGTTATCTGGTAACCAAATTCATTACCCAGGTCTGATGACGCCTGACCGGGCTCTTGCAGCCTGGTCAAAATGATATTGTGTATTGCCGGCGCCCCGAAAGGGGTGCCGGTTTTTTATGGCCGTTGCGGCCCATGCCAATTAACATATGGGAACGAATGTCCGTGCTCACGACCCGGTTATTTGACATACAGCGGTGCTAGAATGACAAAATCGGATTTGACACGGTGCTGGCCATGCCTGCTGCTTTGTTTTCAGGACATGTTGTAAGTGAGCATAGTGTCTATGACAAATATATTATCAACAAACGGAGCAGATCATGAACGCCATCGCGGCATTACTCACGCTACTTTCCGGCCTGGCACTTGCCGTCGGAGGCGGTTGGCTGTTGTCACTTGGAGGCAGCATCTATTATGTGTCTGCGGGTATCGTCCTGCTGATTACGGCATTTCTTCTGTTCAAGCGCCGCCCCTTCGCTCTTGTGCTATACGCTGCCTTCCTGATTGGCACGGCCGTATGGGCGTTTTTCGAATCCGGCTATGACTGGTGGCCGCTGGCTGCCCGTCTGGGTTTTTTCCTGATTCTCGGCCTTATCCTGCTGTTGCCTGGCGTTGCACGCCCGCTGCGCAGCCGTCTTGAGTCCGATCGTCGCATGGCCGCAAACGAGGCCACCAACTCCAAAGCTGTACTTGCTGTTATAACAGTCGTAATTGCGATCGGCACGCTGGGCAGTATCGCCAACCCAACGCATGAAATCGACGGTCAATTGCCCGATGCCGTAGTGAGCGCAGAGCCGGACATGGGCAACAACGCCCACACCGGGGATAACGACTGGCACGCCTATGGCCGCACGGGTTACGGCCAGCGCTATTCGCCGCTGGACCAGATTACACCGGACAATGTGAGCAAGCTGAAACTGGCCTGGTCCTATCAGACAGGCGACGTCAAGCTTGAAGGCGATACCAATGAGTTCACCTACCAGGCAACGCCAATCAAGATAGGCAATACGCTTTACCTGTGCACGCCGCATAACTGGGCGATTGCACTGGACGCCGATACCGGCGAGAAAAAATGGGAATACAAGGCCGATGTGGTGGCCGATGGCCAGCGCCAGCATCAGACCTGCCGCGGCCTGTCCTACTGGGCCGGTGATGGCGCCGCAACGGGCGCTGCAGCGTCGACAGCAGGTGAGACCGCAACGGCAACCGCCGACAATGGCCAGGCCGATGCGACAAGCCCGACACCCGCCCCCGCTGTGCCTGTGACAACAGCCGATTCCGGCGCCGCTTGCAGCACCCGTCTGTTTCTGCCAACCGCCACAGCCAAGCTGATTGCGCTGGATCCGCAAACAGGCGAAGTCTGCAAGGATTTTGCCGATAACGGTGAACTTGATTTGACCCACAACATGCCCTTCAAGCAGCACGGGTATTATTATTCCACCTCCCCACCGGTGGTTGCCGATGGCAAAATCGTGGTGGCTGGCGCAGTCAATGACAACTATGATATCAACTCGCCCTCCGGCGTGATCCGGGCCTATGACGCTCGCACCGGCAAGCTGTTGTGGAACTGGGATTCGGGCAACCCCGACGATACTGCACCATTTGATCCGAACAATCCGGATCAGAAATACACGGTAAGCTCGCCCAACAGCTGGTCTGTCGGCAGTGTCGATGAAAAACTGGGTCTGGTGTATTTCCCCATGGGTAACCGCACACCGGATCAACTCGGCCAGTACCGCAACGAGCATGAGGAAAAATATGCATCGTCGGTGGTCGCACTGGATCTGAACAACGGCCAGGCCAAATGGGTTCACCAGTTCATTCACCACGATCTATGGGATATGGACTCGCCCGCCCAGCCCAGCCTGATGGACATCAACACCGCCGAGGGTGTCGTGCCGTCAATGGTTGTGCCCACCAAACAGGGTGATATATTCGTTCTGGACCGTCGTACCGGCGAGGCCGTGTTGCCGGTACGCGAAGTCAAGGCGCCACAAGGCACGATCGAAGGTGAACACAGCGCGCCGACACAACCGGAGTCGGCATTGAACTTCAAGCCCGATCCCCTGACCGAAGGCAAAATGTGGGGTGGTACGCCGTTTGATCAGCTGTGGTGCCGCATCCAGTTCAAGTCCCTGCGCTACGAAGGCCAGTACACGCCGCCCTCACTGCAGGGAACGATTGTATATCCGGGCAACTTCGGCGCCTTTAACTGGGGCGGAATCGCTGTCGATCCAAAACGCCAGGTCATGTTCGGCATGCCCCTGCAACTGGCGTTCGTATCCCAGCTTGTGCCCAAGGAAGAACTGGGTAAAGATGTGCAGATGAACGTGGGCGAACAGGGCGTTAACAGTAATGAGGGTGCGTCGTATGCAGTCAATATGCATCCGTTCCTGTCGCCTCTGGGTGTACCTTGCCAGCAACCACCGTGGGGCTTTGTGGCCGGGGTAGACCTGCGCACCGGCCAGACGGCATGGCAACACAAAAACGGCACGATTGCCGACCTGTCACCGCTGCCGTTGCCCATTACAATGGGTGTGCCGGGCATTGGCGGCCCGATGATCACCGGTTCGGGCGTGGTCTTCATGGGCGCTGCCGTAGATGATTATCTACGGGCCTATGATCTGACGACCGGCAAGGTATTGTGGAACGCCCGGCTGCCAGCTGGCGGACAGGCAACCCCCATGACTTATCTGAACAGCAAAAATGAGCAGATGGTCGTGCTGGTTGCCGGCGGCCATGGTTCGGTCGGCACCAAACTGGGCGATTACGTCATGGCCTACAAACTGGCCCAGTAACCAGCCAGTGCAACAGGGACTCTGCCGCAGCAGGTACGGCTGGCGACAGAGTCCCTTTCCATACTCACTGACACATACTGTCTGTGCCGACACGCCATTCCTGCTCCACTTCTTTCCTGCCCCGCTTCTCTCCTGTTCCGCTTCTTTCCTGTTCCGCTTCTTTCCTGTTCCGACTCGTCCCAAACCGCTCCCCTGTTCTCGGATCCGAGAGAATCTGTTACGGGCGCAGCCTGCAAGTCGATACAAAGAAACTTGGCGACAACACCCACAACCGATACGCAGCCGTGTCTTGCGGTGATCACCGATCAAGGTAAGCGTTCTGCGTTGCAGGTTCGTGCTGCTGGCTCCATCTTGTACGCCAACAGCGCGTTATTCATGGCCCAGCCGGCGCGAGATGCGCTCTGCGGTATCGAGCAGCATCGGGCGTATGGCCTCTGCCGAGGGGGCCTGCAAGGCATCAATACGAGCGATGTGTGGCACATTGATGGCGGCAATGACCTGTCCGTGCTCGTTGCGCACGGGCGCAGCAATATTGGTCACGCCCTGGATCTGTCGGCTTTTCATGACCGAATACCCCGCTTTCCTGACCTTGGCCAGTTGCCGGCGTAATTGCTCCTCGGGCAGGATGAGTTCGCCATCTGTCGGCACGTGGGTCTGCAGCATGCGCGCGCGTTCCTCGTCATCACAGAAGGCCAGCAGCACCTGCCCCGACGAAGTATCGCCCAACCCCATTTCGGTCCCCAGTTTAAGGCTGAGTGACCATCTGGCCGGGCTGTCCACCTGGGCGATGATCACCAGTCTGCCCTGGCGGTAAATGCTCAGATGACAGGACTGCTGGCTGTGCACGGCCAGCTCCTGCAACAGTGGAACGGCGCATTCGGTCAACTGGCGAACCGGATAATGCCGATGGGCCAGATGAAACAGCCGCAGTGTCAGCGTGTAGCGATCGCTTGCATCTGCGGCAATATAGCCGAGTTTTTCCAGCACAATCACCATGCGGAAAATTTCACTGACCGAGCGCGCGAGCCTGGCGCTCAGTTCATTCATGGTGCAGCCATGGGTGCTCTCGCTCAGCACTTCAAGAATGGCCATCCCTTTTTCCAGCGCGGGCGCCGAATAACGCGATGGGTTGGCGGCGGACGTATTTCCAGTCATAAAATAAGTGTTTTACTAATAAAAGTGATGCCTGAGTATACGAGGTTTTGCCAAGGACCGGCCGGGCATTGGGGTAAATCCTCAGAGACAGAAAGACGGCGATGATTGAAGCGCTCCAACTATTCCGGTAAGATAACTTTGTTTATATATCAAAACAACTTTTATTAATGAAAACGCAAGGAGGATCCCCCATGGGACAACGTCTGGCAGGAAAAACCGTACTTATCACCGCAGCAGGCCAGGGCATAGGCAGGGCGACAGCGGAACTGTTCGTCAGGGAAGGCGCCAAAGTATATGCCACCGATATCAACGAAGCACTGCTGGCTGAACTCAAGGGTTGTGAAACGCGCAAGCTGGACGTAACCAAACCCGAGCAGATTGCAGCCCTGCACAAGGAAATCGGCGGCGTGGATGCCCTGTTCAATTGCGCCGGGTATGTGCATGATGGCAATATTCTGGGATGTGAACCCAAAGACTGGGATTTTTCCTTTGATCTGAACGTGACTTCCATGTATCACATGATTCGCACCTTCCTGCCCGACATGCTGGAGAAAAAACAGGGATCCATCATCAATATGGCCTCTGCTGCGTCAAGCGTCAAAGGCGTGCCCAACCGTTTTGCGTACGGCACGACCAAGGCGGCGGTTATCGGGCTGACCAAGGCGGTGGCAGCCGACTACGTCGGCCAGGGCATCCGTTGCAATGCAATCTGCCCGGGCACCGTGGAATCGCCGTCACTCAAGGACCGGATTGCCGGTCAGGCCAAAAAATATGGCACGTCTGAAGATGAGATGCGCGCCAACTTTGTATCGCGCCAGCCTATTGGCCGCGTCGGCCGTCCTGAAGAGATCGCTTATCTTGCCTTGTATCTGGCGTCCGATGAATCCATTTACACCACCGGCACCACGCAGATTATTGATGGCGGCTGGTCGCTGTAATTGCGCATGCCGGTTTTTCTGAACCGGCATGCATTAGAACGGTCCTCATCCGAAAAGAACCATGTTTTGCCTGCCAGTCAGACACGGGGACGCTGGCAATCGTCGTACGTCGCATAAAAATACGGCAACGCTGCTTTGCATGCAATAAGGCAGTTGGCATCTGTTAAGAAACAATAAAGCGTGCTCACCTGGCAGTTGGCACGCTTTATTGCTGTAATTTTCAGGCCATCGGCTTTATTGTTCAGGCCATTGTTCCCAACAGAGACAGACAAAAAAATCCCCGCCTGATCGGATCCTGTTGTTTTTAACTACAGACCCGGGCGGGGATTATTCTTTCAGAACGCGGTGTTAATCTTCTTCGACGAAGGTTTGGTCGCGTTTCTTGCGGATCGACGGGATGGCCACGATCACAACCAGAATGGCTGCTGCGATAAGCAGTGACATGGACAGCGGCCGTGTGACAAAGGTAGTGAAATCACCTCGTGACAGCAGCAGGGCACGACGGAAGTTCTCTTCCATCATCGGGCCCAATACCAGTCCCAGCAACAGCGGCGCACCCTCGCATTTGAGTTTGCTCCAGAAATAGCCGATGATACCGAAGATAGCCATCACATAGATATCGAACACGTTATAGTTCAACGAGTACACACCTATCGAGCAGAACAGCACAATGGCCGGAAATAGCATGCGGTAGGGCACTTTGAGCAGCTTGACCCACAGACCGATCAGTGGCAGATTCAGAATCACCAGCATCATGTTACCGATCCACATGGACACGATCAGACCCCAGAACAGATCGGGGTTGCTGCTCATTACCTGAGGACCAGGCTGAATATTGTGAATGGTCATCGCACCCACCATCAACGCTGTTACGGCGTTACCTGGAATACCCAGTGTGAGCAGGGGAATGAACGAAGTTTGTGCAGCGGCGTTGTTGGCAGACTCAGGGCCGGCCAGACCGGCGGGATGGCCCTTGCCGAAGCGTTCCGGATTCTTGGAAAGCTTTTTCTCCATGGTATAGGAGGCAAAGGACGACAACACAGCACCGCCCCCGGGCAGGATACCCAGCGAGGAGCCCAGCAACGTACCGCGCAGAACGGCGGGCGCCGCTTCCCTGAATTCCTGTTTGTTTGGATACAGGCTGCCGATCTTGTCAGTAATATTGACGCGGTTTTCCTTTTGCGCCAGATTGTTCATGATTTCGGCCAGGCCGAAAACACCCATGGCAACCACGGCAAAGTCAATGCCATCCTGCAGTTCGGGAATGCCGAAGTCAAAGCGGGCAACGCCTGAGTTCACATCGGTACCGACCATACCCATCAGCAGACCCAGCAGAATCATGCAGATGGCTTTGGGCAGGGAGCCTGAAGCCAGCACCACGGCGCCGATCAGACCCAGCACCATCAGCGAGAAATACTCGGCGGGCCCGAACTTGAAGGCCACCTCAGCCAGTGGTGGTGCGAACGCGGCCAGCAGGACTGTTGCAAAGCAACCGGCAAAGAAAGAGCCCAGTGCGGCGATCGAAAGCGCCGCGCCTGCTCGCCCGTTCTTGGCCATCTGGTGGCCATCGAGCACCGTGACCACCGCCGAGGTTTCCCCCGGGAGCGCCACCAGAATAGCCGTGGTCGACCCCCCGTACTGAGAGCCGTAGTAAATACCGGCAAGCATAATCAAACCGGCAACAGGAGGTAGAACGTAGGTAAGCGGCAGCAGCATCGCAATGGTAGGGACAGGGCCGATACCGGGCAACACGCCGATCAATGTTCCGAGAATACAACCGAGCAGCGCATAAAGGAGGTTTTCAGGCGTGAACGCCACCGAAAACCCCAGCGCCAGGTGTTCAAATAGTTCCATAATGTTATTTTCCTTTGAGACGACGTGCCAGCGTCACAACAGCAATGATGAGTGACAGAGGGACGAAGATCTGCGCGAGCAGAGACCATTCGCCGAAAGGGACTGGCAGCAATGGGAAAATCAGGCCGAGCCCCTTGATGAACGCCAGCCAGGTGAACAGCGTGAGGAAAATGGCATTGAAAATCGCGATCTTGAGACTGAATTCATGACTGGCCAGGCTGCTGAAGATGATCAGCAATGGAACGGAAATGTACAGTCCCAAGTGGTTCAGCATGAGCCCGAAAATCGAAATTGAACCGATGATCAGAAAAAGAATGTCCCAGTCGAAATGGCCGATATCCGTGTCTTCTTTAGGCTTGCCTCGCAGCGAGGTCATAAAGACAATAGCGCCAAGGAGAGCCAGGCAGACGCCCAGCCAGAATGGAAAATAACCCGGACCCATACGGGCTGGAGTACCCATGTCATACGCTCCGGAGAACAGGGCAAAGCCCACGCCGATAACGATGAACATGATTCCTGCCCAAAAATCCTGTTGACTTTTGATGTGCATATACTAAACCTTCGTTTTTAATTTACTTTGCGCAAGGAAATGCTGCGGTCACGGTGCAGCCGGGATGCCCAGTCCCAACTGCACTTGACGGTCAGCCTGCTGCGTCAGTCGAGCTTGATATTGCCTTTCTTGACGACGTCCTTGGCCCAATCGAATTGTTGCTGGATTTCCTTGCCGAACTCTTCAGGCGAGTTACCGGAAGCAAATGCGCCCTGTTTCTCCAGCGCTTCAACAACTTTGGGATCTTTCAGTGCTTCTACAGCCACACTGTTGAGTTTATCGATCACTTCCTTGGGTGTGCCGGCAGGGGCCAGAAGGCCATACCAGACAGGCTGATTCAGGTTTTCGTAACCAAGCTCAGCGAAAGTGGGTACATCTTTGAGGGCAGGCAAGCGCTCTTTCCAGGCGATTGCCATAGGCCGCAGGTTGCCACCTTGGATCTGGGGTAATGATGAAGGCAGATTGTCGAACAGGATTTGTATCTGTCCGCCGACAGCGTCGGTTACGGCAGGGCCCGAGCCACGGTAAGGCACGTGCACGATATCGGTTTTGGTGGTTTGCTTGAAGGCTTCTCCGAACAGGTGCAACACGCCGCAGGTGCCTGAAGAACCATAGGAATATTTGCCCGGGTTGGCCTTGACTTCTTCAAGAAAAGCCTTGAAGTCTTTGGAAGGAAACTTGGGGTTAACTTCCAGGATATTGGGTACATTGGCGAAGTTGACCACGGGTGCGAAATCTTTCAGCGCATCGTAGCCCAGTCCGGTAGGTTTGCACGCAGGATTGACCGCCATGGTGGAGACGGTGGCAATGGACAGCGTATAGCCATCTGATTTGGCGCGGGCCGCTTCAGTTGCGCCCAGCGCACCGCCTGCGCCACCTTTGTTTTCGATGACCATGGGTTTGCCCAGGATATCACTCATTTTTGTCGTAACAATACGAGCGACGATATCGGTAGAGCCGCCTGGTGCAAAGGGCACAATGACGCGGATAGGTTTACTTGGATAATCCGCAGCCTGTGCAGAGCCCACGGCTACGGCACTCAGGCAAAGGGCGGATGTAACAACTGAAAAAAGGGTACGCTTTTTCATTGACATTCCTTAGTTATAGAATTCTCGGAGATGGCATCATTACAGATGAGATCCTGGCGGATTTAATTTAAACACCGTGGCCGATTGCGCGCACTTGGCTTCAATTAAAACAAGATAGTATTAAGGAACATGCACTAGAAGCAAGCCCTAATATTTGAACCTAGGGTAATTGCGGAGACATTGATGCCATGTAACCGTGCAGTAGTGTGATGCCTTGGTGCCTTTGTTTAAGCAGGCATTCAGCAATACGACATAGGTGATATTACAACTGGTATGGACACGCTTTCCGCGATTGCCTGCAATTGCACATCAAATACCTTCAGGCTTACACATATGTGAAACAATCGAACAATGTAAGTCGTGCGAGCCGGTTTCATTTGTCTGATATCCTATCTTGCCATGCTGCCTTATTTTGTCGTGCCCATCTGTCATGCACCATTGGGCATTTTGTACACCATCCTGATCGCGACCGCTCCCTGATTTTTCCGTTCTGTATGAACAACACGAAACGGGCAGCCTTGCAAACTTATGGTTCTGGCCATGCACCCTGGATAAGTCCGTATGTCGCGGGGGGATTATGCGCGCGATGACCCCATCACCCGGGGACCAGTAACCCAGGCCAGCGCAAGTCGAACCGGTCACCTGTATATATCAGCGGCAAATAAAACAGCCCGCTGAAGCGATTTCAGGCGGGCTGCAGGCATTTGCGGTTCTGCCGCAGAGGGTGGCTAGTGCTTCTTGCGATTTGCCGGCAGCAGGGCCAGCAGCTCACCGACAATACCCTTGCGGAAAGCCATGACGCACAGAATAAAAATCAGCCCCATGACAATGGTGACCGACTCGCCCAGCGTCTGAAACCACTGGATGCCGGTAGAGCTGGCCAGCATGCGTCCAATCTCGCCGATTTTGTTCTCGATAAACACCACGATCAGCGCGCCGATCACGGGTCCGGTAAAGGTGCCCACGCCGCCGATCAGGGTCATCAGAACGACCGTGCCCGACATCTGCCACATGGCGTCGGACAGCGTTGCTGAAACAAACACCAGGGTTTTGGTGGCGCCGGCCAGTCCTGCCAGGCCAGCAGACAGTACAAAGGCCAGCAATTTGAACTTGTCGACGTCATAACCGAGTGAAACGGTGCGTGGTTCGTTTTCCTTGATCGCATGCAGCACCTGGCCAAATGGCGACTTTACGGTGCGCCAGCAGATGAAATAACCGATCAGGAAAATGACGATTACCAAATAGTAAAGATTCAGATCGTTGCTCAGGTCTATCATGCCAAACAGCTTGCCGCGCGGTACGCCTTGCAGGCCGTCTTCGCCGCCGGTAAAGGGCGCCTGCAGAAAATAGAAGAAAACCATCTGCGACATGGCAAGTGTAATCATGGTGAAATAGATGCCGCTGCGCCGTATGGCCAGCCAGCCCACGATCAATCCCATCAGGGCTGCGATGATGACGCCAAAAATAATACCCAGTTCCGGCGTCAGGCCCCAGACCTTGATAGCGTGGCCCGCGGCGTAGCCGGCGCCACCAAAGAAGGCAGCATGACCAAAGGAGAGCAGGCCCACATAGCCCAGCAGCAGATTGAACGCGCAGGCAAACAGCGCATAACAGAGGATTTTCATGACGAAAATCGGATAGACACCCAAAGCAGGCAGAAAGGCCAGTGCCAGGGCAAAAACCAGCAAGGCAAGCAGTTGGCGGTTCATTTCACTTTCCCGAAGAGTCCGGCAGGACGCAATAACAAGACAATTGCCATAATAATGAAGACGACCGTACTGGACGCTTCCGGCCAGAATACTTTGGTCAGCCCTTCAATAACGCCCAGTCCGAGACCAGTGACAATAGAGCCCATGATGGACCCCATGCCGCCAATCACCACAACAGCGAACACGACAATAATAAGATTCGATCCCATCAGTGGGGATACCTGCAGCACCGGTGCGGCAAGGACGCCGGCAAAACCGGCCAGGGCAACGCCAAAGCCATAGGTCAGGGTTACCATGAGGGGAACATTGATTCCGAACGCCTCCACCAGTTTCGAGTTTTCAGTGCCGGCGCGCAGCAACGCACCCAGGCGGGTACGCTCAATCACGTACCAGGTCACCAGGCAGACGATGATCGAGGCCACGACGATCCAGCCGCGATAGATGGGCAATACCATGAAACCCAGGTTGACTGCGCCACGCAATGATTCGGGGGTGGGATAGGGTTGTCCGGAGACGCCGTACATGCTGCGGAAAATGCCTTCGATGACCAAAGTCAGGCCGAAAGTAAGCAGCAGACCATATAAATGATCCAGCTTGTACAGATGACGCAGCAGCAGCCGTTCGATAATAATGCCGAGCAGGCCCACAACGAGCGGGGCGACAATCAGCATGACCCAGTAGTTCAGGCCCAGAAACTGCAGGCCCATCCACGCCACGAACGCTCCGAGCATATACAGTGCGCCGTGAGCGAAGTTGATCACATTGAGCAGGCCGAAGATCACGGCAAGGCCAAGCGATAGCACTGCATAAAAAGAGCCGTTGACCAGGCCCAGAAGAATCTGGCCCAGAAAAGCAGCAAGGGGTATGCCAAAAATGGTAATCATATTTCAATGACTGCGTCAGTTTAAATAATATTCATGAATCCGGCAGACGCCCGATTGGTACGCCTGCCAGGATAGGCCTGCAGGATCAGAGCTTGCAGGTTGATTCGCTTTCCGGTCCGAAGGCTTCATCGCCCGGAACTTTTTCCACAACCTTGTAATAATCCCAAGGCGCTTTGGATTCTTCCGGTGTTTTCACCTGCATCAGATACATGTCATGCACTACCAGGCCGTCCTTGCGGGTCACGCCGTTTTTCATGAACATGTTGTTGATCGTGTTGGACTTGAACCACTTGATGATTTCATCGCCGTTATCGGTCTTGGTTTCTGCCACGGCTTTCAGATAGGTACCCACTGCGGCATAGTCACCGGCCTGAATGAAAGACGGCTTGCGTTTGACTTTGTCTTCGAATTTCTTGGACCAGGCACGCGACTCATCATCCTGATTCCAGTACCAGGCGGACGTCAGATACAGGCCCTGTGTGGTTTTCAAACCAAGCGAGTGAACGTCGTTGATGAACACGAGCAGTCCAGCCGGCTTGATGGCGGGGAAAACACCGAATTCGCTGCCGGCTTTCATGGAGTTGATGAAGTCGCCACCGGCATTGGCCAGGCCCATGATCTGTGCGCCCGAAGACTGCGCTTGCAGCATGTAGGAGGAAAAGTCTGTGGTTCCCAGCGGCACCTTGACCGAACCGACCACCTCAGCCTTGTTTGCCTTGAGCACCGTAGTCGTATCGGCTTCAAGCGAGTGACCGAAAGCGTAATCGGCAGTCAGGAAGAACCATTTGGTGCTGCCCTGTTTGACCACGGCGCCACCGGTTACATTGGCCAGCGCCTTGGTGTTGTAGGCATAGTGAATGGTGTAGGGCGTACAGTTGGCACCGGTCAGGGCGGTAGTACCGGGACCAATGGCAATGTAGGGCACTTTCTTGCCGGCGGCAACGGCTGCAGAAGCCAGGGCGGTGGCCGAATTGGTACCACCGACAATCATGTCTACCTTGTTCTGGTCAATCCATTGCCGTACGCGTGCCGAAGCTACGTCGGCCTTGTTCTGGTGATCGGCGGTGAGCAGTTCGATTTTCTTGCCGTCGATCGCGCCGCCGGCCTCTTCAATGGCCATCTTGATGGCTTCCACACCGGCCTTGCCATCGATGTCGGAATAGACGCCTGACATATCGGTAATGAAACCAATGCGGATGACGTCATCAGAAATGCCCGCAGCCATGGCCTGGGTGCCCAGCGAGGCCAGAGCAAGCGCACAAAGTTTTTTTGTGAGTCTCATCGTTACTCTCCAATAGATATTGATTAATTGTTGTTGATTGAAACGTTAAACGCCAAGCAGCTCGTTTAACGTATCCTGTTTTGCAGTCAGTTGTGCAGCCGGAAAAGCTTCTACGATTTCACCGTGTTCCATCACATAGAAATGATCTGCCAGAGGCGCGGCAAAGTGAAAATTCTGTTCGACCATGATAATGGTCAGCCCCTTTTGCTTGAGCGTGGTAATCATGCGGGCCAGCGCCTGCACAATGACCGGGGCCAGCCCTTCGGAAATCTCGTCCAGCAACAGGATGTCGGCACCGGTGCGCAGGATGCGCGCCACCGCCAGCATCTGCTGCTCTCCGCCCGACAGGCGTGTGCCGGGTGAATTGCGACGTTCTTTCAGATTCGGGAACATGGCGTAGATTTCATCCAGCGACATGGCGTTGGCCGCGGCCTTGTCGTTTTTCAGCGGCGGTGGCAGCAGCAGATTTTCTTCACAACTCAGGCTGGCAAAAATGCCGCGTTCTTCCGGGCAATATCCAATACCCAGGTGAGCAATTCTGTGGGTCGGCAGGCCGATGGCTTCTGCCCCGTGAATCCGCACGGAACCCTTGCGACTGCCGGTCAGCCCCAACATGGCGCGCATGGTCGTGGTGCGGCCGGCGCCGTTACGGCCCAGCAGCGTCACCACACTGCCTTTTGGCACGGTCATGTTTACGCCGTGCAGAATATGCGACTCGCCATACCAAGCATGCAAATCTTTTATTTCAAGGGCAAGGGCGCTCATGCGTGCGCTCCCTGCAGTGCGGCGTCGGCTGTGCCCATATAAGCTTCCATGACGGCAGGATTGGTTGAAACCGTTGCGTAGTCGCCTTCGGCCAGCACGGTTCCGCGCGCGAGCACCGTAATACAATCGGCAATAGAGGAGACGACATTCATATTGTGTTCGACCATCAGAATGGTGCGACCGGCACTGACTTTCTTGATCAATTGCGTGACGCGGTCCACGTCTTCGTGTCCCATTCCCTGGGTAGGTTCGTCCAGCAGCATTAATTCGGGTTCCATCGCCAGCGTCGTGGCAATTTCCAGCGCGCGCTTGCGACCATAGGGCAGGCTGGAAGTAATATGATCCTGGAAATCGAGCAGATCGACTTCTGCCAGAAGTGCACGGGCACGATCATTGAGTTGGTTCAGCGACGCATCGCTTTTCCAGAAATGAAACGAGGTGCCTTCTTCGCGCTGCAGTCCGATGCGTACATTTTCAAGTACCGTCATGTCCGGAAACACGGCGGAAATCTGAAAGGAACGAATGATCCCCTTGCGTGCAATCTGAGCAGGTTTTTCAGATGTAATATTCTGACTGTTGAAAAAAATCTCGCCCGATGTTGGCGTGATAAATTTTGTCAGCAGGTTGAAGCACGTTGTTTTGCCCGCACCGTTAGGGCCGATAAGCGCATGGATGGACCCTCTTTCCACCCGCAGATCAACAGCATTTACTGCCACAAAACCAAGGAACTCCTTGGTAAGTTTCTTTGTCTCTAATATTAGATCTGTCATATTCTTGTCTTGTGAAACCCGCAAGAAAGCAGGTGGTTCACCCGCTGCCATTTGTAGCGGACAGTATGCTTACGAACACGTCAATTTGCTATTAGTGCTAACCATAGGTGAATGAACTGCGATATGGTTTGCTGTCTGAACACGGCGGCTTCAAAGAAGATTCGACAAAAAGGCCGGTGTTGAAAACATTGTGCTTGATGCGTTATACAACATTTTTTTACAGATGCAACGCCTGATGCAGCTGTTCCGGCCGCAAGCCTGTGCATGAGCAGACCGATACTGACAGCAATGTCGCGCAAAAAATGGCCTGCAGCAATGTGCCAGGGCATAAATGGCGCCACCCGCCGGCCCATGGGTTCGGGTGTGTTTCAATTGTCTGACGGACCGGTCTCGACAATGTCCCGCAGGCGACCGATGGCCCGATCCCAGCCGGCCGCGATGCCGCCCAGAAAGGCATGGGCTTGATCCAGTCGTTGCCGATCCAGCGCATACAATACCTCGCGACCCCGTCGCTCATGCACCACCAGCCTTGCATTTTCAAGGACCAGCAAATGCTTGATGATGGCCTGGCGCGTGACGTGCGCATTCACCGAAAGGCGTGTGGCCGATTGCGCGCCTTGTTCAACCAGCCGCTGCACCAGCGCAAGCCGGGTGCCATCGCCAAGCGCAAAGAACACATCGGCAATGTGCTGATCATCAGCAATGGTTTGATCAATCTCGCTCGACATATTGCTTCACGTTCCGAACCTGCTCCTCCCAGCCGCCTGTGTTCATCAGGAAGGCGCGTGCGCGACGGTGTGCTGGTACGTTGTCGAACCCGGACTCGGTAATCGTAAGCTGCGTGCCGCCTGCAACGGGTTCCAAGCGAAATTCGACCAGGGTGGTGGGCTCGTTGTGGGGATCGGCTTGGGCATCGATACCGAAAGGGATCCAGCGAAAGCTGAAGTATCGCTCTGGCTCTATCGTCTGCACCGTGCAGAACGTCGTAGACTCTTGCGGCAGGTTGACTGGGGCTGGTGCGACGCCAGCCTGGCGTTGATATTGCTTGATCACCGCTTCGTCCAATGGGCCAGTGTATTTGCCCCGAACTGTCCCGGCCTCGATAAAGGGCCCTTCCAGGGCGACCCCGAACCACTGCCCGAATTCCTGTGCATCGGTCAGGGCGCGCCACACCCGCGAGACGGGCGCGGCGAGCGTGACGCTTTTTTCAATCTGGTTTGAAGACATGTGCTCCTCCTGTTCATGTGCAACCAAATGGTTGCACTAAGTGTAAAACAGGAAAATCCAATAGGCAAATGTTTTTTGCTGCACCGATCGGGGCAACACGGGTCTGGCCCATAGGCAATTCGTGTAACTGCTTGCCCGGGCTGCCTTGACCAGCACTAGTCACTGAAGGCTACTTCAAATGTCATCACCGAGGTAAGCGATTGCCCCGGCTCCAGCGGTTGTCCGCCCACCTGAGTCGGGCCGTAGCTGGCGTTCAGATTAAACGCATCGGACGTATTGCTGACCGGCTCGGCGCAGAACCAGTCCTTGCCCGGCGGGCTATAGACCACCAGGAAATCCAGTGGCTGCGTCGCGGTCATGCGCAGGGTTCGTCGCTCGTTGGGCCAGTGGATGTCGGCCACGTGATCCCACGCAGTGAAGGGATGATCGAAAACATGCCGATCGATCGCAATACCCTGTTTGAGCGCATCGGTATCCGGATGCATGGCCAGATTCAGCGGCATGACCTCCTCGTCGCTGATCCAGGCCTGGCCCACGCCTGCTGTCAGAATCGTATTGGGATGACGCACGAAATAGGGATGGTGCCCCATCCCCACCGGCATGACGCGGTGGCCGGTATTGGTCACCGTCAGGTGCACTTTCAGTCTTAGCGGCTCCAGTACGAAACGCTGCTCGGCAACAAACGCGTAGGGCCAGGCATCCGGCGCGTGCGTATAACGTATGACCAGCTCATTTTCCTGCTGTGATTCCACAGTCCAGGGCTTGTTGCGCACAATGCCGTGGATGCTGTGCGGCGAGTCGGGCTTGGCCGAAGGGTAGGTCACGCGCTGGCCTTCAAATTCGAAGGTGCCATTGCGCAGCCGTCCGAACCAGGGCAGCAGCGGAAAGCTGGACATATCGGAGACCAGACCTTCGTCGATTGCCTGCTGTGAAGCATCTCGCAACCATGGGCATATGACGTTATCAATGTGATGCCGATAACCGCAAATCGCCCCCCCAATATGAGGCGCGACAATCAACTCGGCCTGGTCGGCACGCAGGGTAATCAGTTTCGTTTTACTCATTCCGTGTCCTTTTTGTGCAATATATATATGTCAGGTTCAGGCTGCCTGCGCCGCCGCTGCGGCAGACGCCCAATAGCGCTGCAGCCAGCCGAGCCCGTCTCGGGTGCCGCGGGCCGGCCGATACTCGCAGCCGATCCAGCCGTCGTAGCCCAGCGTCTCGAGCTGCCGGAACACATAGGAATAATTCAATTCTCCCGTATCGGGCTCGTGCCGGTCCGGTGCGCTGGCAATCTGCATGTGGCCGAGCTGCCCGGTGCCGAGCGATTGGCCAATATGACGAGTGACATCGCCTTCGGTGCGCTGGCAATGGTAAAGATCCATTTGAATACGCAGGTTATCCATGTTGATCTGCGCCAGCACCTCGCGCGCCTGTGCCTGGCGGGACAGAAAATAACCGGGCATATCGATCGGATTGATCGGTTCGATCATCAAATCCAGACCGGCGCCCTGCAGAAGCGTGGCCGCTTTGGACAGGGTGTCCAGATACTGATCGTGCGCGGCGGCATGCGTCCCCTGGTCGTGCACGATTCCGGCCATGACATGGATGCGCGGCACACCCAGAATCAACGCGTAATCAATGGCTTTTTTCACGCCATCCAGGCATTCGGCCTGACGGCCCGGCAGGCAGGCCAGCCCTTTTTCGCCGGCAGCCGCAACGCCCGCCGGCGCATTGATCAGCACTTGCTGCAAGCCATGATCCTGCAGCCGACGACCGATGGCATCGGCCTCTTCATCATAAGGGAACAGACATTCGACCCCTTTGAAGCCATCCTGCGCCGCCTGGGCGTAGCGGTCCAGGAACGGCACCTCGGTGTACAGCAAGGACAGGTTTGCAGCAAATTTCAGCATTACTGATACCCCATTTGCGCCAGCAGGCTGTCGGGCACCGTGAGGCCCTCTTCTTGCGACCTATTGGCCAGATCATGACGGCGCGCGCCAGGCAGGCGGACGCCGTCATCTTCCAGCATGGCGGCGATCAGGTCTTCCAGGCGATTAAAATACGTCTGCTGGCCGGCCAGGGCTTGCGGATCGATCAGTATGAACACCTGGCCCAGCCTGGGTTCGTTGCCGGTGTCATCGTAAAGCGGATCGGCCTCGTAGCCGAAATTGGCCCCGGTAAGCGCCACGCAGAGCACCTCGACCATCAGGGCCAGCATTGACCCTTTGACGCCACCAGCAGCCTGCATACTGCCTTTGAGGGCTGCCTTGGCATCATTGGTGGGCCGGCCTTCGCTATCGAGCGCCCAGCCATCGGGAATGGGTTTATCATCACCTGCGGCCAGGATGACTTTGCCCCGGGCTACCTGCGACAAAGACAAGTCAATCACCACCGGCTCGGCCTGCTCGCGCGGAAAAGCCGCGGCAATGGGATTGGTTCCAAACAGCGGACGTTTGCCGCCCCACGCCGTGATGGCCGATGGTGAGTTGCTGAAGGCCAGCCCGATCAGTCCGGCATGGGCCACCGGCTCCAGATGGTAGGCCGCCATGCCGAAATGATGGCTGTTGGTCACGCCAGCAATGCAAATACCGGTCTGCTTTGCCTTTTCTATCGCCGTGGTAATGGCCAGTTCGCATGCAGGAAAGGCCAACCCGGTGCGCGCATCAACCAGCAGTGCCGATGGTTTTTCCTGCACAATTTCCGGTTCTGCTCCCCCGTCGGCCCGTCCGGAAGACAGGTGCAGCGCGTAACTGGGTACGCGCGATACACCATGCGTGGCAATGCCGTGCGCATCTGCAAAGACCAGTGCCTTGGCGGTTGTCTCGGCCATGGCCGGATTGGCGCCGGCGGCGGCCAGTGTGTCCTGTGCCAGGGTGATCAGGGAAGAAAGTGAAATTGTGCTCATGCTGCCTCGTCCATATTGTTGTGTGTCATCCGTGGCTGTGCTGCGAGATATTCGCAACACGACCTTTTTCAACCTAATGATAATTCAGGAAGGGCGGGCACTGCCGCAGATCGCCAGGCGCACCGCCAATTTGTCGGCGCATGCATGAAATTGGGTGGGGCGTAGCGACAATAAGCAACCTCGCGCGGGCAGGCTGCTGTTTTGTCGGAAAAATAAGGAGGGTTAATAAAGCGGATCAGGGCGAGCTGCCGACCAGTGGCAGACCAGCGAGCTTGCCACCCTGCCGTGCGGCCCAGGATCAGGCCATTAGGCCTGGCGTGCCTGTGCCAATGCGGTAGCGGCCAGCGCCGTGATCCCTTGCCAGTCGCCCGCCAGCACCAGGTCTGCGGGCGCCAGCCAGGAACCGCCTACGCAGGCGACGTTGGGCAGTGCCAAATAAGTCGCAGCGTTTGCCGCATGAATCCCGCCGGTAGGGCAAAAAACAATATCGGGCAAGGGGCTGTGCAGCGACTTGAGCAATGGCACCCCGCCTACTGCCTCTGCCGGAAAAAGCTTTTGGGCGGCAAAGCCGGCATCAAAGGCGTTCATGGCCTCGGTCGGCGTAGCAACCCCTGGCAAAAACGGGACCCGGTTTGCGGCCAGGGCCGGCAACAGTGCCGCAGGCAGGCCAGGCGACACCGCAAAGCGTGCACCGGCCTGCAGCGCCGCTTCCAGCTGATCTGCGTCCCGTACCGTGCCAACGCCGATCAATGCTTGCGGAAATGCGTTGACCAGTTCGCGCACGCCATCGAGTGCGGCGGGCGTGCGCAGTGTGATTTCAAATGTGTTAATGCCCCCGTCCAGCAGTGCATGGGTGACCTGCAGGGCCTCGTCAACCGACTGAATGACCATGACCGGCATGACCGGGCCTCGCTTGAGAATGGCAAGTGTATCCACGACAGTATTTCCTTTGTGATTAATCTCGCCTGGCACGGGTTCGCTTCGAATAAACGCCGCGTCACGGGAGTGATCTTGAGCCGGGCGTGGGCAGCAACCTGCTGGCAACCACCCGCGCCATTAGTTCAATTGTGATTTACGCATCCCAGGAAACCAGTTTACCTGGATTGAAAATATTGTTCGGATCATAAGCATGCTTGATCAGCCGCATCAATTGCAATGCATCCTCGCCATGTTCTTCTTTCAGAAACTCCATTTTATGAATGCCCACGCCGTGCTCGCCCGAGCAGGTGCCATCCATGCGAATGGCGCGCGATACCAGCCGGCGATTGATGCCTTCAGACATCTCCCATTCTTCGCGGCTATCAGGGTCAATCAGCATTTGCACATGGAAGTTGCCATCGCCCACATGCCCGACGATGGTGTACGGAAAGGGCATGCCCTCGAGCTCCTGGGCCGTTTCACTGACACACTCGGCAAGCCGCGAAATCGGCACACAGACGTCTGTCGCGACCGAACGCGAACCAGGACGCAATTGCAGGCCGGAGTAATGTGAATTATGACGGGCCGTCCACAGGCGTTTTCGATCTTCGGGCCTTTCGGCCCATTCAAAGTCCATGCCGCCGTTATCCTTCGCGATTTCCTGCACGATCTCGGCCTGCTCGCGCACGCCGGTTTCGCTGCCATGAAATTCAAACAACAGTAGCGGTGTTTCCTTGAGCGTGAGCTTGCTGTAGGCATTGACTGCCTTGACCGCCCGCGTATCCATGAATTCGACCCGGGCAATGGCCACGCCCGACTGCATGATTTCAATCACCGACTGCACTGCAGACTCCAGCGTGGGGAAATTGCAGATGGCTGCTGTCACCGCCTCGGGTTGCGGGTATACACGTACGGTAACCTCGACAATAATGCCCAGTGTGCCTTCGCTTCCAACGAACAGGCGGGTCAGGTCGTAACCCGATGAAGACTTGCGGGCCCGGCTGCTGGTACGAAGCACCTTGCCCGCAGCCGTCACCACTTTCATGGAGACCACATTCTCGCGCATGGTGCCGTAGCGCACGGCATTGGTGCCCGAAGCCCGCGTGCTGGTCATGCCCCCGATGGATGCGTGAGCGCCGGGATCGATAGGGAAGAACAGACCCGTGTGCCGGATTTCCTCATTGAGCTGCGTGCGAATAACGCCCGGTTGCACAGTCACGGTGAAGTCTTCGGCATTGATGGCCAGCACTTTGTTCATCTCGGTAAAGTCCAGCGTAACGCCACCCTCGATGGGCAACACGTGCCCTTCCAGCGATGAACCGATGCCAAAAGGAATGACCGGTACTTTGTACTGGTTGCAGATTTTGACAGCGTCGACCACTTCATCGGTGTCGCGCGGAAAGATGACTGCTTCAGGCGGGCACACGGGATACGGAGACTCGTCGGTACCGTGGTGTTCACGCACGGCCATGGAAGTAATGAAACGCTCGCCGAAGCGCTGGCCAAAAGCGGCAATGGCCGCTTCGGGAAGGGTACGAATGGCTTTCTTGTCCAGAACTGTCATAATATGCTCGCTGCCCTGCTGTTGACTAAGTTGTATGACACATGCAAGGCGTCAATAATAAATGAAAAAATGACAGACATGATGCATGCATGTCTGCCTGTAGCGGCGCTGCAGCGCAATGCGACCAGCGTTTGCACAGACTTGGGCGCCATGGACTTGCGCTGCAGCCCGCTGCCATTGGGTTGCTATTTGGTTGCCATCTGGTCGCTATCTCGCCGCCAATATAGCAGACGAAATAGCTACGATAAATGACATTAATGATTATCGCGCGATTCGCCCCGCGTCTGGATGATATCTACATAAGCGGTCGCCGCTTCCAGACATGCGCCATCGCCCTGCTGGCCCACCATGCCGCGGTAAATTTCCTCCCACGGCGTCATGTTCAGCAACTCCGGTTTTACCCAAGCGGCACGCCGTGCCTGCAGTTCCTCTTCGGCAATCAGGACATCGACGCGACAGGTGTTCAGATCTACCCTGACGATATCACCGGTGCGCAGCAAGGCAAGCCCGCCGCCGACCACCGACTCGGGCGAGACGTTCAGAATGGACGGGCTGGCCGAGGTACCGCTCTGGCGACCATCGCCCATGGTGGGCAGCGTATCTATTCCCTTGTTGAGCAGATAAGCCGGGGGCTGCATATTGACCACTTCAGCGCCCCCCGGATAGCCCACCGGACCGCTGTTGCGAATCACAAGTATGGATTTGTCGTCAATCCCCAGCGCCGGATCTTCAATACGATCGTGATAATCTTCCGGCCCTTCAAAAACCACTGCCTTCAGGTCCATCACGTTCGGGTGCGCCGGGTCAGACAGGAAACGGGCGCGGAATTTTTCGTCGATCACACTGGTCTTGATGACCGCATTGTCGAACAGATTACCGGTAAGGACAACGTAGCCTGCGGCTTCTCGCAACGGTGCGTTGTAGGCGCGAATCACTTCGCGATCCGGGGTTGGCACGGCCGCCAGGTTATCGGCCAGCGTTTTGCCGGTCACGGTCATGGCCGTACCATCCACTTTACCGGCATCCAGCAGCTCTTTCATGACGGCCGGCACACCACCGGCACGGTGGAACGCTTCCCCAAGGAAACGCCCCGCAGGCTGGCAGTCTACCAACAATGGAATTTGCGGACCCAGACGCTGCCAGTCTGCCAGCGTGTGATCAACACCCATATGGCGGGCAATCGCTACCATGTGAATCGGGCAGTTGGATGAGCCGCCCAGTGCCGCAGCCGCGACCACCGCATTTTCAAAGGCGGCGCGGGTCATGATATCGGACGGACGCAGATTTTCCCGGACCATATCGACAATGCGGCGACCCGTTTCATAAGCCATCCAGCCCCGCTCCCGATGTGGTCCAGGAATGGCTGCACAACCGGGCAACGACATGCCAAGGGCTTCGGCCAGGGAGTTCATGGACAGCGCTGTGCCCATGGTATTGCAGTGGCCCACCGAGGGAGCGGATGAGGCCACATTGTTCATGAATTCTTCATAACCAATCTCCCCAGCAGACAGGCGCTTGCGCGCATCCCAGACAACAGTGCCGGAGCCCGCCAGCTTGCCTTTCCACCAACCGTCGAGCATGGGGCCGCCCGACAAGACAATGGCAGGAATATTGACGGTGGCTGCCGCCATCAGGCAGGCGGGCGTGGTTTTGTCGCAACCAGTGGTCAGCACTACGCCATCTAGCGGATAGCCATGCAGAATTTCGACCAGGCCCAGATAGGCCAGATTGCGATCAAGGGCCGCGGTCGGACGTTTACCGGTTTCCTGTATGGGATGAACTGGAAACTCCAGTGGAATTCCGCCCATATCACGAATGCCATCACGCACCCGCGTAGCCAGCTCCAGATGATGGCGGTTGCACGGCGATAGATCGGAACCCGTCTGGGCAATGCCGATAATGGGCTTGCCCGACTGCAGCTCTTCCCTGGTAATACCGTAATTCATGTAGCGTTCGATATACAGGGCAGTCATGCCTGGATTGGCCGGGTTGTCAAACCACCGGCGGCTGCGCAAAGGCGTTTTTTCTGACGTAGACATAACGGGTTCCTTCTATTTCAATTGTAATAATACTCAGGCGCCGGAAGCCTTTTTTGCTGCTTCCAGTACACCATCGACTGTTTCGTTGCCAATCTTGGCTTTCAGGCTTTCGACAATCGGCGCAACTTTCTCACGAATCTTCTCTTTTTCCTCGGTAGAGAACTCGGCCACCTTGACATCGTGTTCTTTCAGGTACTTGAGCGCATCTTCATTGCCCTGGCGGCTGGCTTTGCGCTGGAATGCCTGACTGTCTTCGGCTGCCTGCACAATGACATCTTTTTCATCCTGGGACAGCTGGTCAAACCATTTTTTGGATGCCAGGAATACAAACGGCGTGTACACGTGGTTGGACAGCGTCAGGTATGGCTGAACCTCATAGAATTTGCTGGTCTGGATCGTGGACAACGGATTTTCCTGGCCATCTACTGTTTTGGTTTCCAGCGCAGTGAACAATTCCGTAAACGGCATGGGAATGGCGTTGGCGCCCAGGCCCTTGAACACGCTCAGGGCGACCTGGTTCTGCATCACGCGCAGCTTGATGCCATTGATGTCTTCCAATTTGGAAATTTCGCGGCGGGAATTGGTGATATTGCGAAAGCCGTTTTCCCAGTAGTTCAGTCCGATCAGACCCTTGGCCGGCAATTTGTCCAGCAGCTTCTTGCCTTCCGGGCCATCCAGCACCGCGTCTGCCACTTTTTCATTGTCGAACAAAAACGGCAGATCAAATACCCCAAATTCAGGAATCAGGCTGGCAATAGGAGCGGTGGACACAAATGTGATTTCTCCGGAACCGCTGATCAAAGAATTGATCAACTGTTCATCAGGGCCCAGGGCGCCGTTGCCGAAGGTCTTGACCTTCATTTTGCCATCGCTCAGCTTGCTGACCACTTCGGCAAAGTGCGCCGAAGCCTTGCCGGTCGGGCTGTCATCGGCCAGGCCATAGCCAAAACGGATAATACGTGGTTTGATGTCCTTGGCCCATACGGCCGCCGAACCCATGCCTAGCAGCGCTACTGCTGTCAGGCTCACAACGGTCTTTTTCAAAGTCTTCATTTTCATCTCCAGGATATAGGTATAGTTTGCAGATCAATAGAACCAGTTCATCGGTACCGTGACAATCTGCGGGAAAAGCACAAGCAGCAGAATCAGCAGGGCGTAGGCCGTCACGTATGGCCATACACCCTTGATGATATCTTCCATGCGAATGCGGGCGACGCCGCAGACCACATTCAGCACGGTTCCTACGGGCGGCGTCAACAGGCCGGCGCAACCGACCATGATGAAGATCACCCCGAAATAGGTTGGATCGATGCCGGCTTCCTTGATGACAGGCATCAACACCGGCGCCAGAATCAGGATTGTCGGCGTCAGGTCCATGGCCGTTCCAACCAGTATGAGCAGTACCACCAAGGCAAGCATCAGCAAGGTGGGCGAGTCAACCAGCGGGCCCAGCAAAGCGATGAGTTCCTTGGGCAGATCGGCCAGCGTAATCATGTACGACGTAACCAGAGCCGCAGCCACCAGGAACATGACCACACTAGTGGTGGTTGCCGCATTGACCAGCAGTTGCATCAAGTGTCGTATTTTGATTTCGCGATACACAACCATGCCTACAAACAGCGCATAAACAGCCGCCACTGCTGCTGCCTCTGTCGGCGTGAAAATGCCAAAGCGCAAGCCGCCGATAATGATGACTGGCAGCACCAGCGCCCAGCCCGATTCACGCAATGCCTTGGCCCTGACAGACCACGGTTCCTTTGGAAAGGGCTGGAAACTGGTGGAGCGGCGCGCTACGAACGTCCATACCATGACCAGTGTCAGCCCCATCAATAGCCCGGGCACAATGCCGGCCATGAACAGTTTGGTAACCGAAATATTGGCGGCCACCCCGAAAATAATGAATGAAATGGACGGCGGAATGATAGGTGCAATAATCCCACCAGCGGCGATCAGGCCGCAGGACTGTTTCAAATCATAGCCACGATTGCGCAACATGGGCACCAGCATAGCGGCCAGCGCTGCCGAATCGGCAACGGCCGAACCCGAGAGGGCGGCTAGCAACACACTTGCCATAATCGCAACGTAGCCCAGCCCGCCATGCACGTGGCCGACCAGGGAGCTGGCCAGCGTGACCATGCGCCGCGACATGCCGCCGGCATTCATGGCTTCGCCGGCCAGCATGAATAGCGGGACGGCCATCAAGGAGAAATTATCGGCGCCGGCCAGCATGTTCTGCGCCAGAATCTGCACGTCGAAGAAGTCCAGATAAAACATCAGGCCGATGGCCGAGAGCAACAGCGCAAAGGCGATTGGCATGCCAAATGCCATAAAGCCGAGCAGCACGGAAAGAAATATGGTTACGGTCATGTTGGTTTCCTGTTACTCGCGTTAGCCCGCATCATCGACATGGTCGACTGCAGTTCTAAACCGGTATTGATAGCCACGTTCTGCCGGTGTCATGATTGCGATGGCAATATCGCCAATTGCCAGTACAAACATGGCCACCGCACTGAACCACACCATGCCGCTGAACAGGGCCTGCGACCAGCCGGTAACCGGCAATGCAGTATTCATGCCAATCATCATCTGATCCCAGCCGCCTTGCATCAGCAGCCAGAGCACCCACATGATGATGAGCTGACGCAGAATATGGATAATTTTTTGCATCATGATTGGCAGGCGGTGCAGCAGCATGTTGACCCCGAGGTGTTGCTTGGTGCGAAACGCAATCACGGTGCCCAGGAAAATCAGCCACACGAACGACATCCGGGCGACCTCCTCGGAAACGGTAATGCCCGAGTTAAAGCCGTACCTGAGGACTACGTTACCGAACACCAGCAGTACCATCACCAGTACGCAAAGGCCAAGCATATAAGTGAGCGCCTTTTCCATGGCTCGCGTAATCGCTGCCACTGACTGAAAAAATGGACTTTCCAGTATCGTCATTAAAATCTCCTTTTACTAAAATGCCATGCGGCTTCTGGCTGCATGTATCATTTCTTCTGCTTTGTATCCCATGTATGGAACACAATCGCACGGGTTTGTGACGCTATGGTGTCGTCAATAGGTTGCCCGCCCGCCGGACAGATCGAATACGGCCCCCGTACTGAATGCACATTCTTCCGAGGCCAGCCAACAAATCATAGAGGCGGCCTCGTCCACGGCAAGAAAACGCTTCATGGGAATCCGGGACAACATATAGTCAATATGCTCCTGCGACATCGAGTCGAAAATTTCGGTCTTTGCCGCAGCCGGAGTAATGGCGTTCACCAGAATATTGCGTTCTGCCAGTTCCTTGCCCAGCGACTTGGTCAGCCCGATCAGTCCGGCCTTGGAGGCGCTGTAATGCGATGCATTCGGATTGCCCTCTTTACCTGCAATCGAGGCGATATTGACGATGCGGCCATAGCCGTTTTTCAGCATGGCAGGCACCAGCACGCGGCAGGTATAGTACGGGGCCATCAGGTTGGTCTGCACCACCTGCTGCCATACGGCTGGATCAAGTTCCCAAGTCACCCCGTTGCCACCGGTAATGCCGGCGTTGTTCACCAGAATATCGACCTTGCCATGTTGCTGTAATGTATCGGCCGCTGCGTTTTCCACCGCTGCCAGATCGGTCAGGTCCAGCGCATGCGCAGTCACCTTGCCCAGGGTGTCCAGTTGCTTGCGCGATTGCGCCAGCCGATCGGCATCCAGATCCCACAGCGCGACCGACGCGCCCGATTCCAGCATGCGTTTTGCGGCAGCCAGGCCAATACCACGCGCACCGCCCGTAATGACGGCCACCCGGTTCTGTAAACTATTCTGACTCATTGTCTATCCTTGTCGTAAATTAAAGTGTGGCCGGCATGCCGATGCCATAGGTTTGCGCAGATTCCTGCAGCAGTGGCGTAATGGACGGATGCAAGAGAACGCCGTTTTTCTTCTGCTGCTCATACAATGCCAGGCCACGATCCCCGGGCATGCGAACATTGTCGAAGCCTTCGCGAGGCGGGTTATTGCGACAGGCGTCGGCAATCCAGTCCATCTGGCGCAGGAACGCGTCGTTGCCACCGAAGGCGCCCGGATCATACAGGCTGACGAAAACGGTCGCGCCCCAGCCCTTGACGTTGTCGGCCCGACCATGACCTGCCAGGCCGCCGGTCAGCGCTTCAATCAACAGCGCCAGCCCAAAGCCCTTGTGTCCCACAGACAGCCCGCCCAGCGGCAAGATGGTGCCTGGCGGCTCTTGCGACAGCACTGCAGGGTCACGCGTCGGCTTGCCGGCACTGTCAATCAGCCATTCTTCCTCGAATTGTTTACCTTCCTTGGCCAGGCGGCCGCTCATGCCATTTGTGGTAATCGAGGCGGAAATATCAACCAGAAAGGGCGATGCCGATGGTATGCCGATCGCAATCGGATTGGGCGTAAATACAGCGCGGGTGCCACCAAACGGCGCAACGCTCTGGCCCGAAGGATCGGAGCAGCTGAGCACAATCAGCATATTTTCACGAACCGCCCGCAGTAGATAACTGGCCAGGCAGGCAATGTGATGGCTTTGGCGGATCACCGCAGTGGCGGTGCCGTATTGCCGCGCGCGCGGTAGCAGCATATCTATGGCCTGATTCACCAGCCACGGTCCCGGCAAACGCCGCCCATCCAGCAGCAACGACGCCCCTTTGTCGGAGACAATGTCGGCGTTGCCTTGCGTGCTCATCTTTCCCTGTTCGATTTGCTGCAGGTAGGGATTGAGCAGCGCCAGGCCATGGGTGGTATGGCCCAGCAAATCTCCGTCAAGCAACACATCCGATACATTGCGTGCAATGTCGTCCGAAGTGCCTGCAGCTACCAACAGCGCTCGCGCAAATTCGCGCAAGGTCTCGACGTCATATCGCTCGCCGGCCTGGTGCACAGCAGAGTTGGCGGTCTGGTTCATGTCGTGGTTCCTGGTTGCGTCGCCGGATTCCCATTGCCGCCAGCCGGTGGCTTGGGTTTGCCGATGAACAGTTTGATAATGGGAATAGTCCAGATCAGAATGGCCACTACTCCCAATACGGCAGCAATGGGCCGGCTAAAGAACATGAGAAAATCACCGTCAGCCTTGATCATGGATGAAATAAAATTTTCTTCCAGCATGCCGCCCAGCACCACACCCAGCACGGCTGGTGCGACAGGGAAGTCGTTCTCTTCCATGACATAGGCCAGCAGCCCCATAAGCATCATAATGATCACGTCGAACGGGCTATTGTTGATGGAAAAGGTCCCGACAATACCGAAAAGCAATATGATAGGCATCAGCATGGAACGCGGCACCCGCAGAACTTTTCTGGCAATCTTGACCAGCACATAACCCAGCGGCAGCATCAGGATATTGGCAATAATGAACACCAGAAAAATGGAGTACATTTCAACTGCATTATTGGTAAATATCATCGGACCCGGTATGAGGTTTTTCATGTACAGCACACCCACCACGATCGCGGTAATGGAGTCTCCCGGAATCCCGAAAACCAGAGCAGGAATCCAGGCGCCAGCCAGCGCCGAGTTATTCGATGCACCAGCCTCGACAATGCCTTCCACATGCCCTGTGCCGAACTTTTCCGGTTCTTTGGAAAACTTCTTGCTAATGCCATAGGACATCCAGGCGGCAATATCGGCGCCCGCTCCTGGCAATGCGCCCACAATCGTGCCCAGCACGCTGCCGCGCAGAATGGATACCGGATATTTTTTGGTCAATGTCCACATACCGGTAAAGATATTGCCGACCTGTGCCTTGACTTCACCGATACTGTCTTGTGAATTGACGGCATAGCGCAGAACTTCGGCAATAGCGAACATGCCTACCATCATCGGCAGCAATGTGACCCCGTTCATCAGGTCTTCGTTACCGAAGGTAAAGCGCGGATAGGCCGCCGGGTTATTCATGCCCACACAAGCGAGCAGCAGGCCGATCAGCAAGGACACGAACCCCTTGAGCTGGCTGGCCGGCGTGATAACGATGGCGCAGGACAGACCCAATACCACCAGCCAGAAAAACTCATACGAAGAAAAATTCAGCGCAAAATTGGCTAGCATGGGGGCGCAGGTAATCAGCACGATTGTGCCAAACACACCTCCCGCAAAAGAGAACAGGATGCTGGCGCCCAGTGCCTGGTCCGCCATGCCCTTGCGGGTCATGCTGTAAGCCTCGTCCGTGTACGCTGCTGACGACGGCGTACCGGGAATCCGCAACAGACATCCTGGCACGTCGCCAGAGGTAATGGCCATGGCAGTAGAGGTGACCATCATGGCAATGGCAGGAACGGGATCCATGAAAAAAGTCACGGGCACCAGCAGGGCGACGGCCATGGTGGCACTCAGGCCCGGAATGGCGCCCACGAACAGACCGAACATGGCTGCCACCAGAATGACACCCAGCACAAACGGATCGGTCACCTGACCCAGTGCAGCAGTAAAATTGCTCATGAACATAGAGTCACCACGCAAAGGGCTCAAGCAATCCCCATGGCAGCGGGACTTGCAAAATGTTGTAGAAGCACAAGTGGATGATCAACACGCTTATCACGGTCAGAATCAGGCCACGTACGGGTTTGACGCCGAACACCAGGAACAAGAGCATCAGAATAATGCCAGATGAAATAAAGAAGCCTAGCCATTGTGCCGTCAGGAAATAGAAAACGAGTGACGCCGGGATCATGCAGAAGCGCAGAAACGTTACCGTATTCAGGCCGTGCCAGGCCAGCCACTGCTGCTTGTCCCGGCGGCGCCTGCTTTGCACAATCAAGCAGACCGAACAGATGAGCAAACCGATAGCAATAAGGCGGGGAAACAGCCCCGAACCATATTCCTGGCCGGGTGTGGGGGGAAACGACAGCGACATTGCAAAAACGATAATGGCAAAAATGCCAATCATAATGCCGGAAAGGGTATCACTGATCTTCATGGGAATTTTCCACAGGGTCGGCAGTACGGTCCGGTGCACGCAAGGCGCACTGAACCGACCACCCGGTTCATATCAGCTTATTTGGCCATTCCGATGGCTTTGAGAACCTCGCCGAAATCAGCGGTGGATTTGGCCATGTAATCGCCATATTCCTTGCCGCTGGCATAGGCAACACCAAAACCGCGTTTGGACATGAAGTCACGAAATTCCTTGCTCTCGTTGACTTTCTTGAGTGCTGCGTCCAGCTTGGCAGTCACATCATCGGGCAGCCCCTTGGGACCGGCAATGCCACGCCACACGCCCACAGTCCAGTCACTACCGATGGTTTCCTTCAACGTTGGAACATCCGGGTACATGGGTGAGCGCTCTTTGGACATGATGGCCAGCGGCTTGGCCTTGCCGGCGTCGATCATTGAACGCGCTTCCGGCAGAGACGTCGGCACGATATCGATGCCACCGGCAGCCAGCTCGAGCATTGCCGGCGCAGAACCATTGGAAGGCACGAATGGAACCGAGTTGGCTGGCAGGCCGGCATTATTGACCAGGCCGGCGATGGCGATATGCCAGATGCCGCCCTGTCCGGTACCGGAGGCTTTGAGCTTGCCCGGATTGGCCTTGATGTCCTCCATCAGCCCTTTCATGTCTTTGTATTCTGAAGTTGCGCTTACCGTCACACCGGCCGGGTCCTCGTTCATCAGGGCCAGTGGCGTGTAGTCGGCCGTGGTAATGGTGGTCAGGCCCAAATGCTTCATGGTGGCAATTTCCACCGTGAGCATGCCCAGCGTGTAACCATCAGGCTTGGCTTTGGAGATGGCCATATGCCCCACGACGCCATTGCCGCCTGTGCGGTTGACCACATTGACCGGATTGTCCAGTTCTTTTTCGAGCAAAGTCGCGATCATGCGGGCTGTGGCATCTGTGCCGCCACCGGCACCCCAAGGCACGATCATAGTGATGGGGCGCTCCGGGTAAGCAGCGTGAGCCATGCCTGCGCCCACTGCCAACGTCAACCCCAGCAACCCTTTGAGCATATTGCGTTTGTTCATGTCTGTCTCCGTTTACAGGCAACCCCGGCGCAGCCGGGCTCCTGTGATGTGGTGTCCGTACACACGAATTGCGTGACGGCCGGTTCTGTTTTTATACATCTACAACTGCTGTCTGGCATCGCACCAACCTTGTTCCGGCGGTCGGACGCCCGACTTCAACAACGACCTGAATATCGCAAGCAACATTCAGGTTCAAGCAACGCGGCGCCTCCTTCGCGCCGCGCTTGTGCCAGCCTTAGGCCTGCACCACTTTCTGTGTCTGTTCACCCAGGCCTTCGATGCCCAAACGCATGGTCTGACCTGCCTTCAGGTAAACCGCTTCAGGCTTGACACCCATGCCAACGCCGGGGGGCGTACCTGTCGAGATCACATCGCCTGGCTGCAGGCTCATGAAATTACTTAGATACGAAATGATCGTGGCAACATCAAAAATCATTTTGGCGGTGGTGCCGTCCTGATAGCGTTTGCCGTCCACTTCCAGCCACAGATTCAGTGCCTGCGGATCGGACACCTCATCTGCCGTTACCAGCCATGGGCCGATAGGACCAAATGTGTCGCACCCCTTGCCTTTGTCCCAGGTGCCGCCGCGCTCGGTCTGGTATTCCCGTTCCGACACGTCATTGATCACACAATAGCCGGCCACATGCGAGAGTGCTTCTTCCTTGCTGATGTAACGTGCTTCCTTGCCGATCACCACGCCCAGCTCCACTTCCCAGTCGGTTTTCTTCGAACCGCGGGGAATGGCCACGTCGTCATTAGGACCCACAATGGCGCTGGTCCACTTGTTAAAGACCACAGGCTCGGAAGGCTCAGGCAGACCGGACTCAGCCGCATGATCCGAGTAGTTCAGTCCGATACAAACGAATTTACCGATGTTGCCAACGCAGGGGCCAATACGCGGATTGCCTTCGACAACGGGCAGGGTCGAGATATCCAGACCGCGCAGGCGCGCCAGGCCGCTTTCTGTAATGGTGCTGCCATCGACATCGCTGATGACGCCGGACAGATCACGGATACGGCCGTCGCTATCGACAATGCCCGGTTTTTCCTGCTTGCTTTCCCCATAACGGATGAGTTTCATACTGACTCCTGTTGGTTTGTGTGTGCCGGTGTCGTTGCACCAGCTTGCTGATAGTCGTTGTAGTGTTTCTGTACATGATCCAGGTGCCGGTACATGGCTTCGGAAGCCTTGGCCGGATTGCGTTCGGCCAGGGCCCGCACAATATGTTCGTGGTCATCAAAGGTCGATTGCAAGATCGACGGAATGACGGTTGTGATCGTACGGCTCTTGCGGCTGAGCAGGCTGATGCTTTGCGCCACCCGTTGCAGGTAAACATTGCCACAGGCGTTGATGATGGTCTGATGCAGTTCGATATCCAGATGGCGGATGGCTTCGTGGTCATTGTGGGCCAGCGCGGCGCGCGCTTCCTCGACGTTGACGCGCAGGCGTTCGATTTCGGCTTCGGTCAGCCGCTCGCAGGCCAGACGCGTAATGCCGCCTTCGATAATTTTGCGCGCATCGAACAGCTCGTTGATCTGGTCAAAATGCAGGTCAATCAGCAGACTAAGCGGCTCGATCAGGTCTTCCACATTCAGTGAACTGATGAAGTTGCCTTCGCCCTGCTGAATCTTGACCAGACCCAGCAGCGACAGGCCACGGATGGCTTCCCGTACAGCAGGCCTGCCCACATCGAACAATACCGCCAGCTCCCGCTCTGGCGGCAGCTGCTGGCCTGCCACCAGCTGCCCCTTGCGGATCATATCGATCAATCGCTGGGCAACCAGTTCCGACACGGAGCGGGATTTAATGGCTTCGAACTTCACTTGTCTCTTTTCGCTTTTTCTGTTTTTGGCTGGGCCGTTAGTCTGAAATAACCAGGATAAACGGTGGATTTCAAATTAGCGTTTAATGGTAAGACCACTGAATGACATGCCGCAACTGTAGAAAACCCTAATTAGGAAAAAAAACGCCCTGGAATCAGGACGGCCAGTGATTAACGAAGTCGAAAGACAGTTGGCGATGATGCCGGATAGAAAGCAAATATACCGTCGTATTGATTTTTGCGTACAGTAGCAAATAGTTCGACATCACATATTCACGCAACTGATCGACTGACTGGGCAATTTCCTTAAATTGTGCGCTCAGACGTTCAATACCATTGGCAACTTCGACCGAACGTACTGGTCGAGCCGAGAACATACGGCCCATATGCGGAAAACGCTCAAGATTCGGAATGACGGTATCTGTCAGTTCATCCAGAAGCGCGTCAAACGTCTGAGGCGCTTCGGTCTCCAACAGGAAAGCTTCAATTTGTTCAAGGTTACGTTCAAAGTGGGCTGTCAGCCTGATGGTATAGCGAGCTGTTTGCGCCATATGCACCGTCAGCCTGCTGCGGTGCGACGGCGTTTGATTGCCGCCAGGGTAGACTGAGCATCTTTCACTTTTCCAGTGGCGACATCTGCCAGCCCCTTGCTGGCATCATCAATAAGTAACAAGTGAATGCGCTCGCGTTCCAGTTGATGATAGTAATCCAGTCGCTCGGAATCAATGATAGCCACATAGCTTTCGCCATTTTTGGTGATGATTTTCTCAGCGCCCCCTTTGACCTGATCGGCCAGTTCGGACAGGTTTGCCCGGGCCTGGGATAGCGAAATGACATCACCTGAACTGATTCCCATGGTGTTGCTCCCATTTATACAAATTTTTGTACACTATAACGTACATTATACCAGCACGGTAAAAAGGGTGAAATTAGGCGAATCCGTAATGCGGGGAATACTTAAACCCTGCCCAGTTCCGCCAGCCTGGCCCGGTCAGGGTAGCCTTCAGTATCGCCGGCGACCTGTACAGCACAGGCGCCGATGATGGTGGCGCGACGCACGCTGGCCTGCCAGTCCAGCCCTTCGAGCCGGCCACTGATGAGCCCGGCGGCAAACCCGTCTCCGGCGCCCACGGTATCCACGACTTTTTCCACAGGATAGCCAGAGACCCGGAACTGCTGGTTCCCGGCCTGTCCGAACGCGCCGCGGGCGCCCAGCTTGACGACAACCGCCTGCACGCCCAGACCCTGATAAAACGCCGCGATCCCCTCTTCACTGTCGGCGCCGGTGAGTATCCGGCCCTCTTCCAGGCCGGGCAGCACCCAGTCAGCCAGGCCCGCCAGCTCATTGAGGCGCGAGCGCATCAGTTCAGTGGACCCCCACAAGGCCGGACGCAGATTGGGATCAAAGGAAACCGTTCCCCCCGCGCGGCGCATGTGCTGCATGGCGGCGGTGGTCAGCGCATAGGTGCCGGCATTCAGGGCCGGGAAAATGCCGGTGACATGCAAATGTCGGGCCTGGCCCAGCCAGTCCGGATCCAGATCGTCTGCCGTCATGGCGCTGGCGGCAGAGCCCGAGCGATAATACTCAATTGGCGGGTCGCCCTCGATCACTTTGCCCTTGAGCATAAAGCCGGTGCGTTCACGCGGCACCATCAGCACCCGCGAGCAATCGATGGCTTCCTGCTGCATGACATTTTTCAGATACTTGCCCATGGTATCGTCACCCAGCCGGCTGGCCCAGGCGACTTTTGCGCCCAGGCGTGCCAGCGCAATGCCCACATTGGTTTCGGCGCCAGCCGTCATTTTGTGAAAGGTATGCACCTCTTCCAGCGGCCCCGGATCGGCGGCCACCAGCAGCACCATCATTTCCCCAAACAGCGCCACATCAAATGTCGCCATGTCTCTATTCTCCAGTCATTGTCTGTGTTTTCTGACTCTGTACAGGCCCGGACAACACGTGTTGCCGGACGATGCCAAAGCGCTTGTTGTCCCCGAGTGCCCGCCCTTGCCCCGGTTTTATGTACCTGCGCACCCTTTCGGTATCTGGCTCCCAACTTTGCTAACGGCCTGAACGGTCGCAACGTGTTTCCCGTTGGACTGACCGTTTTGGGCCCAGCAACGATCGCGAGGATGCCCCCTGCTCTGTCGCAAAAAGCCGTTCCCGCGCTCAGGACCTTGAGCGCCGACACGCCATTCAATGCGCCTGCGGTCGCGCAGCCTGCCAAGCCTGTACAAAGCGCTGTGCGCGCTCACGCGTTGCCGCCACCTGCTGTCCGGGCCGATACAAATCTGACCCCAACCCGGCACCCACGCAACCGGCGTCCAGATAGCTGGCCAGGTTCCCGGGATTGATGCCGCCGACCGCATACAGCGGCACTTGCGCGGGCAACACGGCCTTGAGCGCCTTGACGTAATCTGGCCCGAACACGCTGGACGGAAACAGCTTGAGCGCCTGGGCGCCTGCCTGCAAGGCGGCAAAGGCCTCGCTGGCCGTGGCAAACCCGGCGCAGACCTGAAAACCGTAGGTGTTGACGGCCTCGGCGATCAACGTCGGATTGGTATTGGGTGTCACCATCAGCCTGCCGCCAGCTGCAGACAGCTGCGCCAGATGTTCCGATGTCAGGACCGTTCCAGCCCCTGTCATCAGGCTCACGCCAAAGGCTTGGCTCACCCGCTGCACACTCACCTGCCAGTCTGGCGAGTTGGTAGGAATTTCAATGGCATCAAAGCCAGCCTCATGCAGCACCTGTACGTGATCGAGCACTTCATCGGGGCCAATGCCGCGCAAAATGGCGATCAGCGGCAACTCAGGTGTCCAGGGAGTCATGTATTTTCCTTATTCCGTTCAAAATGGCCGTATCGGCATCCTGGGTAGTAAACGCAATACCGGCCAGATGCAAGGCGCGATCATAACGCGTAAAGAGCGAACCGCTGCCCACCAGCGTGACCGGCGTATCGGCCGAGACCTCGAAACGTTGGCGCATATCGCGCATTTCAGAGCCGATCAACAGCCCCGAGAGATAGTCATCGACTTGCTGGGCAGGCAGATGCCCCAAAATATACCGCGCCCTGACGCTGAACAGTTCAGTCATCGTATCGCTGGCGGCCAGCCCCGCCATGACGCCGCAATCAAAGGACTCGGGGTGTGGCGCCGCCGCCGGCAAACCACGGCCCAGCAGGGAATGGTGACGCAGTACGTCAAACAGCTCTCCGGTCATAACCGTCGTAAAGCTGTGGATGACATCGTGGTGGACGCGCGCCCATTTGCTGTGCGTGCCTGGCAGTATAAACAGGGCCGAAGCGGTGTCTTGCAGCGCGCCCAGCAACTGGGTTTCTTCGCCACGCATCACATCGGCGCCATCCGGGCCGGGCACGCAAACGCCAGGAATAATGCCAGCCTGGGCCGGCCAGCCCGGATCGACCCGCGTCAGGCTTGTGCCCAGAGCATTGAGCGCTACCGGGCAGGGCAGATAGTTCGCCTGTTGCCAACCCACATTGCTGCCCGCCATGCCGGCAATGTAGACGCGTGAAACATCGGCCTGCGCAATCTGCATTTGTTGCAGCAGGCCCTGCAGCACAGCGGGAAACGACTGGTTCTGCATCCGCGTAATCCCGAAAGGTGATGCCGCATTTTTCACGGCAATGCCGTCCTCAACCAGCCACAGTCGCAGATTGGTTGAACCCCAGTCTGCTGCGAGATAACGCGAAACCATTTTGTCTTCTTCTCCTGTTATTGCGCCCACGCATGTGCTGTTCTGTCGGGCGCCTGCAGCACTATCGGGCGCATGACACCATGTGAGTGGCGGCGATCAGCTTATCACAAATGACTAGAAAACCAGACTACTGCATGCCTTTGTTTCGTTGCGGCATCAATTGCGCTTGATCGCCCTGTGCGGCGCGACGATTACATGCGTCATTGGCCCGTTGCCGCCGACCAACTGACGATTTTGCCCGGATTGAAGATATTGTTGGGATCATAGGCATGCTTGATGTTGCGCATCAGTTGCAGCGCGACCTCGCCGTGTTCCGCTTTCAGAAAATCCATCTTGTGAATGCCCACGCCGTGCTCGCCGGTGCAGGTACCATCCATCTGTATGGCGCGCAGCACCAGGCGGTTGTTGATATCTTCTGCCTGATGCCATTCCTGTTCATCATCCGCATCTATCATCATGACCACATGGAAATTACCATCGCCGACATGGCCGACAATAGACCAGGGAAAGGCCAGGCTTTGCAGATCGGCCGCGGTGTCGCTCACGCAATCGGCCAGGCGGGAAATGGGCACGCACACATCGGTGGTGATGGCGCGCCCACCAGGCCGTTGCTGCAGACAGGCGAAATAGTAATTGTGGCGGGCAGTCCACAGCACAGTGCGCTCCTCGGGTTTTTCGGCCCACTGGAACGCCGTACCACCCTGATCGGCGGTCAGTTCCTGCACGATCATGGCCTGTTCGGCAATGCCTGCGGGAGATCCGTGAAATTCGAACAGCAGCAGCGGCTGTTCCGCCAGCGCGGTTTTACTGTAGGCATTGACAGCGCGCACGGCACGCTCATCCATGAATTCGACGCGGGCAATGGGCACACCGCTTTGCATAATCTCGGTCACGGCCTGCACAGCATGACGCAGCGTCGGAAACGAACACACCGCAGCCGTCACCGCTTCGGGTAGCGGATACACACGCAGGGTAATTTCGACAATCACGCCCAGCGTGCCTTCGCTGCCTACATATAAATGCGTCAGATCATAGCCCGCCGATGATTTGCGGGCGCGACTGCTGGTACGGATCACCTCGCCGGTTGCTGTGACCACTTTGAGCGACAGTACGTTGTCGCGCATGGTCCCGTAGCGGACCGCGTTGGTTCCGGACGCGCGGGTCGCTGTCATGCCGCCGATGGATGCGTGCGCGCCCGGATCGATGGGAAAGAACAGGCCGGTATGGCGGATCTCATCATTTAACTGTGTGCGAATAACCCCCGGCTGCACCGTCACGGTGAAATCTTCCGGCTGGACGGCCAGCACCTGATTCATATCGCGAAAATCGATCGTGATGCCGCCTTCAATGGGAAGCACATGGCCCTCGATGGATGAACCGATGCCAAATGGAATAAGCGGCACATTGTATTGGGTGCACAGTCTGACTGCAGCGACCACATCGTCTGTGTCCCTGGCAAACAATACGCCATCAGGTTGCACTGGCGGGTACGCCGATTCATCACGCGCGTGATGATCGCAAACGGCTGCACCGGTGGTGAAGCGCTCGCCGAAACGGGCAGCAAAAGCGGCGCGCGCCGCCTCGCAAAGGTGCCTGGGCGCAATGCTGGAAACGGGGGTGGCTGGGCTATATGCCATGACGTGTGGCCTTTTTAAAATAGCAAAAAAATATCAATCAAGAATACGTGCCGCGTTCAGTACACCTTGCGGATTGAGTGCGTCACGGATGCGGCGCATTACCTGCTGCTGGGTATCATCACGACTGTAATGAAGAAACGGTTTCTTCAGACGGCCAATGCCATGCTCGGCCGAAATGCTGCCATTGAACCTGCCGGTAAGCGCGTACACCGCCTCTTCCACCGGAACAATATCGGCCGGTTGCAGATGGCCGGTCGTCAGATGCAAATTACCATCGCCAAGATGACCGAAAAGCAGGTTGGAGGCCTGCGGCCAGCGCTGGTTGATCTCGGTCATGGCCTGTTCTATGAAAGCGCCCATATCCTTAAGGGGAATACCGATATCGAACGCCACGAATGGCCGCAGCGACGTGAACAGTTCGCCGATGCCATCGCGGATCGCCCACAGATCTGCGGCGTGTTCCAGGTTTTGCGGCACGATGGCATCCTGCACGGCACCGTTCTCGAGCATGGACTCCAGGAAGGCATCAAAACCGGCATGGAACATGGACGTGTCGGCGCCTTCGGTTTCAAGCAGCACGGTAAGCGGCCATGCGCCGTCAAAGGGAATGGCCCTGCCGGTAACACGGGCAGCCTGGGCCACATAGTCGGCCCACATCACTTCAAAACTGGACAACTCTGGCAGCGCGCTGCGCGCCGCCTTCAACAAGGGTGCGATCTGCGCGAACGAGGCCAGCCCGACCAGGGCCGAGCGCCTTGTCTGCGGACGGGGAAACAGGCGTACAACCACACGCGTGATAATGCCCAGCGTTCCCTCAGTGCCGATGAAAAGCTGCTTCAAATCCAGGCCGGTATTGTTTTTGAGGGTACGATCCAGCATGGTCATGATGGTGCCATCTGGCAGCACGACCTCCAGACCCAGCACCAATTGCCGGGTAGTGCCATAACGCAGGACCCGATTGCCACCAGCATTGGTCGCCACGTTGCCCCCGATCTGACAGGAGCCGCGCGCGCCAAGATCGAGAGGAAAATACCAGCCTTTTTCTTCCACCGCCGCGCACAGGGTCTCCAGTACGACGCCGGCCTGCACCAGCGCTGTACCGCCCGCTTCATCGATATCTTCAATCTGGTTCAGCAGTTCAAGAGAAATGACGACATCGCCCTCGTCGGACGCTGCCCCGCCGGCCAGGCCGGTGCCGCCGCCGGCGATAGTGATTTTCCTGTTGTGCCTGGCGCACAGGGTGACCAGCGCGGCCATCTGCTCTACCGTGGCAGGGCGCGCCACCAGCTGCGGCGCGCCAGCGTGCAAACCGCTGGCGTCGCTGCCGTATCGTACGAGCGAAGCGGCATCAGTCAGCACGTTCAACTCGGCCGGTAATTGGGAGATAAAAGAATCAGACATGAAAAAGGGGTGATCGCGGAAAATGACAGAAGATTTATTCTATACGATTGACACCCCACAACCGTCGCCTGCAGCCATTTGCCGCTTATATGTTGGCCCAGCGGCGCACCAGATTCTAATAAAGGCGGTTTATCGCCAGACACCACGACTTGCGGCGCCGCAGCGGGCGGTTGGCAGCTACAGCTTGCATGGCAAGGACGAGCATATCAGGAAAGCAGTTGCGCGGCTTCGCCCTGTTCCATCAATAGTTTGACGGCAAGTTTATCAAATGACACGAACGTTTCACCTCCCAGCCAATTGCCCTCATAGGCAATGACACCATCTGCGAAATCGCCACCCGCTTCAAGCATTAAAAGCCCGGCCTCGACTGCCGGCCGGTTCATTACAACGTTTCCCGCATTCAGCAAATCACCGATTGTCTGGGCCACCTCTTCTTTGGACAGTTTGGCGCCCCTGCGCAAAATCCAGACCAGTTCACATAGGCAGGGCAATGGAACGGCGATCAATGAGGCGTTTTTCAATACTTTCGCTGCTGCCCTGCCCTGATCTTCGTCATCCTGCAAAACCGCGCGAACAAGTATGTTCATATCGACAGCGATCTTCATTTATCACCTGCCCAACCTGCGGCGGCAATCTCGTTCATTTCCTCGATAGTCATTGGTTTCTTGATTTTGCCCGCATGCCGCCCGATAAAATTTTCAATCGTACCTGCAGGACGCGCCGCTCTGACCCGAAGCTCACCGCCGGGCATCTTGTCAAAGTCGATCCGTTCGCCCGGTTTGATGCCAAGATGCTGCAGTAATTCCCTCTTTAAGGTGACCTGCCCTTTCATCGTTACCGTTAGTGACGTCATGGAAAATCCTTTTGGGTTGAATTTATTAATATAGTAATTGATTTTTACATTACCTTCAATGAAGCACATCGTAGCCTGCCCTGGCGGACCACCTCTGAGCCGGCAACAACGTCAAAGCGTCATTATTTGGCGGCAATGTTGTCCCGGCAAGCTGCTGGACTGCCCATGGCATGGAGGCCTGGGCACTGCGCGCCACCCGCGGGACGCTTACGCCTATATGTTGGCCCAGCGGCGCACCAGGTTGTGATAAATACCCGACAACGACAGCACGCTGCTGTGTTCGCCCAGTTCGGTCGCCAATTGCTGGATGGTATTGTCCATTTCAAACAGCAGGGCCCGCTGGGCATCGTCGCGCACCATGCTCTGAATCCACAAAATGGCCGCCATGCGCTTGCCTCGAGTCACGGGCGTGACCCGGTGCAAACTGGTCGAGGGGTACACCACCATATGGCCTGCAGGTAGTTTGACACGCTGCTCACCGTAGGTGTCCTGGATCAGCAATTCGCCTCCGTCGTACTCGCCGGGATCACTCAGGAACAGTGTCGATGAAACGTCTGCACGGATACGCTCGCCTGTTTGCGGATCCACACGCAGCGAATTGTCCACATGAAATCCGTATTCCTGTTCACCGGCATAGGCATTGAACATGGGACTAAGAATTCTAAGGGGCAGGCTGGCTGAAATGAAACGCGCGTTTTGACTGAGTATCTCCAAAATAGCGTTGCCCAGACTTGCGGCCAGCGGATCGGTGTCGGCCAGTTGCACGTTCCTCTTCTGAGCCGCCGCAAGATAACCGGCCGTACCCCTGCCATCGACCCACTGGCCCTGCTCCAGTTGCTCACGCAACTGCACCACGGTATCTACAGATAACACATCGGGAATGGTCACTAACATAAGGAAGATATAAGGAAGATATAAGGAAGATATAAGGAAGATATCCTGAAAAAAATGCGGCAGGCACACAGAGCGGGTCCCTGCCATCCGCATCAGGGCGTTGTTGCCGCTGCTTTAGAATTTGTAGGATGCAGTCAGCATATACGAACGACCGGGGCCGACGTTGGCAAACAGACCCACGTGCGAAGCGTCATACACTTCATTGTTGCTCAGGTTATTGGCATTGAGCTGGAACGACAGCTTGCTGTTCACGTCATAACGCACCATGGCATCATACCGCCAGTAAGAAGGCAGATAGTAGTCGTTGGCATCATCCACAAACCGCTTGCCCATATAGGTGGCACCCGCCCCCACCGTTACCTGCGGCAACACTTTATAGGTTGTCCAGACACTGGCGCTTTGCCGGGCGATGAACTTCATCTGATTGCCATCGAAGACCTCTTTTCCGCTACGATATTGCTTGATCTTGGGATCCAGCCATGACCATGAAGCCCAGATATCCCATTTGGGTGTAAGGGAGCCGGCCACACCCAACTCAAGGCCTCGAACGCGATTGCTGCCGCTCAAGGTGACATCGCCGGTCAGCGGGTCGGTAGAACGGGCATCGGTCTTGTCTGTCTGGAACAAGGCGCCGGTCAGGGACAGCCGCTGGTCAAACAGATCCCATTTGGTGCCCAGCTCCCAGCTGCGGCTACGTTCGGGCTTCAAGTCGCGCACCTGGGCTGCACCGGCCGCCCCGTCTGCGCCGCCGTTCTGACCCAGGTTCTCTCCCGATGGATTGGAGGAAGTGCTGTAGGTCAGATAGACGCTGCCATAAGGCACCGGTTTATAGACTACGCCTGCCTGGTAGTTCCAGAAGCTGTCCTTGCGGCTGGCGCGACTGTTCTGCACGCGGAACTGGTCATAGCGCAGGCCCAGATTGACTGACCACTGCGGGTTCAGCTCCAGTGTGTCAAACAGATAGACCGAGCGGGTCTTGATGTCGCCATCCTTTTCTTTGGCGCCGTAGACAAGGCGATAGGCATAGTCGCGGCCCGAATTCGGATCGTACAGGGAGTCAAGCTCGCCCTTGCGTGAGGTGATCGGCGTACCTGAAATGGATTTGGAATAGACATCTTCCTTGCCCAACTCCAAACCGACCGTCATGTTGTGTTTTACCGATCCGGTATAAAACGATCCATACAGATCTGTCTGGTTGATTAGCGACTCGGTCGAACGCCAGCGTGCCCGGTCCTTGCGGGTAAACTTTACACCCGGGCCTTCGGTCGCGCACAGGCCGCCAGCCCCAGGTGCGCAATTGTCGAAAGTGGGGCGGCTCATCAGATAATGATTCAGGGTCCGGCTATAGCGCGTCAGGTTCCTGATCGTGAAGTCCTGATTAATGTCGCGTTCGGCAATGGCGGTGGCCGTGTCGAATACGTTTTCACGGAAATCCACGCCGCGCCGACCGTAGAAGTTATCGCGATCAACCTTTGGCGGTGTTCTGCGTCCCGGATTGGCCTCATTCTTGAAAGGCACGCCCTGGTCGGGCAGATCGTTATTTTCGATATGAGAATAGCTCAGGGTCAGCCGTGTCGGGGTATTCAGACCAAAAGCAATAGAGGGTGCAATACCCCAGCGGTCAATATCCACGCCGTCGCGACCCGGTACTTCGCCGCCCATTTTCATGGCATTCAGGCGAATCGCCCCACTGTCTGAAAATTGGTAGTTGCCGTCA
>NZ_JABUXU010000016.1 GCF_014897675.1 Advenella sp. FME57 | reverse complement strand
GTTTACTGCAATCGTGATCGAGCGCATTTCAGTGAATGTTTGTAAGATAGTTTTTGATGATGTCATCAAACGATCCATCACTGCAAATTCCCAAGTTTGAGGCGACCGTTGACACAAATACGGTGGGCCAGCCATCGATAATTTGTTGCAGATTATTGTCGACTTCGTATCGAATTGTGCCAAGAGTACGTTTGCCGGCCAGTCGAATCGTCGCTACCTCCATTTCAGCCACACTGACCGTCAGTGAAGGAAGATTCATGACTCGCGATTGAGGCAATTGGCTTTCTGGCACATTCTGCAACTGAATCAATGCCCTGGCGACCGCTTGTGCCGAAGCAACAGGTATCCGGGTATCTGCGGTAATACCACAGACAACGTCCCGTCCGGAAAGTGGTTCGCGCACGATGGCCGCAATACGATCCGAGATGGTCGGCGAGCTAGCACCCGGTCTGATCAGGACGATTGGCAAACGTAGCGACCGTGCGTCGATAAACCCTTTTCTGGACGCGTCTGCCAATTTCAGCTCTACGATGGCCTTGTGTGTGCCGTAGGTCGTTTGCGGCATTGCTCGTACTTCATCGGTTACGACGTCTGGGATGTCGCCGCCAAATACGGCGATGGAGCTTGCAAAAATAAAACGAGTTGAGCGAGACGCCTTTGCTATCATTCGGCCGATTGCCTCGACATTCACGAGGTACGCCTGTTCTTCGTGATCTTCCGCGTCGAGTGTCAGCGAGGCAGCGAGATGAAAGATGCACTGCACGTCACCTTCATCCATCAATTCGTCGATAAAGGCTGAATCTGCCAGATCTCCGGTCTTGGTGATGATTGTTATGCCAGCGCACGATTTTAGTCCCAGACCGCTATCTACGGGGACCCTATCAACAAGCACCAATTCGGTAATCGCTTGAGGCTGGTTGTTTTGGTTAGCCAATTGGCCGGCATCCAGCAAGGCCGAGGCCAGCGCATGACCAATGAACCCGGCTGCGCCTGTAATTACGACACGCATGCTATCTCCTGTGCTCTAAGCAGGTGCCAGGCGCGCCTATTGCATGCCGTTGACCCTTGACGCTGACGTAACCGGTTTGAACAGGAATACGTCAATTTGCAAACATACTACTCGGTAGGTTTATTAAAGGCAAGTATTAATTTTTAATTTTCCGGTGCCTTTTTCTTTTTCAGCAGACAAATTCCGAATACGTAACCGTCTGAAATATTCGGGATGAAACTGCCGGAACTTCCCCATGAACTGTTTGACTAATTACTATGATTCGCGCATCCCTGTCCTTGACACATGTTCGGATCCGTCCGTTTCTGCTTCTCCTCTTTCCCCTCCCCTTTGAAACGGATGTTAAGGGTGCTTCTTGATGAGGCACCTTTTTTTTGCCCGCGCCAAAAATATCGGTCTGCACAAAAACATATCCGGGTATAGTTAATTTCCGTCGCACCTGAATATGTTCTCGCATGGAAATCCAATACGTCGTATTTGCACTGGCCGGGCTGCTGACGATCGCCTGTTTTATGCCCTCGCTGGCAAGCCGGCTGGGTTTGCCGCACACCGTCATGCTCGCGATTCTGGGCGGTGCGTTGGGACTGCTCGTTCAGGCCAATGGCATTCACCTGCCCTTTATCGGCGATTTCCTGCATGCCCTGCACGGGTTCTCCATTTCCTCCCAGACTTTTCTGATTGTCTTCCTTCCCATCCTGCTGTTTGAAACATCCATGGCGATGAATGTGCGTCGCATTATGGTCGACATCAGCCCGATACTGACCATGGCCATTGTGGCCGTTCTGGTCTGCACCGTCAGCGTCGGCATGATCATGGCCGAGTTCTCAGGCTATAGCCTGGCGGTGTGCCTGCTGCTTGGCGCCATTGTGGCCACCACCGACCCGGTGGCCGTGGTCGGCATATTCCGCGAAGTGGGCGCGCCCAAGCGCTTGACCACGCTGGTTGAAGGCGAATCCCTACTCAATGACGCTGCGGCCATTGCCCTGTACACCGTTTTCATATCGGTGATTACCCGTGACGCGACGCTCAGTATTGAAACTATCGCCAGTCACTTCCTCTACAGCTTCCTGATCGGCGGCTTCATCGGCTTCATATTCGGCCACATTACCTGCCGGCTTTTTCATTACATGCGCGGCTGGCCCACTGCCGAGATCAGCCTGACCATCTGCACGGCCTATTTGACCTTTTTCATTTCCGAACATTATTTCCATGTTTCCGGCGTCGTGGCTACCGTGGTGGCCGGACTGGTCGTGGGTTCGGCCGGCCGCACACGAATGTCGCCTTCCACCTTCGAGCAACTTGGACACGCATGGGAACAGTTCGGGTTCTGGGCCAATTCGCTGATTTTCATTCTGGCAGCCATGCTTATCCCGCGCCTGGTCGTTGACCTGGATTTCAAGCAGGTGCTGTTGCTCATCCTTTTGTTCATCACCACGCTTGCGGCACGTGCTGCTGTTGTCTTCGGCGTGATTCCCCTGTTGACGATGTTCAAAATGTCCACCTATGTGAGTCGCCCATTTCGCGCGGTCATGTGCTGGGGCGGTTTAAGAGGCGCCATCTCGCTGGCGCTGGCCCTGGCGGTGACGGAGCAAACGGCAATTGCCGCCGACGTACGCCATTTTGTCGCAGCGGCAACCACCTGCTACGTGCTGGCAACATTGCTGATCAACGGCCTTACCCTGCGGCTGCTTATTTCCAAACTGGGACTGGATCAGCTCAGCCCGGTGGAACAGGGGCTGCGCAACCAGGCATTGGTCATTGCCCTGGATGACGTCAAGGAACAGACCGACGAACTGGCCGGCCTGCTGAAAGTGGAGGCCAGCGCCAAACAACAGGTGGATGCCGTATTCGCCAAGGGGATGGCCGATATCCAAAAGGACGAAACCGATTACCTGAGCAAGGGCGATCGGCTCTCGGTCGCGCTGGCCATTATTTCCAACCGGGAAGAAGAGCTGTTTTTTGACTCTTTGAAGAAACAGCTGATTCCCTGGCAGGCGGCACAGACGCTGTTGTCCAACGCCGAGAACCTGGGCGATGCTGCCCGCGCCGGTGGGGCGCGGGCGTACACTCGCGCCCTGCGCCATGACATCCGTTATACCAGTGCGTTCAAGATTGCCCTGCGCATGCAGACCAACTTCAATTTCAGCCCCTGGCTGGCTCACGAACTGTCCCAGCGCATTATCAAACTGATCAGCAAGCACTCGGTGGTCAGCCAGCTGGTACGCTTTTGTCGCGACGACCTGACGCCCTTGCTGGGGCAGGAAATTGCCGGCAAGGCAGAACGTATCCTGGTCGCCAGGCTACACACTATCGATACCGCCTTGAGCGCCCTGAACCTGACCTATCCAGTTTATGCGCACTGGACCCAGGAAGATTATCTGGCGCGGATCGCCCGCTCGCTGGAAGTCACGCGCTACAACGAAATGCTTGAACAGTCGCTGATTACCAAGGAAGTCTATAACAACCTGATTGCCCAGGTTAATTTGCGTTGGGAGCCGCTGTTTCGCCATCCCAGCCTGGACGTGTCGCTCAGCGCCAAGGAACTGGTCAAGCGCGTGCCGCTATTTGAAGAAATGGACGATACCGCCCTGACGCAGTTGAGCAGGCTGCTGCGGCCCCGCCTGATGCTGCCCAATCAAACGGTCCCGCAAATTGACCGATACGGCCATAAATTGATGTTTTTTGTCGCCTCCGGGGCAGTCCTGATCACGCTGCCGGACTCCTCCCGCGTGGAACTGGGCTCAGGTGAAATGCTGGGTGAACTGAGCATGCTCACCGACAAGACTCTGACGCAAAGCGTGCGCTCCATGGGCTACTCCAAGCTGCTGTTCCTGCAGGCACGGGATTTTCATGCCTTGATGAAAAAATTTCCCGATATCAAGGAGAAAATTGACCAGGTGGTCAAACAACGGCTGCGGGCGCTGGAAGTTTGGGAGCAATATGCTACCAAATCGGCAAATGCAACCGACCGCATGGACGAATCGGAAACGGCGGCAGCACCAGGTGGCATCTCGACTCGCTCGGAAGAAGAACTGCAGGACTCGGCCGAGGAAAGCGGGGCTGTACAACCCGACACCAGTGGGTCTGGGCAACCCGACAGTGATAACCGCGTTATTAAACAAAACTGATCCGGCACCGGTCAGGCAATCCGGGGGCGCCAGGGCTGTCTGCCGGCACGACCCCAACGGTAGTCAAGGGAAGACAACACCGGGGCCGGCGCGGTTATAATGCTACCGCTGATGTAATACCGCAGCCGCTTCTGAAATGCTACAGCAGCTTCTGAATATCCGCTGCAATCGCTTCGGGGGCGGTATTGGGTTTGATCAGCAGCCTGGACTCCCCTTCTGTGTCCAGCACATACAAGCCGGAACTGTGCTCCATGGTGTAGCTTTGACCGCTATCGACCTTTTTGTAGTACGCCTTGAAAGACGATGCCACCTTGGCAATTTGTTCATCCGATCCGGTCAGACCCACAAATGAAGGATCAAAAGCGCTCACGTACTGCTTCATGACGGCTGGCGTATCGCGTTGCGGGTCGACGCTGATCATGATGACCTGCACCTGCTCGCGCTGTTCGGGCTCGAGTTTTTCCCTTACCTGTGCCAGTTCTGCCATGGTAGTAGGGCACACGTCAGGACATTGCGTAAAGCCAAAGAAGATCACCATGACCTTGCCGCGATAGGCCTGCTGTAACTGAATGGCGGTGCCATTCTGGTCGACCAGTTCAATATCCTTGCCGAACCCGGTTCCCGTGATGTCACTGCCGGTAAAGCTGCCAGCAGAAGCCGTTGCATTCGCTGAAACCGCATTGCCGGCACTATCGGATGCATTGTTATCACACGCAGCCAGCGCAGTAGCCATAGCCATTGCAAGGACAGTTCGGGTTGCAAATCGCAGGGACAGAAACGACTTCATGATTTACTCCAGGAGACAACAAAAAACCCGTTCATTACAGGCAGGGGCCAAGCGCGAGAAGCCGCTCGCGATGCCTGGCTGACAGCGAGCACAATCATCGTCGCCACGCCGCCGGGCACTGATCGGCTGCCAACTAACCAGCCACGACGCCCGACATCAAAATCCAATGATCGATCAGCAGCGCCATAAACAGCAGGGATAGATAAAGGATCGAATAGCGGAACGTCTTGCGGGCCAGTTCGTCACTGTATGCCTTGTAGAGCCTGTATGCATAACCGATGAAAATGGCGCCCAGTATCAGCGCGCTGGACAGATACATGTAGCCGCTCATGCGAATCACAAATGGCAATATGGTGATGACCAGCAGCATGAAGGTGTACAGCAGGATATGCAGGCGCGTAAAGTCTTTGCCATGCGTGACCGGCAGCATGGGCAGGCCCGCATTGCGATAATCGTGCTCGCGATACAGCGCCAGCGCCCAGAAATGCGGCGGGGTCCAGACAAAAATGATCAGCACCAGCAGCCACGCTTCTGCGGGCACGGCATTGGCCACCGCCGCCCAGCCCAACGCCGGCGGCATGGCGCCGGACAGGCCGCCGATCACGATATTCTGCGATGTACGCGGCTTGAGGATGATGGTATAGATCAGCGCATAACCGATAAAGGTGGCAAAGGTAAGCCACATTGTCAGCGGGTTCACCAGGTGATACAGAACCAGCATGCCGGCTCCGCCGACCACGCCCGATAGCGTGATCACCTGCAAGGGGGTAATCGTCCCCTTGGCCGTCGGCCTGCGAGCCGTACGCAACATGCGCGCATCAATCTCGAACTCGATCAGGCAATTGATGGCAAACGCAGCGGCAGCAAGCAGCCAGATTCCAATTGTCGCAGCAATCAGGATCTGCACCGGAGGCAGGCCTGGCGAGGCCAGGAACATACCGATGACCGCGCAAAACACGGCCAACTGGGTTACGCGCGGCTTGGTCAGGACAAGGTACTGTCGCAACAGCCCGGCATCAGGATGAATAGCAGTTGTCATAGTGGCAGAAACGACCCTTTACCGCCGCGGGACATACGCACCATCAGGGTCACGCAGGCTATGGTAAGCCCGGCAGCACCCCCTGTGTGCAGTACCGCGATAAGCAACGGCCATTGGAAGAAAATGGTTGTCAGGCCGGTCAGTACCTGAACAATAAGCAGCCCGATCAGCAAATGGGCTGGCCCTTTCAGACCGGCTTCCCGACGCGCCACAAAGGCCAGCGCAAACAGGAAAACAAAAACAAAAAAAGCAAAATTGCGATGCGTCCAGTGTATCGCGGTCAGCGCTTCCTGAGAAATAATTTCACCTGTCGGCAACTCGCCCAGCGCCCGTACCAGGGAAAAACCACCCTGATAGTCCATCTCGGGCACCCAGGCCCCATGACAGGTGGGAAAATCCATACAGGCAAGCGCCGCGTAATTGGTGCTGACCCAGCCCCCCAGAAACAACTGCACAACCAGCACAATGAACCCCAAAGCCATCCACGGCCGCCAGGCGCGCGCGCGCGCAGCAATGCCTACATGGGGTTTTTCGCGAGCGGCCAGCCAGGTCATCATGGCCAGCAGCAGCATGCCCAGCACCAGGTGCGTGGTCACGACTAGCGGCATCAGCTTGTGCGTCACGGTCCAGGCTCCGAAGGCGCCCTGCAGACAAACAGCGACCAGGGTGGCGGTGGCCAGCACCGGCGATCTGCCAAGCTCACGGCGATAGCGCCATGCCATGTACACAATCGCAATAATCATCATCCCCAGCAACGTCCCCCAGTAGCGGTGAATCATTTCGATCCAGGCCTTTGACATGGATACCGGGCCAAAAGGCTGCTGCTGCAGCGCATTTGCAATATGTTCAGAAGCGCCCAAAGGGCTTGCCTTGCCGTAACAGCCTGGCCAGTCGGGGCACCCCAGCCCTGAATCGGTCAGGCGCACAAATGCGCCGAACATAATCAGATCCAGCGTAAAAAACCAGGTCAGAAACACCAGCCTGCGATAGCGGCTGCGAATGCGTTCAGTTGCCGTGTTCATATACATCAGCCGATGGTCGAGGCATGCAGCAATTTGGCCAGATCACCGCGAAAACGCACGGGGTCAGACTCATTGCCCGGGTAATGCATAATCAGGTTGCCATTGGGATCAACAATCCACAGGTAAGAATCCATTTTCTTTTCGACCGCAACCGCATCCCCTGTACGATCGGCTTCGTCCAGCAGAAAATCGCTGAGCGCCTTGGGATCGGCCCGCAACATGATCGTGCCTTTGTAGGCTTCCAGCACTTTTTCTGGAATAGGCTGATCATCAGTCACAAACCAGACCCGCTGAATGCGGTTGACATTCTTGCCCTGGCTGGCGTGCCCGTTACGGGTAAAATGCAGTTTCTTTGCGCACGAATCCGGGCAGGCGCCACCATCGGACGTGACCAGCACCCATTTTCCTTTGAGGGTATTCAGATCGAAAGGCTTGCCGTCCAGCGTAGTCAGGCTGAGCGTATCAGACGAAGGCATGGGCCGTTGTGGCTGAACAAAATTGCCGTAATTGGTTGAGCCATCTGGTCTCAGCGAAGGCACGTAGTACAGCAGCGCAGCTGCAATCATGGGCACGATACAGCTCAGAATAATCAGGTACAGGGGCATGTTGGAGCGCTTTGCGCCCGACTGCGTGGGAGTCCCGGATGACGATGGACGGTTGGTATTCATGACGACGACATTTCCTTTGTACTTTTCAGACGCAGCCGGATCAGGCTGATCAACAAGGCCAGGGCGGCAATGGCGGCAAAACAGAACCATTGCAATGCATAGCCGATATTCTTATCCGCATCAATAGAAGGATGCGGCCAATCTCGCACCAGCCCCTGCTCGGAGGAACCGGTTTGCAGCACCACCAGTGGCAGCATATGCAAGCCACTGGCCTTGCCAAATTCGGCCAAATCCAAATTCTGCACCTGAGGCAGCGGTCCGCTGCTTTGGGGAATCTGTTCAGGCAACTGCGCCACGGCCTTGCCCAAACTCCATAGTTCGAACAGGCGCGGCACCCGCAGAGCGATCTCGCCGCTTACCGTCTGCCTGCCTTCAGGCAAGGCAAATTCAGGCATGGCGGACGGCGTCAGCACTTGAGGGAACCAGCCGCGCAATACCAATACCGCATCACGCGAATCATTGTCCAGCAACAGGGGGGTGGCAAGCCAATAGCCCGGGCGACCGTTCTGGTTGCGATTGACCAATACACTGAAGGCGCCTAGCCAATGGCCGGCGACTGTTGCAGGACGCCATGCCACAATATCGGAAGACGGAATATGCTTGTCAATGGTCAGTGGCGGCAGAGCCTGCCCGCTTTCAATCTGCTGCGCAGTCGCGCGGCGCTCGTCGGCGCGATGCAACTGCCATCGACCCAGAGAAACGAAAATCACAGTCAGCAATGCCAGCAGAATCAGCATCGTTACTGTTTTCCAGTTTATTAATTTCCGTTTCATTACTACAATATTCTATTCCAGTCAGGAGTTAACCCATGCGTATCTTTATCGGACTCGCCTTTCTTGCGATCATAGGCAGTCTGGCATCGGCCTTTTTCTACCTTATGCGCGACAAAGGCACAACCAATCGCACAGTCAACGCACTTACCCTGCGTATTGCACTGTCCATTGCGCTGTTTCTGTTCGTCCTGTTTGCCCATTACATGGGATGGATCGACAGCACGGGCATTGACCAGCCTACTCGTTAAAACCGCGTTCCGGAACACGGCCCGGTTACACGCTCAGGGGCTGGTCAGCGCGTTTTTACCCGCGTCAAACCAGCCTGAGCCAGCTTCAATGCAAGCCTGTTGTGGGCACCGCTATGCTATCAACACCACGTTAAACATCATACCGCCAATGACTGCGCTTTGCTGTAACAGCACCCGGTTGCGCTGAAACAGCAAAGGGTCGGTTTTCCGACCCTTTGCCTTTTATCGAACCGCTGGGTAAATCAGAACCAGTAAACGAACAGGTACAGACCCAGCCAGACCACGTCCACAAAGTGCCAGTACCAGGCAGCACCCTCAAAACCGAAGTGATGATCGGCAGTGAAGTGACCACGGATCAGGCGGATCAGAATGACAGTGAGCATGGTTGCACCGAGCAGCACGTGAAAGCCGTGAAAGCCGGTGAGCATATAGAACAGCGAACCGTAAATACCGGAATCAAAACGCAGATTCAGTTCGGAATAGGCGTGAATGTATTCTTCGGCCTGGAAAAACACGAAGGTGAAACCCAGAACAATGGTGACGAACAGCCACAAAATAGCGCTTTTGCGGTGATCGGCACGTAATGCATGGTGAGACAGGGTCAGTGTCAGGCCTGAAGACAACAGCAACAGCGTGTTGATCGTCGGCAGCCAGAAGGGACCTACTGTTTCAAAATGGGCGACGATGCCTGCAGGACCCAGATTGGGCCACTGGCCGGTAAAGCCGGGCCACAGCAGCAACTGATGATCCATGTCGCTCAACCAGGGCGTGGTCACTTCACGCGCATACCAGAGCGAGCCGAAGAACGCGGCAAAAAACATCACTTCAGAGAAGATGAACCAGCCCATACCCCAGCGGTAAGACAAGTCAATGCGCTTGCTGTTCATGCCCGCCTCTGACTCACGGATGGCATCGCCAAACCATTGATAGAGTACGAAAAACAGGGCAAGCAGCCCAAACAGTACGAGATACTGCCCGTAAGGCACTTTGTTAATCCAGGTCACCGCGCCGATCAAAATGATCAGCATTATGGCACTTGTCTTAACTGGATGGGCCGAATCGGCCGGCACGTAATAATACGGTGCTTCTTTTACCTGAACCGAGTGGCTCGCACTCATAATGTTCTCCCTCATGGAACGCTTTGACCAACTAGGTGAGGCTGGTTATCGCCCAGCGCGCCACCATCACCAATAAAATAATAAACAGGACTGTCGCTATGATGCCACCCAGGATCAGATGTACCGGATTCAACCGGGAAATGTCATCCTGATAGCCCGAGCCGCGGCGCACGCCGAACAGCCCCCACAGCACTGCTTTCATGGTCTGAAAGAAGCTGAGCTTTCTTTTGGACAAATCCCGTAAATCTTCACTCATTGCTACATCCTTCCCAAGTGTCAGCGGTGTTACGCCGCTGACAGTACATGACCGAAAATCGCCCACAGGAAGATTGCAACTACCAATCCGGCCAGGATCAAACCAACAATCCTGTTCCTACGTTTTTGCTCTGGTGTCATAACGCGATGTTACTTGACAACAGGCGGCGTTTCAAAGGTATGGAACGGCAGCGGAGATGGCAGTGTCCACTCCAGCCCTTCTGCACCTTCCCATACCTGGGCAGTCGCAGTCTCGCCAGCGCCACGATATGTTTTCAAAATGATGTACAAAAACAGCAATTGCGAGAATCCGAACCAGAAGGCACCGATAGTGGCGATCTGGTGGAAGTCCGTAAACTGCGGTGCGTAATCGACATAACGACGCGGCATGCCGGCCAGTCCCAGGAAGTGCATCGGGAAGAACGTCAAGTTGAAAGACAGCATGGTAGACCAGAAGTGGATTTTGCCCAGTTTCTCGTTATACATACGGCCTGTCCATTTTGGCAGCCAGTAATAGGTACCGGCAAAAAGGGCAAACAGCGATCCGGCTACCAGCACGTAGTGAAAGTGAGCCACAACATAATAGGTATCGTGTACGGCGATATCAATGGGCGCAACGGCCAGAATCAGACCGGTAAAGCCACCAAGGGTGAACACGAAAATAAAACCAACGGAGAACAGCATGGGCGTTTCGAAGGTAAGCGAACCGCGCCACATGGTGGCGACCCAGTTGAACACTTTCACGCCCGTAGGAATGGAAATGAGCATGGTTGCATACATGAAGTACAACTGCCCGGTGACCGGCATACCCGTTGCAAACATATGGTGGGCCCAGACGATGAACGACAGCACGGCAATCGCGGCAGTCGCATACACCATGGACGCATAACCAAACAGGCGCTTGCGTGAGAAGGTAGGAATGATGGCCGACACAATACCGAAGGCCGGCAGAATCATAATATACACTTCAGGGTGGCCGAAGAACCAGAATATGTGCTGATACAGAACCGGATCACCACCGGCAGCGGCGTTGAAAAAGCCTGTGCCAAAGTGACGGTCGGTCAGCAACATGGTGACGGCAGCAGCCAGAACCGGCATCACAGCGATTAGCAGGAATGCAGTGATCAACCATGTCCAGCAGAACAGCGGCATTTTCATCAATGTCATGCCAGGCGCGCGCATATTCAGGATGGTCACGATAATATTGATCGCACCCATAATGGACGAGGCACCCAGGATGTGCACGGCGAAAATGGCCATGTCCATGCCAGGACCCATTTGCAGCGACAACGGTGCGTAAAGTGTCCAGCCGGCAGCAGTGGCGCCGCCAGGAACAAAGAACGAGCCGGTCAGCAAAATGGCGCCGACAGGCAGCAGCCAGAAGCTAAAGTTATTCATCCGCGCAAAAGCCATATCGGACGCGCCGATCTGCAACGGAATCATATAGTTGGCAAATCCAACCAGCGCAGGCATGATCGCACCGAAAATCATAATCAGGCCGTGCATGGTGGTGAACTGGTTGAACAGATCAGGCTGGAAGAACTGTATCCCCGGTTCAAACAGCTCGGTACGAATCAGCAACGCCAGCGCGCCGCCCTCAAGCAGCATGATGAACGAGAATAACAGGTACATCGTACCGATATCCTTGTGATTGGTGGCGAACAGCCAGCGGCGCCAGCCCGTTGGGGCTGCGTGGTGATGGTCATCGTGTCCGTGATGATCAGGAGCGTGACCCACTACTGTACTACTCATTTTTGACTCCTTGCCTGCTGCGTGCCTGGCTTGCAGATATCACAGGCGCAATATTGCGAATATAAAGTTCCGAATGTCATTTTCATTGTGCTGCTACTTTCTGCTGCTCTGCAATCCACTTGTCATAATCCTCTGGAGAAACGACGCGGACTACGATTGGCATGAATGCATGGTTCTGGCCACACAGCTCGGCACACTGGCCGCGATACGTACCCACCTTGTCGGTGCGAAACCAGGCATCACGCAGGAAGCCGGGGATGGCATCCTGTTTCACACCCAGCTCTGGTACAAAAAATGAATGAATGACGTCGTCGGCAGTGATCACGACGCGGACTTTCTTACCTGCGGGAACAACCAACTCGTTATCCACTTCCATCAAGTAAGTATTGGATTTCTCGGCTTTGCCTTCGATCTGGTCGTAAGGCGTGGTCATATTGGAGACGAAATTGATACCCTTGGCCTTGCCATCCAGGTACTCATAACCCCATTTCCACTGATAGCCAGTTGCCTTGACGGTGATGTCAGCGCTGCTGGTATCTTTCATTGCCACCACGGTTTTCGTTGCAGGCAGGGCCATCGCAATCACGATAATGAACGGGACCACTGTCCAGGCCACTTCCACGCCCATGTGCTCATGGAATACGGAAGCCTTGAAACCCTTGGATTTGCGGTGCGCCCAGATTGAGTAGAACATGACGCCGAAGACGGCAATAAAAATGACAGTACAGATTATCAGCATCATGATGTGCAGACTGTACATGCTCTCGGCTATTTCGGTGACACCCTTATGCAGATTGACTTGCAATACCTTAGGACCACCTGGCATATCCTGGACCTGAGCCCACGCCGTACAGGCTGGCAGGAGCGCTCCAAGACCAAGTAAACCTTGCAACTTCTTCATGTTGACCTCATTTTTGTGCGCTTTTCCGTTTTTCGTATGAAACTGATCGGATCGCGCCTGATTATCGTAGCTGACGGCAACCGCATAAAAGCGTACCAATCATAACCCTTTGCGGTACAGGATTATACCCAAGACGCCTTAACCTGTGTCAAAGATAGTTCATTTAACCATATAAAACCTGCAGCGAACCTGCCTGCGAACTTTTTGCGAATACAATCGTTGCATGTTTGACACGACATCGATGCAACCTTGAACCGAATCCCCGCCCTTTACGCCGCCCTGTTGCAATCCATACAGGAAGTGCCGCCTGAATACTCGCTGCCGCTGACCATTGCCGGCAAACTGGCCGGCTTTATTACGCCGCAGGCGCTCAAGGCTATTGGTCATCTGCCGCAAGTGCGCACCACCGAGACCGCAGTACACTTTGCCGATCCTGGCACGCCCCGCTTCGAACTGGAGCCGCTACTGGCTGATATCGCCATTATTTTGCGCGACGCGGGCCTGCTCAAAACCTGGCGGGATGAGCTGCTCACAGTATATGCCGAAGGGGACGATCTTGCAAAAATGGAGCGCGCTGCCATGCGCCCATTGGGCCTGCTGACCCACGCCGTTCATTTGAACGCCTGGACCCCGGACCTGCAACTGTATATAGCAAAGCGCGCCATGACCAAAGCGAGCGATCCGGGCATGTGGGATACGCTGGCCGGCGGCCTGGCCAACGGTTCGGAAGACCTGGAACACGCGCTGTTGCGCGAAACCTTCGAAGAGGCCGGGCTGCAGGAAAACATCCTGACCTGCCGCACGCCACTGCGCACGCTATTGCGCATGCACCGTCGCCTGCCTGAAGGCTACCAGGTCGAGGACATTCTGGTCAGCGACTGCATCCTCCCGCCCCACGCCACACCCCGGAACATGGACGGCGAGGTATCGGAGATTCGCATCGTCAGCCAGCAGCAGGCCGTGCAAATGATTGCCGACAGACAGATCACGCTGGAAGCTGCACTTGTTATACTGGAAGGCATGCTGAGCCGTACATCCGAAACATTGCTCGCGCGGTTTCGCGCGCAGCCGCAAAATCAGGGAGAACCTCATGACAAGCAGCAACCCGTTTGATCGGCCCGGCCTGGGGCCTGACAGCGCCAGCAATCCCATCATGCAAAGCCTGGACATGATGAGCAAGGCCTGGCAGCAGTTTGCACAAGTCCAGCAGGCAAGCAATCCGGCCTTTGCCATGCCCCCTGCCCTGAACCCGGAAGATCTGGACAAGCGCATCCAGGAACTCAAAAGCATAGAAAGCTGGCTGACCATGAACCTGTCCATGCTCTCGGGCACCATTCAAGGACTGGAAATCCAACGTGCCAGCATGCACACCCTGAAAACATTTGTTGACACCCTGCAGACGCAGAACCAGGATCGCTCGCTGGACGACCTGTTCGGCTTGAAAAAATCGGCGCAGCCCGATGCCGCAACGTCCTCCCGCACAACCACCGCTGATCGCAAAGAAAACACTGCAGCTAACGGCAACACCGATTTTGCCAAAGACTCGGTCAACCAGGCATCGCAGGCCTGGTGGGACATGCTGCAGGGGCAGTTTGCTCAATTGGCCCAGGTAGCGACCCAGGCCACCCAGGCAATGCACAAAGAGCCCTCCCCCGTCAAGACGCCGCCCGGTCCCGAACCCGATGAACCGGTAGAGCCGCAGGAGCCGGTCAAGCCGGCGAGCCGAAAACGCGCGGCAGCCAGCCGGCCTGCAGCAAAACGCAGCACTGCAGGACGCCGCAGTTCCTGATACTTACAATAACGAATAACGGGGAAGGCATGATCACTTCCCCATTTTCTATCGTTCCCCTTAACCAGTTTCAAACTTTACGACACCTCTATCTATGTTAAATATTGTCATTCTCGCAGCAGGTATGGGTAAACGCATGCAGTCGGATCTGCCCAAAGTGTTGCATACACTGGCAGGCAAGCCCATGCTGGCCCTGGTCATTGATAGCGCCCGACAATTGTCCCCTGATCGCATTATCGTCGTGGTCGGACATGGCGCCGACGCAGTCAAGAAAGCCTTTGCCGATCAGACCGACATCGAATATGCCCTGCAACTACCCCAGTACGGCACTGGCCACGCAGTCCAGCAAGCCCTGCCGCTGCTGGTTGGTGGCGAACAGGACGCCGATACCACCATCGTACTGTATGGCGACGTGCCCCTGGTGCAACCGGCCACATTAAAGCGCCTGCTGCAAGCGCGCGCCGATGGCATGGCCGTGCTGACCGAAACGCTGCAGGACCCGACCGGGTACGGACGCATCGTGCGCAACGAGAGTGGCCAGGTGCAGCGGATTGTCGAGCATAAGGACGCAACCGAGCAGGAGCATAAAATCCGTGAGGTCAACACCGGCATTCTGGCGGCCCCCACCGCCAAGCTGAAAGACTGGCTGGGTCGCATCAACAACAATAATGCGCAGGGCGAATATTATCTGACTGATACCATTGCGCTGTCGGTCCAGGACAATGTTCCCGTGAGTGCCGCCCAGCCCGATGCCAACTGGGAAACGCTGGGTGTCAACAGCCGCGTGCAGCAGGCACAATTGGAGCGAGCCTGGCAGGCTGAGCAGGCGCAACGCCTGCTGATCCAAGGAGTAACATTGGCCGACCCGGCCCGCTTTGATCTGCGCGGCACGCTCGAATGCGGACGCGATGTGTTTATTGATGTTGGCTGCGTCTTTGAAGGCAAAGTCACCCTGGCCGACGGTGTGCGCGTGGGACCGCACTGCGTTCTGCGCAATGTGACGCTGGGCGCCGGCACGCAGGTAGAGGCATTTAGCCATCTGGAACAGGCCAATGCTGCCGAGAACGTCAAGATTGGTCCTTATGCACGACTGCGCCCGGGCACAGAGCTGGCAGCAGAGTCTCACGTAGGCAATTTTGTCGAACTCAAAAAGACCACACTTGGCAAGGGCAGCAAAGCCAACCACCTGAGTTACCTGGGCGATGCCGATATCGGCGCCCAGGTCAATATTGGCGCGGGTACCATTACCTGCAATTATGACGGCGTAAACAAATTCAAAACCATTATTGAAGATGGCGCGTTCATTGGCTCGGATACGCAACTGGTCGCACCGGTCACCGTCGGCAAAGGAGCAACACTGGGCGCCGGCACCACGCTGACCAAGGACGCGCCTGCCGACAAACTCACGCTATCGCGCACTCGCCAGACAACCGTGGAGAACTGGACACGCCCGGCAAAGAAACAAGATTGATGGCATGAACCAAGCCCCCTCCCGCAATCCCGACAAGCCAGCCCCGGGGCCGGCCCCCAGGAACACCACCGGCCTGCCGGCCCCGGCTCGCCAATGGGCCGCGGGGGCGCTACTGTGCTGCATTGGCGTCACGGTACTGGACGCCAATATCGCCAACATCGCCCTGCCGACGATTTCACGGGAACTGAATGTCGCTGAGGCCGATTCCATCTGGATCGTCAACGCCTATACGATTTCAGTGATGGCCACCTTGCTGCCATTGTCGGCGGTGGCCGAGCGCGTCGGTTTCAAGCTCATGTTCCGACTGGGGCTTGCGCTTTTTACGATTGCCTCCCTGCTATGCGCGTTTTCCGGCAACCTGCATAGCCTGGTGGCCGCCCGCATGCTGCAAGGACTGGGGGCCTCATCCATGATGTGCCTGTTTGGCGGCCTGGTGCGCCACATTTATCCGGCTCACAAGCTGGCGGCGGGCATCAGCATCAACGCCATGACGGTTGGCGTCATGTCCGTGGTTGGCCCCTCGGTTGGCGCTGCCATTTTGTCTGTCGCCTCGTGGCAATGGATCTTCGGCTTTACCGTGCCTATCTGCCTGTTTGCCATGTATGCCGCCGGCTATCTGCCAGAGGCGGCCTCACGCAGCAAAGGTCGCTTCGATTACCTGAGCGCCGTACTGAATATTTTCACCTTTGCGCTGCTGCTGATCGGCCTGGATGCCATCGGCCGCAATCCCGGGCGGGGCCTGTTCATGCTTGGCTTGGCTGTGGTCAGCGGCTATGTGCTGATTCGACGCTCATTGCCGCAGGCAACGCCATTGGTGCCGGTTGATCTGTTCCGCTACCCGATATTCAAATACGCCGTGATCGTCTCTGCGCTCACCTTTACCGCGCAGATGATATCCATGCTGGCGCTGCCGTTTTATTATCAACACAATCTGGGCATGCCGCTGCAACAGGTCGGCCTGCTGTTCGGGGCCTGGCCGGTAGGCAGTGTCGTTATTGCTTCGCTGTCGGCAAAGCTCTGCCGCTATTTCAAGGCATCATTGCTGGCTGGTATTGGCGCCGCCCTGATGGCCATCGGCATCATTGCCCTGATGGCGCTGCCTGCCGATATTTCCCTGTGGTATTACGTTGCGCCCATGTTTGTGGCCGGCATGGGTTTTGGCTTTTTCCAAACGCCCAATAACCGCGCCATGCTGCTGTCCACGCCCTTGAAGCGCAGCGGCGCCACCGGTGGCGTACAGGCAACCACACGTCTGTTCGGCCAGGGTATTGGCGCAGCTTGCGTGGCCATCAGTTTTCACGTCGATCCGGTACGTGGACCCATGTATGTGATGGGCTTTGCCAGCTCGCTGGTTATAATCGCCGTTATCATCAACCTGTTCCGCTATGTAAAAGGTCTCGACACCGATGCCTGCTGAAGCAGCCCATCCCACTCGACGCGTCACACTGGCCGTTGCGCTGATCGTAAAGAACGAAGCGCAAAACCTGGCCGCGTGCCTGGATTCGGTCGCCGGCTGGGTCGATGAAATCGTGATCCTGGACTCGGGCAGCACCGATGCCACCGAACAGATTGCCCGCCGTTACACGCAGGCTTTCTACACCAGCACCGACTGGCCGGGATTCGGTCCGCAACGACAGCGCGCGCAAACGCATGTTACCGCCGACTGGATCTTGTGGCTGGATGCTGACGAACGCGTCACGCCGCAGTTGCGTGCCAGCATTGAAGCCGTGCTGCAGAACCCGGCGCCCAATACCATTTATCAGGTGGCGCGATTGTCCTGGGCGTTTGGCCAATTTATCCGTCATTGCGGCTGGTACCCAGGCCACGTTGAACGACTGCACCCTCGGACCCTGACGCAATACGACAATGCTCTGGTGCATGAGTCGCTCGTACTGCCCCCTGGGGCGCAACTTGCAACGCTGCAGGGTGACCTGTTGCACTTTACCTATGCCACCGTCGATGCGCATTTGCGCAAATCGGCAGGCTACGCCATCGCCTGGGCAGAACAGCGGGCCTGCGCCGGTAAAAAGGGATCGCTGGCAACCGCCACCCTGCATGCCGTCGCGCGTTTTTGCAGAACCTATTTCCTGCGCCTGGGCATACTGGATGGCAGGGCCGGCTTTTTGCTGTCAGTCATGGCTGCCCAATCGGTCTTCAATAAATATGCCTGCCTGTGGTCCCGCACCCGGCAGGCCAAGCCGCCGCGCTGATTGTTCACAAACATAGTCATCATGAAAATCCTGCAAGTAAATTTCGAAAAAGGCTGGCGTGGCGGTGAACGCCAGACGCTCTACTGCATGCGAGCGTTCCGGGATGCTGGCCACCAAGTGAGCCTGCTGGCCCGCGACGGCCAGCCACTGGCGCAGACGGCACAACAGGAACACTTTACGGTTGTGACACGCCAGCGGCCGTTTGAACAGGCATGGTATCTGCTGCGGCATGCCCGTGATTTCGACATTGTCCATGTGCAAACCGCCGGTTCGCTTACCTGGGCCGCCATCACGCGCCGTTTTTTCGGCAAGGCGCGCTTGGTATTTACCCGCCGCACCTCCCTGCCCGTCAACCCACAACGACAATGGCGCACCCTAAGCAAGTGGCGCAAGGCGGATCTGTTTGTGGCCATCAGCCAAATGGCTGCGGCCGAGCCACGCCGGCTGGGGATCAATCCCATCCTGATTTCCAGCGCGATCGAGCCCAGACAGATCAACACAGCGCATGCGCAGCAGGTGCGTGACGAATTTGCCATTGGCAACAAAAAAGTGCTGGCTACCAGCGCCGCGCTGGTTTCCGTCAAGGACCCGCTCACCCTAATTCGCGCCATCGCCCGCCTGCACGCGCTGCGCCAAGACTTTATTTTTCTGCACTTTGGCGCCGAGGGCGATTGCTCTGAGCAGGCCCGGGCGCTGATCCAGGAACACGGCCTGCAACAGGTCTATCACCTGGCGGGCTTTCGCCAGAATATAGAAGACTTATATAGCCTGTTCGATGTTTTTGTCATGGCCAGCCGCGAAGAAGCGCTGGGCAGCAGCGTACTGGACGCTTTCGCATTGCGCATACCCGTGGTATCGACCAACGCCGGCGGGCTGGCCGAACTGCTGGACGATGAACGCGGCTACCTATGCGAGACCGGCAATGATGAGCAAATGGCCGCAGCCCTGCAACAGGCGCTGGCACACCCCATAGAGGCCAGATCACGCGCTGACAAGGCATGGCAATACGTGCAGGACCATCATGATACTGGCCGCATGAGCGCGCGCTATCTGGCGCAGTTCGAGCAACTGACCGGCCAGGCCCGATAGCGTCCCACGGATCGTGCATGGCGGTGTACCCATCGCCTCATTGGGTGCTGAAAATAGGTGCTAATCTCCCTGCCCTTATGGCCGACACAGCCTGCATCATTCAGGCTGCAGCAGCGCCATTGGTCTCCATCGCCATGGAGTCAGATTACGCTTCATTGACGCATAACCATCATTGCTGCACGACGCTCTTGCTGTATATCGCACCTCAATCAATGGCAATCTGCGTTTCAAACTTGCTGCGATGAACCGAGAAGAAACTGCGCACGTTCCGCACATTTTTCTGCGCAGTAAAAAAGCGATGAACCAAGGCATGATAGGCCGGCATATCGCGGACCTGCACAATCAATACGAAATCGGGACCGCTGGATACCCGGTAGGCCTGAAGAATGCTCTGCTCCTGGGTCACGCGCTCTTCAAAATCGCTATAGGCTTCTGCCGTCTGCACATCCAGCGTAATTTCAACAATCGCCGTCAGCGTGGTAGCCACAAGGGCAGGATCTACGATCGCCACTGTTTTCTGGATAATGCCATGCGCGTGCAATTGGCGTACGCGTCGCAAGCAAGTAGGCGCCGAAGCGTGCACCCGCTCGGACAGCGCCTGGTTGGTCAGGCCACTATCCTTCTGCAGTTGCTGCAAAATGCGTTTGTCCAGTTCATCAAGTTCCATTTCTTTCCTTGAAAACACACTTTCGAAGTGCCGACTACCTTATTCAATGTGAGCGGGCAACAACACATTTGTGTCTTATTACAGCTTTGTAATGAAATATAATTTCATACAGCAGTCAAAATGAAATATAACATCGTTTCTATTGATTAATGAATGAATATTTCATATGAACTACAAATTAGAACATTAATTTCTTCACTTGAGGTGCACAATACGCTTTTCCTATTCAGAATAAATGGAGTAAACGCATGTGCGGAATTGTCGGCGCTGTGGCGCAACGTAATATCACACCAGTTCTTGTCGAAGGCCTCAAACGGCTTGAATATCGCGGTTACGATTCTTGTGGTGTTGCGGTGCATATGGACGGCGAACTGCGCCGCACCCGCAGCACTCAACGCGTATCGGAACTCGAAACCCAGATCAGCGAAGATCATATCGCCGGCTTTACCGGCATTGCGCATACCCGCTGGGCCACGCACGGCGTGCCTGCCACGCGCAATGCTCACCCGCATTTTTCTGGTCCTGCCAACGGCAAACCGCGTATCGCACTGGTTCACAACGGCATCATTGAAAATCATGACGAACTGCGTGATGAACTCAAGGGCCACGGCTACGTTTTCGAAAGCCAGACCGATACTGAAGTGATTGCCCACCTGATTGACCATCTGTATAACGGCGACCTGTTCGAAACCGTACAGCAAACCGTTCGCCGCCTGACTGGCGCCTACGCCATTGCCGTATTCTGTCACGATGAACCGCATCGCGTAGTCGGTGCACGCCACGGCTCGCCGTTGATTGTTGGTCGCGGAGAAAACGAAAATTTCCTGGCTTCCGATGCCCTTGCGCTGGCCGGCACCACCGACAAAATCGTCTATTTGGAAGATGGCGACGTGGTTGACCTGCAGTTGCAGAAGGTCTGGATTGTAGACATCAACGGCAAAGCCGTGGAACGCAAGATCAATGTCGTGCACGCTCACACCGCCGCCGCTGAACTGGGCCCCTATCGCCACTATATGCAAAAGGAAATCTTCGAACAGCCTCGCGCCGTGGGCGATACCATTGACGGTATCGAATCCATCGAGCCGGAACTGTTCGGCGATGATGCTGCAAAAATCTTCAAGGAAATAGACAGCATTCTGATCCTGGCTTGCGGCACCAGCTATTACGCCGGCCTGACCGCCAAGTACTGGATCGAGTCCATTGCCAAAATCGCAGTGAACGTAGAAATCGCCAGCGAATATCGCTACCGTGATAGCGTACCCAACCCCAAGTCGTTGGTCATTACCATTTCCCAGTCTGGCGAAACGGCCGATACACTGGCCGCGCTCAAGCATGCGCGCACACTGGGCATGGAAAACACGCTGACCATCTGCAACGTGCAGACCAGCGCCATGGTGCGTGAATGCAAACTCAATTTCCTTACCCGAGCCGGCGTGGAAATTGGTGTTGCCTCGACCAAAGCCTTTACCACCCAGCTGGTTGGCCTGTTCCTGCTGGCGCTGACCATCGCCAAAGTCAAAGGCCGGTTGAACGATGTACAAGAGAACCAGTACATCAAACAACTGCGTCACCTGCCTACCGCGATTGGCGCCGTCCTTGCGCTGGAGCCACAGATCATGGCCTGGGCCGACCGTTTTGCCAGCAAGGAAAACGCCCTGTTCCTGGGACGCGGCATGCATTATCCAATTGCCATGGAAGGCGCGCTCAAGCTCAAGGAAATCAGCTACATCCACGCTGAAGCCTATCCTGCAGGCGAACTGAAACACGGCCCGCTGGCACTGGTGACAGAACAAATGCCGGTGGTCACCATCGCACCGAACGACGAGCTGCTAGAAAAACTCAAATCCAATATACAAGAAGTGAGCGCGCGCGGTGGCGAGCTGTATGTGTTTGCCGACAGCGATTCAAAAATCAAGGCCAGCGAAGGCATGCACCTGATTCACATGCCAGAACACTACGGAAAACTGTCTCCGATTCTGCATACCATCCCGCTGCAACTGCTGTCGTATCACACTGCGGTGGTGCGTGGAACGGATGTGGACAAACCAAGGAATCTGGCCAAGAGTGTGACGGTGGAGTAAGGCGAATTTCACTATTCCGATGTTGAAGTAAAGAATAAAGTCAGTCGATTTTTATTTTCCCTTAAGTTCTTCTAATTTTGAGAAAAAGCCACCTAAATTGCCACAATTTAGATGGCTTTTCGTTTCAACATTCTCAATATTCAGACAGCCTTTCACAACAAAACCGAATGCGCTTCGGACACCAAACCGGAACAAGTCGGCTATTCGCACCTATAAGAGAGAGATGGCTATGGCCTTGCGCTTTCGGAGATCCTAAATTTTTTATTCCAGGATTGGCATGGAACGGGGCGTTAATGTTTATATTCTTATTTGCCGTACTCTGCTTATTCATTCAGCCTTATGGCTGGATTGTTACTCTCTCGTTACTGGTCTTGACCATCATTTATTACGCCACCAAGTCCGACATCATCCCCAGTCAAATAGAAATTAAATTACGTATTCAGATCGACACCGACGAAGCATCAAATGGGGCCAGTGTGCGCTCAACCGGCCATCAGAAATGACCATGTTCCACATGCCGAGCCGTTTATCTTTACGCTGTGCATGTGTTTCTGGGAGATAGCGGCCTGGGCATCAGCGTATGGCCCACCGCAGGGTACTGTGCAGCACACTGTACCCTGCCAGTTGTCCTCAAGCGGTGATGAAGGCGTGAACATCAGCGTTGAAGCGTTCGGCTTCCACCTGTGTTAGCCCGTGACTGCCTCCTTCGTAAATCTTCAGCACTGAGTGCTTAACGATCTTGGCTGCTTTGAGAGCAGAAGCAGCGATTGGCACGATTTGATCGTCGGAACCGTGAACAATGAGTGTCGGCTTATCGATCGCTCTTAAGTCCGCTGTGTAGTCAACCTCGGAAAATTCGTGGATACAATCGTACTGGCCCTTGATGCCGCCGGCGAGACCCTGCAGACGAAAACTTTCCCGGAAGCCATCGTTGATTTGGGATCCTTCACGATTAAAGCCGTAAAAAGGTAGAGTCAGATCGTAGTAGAACTGTGACCGGTTGCTTGCCACGCCCGAGCGGATGCCATCGAAGGCCTCGAGCTGCGTTCCTTCTGAATTGTCATCAGTTTGCAACATCAGTGGAGGAACCGCGCCGACCAGCACCACCTTCGCTACACGCCTGGTGCCATGGCGCCCGATGTAATGAGCAATTTCACCGCCGCCTGTTGAATGGCCAATCAGCACAGCGTTCTTCAAGTCCAGTTTTTCAATCAATTCGGCCAGATCATCCGCATACTGGTCCATATTATTGCCGTCCCAGGGCTGGTCGGACCGCCCATGACCACGGCGGTCATGGGCGATGACCCGAAACCCCAACTTGCCAAAATAGAGAAGTTGAGCGTCCCAGGCATCCGATGACAGAGGCCAACCATGAGCGAAAACAATGGTCTGGCCATCGCGCGGCCCCCAGTCCTTAAAAAAAATGTTGGTGCCATCCTTGGTCGTGATCGTGCTCATGGTGATATCTCCTTTTTTGCAATGATTGCGGAGTAAGCCGCGTTGAATTGGTCAGAGGTGAAGGTTATCTTGAAGGTAGGGTCTAACGAAACACACCTTGGTCGCGCGCTGACGAACTAAGAACAATAGGTACCCAGACGAGCCGATGACTGTAATCGAGCAAGGCTCGTTTAGGCACATGCAGTGGATGGTTCGATACCAGCTCAGCACTCGAAAACACTAATTTAAACATCAGCGAGCGGTGTGAAGAGCCTCAGTTTGATCATTCGTCTTTATTTTTAGCCAGGACGGCGATCAAAGTCTGCGCCGCTTCGACCGATGATCCTGGATTTTGGCCGGTGAGAAGCTGACCGTCGAGCACTGTGTGAGCGCCCCAATCCTTGACCCTGGAAAAGATTGCTCCGAGATTAACGAGCTCATCCTCAACAAGGAATGGCACAACCTGTGCTAGACCAACAGATTCTTCCTCTCGGTTGGTGAAGCCGGTGAGATGCCGGCCTTGAACGAATGGCGATCCGTCAGCGTTTTTAACACGATGCAAGGAGCCCGGCGCATGGCAAACCAAACAAATGGTCTTGCCCGCAGCAATAAAGGATTCGATCAATTTGATCGAATGTGAGTCTTCAGCGAGATCCCACATTGGCCCATGACCGCCTGCATAGAAGACTGTGTCGAAGTCCTTCTGGTCGACGGTTTCCAGTCGGACGGTTTGAGCCAGCTGCGCCTTGGCAGCTTCGTCAGCGCTGAAACGCCGCGTCGACTCAGTCTGAAACGCCGGCTCGTCACTCTTTGGGTCAAGAGGCGGCTGGCCGCCCTTGGGAGACGCAAGGGTGATATCAGCACCAGCCTCTTTGAATACGTAGTAAGGTGCGGCCAGTTCTTCGAGCCAGAAGCCCGTTTTCTTGCCGGTATCGCCGAGAGTGTCGTGTGAGGTGAGTACTAGGAGAACTTTCATCGTTTTGATCCTTATGAGATATATTTGGATAAGCCGTTACTTTCGGAATATATTTTTCATTAAAGCCGTTGTGTTGCTCGACGAGTGAATGATGACACCTCTGCACATATTTCAGAAATTTATTTCTTTTATTTTAGATATTGATTTGTGATAATAACTGCATGAAATACGATTTGAACTTGTTGCCCGTATTCATGGCACTAATGGAAGAGCGAAGCGTAACGAGAGCTGCCGTGCGATTGGGTATTACTCAGCCGGCACTTTCCAATTCTCTAAATCGCCTGCGTGATATGCTTCGAGACCCGCTATTCATTCGAGAACGGTACGGCATAAGGCCTACGCCGCTTGCCGAAGAGATCGCCCCGCAGATGGAAGCGGCGCTCGCTCAATTGGATAATCTGATTGTCAATCAGCAACAATTTCGGCCCGCAGACGCCGACCGGCAATTCACCCTAGCACCTAATAGCTATGCGGAGCTCACGCTGATGCCGGCACTTGTCGCGAAGCTCCGCGATCTAGCGCCTGGTATCAAACTACGCTTTACGAACTTCGGCAACGATCTGTCTGAAACCGGAGCCATCTCCGGCAACACCGCTATGGTTCTCGGACGAATTGTCGATCCACCAGACAATCTCATTGTCCAGCATCTCATGGATGAAAGTCTTTCCTGCGTTGTTCGCGCAGATCATCCAAGCATTGGAACCAGTATTTCTCGGCAGCAATACGAAAGTCTCAAACACGTAAACGTGTTGCCTTCTGGCCGCCTACGAGTGGGCCTTTTTCAGGCTCTGGAGAGGCATAATTTGAAGCGTGAGGTTGCCATTTCAGTTACTCATTTTCTCACCGTACCAGAGATGATTGCGGTCACTGATTACTGCGCAACATTGCCCAGTCTGATTTGTCGCAAGCTAGAGCGAGATCAGAGATTAAAAGTCATCCCCGCCCCGGTTGATCTTGGGACCTTTCCACTAGAAATGGCGTGGCATGTCCGCTATCGCAATGACCCTGCACATCGGTGGCTAAGATCGCTCGTCGCCGAAGTAGCTACATTGCTTTAATAAAGTCGATCGATCTTCGCTCTTCTGAAACAGGGACATCACAAACATACCGAGGCACCTATGCTCTCGATTTCAGTCCACCGTGGCAGCTCAGACCACCAAGCGGTTCTCTTCTTTTTGGACGGGAACTTCCGTCCGTAGGGGGGGATACCATGCTTGCTAATATGTATTCAATCTTTTTTCGCAATGAGCCTTTCAAAAGACTTGGATATGCTGTAAACAAGCCAAAAGCCCCAAGCTTTCTGGGTAATAAGTCTTAACGTCTATACTAACCAAGCACGAAGTACTAATGGGACGCAGACATCTGCCCTATGTGTGAATAAAATTTTCAGATAACGGCAAAAATATGAATAAAATATTGTAACCGTGAACATTTTCCGAGAATTCACTACGACCAATTTGTAGGCAGACATGCCAGCGATCTAAACTTGCTGGCCCCCCGCACCGTCATATAAAAAGTATGCGCATTTGTCAAGACATCGCGACCGCTTCTACTACAGGCTTGACGATCTGTTACTGGCTCTCTAACCAACGCTGCGCATCCAGCGCCACCATGCAGCCGGTCCCTGCACTGGTGATTGCCTGCCGGTACACACTGTCCTGAACATCGCCGGCAGAAAAGACATCCGGTATGGAAGGTTGCGTAACAAAGCCCTGCTGGCCCCCAATCCGGATAAACCCGTTATTCATCGCGAGCTGCCCGTCGACGCCACGCCAGACCATTCAGCGATTCACATCCACCACCACGCGGCCCCGTACTTTTCCAGCTAATAATTCACTGGCCAATGCAACTGTCTGCTCCAGCGATATGATTTTCTGGCCGATCACCGCAAGTTTGGCAGGATCGAGATCGCGAGCAATTGAATCCCAGGCAAACTGGCGATGTTTGCGAGGACAATACACACTGTCAATGCCTGCCAGGGTAATGCCACGCAAAATGAACGGTGCTACAGTGGCCGGAAAATCCATGCCTTGCGCCAAGCCGCAAGCAGCCACGATGCCGCCATATCGCGTGCCCGCGCAGACGTTGACAAGCGTATGACTGCCCACACTATCGACGACGCCCGCCCAGCGCTCCTTGGCCAGCGGTTTGCCGGGCGCGCTCAGTATATTGCGGTCAATAATCTCTGCGGCGCCCAGACGCTTGAGGTAATCCGCCTCTTCGGGCCGGCCGGTAGATGCCACGACACGGTAGCCGAGCGTGCTCAGTAACGCCACCGCCACACTGCCGACACCGCCCGCTGCTCCAGTAACCAGGATGTCGCCGTCGCCGGCCTCAAGGCCATGTTTTTGCAGCGCCATAACGCAAAGCATGGCGGTATAGCCCGCCGTGCCGATAGCCATCGCCTGCTCGGATGTTATGGCATCTGGCCGCCGGATCAACCACTCGCCTTGCACTTTCGCCTTCTGTGCCATCCCGCCCCAATGCGTCTCGCCCACGCCCCATCCATTCATAATGACGGTATCGCCTGCCTTGAAATCGAGATGTCTACTTTCCCGCACGGTGCCGGACAAGTCTATGCCCGGAATCATAGGGAATTGACGGACAACCGGCCCCTTACCGGTGATGGCCAGGGCGTCCTTGTAATTTAACGTGGAATGCTGAACGTCGATCAGGACGTCGCCTTCGGGCAGTTGTGCAGTGTCCAGTCGGGTCTGGACAATTCGATACCCCTTTTCGTCCTTATCTATTACCAATGCGTTAAACATTTTCGCTCCTGTGATATTACGATTTAACCTTGTGTCGTTGACCGTCGCCACGCGCTCGGTTTTAAGCTTGTGCCCATGCTGCTGCACTCCTAGTCAACTGTCAAAGCTGCCTGATGCACGCCCTTTCCCCAGCGTTCGTATTCCGCTGCCATGAATCGGCGAAACTCCGGGGTTGGCATCGTGCGCGGCACTGCGCCTAACGCGGCGTACTTGTTGCGCACCGCTTCTGACTGTATTACCTTCATTGCTGCATTGTTCAGCCTGGCCACGCGATCCTGCGGCACGCCCTTAGGCATCATCAGGCCAAGCCATGCACTGAGCCTGAAGTCCTTCACACCCAGTTCGGCGATTGTCGGTATGTCCGGAAAGGCCGGCAACCTTTCAGAGTAAGTCGTCGCCAAAAGCCGTAAATTGCCGGCGCGTATCTGTGTTTGGGTAACGGCTACAGTATCGATGGCTGCCTGAACCCCGCCGCCGACCACGTCTGCCATCGAGCGAGCACTGCCGGAATAGGGTATATGCGCGATTTTCATCCCTGTATGCTGCTTAAGTTCTTCCATTCCCAAATGCGACAGCGTGCCGTTCCCAGACGATGCATAGTTCAGTTTACCCGGGTGGTCTTTCACATAGTTGACCAGTTCCTGATAGGAATGTGCGGGCAATTTGGGATTGACCACCAACAGCATGGGGAGATCCGCCACTAACGCAACAGGTTCGAAATCACTGAGTGTCGCATAGCCCACATTTTTATAAAGATGGGGATTGACCACGAGAGAAGCCAGCGCTGCCAGTACCATGGTGCTACCATCTGGTTCACTGCGTTTGAGCGCCGCCAGGGCCACGCTGCCGCCTTGGCCTGGTCGATTCTCCACGATGAAATTTTCCTGCAGTTCGCGTGACAGTTCCTGCGCAAGCAGGCGTGCAACCTGGTCTGTCGCCTGCCCTGGAGGAAACCCAACAATAATCCTGTTTACCTTATCGCTTTGTGCCTGGGCGATTGAAGCCGCCATCGCCATCAATAGGCAAAAAATCAGCCTTTTCATCACTAGTCTCCTTCAGTTGTTGTTAGACCTGACCTCGTTCTGCTGCCGTCTATATCACGCCCTGATGGCGCATTTCTTCAATTTCCTGATCGTTAAAACCCAACGAGGCATACACGGCCTCGTTATCCTGGCCGATACCAGGCCCCGTGCTGTGAACCTTCCCTGGCGTTTCGGAAAAGCGCGGTACAACACACTGCATACGCACGGGCCCCAGCTCGTCGTCAACTACAGTAACGATGGCTTCGCGTGCCTGAAAATGCGGGTCAGCCATGACATCCGAGGCATCGTAAATTGGCGAAAACCCGACATGTGCGCGATCCAGCCGTTGCTGCAACTGCTGAAGTGTCAGGCTAGCGATGCGCTCGGAAAGCATGCCATCCAGCACCTCTCGATGAATGACACGCGTGGGATTGTCTACGAAGCGGGGATCCTCCAACAAAGCCTGCAGATCCAGGGCATGGCATAGCCGCTCGTAAATGCTTTGGGTGGATGCCGCAATGGACGCCCATTTGCCATCCTGAGTGCGATAAATATTGCCGGGCGCCGCGTACTGACTCAAATTGCCCGAACCGACCCGCGTTGCTCCCAACTGGTCATATTCGATGGCGAGAAAATCCAGGGTCCGTAACATGGCTTCGGTAACGGAGACATCGATTTCCTGCCCATTGCTATCCGGTTGCGCGCGCAGCCGACTGAGTTCAGCCAGGATACCGATCGCGCCAAACAAACCACCCACCGCGTCCGAGACGGGATAGCCCAGATGCATTGGACTGCCCCCCTCTTCGCCGCACATGCGGGTAAAACCGCTCATTGATTCGAAAACGCGCGCGAAACCAGGACGGTTACGATACGGACCTGTCTGCCCAAAGCCTGTTACACGCAAGATGATGAGACGTCGGTTAATACCATGCATCCAGTCCCTGGTGATACCCCAGCGGTCCAGGGTATCAGGCCTGAAGTTTTCGACGATCACATCGAATTCTGGCAAAAGTCGTTCCAGCACGGTTTTCGCGCCCGCCTTGCGCAGATCAAGCGTTATACCGCGCTTGTTGCGATTCGTCACTTTCCACCAAAGGGGAACGCCATTCTTGTGCGGCGCCAAGGCGCGCAGGCCGTCGCCTATGCCGGGCAATTCCACCTTAAGGACTTCTGCCCCCAAGTCTGCCAGCAACGTCGACGCATATGGCCCTGCTATAACCGTCGACAAATCAAGAATACGTAGACCATTTAGCGGGCCGTGAGCGTTGTCAGAAGTCAAAATGCTTGTTCCCTGGAAGTTGTAATCTGTAGACGATTCTAGGGCCTTTCATATATGATGAATGCGTAGTTTCGGGATATCAGATATGTGATTTATGCAATTCTGACCGAAGCCCAAAACAAACAGGAAAAACAGCCCGATATGGCCGATACAGTCGACTCCTCCATCGCAGTTGCAGGCTTGAAAGCCGCTATCCGGGTAGCCAGCCATGGTAGTTTCTTGCGTGCCGCCATTTCGATGGGCGTCTCGCAATCCCAATTGAGCAGACGGGTGGCCGGTCTGGAGAGCCGTTTAGGCCAAAAACTCTTTCATCGCCACGGTCGTGGCGTCGCGTTGACCGATTTTGGGCAACGCATCATGCCGCGCGTTCAATCCCTGATAGCCGAACTGGAAGCTTTTGATGCTCTGGTGTCTGATACCCGGGCTCAATTATCAGGAGACGTCACGGTTGGTGTCATTCCATTGGTGTCGCGCCATTTGGCATCCAGCCTGGTACGCCGTCTGCAATCAACGCATCCGGGCATCCGGTTGCGAATGCTGGAAGCCTATAGCGGGCAGGTCGAGGAATGGCTAAGCTCGGGGCGTGTTGATATTGGCGTGTTCAATCGCTACGGCGGCGCCCGACCGGTTTATGCCGACCCGCTCATGCGTGGACAGGTATCAGTCATAGGCACGCCCGATCACCCCTTGTTTCGGCAGAAGGATATTCCCTTTAATGTTCTGCAGGCAATTCCAATCGCCATGCCAGCTCGCCCCAATAGTCTTACAGACCACATCCTTGGTGCTGCGGCCAATCACGGAATCTCGCTCAATATTGCCTTGGAGGCCGGCACCTCGTCGCTGATTCAGGAAGCCATGCTAGCGTCCGGTCTTCTCACCCTGTCCCCTGCAGGCACCTACGTCAAAGCCATCAGCAACAACCAGTTAACCGCTCGTCACTTGTGCAGCCCAAGCGTGCAGCAAACCACCTGGATCGCTACATCCAGGCAGCATCCATTGACAGCAGCCTCGCGCGCTGTAGAAAAATTCATTAAAGAAATTTTGTATACGTCGACACAGTGACAGACAGGCAACAGATACAGAGAAAATGCCAACGGTGTTTGGTGCACCGCGCCAGCACCCAAGCGCCGAAAATCATACCAATTTTGGCGCTTTTTTTGTGCCGCTTCGCGGCACGACGCATATGCTTTCACCGCAAAAGCACTGTCCTGCTTAAAATCAACATGCCGATTAAGAATTATTAGGCAGCGGCGGTTATGATTAAAGCAAACCATAGATACCATGGCCATGGGAGTAACCTATGCATGGCGCGATCAAGATGATCGAAGGATACAGTGGCGGGTGCGACCTTTCATGCGCCCAGCCCAGACGCACAGGAAATAGATGATGATCGAAATAGGTGCACTGGCGCAACTGCGGCATTGATCAATAACTAAATACCATAGGAGTCAATACAATGAACGAAAAAAAAGCAATCCTCGTCGTGGGTGCCGGAGATGCAACCGGAAGCGCCATCTCCCGGCGTTTTGCGCGTGAAGGCTATATCGCCTGCATGACACGCCGTAATGCCGACAAGCTGGAGCCGCTGGTCAAACAGATCGTCGATGACGGCGGCCAGGCGCATGGCTTTGGCAGTGACGCCCGCAAGGAAGATCAGATGATAGAGTTGGTCCAGCATATCGAAAGCACGATCGCGCCCATCGAAGTAGCGGTGTTCAATATCGGAGCAAACGTTCAATTCAGCATTACCGATACCACTGCCCGAGTCTATTCGAAAGTCTGGGAAATGGCGTGCTTTGCGGGCTTTCTGATGGGGCGCGAAGTGACCAAGGCCATGTTGCCGCGCGAACGCGGCACCATTATTTTCACGGGGGCAACAGCAAGCCTAAGGGGACGGGCCAATTACGCCGCCTTTGCCAGCGCCAAGCACGGCCTGCGGGCGTTGGCGCAAAGCATGGCGCGAGAACTCTGGCCCAAGGGCATTCACGTGGCGCACCCGATTATCGACGGCGCCATCGATACCCAGTTTATTCGCGAAACCTTCCCGCAGCGTTATGCATTAAAAGACCAGGAAGGCATTGTGGACCCCGAAAGCATTGCCGAAACGTATTGGCAGATTCACCAGCAGCCGCGTAATGCCTGGACACACGAAACGCAATTGCGTCCGTGGATGGAAACCTGGTAAATATTGGTCGCACCTTCACGCGCGACATTCTTTCTAAATTGATTATTCCTGAATAAAGGCATTGTCCATGCAAACCCCTTCAATTGATTTTATGTTCGATTTTGGAAGTCCTAACGCTTACTTTTGCCATAAAGTGATTCCCGATATTGAAGCGAGAACAGGAAAGACATTTCATTATGTGCCGATCTTGCTTGGCGGACTGTTCAAACTGACAAATAACCAGTCCCCTGCCAATGCCTTCGCGCATATCGCCAACAAGCGAGCCTATGACGCACTTGAGGTTGAGCGTTTCATCAAAAAACACAAGCTGAGCCAGTATCGCAGAAACCCCTATTGGCCGGTCAATACGCTAAAAATCATGCGTGGGGCCATTGCCGCAGAAAAACTCGGTGTTTTCGACACCTATGTAGACGCTGTTTTTTCCTGCATGTGGGAACAGGAACTGGATATGTCCGACAGCGATACCATCCTGCGCGCACTTGAGCAGGCAGGGATCGATGGCGCAGCAATCATGGAGCTGTCGCAGCAAAGCGATATCAAACAACGCCTGATCGACAACACACAGCAGGCGTGCGATCGCGGTGCTTTTGGTTCGCCGACCTTTTTCGTGGGAGACGATATTTACTTCGGGAAAGACCGATTGGCGCAGGTGGAAGAAAAAATAAATGAACATGCTGTAACTACACGATAAGCAACTGATGCTTCGGCGCCCGCCTTAAAGTTCCCGAACTTATCGCGCTAAGCGTTGAGTCGCAAGCCGGACGTACCTTTATCACTCTTAAGAATCGGCAATAATTGCCGGAGGGACAAACGCCTGCACCTGACCTGGCTGCGGACCCAATCGTTCAATTTCAACCTTCGCCAATTGTCCGCTGCACCCCTGCGACAGGGCAGATGTGGGTAAATCTGTTGTTAACACATTGGGGTTACCATGGCGGCATTCAGGGCGCTCGGCACGCGGGTCGACGGGATCATACCAGGCACCTGTGGGCAACTGCACGACGCCGGGCATGAGGTCTTCCGACAGTCGGGCTGCGGCGTGACAACTGCCATGTTCGTTATAGAGACGTATAAGATCTCCATCCATGATGCCGCGCGCTTTGGCATCAACATGATTGATGGAGCACACTTCACGTCCGCAAATTTTTTGCGAAGCGCTGTATTTTCCATAATCCAGCTGGCTATGCAGCCGGGTACTCGGTTGGTTGGCAATCAACCAAAGGGGAAATTGCCCAGTAGGTATTACCTTCTTGGTTAGCCATGTCGGATGGCGGGTACAGTCTGGATAGTTAAAGCTCGCAATACGGTCTGAGACAATCTCGATCTTGCCGCTGGGTGTTTGCAGGGGATATTGGGTCGGATCCTGGCGAAAGCGTCTTAATATACCGCCGTCATCCGCCGCGAGTATCCTGCATTTTCTGCAGTTCACATATTCAATTTCTCACATTGTGAAGCACACAGTGTCCACGTATGATTGGCGAATTGGAAATAATAACAGTATCGATAAGGGTTTTTTCATTATGAAAAACATGATCAAGGCCTATGATATCAAGGACTTATAATTTTAGCCGGATTTGGACGCACCTCTGACCGCTCACGTGGAATTTAACTATTGCACCTGTTTGACGCTCTCACGGATTTTCTATATTATGACCATATGGTCATTTTTATGGATGCACTATGAAATCCGTTACTATTGTTGAAGCCAAATCACATTTTTCGGCCCTGCTCGCCCGGGTTGAGGCTGGCGAGGAAATCGCCGTCACGCGTCATGGCAAAGTTGTGGCACGCCTGATTCCGGATCACCCAGTCGTTGCGGCAGACGCTTTTCGTGAGTTTTGGATGGATAAAGACGATATTGACCTTTCACCTCCGGAGGATCCCCAGGCGGAACCGGTAACCTCATTGGATGATTAAACCGTGGCCGCGCTTTATCTTTTGGACACTAACATCCTGATCGCTGCCTTGAAAGGACAAGCCGCCGTAAAACAGCGCCTGGAAACCCTGCCGCTTGACAGCATCCGCTTATCGACAGTCGTGCTCGGGGAGTTGGAATTTGGTGCAGAAAAGAGTGCATATCGTGAGCGCAACCGCGCGCGGCTTGTAAGTATGGCCCAGCAATTACAACTGGTCGGTATTGATGCTGCCACCAGTCGCCAATACGGACTGGTGCGGGCGGATTTGGAGCGCCAGGGCACTCCGATCGGGGCCAACGATACATGGATCGCGGCACAGGCTTTGGCAATCAAAGCCATACTGGTAACAGACAATGAGCGGGAATTCTCGCGCGTACCCAACCTGCAGATAGAGAACTGGCTGGTACGATGATGCTGCTACGGCGAAACAAAACTCCCCCGGATATCACCTGGCATCGCTAAAATCCAACTACGCCAGCACCGCCTCGCTCGCGGTTTTGCAAAAATTGCGCCGATAGTTCGATGGCGAGGTGCCCAGTTGGGCGGCAAATTGCTGGCGCAGGGCCAGGGTTGTCCCAAAGCCCGCTTCTGCTGTGATGCGTTCAATAGACAAATCTGTTGTCTCCAGCAAATGCTGTGCCCGGGCAACCCGCTCGGTATTAAGCCACCGGTTGACGGTTGTGCCGGTTGCTTCCCGGAAGCGTCGGGTGAAGGTGCGCCGGCTCATCTTGGCCACGCTGGCAAGCGTATCCAGCGACAACGGCTCCTGCAGATGCTCGCGCGCCCATTCCAGCACGCCAGGCAAACGATTATTGTCGGCAAGTTTTGGGACGGGTCGCTCAATATACTGCGCCTGTCCGCCAGGTCGATGGGGCGGCGTCACCAGCAGCCTGGCGACATGGTTTGTCGCCTCGTACCCTTGATGCTCGCGCAGCAAATGCAGGCAGCAGTCAATGGCGGCAACGGTGCCGGCAGACGTAACAATGTTGTCATCGGCCACATAAAGCACGTCAGGACGAAACAAAGTCTGCGGAAAACGCCGCGCAAACACGTCGCGCGCCACCCAATGCGTGGTCGCCTCTCTGCCATCGAGCAAGCCTGCATCGCCCAGCACAAATGCTCCAAGACACAAACCCACGATCAGCTTGCCGTTGGCGTGTGCTTGGCGCAGTGCAGTGGTGAGTTCCTGGGGCGCAGGCACTTGCGGGTCGCTCCAGGCGGGAACAATAATGATATCGGCCTGCTGCAAAGCCTGCAGACCATCCGGCACCTCGATCATGACCCCCTGATCAGTGCGTATCTGACCAGGCGTCAGAGCAACGTACTGCAGTTTGTATCGAGCCGGACCTGACTCGTTATTGGCGCCCAGGACAAGGCCGGGAACCGAGAGGTGAAAAAGGCTGACGTCATCAAAGGCCAATACGGCCACGCGAATACAGGACATGAGTAAACAACCGATAGGAATGGAGGATTGACCTGATTTTAACCTATATATTGTTTCAGGCCATAAAATTAACCATGCTTTGGCCTGTTTTTATCTATTATTGTCATTCAGGCCACTTTTGCAAAATACCTGCCGACCACACAATAGAGGCTCTTCTTTAATCAAGCGATACATCGGAGTAGCTACATGTCTATGAAAACGATCATCAGTTCCCTGGCGCTGGCCCTGAGCCTGACCACGGGCGCTGCATTTGCCCAAACCAAGGCAACCACTGCCGCCCCCACCACAGAACAAGTGCAGTTGCAGCAGATTCGCAACGCCACGGTAAAAATCACGTACGCCGACACCACTTTTCTAATTGACCCGATGCTGGCCAAAAAAGGCACCTACCCGGGTTTTGAAGGGACCTACCGCAGCAACTTGCGCAACCCGCTGGTCGAACTGCCGATGTCCGAGAAGGATGTCATTGCCGGCGTCGATGCAGTCATCATCACCCACACCCATCTGGATCACTGGGATGAGGCCGCCCAGAAACTGCTGCCCAAAGACATTCCGCTTTTTGCACAGAATCAGGCCGATGCAACAATGATTCGCAAACAAGGCTTTACCAACGTGCGCATCCTGTCCGATAAGGTCGAGTTTGGTGGCGTAACGCTGCGCAAGACCGGCGGACAACATGGCACAGATCAAATGTATGCCGTACCAGAAGTGGCCAAGGCGCTTGGCCCAGCCATGGGCGTCGTTTTCCAGGCGCCTGGTCACAAGACACTGTATCTTGTGGGTGACACTATCTGGCGCGACGAAGTGGACCAGGCGCTGGCTCAGTACGATCCGCAAGTCATCGTAATCAATGCCGGGTATGCCATGATGAGCGACTTTGAAGATTCCATTATCATGGGCAAGGAAGACGTGCTGCGCGCTTCTCGGGTAGCCCCGCAGGCAACGATTGTCGCCACGCATATGGATGCAATCAACCATATGGCCCAGACCCGTAAAGAGTTAAAGGCATATGCGCAGGAAAAGGGCATCCAGGATCGCGTGCAGATCCCCGAAGACGGGGCGACAGTGCAGTTCTGATTACACGCAAGACTGCGCTGGGCGTTACAGGCGAGCTTCACTCGTTGCGTACATTTCAGGATGGCCTGGAGTCCGACTGTAAGCAACGATTGAGCAATAAAAACCTTAGGGTCCGAGACGCCTGTACCGTACCAATGGCTGTAGCCCGCTTACACGGGCCGCTGACCGGCAAAACAAGATAAAATCATCGCTACCCTCAGCCTGCCGGATACGGCGGGCTTCGACCTTGTGCGAAATCGGAGTACGCGTGATCAAACTGAGTGGACAACTAATCTGTAAAACCCTTGAAGAATCCGAATCAGTCCGCCGTTTTCTTCCTGAACACATCCTGTTGACAATAAATGAGCCCGGATGCGTAGCTTTTGAAGTGAAAGAAACTGCTGACCCATTGGTGTGGACGGTTGAGGAATTGTTTGCGGATCAAAAAAGCTTTGAAGCCCATCAGGAACGAACAAAAAAATCCAGCTGGGGCGTTGAAACCGGCTCGATTCAAAGGCAATACGAAATACAGGAAGTCTCATAGGCACGGTATATTTGCGAGCCCCAAAGCGGTCGGCTATCAGCCCGTACCGTTCATGACAATGGAACTGCTGCCGACCAGCGCATAATTGTAGCCACGGTCTGACCAGTAGCGGGTGAGCAGCGGCCCTTCTTGCCTTTGCCCCTCTGCAAGCAGCTTGTTGCCGGGGCCAGGCGGTCGGATATAAAACCCGGTCTGCTGTCCGGTGTCATTCTTGTATATCACGACGGCGGCAGGGCCCTCCTCGGTCACTAACATGCGAGCGAAAACAGGGTGAAAGCCCTTGGCGGTCAGGTCGGGCAAGCGTTGTGCATTTGAAAAATGGGCAGCCACCCATTGCTGCAAATCCGTCTCTGTAGCCAGCGCATCGGCGCGCAAAGCCGGGTTGTCCGCAAAGACACGGTATGCCTCAATTGCATCCTGCATGGGCAACGGGCGAGCTGCCAAATTCAATTGCGAAGCCGGTACGGAACGCAACTGCCATCCCGACAGGCCCCCGATACAAAGCGCGACAAAGACGCTGGCCGCCAGTTGCCAGCGCGTGTTTGTGCGTTCTTTCAAGCGCCTGCGGATAGCCGCCGGGTCCAGCGCAGGATTCAACGGCGGCTCGGCAATTTGCCATGCCGCCTGCAATTGCGCTGCGTCCTTGCGCCAGGAGTCCAGTTCACGCGCCTCTTGCGGGTGGGCCGCAAGATATTGGCTCATCGCTTTTTGCTGTTCTGCGTTCAATCGCCCATCCACGTAGGCGTGCCGCATCATGTCGTCAATGTGTAGATCGTCATTCATTTCAATATCCTCAGATGGCTTGCGGACTCGCCGTCACAGGCATCGCGCAACGCGCCGCGCGCCCTGGACAGGCGGGACATGATGGTTCCCAGCGGCACATCAAACATATCGGCCACAGCCTTGTAGCTGAGCCCATCCACGCTGACCAGCCATAACAGGGTCCGCTGCGCTTCCGGCAACTGTTCGAATGCGTGCAGCGAAGCACGGGCCTGCACATGGCGCTCGGTCGAGGGCGCATCATCGGCTTTGCGAAACCATTCCAATAATCGTGCATAGCGTTTGGCGTGGCGTGTGGTATCAATGAACTGCCGATACAAAATGGAAAACAGCCACGCGCGCAAATCCCCGTCTGGTCTGCGGGTATGCTGGTATTTGAGGGCACGCTCTATGCTTGACTGCACCAGATCGTCTGCTGTGGTCGGGTCTTTGCTCAGCCACAGCGCAAAGCGGTACAGCCGGGGCAACAGCTCGCGCAGCGACGCATCGGACATGTCATCCGAGGCATCACATCTGCATTCAGTGTCCGCCATCAGCGGTAAATCCTCTGCGCGGGGATCATATTGCCTGTCCTCTTGGTTGAAAATTCGGTGCTTGTTCATATGCTGCCCGGGTGATTGCACACAATGCAAGGCTTCTGTATGACGCTTGTGATTCGATATTATTCCATTTGGGAATAAAAAAAATACGCAGTCGTCTATATCCACATGTGCAACAGGCCGCAAGGCCAGGGAAGTACGATGTTGGAAAACAAAGATACCCGCCCGCCCGGAATGACTGCAGGGCAAAAACTGATACGATTCGCCGTGATCGGCGTTGCCGTCCTGGGCCTTGGCGCCGCCTTTGGCTTTACAGGAGGCTGGCTCGCCCCACAACGTCTGACCGTCGATCGCATTGCCAATACCTTCGAACCCGGCGGCAAGAGCCATCCAGGTTTTCGTCGCAATCACGCCAAAGGGATTTGCGTGACGGGTCACTTTGAGAGCAGTGGCCAGGCACAGGCGCTGTCAAGCGCACCGATGTTCTCGCCTGGCTCCACCACCCCATTGGTTGGCCGCCTGGCACTGCCGGGACCCAACCCCTATGCACCCGACTCCAGTGTGCCTATCCGCAGCTTCGCACTGCGTTTGACCATGCCCGATGGCCAGCAGTGGCGCACCGCCATGAATAGTATGCCGGTTTTCCCGGTTGCGACACCGCAAAGCTTCTATGAACAACAGCTAGCGACTGCGCCCGATCCAAAAACCGGCAAACCGGACCCGGCCAGGATCAAGGCCTTTTTTGCCTCTCATCCTGAAACCGCCAATTTCCGCAAATGGGTCAAGACAGCGCGCCCATCGGCCAGTTTTGCCACTGAAGCATACTACAGCCTCAATGCATTTGTGTTTATCAATAGCGAAGGCGCCCGGCAGAACGTGCGCTGGCGCGTCGTACCGCTGGGCAAACCTGCCGCGGTCGATGCTGCGCCGGAACATGATCAGAACTATCTGGATAAGGATCTGAGTCAGCGATTGTCAGAGGGACCGTTGCGCTGGCGATTGATCGTGACGGTTGCCGATCCCGGCGATCCGAGCAACGATGCCACGAAACCGTGGCCCGATTCACGCCGGCAGGTGGATGCAGGCATGATCGTGATTGAAAAAAGCCAGGCCCAGGACCAAGGACCTTGCCGCGACATTAACTTCGATCCGACCGTCCTGCCCCAAGGAATGGCAATCTCGGACGATCCCTTGCTGCCCGCGCGATCCGCCGTTTATGCCGCCTCGGTCGAGCGGCGAACCCGTGAAGGCCTGAGCCGCCCCTCTCCATCCTCTTCTGCCGCCCCATCGGAGCACTCAAAATGAACCATTCTGTTGATAAAACCCAGGGCACGAGTTTCAGTCTGGCCGCCAGAGCGCTGCATTGGTTGATGGCAGCTGGGATTCTGGCGATGCTGTTTATCGGGGTGGGTATGGTCGCCTCAGTTTCCGAGCGACACAACTGGTTGTTAGCCATTCATAAGCCATTGGGCGCCGTGCTTCTGTTGCTCGTGTGCTTACGACTTATTGTGCGCCTGATCAAGGGTACTCCGCCATTGCCGGCTCAATTGCCCGCGTGGCAGAAACGAGCCGCGTTTGCCTCGCATTGGCTGCTGTACCTGCTTATGTTTGCCATGCCGCTCATCGGCTGGGCGATGGTCTCGGCCAGCGGCACGCCTGTCACCCTCATCGGCACCTGGACTATGCCGGCCATTGCACCGGAAAACGCAGACGTGTTTGCAGTATTGCGCGCAGCCCATCGCTATCTGGCCTATTTATTGTTTGCAACGGTATTACTGCACCTGGCCGCCGGGTTGTTCCATGGATTGATCAGGCGCGATGGCGTGTTGGAGTCGATGGTCAGGAATCGCGCTTGAAATAAGGTCAGAAAATTTAGGTGGGCTAACCGGTACAGACAGATGCCAGAGGAACTGACAAAAATCATCCACGGGCGTATAATTCATTTGACACTTTCAATATTTTCAATTGAATAAATTACCATGAAAACTCAGCGTACGCTCAGGGATAACCAACAAACCCCTGCCCCACCGTCCTTCTGGCGTCTGGCACATGACCATGCCCGGATGAGCGAAGGACAACGCATCCAGTCCATCATGACCGGTTTGAGTGTATCTTGGGCCACTGCGGCTAAATTGACCTTCGGCATGTCATCCACAAGCATCGGGCGCTTGCTCAATCTGTCATTGTCAACATATGAGCGCCGCAAAAAGGATGAGAAACCTCTGGACTCAGTCGCCTCGGAGCGACTGGACCGGTTAGCTTCGATCGCGATACTGGCCGAAGACGTTTTTGAAGACAAACAAAAAGCAGCGCGCTGGCTGGCGGCGCCTAACGACGCTTTGGGCGGCAACAGCCCCGTGATGCAATGCGAAACAGAGATAGGGGCAAAACAGGTTCGCCGCGTCCTGAACGCGCTCGAATGGGGTGGAGTCGTTTAATGCAGGCTTGGCGTGTCGCAAAAGCAAAACGGGCAACCGATTTGTCCGGCCGCGGCGCGGCGATCGAAGGCGGTCGATGGAACGACATGGACGTACCAGCCGTTTACATGGGCCTGTCGCCGGCCATCTGTGCGCTTGAAACGTTCGTGCATGCCAGCGCCCGTCCAACATTTCCGTTGAAAATCACCTGCTTTGAACTGCCGGACGACGCGAGCTTATATCTGGAGGTCGAACCACAAGCATTACCCGTCGGGTGGGCCTCTTTGCCTGCCGACAGAGCCAGTATGTCGTTTGGAACAAAGTGGCTGAAATCGGCAAGCCAGTTAGGACTTATTGTCCCCTCGGTAGTGCTTCCCTTGGAACGTAATATTGTGCTAAATCCGCTGCATCCAGCCATCGCAAGTATCAAGGTCTTGAATATCTATGATTTTTCCTATGATGAGCAGATGTTAGAGCAACGCGTTTAGGGGGCAATCATCCTCATCTACTCAAGCCCAGCAGCCTGCTTGCATTTTCCCCCATAATTTTCCTGCGATTCTCTTGCCGTATCGGCAGGGTTTCGAACCAGTCCTTATACCCTTTGATCGGACAAAACGGAAAGGAACTGGCGTAGAGCATCCGGTCTGCCAGGAACCCGTCGGCTGCCTTCACATACTCTTCCCAGCCGGCCATCCGGGAGAAATACATATCGGGCGACAGGTACACATTGGTGCGCCGAAAGGCGATATGCAATATCTGCGTCACCCACGGCCAGCCGCCGTGGGCGAGCACGACTTTCAGATTGGGAAAGTCGGCCAGCATACGGTCTGTCGGAATCGGGTCGGAGTAACTCAGGTCGGGGCCTGCCGTGCCGCCCACCATCAGGATGATGGGAATTTGGCGATCTTCGCAATGGGCATAAATGGGGTAAAGGCGTCGATCATCGGCATACATGAGTATCGGATAGGCGCCAGGTTCGATATTGATCAGGCGAAAACCCGCAGCCATGGATTGGTCAATGCTGCGGCATGCTTCGATCCTGTTGGTCGGGTCGATGGAGGCGGCGCCAATAAATCGGTTGCCATGCGCTTGCATCAAGGCCAGGACATCGTCGTTGGAGATGCTGCCCAGCATGCCGGCAAGCCGGCCTACGACAACGCCATGGGTCACCCCCGCTTCATCCATTTCCTCAAGGGTCATCTGCATGGACTGCTGCTGCGCCGCCGGAGACGGCTCAAAGCCAACCGTTCGGGTAAAGCCGTCCCGGCGCTCGCCCTTTGCATACATGAGCGTAGACAAAAACTGCCCAGCCGGTGGCCTTAGCCGAAAATCAATAATACTCATCGTTACCTCTCCTACATTACTTCGTCTTTACGATCATTGGTCTCGCCAAACCGGTGCAGCGCAGGCGGCTTCAAACCGGCGTAAAGCGCATCGATGCGGGCGTTGACCTGCTCGCCGTGCTGATGAAACAGCGAATTGCCGTTGATATCGCTTTCCACGATAAAGGGGCCGAAATCCTCCACTTCAAACAGCCACATGGCCTGCGCGATTCCCAATTCATCCAGCCAGAACACATCGCGAACCTGCTTGATGCCGCGGCCCAGAAGCGCGCCGGTACCGTAGCCGACGGTGGTCAGATAGACAGCCCCATGCGGCACCATGATATTGGCGTAATCGTCGTGTGGCATGCCGCCCTTGCCGATGACAATTTTCGTCCCTGTCAGCTCAAGCCAGTTGGCCATCCACTTGGAGAACCGAAAACTGGCGGTTGCCGTGACAGCGCCCACGTTGTACTGGCCATCTGGCGTAACGGCGGCCGCCGGCGAACAGTGGAAATTAACGTTGGTAAGCGTTTTCAAGTCTACGGGTAGCGCCTGGCCGTCACCCAGGACTTTCTGATAAACGCCTTCCCTGGCTGTGTAGACCACGCCGCTCATGTAGACCACCGAGCCGATTTCCAGGCTGGCGATATCTTCGGGTGTGGCCGGAAGATTGATTCTGAACACCTTCAGATCTTCATCTTTGTTGTTCTCTGTATCCTGGTTGCTTATCGGTTCCATTCGACTGTCTCCCTTCTCATATAAGGCGTAAACCATTCCGGATTGGTACGATATTCAACACGCCCGTCTGCATGAATCCTGGCGGTCGCCCGTCGCGAAGACAGGCAGAAGGTGTGAATACTGACAGGCATGCCGCCCGTATGGGTGTAGCCCACTTCGATATGACAATCGACCACCATGGACGACCCCACAAAGCCCATCGCACCCATGCCGATCGAGTTGCCAAGTTTTTTCAGCTCCATTTCCAGCTCTGCAATTTTCGGATCGGGATTACGGTTGCCCACGGTTCTTAGACACGCCGCCTGTTTGCCCAATTGCATACAGGTATCCTTGGAGCCGCCAATACCGATGCCAACGATCGCCGGTTGGCAGGCCAGCCCGCGTTTGCCGAATGCAATCAGCCCGTCCAGGACAAAGCGCTTGATGCCGTCAATCCCGTCACCCGGAAACAGCATGCGATAGTCGGTACCGAACAGCCCGCCTTTATGTACTGTGGTGATATCCACCCAGTCTGCGTCGGGCTCGAATGACCACTCGATCTCCGGCGCATTGATCCCGACGTTGTTGTTGTGTTCGGTGCGCCACAACGGATGCACCCTGTTTGGCCTCAAGGGAATCGCCACCGTGGCGTCTGCGGTTGCCTTGCGCAATGCCCGCTCGATGCCGATGAACCCCGATTGCACACTGGCGTTGTTGCCCATTTTCACGTAATAGCGCGGCACCCCGGTATCGGCGCACATGGGGCGACGGTCCTTGGTGGCCGCATCCCAATTGTCCACCATAGCGTGCAGCACGAAGCGGGGCAGCTTGCCCGTCTCCGTTTGCTGCATCGCCTTGATCCCTTCGCTGTAATCTTCGGGAATATCGATGGCCGCGCGCTTCATGATTTCCAGCGCTGCCTGCTCGATCGTATTTATGTCAATTGCCATTATCTGTCTCCTGATATCCGTTTGCGTTCACGCACATTTTTCTGCCTCTTCGCGAATCAAGGTATTGCCTGGGGAGACGATATCGAACTTGACCGGAACCATCTGCAGTTCAAGGTTGTCATCACGGCCGCTGACACTGGTGTAGGCCGTGGTGTCCAGATCGCCGGTTTCCGGATAATCTTCCCTGAAATGCGCGCCCCTGCTATCGCTCCTGGCCAGCGCCGCCGTTGCAATCACTTTTGAAATTGTCGTCAGGCTCTCCAGGTTAAGCCAGTCATGCCAGCTCAGATTGAACCTGCGCTGCCCGTCGGCCACGCCAATCGAACGCAATGCGTCATGATGGCTGGCGATGCTGGCAATGCCCTTCTCTATGCCTTCTTTCGTTCGCAAAATACCCACATCGTTCCACATGGTTTTTGACAAGGCATCGCGCAGCGGCAGCGTCATTTCGGCCTTTCTCGAAAACGGAAATTCGGCACGGGCGATACCGGCTTCGATCACAGATTGATCGGGCTGCCTCCAGCTTCCCTCCTTGCGGACGTATTCGGCCATCGAGTCGCCGGCGATGCCGCCGAACACCGTTGAATTGGCTACACCGTTGCCGCCCAGGCGGTTGGCGCCATGCACGCCACCACAATCTTCTCCAGCGGCAAATAGGCCGGGAGAGGCGGTTGAGCAGTCCACTTCAAACTCCACGCCGCCCATCAAATAATGCGCCGTAGGCACCACCTCAACCTGCCCGCCGGCCAGATCGAAGCCGCAATCGCCGCAACGCTGCACCATGCCCGGGAACGACTTGCGTACGTGCTCCACGCCCAGATGCGACATCTGGATGTACACGCCACCCATGGGGCTGGTTCGCCCGGCGCGCATTTCTGCATAAATCCCGCGACTGACCACATCACGCGTGGCGCGTTCGCCCCGTTCGTGATAATTGCTCATGAAGCGTTCTCCTGCGCCATTGATCAAATAACCACCGGCGCCGCGCAGGCCTTCCTCAAGCACCGTACCGGTCATGCGCGTATCGGGCCCGCCCAGCAGGCCTGTCGGATGAAACTGCACCATTTCCATATCGCGCAATTTCAGGCCATAGCGCAGCGCCATGGCCAGGCCGTCACAGGTTTTCTCGCCTGACGGCGTGTGATACAGATACATGGTCGGCCCCGCGCCCGTGCTCAGCAGCACAGCCTTGGCCTGCACAAAGCGGTATCCGCCGCTGCGCATATCAATAAACAACACACCTGAAATACCGGAGCCGTCAGCAGCGGGGATCAACTCGATCGCCCGATGCTCTTCAAGACGATTGACATCCAGCGCCCTGACCTTTTCCATCAGGCGATTGATAATTTCAATGCCGGTCAGGTCTGACTTATGCACCGTCCGGTCAAACGTCTGTCCGGCAAATGCTTTCTGATGCAGCGTGCCATCTGGGTTGCGATCAAAAAAGCAGCCGATTTCATTTTCCAGCTCCTGTACCCGCTCCACTGCGCCGGTTACCAGGCGCCAGGCCAGATCCTGGCGAGGCAACCATTTGCCGCCTTCGATGGTGTCCATGAAATGGCGCTCCACCGAGTCGCCTTCGGCCAGGGCAACGTTATAGCCCCCCTGCACCATCCGCGTACAGCCGCTTTTTCCGATCAGACCCTTGACCGCGATCGTGACATCCAGATTCGGATTGGCCTGCTTTGCATGCAGCGCAGCAAACAGACCCGCGCCGCCACTGCCAAGGATAAGAATATCCGTTTTCAAATTTTCCACGTTCATGACCCGAATACCCCTGCAAGAAACACTGCGCCAATGACGACGCTGAACACCACACCCCAACTGATCCAGTTCAACCGTATTGACCCTGGCGTTGGCCACTGCACAAACTCAATAACCAATATCCGCAGTCCGAAACTCAGATGAATGGCCAGCAACAGCACCAGACCCCATTCGGCAACCTTAACGCCCGGCAATTCGGAAAACTTCAGAAACCGGTCAAATTTATCGGTCTGCTCCAGCGCCAGCCCCAGTACATAAAAATGAATGGGAAGAAAGATGCCCAGCAGCAGACCGGAAATCCTGTGCCCCAAAAAGGCAAAATAGGCTTTGTGTTTATGAACGCTCCTTACCATGCCAGCCCTCCTACCGCGACCACGGCCCGCAAGCCGAGCACAAGAAACAGCAGGCCCAGCGCCAATGCCAGCAGATTGAGCACGGAATACGACAAGCCGGCCCACTCCTTGAGCACTTTGCGAATACCAATGGGTGCATGGATAGAGGCGCTGATCACGAACAAAGTGTAAAAGGCAATCCACCACCCGTTGCCCTGGGTACGTCCCAGAATTTCCTCGGCACTCAGGCCGCCACGCACCGCATAGATGATCACGCCGATATGCACAAAAATAAACGGCACCATGATCATGGCCGTCAGTCGCTGCAATAGAAAAAGTTTCATTTCCATGGCTATTTCCCGCCAAGAAACTCGAACAGCGAGCGCTTTTTCAAGCCGGCGATACTGCCTGTGGGGCTTAAGCCAACGGGGCAATGCTTCATGCAGCTGCCCTGGGTATGACAGGAATTGCAGCCGCCATCGGCCATCGACTTTTCAAGCACCCCTTTGGGGTCCGCATGACGCTCGTCATTGACCAGGCTCCAGGCGCGATTGAGCGCGGCAGGGCCAACATAGTCCTTATCCCACTCAACCACATCACAGGCGGCATAACAGACCGCACAGTTGATGCACTCGATGGCGGCGTCAGCCTGTTTTCTGGCCTTGCTGGCAGGATCCACAAGCGCAGGCCTTTGGTGGCGTGTCCGGGTGCCGATGAACTCGCCGCCGGCCTTTTTCCATTTATCAAAGAATTCCGTCATATCGACGACCAGATCCTTGATACGCGGCATATTGCGCAGCGGTTCAAGCACAATCGTGTTATTTTTCACGACATTTTTCACATGGCTTCTGCACGTCCATCTTGGCTTGCCATTGACGGTCATCGCACAGCTGCCACAGACGCCAACCCGACAGGAGAAGCGGTAAGCCAGCGTAGGGTCCACCTGCCGCTGAATCTCTGTCACCACGTCCAGTACAGTCTGGTTCTCCCTGGACGGAATATGATAAGTGACATACTCTCCGCTCTCTTCGCCGCGCCAGATTTTTACCGCCAGCATCTTTTCCATAACATCCCACTCAGATACAAATAAATATTGGTTTTTCTAAATCATTATTTCGATTCGATTTTCTGCTCTGCAATAATCTTCTTCCAGAAGACTGACTCCTTTTTGACCCTGCCATTCATGTACGCCGCGCCTATTTCAGCCTGCTCCAGGCCCAGCTCCGCAAACTTTTGCATCATGCGGCTGGAGGCGATCGCCGTTTTGATGCCCTCTTCAATCCGTGCCACAACCTTTTCCGGTGTATTTTTGGGCACGACAATGCCGAACCACCCCACCACATCAAAGTCTGTGCCCAGTTGCTCCTGCATGCTTGGCACATCGGGCAGGCTCTTGGAGCGCTTATCACCGGTAACGGCCAGGGCCTTGATGTCGCCCGAGCGCACGAATGGCAGCGTCGCAGAAAGATTGGCGGTAATCACCTGGATCTGCCCGGCCACCAGATCGGTCAGCGCTGCAGATTCGCCTCCATAAGGAATGTGGGTCATGGTCGCGTCCGTGGCGTTCATGATGGCTTCGGACGCCATATGGCCCTGGCTGCCCACCCCCGCCGAGCCGAAATTGGTTGCGGCCCCATTCTTTTTGGCATAGTCCAAAAATGTCTTCAGGTTGCTGGCCGGCACGTTCTTATTGACCGCCAGAAGCAGCGGCCCGGTGGTAACGATGCTGACCGGCTGAAAATCCGCGACACTGTAGGGCAGTTTTTTGTACAAATAAGGGTTGACGGTGAACATGCTGCCCGAGATCATCAGCATGGTGTGGCCATCGGGCTTGGCGCGCGCCACTTGCGAGGCGCCCACCGCACCGCCTGCGCCTACCTTGTTCTCTACCACGACGGTCTGCTTCCAGGTATCGCCCAGCTCCTGGGCCAGTACGCGGGAAATAATATCGGTGGCGCCACCCGCCGCAAACGGCACGACCAGGCGTACCGGCTGTTGTGGCCATTCGCTGGCAAATGCCGGAGCGGCCAGGCTACAGGCGATGGCGACACCGGCAACGCTTCCGAAAAAACTGCCTACTGCACGATTCAGTATGGTCTTCATTTTTGTCTCTTCCTTATTGGCTGGCTTCATGCTCGAAGCCAGGGTTGGCAGAATAAAGTCGTTTTTTTGTATCTACTGTCATGAACACGACATGCAGTTTTATTATTTCATTGATTATTGTTTAAATTTAATTTAAAGTAAAACCATTAATTTTTTAATTATTTAAAATTAAATTTTAAATTTATGATTACTTTAAGAACCTTCAACGTGTTTGTCGCGGTCGCTGAATGCGGTTCCTATACCGGCGCCGGCAGGAAAATTGGCCTGACCTCTGCCGCCGTCGGCCAGCAGATCAAAATGATGGAAAACACGCTGGAAGCGCCACTGTTCCATAAGAACGGGCATCAGCTTGTGCTGAACCACTATGGCGAAGCACTGCTTAAGGACGTTCAGGAACTGTTGGTTAAATATGAAGAAATCATCAAAAGCGGGGATGGCCGACATGGCCAGCTTACCGGCACGGTGCACATCGGCGCGCTGATCTCCAGCCTGATGGGGTCTTTCTCGGATGCGCTGTGGTCAATCCGCAAGAACAATCCAGAGCTGGATGTCAAAGTGTTCGCGGGGCAGTCCGGCGATTTCGCCCACAAGATCACCAGCGGTCAGCTGGATGCAGCCATTGCCACCGAGCCGCCGGAATATGCATACAAGGAGCTGATCTGGACGCCGCTTTACGCAGAACCCATGATTCTGATCATTCCCCGCAAGCCGTTTTTTACTTTGGCGGATCAGAGCAGTGATCCGTCAATAGACATTCTGAACCATGCGCCATTCATTCATTTTGACCAGATGACCTGGACCGGCATTCTGATCAGGCAGACGCTCAAAAAGCTGGCCGTCAGTGTGGATATCCAAATGGAAATGAACTCGATCGAGGCCATTATCGAACTGGTGCGCCAGGGATATGGCGTTTCCATTGTCCCAAAACTGGCCAACCTCAATTGGGAACAGGATGAAAAACTGTTGTTCGTAGACCTGTCACCGACCCGAATCTACCGTCGCATCGGCATTCTGGAACGCAAATTTCATCACCGCAGCAATTTCACAAATGCGATCAGGGATCATTTTGGGCAATCCGGCCCGGCGCTCAAAGAGCGCGCCGCACTGCGGTGAGGGCGAAGGCAGGCACGGCCGGTACCCAATGAGCAAGCATCCCGCAAGATCAGACGTAGATGACGCCAGCCTTGACGGTTCAAACACAGCCGACAACGCCTTTTTCGATCAGGCGCACTATTGCATCTGTCGAATAGCCGATCTCTTCCAGGATCTCCGAGCTATGCTCCCCCAGCAACGGCGGCGTTCGGCTCACGCCTCGAGGTTCATTATTGAAGGTGACCGGATAGGCGATATGTTGCAAGTCTCCCAATGTCGGATGCTTGCTTTGAACCACAATATTCCTTGCCTTGACCTGTTCGTGCGACAGTGCCTGATCAAGCGTATGCAACGGCGCGACAGGAACACCGGCGCGACGCAGCCGTGATAGCCAGGATTGCGTCGTATCTTGGTCCAGTACTGCCTGGACCAGCGCGCAGGTTTGCTCAAAGCGATTCACCCGCTGCGCATTCGTACTGAAATCAGGATCGTCGGCATAATGTGCCAAGCCCGCCTCCTGACAAAAGCGCTGCCAAAGCCGATCGTTGCCAACACCGAGCATCAATTCCCCATCTTTGGTACGAAACGCCTGATAAGGACATAGTGACGGATGCGCAGTGCCCATTCTGGACGGCGCAACGCCTGAAAACCAATAGTTATGAGACATATATCCCATAAACCCCATGGCGGTATCCAGCAAGGACACTTCTATATAGCCTCCCTGCCCCGTATTTTTTTTGTGCAGTACTGCTGCCAGAATACCGGAGACAGCGTGCAACCCTGTTCCCAGATCCACCGGAGAGAAGCTAACGCGCGCCTGGGGGCCGTCTTTCTGACCAATAGTGCTGATCATGCCACTGAACGCCTGCAACATGACATCGTATCCAGGCTCGTCGTCCCAGGGGCCATCGCGCCCGTATCCTGATATTTCGCAATAAATAAGGTTGGAGTTGATGTCGCGCAAGCTCTGGTAGTCAACGCCAAGTCGCTGCGCCGTACCGGCGCCAAACCCCTGTATGACCACGTCAGCGCGCGTCACCAATTCGCGAACGATTTGTTTGCCTTCCGGAGACTTCAAATCCAGAGCAAGGCCCCGCTTGTTATGGTTGACCGCCATAAACGAAGCCGATTCCCCGTCTTTTTGGGGTAACCAACCGCGCGTTTCATCGCCGGAGCCGGGCGGCTCGACTTTAATGACATCGGCGCCAAGATCGCCAAGGTACTGTCCGCATAACGGGCCGGCAAGAACTTTGCTAAGGTCTAATATTTGTATTCCTTGAAGCGGACGCATCTGTTTTTCCAATATCGTGATTGCTTATGCTTTATCTATACGCTGCCCGAAGCACTGCACCAGGCGCGAATGTATGCGGATCAATTACACTTGTCTTTTACGAAGCAGATATTTTTGTGTGCCTTCCAGTACGACAATTTCATTCTGATTGATAATGGTCGATTGCATCACCAGCACACCGGTTGTACGCCCGGGAATCAGTTCAGAGACCACCAAAGAGCAATAGAGCGTATCGCCTACAAAAACCGGATTAAGAAATTTGCTGCTTTGTTCGATAAAGGCTTTCAGGGACTCTTCCACACAGTGTGGAAATAGACCGGCACCGGCCGCTGTCTGAATGAGCACCTGGAACCCATGCGCCAGCATATGCGGCATGCCGTGAGCCCGACAGTACTCCACGTCATAGTGCACCGGATGATTATCGCCGCTGGCCAGTTGGAAGGCCGCAAACAACGCATCGGTCATGGTCCTTGAAGGTATATTGAACCTTTCTCCGATTTCAAAATCTTCGAAGTATTTTTGTGCACACAGTGAATGCGAAATCATATTTTTTCCAGTATTTACGTTGCCGTGTCCGGCTCAATTGGTTGTCGTGTCTGAAGCTTTGACGACGCCGCTCCATTTTTTCTGTTCGGCAGTAATGAAATTGTTTAGGGCTTGTGGATCGGGCTTACTTTCAAGCAACAAGCCCATCTGATCAGCTTTTTGCATTAAGCCCTCGTCGTTCAGTGCCGCTTGCAGACTGGAACGCAAGGCTTCAATCACGTCCTTATCTGTTTTGACAGGCACCTGCATTGCGTTCCATGTATACGCTTCGTAGCCTGGCAATGCTTCGGCAATGGCCGGAATATCCGGCGTCTGGGGTAGTCGCTCACTCATGCTCGTGCCGATCAGACGGACTGTTTTTGCCCGCGCCTGTGCCAGCGCCGTTGGGGCGCTATCGACCATGAACTGAACATGACCACCGATCAAGTCTGCCATCGCGGGTGCGCTACCCTTATAAGGTATATGTCTGGCATTAAATTTCCCCACATAGTTCAGCAGTGCACCGCCCAGGTGAGGTGCACTGGCGATACCGGCGGAACTGTAATCGGTCTTATTCGAATTCTGTTTCAAGTATTCAAGAAACTCAGCCAGGTTTTTAACCGGAAGATCATTGTTTACGACAAGCGCCAGCGGAGCGCGTGCCGCCAGTCCGACAGGCGCAAAATCATCGTCCGAATAGGACAGCTTGCTGTGGAGCGTGGGATTGACCGCATGCGCAACCGTGGACATCAACACGGTATAACCATCGGGAGCCGCCTTGGAGACAAACTCAGTGCCGACAATGGTGCCCGCGCCTGCCTTATTTTCAACAATCATCGTTGTGCCCAGTTTTTTTCCTCAAACATCAGCCAGTGCCCGTGCAAATGTATCGGTCGGACCACCGGCTGCATAAGGCACCACCAGCCGGACTGGTTTTTCAGGATAGGCAGCGTGGGCAGCGATAGATACAAGGCCCAGCGAAAGGGCTGCAATAGTTCGTTTGGTAAGTGATTTCATTTGTCGCCTCTGTTCATTTATAGTCGTTCAACTATATCTATCCCTCCTGAAGCGCGTCCATTTGAAATTGTTTCCATAGTGTTAGAGAAAATCTAATAAACTATCGTTTTATTCCAGACAGCCCAGTCCAACCATGCGATATGAACTTACCGATATTCGTGTTTTTATGGCCATTTCCGATGCAAAGAACCTTAGCATCGGGGCGATGAATATGCATATGACCGCTCCATCGGCCAGTTACCGATTAAAAAACCTCGAAAATGCATTGGGTGTATCGCTATTTGAACGGACAGCCAGGGGCATGGTCCTGACCTCAGCCGGGGAATCGGTATATCGCTACGGCGAGGCCATGCTTTCAAGCGCAGATCAATTGCGGACCGAGATGACCCGCTATAACGCCGGCGTTACCGGACATATCAAGGTTTTTGCCAATAGCAGCACCTTGAGTCCGTTACCGGTACCGCTCAGTCGTTTTCTGGCCAGCCACCCAACCATCAATATTGAACTGGAAGAGCACCTAAGCGAAGAAAGCGTCAGGGCGGTGCACGATGGCCTTGCCGACATCGGATTGGTTGCCAGCGTTGTCCATTTGCGAGGATTGGAGGCCATCGAATATGGTCATGACGAGCTCGTTTTTGTAACGCCTCGCGGCCATCCGCTCACCACCGCTGATCGCGTCACGGTGGATATGGCTTTGGAGCATGAACTGGTATCGGTAGGCAAACGCAGCAGCAACTTTCTTTACTTGCAGCAAATTTCCCATAAGCTCAACAGAAATATGAATGTGCGCGTACACCTGCCTGATTTCGAGGCTGCGTTGCACTGCGTGCAGGAAGGCGTGGGCATTTCCCTGGTGCCACTGTCGGTTGCCAGGCGATCTGCCAAAAGAAAACTGGTCGACATTGTGCATTTGAGCGAGCCCTGGGCCAAGCGCAATCAACTAATCGTCATGCGATCGCTTTCCGCGCTGCCCAAATATACGCAGGAATTTATTCAGACTCTTGCTGATGGGTGAGCCTGGCTATGCCGGTTGATGTGTCTTGATCTTGGGGCGTGCGCCCGTCTGCTTTACTCACTCATCAGAATATCAAGCATGCGTCGGGGATTTGCCAGAAAATTTCGTGTGATATTGAAGTGGTCCGTATCTTCGTACGCGATCGTGCTGATGCCGGATTTATCAAACTGGTAGATATCTGCATCAGGATAGGCCATCAGAATCGGCGAGTGTGTAGCGATCAGAAACTGCGAACCTCCCTGCACCAATTCATGCATGCGAGCCAGGGCCGCAAGTTGCCGCTGTGGCGAGAGCGCCGACTCGGGCTCATCAAAAATATACAAGCCCCTTTCAGAGAACCGATGCTACAACAGATTCATCCGTTCCCGGCATCGTCTTCGCTGGCTCGCAAGCGAAGACATGGAATCTGGATGATGGTCGTCTGGCTTTGGAACCCATCCCAACGCTAAGGTTATCCTCGTTCCTGATGATCCGTGACGCCGCTATTGCCGGCGGTGGTGGTGTCCTGCTTCCACAATCAATCGTCTGGAACCAGCTTGCCAGCGGCCAATTAGTTCAATGGGGCACCGTGTCCGGGCTAGAGGTTGCGTTGTGGGTATGGCACACCTCGCGGCGGCTTACCGCGCCGAATGTCCGGGCCTTTGTTCAATTCATGTGCTTACGATATCCGGACGTTTCTCTGGTGCTCAAGGAATAATGAATCCAAGCGCCGTTCCCGGACTGGATCGCGTCCGGTCGGCGTCTACAAGAACGTCTGCGCAATTTCCTCTGCTGTGCGATGTAGTTGCGACATCAGTTCCATCAGCTGATCAAAGCTCTTTTCCTCTTCAAATGCCTGCACGGCGACTGCAGCGCAGATCCGGTTCTTGCCCAGCGAAACCGGAACCGCGATTGCGTTCATGCCTTCCACATGCTCGTGGCGGCTGATACCGTAGCGTCGCTTTCTGGTTCGCGCAAGTTCAGCCTCCAGTTGATCGGGCTGCGTAATGCTTTGCGAGGTTCGTGCACGCAACGGTAAAGTGTGTAGCAGTCGGTCGCGACGCTGCTTGGGCAACAAGCTCAATAACAATTTTCCGCTGGCCGAGCAATGCATCGGTACGTGCGAGCCGGGTTTAAGGCCCAGCTTGATGGCCGCAGGATGTTGTGCCCGATCCAGATAAATAATTTCGTGACCACTGATCGCCGTCAGATTGCAATTTAACTGCACCCGCTCGACCAGCTCGCTCAGTAAAGCATGCCGGGCAACGGCCAGGCTGCCCGAGCTCATGAGCACCTTCACCGAAAAGTTGCGTATCCGCGCCGAGCATTCATATTTTTTACTGTCCGACACCTGCACGATCAGCCAGGCTGCCTCCAGCAGCTTGACGATACGATGCACCGTCTGTTTTGGCAGATTGATCTGCTCGACGATTTCGCTCAATTGCATGGGTCGGCCAGCCACGGCCAGAATTTCCAGCACACGAAACGACCTGATGGCGGCCGCGTTTTCCGTTGCGCTCATATCCTTGCTTCCTCCTCTGTTACGGGCTCTGGGGCCTCTTCTTTTTCCTCTTCACTATAGATTCTTTGTCCCGAAAATCAACAAAAAGCATTTCTTGTGCTCTGCGACAAATGCGAAATGTCGATTATCGGGACTTTTGACCGTTGAGCATACCCTATATTTTCAGAAATATTACAAATTCGATTTCATTAGCCCAGGGAGCAACAATGGATACCATCAACAGAAGCAGTCCGGAATATGTCACGCAAACGGTCTTACAACTGGTGCAGCGGGCCCGTACTGCCCAATGCCTGTTTTCCACATTCGACCAGCCACGCATTGACGAGGCCGTGCTGGCAGTGGGCTGGGCGATCATGGAGCCCGAACGGAACCGCCAGCTGGCAGAGCAAGCGGTTGCCGACACCGGCCTGGGCAATGTGCCCGACAAAATTCGCAAGAATCATCGCAAAACATTGGGCCTGCTGCGCGATCTGGATGGTGTCAAATCTACAGGAATCATTCGCCACGACGCCGATAGCGGCATTACGGAAATTGCCCGTGCCGCCGGCGTTGTCGCAGCCATCACGCCCTCGACCAACCCCGGCGCGACGCCGGCCAACAAAATCATGAATGCCATCAAATGCGGCAACGCCATTATCGTGGCCCCGTCGCCCAAAGGGGCCGGCACCAGCAAGCTGCTACTGCAGTTCATTCACGCCGAATTTGACCGCATCGGTGCACCCCGAGACCTTGTGCAAATGCTGCCTGAGCCCATCAGCAAGGCCGCAACTGCCGCCCTGATGCAGCACGCCGATCTGGTTGTCGCAACCGGATCGCAGGCCAATGTACGGATGGCCCATACCAGCGGCACACCGGCTTTCGGCGTTGGCGCAGGCAATGTCACTGTGATCGTGGATGAATCGGCCGACCTGCAGTCCGCAGCCAGTCTGATTCGCCAGTCCAAGACCTTTGACAACGCCACAAGCTGCTCTTCTGAAAACAGCGTCATTATCGACGCATTGGTTTATGACGCCATGCTGGCTGCACTGGCCGCTGAAGGCGGCGTCATGCTCGATGACCATGACAAGCAACGCCTGCAGGATCTCATGTGGCATGACGGCAAGTTAAGCGCTGTCTTCTCCGGCAAGGATGCCGCGCAGATTATGCAAGTGGCGCAAATCGGTGACACGCAAACGGCTGCCGCCCCTCGCTTTCTGATGGTCGAAGAAGCCGGCTTCGGGCGTGAACATCCGTTTTCCGGCGAGAAACTGGCGCCAGTGCTCACCGTCTATAAAGCCTCTGACTTTGCTCATGCAAAGCGCATTGCCAGCAGCATTTACGGCTATATGGGCGCAGGTCACTCCGTCGGACTGCATACGACCCGAACCGAACGCGCAAAGGACCTGGGCATGATACTGCCGGCATCCCGGGTGATCGTCAATCAGGCGCATTGCTTTGCCACTGGCGGCAATTTTGACAACGGCCTGCCGTTTTCCCTGTCCATGGGTTGCGGCACTTGGGGCGGCAACAGTTTTTCCGACAACATGAATTATCGCCACTATATGAATATCACACGCGTGGTTCAGACAATCGCCGCCAGAGAGCCTCAGGCTGACACGATCTTTGCCGACTACCTGGAGAAATTTCATCATGCCTGAAACCACAACAACCATTACCGGTCTGCTTGATCGAAATGCAGCAACATGGGAGTCCGATCCGTATCTGGTCGACGCCATCAACGGGCAGGCTATGGCCTATGGCGATATTACAAGTGAATGCAAAGGCTTCGCCAGGCAGCTGACAGCGCTGGGCATTGGCCGTGGCGACACGGTTTCGGTGTTCATGCCCAATGGTGTAAACACGGCCAAAATCATCGTTGCCACCATGTACGGTGGTTTTGTCGTCAATCCGATTAACCTGCTCTGTCAGGAAAAACAACTGGCCTATATTATCGGCCACGCCGATACCAGAATCGTCTTTACCACAACAGAGCTGGAACCGGTGGTCCGCGCCGCATTGAAAGCCAGTGGCGCGCAGGCGATGGTCGTGGCCACGGCACCAGACGCGGCAGCGCTACCCACATTAACGCTCGCGCCGTTGCCGTCGAGCACAGGCGAGCCCGTTAGCGCCAGCCTGCCAGCCCTGCTCATGTACACATCGGGCACTACCGGTGTTCCCAAGGGCGTCGTACTTACCCATGCAAATCTGCTGGCCAGTGCCCGCGCCATTGCCAACGAACACCAACTGGAAAAATCGGATCGCTGCCTTTGCGTGCTGCCGCTGTATCACATTAATGCACTTGTGGTAAATATATTGACGCCGCTGCTGTGCGGCGCCGCTGTCATTATTGATTGCAAGTTTTCAGCCACGCATTTCTGGCCCCGAGTCCAGAAATTTGAGTGCACCTGGATCAATGCAGTGCCCACCATCATCAGCTATTTGATCAATGACGAAAACTTCTGCGCCATCGATCGCAGCCAAATCCGTTTTTGCCGCTCCGCATCGGCAGCACTGGCGCCCTTCCATCACAAATCATTCGAAGAAAAATTTGGCATCGGCATTATCGAAACCATGGGAATGACAGAAACGGCGGCGCCCATATTCAGCAACCCCTATGATCCGGCACAACGCAAGATCGGCAGTATCGGTCGGCCCTCCGGCGTGCAGGCCAGGGTCATCGACAAGCAAGGCATGGATTTGCCACCGGGAGAGAAAGGCGAAGTCCTGGTCCGGGGCGACAACGTCATGCTCGGGTACTACAAGTCGCCCGAACAGACCCAAAAAGCGTTTACTGCAGACGGCTGGCTGCGCACCGGCGATCTGGGATACCGGGATAGCGATGGCTTTTATTTTATTACCGGACGCGTCAAGGAGCTCATTATCAAGGGAGGTGAGAACATCGCACCGCGCGAGATCGATGAAATTTTACTGGCTCATCCGGACGTATTGGATGCCGCTGTGGTTGGAATAGACGACAAGCATTATGGCCAGAATATCGCGGCTTATATCGTAAAACGCATGACGACCCGAAACGACGATGACCTTATCCAGGACATCAATCAGTTTTGTCTCAGGGAGCTGGGCAGCTACAAATCGCCTGCCGCGTTCCGTTTTGTCACGGAGTTGCCAAGAGGACCTTCAGGGAAGGTGCAACGCCTCAAATTGCTGGAGCTGTAGAAATTGTCGGAACAGAAAACATGATTCAATCATCAAGGAGACAACATGATCAGGAACATAAAAACCAGACATATGATACTGGGCCTGCTGTGCGCAATGTATTTCATTGCCTATGTAGACCGGGTCAATATCGCCGTCGCAGCACCCTTTATCGCCGAAGAATTCAATCTGTCGCCGACAGAGCTTGGCTTCATCTTTTCCGCCTTTGCCTATCCGTATCTGGTCATGCAGATATTGGGCGGGTGGCTGGCTGACCGATTCGGCCCGAAAAAGATCCTGCTTATCCTGTCCCTGATCTGGGGCCTGGCGACATTGCTGACCGGTTTTATCGGCGGCCTGATGGCGCTTGTGATTATGCGCGTACTGCTGGGCGTTGGCGAAGGAGGCGCCTTTCCCACAGCCACGCGCGCCATGACCTCATGGATGCCCAAATCCTCTCGCGGTTTTGCCCAGGGTATTACGCATAGCTTTTCGCGACTGGGCGGCGCCATTACCCCGCCCGTTGTCCTCGCCATTGTGTATTACGCCGGCTGGCGCGAGGCGTTTATTGTGCTGGGCGCGATCAGCCTGTTATGGACGCTGGCCTATCTGCTGCTATTTACCGATACCCCCCATCAACACAAAACCATTACCCCTGCAGAACTGGAGGAAATCGGCGAGCCGGCCCGCAAGAACATGGCTTTGGGTAAAACCCCATGGAAAGACATGATCAGCAAAATGTGGCTGGTGACTTTTGTGGATTTTTGCTACGGCTGGTCCCTGTGGGTGTTTCTGACCTGGCTGCCCTCTTACCTGAAGGATGACAGGGGATTCGATCTGAAAGCGATGGCGCTGTTTACGACACTGCCGCTACTGGCCGGTGTGATCGGCGATACCCTTGGCGGAGTGATTTCCGACAAGCTGTATATCCGCACCAAACGCCTGCGCTTTGCCCGCGTATCTGTACTCTCGCTGGGCCTGTTTCTGGCGTTCCTGTGCATTATGCCCATGATATTCATCCGTGATCCGCTTATTGCGATTGTCCTTATCTCCGCCTGCTTTTTCTTTCTTGAATTGACCAATCCGGTTCTGTGGAGCCTGCCCATGGATATTGCCGGCAAGTATGCGGGCACGGCGGGCGGGATGATGAATTCAGGATTCGGCCTGGCAGGAGCGATTTCACCCGTGGTCTTCGGGTTCCTGATTCAGACAACGGGAAACTATACCCTGCCGTTTCTGATCTCCGGCGGTTTGCTGTTGATAGGCGCCATTGCAGCCTTGATGATCGATCCGAACCGGACCGTGAATGACGCAGCAACCAAGCCGGTCGACTTTCAGTTCAAGGCCAGACCAGCTCCGGCCTTTGCACTTGGCGTATCGTCAAGCCATAAGCGCTGATCTGGTGTGCTTTGCTGCCCGATGCCATACCAGGCGCCGGGCAGGACACAACTATTCACCTCCATGACAACTGGCATTACAGTGGAAACGGGCCTCGCATCTATGAGAATATACGAGGCCCGCGCTTCATACCAGACGCATTACTTCAACAACAATTCCGGCAGCCATAGCGAAAAGGCGGGCACATAGGTCACCAGCGCCAGGGCAAGAATCAGCGCCCCGTAGAACGGCCAGATGGTGCGCATGACAGTGCCCACCGAGACCTGGCCAATCGCGCAGCCAACAAACTGCGTGGTGCCAACCGGAGGCGTGTTCAGGCCCAGGGCGCAATTGAGGAGCATCACAATCCCAAATTGCACCGGCCCCATGCCATACTGCATGCAGATCGGCAGAAAGATCGGCGTGCAGATCAGGATGGTGGCGGCCATATCCAGAAAGGTGCCCAGCACAAACAGCGACACATTGACCATCAGGAAGATCGCCCATGGGCTGGTGGAAATGGAGGCCATCAGTTCGCCGGTTTTCTCCGCCACGCCATAAAAGCCGATCAGGTAGCCGAACGTGGCTGAAATGCCGATCAATAGCAGCACCACACCGGTGGTCTTTACTGCCTTGGCGGCGGCGCGCACAAATTGCTGCATGGTCAGCGAGCGATATACAAGGCCGGTGAGCAGCAACGAGTAGAGCACCGCAATGGCCGCCGATTCCGTGGCCGTAAATACCCCGCTCAATATCCCCGCGATGATCAGCACAATCACAAACATGCCGGGTATGGCGGCCACCATGGATGTGAACACGATACGCCATCCGGGAAACGTGCCCGCCGGATAACCGCGTTTGCGCGCAACCAGGTAGGCGGCAAGCAGATTGCACAGCGTCAGGATCACCGCCGGCACGATACCGGCAGCAATCAGCGCAGCAATGGATACTTTACCGCCGGCCGCAAGCGTGTAGATGATGATGTTATGACTGGTGGGCATCAGCGCTCCCACCAGCGCAGCATGCGTGGTCACGTTGACCGCATAATCGGCGTGGTAGCCTTCGCGTTTCATCATGGGAATCATCACCGACCCCATGGCCGATACATCTGCCACGGGCGATCCCGACACACCGCCAAATAACGTGCATGCAATCACATTCGACATTCCCAGGCCGCCGCGCACATGTCCGACCATGGATTTGGCGAAGTTGACAATGCGATCGGCGATGCCGCCGTACAGCATCAATTCCCCGGTAAAAATGAAGAACGGAATGGCCAGGAAGGAAAAGGCGTTCATGCCGGATGTCATTTGCTGGAACGCAACGGCAATGGGAAGGTCTTCATAAGCGATCGTGGCAATGGATGCCAGGCCAATGGCAAAGGCAACCGGTACGCCAATCACCAGAAAGCCGACGAACGACATGGAAAGAAGCGTCAAAGCCATGCGGGCACCACCTTTTGATTGCGCAATATCGCGATGATATGCTCGATCGAAAACAAGACGATCAACACACCGGACAGCATCGCGGGCACATACTTCCAGGCTTCCGAAAGACCAAGATTGGGAATTTTCACCGCATGCACCGATTCTGCCAGCTCGCCGCAATACCATGCCATCAGCGCGCCAAACAGCAACACCAGCGCATGCACGAAAATGCACAACCGGCGCTTTTGCAAAGGCGGCAGCAGATCAGCCAGCGATTCGAAACCGATATGCCCGGCATCACGCACCCCCACGGCGGCGCCCATCATCGTCACAAACAGCACCAGCAGCAGCGACAGGCTTTCAGCCCAGGTAGGCGTATCGTTCAGGACATGACGCCCGAACACCTGAAATGCCACGGCAGCGATCAGGCAGACCAGACCGGCGACACTGGCCATCATGCACAAACGCGCCAGCAGTGCGCATCCGCGCGCATACAGATCCAGCGGAGAAGTCCGGCCGCAGCCGGGCCTCCCCGCATGAACATCGCCAACGGTTTTGGATTCAATCATTTGCGCAGTCATCACAGATCCTATTTCACAGCCTGGATGCGCGCAACCAGATCTTTCATTTGCGGTGTCGTAATAAAACGATCATAGACGGGCTTCATTACCGCCTGAAACGAGGCCTTGTCCGGCTCTACAATCTGCGCACCACCCTTTTGAACCACTGCGCGGGATTTTTCTTCACGCTCTGCCCACAGTTTGCGCATATAAGGAACCGACTCCTGAGCCGCCTGGCGAATGATTTGCTGATCCGCTGCCGGCAGCTTGTCCCACTGCCGTTTGGAGTACACCAGGATCTCCGGCGTCATCGTGTGCTCTGTCAGCGAAAAGTACTTGGCCACTTCAAAATGATGACCGCTATCGTAGCTGGGAAAATTGTTTTCGGCTGCGTCCACCAGGCCGGTCTTGAGTGCCGTATAGACTTCGCCCATCGGCATGGGTGTCGCGTTGGCGCCAAGCGCTTCGACCATGGCGACCGACAGGTCAGACTGCTGTACCCGGATCTTCATCCCCTTGACGTCCGCAACAGTTTTAACCGGCTTGTTGCGGGTATACATGGAGCGCGCTCCACTGTCATACCATGCCAGACCGACAAAACCGGCATCTTCGCAGGACTTGAGAATCTGGCTCCCGATATCGCTGTCCAGCACTTTGTGCTGGTGCTCTACTGAACGAAACAGAAATGGCAGCGACGGCACCCGTGTGGTTTCACAAATGTTATGCATGGCAGCACTGCTTACCCGAGCCATGGCCAGCGCGCCCAGCTTGACCTGTTCGATCGAGTCGTCTTCGCTGCCCAGCTTACTGCCTGAAAATACCTTGACCGTAATACGGCCATCGCTTTTTTTCTTGATAAGATCGCCCATATATTCCACCGCTTTCACGGTGGGATAGTCACTGGGATGGATGTCGGCCGAGCGCAGTTCAAGCGCCTGGGCGGTGCTCATGCCTGCAAACGCAAACATGGCGGCGGTCACGATCTGACCGAAACGGCTGGGGGTCAATTGCATTGTCTTGCTCCGGGTTGGGGCTGATATTGTTGTCGGATATGAACTGATTAATAAAACGGTAAAGCGTGGTTGCTGCAATGCTGCGCGCCGACCTGTACGGGCCGGTTTCCTAAACTCATCACAATCGCTTAATCACGATAGCTGGGCTCCTCTATACCGCGTGTTCCGGGCTGCAAAGCGAACACTGCGCCATCCAGGGCGTCGGGCGCCGCATCTGCCGGACGTATGCTTGTCACAAACAATGTGTCAAAACTGCGACCACCGAAGGCGCACATGGCAACCCGGGGGACTGGCACCTGCACACTGCGATCCAGGCGGCCGTCGGGCGTATACCGATAGACCCGTCCCGCTTCGTTGCCGCAAATCCAGTAACAACCATCCTGGTCTATTGCGCCGCCGTCGGGGCGCCCGGCAGGCAAGGCATCAATGAAAACGCGGCGATTGCCCGGCAGGCCGGTCTCTGGATCGTAGTCATACACCCACACAGTCTTGCGCGATGGATGGGAGTCCGACAGATACATGCGGTGGCCATCAGGGCTGAACCCCATGCCATTTGGCACAATCAACGGCTCCGCCAGCGGCATGGCTAGCTCGCCGGCCGCGTAACGGTATAGCCGGCCTACCGGCGCGCCCGCAGCCATGTCCATGAGCATGGTGCCGGCCCAGAAGCGACCCTGGCGATCACAACGACCATCGTTAAAACGCATGCCGGAACGCGCGTGCATCACAGTTGCCATAGGTTGCACGCCTGGTGCGGGATCGGCGACGGTCAAATCAGAAAGCGAAAAAATCCCTGTTTCCATGGCTGCCAGCCAGCCATCGGCCCGCATGGCGATACAGCCGGCCATCTGCGGCAAAGACCATTGGTCAATAGCGCCGCTATCTGGCTTATAGCGCCACAATTGCCTGGCCGGAATATCAGTCCAGTAAAGCGCCTGGTGCTGCGGATGCCATACCGGGCTTTCTCCAACCTGGCACAACATGTTGCCGACCCGTTCAACATGGGCGTGCGTCATACATGTACTCCTGTCCTGGACTGGCGGACATCACATTCATCATTAACGTATGCGAGCAGTTGCTGCGTCGGTGCGCTTGTACGAGAAGCACAGCTCATTTGATGCAGCATGAGCCACCTCCGAGAAAAAAGGGATATGACGTCCGATAAGATATACAAAACCACTGTACCGAATGTGATACCCGCCCAGCATCTTGCAAACCGCGAAAAGTCGCCAAAAAGTCGCTGTCGATTCCTCATACTTTTCCTTTTTTCATAAGAAAAGTGAAGACTCGCAGCACGCAGAAAGAAAACAGAACAATGGATTTCATGGCGGTGATTTATATTTTCATTGTATGACATCATACAAGTTTGTGAGTAGTATGGAATTCAATATTTTGGCTGTCAAGCACTCATTAATTCGGGATATCCCTTGTTTGCAGCAAGCATCGGCGTGGCCATTACCTGGTTGAAAGCCTGCTTACGCCTGGCCCTCACAGCCCTGCAAAGGCACCACATTCGCATCAACCCATGATATTTGGCATATCATGATTATCATGAACATTCCGTAAACCAGCACAAGGCAGAAAAAAACCATGGTTGTGGCTACGAGCACACTCTCGAGCCAACCGTGGCTCGCCTGTCCGACAAAGCTGCCGAATGGCTGGTCAATGCGGTGGCGCATGGCAGCATTCACGTTCACGATGAGCGATCAACCTGCATACCTGACCTACATTGATCGATAGTTTATGCCAAATATGGAATTAGCTAAAATTAATCGGCAATAATATCGCTAATTGTTCCATAAATGGAATTCATAATTCTGTAATAAGTATTTTTCTATCGATATCAGAAGTCCATAATGAACTCACTGAATCCTGCAGTGCGTCAAAACCGACGCACACTCCCGCAGATTTCTACCGATCATATATGGAGTTAACATCATGAAAAACGTACTTGCTTCCCTTCTCTTTGGTGCCGCTTTTGTTGCCGGTGCCGCCCATGCTGCCGATTTTTCCGAAAGCCAATATCCCTTCCCTGAAAATGCGGTCAGCCCCGTGCAGCAAAATCTGATCGTTGAGCAAAGCAACACCAGCGACTCTTCCTACCCTGCGATTCTTGTACGAAGCACCGATAGCCGTGCTGATGTGCGACGCGATCTGGCTGACTATCAGGCAGAACATCCTGCAGACGAATACATGGGTGACTAAGCCAGGAACGCGCCAGCCTATTGCATCTGGTATAGCGTGAAAAAAAGGCCATATTCCGCAACGGATATGGCCTTTTCTTTGTTGACGAAGCTATTTAGGGAGGATTTTTACGGTTGGCTGGCCAGCAGCGCCTTGATATCTGCAATTCGGTAAGCGGCATTTCTCTTCATCACCTGGCTGAAGACTTCAATAAATGCGCGTGTGGCTGGCGACAGCAGACGGCGCCCGGGGGTGACACACCAGACGATAGCTTCGGGTAAATTCCAGCCCGGCAGAACAGGCACCAGCGTGCCGTTTTCAACAAACGGTCTGGCCATGGGTTCGGGCAAACCGCCGATGCCCATGCTATGGAGCGCCATGGTCCGCTGCAGACCCAGGGAATTTGAACTGAACATGCAAGCCGGCGAGCCTTCCCAAAAATCGGTGCCGCGGCTCAATCGCCAGCGCCGAATGTCGCCCATACTATTCATCAGCATCAATCCACGATGTGTTTTCAGATCCGCCGGCTCCTGGGGCGGGCCATGTTTGCTCATATAGGAAGGACTGGCATACAGGGACGTCACCAGTGTAGCAAGACGGCGGGCGACCAGGCTATTGTCGTCGGGCAAAGAGCTAGCCACACGAATGGCGGCATCAAATCGTTCTGCCAGCAGATCCACCCGTCTGGCCGACAGATCCAGTTCCAGCCGCACATTCGGATGCTGCTCTGAAAACAGAGGCAAAAACTCGGCGAGCGCATGTTCAAAAAAATCGGGAGGAAATGACACCCGCAATGTTCCCTGGGGGGTTGCCTGCCGGTCCCGGGCAAAAGCGATCGTGCATTCTGTTTCATCGACCAGTCGCCGGGCGTGTTCAAGAACTTCACTGCCAAACTCAGTGATCATCAGCTTGCGCGTGCTGCGGGTGATCAGGCGCTCGCCCAGCTCTGTCTCCAATCCGCTGATGCGGCGTGACAGGGTGGACTTAGGCAGGTCGAGTCGGTCGGCTGCGGCGGAAAAACTGCCGGAATCCATGACCTGGGCAAAAAGAATCAGGTCGTTTGCGTTGATTGTCATGACGGTTGCGATTGTTCCAGATAAAGGAAAAAGAGTTCCGAATTTCGGTCTACAGAATCCCTAATATACCCCATACAATAACAGTATCAGTGGTGCAACAGAGGGCGCGCTGCATTCAGTGCACATCCATTGCAAATGCACTTCAAATATAGCCTTCGAAGCACCCTAACCCATTATCAAGGAATAAACAAAATGCTGGAAATCAGAAAAAGTGAAGAACGCGGTGTTGCCGAGCACGGGTGGCTAAGTTCACGCCATTCGTTCTCGTTCGGCGGCTATCATGATCCCGCCCATACCGGATTTGGCCCGTTGCTTGTCATCAACGAGGACCGGGTGCAGCCCGGACGCGGCTTTGGCAAGCATGGTCATCGCGACATGGAAATTATCTCATATGTATTGGAAGGCAAGCTTGCTCACTCCGACAGTATGGGTAACGGTTCGGCCATTGGCTACGGCGACGTGCAGCGCATGAGCGCCGGGACCGGCATCATGCACAGCGAATATAATGATTCGGCCGAGCAACCGGTGCACTTCCTGCAAATATGGATTGAGCCAGACAGAGCCGGTATCGCACCTGGCTATGAAGAGAAAGCCTTCACACCGGCAGAGAAAAAAGGCCGCCTGCGCCTGATCGCTTCCCCCGACGGGGAACAGGGCTCGGTGCTGATCCATCAGAATGCAAGAATATATGCCAGCATCCTGAATGCCGATCCCGCACTGAGCCACGAACTGGCTGACGGGCGCGCCGGGTATGTGCATGTGGCCAAAGGCAGCGTGACTGTCAATGGCCAGCTGCTACAGGCGGGCGATGCGCTGAAGATCACGGATGAAAAATCCGTGGTTCTGGAAAATGGCAGCAACGCCGAAGTACTGATGTTTGATCTGCCTGCGCAATTCTAATGGTCACTGCCGCTGGCCGTTCAAACAGCAGGCACCGCATTCAGTTGCTGCCTGCAGCCTGAACGGCTCCAGACTTATAGACGTATTGCCGCAGTTGCAGGTAATCGCCACGTGATGAAAAGCCACCGATCCGCCAGGAGGAGACAACGGGCCGGATCGGTGGTAAAAACGTAGCAAAACTGATCGTTGCAAATTGATTTTACGCAATTTCGGTCGGCACGATGTGCCAGGACAGGTTCGCCCTCAATGGCTACCGATGAGACAATGCCGAAAGAAGGGGAAATCATCGCGTTTACGTTTGCTTTTAAGTTGGCAGGAAGCTCCCGGACCTTCAATGCTGTCGTACTCATCGGACGATTTCCTTATGGTGATTGATATCATCCATCGATATTTCAATTGTGATAAATTTTGTGTCATAGCGATCACCGCCTGACAAAGTCTACGCAGTGCACTTTGAATAGGGAACGTTTTTTTGCGATAAGCAAAGACACGATTCGCATTAGAGTTTGTGGTCACTTTCAAATGCAGCGTCCCGACTGGGCAGGATGAGCGAATGGCGTTGCTGCAAACGAGAACTCCTCCCGGTCATATTGCGTGCACTGAAAAAATGGTAAAGTGAAGTTGCCGTCTTTTGTATTGATGGCTGCGTATTTCAACTGACATCCGTGCCCGACGACCAGACGAGTTCCCATGAATAGCCGAGACCCTCATTTCGAAAATGAAACCCTGCAGGCAATCCTGACCCGCAAAAGCGTGCGCGGCTTTTTGCCCGATCCGGTTTCCACCGACGACATCCGCACTATTCTGCATGCAGCCGCCCGCGCGCCCAGCGGCAGTAATATTCAGCCCTGGAAAGTCCATGTGGTGACCGGCGCCGCGCGCGCCGCCATTGCGCAGGCCTTGATGCAGGCACACGACAACGGCGAGCCGGAAAAGCGCGAATACCAGTACTACCCGGTAAAATGGCGCGAACCTTATCTGGCAAGACGGCGCGAAACCGGCTGGTCACTGTACAACACGCTGGGCATAACCCGAGAGGACAAGATCGGTATGAAACGCCAGCATGGCCGCAATTTTGCGTTTTTTGATGCGCCGGTTGTCCTGTTCATTACGCTGGACAACGACATGGAGACCGGCAGCTGGATGGACACCGGCATGTTTATCCAGACCATCATGATCGCGGCCAGATCGCTGGGGCTGCATACCTGTCCCCAGGCGGCACTGAGCAACTATCCCGAAATCATTCGCAGCCATCTGCATATCGCGGATGACCAGATCATCGCATGCGGTATTTCGCTGGGCTATGAAGATACCGAACACCCGGCCAATCAGTTTTCCACCAGTCGGATCGAAGTTGACGAATTTACGGTATTTCACGCTGATGGGCAGGAAAGCGCATCATGACCGACGCCCCCCGCCCCCGACAAACGCCGCTGTCCAACAGCCTTCTTTCTTCACTGCTGCCCGTTTTGCAACTGTCCCCACAGTATGCGCGGGCGCATCTGCAACTGGGTGCGGGAAATTTTTTACCGTCCAATCTGCAGGTCAATGAACTGGCTTGCGGCGCCGTCGCTGCAGCCGCATTGTCCGCCGCCGATCTGCGCCAGGCGCAGACCGTGACGGTAGACCCCGCGCAAGTGTCAGTTGCCTTTCGCAATGATCAATTGCAAACAATAGACGGCGAGCACGCTGCGGTCTTCAAGTCTCACTCAGGTTTTTTTCAAACCACAGATGGCTGGGTCAGGTTACATGGCAACTATCCCCATCACCGCCAGCGCCTGCTGGACGCACTTGGCCTGCCCGATGCGTGCCCGCGTGAACAGTTGGCCGATACCCTCAAACAGTGGCGCGCTATTGACGTAGAAGAAACAGTAACCGCAGCCAAAGGCATTGCCGTCAAGGTGCGCGATACTGCGCAATGGCAGCAGTCGGAACAAGCGCAGCAAGCCGCTGGCGTGCCGCTGCTGTCCATAGACAATATCGCGCGGCAAACGCCAATCCCGCCCGGCTCCCAGCAGGGGCGGCCACGGGTGCTGGATCTGACCCGCGTGATTGCCGGACCGGTTGCCACGCGCACACTGGCTTATCTGGGCTGCGATGTGTTGCGGATTGATAATCCGGCCATGCCGGAGCTGCCGGTGCAACATGTGGACACCGGTGCCGATAAACGCTCTGCCCTGCTCGACTTGCGTGAACCCGAAGCATTGCACAGACTGCATGAACTATTGAGCACCGCCGATGTCCTGGTCACAGGCTATCGCCCGCAGGCACTGGCGGCTTTCGGGCTGGACAGCGCAACGCTGGCCCGAACCTACCCCCATCTGATTCACGCGACGCTATCGGCCTGGACGTTTGCAGGTCCATGGAGGGATCGACGCGGCTTTGACAGTATCGTGCAGGCGGCGACCGGCATTGGCATGCTGGAATCTGCGGACGGCGCCACGCCCGGGGCCCTGCCGGCGCAGGCGCTGGATCATGCCACCGGCTATCTGCTGGCGGCCGGCATTTTGCGTGCGCTCAAATGGCGCAGCGAACAGGGTGGCACCTGGCGCGTGCAGGCACATTTGCTGGCGACCGCCAACTGGCTGCTTGCCAGTGGTGCCGCTACCGATAAAGGTATTTCGCTAGCCGATGTGTCACCGTGGCAGTTGCGCCAGCCCAGCCCATCAGGAATCGTTATACAATCGCTTCCTGCCTTTGCCATAGACAGCCACGCCCGTTTTTCACAGGTCGGCGGTCTTTGGGGCAGTGACGATCCGTCCTGGCGGACCGACTAAACGGCTTGATAGCCTCCCTGCGCACCCCACTTCACCAACCTGCCTCATGCAACCTTCAACTTCCGGCACGACGCCACAACACGTGGCCCTGGCCCTGCTCGCGCTGTCCCTGGGCAGCTTTTGTATCGGCACCACTGAATTTGCCAGCATGGGAATATTGCCGCTGATCGTAAGCGATCTGCAGGTCAGCATACCGACTGCCGGTCATGCCATTTCAGCCTATGCCATTGGCGTTGTGACCGGCGCGCCGTTGCTGACCATGGCAGGCGCACGCCTGCATCGGCGACCGTTTCTGCTTCTGCTGTTTTTCATGTTCATTGTGGGCAATGTGCTGTCAGCGCTGGCGCCCTCTATCGAATCGCTGATTGTGGCGCGGTTTCTGACCGGGCTGCCGCATGGTTGCTATTTTGGCGCGGGCGTTGTGGCCGGCGCCCATCTGGTCGGCAAAAGCAAAACCGGCAGGGCTGTGTCGCTGATCCTGCTGGGCCTGACCGTGGCCAATATCATTGGTGCGCCTGCAGCCACCTTTGCCGGACAGGTATTGGGCTGGCGCAATACCTACCTGTTGGTCGCGCTGTTCGGCCTGCTGGCCTTCGGTTGCCTATGGCGCTGGTTACCCAAATCAGATGCGCTAAAGGGCAATCCGGTCAGCCAGGAGCTGCATGGTCTGAAAACACCCCAAGCCTGGTTTCTGCTCCTGATCATCGCCATTGGCACCAGCAGCATTTTTGCCGTTTATACCTATATTGGTCCCATGGTGACCGATGTGGCCCATTTGCCTGCGGCGATGATTCCGGTCGCCCTGATGACCTTTGGCGTCGGCATGACCAGCGGCAACCTGCTGGGCGGCTATCTGGCGGACAAATATCAACAGAAGGGAATCATCATCGGCTTTTGCTGTGTGCTGATTGTGCTGTTTATCCTGGGCCTGACGGCAAGCTCTTCCTGGATGCTGTTGATCTGTATGTTTGGCATTGCGTTCAGCTCCATGCTGGTGGTGCCTTCCATGCAGGTCCAGATCATGCTAAGCGCCCCGCAGGCGCCTACACTGATGGGTGCCTTGACACATGCCGCTTTCAATGCCGCCAATGCACTGGGCGCTTGGCTGGGCGGCATCACCATTACCGCCGGCCTGGGTCTGGTTTCGCCCGTATGGGCGGGCCTGCTGATGACACTGATCGGCCTGGTGATTTTCCTGATGCGAGGCGTTATTTTGCGCAGGCACCAACTGCGCACATAGCCCACTACGATACGCTTGCGCTGACAATTACGCTTGTGATGATAATTACGATGGCGATGATGCTCACGCGGCAGACAGGCGCCCGACGCATTGCCGGGCGCGCTGGCTGATCCGACAAGGATTCTTGGCGGTTTACCAGCCCGCTTCCGTAACCAGCGTCTGCACCATTTGCGTTGCCGGCATCGGCCGGGCCAATGCCGCCGCCTGGCCTGCCCATTGCGCGGCAAAGTCATCATTGCCTTTGGCGCTCGCAGCCGCGTTCAGTGCCTTGGCCGCATCATAGGTCATGGAATAGCCGGGGGTGGGCGGACGGGCGCTGGACGGTTCATCTATATACAGGCGGTTGCGCAAACCACGCGCTGCGCGCCCCGATAGCGTCGTCGTAACACGGGTGTCATAAGCGCGTTCGCTTTGCAACGCCTTGCGGTAGGCGGCATTGGCGGCCGATTCCGGGCACAGCACAAACGCCGTGCCGCATTGCACGCCAGCCGCGCCCAGGGCCAGCGCGGCCTTGATAGCAGCACCGTCCATAATGCCGCCAGCGGCCACCACCGGCAATGCCGATTGTGTTGCCAGCATATGCACCAGGGCAAACGTACCATACTGAGCGTCGCCATTTTCCGGGTCGAATACGCCCCGATGTCCGCCGGCTTCATATCCCTGGGCAATCAGCACATCAATGCCGGCGGCCTCGATCTGGCGGGCCTCTGCGGGCGTGGTTGCGCTGGCCATCAGAAGGATGCCGGCGTTTTTCAACGCGTCAATATATTCCTGCGACGGCAAGCCGAAATGGAAACTGACCACTGCCGGACGGGTTTGCAGCACCAGTTCAAGCATATCCGGGTAATCGGGAAATGGCCTGTAGATGTCCTTCAGTTCTGATGGCGGCGTGGCCCCGAACGCTTCGAACATGGGACGCAAGTGCTCCAGCCACGCCTGGCTGGCCGCCTGGTCCGGCGCGGTCGGCCGATGGCAGAAGAAATTGATGTTTACCGGATTGCGCGTCAGGCGCTGGACTTCGGTGATCATGCTGCGCGCCTGATCCAGCGAGGCGGACGCCAGTCCCAAAGAGCCCAGCGCACCGGCCTCCGATACGGCAGCGGCCAGTGCCGGCGTGGAAACGCCCGCCATAGGTGCCTGGATCAGCGGATATGTTGTATTCAATAATTGGACGAGTGATTTACTCATGACATTCCTTTTTGCGTGACTGCTCGGCCCGGCCGGGCCGAATGCAGCAACAGCACGGGTCAACACATGCAGCGCTTCACGATGTCCGACATCAGGTTTGCCGGCCCATCATACCAAAGCGGCAGGCGGAATTTGCCCTTGTCATACATCGCATTGGGGTTTTGATCGTTGTGTGAAAAACGGCCTGCACGCGTGCAGGCCGTCCATACCATCACTCACCCCTTGATTCAGTACCCCAGAGTGACGCCATCCGGATTACGCGGATCAGAGTAGCCATACATCATATTGTCGCGAATCTGTATGGTTTGCGTGCGGCCCATTGTGGGCTTGACAACGACCTTGTAGCCCTGTTTTTTCAGCAGCTCGATGGTATCGGGACTAAATCCGGGTTCCAGCCGCAGTTCGTCCGGCAGCCATTGGTGATGAAAGCGCGGCAGGGCAGCAGCAACGGCCGGGTTCATGCCAAAATCAATACTGTTGGTGAGCGTCTGCAACACAGTTGTGATAATGCGTGCGCCGCCAGGGCTACCGGTCACCAGCCAGGGCTTGTCGTCCTTGAGCACCATGGTTGGCGTCATGGACGACAGTGGCCGCTTGCCGGGCTCAATGGCATTGGCCTCCCCGCCGATCAGGCCGAAGGCATTAGGCACGCCCGGCTTGGCCGAAAAGTCATCCATCTCATTGTTCAGCAGAACGCCGGTATTGCCGGCTACAATCCCGCTGCCGAAATTCAGATTCAGCGTATAAGTGACTGCGACCGCATTGCCGTCCTTATCTACAACAGAGTAATGGGTAGTCTGGTCGCTTTCATATTTCTGCGGCGCGCCGGGCTTGATATCCCTGGCAGACGTCACTTTTTCTTCGGCCACCAGTTTGGCCAGATCATCAGCATAGGATTTGGCGATCAGGCCTTTTTGCGGGACTTTGACAAAATCGGTATCACCCAGATATTCGGACCGGTCGGCATAAGCGCGCTTCATGGTTTCTGCCATCAGGCGAATGGTTTTGGCGCTGTTGGGGCCCGATTCGTTCAATGGGAAGTGTTCCAGCACATTCAACATCTGAATGATATGGATACCGCCCGAGCTCGGAGGCGGCATGGACACAATCTTGTAGCCGCGATAGTCACCGGTGACTGGCTCACGTTCCACCACTTTGTAGTTGGCCAGGTCCTCTTTGCTAATCAGTCCCTGATGCTTGCCCATTTCCTGGACGATCTGCTCGGCAATGGCGCCCTTGTAAAACGCATCACTGCCCTGTTCTGCGATCATTTTCATGGAATTGGCCAGATCTTTCATGACCAGTTGCTCACCCGCCTTGAGCGGTTCGCCATCCTTGAAGAAAATGGCCTTGGTGTTTTCCCACTTGCCCAGGTTGTCTTTTTCCACAGCCAGCGCTTCGGCCAGCGTCGGGCTGACGGCATATCCCTTTTCCGCAAGGGCAATGGCCGGCTGGATCACCTCTGCCAGCGGCATGGTGCCCCATTTTTTCAGGGCATGCTCCATCCCTTTGACCGTACCCGGTACGCCAACGGCAAAATGGGTATACAGCGATTTATTATTGATGACCTGGCCCTTGTCATCCAGATACATGTCGCGGCCGGCCTTTGACGGGGCCATTTCACGAAAATCAAGCGCGATGGTCTTGCCCGATTTGGCCTCGTGCACCATCATAAAACCGCCACCGCCCAGGTTGCCCGCATTGGGCAATGCCACGGCCAGGGCAAAGCCCACAGCCACCGCCGCATCGACCGCATTACCGCCTTTTTTGAGAATCTCCAGTCCGATCTCCGAGGCCAGGCGCTGCTCGGATGCCACCATACCGTTTTTGGCGCTGACCGGATGGAAAATATCCATGTCGTAGTCATACTTGATGGTAGGCGGCGCCGGCAGGTTGACGGTGCTTGCGGCAGCCGGTGGTTCCTGCGCCGTGACCTGGCCTGCACCCAGCGCCAGCGCAACGCTCAGGCAGGTTGCCGACAGCGCAAGCCGGCTTATTCTTTTGTCGAACAACATGTCTGTACTCCTCGATTTTTTTAGATGTATATCCTGAACAACCTGAGAAAACACCCGTTGCACAGGCTGGGGGCCAATGGATTGAACACGATTGTAAAATCATCCGCAACAAATTGATAGGTGTTGGTGCCGCTGTTTAACCCCTTCTTACAATCTGTTTTATTGCCTGTGCAGATTTGGCGCGGTTTACCAGTCACCACCTTTTTTCACCTGTTCCAGTTGACGGCGATCACGCTTGGTCGGGCGGCCATGCTCAAGACTGAGGGCGGGCTCACCGGCCAGCCTCCGCTGTTCCTGCGCGGCCTCGCGCGCCAGCCGGCTCGCTTCGGTCTCTTCATAAAGCGTGCGCGCAACAGGCGCCGGCCCCCGTATGGCAGATAACGCCAGCACCTGAACCGTGATCGTGGTCTGATCACGTCGGACCGCCACCAGGTCGCCCGGGCTCACTTCACGGGCGGGTTTGATCGGGTGATCGTTGATCAGCACGCGGCCTTTGCCGATTTCAGTGGCCGCCAGCGAACGCGTCTTGTAAAAACGTGCTGCCCAGAGCCATTTATCAATACGTAGTTTTTCCATAGGATGATAGGTAAGCGGTTCTGCCCAAGCGGGCTTAATGCAGGCAAGACTTCGCATCGCATGTCGTTGGGGACGCGACAACATGCCGGACTATTGTAGTCGCATTTGGCAGCGCGCGCGCTGGCGATTGTCGCCTGCGGCCCGGGGTTTTCCTGGCAACTGTCCTGCAGCGCCCGATTGGGTGTAAACTCTTTGCCGACATTCAACTTATTCCCTTAGGTATCATGAGCATCATGAAACGATTCTTTCCCGCGCTTGCAACCTGCGCCGCGCTACTGAGCATCGCTGCCCCCGCCACTGCCGTCGCCGATGATATTGGCTGCGTCAGCACCACCTGGCGTATTGTCAACAATGACAAGGTCTGCGTACAGTCTTTCAACGATCCGCAAATCGAAGGCGTGACATGCCATCTGTCCTACGCCAAAACCGGCGGTGTGTCAGGCGCGCTGGGTTTTGCAGAAAACCCGTCACGTTTCTCGTTGTCGTGCCGCCAGACAGGCCCGCTCAAGGCTGCGCAGCCTGTGCGCAAGGTACAGGAAGATGTGTTTACCCAGCGCATGAGTTTTCTGTTCAAGGGACTCAATGTCTCGCGCCTGGTTGACATCGAAAACAAATCCCTGATCTATCTGGTTGTCAGCGAAAAACTGATTGACGGCTCGCCCTACAACAGCATTTCCGTTGTGCCGCTGATGCCCTGGCGCGATATCGAGCCGGTCATCACATTCAAGTGAGTTCGCCATGACAACAAGCGGATGCAAGGTCGCATTGCATGATTGTTGATGTGCTGTCCAGGCTGGACACGAGGCGCCCATGGTGGTCGCCTTTGCGCGCCTGGCTGCCAGGCCATACACATTGGGACGCGGCCTCCCTGGCAGCAGCGGCCATGAACGCACCCATACCAGTGGCGCCATTGCTCAATGCACTGGCGCCGGCGTCGTGCCCCATCCGATTTACCAGCCAGTCTGCACTGCCTGCGGACATGGCCTATGAGCAGTTCATCGGACAGAACGGCGAGTGTCCGACGCGGGACAATTTGCATGATTTTTTCAACGGCCTGTGCTGGTTCCGGTTTCCCAAGGTAAAAACCCTGTTCAACAGAATCCAGTGCCAGCAGATTTTGCGCCAGGGTGTGGGTCAGCGACGCGGCGTGGTTCGCGATACGATCACCCTGCTGGACGAGGGCGGCCTGTTTCTGCAAGCGCCATCCGCCTTGTGGGACGCAATCGAGCAACGGGATTGGCGTCGCGCGTTTGTCAAGGAACGCGCTTTGTGGCAGCAGACGCATGTTGCCATTGTCGGCCATGCCCTGCTGGAAAAATGCGTAAATCCATACAAGGCAATCACGGCAAATGTGATACGCATCCCGTCGGATACGCCCACCTGTGATATCGACGGGGTAATGGCGCAGACGTTGGAAAACCTCCTGACCGAGGAACAACTGCAGGCCAAGCCACACTGCCCCTTGCCTGTCATGGGCATCCCGGGCTGGGATGCCGCCAGCGAGAATCCGGCTTTCTACGACGACCCGCAGGTATTTCGCCCGCCGCGCCCATAACGCTTCACCAGGGCCTTGGGGCCCATAAAGGTCGTAAAGCCTGTAGGACCCGCCACGCCCGTAAGGCTCCATAAAGGCTCATAAGGCCCGTGCCCCTAGGGCGCAGCGGCCAGCGCCTGCGCAACTGCGTTACCCGCTAAACACACCGTATTGCTGCAGCGCCTTGAACAGCATATAGGCGGCCAGCGCAAACAACAGGCAGGCAAAGACCCTGCGCAGTTTATCTACCGGCAAGGTGTGTGCCATGCGTGCACCTACCGGCGCCAATAACACACTCATGATAACCAGCAATATGAGGGCCGGCCAGTAAACATAGCCCAGCATGCCGTCGCGCACGCCTACTTCGCGGATACCGGACGCTATATAGCCCACGCTATTGGAGAATGCAATGGGAAACCCAAGTGCGGCAGAGGTTGCAACCGCGTTGCGCAGGGGCACATTGCACCAGACCATGAAAGGGACCGACAAAAACCCGCCACCGGCGCCGACCAGACCAGAAATAAATCCGATGCCGGTACCGGCTGCCGTGCGTCCCACCATGCCGGGCAGTTGCCGGGACGGTTTGGGCTTTTTATTGCGCAACATGTTCACGCCCGAATAGCCAACAAACAGCGCAAAAAACAGCGACAACGCAGCGCCATGCAAATAGGCAAATACCGCGCCTCCCGAGAGCAGGCCACCGAGCACGATGCCCGGAGCCAGCGTAAAGACCACCGGCCACAGGACAGCGCCCTGTAGATGGTGGGCTCGCATGCTGGAGATCGATGTAAAGAGGATCATGCCCATGCTGGTCGCGATGGCCGAGTGAACCGCAAGGTCGGGCGACATCAGGGAGGCGCCAAACAACAGGGTCAGAAAGGGCACCAGCACCATGCCGCCGCCCACACCCAGCAAACCGGCCATGAAGCCGCCAAAGGCCCCCAGACACAACAAGGCAATAATGGTCAGCACGCTCATCGGCAGTCTCCTGCGTGAATGCGCATCGGCACAGGGAAAGCGGCAGCAGCAAAAACACGCCCGATAGCGGCGCGGTAGCCCCGCATTATTTCAGGTTTCCGGACAGGAACTGCTGCAGGCGTGGACTACGTGTATTGCCGAAGACCTCATCGGGCGTACCTTCTTCTTCTACCGTACCCTGGTGCAAAAACATGACATGACTGGCCAGGTTGCGGGCAAAGCCCATTTCATGGGTCACCACAATCATGGTCCGCCCTTCTTCGGCCAGTTTCTGCATCACGCGCAGCACCTCTCCGACCAGCTCAGGATCAAGCGCCGACGTGGGCTCGTCAAACAGCATCACCTCAGGTTCCATGGCCAGCGCCCGGGCAATGGCCACGCGCTGCTGCTGACCGCCGGACATCTGGGAGGGATATTGATTTTCCACCGCCGGCGGCAGGCCCACCTTGTTCAGGTATTGTCGCGCGCGCTCGATGGCTTCGGCCTTCGGCACGCCCAGCACATGCATAGGCGCTTCAATTATGTTTTCCAGCGCCGTCATGTGCGCCCACAGGTTGAAGTGCTGGAACACCATGGCCAGCTTGGTGCGAAATACCTGCAAGCGCTTTTCATCGGAGACGCGCAAGCGTCCCCTGGCGTCTTTGCTCACCGTCAGCGCCTGGCCATTGAGCGAGACCGATCCGCTATTGGGCTGTTCAAGAAAATTGATACAGCGCAGGAATGTACTTTTACCGGAGCCACTGGAACCGATCATGGCGATCACGTCACCTGCTTTGGCCTGCAGCGACACGCCTTTCAATACTTCGTTTTGTCCATAAGACTTATAGATGTTCTGAACATCGAGTTTATACATAACGATCCTAGTGTTGGCTGTGACCCAGAAAGCCCAGCGTTCTCTTTTCCAGCCGGCGAAACAGTGCCACGAGAACAAACGAGACACACATATACAAAACGGCTGCCGTACCATAAGCGGCAAACGTCAGATAGGTGGCGGCGTTGGCGTCGCGTGCCACCTTCAGAATATCCGGCACAGTGGCGGTAAAGGCCAGCGACGTGGCATGCAGCATAAGAATGACTTCGTTGCTATAGGCCGGCAACGCCCGACGCAGCGCCGAAGGTAAAATAACTCGCGTATACATTTTATACCGGGACATCCCGAAAGCACGCGCGGCATCCAGTTCGCCATGCGCACTGTTTTTGATGTAACCGGCAAAAATCTCGGTGGTGTAGGCCAGCGTATTGAGCATGAGGGCCAGCACCAGGCAATTGTAGCCGCTCATGAAAAAAGCGTGCAGCAAAGGCGTATCGCGCACCACCTGCAGGCCGATGACGCCGCTGTAAATCAGCAAAATCTGCACATACAAGGGCGTGCCACGAAACACGTAACTGAAGAACCAGATCGGCCAGGCGATCCAGCGATTTTTCGAGACCCGCCCCACCGACATGGGAATGGCCAGCACCAGCCCCAGGACCAGGGAGAGCACCAGCACCCATAGGGTGACCGCCAGCCCGGAAAACGCAGTGCCATCCCAGAACAGCAGCGGCTTCCAATAATCGTTCAGGATGGTAAGAAAATTATTGAGCGACTCGATCATAGCTGCGCCTCTCGCACGCCCACGGAATACTTGCGTTCCAGCAGCCACAGGACAATGTTGGACACGCTGGTGAGCACAAGATAGATGAACCCGGCCACACAAATGAACAGGAACATGGACGAGGTGGCCCGACCGGCACCCTGAGTCACCTGAACCAGGTCAGTAAGCCCGATAATGGAAACCAGGGCCGTGGCCTTGAGCACGACCTGCCAGTTGTTGCCTATGCCCGGCAGCGCAAAGCGCATCATTTGCGGAAACAGCACACGCCGAAACACCTGGCTGCTGCGCATGCCATAGGCGCGCGCCGCTTCCAGCTGGCCGCGTGGCACGGCAAGGAACGCGCCGCGAAAGGTCTCGGCAAAATAGGCGCCGTAGATAAAACCGATGGTAAGCACGCCGGCATAGAAAGGTTCGATTTCAATCACCTGCATGCCCAGCATATCGGTAATTTCATTGAGCCCCATCTGGATACTGAAAAATATTAGCAGCATCAGCACCAGATCGGGCACGCCCCGAATCAACGTCGTGTAGACCTGGGCCATGCCGCGCAACAGCCGGTTGCCGAACAACTTCGCGCTGGCGCCGATCAGGCCCAGCACAAAAGCGACCAGCAGCGACAACAAAGCCAGTTTGATGGTTTCCCAGGTGCCGTGCAGGATCTGGGCGCCATATCCATGCAAAAACATGCTATGGCTTCACGTTTTTCAGGTTGATTTCACCCGGCTTGAAGTACTTCCCGGCAAGTTTGGCAATGGTGCCATCCTGCTGCAATTGACCCAGCGCCGTATCGATGGCCTGCTTGAGCTTACTGTCCGACTTGCGCATGCCGATGGCGATTTCACCCGTCAATGCCTTGTCATCGGTAATGGCCGGGCCCACGAACGCAAAATCGCTGCCGGCGGGTTTGCTCAGAAAACCGCTTTGACCGTTGGGTTTTTCAATAATGGCGGCGTCGATCCGGCCGGCAGCCAGATCGGCGAAGGTTTGGTTCTGGTCCTGATAGGAGATTATCTGCACGCCGTTGCTACCCCATTTCTGTTTGGCATAGGTTTCCTGGGTGCTGCCCTGCAGCGCGCCAACCCGTTTGCCCTTCAGGGAATCGACGGTCGGCAACAGCCCGCTATCCTTGCGGGCCATCAAGTGGGTGGGGATCCCATAAATGGGTTGACTGAAGGAGAGGATTTTTTCCCGTTGCGGCGTAATTTGCATGCTTGAGTGGATCAGCGTGATTTTGCGTGCGGCCAGAGCTGGAATCAGGCTGTCGAAAGACTGTTCCACCCAGGTGCATTTGGCCTGCATTTTCTTGCAAATCTCGGTCATGACATCAGCATCAAACCCCTCGATCTCCCCTTTTGCATTTCTGTATTCGAACGGCGCATAGCCGGGCTCAATGCCCACCTTCAGTTCTTTCCAATCGCTGGCCAGCGCGGTGGCGCCAAAACCGGCAGACAGCCCCACCGTAACGGCAAGCAGCCAATTTTTCACATTCATCATCTTCTCACTTCAAAAATTTGTCTTACCACGAAAGCCGTGCGGGGGCGGTGATCAATCGCCACGGCCTGCACCCGCGCTTGCTGAAGTCGAAATAGTACTGATTTGTGAACCGTCTGACCACTAGGGATCACCTCTAGCGCGAATTTTGTCCGGATCGAATTGCCCCGGGCGGTAGCTCAAAGGCCATTTACGATCGCCTGTTATTCTTTATAATGCTATCTTTTGACCCTTGGCCTACGTTGGATTTTCTTATGATCACACCCTTTCCCAAGCCTCTTGCGCCTATTCAGCTTGAAGGGCACGGCCTCGTGCTGCAACCCATGCGTCTTGCCCATGCAGAGGGCCTGCGCAACGCGGCGGCCGACGGGCAACTATGGAATCTGACGTTCACATCGGTTCCAGACCCGGGCCAGGAGGCGGCGTATATCGAAGCGGCGCTCAAGGGACAGCAGGAAGGTCATATGCTGCCGTTCGTGGTGCTGGATGCCAAATCTCGCAAAATTATCGGCACCACCCGCTACCACGACATTGTGCCCGAGATCGCCCGGCTTGAAATCGGCTACACCTGGTACGGTCAATCCTGGCAGCGCACGCATGTGAATACTGTCTGCAAATATCTCATGCTGTTTTATGCGTTCGAATCGCTCAAGGCCAATGTAGTCGGCTGGCGTACCGACAATCTGAACCAGCGCTCCCAGAATGCCATTGAGCGCCTGGGCGCCAAAAAAGATGGCGTGCTGCGCGGCCACGCCCTGCGTCGTGATGGTACGGTTCGCGACACCCATATGTACAGCGTGACGCAAGAGGAATGGCCGGCCATCAAACACCAGCTCAAGGAAAAACTGCCCAAGTAAACCCCTGATCCCGAAGTCCCGCTAGCGGCGCCTGCGCGCCGCATCCAATGCCTCTTTTTTTGCAGTTTCCATGACTTCTTTGCTGCTCTCCCTGTTGCCCATCGCTGCCTGGCTGCTGGCCGGCTACATTGTTGGCTATCTGCTATCTGCCCGTGCCGTGTCGGTGCTGTCCCGCGCCATCACCCCATTCGTCTGGATCATGCTGTTTGCCATCGGCTATCGCTTCGGACAGCAATTGTCAGTCATGCATCAAGTACTGCTTATTCTGCAAACCGCGGTACTTTATTCGGTGGGCATTACGCTGTTGTGTTCTCTGGCGCTGCTGGTGCTGTTTCGCCCCGGCACCCGTGCACAGACGGGGCAGCATGACCTGGGCATCATGCACGTCATTCGAGAATGCGGTATTGCGCTGGCATTCTTGCTGGTCGGCCTTGGACTGGCGACGCTCGCGACCCGTTGGGCCATTTCTGTCCCCGTACCGGGCTCTGAGTTTTTTCTGTACGCTCTGCTGTTTCTGATTGGCGCCGATCTGGCGCATACGCCCTTGCAGCGCAATGCCATCCGTCCGGCGATGTTCACGTTGCCGTTGGTGGTCATTATTGTCTCCCTGCTGGCGGGCGCCCTCATCGCCTGGGCCACCAACACAGACATCCGGCACGGCCTGCTGCTTGGCAGCGGATTTGGCTGGTTCTCGCTCTCGGGCGTGCTCGTTACCGCCAGACTTGGCGAATTTTACGGTGCGACAGCCTTGCTCACAGACCTGTTCCGTGAGTTGCTTGCCATTGTCGTGCTGTTCTTTGCCGGAGCCCGCTATCCCATGGCAGGCATCGGCGCTGCCGGCGCAACCGCCATGGACACCACGCTGCCTATTGTTCGCAAAACTGCCGGCAATCCTTTCTTGGTAACGGCCATCTTTTCCGGCGTCGTGCTCAGCCTTGTCGCACCCTTCCTGCTTAGCTACGTGCTTTCATTGTTTGACTGAATATGCTATAATTGTTGTTAATTAATGATTAAATTCGCTTAATTTACGCTAATTGAAGGTTATTGTTAATTAAAAGCTATTTTGTAGCTTTGGCTATTTTATCGTTTTTTGTTTTTGTGCCATTTGGCTTTTCTCGGCCCGGACGTGTCCGCAGTCAGCCAGATATATCAGGTCTGATAAAAACACCTGAAAATACTGACAAGCAAGTACCCCTTATAAGCAAGTTCCCGATAAGCCGGACACGCCAGCGCTTAACAAGCGCCATGACGGCACGTGCAGACACGTACCTGTCACCTGGGGCAAGACGCGCCCTTTTCAACTTCGTGCAGCGGCTATTACGCTTGCGTGGCTTCGCTATGGCACCACATATCGCAGGTATCAGGCATCCGGCATCTAGTCATCGCCAAAGCGCAAAACTGTAGCCCTTGCATCCTGCAATAGTGTTTAGTTTTAACTATCAACTATATAAAAATAATAAATTTTACTAATTACGATCCATTGCGTACAATGGATACATCTGATGAAACATCGCTGTGTTATCAATAAGGCTTGGCAGCCACCAGCTTGCTTTCATCTACTGTTTGTTTCACTCAATAAGGAATCCAATATGTTGCAGAATAAAGAAGGCCAACGCGTTCCATCCGTTACATTTCCCGTGCGTTCTGGAGACGACTGGAAAAAAGTGTCTACCGACGACATTTTCAAGGGCAAAACCGTTGTTGTCTTTTCACTGCCTGGCGCATTCACCCCAACGTGCTCGTCCACGCACCTGCCACGCTATAACGAACTGGCCAAAGCGTTCAAAGAACGCGGTGTTGACGAAATCGTCTGCGTATCTGTAAACGACACTTTCGTTATGAACGAATGGAAAGCACAGCAGGAAGCCGACAATATCACGGTAATCCCTGATGGCAACTGCGAATTCACAGAAGGCATGGGCATGCTGGTAGACAAAGCCGACCTGGGCTTTGGCAAACGTTCATGGCGCTATTCCATGCTGGTCAAAGACGGTGTCGTTGAAAAAATGTTCATCGAGCCTGAAAAAGAAGGCGATCCGTTTGAAGTGTCTGATGCCGATACGATGATTCGCTATATCGATAAAGACTACCAGGACAAACCGTCCATTGTCATGTTCACCAAGCCTGGTTGCGGCTATTGCGCCAAAGCCAAAGCACTGCTGAAAGAAAAAGACCTGCCCTTTGAAGAAGTGGTTCTGGGCAAGGACGCCAGCACCGTAGCCATTCGCGCGATCACCGGCAAAACCAGCACACCACAGGTTTTCATTGGCGGTCAATATATCGGCGGCAGCGACGAACTGGCAGCACATTTCGCCGGCAAGTAATGCGGATGTTGCAGTGGCAACAGCAGGTCTCGCAGCCAGGTCAGTAACCTGAAGCGGCGATCTGCCCGGGTCTGCCGGAACCATTCCGGCAGACAGCAACTGCGCTGTCCAACGGCATGTTATTGCAACCTCGATAACGCAATCACAAAGCCGATAGATCGGCAGCGAGCACACCTGGGTGATGCCGCTGCTTTTTTTTCGCCCGCAAACCGGTAGAATCAGAGCTGGTTGCGTCAAAAACACCAATATCAGGGATCGAATATGAAATCAATCAACGCCGATGTCCTTATCCTGGGCGGTGGCACGGCCGGCATGAGCGCATTTCGCGCCGCCCGCAAATCCACAGACAATGTATACCTGGTAGAAGACCACAAGTTTGGCACCACCTGCGCACGCGTGGGCTGCATGCCTTCAAAATTGCTTGTTGCCGCCGCCGACGCTGCCCATCATGTGCGCACGGCCGATCAGTTCGGCGTGCATCCCGATGGCGCCCTGCGCATCGATGGCCGCCAGGTGATGGAAAGAGTGCGTGCCGAACGCGACCGGTTCGTCGGTTTTGTGCTGGAAGACGTGGAAGCGTTTCCCGCCACCCACCGGATTCTTGGCCGTGCACGCTTCAAAAATGAACATGTGGTCGTGGTCGATGACCATACCGAAATTACTGCGCAGCGTATCGTGATTGCTACCGGATCGCGTCCTTTTATCATACCTGCCTGGCAGTCGCTGGGTGAGCGCCTGATTGTCAACGATAATGTCTTTGACTGGGAAACCCTGCCTGCCAGCGTGGCTGTATTTGGCGCCGGCGTGATCGGCCTGGAAATCGGCCAGGCCCTGCATCGACTGGGTGTAAAGGTATCTGTGTTTGGCAAGGACAATGCGCTGGGTGGGATTACCGATCCGGTTGTGTTGGAAAACGCGCTGGACATTTTCGGCAAGGAAATGGATCTGCATCTGGATGCAGACACGCAGGTCAGCCTGTTGCCCAGCGGCAAGGGCGTAAAAATTGACTATGCTGAAAACGGCACAAGCGGCTCGGTCACGGTCGATTTCCTGCTTGCTGCCACCGGTCGCAAGCCCAATGTAGAAGACCTGGGCCTGGATAACCTGAACATTGACCTGGATGCGCGCGGTGTGCCAAAGGCCGACCCTTACACCATGCAAACCAGCGTGGCGCATATTTTCATCGCAGGAGATGCGTCCAACCAGCTGCCACTGCTGCACGAAGCGTCCGACCAGGGGCTTATCGCAGGCAAGAACGCCGGCACGTTCCCAACCGTTACAGAAGGCCTGCGCCGTTCTCCGATCAGCGTGGTATTCAGTGATCCGCAAATTGCCAGTATCGGCGTGCGTTTCAAGGACGTCACCAGCCAGTTTGATAATTGTGGCTGTTACGCGGTCGGGGAAGTCTCTTTCAGCAATCAGGGCCGCAGTCGTGTCATGGGTGTCAACAAGGGACATCTGCGCATTTATGCAGAGCATGGCAGTGGGCGCTTGCTGGGCGCTGAAATGGTCGGACCGGCAGCAGAACACCTGGCGCACCTGCTGGCCTGGGCTCATCAGCAAAAGATGACTGTCGCACAGATGCTGGATATGCCGTTTTATCATCCTGTCATTGAAGAGGGTGTTCGCACCGCATTGCGTGATCTGAGCAAGCAATTGCGTCTGGCAGAGGATCTGGCTGGCGAATGTGCCGAATGCCCCGGACAATAATGAGCGTGTCGTGGGCAATGACCATTGCACCATAAGGACTTATTGAAGGACTGGTAAGAATCCTTAGGACCCATAAACGCATGCCGGCATGCTATCGGTACTGCTTATCCGGCACCGGCAAACAGGGGCAGCGCAACAATACGCGCCCCTGTTTTTTTTTGCGTAGGCACAAGCCCTCTTCGGCCCCCTACGCTGGGCCCTGTGGTCGGCAACCACGGCGCAGCAAGGATAGAACCTCAGCACTACTGCGCCATCGCGGATTATCGCAGAGGGCTGGAGTAGCAATTAGGCCGGCCTTATAGCGATAATGGACCAATGAATTAATGGACTAATCGCACAACGCAGCAATAGACTAAGAGAACAACATGCCAATTGCCCCCTGACCGTCGCGCTGACGGAAACGCGTATTCCCTTTTCATATTCTGCTTATTTATTGAACGTGTGACCAATACTCACACCGGCATCAAAGATCCAGCCCCCAGGCATGCTCGATCTGCACCCGCACGGTCTGCCCATGCTCAAGCAGGCGGGCGTGGTAAAAAGTCACGGACTGGCCATCGGCCAGATTGGCGATATATTGGTAGCGCTCGCCCTTATAGACCCGATGCCGTACGGTTACGTCGATGCCATCATCGACAACCATGACATGTTCGGGTCGCACCAGCATGGCGCCGCGATGCATTGCCCCACTATTGGACAACAGGCTGAGAATGTCGTCGCTTCTCAGGTTTTTACCATGCACATGGCTGGGCACATCCAGCACCGCTCCCTGGCCGATAAAGGTGGCGATCCAGCGCGAGGCGGGACGGCGATACAGATTTTCCGGCGTGTCCCACTGCTCAAGACGGCCGTGGTTCATAACGGCAATCCGATCGGCCATCGCCATGGCTTCGGCCTGATCATGCGTCACATAAATGAATGTTGCCCCGGTGCGCGCATGGAAGTCGCGAAAGGTGGTTTCCATTGAGGCACGCAAATGCACATCCAGATTGGCCAGCGGCTCGTCCAGCAGGACTACGTCGGGATGGGAGATCAGACAGCGCGCCAAAGCGACACGCTGGCGCTGGCCGCCACTCAAGGCCTGGGGAAAGCGATCGGCCAAATGGCCCAGATTGACGGTTTCAAGCGCGGCAAATACCTGGTCACGATAAGGCTGGCCCCGGAGTCCACGCAGCGACAATGCATATCCTGCATTGTCCAGCACGGTCTTGTGAGGCCACAGCGCATACGACTGAAACACCATACTCATATTGCGCTGCTCCGGCGCGATATGCTGATCCGGTGAAGCCAGCAGCCTGTCATTGAGCACAATACGCCCCTGATCAAGCTGCTCAAAACCGGCAATCATTCTCAGGGTCGTGGTTTTGCCGCAGCCACTGGGGCCAAGCAGCGCTACAAACTGTCCTTTCTCGATGGCAAGACTGATGTCGTCGACGACCGCATGCTCGCCATAGCGTTTGCTAATATTTTCCAGGGTCAGTTGCGCCATGGAATCACTCCTTGTGGAACACGTCTGCCCAAGGCGTTCAGGCAGAGCATCAGAATCAGCACCATGAGCACAATCAGCACCGACACAGCTGAGGACAGCACCGTTTCACCGCCATCATCCAGATTGAACACCAGTACACCCAGGGTTTCGTTGCCGGCACTCCACAACAGGGCCGATACCGTAAGCTCATTGACTGCAATCAAAAAGACCAGCAGCATGCCAGCGAATGCCGCGGGAGCCAGTAGCGGGAAAACGATATCACGCAGTCGGCGCATCGGCCCGGCCCCGCAAAGTTGCGCCGCTTCTTCAAGCGCAGGATCCAGTTGCTGCATGCTGCTCTGTATCGGTTTGAGACACACCGTCATGAAGCGGGACAGATAGGCAAACAGAATCAGCCCCAACGTGCCATACAGCGTCACCTGAATCAGCGGCAGCGGGCGGGCAAAAAGCAGAATACACGCCACTGCCAGCACCACACCAGGAATGGCATAGGGAATATCGATAAGCCCCTGTAAAAGAGCGTTGCTGCGCGAAGGAAAGCGCACAAACAGATAGGCAAGGGGCAGGCAGATGCAGGCCAGGATCAGCGAGGCAGAGCCGGCCAGCAGGATGCTATTGCTGAAGGCCCGAAAGGTCACGCTTTGATGGAAAAGTATCTGCCAGTAGGCCTGCAGACTGACGGTATCCAGCGACAGCGGAATCCCCATGGCCGCAACCAGTGAACTGGAAATCAAGGCGATCAGCGGCACCACGACGATGGCCAGCACCAGCAAAAACAGCGCCAGCTCTGCCAGCCTGCGCCGTGCCCCGAGAGAAAACGCGAGCGGGCTGCCTGGCATGCCGGTCAGCGGCATACGTGAGGAAAAATGCTGCTGCGCGACCACGCCCACCAGCGCAATCACGCCAATGATCACCGACAGGCTGGACACGTCGGCCAGCATATCGGGTCCGAAATCGGCCATTTTCTGGTAGATCAACGTGGGCAATACGTAATAGGACACCGGGATGCCCAGCATTGCCGGAATCCCGAAGTTACCCAGGGCGGAGACAAAGGCGATGGCTGTGCCGGCAAGCAGACCGTTGCGGCACAGTGGCAGGATCATATCGCGGACCACATCACGTTGCGAGGCGCCGGCCAGACGGGCCGCTTCGATCAATTCCTTGGGCAGGGCAATCAGGCTCCCACGAACCGCCAAATAGACCAGGGGCGCATGCTGGATTCCCATGAGCATGGAAATACCCCACCAGGAACGCAGATGTTGCGGACTGCCCAGCGGCGGAGCCAGATGAAGCATTTGCAGCAGCGCACTACCCGGTCCACTTAACTGCAACCAGCTCAGGGCGGTTACCTGTGGCGGGATCATCATGGGCAGCATGATCATAAACACCCAGAAACCTTTGGCGCGGATGTCGGTGAGCACCACCAGCAACGCCAGTGTGGTACCCAGCAGCACAGAGAGCAAAGTGGCCAGGCCGGCAGTCAGCAGGCTGTTGCCGGTCGCCCGCCAGGTTGATGCGCTGCGCAGCATGGACCACATGGCCCCGCCGTCGTCCCCGGGCATATCGGTCATTGCCATGATCAGCAGCCGCGCCGGTGGCAGCAAGGCCAGAGCCAGCACCAGACACAGCAGCACTGGCGTCAAAATCGATGCCGGGTTTCTGCCAAACGGCCGCCAAAAGGAAAGAGATGTCGCCATAATGAAATTCAGGTTTGTGGTCTGGCTTGCCCGACCGCCTGATTTCGAATCGTGTTGTGTTCAAACATATCGGGATACATCGCCGGGGCGGGTTTATGTCGACCCTGATGGGGCCGCGGGGTCCACGCGCCGGCAAGCGCCTGCGCCATTGTACCTGCAGCCCTGCGATTGGAAGCATAGTTGGCAAGCGTCACATTGCAACGTTGCCCTGCGCTACCCGGGCATGCGCGGACAGCATGTTTGCGGGCACTATCGCACAATGCGCTCAACCGCCATAGGTATTGCTGAGTTTTTCCTTGTTCGCACCCGCATTCTGTAGTGCTGCAGCGGCATCAAATGGCAGCAGTTTGATTTGGTCGCGTGGTGGAAAGCCCGGGGGGTTTTTCATGCCATTGCGGCCTGGAATATAGCCCTGCTGCAGCACCAGTTCCTGGCCTTGCTGCGACAGCAGGAAATCAACGAATTTTTTTGCAGCGTCGGGATTTTTTGCCGACTTCATGATGGCAACAGGCTCGGTCACCAGGCTCACCCCTTCGACAGGAAAGACAAAGTCAATCGGCGCGCCCTTCGCCTTTTCACGGATTGCCATGTAGTCGACCAAAATACCATAGGGCTTGCCGCCAGACGTAATATCGGTCAGCACCCCGCCATTGCCTTTTTGTGAAGCCACACCATTGGCCTTCAGATCCTCATAGTACTTCCACCCAAAATCAGGATTGCTGGTCAGGGCCGACAGATGAATCATGGCTGCGCCCGAATACAGGGGGCTGGGCATGGACACCTGGTTTTTATAGTCAGGCTTGACCAGGTCGTTCCATGATTGGGGTTTTTGCGCGGCCTTGGTGTTATAGGCAATGCCGGACGTAATCAATTTGGTGCCATGGTAATAGCCACTGTTGTCATACAGCGCAGGGTCATATTGCGCGCTTTCCGGCGATTTATAAGCCAGCAGCTGGTCTTCTTTTTTCAATTGTTCCAGGGTCACGCTGTCGGCAATCAGCAACACATCGGGCTTTGCAACACCCGCGTTCATTTCCGCACGCAATTTGGTCATGAGTTTTGTCGTTCCGTCGCGGACCCATTCTACCGTGGTATCCGGGTGCGCTTTCTGGAATGCGTCAACAGTCATCTGCGCATCGGTTGCCGGCTGGCTTGTATACAGGACCAGCGTATCGGCGGCAGCGACACCGGAAAACGCCAACAGCGCGGCTGCAATTGAGTTTACTGCGACCTTCATGAAGACCTCATTTTATAAGCGGTAGAATTGAACGATAGTAAAAACTTTATATTTCATGATTGTGACATTCCGAATAATACCTTGGTAAACCGGCACTGCGTGAAAAGAACGGATGCAACGCCCGACACAGCCGGCAGCAACGGGACATTTTTTTCCGGTTTACAGCGAACCGATTAATCCATAACATGGAGCCTGTTTTTCCTGCGCCAGCCCGCTTCGGACTCGCCCACACATCGTTCACTGACAGGTCACACCATGCCACGCCACGCCACGGTCAACCCGCAAAGACGCACACGGCTGATACAGGTGCTCGCGTTTGCATTGAGCGCGGCCTGCGGCAAACTCCATGCCGCTGCCACCAGCGCCCGCGGCGCCTCGGCCGACGCAACAACAAAAGCACCAACACCGACCGATGCACCGCCATCCCCTGCCGCCGCGAACACAAGCACCCCTTTGCCGCCGCCGGCCGAGCCGGCGCCGCTACCCGCAAGCCTGGCCTGGAAAGACGCCGACAGCCTGCTTGTTCATAACCCGCATGCCATTGAAACGCGCCGCGCGGTGCTTGGTCGCCAGTTAATTACCCCGACGCAGTGCCTGTTTGTCCGCGACAACGCCCTGCCTCCGCCTGCGCGGCTGTTGGCCGAGGCTGGGCAATGGCCCGTCGCCTTCGACGGGGTCGCCCAGCCTGACGCCTACACATTGGCCGAGTTGCAGGCAATGCCCACCCGAACGGTGGCCACGGTGCTGCAGTGTGCCGAAAACGGCCGCGCCCTGCAAAGCAGGCCGGCCATTGGCACGCAATGGCAGACGGGCGGCGCCGCCTGTGTGATCTGGACGGGCGTGCCATTGACAACAGTCATACATGAGCTAGGGGGCGTTGTCCCCGGCAGCCGTTTTCTCACCGCCAGAGGGGCCGATAGCCTGCCCGATGGCATTGCCTCGGACTTCACCCGGGTTGAACGTTCGGTCCCGTTATCCGCACTCGAACACGCCCTGCTGGCCTGGACCCTCAATGGCGCGCCCATTCCCCTGGCGCATGGCGGCCCGCTGCGTCTCGTATTGCCGGGCTATGCCGGCATCAATTACATCAAGTATGTCAGGCGCATCGCCTTCACCACCGAAGAATCCAGCGCCCACATCCAGACAGCCGATTTCCGGGTGCCGCTGCGACCGGGCGAACCACGCCTTACCATCCCTGCCTGGAGACTTCCAGTCAAATCCTGGATCACCGAGCCCCTGGGCTCGGACGAACCGGTCAAAGCAGGCACCGTGCCAATCCGTGGAGTGGCCATGGGAGGCGCTTCAGCCGTGACCCGAATCGAGGTGACCGCCGACGGCGGCGCCACCTGGCACCCCGCCCAGTTTACCGGGAGCGATTTGGGCCCATTCGCCTGGCGCCTGTTCGAGATTTCGCTTAGCCTGCCACCCGGCCCCATCGAACTGGCCTGCCGCGCCACCAATGCCGCCGGACAACAGCAGCCCGACTTCACCACCGACAATACGGGGTATTTCGTCAATGGCTGGCGCGAGCATCACGTGGCCATAACTATCGCGCCTGCCGGATAAAACGCCGCTGCGGCTTGCAAGCCGCCTATGTGGTGGCGCATAATCGGTCCTGCTTCCCTCCTCTTACCGTTACCCGGAATTTCCATGCCTTTGCGTCACTGGCTTGCTGCCCTTCTTGTTGTCCTCCTGTGGGGGCTCAACTTCGTGGTGATCAAGTTTGGTGTCGATGAATTTCCTCCTTTGCTGCTGGGCGCCTTGCGTTTTGCCATGGTCGCCTTCCCCGCCATTCTGTTTATCCCCCGACCAGTCATTCCACTGCGATTGCTGCTGCTTTTCGGCCTGACGCTATGCTTCGGACAATTTGCCTTTCTGTTCAGCGCCATTGCAATGGGCATGCCGGCGGGCCTGGCCTCGCTGGTGCTGCAGTCGCAGGCATTCTTTTCTGTCTTGATCGCACCGCTACTGTTGAATGAAAAAGTACGGCTGCACAGTATTATTGCCATGGCCGTGGCCGCCATCGGTCTGGCCGTTATTGAAATGGGCGCTGACAGTGCCCAGCCGGTGCCGCTGTTTGCGTTCTTTCTTACCTTGTGTGCGGCATTCAGCTGGGGTTGCGGCAATATCGTCATAAAAAAGGCCGGCCCAGCGGTCAATATGTTCAGTCTGCTGACCTGGGGCGCCGTATTTCCTGTCTTTCCTTTTCTGCTGGCCTCCTTGTGGTTCGAAGGTCCCCAGGCGATGACCCACAGTCTGACCAATCTGTCGTGGACCGGCGTCGGCTCGGTCATGTACCTGGCCTATGCGGCCTCATTCGTTGGCTACTACTTATGGGGGCGCCTGCTGGCGCACCACCCGGTCAGCCTGGTGACCCCAATGTCATTGATGATTCCCGTGGTCGGTCTGCTGTCGGCTGAACTGGTCTTGCACGAAAAACTGTCGCTGGTGCAATGGCTTGGCAGCGCCGTGGTTGTCATGGGGTTGGCCATCAATATTTTCGGTGGCAAACTGTCTCGCGTACGGGCAGGTAAGGCGCCGCAAAAAAAGGATATTCGTGTACGTACAGCAACAGACAAAGGCAGATAAACCACGAAATCGCCGGTGCGTTTCAAAATAAAAGTCAATAGTCACACAGGGAACGCGCATAGCCGGTATGCTTTAAGGACAGACTGCGGCAGCGATCGCTTTACTAATATATGGAAACATTTTCCATTTGTGCGGAAGTAATCCTTCCTATATGATCTGATCGTTACATGCAGTCGGTAAATCCACTCATTTCAGGAGTAAAAGAATATGTCGATTATCATTACTATCGTGATTGGTTTTATTATTGGCTTGATCGCTCGCGCCGTGATGCCGGGCAACCAGTCCATGGGGCTCATTCTTACCACGATTCTGGGTATCGTCGGGTCTATCGTTGCAACCTACTTGGGTCAGGCGATGGGATGGTACGCGCAGGGTGACGCTGCAGGCTGGATCGCTTCTGTTGTCGGCGCCATTATTGTTCTTTTCGTATATGGTCTGATCGCCAAGCGCTCCTGACACCGGCATGTTATAAAGAGTGCGTGCCCAAGTGGCACGCATTTTTCGTTTTATCCGCCTTATTTTCATTGATTACGGGAGGCTCATGACTCATTACCACACGATTGATGCCAACACTCAGGACGCCGAAAAACCGGCAGGTCTTGTCAGAAAAATTGCCCGTATCGCCAAACGTGCCGGGCGTACCGCTATTCAGAAAGCCCTGCTACTGTACTATGCCGTTCGCAATCCGGCCACGCCCGCCTGGGCCCGTCGGGTCATATACGGCGCATTGGCCTACCTCGTGTTGCCGCTGGATGCCTTGCCGGACTTCATACCGGGCGTTGGGTATACCGACGACCTGAGCGTGCTTGCCGCCGCACTGGCTGCCGTCGCCTACTACATTACGCCAGAAGTGAGGCAGCAGGCCGAGCAGGCTGCCAAACGCTGGTTCAAGCACTGACACCCCCCAAGACAATCCACGCGATGGCTCGTCGTAATTTTTCATTCAAGGATTTCTGGCTGACCGAGGCTGTTCGCCTGCGCGAAGATCACTGGGGACCGCTTGATGACGCCGCCCTCATTCGCCAGTTGCGCAGTGGCAACGACAGCCCCGAAGAAAAAATCGTGCGCCGTGCGCGCCTGCTCGCGGATCGCGAAAACACCACCACGCTTGTTGAACAGTGGACGCAAGGTGCGAAACTGGCCCTGCTTATCCTGGCCGTAGTGGCCCTGCTGGGTGGTACAGGCGCTGCCGCTGGCGTTCTGGGTTCTGCCAATCGCCATATCAATGTACTGCTGGCCATTGTGACCCTGCTCGGCGTACACGGCCTGACATTCCTGTTCTGGATTCTTTCCCTGTTCTTGTCCTCACGGGCATTCAGCTGGCTGGGACAGCTCTGGCTGTGGCTCAGCCGCAAGATCGCGCGCGGCCCCGAAGCTGCGCTGGCGCCACAGTCTTTTGTCTCGCTGCTGGCGCAAAACAGCGCACTCAAGTGGGCTTTGTCCTGTGTCAGTCATGGATTCTGGGTATTGTTTTTTCTTGCCGCCCTGCTGACCATGCTGGGTCTGCTGGCAGCGCAGCGCTATACCTTTGGCTGGGAGACGACCATTCTGTCTCCCGACGTTTTTGTCTCGCTGACGCGCACGTTGGGCGGGCTGCCCGCCATGCTGGGCTTTCCCGTACCGGATGCCGAACTGGTGCGCCAGAGCACGGCTGGCGCAACGCTATCGGAAAGCACCTATGCCATCTGGTCGGCCTGGCTGCTGGGCGTAGTCCTGTGCTACGGCCTGCTGCTGCGCGTCGTCAGTCTGGCAATATGTCTTTGGCAATTGCGCCGGGCGTTGCTGGCACTCAGGCTGGATATTGATCTGCCTTCGTACAGCCCACTGGTTTCCCGGCTTGCGCCGACCAGCGAAAACCTGGGCATTGATGCCCCGGCCAGCGATGACACACTATCGGCGCCGGGCAACACCGTCACGCGCGCTTATTCGTCCGAACCTGTTTATGTGGGCATTGAGTTGCCCCCCGACACTACCTGGCCCGTGTTTCCCGTCGCCGCAGGCGTGCAGGATGGCGGCGTGCTCGAATCGCGTGAACAGCGTCATGCCCTGCTTGATCGGCTCCATGCCCAGCCCGTCAACGGCCTGCTGCTGGTCGTGGACGCGGCGCAGACGCCCGATCGCGGCACCCTGCGCCTGATTTCGGAACTGGCCGGCCTGGCTCGCGCCACCCATATTTTGCTGTGGCAGCGCGACGGCCAGGCATCGCGCCAACAGACCTGGCAGACACAACTGGCAGACGCCGGCTTTTTGCCCGATACGCTCCACCTGGACCCCGCCTCGCTTCCAGACTGGATCGCTGCGCCATGACGACCACAAACACTGCACTGCGTCTGGCTGTCGTTGGCCATACCAATACCGGCAAGACCTCGCTGTTGCGCACGCTCACACACGATGCTGGCTTCGGGCAGGTTTCAGATGCGCCCGGCACCACCCGCCACGTGGAAGGCGCGCGCCTGCTGCTCAATGGCGTAGCGGCGGTCGAACTGTACGACACCCCTGGTCTGGAAGACGGTATCGGGCTGCTGGATTATCTGGATCAGTTGCAGACCCAAACCGGCAGCCGGCATGATGGCCCCGAAAGCATTGCGCGATTTCTTGACTCGCCGGAGAGCAAACGGCGGTTCGAGCAGGAAGCCCGTGTGCTCAACAAACTCATCGGATGTGATGCGGGGCTCTATGTCATTGACGTCAGGGATCCGGTCCTGGCCAAGCACAAGGATGAACTGGCCATTCTGGCTCGCTGCGGCAAGCCCCTGGTTCCGGTGCTCAATTTCATCAACGATGCCCACGCGCGCAAGCAGGACTGGAAGGAAACATTGGCACGCCTGGGCTTGCATGTCGTTATCGAATTTGACACAGTCGCGCCCGCGCTCGATGGCGAAGCGCAGCTTTATCAGAAGCTGGCGCTAGTGCTCGACACGCACGCGGCAACACTGCAGGCGCTGTCCGAAGATGTCGGCGTACAGCGCGAACGGCGCCGCAATGCCGCCTTTGCGCTGGTTGCCGATATGCTGATCGACGTTGCCGCGCTGCGCCTGAGCAGCCAAACCGACGACGATAGTGTCAAAAACAGCACCCGGCTCATGCAGGACAAAGTGCGGCAACGCGAGCAGGCCGGCATCAAGGCATTGCTGACACACTACCGTTTCCGTCCTGAAGATTATCCCGGCCAGCCCCTGCCGCTTGAAGGGGGTCGATGGAATATGGATCTGTTCAATCCGCAGGCTCTGCTGGACACGGGCATTCACGTTGGCAAAGGCTTCGCCGCCGGCGCCATGGCCGGCGCCGCGGTAGATGTATTTACCGCAGGCTTGAGCCTGGGGACCGCCGCGCTGATTGGCGGCGTCCTGGGCAGCGTCTGGCAGGGCACCGACAAGCTAGGCAAACGGCTGTACGGACGCCTGCAGGGCTTTCATGAAATTACCGTCGAAGACAGCATTCTGCGTCTGCTGGCCATTCGCGCACACCAGTTGATACGTGCGCTAGAGCTACGCGGCCATGCCGATATGGCGCCGGTGCAGATCTCGATGCAAGCCGTCCAGGACGAACTCAAGGAACAGGCCCTGCCCGAACAATTGCAAGAGGCGCGCAGCCATCCAGAATGGTCAAGGCTGGGAGATCATTTTTCGCCGGGTTCGCGACGCAACGTCGCGGTAGGGCAATTGGGCAGAACACTCGCTCGCATCGGCACCCAATAGCGGTCCTGCAATCGTGCGATCGCAGTAAACGAGCACAGCAACAACAGATGCAGGACGCCAGGAAGGCGTCCGTTATTTCTCAGTCTTTAATTTTTAATCTTTAGTTTTCGAGGCTTTAGTTTTTTGGATTTTTAGCCAGTTGGGTCTGTTTGCTTTTTGGCCTGTTTAACCCTAAACCGCCAGACCGTTTTGCGCGCGCCAGCCCTAGAAAACGGCGCGCGCTACCTTAGTCTGCTTACAACAGGACGGGCGCATCCGGCAGATGATTGCGTCCATCGTCGCCTGACGGCTGCTCGGCACATGAGGTCTGCAATATCGCTTCGATAGCGCCGATCGCTTGCAGCAGTCCCTGTTCGTATTGCCTGGCGGCAAAACGCGTCTGCAGTATCGCGCAGATTTCATCCCACTGCTGCGGATCCACGCCAATACCGCGATCGGCGACAATCTCGAATTTGTGTTTATTCAGTGAAATATATAGCAGCAGGCCGGTGCGCATAGGCGTATCCCATACCTTCAGGCGTCCGAATATTTCCAGCGCCCGGATGGCGGTCTCCCGGCTGTGCCCCGGTGTGTCGTGTTCAATTGCCAGCACCAGCTCCCCGGAATGGCGCGCTTCACTCTTGCGTATTTCGCCAGTCAGCCGCTCCATCATAGCTTGCGTAAACACACGTCGCGACAGCCACCAACCATCGAGCCCGTCCAGTCCCAGCCATTCCCATTTATTACCAGCCACCTGAAGCTCCTCCGCCACCGCTGCTGCCGCCACCGCCACCGAAACCACCGCCGAAGCCGCCGCCTCCGAAGCCACCACCGCCGCGTCCACCGCGTCCGGCACCAAAACCGCCACCCAGGCCCCCCAGACCACCGCCAAGAATAGTGCCGTTACGCCGTGCTCCTCGCACTGCGCCACGGGGGACAATTTTTCGGGCAATACCGCTGATGACCAATGCTGCAATGGCGGCCAGCCCTGCCCATATAATATTGCCGGTGATCACAAACAACATGACGCCGGCCGCTACCGCGCTGATCACGGGCGGAAAAAATGCGATCAGAAAAAAGCCGAACATCAGCATGGGGCCTAACGCACCAAACAAACCTTCATCAAACCCATCGCTATCGCCCACCGGCTTTCTTTCGGGCGCAGGTAGCGCTTCGTTCTCGATCAGGGACGCCAGGGCCGTGACGCCGGCATTGACGCCGCCGGCGTAATCATTGGTCTTGAAATGCGGTGCGACATAATCATTGATAATGCGCGAGGCCAGGGCATCCGGCACCGCCCCTTCCAGCCCGTAGCCAACTTCCAGTCGCATGCGCCTGTCATTTTTGGCGATCAGAAACAGGATACCGTCATCCACATTGGCGCGGCCCACTTTCCATTGATCGAATACACGGCGCGAATAACTCTCGACGGTATCGGGCTGCACGGTCGGGACCATCAGTACAAACACCTGCGCGCCTTTCTTTTCTTCCAGCGCCTGCAGCTTGGCTTCAAGCGCCGCCTTCTGCCCCTGGTCAAGCGTACCAGAGGTATCGGTCACTCTGGCAGTCAGTTGCGGGACCGGTACTTCCTGCTGCGCCATGGCCGGCGCGAAAGCGGCCACTGCAACCAGCAGAATCAGGAAGCGAAACAGCGATTGAAAACGACACATGACAATCGATCGGCAGGATTGAAAAACGACAGACAGTAGCATTACTGGGCGGGCGCAGGTTGGGCCGGTGCTGCATTACCCGCAGGGGCGCGGGCGCCCGTGTCAAACTTGACCTCCGGATTGCGCATGATCTCGTCCTGATTATCGGTGCCGAAATTGGGCTTGACCTGATAGCCCATTATTTTGGCGGTGATTAATGTCGGGAACTGGCGAATCAGCGTGTTATATGCCTGGACGTCCTTAATGTAGCGGCCACGTGCGGTAGCGATCCGGTTTTCTGTCCCTTCCAGCTGCGCATTCAGGTCACGAAACAGGGCGTCGGCCTTCAGTTGCGGATAGTTTTCCGATACGGCAATCAGCCGTGACAGCGCGGAACCCAACTGGTTCTGGGCAGCCTGAAACTGTTGCAACTGTTCCGGCGAGGGAATCGTATCGGCAGAAATCTGTACGGTGCCCACCTTGGAGCGCGCCTCGGTGACCTGTGTGAGCACTTCGCGCTCGTTGACCATATAGGCATTTACACTGGCGACGATCTTGGGAACCAGATCTGCACGACGTTGATACTGGTTAAGCGTCTCGGACCAGGCCGCCTTGACCTGCTCATCCAGCGTCTGGATCTGGTTATAGCCGCAACCGGACAAAAACACGGCCATCATCAATGCGCAGATCATTCCGAAAAATCGTTTCATGTTGGTAGCAACCCATAAGGTAGTGAATCGGAAAAAACAATGCCCTAATGATAGCCGTTTTTTTTGCAGGCCGATGCAATTGGAGCCCTGCAGACGCGTTGCAGAGTGTTAATTTCATTAAATTGAGGGTTTGGCGTGACGTGCTGCCTACAAAGGCGGCCTTGTGGCGATGCGCGACAATTATCGCTTCTGCCCCCCTCAGCGGGCAGCGATGACAGGCAACCGTTAATGGGTCACTGATGGCTGGTGGTTGATACCCGGCAGGCGGTAGCGCGTGAGGTGGCAGTTGGCAAACTGCCGCAGCAATCGCTGTCGGCAGCAGAAAGCGTGTCTTCCGATCAACCTCGGATATTGTGTTCAAATGGCACTTTTTATATATATTTTGTGAAATACGCACAAATGAGCTATACTTGAACTAACGTCTCATCCCATCGGAGGCTTAGCCATGACCGCATTGCAACAACCCAAACCCGCGCCCGAAGCCGTTCTGGCCAAAGCGGTGCTGCGCGCTGCCGAACAACTCGGCCTGAAGCAGGCAGAGTTGGCCGCGGTGCTGGGCATGCACCGCACCGCAATCAGCCGCCTCAAAACCACCGCATCGCTGGACCCTGACAGCAAACAGGGCGAACTGGCCTTGCTGCTGTTGCGTCTTGCCCGCGCCCTTTTCGCCCTCACGGGCGGCGACCAGGAATGGATCCGCCACTTCATGCGCACGCCAAACAAAATCACCGGCGGCATCCCTGCAGCCCAGATTGAAACCATCCAGGGAATGACCACGGTGTTGCAGTTCGTCGATGCCATCCGCGGCAAAGTGTAATGATCTGGCAAGCCTGCAACGGTCCCGACCATATTCGGCCTATTGACGGCAAGCTGTACCGGCTTGTGGAAAGCCAGGAGCAGATTGCCACGCTGGGCTATGTAGACACGCTGGACGAACAGGCTCTGCTGGAACAGATGCTGGACCAGGCCAAGCCCGTTTCGCAACCAGACTGCGAGCCCCTGCATTATCTGCTCAAAACACCGTTCCGCTACCCGCCGCTCAAATGGGGTTCGCGCTTCGGCCGGGTGCACGAACGCAGCCTGTTCTACGGGGGCAAGAATATCGGTGCCGTGCTTGCCGAAAGCGCATTCTATCGTTTCGTGTTCTGGCACTCAATGGATGGCATGCCGGTCAAGGACAGGATCCGCAGCGAACATACGCTTTTTTCGGTACGCTACGGCACAGAAAAAGGGATACAGCTTCAGGAACAACCGTTTGATCAGTATCAGGCCGAGCTGACTGATCCGGTCAATTACCAGGCTGCCCAGCAGATGGGCAGCGCCATGCGCCAGGCCAACATTGAAGCCTTCGAATACTGCTCGGCCCGCGATCCTGAACACGGCCTGTGTGTTGCCCTCTTTTCCCCAGTGGCATTCAAACAAAAAAAACCACAAGAGACCAGCCAGTGGTTTGGTGCGGTCAGCGCAGATCAGGTATCGTTCACGCAACTGCGCTCGGGCAAAGTCATGACCTATGGCATCAGCTTTTTTCTGGTCAATGGTGTCCTGCCCCTGCCGGCCTGATATCCCCTTTGATCTCTCCTTGTTACCAGATTGCCTGCCTCAAACCGGTAAGCCCATATATGATGAGTCCATAACCGGCGAGCCATGTCCAGTCCATCGTCCACGCGCAAGCCAAAAAACCGGACTCATTTTGGCTCAGTTAACTTACACAAAGCTGAATTTATGTTAGCCTTTTAAATCCCGTAACAAATCCACAGCCCTTCATTAACCGCTCAGTAGAATGAAACGATATATTCCAAAAAAAGTTGTCTATTTTTTCAATAGCGCACCCGCCTCCGGCATCATCCTGATGGTTACTGCCGTGTTGGGAATCTGGCTCGCCAACTCCGTCATGGCCGATGCCTATTTCTCGACTCTGTCGAGCTACATTGCAGGCCTATCGGTTCTGCACTGGATCAATGACGGGCTGATGGCCGTGTTTTTTCTTTATGTGGGCCTGGAAGTCAAACGGGAATTGCTGACCGGAGAGCTGTCCAGCAACCAGAAGCGGTTGCTTCCCTGCATTGCCGCTATTGCGGGTGTGGTTGCTCCGGCCCTGATATACCTTGCCTTCAACTATCATGATCCGCAACAAATCCGCGGGTGGGCTGTACCGGCAGCAACCGATATCGCCTTTGCACTTGGCGTGCTGGCGCTGCTTGGTTCCCGTGTACCCACCTCGCTGAAGATCTTTCTGACGGCGCTGGCAATTATTGATGACCTGATCGCCATTGTCGTGATCGCCCTGTTTTACACGGCGCAAATACAAAGCCTGTACCTTGCACTCGCTGCAGGCACCCTTATCACGCTGATACTGCTGAACCGCAACAACGTCGTACGCACCCTGCCTTACGCCATCCTGGGCGTGTTCATGTGGTGGTTCGTGCTCAAGTCCGGCATTCACGCTACGCTGGCCGGTGTCGCGCTGGCGCTGACGCTGCCCATGTCAGGCAAAAATCAGGATATGAACTCCAGCCCGCTGCTTAAATGGGAACATGGCCTGTCGCCGTGGGTTGCATTTTTGATCGTGCCGATTTTCGGCTTTGCCAACGCCGGGGTCTCGTTTGGGGGACTTTCCTGGAGCCAGTTGGGACACCCGGTCGTGCTGGGCATCGCCGCGGGCCTGTTTCTTGGCAAGCAACTGGGTATTTTCGGACTGGTCTGGCTAACGGTCAAATTCGGTTTGGCAAAAAAACCGGAAGGGGCCAACTGGCCGCAGATCTACGGCGTGGCCATGCTGTGCGGCATCGGCTTTACCATGAGCCTGTTCATCGGCGCCCTGGCGTTTACTGACCCGGCGGTGCAGGATCTGGCCAAGATCGGCGTATTTGCCGGTTCAGTACTTGCGGCCGTCCTCGGGTATTTGATTCTGTTTTTCAGCGCGAAAGAAAAGCCATAGCAGGTCACAACGCCCTATCTCCCGCACCTGCCGCAGAGCCTTAGCGCCGCCAATGGTAATGAAACAGTTCAGGGCAGGAGTGAGCGCGTCGGCGCGCTCCAGGCTTGTTCTGACCAGCGCCGCCGGCGAGATATTTTGGGCGTGAATCAGCGCCATCAGCTCGGTCTCAAAAAGGGCACGAAGGCTTGTCATTACTATGACGATCAATAATCGTCAACAGCGACTATTGTGTGGCCTGCCGGCGGCGCCGGCGATCCGGGCGTGCTGGCGGCCCGAACCTGATGCCGCCTTGTTCAGTCGGCCACCGGCCCGCCAACCGGTCGCCGACGCATACTCGATGAATCATTTGCATCCAGCCCCGTTTCCGAGACCAGATACGCCAATTGCGTTTAACATGTAGGGTTTGCAGGCAATCGGCCCATTCTTCGGGCACATTCGCCCTTGCTCCCTTCTTCAAATTCAGAAAATAGCCCTAGATGTCTACTCATTCCATTCCGCAGGAAGTCGCCCGCCGTCGGACTTTTGCGATTATTTCTCACCCCGACGCCGGTAAAACAACGCTGACCGAAAAACTGCTCCTGTTCGCGGGTGCGATTCAGATTGCCGGCAGCGTCAAAGCGCGCAAGGCCAGTCGGCATGCCTCTTCAGACTGGATGGAGATCGAGAAGCAGCGTGGAATCTCGGTCGCTTCTTCTGTCATGCAGATGGAATATCGAGACTGCGTGATCAATCTGCTGGACACACCGGGCCACCAGGACTTCTCCGAAGATACGTATCGGGTATTGACCGCTGTGGATGCCGCGCTCATGGTGATTGACGCCGCCAACGGTGTCGAACCGCAGACTATTCGCCTGTTGCAGGTGTGCCGCGCACGCAACACGCCTATTATTACGTTCATCAACAAGATGGACCGTGAAGTCCAGGAACCGCTGGATCTGCTGGCCGAAATCGAATCGCATCTGGCCATGGACGCCGTGCCGTTTTCCTGGCCCGTGGGCATGGGCAAGTCATTTGGTGGCGTGTTCGACATACGACGCAATCGCATGCGTGTTTTCCGCGCCGGCCAGCAACGCCGCAACAATGACGAAGACATCATCGACGGCCTGGATAACCCTGAGATCAGCCGCCGTTTCGGCAGCGCGTTCGACAAGGCCAAGGAAGAGATCGATCTGCTGCAGGACGCCGCGCCAGCCTTCGAACACGAAGCTTTTCTGGCGGGCAAGCAGACGCCGGTGTTTTTCGGCTCGGCCATCAACAACTTCGGCGTGCAGGAAGTACTGGATACACTGGTCGAATGGGCGCCCAAACCGGGTGCGCGGCAGGCTCTGCAGCGCGTCGTGCAACCGGATGAAACCAAATTTTCAGGGGTTGTATTCAAAGTTCAGGCTAATATGGACCCTGCGCATCGGGACCGGGTCGCGTTTGTCCGTGTCAGTTCCGGTCGCTTTGAGCGTGGCATGCGCCTGAAAGTGAGTCGTACCGGCAAGGAAATCCGCCCCAATAACGTGGTGTCTTTCCTGTCCCAGCGACGCGACCTGCTTGATGAAGCCTATGCCGGCGACGTGATTGGTATCCCCAACCATGGCGTGCTGCAGCTGGGCGATGTCCTGACAGAAGGCGAAACCTTGCAGTTTACCGGTTTGCCGTTCTTTGCCCCGGAACTGTTCCAGGGCGTGGAAGTCAAGGATCCCCTGCGCACCAAGCAGTTGCGCACCGGCCTGACCCAACTAGGCGAGGAAGGGGCGATTCAGGTGTTCCGTCCACAGGCCGCAGGCGGCGCTTTGCTGCTGGGCGCGGTCGGGCAACTGCAATTCGAAGTTGTGGCGCATCGCCTCAAGACGGAATACGGCGCCGACGCCCGCATGATCCCCTCGCGCTATACCATGGCGCGCTGGGTCACCAGCGAGAACCCGAAAGCGCTCAAGAAGTTCATCGACAGCAATGCAGCACATATTGCCTACGATGTGGTGGATGCACTGGCGTTCCTGATTTCTTCACCCGCGCAGTTGCGGGTGGCGCAGGAGCTGAATCCGGAGATTAATTTTCACGCCATGCGTGAACATGGCGGCAAAGTATTTGGGGAAAACGGCTAAAATTGGCCGAATTACAACCGAGGTATGCAGATGTCCTGGCGTTTATTATTTTTGTCCCTTCTCATTGTGGCTGGCGTAGCCACATGGGGCGGCCTGCAGGCGGGAGACTGGCTGATTGAACACGCACCTGTCTCTGCCAATGTACCTAACGTCATGGAGTCCGACCCTAATCCCATGGTGGATGCACAAGGCCGTCCGATTCAACTGCAACCCCAGCAGCCGTTGATGAGCGGTGCCCAGGGTGTTCCCAAGCGGCCAGATCCGGTTCAATGGCACGTGGATGTAGAGCAAGGTGAGCAGGCCATTGAACAGGCCGTCACCACGACCAATAGTGAAGTAACCATTGGTGAAGCGACCGATACGATTGACGGCGGCAATGCCAGCGACATTGACCAGGGCATGGTCCCTATCCGGCGCTCGTCACGGGCCAGCCGCGCGGCACCAGCAGGCAACTGGGAACCGGCGTTTCATCAGGCAATGAGTGAATGTCGCGCCATGGGCTTTTTTGATCGTCCGGCCTGCCTGTCGCGGGTACGCAATCAGTATTGCGGCGCGAACAACGCATGGGGCAATGTGTCCGACTGCCCGTCACGATGATCGCCTCCCGACCCTGACCACAAAGACAACGCTTTTTTGTGGATCACACAACACCTTCAACAGCCTGATAAAACAACGGCATTTGAAGGTGGTTTTTTTTGCTGTGTATAGTCAGCCTGGCGTGACTTTCCAACCTGCTGCACATCAGACTGCTTTTATTGCATTTGAAATAAATGGCGCAATTATTCGAGATCCGGCATCCAGTTGGCCGAGCAGGAGCGGCCCAGGAAGCAGACCTGGGAATGGACAGACATACATAACGTACGGAAATTGTTGATCTGCTTTACTGCACGCTTAGCGAGGCGCGCCCGATATTGCAAGCGACCTTATCTGTGTCAGACGCTACGGGGTTCAATGAAATCACAACAGGGTTAAACGAAACCGCTAAGTATTAAAAATCAAAAGCAAGTTACAGATAGTGCCCGGATGCGTTATGCGACACACTCGCAATACTCCCAATCGCCATCAAAAGGTATGAACGCTATGTCGACCACAGATACATCTGCAATGTTGATGCTTGAACGCATGTTTTTGGCGGAAATGACTTACATGAAGTCCGGGCACAAAGACACCGCAATCCTGGCTACCGCGTTCCATCCCGATGTTGTCGTGCATGAACCGTCGTCCCTTCCCTATTGCGGCGACTGGAACGGGCTGCACGGTATTGCCACATTATTGTGCCAGATGGACAGGTGCTTTAGTGATATGCGCGTACAGGACTTGCAATGCGCCGGTACCGAGGCGCATTTATATGTCTCATGCAATCTGTTCCTGACTGCCAGGGCCACCGGAATCACAATCCAACAACCCTTCGTAGAAATACTGAGATTTGAAAACGGGCTGTTGCTTGAAGGCAGGCCCTATTACTTTGACACGACCGAAATAGGCCGAGCGTTGGGACACGAATCTTCCTCTGCATTCAGCCGCTAAGCATTACGCTGCTGCGAACCGGGCAGCAAGGGTTATCCATACTCAGCGCACACAGATGGTCAGGCATCAGGCATGCTAAGTGCTTTGTGATAAGGGCTTTATGACAAGTGCTATGCAACGCCGACAGCAGGCCATACAGATCTATGGCCTGATCGTATATGCGCAGCGTCGGGCCTTAGCCAGGATGTGTTCAACACGCTCAACCCGCGCTTGCAGCACCTGCTCAAATACCATGAGTTCGGCCCGGCAAAACCCCTGGCATGCTGTTGCCGCCGCACAAATCGGACAGTGGTTCTCTATCAGCAGAAACGTGCCGTCTTCAAGCTCCTCAAACTCGGCCATATAACCTTCGCGCGTGCGCAACTGTGCCAGTCTGGCGACACGATCTTTCAATTCGGGTAACCCGCTTAGCTCACGCTGGTACAACTGGCGGCTTGTCTGCTCACGCATATCGATGAGACGGTCAATTGCCTGTTCTCCGAATGCCTGGCGCACCGTATCCAGTAACTGTACCGTCAACTCCGAATGGGTATCGGGAAAATGCTTGTTTCCCGCCTGGGTGAGCTGCCAGAACTGGCTTGGCCGGCCAACGCCGCGCACCTGCGAGAAGGTTTCAACCATGCCTGTAGAAGCGAGTTTGGCCAGTTGCTGGCGCGCAGCTTCAGCCGTCATGCCCAGAACCTCACCGGCGTCGGCTGCCTGCTGCGGCCCTCTTGTCTTGAGCAAATGCAACAACCGTTGCCCGGTGGTCGATGGCGCTTTTCCTGAATTTTCCAAGTGATTGCTTGACAAAATATTGATGCCTTTCTAATATACAAAGAGTTTACTTTTTTTATTACTGTAGCGCATCGTGTCATCGCTGGCAATGGCTGCGTCCGTTTATCTGGAGTTTGTATGGCAGAACAAGAAGCAAGCTGGGGCAATCTGCTCTCCGGCCCGAATATGGCTCACTCCCTGGCGCTGTCTGGCGGTGTGGCACTTCACGCCATCAACGTCTTTGTGGCCACCACGGTGCTGCCTTCGGTCGTCAGGGAAATCGGTGGTCTTGAACTGTATGCCTGGAATACAACGCTGTTTGTGGTCGCCTCGATTCTTGGCTCGGCGCTCACACCCACGCTGCTATCACATTCGGGTTCACGCGGCGCATACGCGATAGCCACGATATTATTCATCGCAGGCAGTCTGACCTGCGCACTGGCCCCAAGCATGCCGGTCATGTTGATCGGCCGCACGTTGCAAGGACTGGGAGGCGGTTTTCTGTTTGCCCTGAGCTACGCCATGATCTATGCCGTTTTCGAGGAATACCTCTGGCCCAAAGCAATGGCATTGATTTCCGCCATGTGGGGCGTGGCAACATTGCTGGGTCCAGCCATTGGCGGCATGTTTGCCCAAATGGATGCCTGGCGGGCCGCATTCGGCATACTGATTCCCGTGACTCTGCTCTATATCATGCTGGTATGGTGGGTGCTTCCCACACGCAGCCGTGCAACAACGCCAACAACCAGCAAGATACCGATCGCGCAGTTGCTGCTACTGATTGCTGCGGTCCTGGCAGTCAGTGTCGGCAGCGCGTCTTCCGACCCGCTATGGAATATCGCCGGTGTACTGCTGGCGATCGTGCTCATGCTGCTATTGGTTTACAAAGAATCCATCAGCCAGGTGCGCCTGCTTCCCAGAAACGCGCTACGGCGCAATTCACCGTTGCTGGCTCTGTACCTTACCATCGGCCTGCTGGTTATCGGCATGACCAGCGAAACTTTCGTGCCGTATTTTTTGCAGACACTGCATGCACAAACACCGCTGATGTCCGGCTATCTGGCCGCGCTGATGGCAGCGGGCTGGACTATATCGGAAATATGGAGTTCGAACTACAAACATAGCGGTATACGTCGCGCTATAGTGAGTGGCCCGGTGTTGGTACTGGCCGGCATGGTGGTATTGGCCTTGAGCACGCCAATCCACGCCCAGGGCGGCTGGCTCGTGCTTGCCTTTATCTGCCTGGGATTGACGCTGATCGGCTTCGGTATCGGCCTGGGCTGGCCGCATTTGCTGACGCGAGTACTGCAGCTTGCGCCCGATGATGACCAGGATACCGCAGCCACTTCTATTACCACGGTGCAATTGCTCGCCACGGCGCTAGGGTCAGCACTGGCAGGAATGCTTGCCAACCTGGGCGGGATCAATCATCCGGGCGGTATCGAAGGCACTTCCAGTGCCGCATTCTGGGTATTCGCCATACTGGCCATTGCGCCACTCATCGCAATTGGCAGTGCCGTGCGCGTGGCCATCGTGCTCGGGCAGCAAAAGCAGGTGCCACTATCAGCAAAGACAGCATCATGGGGAAACGATCCTGCCCTTTACGGGCAAGGTGCCAGAAATGATGATCAACCGACTGCACGGTAACGCGGTGTGTTGTTGAACATGATCATATCTGCCCTATTGAATCTGACACACAATGAACAAGGGGCCTGTTCGGCCCCTTGTTCTGCAATCAGTCATTGTCTCCCATCTGGCTTTGCAGATAGTTCTCCAGACCAATTTTACCAATCAGTTCAATATTGGTTTCAAGCCAGTCGATCTGTTCTTCAACGTCTTCCAGGTTTTCCTGGAACAGGTCGCGCGTGACATAGTCACGCACGCTTTCACAGTGTGCAATCGCTTCGGTCAATGTCCGGTGATTGTCAATCTCGATCTTCAGATCGCATTTGAGAATTTCCGGTACGTTTTCGCCGATGTGCAGCTTGTGCAGGTCTTGCAGATTGGGCAGGCCTTCGAGCAGGAAGATGCGTTCGATGATGGCATCGGCATTCTTCATTTTTTCGATGGAAATATGATATTCGCTTTTGTTGTAGCGATTCAACCCCCAGTTCTTGACCATGCGGGCATGTAGAAAATACTGGTTGATTGAAGTCAACTCGTTGGTCAGTTGCTTATTCAGAAATTTGAGAACGTCCTTGTCGCCTTTCATGATAGTTTCCTTTGCTGTGAGAGGCACCGTCAGTAGCGGCTGATTGGCTGCGAAGGCAGCCCGGTGGTGCAGTTAAGAGAAATTATAAGGGAAGACGCAAGCTTTGCTCCGGTTTACCACAAAAGCCCTGCAGGTGGTAAATGAGAATGGAAATGAAAGTGTTTTTGTTCAGCAACCAGGCTTCATTTCCTGCCATCCTTTCTGCCCGCATTTCCCTTTTTAAGGCGGCGGGCAAAGGCGAGCTTGCGAACATAGACAAACGTGGGAACGCCGTTGTGCTATTGCGGCATCCACCGCGTTTTGACTATACGAACTTGATTGCACAATTATCTATTCTTCGTGCGATAGGGGCGAATTTTCTACTTTAATCACGCAACTGGCTTTATTGTTTCCTCAGCGAAACTCAGGTTGTGCGCCCGGCGCCGGCGTTGCACCAAACCCACCTCGGTCAATAACAGCTTGTCGGCCTCCGTGCTCATCCAGCAGCTTTATCTGATCATCCTTTGCGATGGCATCCTGTTGTTCCGGATCGACAATGGTGCGCAATACGGTTTTCAGTTGCTCAACAACTGCGCTATAGCTTTCTCCTGAGGCAAGATCGTTTAATTCTTCAGGATCGTTGTCCATATCAAATAGCTGTGGCTCCCTGCCTACATAGTAAATTAGTTTCCATTTTCCTTGTCTCACCATATATGCCGCAGATTCTGCTCCTGCCGCATGATATTCAGAAAAGACGACCCGTTGAGGATCATCTGGCTGGGCGGCAATCTTTAGGAGTGATTTACCAGGTAGAGACTCAGGAACTGGGACTCCCATCCACTCCAATAGTGTTGGCGCAACGTCCACGAGTGAAACGTGAGTGCCTACAACACGACTTGTGGTATGTCCTGGTGCACGCATGAGCAGAGGAATTCGAGAAGCCTCTTCATACATGGTGGATTTACCCCACAAACCTCGGGTTCCCATATTGTCGCCATGATCTGATGTGTAAATGACGAGCGCTTCATCAGCCAGTCCACATTCGTCGATTGTCTCGCAAATTTGCCGGAAATGATCATCCATAAAGCTGCAGAGTGCCCCATAGCTGAGCAGTGCGTGCCGCCGTTTCTGGTCATCGAAATAGTTATCGTGCGTAAAGCACTTGCGAAAGCTATCAATCCAGGGGTGGTCGTTGCGATCTTGTTCCTTGGATAGCTTTGGCAGGGGAATATCTTCCAATCGGTACTGGGAAGCAAATTGTTCGGGAGCAATCAGCGGAAAGTGCGGGGCAACGAATGAAGAAAAGAGCACCCATCGATCCTTCTCGGCATGACCTTTGATCCATTCTATTGATGCTTTGGCGATATCTCTGTCATATCGGGTATAGCTGCTTTCTCCAATTCCCACTTCATCGGCCATGGCGCGCGATTTGTGACGCACGGGGAGAGGGTCTCGCACCGAACCCAATAAATCGCCAACGCCATTTACCACATGCATTGGCAATATCTGTCGTGTAAAGCCTGTATCTTCCTGCTCACTGCGATAATGGAGTTTTCCTATTGAGGTTACGTCTATGCCTGCGTCACGTAGTTTATGTGTCCAGCCCTTTGGCGTTCCATAATATGGAAGCGCGTTGTCCCAGTTTCGGCTTTCATGCGCATAGAGACCCGTGGTGAATGCGGCTCGAGCTGGGATACAGATGGGGGAGTTGGTGTAGGCTGAGGCAAATCTTGTGTTTGCGCCCCCAAATGAGTCCATATATGGTGTTTTGATCCAAGGGTGCCCGGCAGAGGACAGAGCAACGCCAGAATGTTCATCTGACATCACAACGATTGCTATACGTCGCCCAGATTGTTTTGTTGTTATTGAATTCATCTTTATGCCTCCCTCAGGCCTTGACTGTTCACGATTTTCTGCCAGTGAGCCAAATCATCCGAAACGTATTTGGAAAAAGCTTCTTGGGTCATCGGCATTATCTCGATTCCTTCGCCGGCTAGCCTTTTTTTGACTTCTGGCTCAGCCAGCACGCGATCCACTGCCGACCACAGTGTGTGAGTGATGTCTGGGGGCATATCTTTGGGGCCCATGATGCCAAGCCATTGAACGGTTTCCAGTTCTGGAATGCCGATCTCTTTTAATGTTCTGACATCTGGCAATAGGGGTGCGCGCTGCGCTCCGCTTACGGCAAGTGCACGCATCCTGCCAGATTTGATGTATGGAGTCGCTCCTGCCAGCCCTGGCATACAGAATTGTATTTGACCAGCCACCATGTCATTGAAGCCCGGTCCCAGGCCCCGGTAGGGGACATGCAGCACATCGATATCGGTACTCAGTTTTAAACCTTCGAACACCAGATGGGTAATACTCCCCACGCCTCCGGATGCATAACTGAATTTTCCAGGGTTCTTTTTGGTTAATTCCAGAAATTCCTCAAAAGTCTCTGGCCCCGACGTATTGGTGACTAACACATTGGGGGCGCCTCCCATCATAGCAATATGCGTAAAATCGTTGATTGGGTCGTAAGGAACTTTGCGATAGGCCGGCAGCGTACCGTGGGTGCTGACATAACCAAGGATCAGGTTGTAGCCATCTGGGGATGCACGGGCCGTTGCCTGGGTCGCAATTTGACCGCTTGCGCCTCCCTGATTTTCGACTACCCAGGTGGTTTTCATTGTCCGGGATAGGTAATCTGCCATTATCCTGGCAACGCTATCAGTGCCGGCGCCAGGGCTCACCGGGACGACAAATTTTATCGCTCTGTCTGGATAGCCTTTGGCAATGACGATTTTGGGTATGGCACAGAAAGCCGCCCCCCCTAGGGCTGTTTTAAGTAAGTGACGCCGATTCATTAACATTTCCGAATGTCTCCCTTTTCGTTCTAGGTATGATGTTTTGCGTAAGAATCGATGTCAGTCTAAAGAAGTATTACCAAGGGGTGGTAGTACAATCGGCGCAGCCCCCTTCTCAAAAAAGTTGCACACCCAAAGGAGTCTTGGACTTGGCGCTCAATCTCGATCACCTGCATGCTTTCTTGGTCGTCACAGAAGAGGGCAGCATCAATCGTGCCGCTATAAGATTGCTGCGTGCGCAAACAGCAGTGGGACGGCAAATTAAGCTACTTGAAGAGGCGATGGGAGTGGCACTGTTTGAGCGTACAGCCGGCGGCGTCATACTCACGGAAGCGGGTACCGAACTCATTGAATTCGCGCGCCGAATTTTCCAGAACGTTGCAGAAGCCGAAGCGGCTATGGCCCGGGTAGGGGCGGATCCCTCAGGTGAGTTGGTGATTGCTGTCCCGAACGCATTGGTTGAACAATTGGGGCCTGTGCTCTTTACCGCAATCACGGACCAGTATCCATTGATCAGGCTCACGATGCTCGAAGGTGATAGTCACGCAATTCATCAGTGGATCACCAACGGTATGGCTCAGATAGGCTTATTGCCGGAAGGTCAAAACGACACAAGTTTGCACACGATTGAATGTGGTCGCCAGGTACTTTGTTTGTGCGGCGCAACAGAGGCGATGTCGAATTTTCCCAAAAAGATTGAACTCAAGCGGGCGTTGTCGATGCCATTGGCTTTGACCATGCGTCCAAACCGGATGCGCCAAATGATTGATCATGCAGCGACCAGTATTGGCTCCGAGGTTAGTCCGGTTCTAAGCACAAATTCGACCCATTTGATCAATATGCTCATGCGTCAGAATAAGGTTTATTCGATACGGCCCTACCTGGGTGGCGCCCCCGCCGTAGTAAATGGAATCACTTATATCCGGCTTTGCTCTCCGGAAGTCAGCCGTAGCATCAATATAGTATGGAGCACTGCCTACCCTGTGACTCGAACGACTGAGGCAGCACGCACTCTTCTTTGTGAGCTGATGGCGGGGTTGAGTTAAACCCAAGGAATCCACCCCCGAGATTGAATGTGCAACTTTTGCGCTGTAGCTATAATATCCTCGTTCAGTTCTATGGGATGGCCAAATTGTCTGCCAACCGCGGCGCACAAATCAGGATCGATCCGGGTGATATTGCGAAAGTGATAACGCAGTTGAATGTTGGGAACGTGGCACTGCAAGCGTGAGGTTGAAAATGCGCTGAGGCAGAGAAACCAGGCGCCGGTCCGCAAATGGTGATTTAGGACTAATTATTTGCCGCTTATCATTGGCGAATTATTATTTGCGGCTTATGATTTTGAGCATTATTGGTAGCAATGATTTTTGAAGGCGTGAACCTTGTGGCATGGTGACTTGTGCTTTGCAACGCCAGCCGATCAGGCGGCCGAACGCCAGAGCACCACAGATTCTGTTGCCAGCGCGTCACATTTGTCTTTGCCGCAATGGTCATTGGCGCCATCATGAGCAACAGGCGCACCGGTACAGGCTGCGCGCTCCAGATAGCTACAGGCCATTTGTGCGCAGCACCCGCAATTGGTGGCGACGCCCAGTTCTCGTTGCAGGTCACTCAGCGTGCTGGCGCCCTGGGAAATAGCGCTGACAACGGCGTCTTCGGTGACGGCATTACAAATGCAAATATACATGAGAGTTATTATCATCCAAGGCAAAAAAAGTTGCAAGCGCCTTGCCGGGTTTGATGAAAATGTCCAACAATTCCGTTCTTTCAGGGTGTTACCGCAATTTTTTGAGATTTATGGGGCATGGCACGTACGGCGCTGCCACCGCCAGTGCACGGGTCTATGGGTGCGTGCAACCAGGGCGCCAAGGCGGTGCGCCGGCAGGGCACGCAGAGGTTGCCAGCCAAACCTGATCACCGTCTTCTACGGCCGCAGCAGGAGGCCGCGTCTCCTTGCGTGTCCCTATTCCTGATTAAGACTGGCCCGCGCCTTGCGCAGCGATGCCGATGGAATGCCCAGGACTTCGCGGTATTTGGCCACCGTGCGGCGCGCGATGGTAATGCCCTCCTGAGCCAGCAGGTCGGTCAGGCGACTGTCCGATAGCGGCTTGCCCTCTGGCTCGGCCTGAATGTAATTGCGAATGCGGATCTGCACCGCTGTTGCCGATGCATTTTCGCCACTGTCTGTCGCCACGCCGGAGCCAAAAAACCGTTTCAGCTCAAATACCCCATGCGGCGTCGCGATAAACTTCTGCGTCGTGGCCCGGGAGATGGTTGATTCATGCATCCCCACTGCATCGGCCACATCGCGCAGGGTCAAAGGCTGCAGGCGCGCCATGCCGTACTCCAGAAAGTCGCGCTGCTTGTCCATAATGGCACGCGAGACGTCCAGAATCGTCGTAAAGCGCTGACTGACCTGGCGCATAAAACCCTTGGCCGCGGCCAGTTGCTCGCTCATTGCCGAGCCAGCCTCTTTGCCCAGACGACGAATCATGCTTTCGTATCCTTCGCTGATACGTAGCGATGGCATGACCGCCTGATTGATGGTCAGGACCCACTCCCCTTTTATCTTGCGCACCAGAACATCGGGCACGGCATAATCGGCCGTGGGCGTGCTAAATTGCTTGCCAGGCCGCGGATCCAGTTGCCGGATCAGGGCATGAGCCTGTCGAATCCGGTCAATATCGGCGCCGGTAACGGAACGCAGTTGCGCCATATCGGCACGTCCAAGCGCCTCCAGCCCGTGCTCGCAAATAAGGCGGGCGCAAGCCAGTACCTCGGGCTCTGGCGGGTTGGCCAGAGAAGAAACATCCAATTGCAGCAGCAGGCATTCAGAAAGCGTACGCGCGCCCACCCCGGGCGGATCACACGACTGCAGCAGGCGCAAGGCAACCGCCAGGTCGTCTTCGCTGACATCGGCCTCTTCCGAAAACAACGTTGCTATTTCCTGCAGGCTGGACATCAGATACCCGTTATCGTCCAGTTCCTCGATCAGGTAGTCGGCCAGACTGACATCCCGCTCCGATGCGTGGGTAAGCCGCAACTGCTCCCGCAGATGCTCGGAAAGCGACAGCCCTACCGCTGTTTCGGGTTGAAAATACTCGTCATCTCGCGATTTCTGACCCGGCTGCGAGGTCCAGTCCTGTTGTAAAAGCTCGGCATCATTTTCGCTTGTATTTGTACTATCTTCGGATATTTGGTTATTATCGACAAGTTCAAGCATGGGGTTGTCCTGCAACACCTGTGCCAGTTCTGTCTGGAGATCCAGCGCAGAACACTGCAACAAGCGCAAGGATTGTTGCAGTTGCGGGGTCAGCACCAACTGCTGGCCAGTTCGAAGTTCTAACGCATGACGCATATCGATTTGGAATACCTATGAAATACAGTAATGCCGCGGTTCAGCAAAATGATGCCAGATTGGTAAGCAAAACGCTGCTTAAACTGGCTACCCCAAGGATTATAATGCGTGCCGTCGTGATTATTGTCACAATCGTGATTTGGCTGTGGGTTGCCGCAAGTATCCTTGAGTTCGGTGCCGCCCAAGACTACGTTTTTCTGAACAAGTTTAACGTACAACTGGTCTCTTTTTTACAGAGTATCAATACCTACCTGTGGTGGGCAGTAGTGCTGCTAGGCACCCTGATCGTCTACTTCTTCCTGAGTGCCTGGTATAGCGGAAGCGTTGAGCGCGCTGCATACAAGACCGTGCCCGCAGATACGGCAGCCCAATTGATTGGCAGCCTCTCTCCGGAAGGCCGGGACGTGCTCGGCTGGGTCTGGCGTGACCGCAGCGAACCCATCAATATCGGTAACCTGAAAACCACCAAGGATGAACTGGATAACAACCGGGTGAGCAAACTGGCTCAGATCCGGGAACAGGAAAGGCTGCTGGGCCCGGGCCCGATGGTGGCGGCAGACAATCGCATTGCCGCCACACTAGCACAAACAGAGGAGCAGGAGGAGCCTGGCCAGGTGCCGACCCTGCGGCCAGAACCCGAAGCGGCCAAACCCGTCGCTACCGATACCCGCCCAACAGCGCCGGCTGCCGGCGCGGCGACTGCGGGCACGCTGGGTTCAGCGTCCAATGCCACAACGGTTG
>NZ_JABUXU010000015.1 GCF_014897675.1 Advenella sp. FME57 | reverse complement strand
CTTAGTGTAAGAAAAATTCTACGCTTCAGCTGTATTATTTTAGGGGATAGTTACAGGTGCTGTTCGAATTAGTTGGGTGGCAATTTGGCCCATACTCCACTCCTTACCTGATCTCTGAAAAAATATATTTATACTTTGAATGAATATTCAAAGTATATTTGAGTAATCATCGAACAAATCAGAATGTGTGCCTGTTTTGGTTAAAAACAAGTCCGCTGATATGGGACTACTTGCTTAAATACTATAAATTAGCAGCTGCCGCCGATAGTGTATTGGACACACTTTCTAGCGCCCAAGAAACAGAAGTTCAAAAAAATATTTAATGTCTGAAAAAATATACTGCAACAATGCAGTTCCAAACGACCTGTGAAGCGTTGACTAGTTACGGCATAACAACGTCGTAGAGAAAAACCAAACCCATAAATTTGGATACGTCAGAGATGAGACATTCTATTTGTTGAAGTTTTTGGCGATCGGGCGGCAAGGCTCATAGAGTCCGGGTCCGTGTTCCCAGTTCTGATCGGTAGGTTTGCTAAGCCGCCGCGACCTTCTCACATCATTAAAATCATCTTGCACGAATACTGTTCAGACCCGGGTACCCCTGAAACAGCCACCACCACGGCCAATGATCCATGGGCGATACTGCGCCCACGTTTAATGAGCTATGCGCAGGCACTGCCGTTCATTCACTGAATACCGTTTTGAGTTGTGCCTGCAAATATTGCGTCAATGTCTTGATGGCGGCCGATGCCAGGTGCGGCCTGGCTGTGGTCAGGATATAAAGTGTCGCGTCAATGCCGGCGATCCGATATTGCGGCAATACCACCTGCAGATGGCCGTCAGCCACATCACGTGCAACAACGTAACTGGGCAATAGCGCGACGCCAAGATCGTTTTTGGCGGCCGTGAGCAAAAAGCGGAAATTCTCCGACTGCAGGCCGGGCTGTAGCTTCAGCCTTGTGGAAGTTTTACCGTTTTCCAGCATGATCTGCTCGTGGAAACGCCGATTCGATGAACAAATGAATTGCAGTTGTGCAATCTGCTGCGGGTCCTGTGCTGCGGAGCTGTGCGCAGCCAGATAATCAGGCGAGGCGCAAAGGCGCCACTGCACGTCGCACACTTTCTTTGCGACATAATCCTGGGGAGGCTCTGCCACGACCCGCAAGGCGACATCTACCCGGGATTCAATCAGATCGTTTACGCGATTCGAAAACATGATGTGCAGATTAAGCCGCGGATAGGCTTTCTTGAAATCGATCAAAATCGGCTGCAAAATGAGTTCACCCAACCCGGTTGGCACACTCAGTCTTACAGTGCCGGTCGGCTCTGCACCCAGCATTAACATTTGATTGGTTGCGGCTTCCAGTTCACGCAATATGCCCAGCCCGTGCTGGTACAGCACCTCACCCTGCTGGGTGAGTTCCAGGCGTCGGGTTGATCTGCGAATCAACTGGGTATTTAACTGCGCTTCCAATCGCTTCAGGCTCTTGCTCACGTGTGACTTTGTGATGTGGTGGCGTTTTGCCGCCTCGCTGAGCGTGCCGGTGTCGATGATCGTCACGAACAAGCGGATCAGGTTCAGGTCCAGCTCACTGTAGTTGTCCATCTTGTTCTTCTCCTTGTCGGTTCAATTTCACACGAAATATCCGTATTTTTATTGTCAACTCGTGGGAAACATATATTAGCTATTTATCCGCATTGTTGCCAGCAGATGGCATTGCTACACTCGTCTGCACAGGAGACAAGCATGCAAAATCAAATTTTTTCAGAAAATCTATTTCAGGGCCAGCGCGTGCTGGTAACAGGGGGCGGAACCGGTCTGGGGCTGGCCATGGCCGAAAAGCTGGTCAGCCTTGGTGCGCAGGTGCATCTTTGCGGGCGCCGGCAGCACGTATTGGAACAGGCCGCTGCGGCTCTGCGGGCGAACTTTCCGGACAGCCGAGTCTTTGTGCATTCGGTCGATATCAGGGATTCAGACAAAGTCGACCAAATGGTCCAACATATCTGGGACGAGCATGGCGGCGTAGACGCATTAATCAACAATGCGGCCGGCAACTTCATTTGTCCGACCGAGGATATTTCGGTCAAAGGTTTCAAGGCAATTACCGAAACGGTGCTCAATGGCACGTTTTATGTCACCCAGGCGGTAGGCAAACGCTGGATTGCCACACAACATCCCGGCTCCGTGGTATCAATCGTCGTCACCTGGGTCTGGACCGGATCGCCTTTTGTCGTGCCTTCGGCCATGTCCAAATCTGCTGTCGATACCATGACCAAATCGCTCGCCATCGAATGGGGGCGTCATGGCATTCGATTCAATGCCATCGCCCCGGGAGTCATTCCAACAGAGGGGGCGTCGGCAAGGTTGCGTCCTACCGAGAGCAACACCGATGCGCTGGTCAGCCAGAATCCCATGCAACGCCTTGGCCAGTTCAGCGACATTGCCAATCTGGCCACCTTTTTGCTATGCCCGGAAAACAGCTGGCTCAACGGGCAGACCATCGCCCTGGACGGTGGTGACTGGCTGGCTAACGGTGCGTACTTCAAGCAGTATTTCGAATGGGATAAAAATGACTGGCAAGTTGCCCGTGAACGCATTCAGGCGCGAACGGCATCTGTTGCGCAAAGTTAAGGAGCCACGATGGAAGCGATGATTGTTGTCCAGGATAGAAAAACCAGCAAGGCAGTGCATCAGTCACGGGCCCGCAAGCTGGCCTTCGGCCTGCGCGCACTTGGTATAAAGCCAGGCGACACGTTTGCGATCATGTTGCGCAATAGCGAAGCCTATCTGGAAGCCATCGACGCCAGCCGGCAGATCGGCACGACCTACTGCCCCGTCAACTGGCATTTTGCTGCAGCGGAAGTCGGCTTTTTGCTCAGCGATAGCGGTGCGCGACTGCTCATTGTGCATGCCGAATTCTGGAACCGCATACAAGCGGTGGTGCCACCTTCCATGCCTGTGTTGATCGTGGGCGAACATCCCGCTTGCAGTGGTGAGGAGAACGCGCCATTGCCCTATGCAAGCTGGTGCGAGGGGTTCCCGGAAAGCGACCAATACGCGGACGCGCCGCGCGGGCACATGGCCTATACGTCCGGCACGACCGGTAAGCCAAAGGGGGTGGTACGGCATGTATTCCCGCCGGAGATTGCTGCAGAGCGCAAGCTGGCGGCGCAAAAATTGCTGCAACAAACGTTCGGCCTGGTCCAGGGGTGCAGGGCATTGTTGCCTGCGCCTATTTATCACAGCGCGCCCAGTCTGTTTGCTCAAAATGCATTGCAAATGTGCGATACCTTTGTATTGACAGACCGGTTCGATCCTTTGGAAGTGCTGCAGCTGGTTCAGACTTACCGCATTGAAGTCCTGTATCTTGTGCCGATCATGTATGTGCGCATGCTCAAGCTTGACCAGCAGTCGCGCCAACGTTATGACCTTAGTTCCCTGCGATTTATCGCTTCCACAGGCGCCCCTTGTGCGCCGGACATCAAGCGGGCAATGATCGATTGGTTAGGCCCCATTGTCTATGAAACCTATGCCTCCAGCGAGGCCGGCTTAATTACATTGCTGGACTCGCATCAGGCACTGACAAAGCCGGGCAGTGCGGGCAAACCGGCGGGTGAGGCCGTGATCAGAATTTACGACGAAGACGGGGTCGAGTGCGCACCCGGTGTCGCCGGTTATATCTATGTGCGGCAACCTGCGTATGCTGATTTTCATTACCGCAATAATCCGCAGGCGCGCAACGACATCGACAAAGAGGGATTGATCAGCCTGGGTGATATTGGCTACCTGGACGAAGATGGCTTTTTATTTGTCTGCGACCGCAAATCCGACATGGTGATCTCCGGTGGAGTCAATATCTATCCTGCAGAAGTCGAGCATCAGCTCTTGCAATATGAAGGCATTGCCGATTGCGCGGTTATCGGTATCCCTGATGCCGAATTTGGTGAGTCGCTTCTTGCGTTTGTTCAACCACAAGTCGGCCAAACCCTGGACACCCAGGCGATCGGATGCTGGTTGCAGGCACGCATGGCCAAATTCAAGATTCCCCGTCAGTTCCTTATCGATACGGCCTTGCCCAGGGATGACTCCGGGAAAATATACAAGCGCTTGCTACGCGATAAATACTGGGCTGGCCATAGCCGGAAAGTCTAATACGAATGTCATCGTTTGATGGAAAAAAAGCCCGTTGAGTGGCAAAACGAATAACCAAGGAGACTCAATCATGAATCAACGCATTGCAAACATCATTGTTGCCGCTACCGCTACGTTCGGCCTGGCAGCGGCTGCGCCGGCCTGCGCCGCCTATCCAGAAAAGCCCATCAGGCTGGTCGTGCCATATACACCGGCAGGTGCGGCGGACCAACTGGCGCGGGCGCTGGCGCAAAACATGGGTCAGGCGCTCGGACAAGCGGTAGTAGTGGAAAATAAACCCGGGGCCAGCACCAAAATAGGCGCGACCCAGGTGGCGCGCTCGCCCGCCGATGGCTATACCCTTTTTCTGGCAAGCAATTCCAGCATGGTGCTCAACCCGCTGCTTTACAAGAATTTTCCCTATGATCCCGAACGCGATTACCGTATCGTTTCCATCGTTGCCGACATTCCGCTTGTTGTAATCACAAATGAAAAATCCGGCCTGGATAGTATGCACAAGTTTGTAGACTACGCCAAGCGGCATCCAGGAAAGCTTAACTATGCTTCCGTGGGAAACGGCAACCCCTTGCATCTGGCCACCGAATTATTGCTCGGCCAATATGGCATCAAGGCAACCCACGTTCCCTATAATGGCAGTGCGCCGGCGTTGACCTCACTCATGAGCAATGATACGCAATTGATGATCGATGTTGTCAGTACTTCGCTGCCACTCATCAAGGATGGAAAAATCAAGGCGCTGGCCGTCACATCGCCCAGGCGCCTGGATGTTCTGCCCAATGTGCCAAGCGTATCGGAAATTGGCAAGACTAACTATCAAGCATCGACCTGGTTCGGTATTGCCGTGCCCAAAAGCACGCCCGATGCCGTCGTCAATGCCCTCAGGACGGCTATCGATACCACGCTAAAGAATGAATCATTCCAAAAACGATTCGAGACGCTGGGTCTTTATATACAACAACCACGCGAGCAGCAACAGGTCGATCAGTTTGTTGATGAGGATCGCGCCAAGTGGAAGACAGTGATAGAAAATAACCGGATTACGCTGGACTGAAAGCGGCGGTAACGTGCCCAGGTGTCGGTGCAGTTTTGCGAGTATCAGTATTTTGGAATTTTATGCCAGCGTCATGCGTGCGCCGCCGACAACCACAACAACACCATTGTCGACCGGATTCCGGCGACAGATAAGCCATTGATGTCACTCGCGAACTGAGGGGGTTCCATATTTTCTTGCCGGTGCGGCGCAACCGGGGGCGGCGGATTTATCGCTGCCATGTAAAACAGTTCTGCAAATGCGCGGGGTAATACTTGATTCAAATCAAATATATGATTGACTCCTCACAACAAGCCACAAGCCGACGTGACGGTCTGCTGCACAGCATCAGGGTAAATACCAAGGGATTGGATATCGATTCATTTGCCTCATCCGCAGCAACGTCGTCAGGCCCGGCACTGCAATCGTTTTGGAGGAACATCAATGCGCCATATCAAGCGACGCAAATTAATTGCTGCTGCACTGAGTGTCGTTATGTCAATTGGGCTGCCCGCATACGCGCAGGGCATCAGCAAGCCTATCACCATCGTCGTGCCCTACGCTGCCGGCGGTACCAATGACAACTTTGCCCGCCTTCTGGCCGACGGGGTCGGCAAGGAACTGGGTCGCCATGTGATTGTCGAAAACAAGCCGGGCGCCAATGGCATTATCGGCGCGTCATCCGTTGCCCGTGCGCGGCCGGACGGGACCACCTTCCTGCTGGGCGGCTCGGGACCGGTTTCATTGAATATTCTGCTGCGCCCGTCACTGCCCTATGGTTTTGACAGTTTTGATTCAGTGGCCATGCTGTTTGACGGGCCACTGACCATCACGGTGCCCACTTCGCTGGACGTCAATTCTATCGACGAGCTGGTCGCCTACGGTAAAAAGTCCGGGCAGCCATTGTTATACGGCACCATGGGCCCGGGCAGCGTCTCGGATCTGTATGGCCGGACGGTTTCCAAAACCTTCGGTGTTCCGTTAACTGCCGTAGCCTATAAGAATAATAATTCGGCGTTGATGGACCTGATGGCTGGACGCGGCGACATGAACTATGCCACACCGATACCTATGATCCAGAATGCGAAAAATCTGAAAGTCCTGGCCTTGAGTACCGAGAAACGATCACCGCATTTTCCAAACATTCCTTCGGTGGTCGAACTGGGCTATCCCCAGTTGAAAACATCCTACTGGACAGCTTTATTGGCCCCAAAAGGCACACCAGCGGCGATCATCAATGACGTGGCCGCCGCAGCCATGAAAACAGTCAGAGCCAAAGCGTTCCAGCAGGTGCTCATAGATAACGGCCAGATCGAGAAAGCCGGTGGACCGCAAGTGCTGGATGCGCAATTGCAGGCCGACCGCGAACACTGGGGCAAAGTCATCAACGAAAACAAAATCGTCATCAACTAATCGCCAACGCTGTCGTTATAGCGGGCCGTGCCGTCGGAAGGTTAACGGTGGCCGCCAGAGCGCGCGGCGTCCGGTTCACCGGCGGTTACAGCCGGGTACGGTCAGGCAGCAGGATTTCAGGAGGAACACGAATGTGTAATCAAATGCGGCGCGGCTTGATTGTCGCGGCAATAAGTACGGTTTTGGCTGGGGCAGCGCCTGCGTTTGCCCTGGATGGCAACAAGCCCATTACGATTGTTGTGCCATACGCGGGAGGGGGGGCCACCGATAGTCTGGCCCGGCTGATGGCTGAAGGAATGAGCAAGGAGTTGGAGCGTCCCGTAATTGTCGAGAACAAGGGCGGTGCCAATGGCATTATAGGTACGTCTTATGTGGCTCGCGCTCGTCCTGATGGCAATACGCTGCTGTTTGGCGGAACCGGGCCTATTTCCCTGAACATCATGCTGCGTCCCAAGTTGCAGTATGGTTTCGATAGTTTTGATTCCGTAGCCATGCTGTTTGATGGTCCGCTGACCATTACCGTTCCAACTTCGCTCGGTGTCAAATCGATGGACGAACTGCTTGCTTATGCGAAAAAGGCCGATAGGCCGCTACTGTATGGGACGATGGGTCCGGGCAGCGTCACCGATCTTTTTGGGTGGATGCTCACCAAAACCCTCAAGGCGCCTACCACGGCGGTGTCGTATAAAAACAATACGGCATCGTTAATTGACCTGATGGCAGGGCGCGGTGATCTGTCATTTGCCACACCGATTTCCCTGATTCAACATCAGCAAGCCGGTGATTTGAAGATCCTGGCGCTCACCACCGATAAACGCGATCCATCGTTTCCCGATATCCCTACGGTCACCGAACTGGGTTATCCGCAACTGAAGTCGTCCTACTGGACTGCGTTGCATGCCCCCAAGGGGACGCCACGCAAAATCATCGATGAGATTGGGGCGGCCGCCGTCAAAACCGTACAGAGCGACACATTCCGAAAGCTGCTTCGGGACAATGGCCAGACCGAAAAAGCGGGCGGCCCCGACGTGCTGGATGCGCAACTGCAAGCCGACCGTGAGCACTGGGGTAAAGTGATTCGCGACAACAAAATCATTATCAATTAGCGTTTTACGTTTTCTTTTGTTTGGCTTATGACTATCGATATTGAGCCGGTAGGCTCGGTCCGCGCTGCGCTTGGCGAGTGCCCCATCTGGGATACGGAAAGCCAGCGACTCTGGTTCATGGACTGCCGCGCCGGCCTTATTCATCAGATTGATCCGGCAACGGGCCGGACGGTAGCGACCAGCCACGTACCGGCGCCGGCCGGCTCCTTTGCCCTGAACGCAGATGGCCGTCTGGTGGTGGCGCTCAGGGAAACCATCGCGCTTTATGACCTGGCCACTGGTGTGCAGCAGACAATCGCGCAGATTGAAGACCGCCATCCCAATTTGCGTCTGAATGATGGCGAAGCCCTGGCCGATGGTTCCTTTATTGTCGGGACCATACATGTGTTTCGCAACGAAGGGGAGCCACCCCTTGGCGGTCTTTACCGGCTTTATCCAAATGGCCGCCTCGTCAAGCTAGACAGCAATATCGGCATCACCAACGGACCTTGCATCAGTCCGGTGGACGGGCGATTCTACGTGAGCGACAGCAGTGTTCGCACCATTTATTCCTACGTCATTGCAACGGACGGCACGCTTGCCGACCGGCGCGTGTTTGTCAACACCCAGGCGTATGCATCCGGTCCCGATGGTTGCTGTTTTGATTCGGACGGCGGGCTGTGGACTGCTTTGGTGCATGCCGGTGCTATTGCCCGTTTCGCACCGGACGGCGTCCTGACGCACAAAATTGAACTGCCCTTGACCCATCCTGCGTCGCTGTGCTTTGGCGGGGAAAACCTGGATGAGCTCTTCGTTACATCTATCCGTGATAGTGGCCGTCTAAGGGGCGACAAGCCGTTGGACGGCGCCGTGCTGCGTGTCCGTGGCATTGACGCGCAGGGGCGGGCGCCGGCGCGCACCCGCATCGGTATGGCGAGCTAACAGCCTACCCGCCAAGCTGGCGGTATGCCAGGAACCGGCGGTCGCTGCCCGAGACTTCGGAGGCCACGAAATCCAGGAAGACCCGGATCTTGGCCGGGATCATGGGCGTGTCCAGAATCGTGGCATAGATACCGTCTTCGAAAGAGGAATTGGTTACCCGGAAATCGGGCAGCAGGCGTACCAAGCGTCCCTGGGCAATATCGTTGGCTACCGTATAGTCGTCAAGCAGGGCAATGCCTTCTCCCAGTCTGGCCAGTTCCAGCTGGGCAATACCATTGTTGGTGACATGGCGCGGGTGCAGGGCCACCTCGTCAATGCCCTTATCCGACAGAAAGCGGAAAACATAGCCCTCACCCGGTTTCAAATAGCATATCAAGGCATGGTCAGCCAGTTGCGGCGGCGCTGTAAGCGCGGGCATCGACGCAATATAGTCCGGGGATGCCACAAGATGGCGTTCGCTTTTGAACAGAATCCTGCGTTTTAAGCCGGCTTCCACCGGCGGGGCGATGCGAAAATCGATATCTATTTGCGCAAGGCGCAGATCAGCCTGTGCTTCGGCCAGAATAAGTTCGACGTGAATGTCGGGGTACAGGGTACGAAAGCGCGCAAGGAGCGGTGTGAGCACGCCCAGCCCGAACATGACCCGGGAATGGACCCGCAACAACCCCTGAGGCGAGGTGCTGATGGCCGTAATGCTGTCGTGCGCGTGGTTGATACTCCACAGGATGCCCTCCAGCTGATTGGCATACTCCTGGCCGGCCTCGGTCAGCATGACCTGGCGCGTAGAGCGCAGCAGCAATCTGACGTTCAGCGCCTGCTCCAGTTCGGTAATCATTCGGGACACGGACGTTGGAGAAATACCGAATTGCCTTGCGGTTTCGGTGAAACTGCCGCTGCGGGACACCGACAGGAAAAGCTCCATTGCTTTAAGACGATCCATTGATTACCTCAGAATATGCAGGACAGACAAGCGATTTTTGTCTATTCCATCATCTGATAATTATAATTTAAGATTGCAGCAAGTCAATCAATACATATTAAAGAGGAGTCCTTATGGAATTCGGTGTATTTATTCTTGCGCAACAACGTGGCTACCACCAGACGTCCAAGCAAGTCATCAGCAATTCGGTCGAGCAGACCATCGCCGCAGAACAGGCCGGATTCAATAATGCCTGGTATGCAGAGCATCACTTCAATAACTACTCCCTGTCGCCTTCGCCGCTTATGATGGTGGCGCACTGTGCGGGCGCGACCAAGCGAATTCGTCTGGGTACCGCCGTCTGCATCCTGCCGCTGTATCATCCAGCCCGTTTCCTGGCTGAAGTCGGCTTTGTCGACACCGTCTCGGACGGTCGCCTTGACCTGGGCATCGGCTCGGGCTATCAGGCTTTCGAATTCGAACGGTTCGGCGTGAAGATGGAAGACGCCTCCAAGATATACAACGAATTCCTGGACATGATCCCCATGGGCCTGACCCAACAGACCTTCGAATATCACGGCCAGTTCCTGTCCATGCCGCCCAGCTCCATTGCCGTACGCTGTCTGCAGGAGCCCATGCCACCCCTGTGGATTACTTCGGGCAATCCGGTAGCCCTTGGTCGCGGCGTACGCGAGAATCACAATCTGTTTGTTACCGCATTGCTCAAGGGTAACGATGGCATCAGAGAGCTGCGCGAGCGCCTGGAGAAAGTCGCCGACGATAATGGTCGCGATCTGGATCGTGACGTCAAGTTCGGCTTCTTGCGTTGTGGCTATGCATCGGATAACAAGGCGGAAATTGACGCCTATCTGGACAGTGCGCGGTTCCAGCGCCGTATTTCCGAGAGCCTGAAGTTTCGTCGCGCCCAGTCCGAAGACGGCTATATGATCAAGGAAGTGCCTTCACAGACAGACGTCACTTTTGACGAGTTGCGCAAGAATCTGCCAGTGGGTTCGGTCAACCAGGTCATCGACAAGCTGCTGGAAGAAATCAGCATCCTTAAGCCGAACCATATTGCCTTGCAAACGCAGTTGGGCGACTTCGATCAAAAAACCATGCTCAAGCAAATTGAACTGTGGGGTGACAGAATCATCCCTGCCATCAACAAGGAACTGGGTCTTCGGGCTGCTGCCTGACCGACCCGCAGGGGACCACCATGCGCATTCATTTGACAAATACCGGTGCCATCACCGTGCTTGATGCTGCCGAATTTCGCAAGCTTGACGTTCTGGTCGATCCGCTAGCGCCCGAAAAGCTGGAACAAGCGATTTTGAAAATCGGTCGACGAGAAGATGACAATCATATCCGGCTGTCACCGGCAGTACTGCGGTTTCTGGCGGATCGGGCCGGCGATGCGCAATGGGAGTCCGGGTTTGCACAAATGATGGCTTATGCAACCAAGGCCGGTTGGGTGGATGAACACGGCGACGTGCGCGTGCATATCGAACGCAACGAAATTGACGAGGTCGTGACCGAAGTTGAATTCAAAGCCGCCATGCGTGCGCTGCCTGCGGGCATCAGCGCCGTGACCACTGGCAGCGGGCAACAGGTGGCCGGGATCATCGTATCGAGTCTGACGTCGATTTCGGCCGAACCGCCGCTGGTGGGTTTTTTTATCAATGAAAGTTCATCGATTGTGCCGGCGTTGCTGGCCAATGGCCGTTTTGTTGCCAATGTGCTAGGCGAGGCGCATCGCGATGTGATGTCCGCCTTTCTGTGCGAAAAGCAGGGCCCGGCCCGATTTTCCAAGGGCGACTGGGGCAGCGGCCTGCATGACCAGCCGGTCCTGAACGATGCGCTGGCCAGCGTGGAATGCGACATTGTCAACACCCAGGCGCTGGGCACCCATCGGATGATCGTGGGCAAAATCCGCCGCTCGGTCAGCCGGCAAGCCAGCCCGATGATCAACTTCAATGCCGGCACGCACCGACTGGAGCCGCTACCGCTCTAGCTAATCCATTGTTGCCGGATTGACCAGGCAAAGCGGCCTGGCGCGCTTGTTCGGCACGCAACACCCTTTCGAGACAAAACACCATGACTGAAAAATTTGTTCATATCGACGTATCCGATTATGTTGCGCTGGTTACCATGGATCGCAAGCCGGTCAATGCGCTGAACCGCGAGATGCGACGCCAGCTTGTGTCGGCTTTTGATGAGATCTCGGCCCGCAGCGATGTGCGTTGTGCCGTTCTGACAGCTACGGGCACGGTTTTCTGCGCCGGTGCAGACCTCAAAGATCGTCCCGATGAGAACATTGCCGGCGACTTCCTGGAACACAATCGCATTACCCGGGAAACCGGCAATGCGATACGAGAATGCGCCAAACCGGTAATCGCCGCCGTCAATGGGACAGCGCTGGGGGCTGGCCTGGGCCTGGCAGCGGCCTGCGACATTCTTTATGCCTCTGAAAACGCAACTTTCGGTATGCCCGAAATCAATGTAGGGCTGGCAGGGGGCGCCTCCATGCTGCGTACGCTATTTGGCCGTTCCACGCTGCGCCGCATGTTCTATACCGGCCAGCGATTGACCGCGCATGAACTGTTGCGTCGCAACGTCCTGGAAGATGTGCTCAAGCCAGAAGAACTGCTCCCGGTCACCATGGCGCTGGCGCATGAAATTGCCGCCAAGGCGCCGCTGGCTACCATTTACGCCAAGCGCGCCGCCAATATGGTCGATGTGATGCCGCAGCGTGATGCCTACCGTTTTGAGCAAGAGTTCACCATGCTGCTGGCCAAGACAGAAGATGCACGCGAAGCGCGCATGGCCTTCCTGGAAAAACGCGAACCCAAGTTCAAAGGCTGCTGAAAAATGGATACATGCATTGCACCTGAGCCGGGCGCCGGAATGAATGCGTTCTTCATGGCCAAGGGGATCGCCATTGTCGGCGCGTCCGACGACATTACTAAGATCGGTGGGCGTCCCATCTATTTTTTGCGCAAGTACGGCTACGGGGGAACAATCTATCCAGTCAATCCGCGAGGTGGCACCATCCAGGGCCTGCCCGCCTATGCTTGCCTGGCCGATGTGCCGCAGGCACCAGACATGGCGGTGCTGGCCGTTCCCGCCTCGGCAGCAGTACAGGCGTTGCAGGATTGTGCCGACCGTGGGGTGAGGGGAGTGGTTGTGCTGTCGTCCGGATTTGCAGAAGCGGGGCCCGAAGGCGCCGTGCTGCAGGCGCAAATGGTTGCCATCGCCAGAAAGCATGGCATGCGTTTGCTGGGCCCCAACTGCCTGGGCATCATCAGTGTGGCCCAAGGGGTGATCGGCTCATTCTCTATTATTCTTGAACAGAGCATGCCTCATGCCGGCCATATGGGCATCGTGTCCCAGTCCGGCAATATCGGCAGCTATGTCGTCCAGAACGTCGCCCGCAAAGGCCTGGGGGTGAGTCACTTTATCGCTACCGGCAACGAGGCGGACATTGACGTTGCCGATGGTATTGCCGCACTGGCTGAAGATGCGCAGACCCGCTTGATACTGTGCTGCATGGAAACCTGCCGCGATGCCGGCAGATTGACCCGGGCGCTGGACCTGGCACGGCAAAAGAACAAGCCGGTGGTGGTACTGAAAATTGGCTCCACTGACCAGGGACAGGCGGCTGCCGCATCGCATACCGGCGCGCTGGCCAGTTCAGATGCGGTCATTGACGCCGTGTTCCGGCGCTACGGCGCCTTGCGGGTCGACTCCATCGAAGCGTTGCTGGAACTGGGACACGCCGCCTCCATTCTGCTGCCGGGCGGCCTGCCAAAAGGGAACCGGATTACCGTGCTGGCGGCCTCTGGCGGATTTGGCATCATGATGGCCGATGCCACCGTCAAAGCCGGGCTCGCGCTGAGCACGCTGGAGCAATCTACCAAGGACCGTATCCGGCAGGTGCTGCCGCTGGCCGGTGTCAATAATCCCGTTGACGCCACCGCCCAGGTATCGGCGCGCCCCGAAGTCCTGTTTGGCATGTTGTCGGCGCTGATGGAAGATGACAATGCTGACGTTACCCAGATCTTTCTGTCTCTGGCGCTTTACAACCCCCGTTTGCGCAGTGTGTACATGGAAGCGCTGCGCAACATCCGCGCATCCTACCCGGACCGTCTGCTGGTCGTTACCAGCCAGGGACCCGCTGACGCAGTCAAGGAAATTAATGCGCTGGGCATTCCTGTATTTGCGGGCATTGACGCGACGGCCCAGGGACTGGCCGGTCTGATCCGCATGGCGCAACTGGCCCGCCTGGGTGCGGCGCCGCGTTACCAGGATATTGTCGAGTCGCTGGAAGAGGGTGCCTTTCGCAACGAATATACCGCCAAGAAAGCCCTGGCCGCGGCCGGCATTGCCGTGCAGGATGAAACCATGGCTGCCAGTGCAGACGATGCGGTACAAGCGGCGTGCCGCATGGGTTTTCCGGTTGTCCTTAAAATTGCCTCCGCAGATATCGCCCACAAAACCGAGATCGGCGGCGTCGTCCTCAATCTTGGCGATGAGCAGGCGGTGCGCGCCGCCTACGGACAAATCATGCAGGCGGCGGGCACACATGCGCCTGCAGCCAGACTCGACGGCATCCTGGTCACGCCGATGGCCAAAGACGGCATCGAACTGATCATGGGCGTTTCAAGAGATCCGGTTTTTGGCCCGGTTGTGATGGTGGGCACAGGCGGCATCTATGCGGAAATTTTGCAGGACGTTGCCGTGCAGACCGCCCCGATTTCTGAAGACGAAGCACACGCAATGATACGCTCACTCAAACTGTTCCCGATCCTGGATGGCGCCCGTGGACAACCGAAGGCCGATGTACCGGCGGCGGCGCAGACGCTGGCACGGCTGTCACAGTTTGCCTGCCGCTACGCACGCAATGTGGCCGAAATCGATATGAACCCGGTACGCATCCTTCCCGAAGGGCAGGGGGCGGTCGTGCTCGATGCACTTCTGATTCCGACCAACCACGCAGTATGACACTTTCGAGATCAAGCATGGATTTTCACGCCAACCCGCTGACCGCTCAGCCTGCTATCGCACCTGACGCCTATCGTGCACATGCCCGCGACTGGCTGAAAAATAACCTGCCCGCGCATATGCGGGCGGACAGCCTGGATTACCGCAGCCCGACGCTGGAGGAATCGAGCCAATGGGAAGCCGCCATGTATCGCGCCGGCCTGGCCGGGATGACCTGGCCGGTGGAATACGGCGGCCATGGGCTCACCCTGCGTGAACACCTGGCGGTCAACAAGGAAATCGGTGCGCTGGCCATGCCCGAGAGCGTCAGCTCTATCGGCAAGGAACTGGCCGGCCCGATCATTATGACTGTTGGTACAGAAGACCAGAAACAGACGTTCCTGCCTGCAATTTTGCAAATGCAGAACTACTGGTGCCAGGGCTTTTCGGAACCCGATGCCGGTTCCGACCTGGTGCGGTTACGGACCCGCGCCACGCAAGAAGGCGACCAATGGCGGATCAACGGACAGAAAATCTGGACTAGCGGCGCGGCAAAAGCGCATTACTGCCTCTTGCTGACACGAACGGGCACCGTTGCCGACAAACATCGTGGCCTGCTCATGTTTGCAGTTCCCATGAACACGCCAGGTATTCGTGTGGTGCCAATCCGTTCCATTGACAACAAGGAGTCGTTCGCTGAAGTTTTTTTCGATGATGTCATCGTCCCCGACAGCGCACGCCTGGGCGCACCCGATGAGGGCTGGAACGCCGCCATTCGCGTGTTGTCCATTGAACGGGCCACCAATCGCATGTACCGTCCGTGGCGGTTCGAGTGTGAGTTGCGCCAACTGGTTCAGGCGTGTCAATCGGATGCGCAGCTTTCCGGGCGATTAGCCGAGAGCTACTATCAGCGCCGCATTGGCCAGCTTGTGTGTGAAATTGATGCGCTCAAGGGCTTGGTGGAGCAATCGGTCGACCAGCTGCTTGCCGGGGCGGCCATTGGTGCGCGCGGTTCGCTGACCAAACTGTTCTGGTCGGAATGCCATCAGGCATTCATGGCGCTGGCGCAGGAGATCGTCTCTCAGATCGGGCCGTCGTCAAGCCCGCTGGCGCAGCGCGCGCGCCAACATTTTTGCACTGCCTATCTGTTCTCGCATGCCGAGACCATTTACGCGGGCACCACCGAAGTGCAACTGGACATCATTGCCCAGCGTATTATGCAACTGCCAAAGGATATCTGATCATGAGTCGTCAGGAAGAAAGTTTGCGCCCCGAAGAATTCGCCGAAGCGGCTGTCGCTGCAGTGAGTGATGTGCTGGATCGCGGCGTGCGCGACACCGCCACTGTACTGGCCGCTGCCGGCTTGTTAGGTGTGTGTGCCCAGGAGAGCCGGGGTGGTCTTGGCCTGGGCCTGGCATTCGGCGTGCCGGTATGCGAGGCTGCCGGCTCCCTGCAATTGCATTTTCCTTTGGTGCAGCAGATGGTGCTGGCAAAGGCATTTGCCGATAGCGACATTGCACAGGCGCTGATCGCCGGTGAGAAAATCGCCACCATTGCCTGGCAAGGCAGCGTGGCAGAAAAATCCGCAAGCCATGCCAGTTATGCTGACGCGTGCGACTGGATTCTGGTGGCCGATGAAACTGGCGCAAGCCTGCTCGAAACGGCCTCGCTGCGTTTGCAGGCTAACGGTACGATGGATCCCGAGTACCCACAATTTGACGTTGATCTGGCGAGCGCCGTAGTCAAGGCGCGCCTGTCGGCAGACGCGTTTGCTACATTGAAGGATGATGCACTGGTCCTGAGTGCCGGTTTTATCAACGGTCTGAGCGCCGAGGCCTTGACGCGAACAGCGCAATATACGTCTACGCGGGTACAGTTCGCACGCCCCTTGTCGGCCAAACAGGTAGTGCGCCATACCCTGGCGCGCATGCAACTGCTGCACGAGACGTCGACAGCCGCACTGCGCCGCGCATTGCTCACCAATGAATTTGGTGCGTCGCGCGATGTGGCCCCGGCATTTTCGGGCGCGTTGGGCAATGCCGTTTTTATTATCGAAAAAGCCATTCACCTGCACGGTGGCATGGGGTTCACCTGGGAGCTTCCCTTGCATTACTCCCTCAGAGAAGTGCACAAGATCGAAGCCGCTTTCAATAACGGGCGCAGACTGGAAGGTCTGGGTGCACAGTTCATCGCAACGGTATAAGGAATCAAAGCAATGCAACAGGATATGGCGGGCCGCGTGGCCCTGATTACCGGCGCGGGTAACGGCATCGGCAAGGAAACGGCGAAACAGTTGGCGGCTCGTGGCGCTATCGTCGGTGTCAATGATCTGAAGGAGGAATTTGTCAGCGCCACCGTACAGGAGATCACGCAGGCGGGCGGCAAGGCATTTGATGTGGTGCAGAACATGGCCACCCGCGAAGGGGTGGCTGCTGCCGTCGCGCAGGCGCATCAGCACATGGGGCGCCTGGATATCATGGTAAACAACGCCGCCTGGGTACGTTATCAGGCGGTGCCCGATATCATGCCGGAAACAGTGGATCGCATGATTGACATCGGCTTCAAATCCGTGATCTGGGGGCTGCAGGCGGCAGTGGACGTCATGGATCCCGACAGGGGAGGCGTGATCGTCAATGTGGCCTCTACCGCGGCCCTGCGCTCGGCCACCAATTCCGTGGTGTATTCCGGCATCAAGTCCGGCGTTCTGGGTATCACGCGTGCAGCGGCGGCAGAACTGGGAGCGCGTCATATTCGCGTGAACGCCGTCTGCCCTTCGGCGGTGCCCACCGAAGGCACGCAACGCAATCGCAACGCAGAGCGGGATGCCAATCGCATCGCGCGTACACCGCTGGGGCGCCTGGGCACGGTAACCGACATTGCCAGGGGAATCTGCTTTCTGGCCAGCGACGAAGCCGGTTTTATTACGGGGCAGGCGCTGGTTGTTGACGGCGGCATCACCTTTACGAATATCTGATCTTCAAGTGATCGCCATGCCCACCATCCTCATTACCGGCGCCGCTTCGGGCATCGGCCGCGCCAGCGCGATGCTGTTTGCTAGCCGGGGCTGGCGCTGCGTGCTGGTCGATTGCAATGTCATGGCACTAGCCCAATTAATGCAAACGCTTACTGTGGCACAAGGCGCCGGGGGCGTCAAACATCTGGTGCGTACGGTCGATCTGACGCAGGCAACGCAGATACAGTCGCTGGCAGATCCGTCCCTTGCCCTGGATGCCGTCATCAACAACGCAGGCATGTCCGATACCAGTGGTCTGCCACTGGTCAATCAGGATGCAGCACAACTGGACCGTCTGGCCGCACTGAACCTGCGTGCGCCCGCCCTGGTGGTCCAGGCATTGCTCCCGCAACTTGCGTCGGGCGCCCGTGTCGTCAATGTGGCTTCAGGCGCCGCATTGCGCGCCATTCCCTGGCGCGGCGCGTACAGCGCTACCAAAGCCGGCCTTCTTGCACAAACGCAGGCGTTGGCTGCTGCTCGGCCTGATCTTGCCGTCAGCGTGCTGTGCCCGGGGTTTGTACGTACTGAACTGGTGGCTGAACTGATTGACATCGGCCGCCTTCAACCGGCCGACATCGTGGCTAAAATTCCGCTGGGCCGCATGGCAGACCCACAGGAAATGGCCGAAGCCCTGTTTTTCCTGGCATCGGAAGCGGCAGCCCCGCTTAGCGGAGAGCGATTCAGCCTGGATGGTGGTTCATCCGTATTCGGTGGCAGCACGCCCTTCAAAGCCGCCGAGCTCCTCCCGCTGCCGTCCGATAGCCCTGTGGCGTACCGGCTTGCCGGCAACCCGGCTGCGCCCTGGACCGCAGCACTGGCTGCTGATGACGCGACCAGCGCACCAGGGCACTACACCGCCACCCTTGATTTTTCTTGCCTGCACGCCCAAGCTGGACAGCTGCTGCACACGGTTCATGAAGCGGCACGGCGCTATGCCAGCCAGAACGCAGCGCATAGCAGCCTGACGGTGCTCCTGCCTGCACAAGATCAGGCCGTAAGCTGGCAGAAGGCAGGGGACTTGGCCGCTGCGCACATGCTGATCGCCACCCTGGCGTGTGAACTGGGTCCACGTGCCATGCGCGTCAATGCCATTGAAATGGATCCGGCTGTATGTCCCTCTGAACTGGCTCCGCTACTGCTGTTTGTGGCGGGCGCCCGCGCCCAGTTTCTGACGGGGCAGACCATTCGGGCGCACGCCACCTGATGGTGGTCGCCCTTGCCCCATCGCCACGAATACGAACACGAGCAACGCATCATGACCGACCATACCCTTGAGCAGGAACAGATCAAAGCGCATTTCATTGCCCAGCGTGGCTACTGGAGACCCTGGACACAGGCCATCTTGCGTCACAAGCCGCAATTTCTGAACGGCTATGCATCCTATGCCGGTTATCCGGCACGGCAGGGTCCGTTGTCCGAGCGCCTGGTTGAACTGATCTACATCGCGCTCGATAGCTCCGCGACCCATCTGTACCCGACAGGTCTGAGAACCCATCTGGATTTTGCCCGCGCGGCAGGGGTGAGCGCGGCAGACGTTTTTGATGTGCTGCATATTGTGGCCACCCAGGGTCTCAGTCACGTCTATGACGCCGTGAGCATTCTTGCGGAAGAAACCGGCCTTGAATCCCGCGCGGCGATGTCCGTGCAACAGCGCGAGCGCGTGCTGCAGCACTTTCAGGAAACGCCTGCTTTCATGGAGACATTGGCGCAACTGGATCCGGGCTATCTGGACGTATTGCTCGATTTTCTTGAAGAGCAAAACGGTGGGTCAGCACCGGGCGGCCTGGCACCCAGGGAACGCAGGCTCATTGAAGTTGCCCTGGCCGCCTGCTTTACCGGTTTCAATGAAACGATGTTGCGCATTCGCATCCGGGGCGCGCTGAAAACGGGCATCAGCCAGGCGGAACTGCTGCAAGCCATTCAGCTTGGGGCGCATTTATCCATTCACGGTACGGCACTGGGAGCCAATACCTTCGAAGAGAGCATTAGGTCTGGTATGCCGGCCAACCACCCGGAAAAATAACACGCATCACCGTTCAATTAGTGTAAGGCTGCGCAAGGGCGTGCCAATCATGTTCTGCCACGTAAAGCCCCAGTCTGCCGGACTTTCACCGGCTTTACTGGCTTTAACGGCCTTTAAAGGGCGCATTCAGCAAGCCGTGTAAAATGGCCGTCTATGCAAAGATAACGCGCCTGCCCATACTTACCTGTTCAATTCAATTGACATATGCACCCGACTCGAACTCAGACTCATTCTCCCAGCGATGCCGCCACGCCCGATCCGGATGTATTGCGTGTTTTGCAGGCATTGAGTCTGCAGCGCATCAGCGGATGGCATCTTCCCGGCTACTATTTGGGTATTGCATATGACTCGGTGAGCCTTGACGAGGCAACGCTGACCATGGATCTGGATCGCAATGTAGACCGCAACGGCCAGCCGCTACCGGTTGCCTTGTGCATCCTGGCCGATGTTGCGCTGGCGGCCGCCATTCGCGGAGAAGTCGGATTTGAGACCAGGCTGGCGACGGTCAGCGCCAGATTAACGTTTACCGGTCGCTCCGGAACACAGCGGCTTTTGGCCAGAAGCCATACCCGGTTTCGCTCGGACACCAACACAATTGCAATCCGCAACAGCAGCGTGGCGGTCCTTTCTGGGGATACGGAAATATGTTTTGCGGAAGCCAATTTTGCCGTTCTGAATCGTCCGGCAGATAAACCTGCGCAAGTGCTGCCAAGTCCTGAGTCATTGGAACAAGTTGAATGGCTCGGAATCAATGATCTTACCGACCAGGAAAAACGCGTTTATCTCAAAGCACAGAAAGCAAGCATCGACGGCAGACATCGAGAGGGAGACAGCGCGGGCGATCGCGATACAACTGCGACTTTTACAGAAAGGTTCTGGGGGTTGATGCCGCAAGCGCACGGCAAGGCAGCCACATGCGAGATCGAATGCGGCCTTCATATTGGCAATCGGGTCGGTCATGTACAGGGCGGGATATTGCTGGGGCTTGCGATCAGCACCAGCCTTGCTACTGTAGAGCACGGCTGGCGCATGCTTGAGATAAGCGCCAACTTCATTCGTCCAGGAACCGAAGGCATATTGAAAGCAAGCAGTCGCATCGTTAACCAGGGACGCAACCTTGCTCATGTCACCTGCGATATTACGACTGACACAGACCGATTGGTGCTCCAGACCCAGTCCACCTTGATCAGGGAATAAATAAGCCAACCGCCCGCTCAATATAATTCAATATGGGAGGCAAATATCCGTTTGCATTGGGCCGACGCTTCAGCACCGCGCAACAATGAATCGTTCAGTCCAGGCGAATACCCAGTGACTTGATAACGGCGCCCCAGGTTTTCGAATGCGCTGCAATCAGATCGCCGAATGCCGTGGCGCTGATCATGCGCGCCTCGGCGCCCTCTGTCAAAAACTTCTGCCTGATCTCTTCAGAAGCAAGGGCTTCATTGACGGCCGCATTTATTTTATCCGTAATGGCGTCCGGTGTTCCGGCAGGCGCCAGCAAACCGTACCAGGAATAGGCCAGCATGTTTGGCGTACCCGCTTCTGCAAAAGTCGGAATGGATGGCGCTGCCTGCGGACGCTCTTCAGATGTCATTGCAATGGCCTTTAATCGGCCGGCCTGAATATGCGGCAGCGAGGTAGTAATGGCATCGAAGAACAGATCGACATGCCCGGCCACCAGATCGGACATGGCTGGCGATGAGCCCTTATAGGGAACATCCAGAATATCGGCACCCGTGGCCCCGCGTAACATGGACAGGACCAGATGGGTCGAAGAGCCATTGCCCAGCGTCGCCGCCGACAGTTTTCCTGGCTCATTTTTTGCCAGATCAATAAGCTCGCGCACATTGTTCGCTGGCACGGATGGATTGGCAACCAGCACAAATGGCGTCAGGCCGGCAAGCGCAACCGGCTTGAAGTCAGACACTTTATACGGCAGCTTGCTGAACAGGTGTGGATTGGTCGACAGTGTTGTGGTGACGGCCATCAATAGCGTATACCCATCTGGCCGGGCTCGGGCGACCGTTTCTGCGCCAATGATGGTCGAGGCGCCCGGTTTGTTTTCCACTACCACCGGTTGCGACAATTTTTCGGAGAGCTTCTGCGATAACAGACGCGCCAGAATATCGGTAAAGCCACCAGGCGAATAGGGCACCACGATCTTGATCGGTTTGTCCGGGTAGTGTTCTGCGGTTTGCGAATGAGCCGTGGTGGCAGTAAAAGCCAGTACAGATACGCCGATCAAGACGGTGCTTCGGAAAAAATTCATGCTTGGTCTCGCTCCAGTTGGAAACTTTGTCGTCAATTGCATTGCCCTCTTTGTGGCAAAGGCTTTTATACACTGACCGCTTGCCTGCGATAAGGGGCACACGCGCAGAACAATACTGCAAATTCAGGAGCAATGGCTTGCGGTCGATTTTTATCACGTTCGTTATCAGCCCGCTGCTCCAAAGCGATAGCAATTGTGATTGGCGCATAACGCTTGCCGCTTGCGCCAATCACAATTGCTCGCCAAAAGCTCGATTGTGTTTTGCGTGAATCGCGGCTAGTGCGCGCAGCGCAAGCCGGATAAGATGATAACAGGCGGCCAAGGCACGCCCTGGGCAGGTGACAGTCTGCAGGCTCAACGGGCGCAGACCGGGGCCGGGGCTATCGCGGGCGCACTATACCGGCAAAGCCCATGGCAGGCAGGCGCAGATCCGCTATACGTAGCAAAGGGAGATCTGCACATAGAGTCAACATAAATCAGACGGAGCAAAGGATTCAGGATGAACGATACGTGGTTGGGCATTGCAGGAAGGGTCGTAGCGGTCACGGGCGCAAACGGCGGGATCGGACGCGCAACGGTGCGTGCGCTGCTTGAAAATGGCGCGCATGTCGCCATGCTGGATCGTCAGGCATTATCGCCTGGTGAGGTGGACCAGCTGCGTGCCAATGCCAAGGGTGAATGCCTGTCACTGGCCTGCGATGTTGCTGACGATGATCAGGTCGCTGCGACGGCAGAAATCGTGAGCAGGCAACTGGGCCACTGTTTTGCACTGGTCAACAATGCTGCGGTCTCTGTACAGGGGCATCTTGACGCGATTGCTGTTGCAGACTGGCAGCGCCAGATTGACGTCAATCTGACAGGCTACTTGCGATGTGCCCGCGCCTTTGGCCAGTCAATGCAGGCCCAGGGCGAAGGTGCTATCGTTCATATCGCATCCATCGCCGGTTCAAATCCCCAGCCGTTCAGCGGCGCCTACAGCACAACCAAAGCGGCAATCTTGATGCTGTCCCGGCAACTGGCGGTTGAATGGGGGCCACAGGGGGTGCGCAGCAATGCGATCAGTCCCGGGCTGATTCGTACACCCCTGAGCGAACCCTATTATGTCGATTCGCACGTGCGCGAGCAACGGGAAAATGCCGTGCCTCAACGTCGCATCGGCATGTCGGAGGATATCGCCAATGTGGCCGTCTTTCTTGTAAGCAATCGTTCGGCCTACGTCAATGGTGCAGAAATAGTTGTGGATGGAGGCTTTACGCAGTCGCTCATGAGTCATATTCCGCGACCACGTCGCGCGTAAAATGCAATGTGACTGCGAAATGTGGCAGCCAAATACGTCAGCGCAAAATAAGTCAGTGGGTCTGCTGTTGCGCTGACGAGCACACTGCTGGCCACGCAGAATCCACTCGTTGGTGCCACGGCAGACCTGTGCGGTGCTCAGCTTTTTTAAAAGGCAGGCCAGGCCTGCTTTCCGGTTCCGATGAGTGCGATCGGACGGGCGCAATCAGGTGAAAGCGCTCTGGTACATACTATCAACCCATCGCAGCCTCATACCGGCGTGCCACTTCGGGCCAGTTGACTACATTGTAGAACGCAGCAATATATTCGGGTCGGCGGTTCTGGTACTTCAGATAGTAAGCATGTTCCCACACATCAAGGCCAAGAATCGGTGTGTTGCCGGTCATCAGCGGGCTGTCCTGGTTGGCCGTGCTTTCAACAATAAGTTTGTTTTCAGGCGTAACGCTCAGCCAGGCCCAGCCGCTACCGAAGCGGGAAATGGCTGCTTTGGTGAAGGCTTCCTTGAACTTTTCCAGACCACCCAGATCCGCGTCAATGGCTGCGGCGAGACTGCCATCGGGCTGGCCGCCGCCTTGTGCGGACATCACTTGCCAGAACAGGCTGTGATTGGCATGGCCACCGCCGTTATTGCGTACCGCCGCGCGCACGGATTCGGGAAGTGTATCGATATTGGCAATCAGTTCCTCGACAGCCGGCTTGGGAAGGCTTGCACCCTCCAGCGCCGCATTCAGGTTGTTGATATACGTCTGGTGGTGCTTGGTGTAGTGAATTTCCATCGTCTGTGCATCGATATTGGGTTCGAGCGCATCGTAAGCGTAAGGTAAAGCGGGAAGGGTATAAGACATGAATTGCTCCTGATGTAATTAGTGATAAAAGAATCGGCAAGCTGATGCATCCGCTGGCGGTGCCGGTCGAATGCAAGTGCTCAACCCACGGGGGCGTGAAGGCAAGAGAAAGCCCGTCAATGCATGGCTATGTCAAGTGTGATACCGGCCGCGCCCTGGCTTGCCGCCAGTTGCGCTTGCTTATCGTTCGGGTGCCGGCCCAGAAAACGGGTCAGTTCGCCATAGGTGCGCCGGCTGTGATTCATGGCCGCCATTTGCCACGCTTGCGGCAGTGCGCGATCATTCATCGCGGCGCACAGTTTTTCGTGTGCCAGGCACAAGTGCAGGCGTTGTAGCGCTTCGCTGCCAAGACGCTCGTAAGTATCGGCCAGATTGTGATGGGCAATGACATAGGCGGCAATGGCGGTATCGGCATCGTCAGCCTGGCCAAAAAAATCCGTGGCCATGGTCAGGGCAAAATCATAGTGTCCTATCGCTTCCCTGTAGCTGCCGCTGCTGAACGCATCATTGCCATCTGTCGTTGCCTGACGCCAGCGCACAAGATAATCCTGGCTGTTTACCGCGGACGCTTCGGTCCTTATTTCATTCAGCATAACGCCTCCATGGCAATACCACTGTATCGCTTATGCAAATAGTAATGATTTTTATTATACATAGCAACAATGGCCTTTCTGAAAGTAATGTGAATATTTAATTTGTCTTTAAAAATAAATGACTTATGAAATAAATAACCCCGTATCTATACTCTTTCAGCAGTGTTTAACAACGAAGATTAACTGTAAAAAACTCAGAAAAATAATGGATGTCACTTCTTTTTCACTTGACTATTAAGGTCATAAAATATATCGTACGATATGTTTATAAGGAATTGAAATGAAAAAAGACAAGCAGCCAGGTGATCGCTCGCGCGAACATGGCCGGCATCGCCACGAGGCGAATTTTACCCGTGGCCGCAAATTTTCATCGGACGATCTGCAGCTTATGTTGCTGGCTTTGCTTGAAAAGCAGCCCAGTCACGGTTATGAACTGGTTAAGGAGTTGGACAGCCGTTCCGGCGGATACTGGAAACCCAGCCCTGGCATGGTGTATCCGGCGCTTACCTACATCCAGGAAATTGGTTATGCCTCGGTGTCGGTCAGCAGCAACAAAAAATCCTATGCGTTATTGCCCGAAGGTCTGGCATTCTTGAATGAACATCGCGATCAGGCAGAGGAATTGCTGGCCATGCTGGTGCATCTGGCCAACAAAATGAAATACATCCAGGGAGCGATGGCCGCTGACAGCGATGCCACAGGCAATGACGGCTGGCTCCCTGAGTTTCTGGCAGCGCGCCTCGCTCTGAAGCGGGCATTGCTGCTTAAAAGCGCCGCCGATCCACAGGAGCAAAAACGTATCACTACGATTCTGCAAGAGGCCATTGCGCAAATCAACCAGTCCTGTACACCGCCACGATAGGATCAATGGATGAATACCACTGCGGCGCTACAGCCGTCCGAAGGCGCGCGCTGCTAGATGCGAGCACCAGGATGCGCTCCCCAACGCCTGTTTATCGACGGCATTTTCGACAGATTCACCTATGAGTACCCTGACAATGATGCAAACCCCGATTCCCACCGAACACACGCCCCAGCGCGTGCGCCATCCGCTCAAGGCTCGCCTGCTGCAAGTGCGGCAGGTCACCCGCCTGACGCCGCGCATGGTGCGCGTCACGTTTCACGGTCCCGATCTTGGCGACTTTATCTCCGCCTCGTTCGACGATCATATGAAACTGTTTTTCCCTGCCGATGGCCAGCTCGTCGTTCCGACAAACACCGAAGCGGGGCCGCAGTTTCCTGAAGGCACTGTTCGTCCGCCAGCGCGCGATTACACCCCACGACGCTACCGTCCCGCAGACAACGAACTGGATATTGATTTTGTCCTGCATGGCGATGGGCCGGCTTCAACCTGGGTGGCGGGCGCAACGGCCGGTGATCAACTGGTTGTGGCCGGGCCGCGCGGCTCATTTGTCATCGCGCCAGACTTCGACTGGCAGTTGATGATTGGCGACGAAACCGCCTTGCCGGCTATCGGCCGGCGTCTTGAAGCGTTGCCCGAAGGCGCCAAAGTCCACGTGATTGCATTGGTGGAAAACGCCGCCGAAGAGCAGCGCTTTCATACGCAGGCCGATGTCCAGATCACCTGGCTGCACCGACAGCAGCAGTCGGAGCAAGCACTGGTCGACGCCGTACGCGCCTTTGCGCTGCCGGCTGGCGAAGGCTATATCTGGGGCGGTGGCCAGGCCGCGCAAATGCGGGCCATCAGCCAGTACCTGCTTGAAGAAAAGGGCATTGATAAATCACGGATGCGCATCAGCAATTACTGGAAGCAGGGCACTCCACAGGAATAGGTCACATGCGGCGACAGCAGTAACCATAGCGTGCTATTGCACTTGCCTCAGGCAAAACGCTTGGACCCTGCGACACATGCAATGACCGCCACCGTGACGCCGATCATCAGCATGCTGACCGGTTCGTGCAGCAGCGTTGCTGCCAGCGCCAGGCCAAAGAAAGGCTGTAGCAATTGCAACTGGCCGACAGCGGCAATGCCGCCCTGGGCCAGGCCACGATACCAGAACACAAAACCGATAAGCATGCTGAACAGCGACACATAAGCCAGGCCTGCCCAGGCGGGAGCGCCGATGCCTGCAAATGAGGCCGGCATGGTCAGCAGCGAGAGAATCAGCATGGCAGGCAAAGACAGCACCAAAGCCCAGCAGATCACCTGCCAGCCGCCCAGGTTGCGTGACAGCGCCGCGCCCTCGGCATAACCCAGCCCACAGACAAGCACGGCGGCAAGCATCAGCAGATCGCCCGTCAGGGAGGCGCTCAGGCCCTGCGACAGGGCAAATCCTGCCACCAGCAGGCTACCGGTGACAGAGAAGAGCCAGAAGGCAGGGCGCGGCTGCTCGCCGCCCCGCAATACGCCGAATGCCGCTGTGGCCAGCGGCAACAGTCCGATAAACACAATGGAATGCGCCGACGTGACATGCTGCAGCGCCAGCGCCGTCAGCAGCGGAAACCCCACCACGACCCCCAGGGCCACGATGAGCAGCGGGACCAACTGGGCCCGGGTGGGACGTTTTTGACTGAACACCAGCAGCATGACCAGCGCCAGTACACCGGCAATGGTTGCACGGGCGACCGTCAAAAATATTGGGTCAAATTGCAGCACCGCCACGCGCGTTGCCGGCAGCGAACCACTGAAAATCAGCACGCCGAGAAATCCATTGAGCCAGCCACCTGCTGTATTTGTCTGCCAATTTCCGTGTTTCATGTATTCACCCGATTGATCATCCGTCATCTATCACACCTGCAATTGCGCCCGTATTGTCGTGAAACAGCAATGGCAAAATGCAATCTTAGAACTTATAATAATGACAATCAAATTATTGTCATGGATACATCTGCCTATGGCCCGCCTGCGATACAAAACAGTTGTCGATCGATTTGCGCAGCAAATCCAGGCAGGGCAGCTGGCGCCGGGAACCCGGCTGCCGACCCACCGGCAACTGGCTGCGCGCGAAGGCATGTCCCTGGTTACCGCGACCCGCGTCTACGCTGAGCTGCAAGCCATGGGGTTAGTCAGCGGTGAAACCGGGCGCGGCACTTATGTGCGGGCCATCACGCTCACGCCCGGACACGGAACGGATCAGCACGTGGTCGCAGCCGACATGATAGATCTCAATTTCAATTACCCTTCGTTGCCACAGCAGGCCGAACTGCTGCGCCATGCGCTCAGGCAGTTGTCCACTTCGGGCGATCTGGCCTCGCTGTTGCGCTATCAGCCTTATGGCGGCAGGGCACACGACCGGGCAGTGATGGCGCAATATCTGGCGCATCGCGGGCTTATCGTCGATGCCGGGCAGATTCTGATCGTGAATGGTGCGCAAGATGGCCTGGCCATCACGGTGATGGCACGCCTGAATCCAGGTGATGTGGTTGCCGTCGATGCCTTGACTTATCCCGGCTTTCGGGTGCTGGCAGATATGCTGCATCTGGAGCTGGTGCCCATCCCGGCAGACAACCATGGCCCCGATATTGCCGCGCTGGAAAAGCTGTGTCGTTCGCGTCGGATAAAGGCGATCTATACCATGCCCACCATGAACAACCCGCTGGGCTGGGTCATGAGCGGAAACCACAGGCAGCAACTGGTGGCGGTTGCACGCAAATACAGCCTGCTTATTATCGAAGATGCCGCCTACGCTTTTCTGGTTGATGACGCGCCTGCGCCTATTGCCCAGCTGGCGCCGGATATCACGATCTACATCACCGGGTTTTCAAAAAATGTTGCCGCAGGTTTGCGCGTGGGCCTGGTCGCGGCGCCGCCGGCGCATATTGCCTCGCTGGAACGGGCCATACGCGCCACAACCTGGAGTACGCCGGGAGTGATGACCGCCATGACAATTGAATGGATCCGCGACGGCACTGTATTGCAGCTTGAACGCGAAAAACGCGAAGACGCACAATACCGCCAGGCCATGGCCCGAAAGATCCTGGCAGGTATCTCGTGCGTTGGCCACCCCTCATCCTATTTTCTGTGGATCCCCTTGGCCGAAGAGGTACGGGCAGATCAGATTGCGATGGCGCTCATGCGCGAACAGATTTCCGTGTCAACAGCAGAGCCATTTGCCACTACGGTCCACGTGCCGCATGCAATTCGCCTGGCACTTGGGTCGGTTACGCCGGACGTACTACAGTCGGCATTGGAGCGGGTCAGGCATTGCGTGATGTCTTATGCATGACGCGGATTTTTCATCGCCGATTGTGCGATTGTTATAGAGCAAACACAGAGAAGGGCTCCGGTCACGCGGTGACTGCCAGGCGCCGGGCACAGCCGGGCTTTCGCGATCGACAAAGACGCCTGCTCGGCCACACTTAAGTTTTACTTATAGAGTCAATAATTATAGATGTAGCCGCTGGTATCAACTTCTGCAACACTGGCCAGACTTTCCCCATTTGAGTTCTGACTACCATGAAGAAGTATTACCAAGCGAACGAAGCATTTGCAGGCCTGTCGGCCCCTGTCTGGCGCGCCTCCACCGTTGTGTTTGACGACGTTGAATCCTTCATACACAGAAAGGCGCGGCAGCCTGATGGTTTTAGCTATGGCATCACGGGCACGCCAACCGCCCGTTTGCTGGAGCAGGATATCGCTCGTCTTGAAGGTGGCCGCCACTGCGCGGTGACGCCATCCGGACAGGCCGCATTATGTCTTGCCGTGATGGCGTTCGTGCAGGGTGGAGATCATCTGCTTATTTCGGCAGCAAGCTATGGCGCCCTGAAAACCTACGCAGAAAAATGGCTGGCCCGCCTGGGGGTCGAGGTTGAATATTATCCACCGGATATTGCGCATGAAATATCGCGTTTTATCAGGCCCAATACGAAGATGATCTGCGCCGAGGCGCCTGGAACGGTCACCATGGAAATGCCCGACATCCCGGCGATTGTGGCTGCAGCCAAAAAACACGGTGTGATGACCATGATGGACAATACCTGGGCCTCGCCACTGGGTTTTCGTCCACTGGAGCATGGCATTGATTTGTGTGTCGAGGCTGCAACCAAGTTTTTCGGTGGTCATTCTGATTTGCTTCTCGGTGCCGTCATCACCAATGATGCCCAGCAGTTCGCACAGTTACGTGAGACGCAGAGCATTATGGGGCTGCAGACCAGTCCAGATGATTGTTTTCTGGTGATGCGCGGGCTGGAAACCTTCGAGATCAGATACCGCCGGCAGAGTGAGAATGCCCTGACCATCGCCACTTGGTTGCAGCAACAGCCCGAAGTCAGGGACATGCTGTTTCCCTGCCTGCCCGGTGACCAGGGGCATGAAGTATGGAAGCGTGATTTTGGACCGGGCGGTTGCCTGTTTTCTTTTACGCTCAACCAGGAGAATCAACAGGCTTATCGCGCATTTTTCGCTGCGCTGGAGCATCTTGTGCTTGGCGCCAGCTGGGGCGGCGTACACAGTCTGATCGCATTCTATCCGGCGCAAATGCAGCGCGACAGGGTATTTCCGAGAACGGATCAGGCCATCATCAGATTATCGGCAGGATTGGAGGATCCCGAACTGATTATCCAGGATTTAAAAAAGGCCCTAAGCGCCTATGCCCAAGTTTGCGCATAAAAAATGCGCGACGGCAGGCGTCAATAGATAAATCTGCTGTAAAGAAAGAGCGTTCACATCCGGTATGCGCCTGCAGCCAGGGCACCGGGTGCGGATCGAACACAACATCACATCAATGTGGAGACATGATATGAAAACGACGACATGGATACGTGGATCACGGCAACTGGCAGCTATGTTGGTTTTGGCCATAGGAGGAGCGAGTGTTACTGCACCCGCACTTGCAGAGCAAACAGATCTACTGGAAAGAATCAAAAGCACCGGCGTCATACGCATTGCCAATACCCAGGCCAGTCCACCCTGGAGCATGCTTGACGACAAGAATCAGCTGACCGGGTACGATGTGGCCATTGCCAAAGAGATGGCGCAGCGCATGGGAACGCCGAAAATAAAATTTGTTGGCGACACCTACAAGAACTTTGTAGAAGGGTTGAAAACAGATAAATACGATCTGGTCATGAACGATATGACACCCACCGAGACGCGCCGCAAACAGGTTGATTTTTCCGTCCCTTATGGGGTTGAAGTATTTCGCATTTTCGTTCGTAATGACAATACCGATATTACGGACAGAGCAACACTCGCCGGCAAAAAGGTAGGGGTTTCGACCGGATCATCCAACGAAAGCTGGGCACGTGAGCATCTGACCGATTCGGATATCAGAGGCTACGATAACGGGTCGCTAATTTTCAATGATATCGCCAATGGCAGAATCGATGCTGTCATCATTTCCCATTTTGGTGGTATGAAGTACGCGCATGCCAAAGGGATTCCAGTCAAGGAGGTTGGCGAACCCTTGACATTCCAGTTGGCCGCTGCAGCGCTGCCAAAAGGACAGGATGCCTTGCGTGAAGCCGTCAACAGTGCATTGGACAGCATGCTCAAGGATGGCACCGTCGAACGCATAAGCAATGAGTTTGTCGGCAAGGATTACAATATGCTGGGCTCAATAGCGGCAGCCAAAGAAGAAATCGCAGCAGAGGGGAAATAATCATGCTGGAGCTGTTCATGCGAGCCTTGCCGCTCCTGCAAAACGCACTGCTCTTGACCTTGTTGCTATCGGCCAGCTCTTTTATCCTGGGTTGTATACTCGGTCTGTTTATTGCGCTGGCACGGATCTCGTCCTTCAGGGTACTGCGCTACGCGGCATTCGTTTACGTGTCCATCTTTCGCGGTACGCCGTTGCTGGTGCAACTGCTGCTCATCTATTTTGGCCTGCCGCGCATAGGCATTGTTCTTGAACCTGTGCCCTCTGCCATTATTGCCCTCACGTTGTTTTCAGCTTCCTATCTGAGTGAAAACTTCCGCTCCGGCATCAATGCCGTGGACAAAGGGCAGTGGGAGGCAGGACTGTCCATGGGGTTGAGCTACCGTAAGCTGATGCAGCGGATCATTCTCCCGCAGGGCCTGGTCATTGCCATTCCAACGGTAGGCAGTCGCCTGATCGCGTTGGTGAAGGACACCTCGCTTGCATCCACTGTCACGGTGGTGGAGTTGACCAGGGTGGCTGACCAGGTAGGCGCGGCCACGTTCCGCTACATGGAGATGTTTCTTATGGTTGGCGCTATTTACTGGATCATCAACCAAATACTGACAATTCTTCAGACTTATCTGGAGCAACGGTGTGCGAGGCATATTCGATGACATCTGAAATCACAAGCGCAGTGCAGGCGCGTGGCATTTGCAAAAGCTACGCGGGAACACCGGTTTTGCATAGCGTCGATCTGGACGTAGATAAAGGAGAGGTGGTCGTTATTATGGGACCCTCGGGTTCAGGAAAGACCACGCTGTTGCGATCCCTGAACTTCCTGGAGCGACCGGACAGCGGCACGGTCGAGATCGCCGGGATCAGGGTTACGGTTGAGCCCACACAGCAATATACAGGCAAGCAAAAGCATGAGATCCAGCAGATACGCAGAAAATCGGCCATGGTCTTTCAGTCTTTCAATCTGTTCCCACACATGACGGCAATTGCAAACGTCATAGAGGGACTGATCAGTGTTCAGGGTATGGCCAAAGCGTCAGCAATGGACAAAGGCATGCAGCTGCTTGAGCGCGTCGGTCTGGCGCAAAAGGCAAATGACTATCCGGCCCATTTGTCGGGCGGGCAAAAGCAGCGGGTTGCCATTGCCAGAGGGCTGGCGATGGATCCCGAAGTTATCCTGTTTGATGAACCGACCTCTGCGCTTGACCCTGAACTGCGTGACGACGTGCTGGAGGTTATGCGGGCACTGGCGCGTGATGGTATGACCATGATCGTGGTCACGCATGAGGTCAGGTTTGCCAAAAGTGTCGCAAACCGTATAATCTTCATGGAGCAGGGTTCCGTTCTGGAGAATAGTTCGGCGAAACAATTTTTCAGTAATCAGGGCAATTCACGCATTACCCAGTTTCTGGGGCAGGTCGATTAGCCTGATCATTGGCGATTCGTAATGGGGTGACCGGTCTTGCTTGTTTGAGCTGGCCGTTTGCTTCTGTGTGAGCACTGCCGGCAGCGATCATTTTCCTTCCAGGAGCCGCGTATGAATGCCCGGGACATCGAAATTTTCCGCTCGGTCATGGTGTCCGGGACGGCCAGCAAGACCGCCGCTTTACTGGGGATTTCGCAATCGGCAGTCAGCCAATCATTGCGTAAGCTGGAAACCTCGGCAGATCTGTGTTTGTTCGAACGAATTCGCGGACGGCTGGTTCCCACCCGCGAAGCGCAGATACTGCTCAATGATATCGAGCGGCATTTTGTCGGTATGCAGGCAATAGAACATCGCATTCGCAGCCTGAAGTCCGGTGGCGCCGACCGGCTGACTGCTGCTGTGTACCCTGCGCTGGGCTTTAGTTTTCTGCCGCACGTTGTTGCGTCCTTTCGCCATCGTTTTTCAGAAACCTCTATCTCTTTGCAAATCATGAGCTCCAAGGATGTGCATGCGCATGTGACATCCGGACAGGCCGATTTTGGTTTAATGGCAGATGAGATGTCGCTGGCCGGTCTGGAACACTCGCTGTTCTACAGAACACAATGCGTGGTCGTCATGCGCAAAGACCATCCGCTGAACAATAAGCAGATCATTGCGCTCACAGATCTTCAGGATATGGATTTCATCGCGCTTAACGCCGAAGACAGTAGTCGCATTCGCCTGGATGCCCTGCTGCAGAACGCCAATGTGGTGCCCAGGCGTATCGTTGAAACGCCTTATTCGCAAACGGTATGTGAACTGGCCCGACAAGGGGTGGGCATTGGCGTTGCCAATCCGGTGACCGCGATAGGTTATGCTGACAGCGGGCTGGTCCTCAAGCGAGCGGCATTCGATGTCGAGTTTCGCGCGATTCTGCTGTTTCGTACAGATAGATTATTCTCGGAAAGTTCCAAGCAGTTTCTTAAATTCATGCGTATTCAAATGAGTGAAGTGCAAACACAGATTGACGAGCTTCTGGGTGCAATACCGTCCAAACCCGCTGGCCGAAAATCACGGTAAATGCAATCCTCAGGTGTGGTGAGCGCGGCGATATCACAGCTGCACTCACCAGGTTCTGGATCAGATAACCGCTTCAATCAAAAACGGCCCCTTGCGCGTCATGGCGCTGCGCAGCACATCGGATAAGGCTGCCGTGGTGGTCACCCGGGCAGCTTCTACGCCGGCCGCGTTGGCCATGTGTACCCAGTCGAATGCGGGGTTGTCCAGATCCAGCATGCGATGGGCATTGCGGCCGGGCGCGCCGGCGCCAACCTGCTTGAATTCGTTATGCAATATGGCATAACTGCGATTTGCAAAAATAACAGTGACCACATCCAGTTGTTCGCGGGCCTGTGTCCAGAGGGCCTGAAGGGTATACATGCCACTGCCGTCAGCCTGCATCAGAACGACTTTGCGATCCGGGCAGGCAACGGCTGCACCAGTGGCCATAGGAATTCCGATCCCGATGGCACCGCCTGTGATCTGCAGGAAATCGTGTGGCGCCGAGCCAAATGTCGATTTGAACGAATCCCTTCCCGAGGTAACAGATTCATCGCAAATAATCGCGTTCTCGGGCAGCAGGCTGCCAATCGCCTGGATCACGGCAGCTGCGTCCAGTGTCCCAGTCGGCAGGCCGATATCAATTCGTTCTGCAAGCAGGCTGATCGGCGTTTGGGTTGCGCCCACGGCATCAGCCAGGGCTTCCAGGGCGCCGGGCAGATCATCGTCCGGCTGCGTCAGTTCAATACGTTTGCAATTTTCCGGAACCAGTTCGCCAGGCTTGCCCGGGTATGCAAAAAAGGCAACGGGCGTTTTTGCGCCCACCAGAATCAACTGTTCGGTATCTTGCAACGCTTTGATGGCAAGATCAACGTTAAATGGCACGCGTTCTATTTTCACACGCCCTGCACCCCGTTCAATGCGACCGTTGGACTGTTGCGCCATCAGCCGGGCACCGGTACGCTCAGCGATCCGGGCTGCGGTCTCCAGCGCCTTGCTACGCAGCGCTTTGCCAGACAGCAGGATCACTGTATTGCGACCGTTATTGAGCGCTTCGGTTGCCGCTCGCAGGGCTTGCGGAGCAACCTGTGTGCGCTTGACGGCCGGCGCTTTTTGTATGGGGGTGGAGGTTTCAGTCCATGCGGCATCTGCCGGCAGAATCAGCGTGGTCACAGCCCCGTAGCCGCTGTTTGCTGCACTGATCGCCGCCGCTGCAGCGCCGGAAACATCGTCGGCCGACGCAATACGCCTTACCCAGTCGGACATGGGTGTGGCCAGGCTTTCGATATCGCTGGTCAGCGGTGCGTCGTATTGCAAATGATAACTGGCGTGATCGCCCACGACATTGACCATGGGGGTATGGGCGCGCCTGGCGTTGTGCATGTTGGCCAGGCCGTTGGCCATGCCGGGCCCGCAATGCAGCAGCGTGGCTGCCGGCTTGTCGGCCATTCGTGCATAGCCGTCGGCCGCGCCTGTCACCACGCCCTCGAAAACACCCAGTACGCAGCGCATCTGCGGCTTGCGATCCAGCGCTGCTACAAAATGCATTTCCGAGGTACCGGGGTTGGCAAAACATACATCAATATCGTTTTCCAGCAAGGTATCGCAAAGACTGTCTGCTCCGTTCATGAATCTATAAACCTTTTTCAACTATGTTCCGCGCACGGAACGGGTTAACAATAAAAACTATTTGGACTGAATATGTTTGTCCTGAATCAGCTTGTTCCAGCGTTCACGTTCCTTGGCCTCGAATGCCGTCAGATCAGTGCCGAATATTGTGCCTGGCTGGGTGCTGGTCTGCTGCAGTTTCTGTTTCAATTCGTTCGAGGCCAATGCTTTTTCTGCAGCAGCAACCAGCGTCTTGATGGCCTCGGGAGGCGTGCCGGCTGGTGCATACAGGGCAAACCATGCGCTCACATCAAAGCCCGGCAGGCCCGATTCGGCGACCGTCGGGACATCCGGGATGGCAGGATCCCGCTGCGCGCCCGTTACGGCAACTGCGCGCACTTTTCCTCCATCTTTCACTTGTGATAGCGTGCTGGGCAGGTTGTCCATCAGTATGTCCACCTGGCCGCCGATCAGCGCAGGCATCGAGCCCGACACGCCTTTGAATGGCACATGCAGCATGCTGATGCCGGCTGCGTCTTCCAGATAGGCGCCGGTCAGATGCACCGATGAGCCCACGCCTGGAGAAGCGTAGCTGAGCTTTTTATCTTTTGCCGCCTTGGCCTTTTCAATCAGGTCGCCAAGCGACTTGATATCGGAATTGGCATTGACGGCAATGATATTCGGTGTGGTACCTGCCAACGCAATGGGCGCAAAATCCTTTTGCGGATCAAAGGGCATATCCTTGTACAGAAACTGGTTGATGGTCTGCGTCCCGATGGTGCCCATGCCAATGGTATAGCCATCTGCTTTGGCGCGCGCCAGTGCGCCCATGCCCACATTGCCGCCGGCACCGGCCCGGTTCTCGACCACAATGCTCTGGCCCAGTTCCTTTTCCAGTGCCTGGGCAACATGCCGGGCGATCAGATCGGTTGTGCCGGCAGGCGGGAAGGGCACAATCAGGGTAACAGCGCGCTCGGGATAACCGGCTGCGTGCGCTGCGCTGGCGACACAGCAGGCAGCAAGGGTCGCCAGCGCCAGGGACCGAATCGGTGTGACCGTATTGGAAATGAATGTCATAGCATGTCTCCTTTGGATGCGTGTTTCTTATCGTTGTATCGTATTACTGTCGGGAGTCCGGGTGGCCACCCCTGTGCATAGTGTATCCGCTTCCAGGACCAATACAAATGAAATATGAAGAAGCTGATTTCATCGGCCCTGAGGCATGGTTCGTTCTGCGTTTTGCATGGTGGAATACTTGATCCGGGCGCCACGGTCAATTGATCCTGCGCCACTGGCACTGTTGCCCTGTGTCAGTTGAGCAACCGCTCCTGTGCCCAGTCGCAGCAGCCTATTGACGGCGAGGGCATCCACGCCATGTTCGGGCCACATCTGCGTCACTGGGCCGCACGCGGACAGCATCGGGACAGCTCATTCTGCCAGACCGTAACCGCCGCCGCCCGGCGTTTCAATCACAAATATATCCCCCGGCTGCAGATTGGCACTGTCCTGCGGGCCAAGCTCTGTCACAGAACCATCGGCCCGCTCGATATAGTTCCTGCCGGTCTGGCCCGGCTCCCCGCCCTTCAGACCGAAGGGTGCGTATTTGCGATTATTGGAAAGAATGGCAGCGGTCATCGATTCCAGAAAGCGCATGCGCCTGACGCCGCCATCGCCACCGTGCCATTTGCCCTTGCCGCTGGAACCGTGGCGGATGGCATAGGATTCAAGGCGTACCGGGAAACGCAGCTCCAGCACTTCGGGGTCGGTTAGCCGGGAGTTGGTCATATGCGCCTGCACCAGCGAGGTACCGTCAAAGCCTTCGTCGTCCGAGTCCAGATACACAGGGCCGGCGCCGGTGCCGCCAGAGACGGTTTCATAATATTGGTAGCGGGCATTGCCGAAAGTGAAGTTGTTCATGGTGCCCTGGCTGGCTGCCAGCACACCCAATGCGCCGTACAGCGCATTGACAATGCACATGGATGTTTCCACATTTCCGGCCACCACGGAAGCGGGCGGCTCGGGGTTGAGCATGGATGCCGATGGGATCACTATATTGATAGGCTTGAGGCAACCGGCATTGAGCGGGATTTCATCGTTCACCAGTGTACGAAAGACATAAAGCACGGCGGCCACGGCGATCGAGGCAGGCGCATTGAAGTTATTGGTCAGTTGTGCAGATGAACCGGTAAAGTCGACAGTCACCGATTCACGATCGTCATGAATCCGGATCGCGACCTGTATTACGGCGCCGTTGTCCAGTTTATAGGTGTAGCTGCCATCACGCAGCAGGGGAATCACGCGACGCACCGAGGCCTCGGCATTATCCTGAACATGCTGCATATAGGCTTGCACGACCTCCAGTCCAAACGTATCGCACATGGCATGCAGTTCCCTGACACCCTTTTGGTTGGCTGCAATCTGTGCCTGCAGATCGGCCAGGTTTTGGTCGGGGTTGCGGGCCGGATACCTGCCCGACATCAGAATGTCCCGCGCTTCCCGTTCGCGGAACCGACCGTTGCGAACCAGCTGGAAATTGGTGAAAAGCACGCCTTCTTCTTCGATGGTCGTCGAGTCCGGTGGCATTGAGCCGGGCGTGAGCCCGCCGACATCGGCGTGGTGCCCGCGTGATCCGACATAAAAAATGATCTGCTTTTGGTCACGAGCAAACACAGGTGTGATAACGGTGATGTCCGGCAAATGCGTGCCGCCGTGATAGGGATCGTTCACCACATAGGCATCGCCCGGACGCATGTTCCCGGCATTTTCCCGCATGACCGTCTTGATCGATTCGCTCATGGATCCCAGATGCACCGGCATATGCGGCGCATTGGCAATCAGATTGCCCTGGTCATCGAAAATCGCGCAGGAAAAATCCAGCCGCTCCTTGATATTGACCGAATAGGCGGTGTTCTGCAGACTCAGGCCCATCTGGTCGGCAATCGACATAAACAGATTATTGAAGACTTCAAGCATCACCGGGTCGGCATCCGTGGAAACGGCTAGTGCATTACGCAGGGGGACGGTCCGCGTCAGAATCAGATGATCCTTGCCGTTGAGGGTTGCCGACCAGCCTGCTTCAATAATCGTGGTCTGGTTGGCTTCGGAAATAATCGCGGGGCCGGCAACAACATCGCCAGCCTGCAGCGCTTGTCGCCGGAATACCGGTGTGTCATGCCAGGCGCCGTTGCTGTACATTTGGCGACGTGAATCTGCCACAGGCTGGCTGTCATCGCGCCGCGTAATCAACGCCTCGTCAATCCGGCTGCCGGCAATCACCGCTTCAACCAGCAAGGATTCGATAACCAGCGCACGATCTTCGATCAGAAACGAATACCGCTGGCGATACTGTTCATTGAATGCAGCAAGCATGTGTTCTGCATCGGCAAAATTCACTTCCAGGGCGCTGTCGGTGCCCTGGTATTTCAACAGTGCACGGGTGTTCAGCACGATCTGCATGCCTGTGGTCAGCCGTGTCTTCAATTCTGCGCTGGCCTGCGCGCCTAACTGATCGCGTAATTGCTCCAGTTCCGGGATCAGGCTGTCATGTAGCGGCTTTTCCACGGTCTGCTGGCGAATGGCCACCTGATCTGCCAGACCCATGCCATAGGCTGACAGCACCCCGCCCAATGGATGGGCAAACACAGTTGTCATGCCAAGCGCATCTGCAACCAGGCAAGCGTGCTGGCCTCCGGCGCCGCCGAACGTGGTCAGCGTATAGCGCGTGACATCGTGGCCCTGTTGCACTGAAATCCGTTTGATTGCTTCGGCCATGTTTTGTACGCCAATGGCCAGAAAGCCTGCGGCCACCTCTTCCGGGCTCACCTGCCGGCCCGTAGCCTTGCTAACCTGCGCACTCAGCAAACCGAACTTTTCGGTCACAACCTGTGTATCCAGCGGTTCATTGCCATTGGCGCCGAAGACCGCCGGAAAGTAATCCGGCTGGATTTTACCCAGCATGACATTGCAATCGGTAATAGTCAGCGGGCCCTGTTTGCGATAAGAAGCAGGGCCGGGGTTGGCGCCTGCCGAATCCGGTCCGACACGCAGGCGCGCGCCGTCAAAATGCAGAATTGAGCCGCCGCCGGCTGCCACAGTATGGATACGCATCATGGGCGTGCGCATGCGTACCCCGGCCACAGAGGTTTCGTAATCGCGTTCGTAAACACCGGAAAAATGCGACACATCGGTCGAAGTGCCACCCATGTCAAAACCGATTATTTTCTCGTAGCCCGCCTGTTGGCTGCTGCGCGCCATCCCGACGATGCCGCCGGCCGGGCCAGACAAGATGGCGTCCTTGCCACGGAAGCGGTGGGCGTCCGACAGGCCGCCCGAAGACTGCATGAACATCAGATTGACGCCGGGCAATTGCGAGGCGACCCGATCCACGTAGCGGCGAAGGATCGGCGACAGATAGGCATCTACCACCGTGGTATCGCCGCGCGATACAAATTTGATCAGCGGGCTGACATCATGCGATGCAGAGATCTGCGTGAAGCCGATATGCTGCGCCAGCTGGGCTGCCAGCTTCTCGTGAGCCGGGTTGCGCCAGGCATGCATAAATACAATTGCAATACTGCGCAGGCCCTGATCGTAAGCCGCTTGCAGCTGCGCGCGCAGCGCCTGTTCGTCCATTATTGTGATGACATCGCCGGCCGCGTCGATCCGTTCGTCGGCTTCCAGCACCTGTTCATAAAGCATCTCGGGCAGGACCACATGGCGATCGAACAATCGCGGGCGATTCTGGTATGCAATTCGCAAGGCGTGGGCAAAGCCGCGGGTTGTCAAAAAAACAACACGTTCGCCTTTGCGCTCCAGCAGTGCATTGGTGGCAACCGTGGTCCCCATTTTGACGCAATCGATATTTTGCACCGGAATCGGATCACCCTTGGCAACGCCAAGAAGATCGCGTATTGCTTCAATCGCTGCATCCTCATAATGATCGGGATTGTCCGAGAGCAGTTTTCTGGTCAATAAGGTTTTTTGCGGATTGATTGCGACGATGTCGGTGAAGGTGCCGCCACGGTCTACCCAGAATTGCCACTTGCTCATGTTTTTTGTCCTGCCTGTCTCTAATAAAAATATTGATTCTGAAAATTGTGCTCGTCATTTTCTGAACGGGCGTCATGCAAGTGTATCAGCACAAATCATGCCAATGTTTTCGGCGGTATCATTTGGCTGGCATAAACGCTTGCATGCCGCGCCTTCATACATGTCGGCTTGATCGCAAGCGTATCACCGCCGCAACGGCACTGTCGTCTGGAAGCGGCACCTGAAGCGATACACAAAGCGGCACAGGAGACGATACGTGAAGCAGTGCTGCACGGTTGTGCGGCGTAATCGTTGTGTCCAATTGTCTGTAAGTCTGTAAATATGCTAGCACCGGCCTCTGGCTTGCGCGTCCGAACGCCGCCCGGTTTCGGTGCAGACCCTATCAGTGTTTTCCCTTTGCCTGAAAATCTTCTCGTGCCCTTGCGGCAAAAATCTTATATTCTCTGAAGTATGACAGCCATAGGGCTGATATAACCGTAACTGCCAGTCCGCCAGACACTGCCCATCTTCAGGCTGCGTCTGCGGCCGCATAACCCTGACATTGAAGGATGCCCCCCATGAAAAATAATGCTCTGGTTCTGACCGCGCTTGCCACCGCTCTATTCAGTGTGAATGCTTCAGCCGCCACGCAATGGGACTTGCCCACGGCTTACCCTGATTCCAATTTCCATACTGAAATTGCCATGAAATTCGTCAAGGCTGTGTCCGATGCCACGGGCGGCGAATTCAAAATTACCGTTCACTCCAACGCATCGCTGTTCAAGGCGCCGGAAATCAAGCGGGCAGTGCAGGGTAATCAGGCTCAGGCCGGTGAAATCCTGCTAAGCAACTTCGCCAACGAAGATCCCATTTATGAACTGGATGGCCTGCCGTTTTTGGCCACCGGCTATGAACAGGCCTGGAAACTGTACCAGGCACAGAAACCCTATCTGGAAAAGAAACTGGAATCCCAGGGTATGAAGCTGTTGTATTCAGTGGCGTGGCCGCCGCAAGGGATCTACACCAATAAAACGCTCAATTCGATTGACGACATGAAAGGCCTGAAATGGCGTGCGTACAGCCCGGTCACTTCCAAAATTGCACAGGAAGTGGGCGCCCATCCGGTTACCATCCAGCAGGCGGAACTGTCCCAGGCATTGGCCACGGGAGTGGTCGATTCATATATGTCATCGGGTTCTACCGGTTACGACACCAAAACCTATGAGTATTTGAAAAAGCTCTACGACACGCAGGCCTGGTTACCCAAGAATGCATTGATCGTCAATAAAAGAGCCTTTGATGCACTGGACGATAAAGAGCGCAAGGCATTGCTGGATGCGGCAGCCGAAGCTGAAAAAACCGGCTGGACATTGTCTCAGGAAAAAACCAAATGGTACAACGAGCAATTGGTAAAGAATGGTGTGGAAATAGTTAAACCCTCGAGCGAGCTGATTGCCGGCCTGACCAAAATCGGCGAGAGCATGATTGCCGACTGGACCAAGAAAGCTGGTGCAGATGGTGAAAAACTGCTGAACGACTACAAATCAAAATGAGGCGTTTGCTTAACTGTGTCTATGAAGGCGCCGCCTGGCTCGCCGGGCTGTTCATGATCGGCATTTTGGTATTTGTGCTCTGGTCCATCATCATCAGGCAAATGGGAACCAATTTTCCGGGGCTCGATGCCTATGCCGGTTACTCCATGGCAGCGGCAGGTTTTTTGGCGCTGGCCAGCACCTTTCGCAACAACGAACATATTCGGGTCACGCTGATTCTGTCTGCGCTCAAGCCGCGCGCGCGCCACTATCTGAACCTGTTCACACTTGTGGTTGCGACAGTGCTGTCGGGGGCACTGGCCTGGTTCAGCATCAAGCTGGTCATGGACTCCTATAGTTATCACGATCTGTCTACCGGAGAAGATGCTACGCCCTTGTGGATCCCACAGTTGGGTATGGCTGCCGGTTGCCTGCTATTTTGCATCGCGATTGTGGACGAATTTATCAGTTCCCTCAAAAAAGGCTACTCGCGCACAGAGGAAGAGCCGGTTTCCATCCAGACCTGATCGGTGGTCAGGACACCTTCCTTTGGGTAATCCGTGCCGGGCAAGATCGCCGGCAAATCATGCGCATACTGCGCGGAATGCATTATGAATGAGTCAATTGTCATTATTGTCCTGCTGGTTGCCATCTTCGGCTTTCTGGGCGCAGGGGTCTGGGTTGGCCTGACACTGTCCGGTTGCGCTTGGCTGACCATGGCGCTGTTCTCCTCCAGACCGGCGGGCGATGCCATGTCGCTAACTATATGGGGTGCGTCCTCGAGCTGGACGCTGACCGCGCTGCCGCTGTTTTTATGGATGGGCGAAATTCTGTTTCGCTCCCGGCTCTCCACCGATCTGTTTCGTGGCCTGGCCCCGTGGCTGAACCGGTTGCCTGGTAAGCTGCTGCATACCAATATTATTGGCTGCGCCATTTTCGCCGCCGTCTCAGGTTCATCGGCAGCGACCTGCGCCACCATCGGAAAAATGACGATTCCCGAACTCAAGCGTCGTGGCTATCCCGACGATCAGGTGCTGGGTACGCTGGCGGGCGCCGGCACGCTCGGCCTGCTTATTCCGCCATCCATTATTATGATTGTGTATGGCGTTGCCGCCAACGTGTCCATCTCCCGGCTATTTATTGCAGGCGTGGTACCAGGTATTCTGCTGGCTGTTTTGTTCATGGGTTACATCATTGTGTGGTCACTGCTTCATCCCGGGGCCATTCCACCCGAGCAGAACAAAATGACGTTCCGACAGAAAATTGCCGAGTCCCGTTATCTGATCCCGGTGGTGTTGCTGATTGTGGCTGTACTTGGTTCTATCTATACTGGCATCGCAACGGCTACTGAGGCTGCAGCGCTCGGCGTTGTCGGTGCTTTCCTTCTTTCCGTACTGCAAGGCTCCATGAGCTGGGCCGCGTTCAAGGACTCGTTGCTGGGCGCAACACGACTGTATTGCATGATTGCGCTGATTCTGGCTGGCGCTCAGTTCCTCACGCTGGCAATGGGCTATATCGGGTTGCCACGCGCGCTGGCCGAATGGATCGCGTCCCTGGGACTGTCGCAGTTTGGTCTTGTGCTCGCGCTTATGGCGTTCTTCGTCTTATTGGGCTGCTTTCTGGATGGGATCTCAATGGTAGTGCTCACTATCGGTGTGCTACTTCCTACCGTACAGGCTGCAGGGCTTGACCTGGTGTGGTTTGGTGTCTTTCTGATTTTCGTTATTGAGATGGCTCAAATCACGCCACCTATTGGTTTTAATCTGTTTGTATTGTCCGGCATGACCAAAAAGGAGCTTCCCTATATCGCCAGGGTGGCGCTGCCCATGTTCCTGCTGATGATCGTTGGCGTGATGATTATCTACTGGATTCCGGACCTGGTACTGTGGCTGCCACAGAACGTACGCTAAGTGCCCATGGCGCAAGATGCCATGCGCATATTTTCATCATGTAAATGATGTAAGCATGCATGTCTGCAAGTGGCAAATGCGGTGCAAAATGCACGATCATCGCCAAAGTAAATCGAAATTGCTCAAAAATATTTTGTGTGTATATGTAATAAAGTGTTTTTAATTTTAATTGACATAATTTTGCCAAGACTGAAACCTTATGATGGAAGATAACTTTTGTAAGATTTCAATTGGCATTTGCGCAAATCGCTAGGGTTTCCACTAGTCTCAATATGAATTTTAATGTGTAACGTGTAGCGAAATGCGCAAGTTGTGTGAAGAACAAACGTCACACACGTTTCACAATGCATGTTTAGGATAGCCGGGGTACATGAAAACATTTGACGAATTGTTCTCTGCGTTTAGCGAAGACAACGGTGGCGAAAATCTGGAGTACGATGCTGCGTTTCTGGCATTACAGCAGGCGGTAGTAGAAAAGCCGGAACAACAGTTTGGCGATACGATTATTGATGCTCAGGCTCCGGATTGGAACCAGGTTGAAAAGCAAGCGCTCGCGCTTTGTGACAGAACCTGCGATTTGCGCGTGATCCATGCGCTGGCTTGCGCATGGGCGTCACAAAATGGTCTCGCAGGCTACGCCAGCGGTATCCGGTTGGCGCACGATGCTCTGCAAAAATGCTGGATTGGCGTCTATCCGCAACTGGTTGAAGATGATTACGAAGATCCGTTGCCCCGCATCAACGCCATCAATTCTCTGGCAGATATGCAAGGTGTAGGACGAAGCGTACGCAGCGCCAACCTGCTCACCGGCGCACACGGCCAGTTGTCGTTGCGCGATGCTGAATCCATCATGGAAGGCTCGCGTGCCGATCTGTTCCCCGGTGGCCGGGCTCGTTTGGTGGAAACGCTGAACCAGGCTGCTATTGCGGGTGCTCCGGAAATGATCGGATTGAGCGGCGCAGCAAAAAGCCTGCAGGGCATTGTGGAACTGGCCACCGAAAAGCTTGGCACAGAGTGGGCGCCGTCGGCATCATCGCTGCAGCGAAGTTTTGAGCTGATCACAAGTGCATTAGGTGCTTCGGCAACGTGGCAAGCGCAACAGCCCGATAGCACGGGTGTAGATAACAATGGCGAGCAAGGTGTGGTTGAACCTGCCGCCGGCAATATCGCAACAGCGCAACAGCAAATGGCGGAAAGGTCGGTGTCATGGACAGAAGTGCAAATCAAAACGCGCGACGAGGCGATGGTTGCACTTGAAAAAATCAGCAGTTATTTTGAAATTCACGAACCGAGCCACCCGGCTCCGTTCCTGATCCGGCGGGTTCAGCAGACCATTCCTCTTAATTTTCATGAAATGCTGAAAAATCTCACCCCCGGTAACGCCGAGCAGTTTGAAAACTGGCTGCCCCGCGAAGAGTAAACAGATTTAGATAAATATGATCCGCCGGTTCAGCCGGCCAAGAGTTGGAGAGTAAAGAATGGCTACACGAATGTCGTCACGCAGAAGCGGCCAGAAGTTCATTGCACGAAACCGCGCTCCGCGTGTGCAGATCGAATATGACGTTGAAATCTATGGTGCCGAAAGAACCATTCAGTTGCCATTTGTCATGGGTGTCATGGCTGATCTTGCCGGTAAATCCGAAGTGCCGCAGGCCGATATCAACGACCGAAAATTCCTTGAAGTAGATATTGATAATTTCGATGAGCGCATGAAGGCCATCAAGCCGCGCGTGGCATTTCAGGTGCCCAACACCCTGACCGGCGACGGTGTGCTCAGTGTGGATATGAGCTTTGACAGCATCGACGATTTTTCACCGGCACAGGTGGCGCGCAAGGTGGATGCGCTTAATGAACTGCTGCAGGCGCGTACTGAACTGGCCAATCTGCTGACCTACATGGACGGCAAGACCGGCGCAGAAGAACTCATCAGCAAGGTACTGAAGAACCCGGCCCTGATGAAAACGCTGGCTGCTGCGCCGAACAAGGATACATCTGCCCCCGAGGCCGACAAGCCTGCACCCGACGCAGACGATACCAGCAAGTAACAGGAAGAGTTAAATGAGCACGAGCGTACAGAAAGAAGCGGCACAGTTGGAAGGACTGCAGTCCGATGGTCTCGCTTCATTACTGAAAAAAGAATTCAAGCCCAAGACCGACCAGGCCCGTGAAGCGGTAGAGAATGCGGTGCGCACGTTGGCCGAACAGGCGCTGACCAACACGGTCACCATGTCTTCCGATGCCTATTCGACCATCCAGGCGATTATTGCGGAGATTGATCACAAACTGTCCGAGCAGATCAACCTGATCATGCACAATGACGAGTTCCAGAAACTTGAAGGCGCCTGGCGCGGCCTGCATTACCTGGTCAACACTTCCGAAACGGACGAGTTGTTGAAAATCCGCGTGATGTGCATCACCAAGAGGGAACTGGGTCGCACCCTCAAACGCTATAAGGGCGTCGGCTGGGACCAGAGCCCGATTTTCAAGCGTGTTTACGAAGAAGAGTATGGTCAGTTTGGCGGTGAGCCCATCGGATGCATTGTGGGCGACTATCATTTTGATCACAGCCCGCCAGACGTTGAACTGCTGGGTGAAATGGCGCGCATTTCTTCGGCTGCCCACTGCCCATTCATTTCCGGTGCATCGCCAGAAGTCATGCAGATGGATTCCTGGCAGGAACTGGCCAACCCGCGGGACCTGACCAAAATCTTTACAAACTCCGAATATGCCGCCTGGCGCAGTTTGCGCGAGTCAGAAGACTCACGCTATATCGGCCTGGCAATGCCACGCTTTCTGGCGCGTTTACCTTACGGCTCGCGCACCAATCCGGTGGACGAATTCGATTTTGAAGAGGACACTGACGGCGCCACGCATGAGCGCTATACCTGGGCCAATTCGGCCTACGCCATGGCTTCCAACATCAACCGCTCCTTCAAGGAATACGGCTGGTGCACCTCTATTCGTGGCGTCGAGTCCGGCGGCGCAGTCGAAGACCTGCCTTGCCACACCTTCCCCACCGACGATGGCGGCGTCGATATGAAATGCCCCACGGAAATCGCTATTAGCGACCGTCGTGAGGCCGAGCTGGCCAAAAACGGCTTCATGCCGCTGGTTCATCGCAAAAACTCCGACTTTGCCGCCTTCATCGGTGCGCAGTCGCTGCAAAAGCCACATGAATATAACGACCCGGATGCCACAGCCAATGCCCGGTTGTCGGCCCGCCTGCCATATCTGTTTGCATGCTGCCGCTTTGCGCATTATCTCAAGTGTATTGTGCGCGACAAAATCGGTTCGTTCCGTGAACGTGACGATATGGAACGCTGGCTCAATGACTGGATCATGAATTATGTCGATGGTGATCCGGCCAACTCGTCGCAGGAAACAAAGGCGCGCAAGCCACTGGCTGCCGCCGAGGTCCAGGTTACGGAGATCGAAGACAACCCGGGCTATTACGCTGCCAAGTTCTTCCTGCGTCCGCATTATCAACTCGAAGGCCTGACGGTGTCGCTGCGTCTTGTATCCAAACTGCCGTCGCTCAAACAGAACGATAGCTGATTGCTCCAGAACAATGCTGCCCTTACACAGGGCAGTGACGATTGGCCGGCGCATCGAAGCGATGTGTCGGACAAAACCGGATATCCAGCGGTCGGGGATATCTACAGTTGTAAGTAGTATGTGAAGCAATGACAGGCCGAAGTGGCCTGATCGCAAATCAAATTAATTAGCTCACTAGGAGAAAATTGTGGCTGTTGATATGTTTATGAAAATTGAAGGTGCAAACGGCGAATCCAAGGATTCCAACCACAAGGACTGGAGCGACATCCAGTCTTTCGCATGGGGTGCAACACAACCCGGTTCCATGGCTACCGGCGGTGGCGGTGGTACTGGTAAAGCCAGCTTTAACGACCTGAACGTTGTTGCCCGCGTTGACCGGGCTGCACCAGCAGTGATGAAACACTGCTCTACCGGTAAACACCTGAGCAGGGTTGAAGTATCAGTGTGCAAGGCCGGTGGCACACAGGTGGAATACTCCAAAATTACGCTGGAAGACGTTCTGGTGACTTCTGTTCAATACACAGGCGCGCACGACGGTGATGCCATGATGGTTAGCTATGCTTTCCAGGCTGCCAAAGTCAAGCAGCAGTATTGGGAGCAAACAGAGCAGGGCGGCAAAGGTGCTGAATCTATTATTGCCTATGACGTCAAACAAAACAAAATCGTCGGTTAATCGGCTTTTGTCGCGTTGACAGCAAGGGAGCTTTTTTTCAGGCTCCACAGGAGCTAACAGGTATGCCCCGTTGGGTATCTGTTAGCTCATTGCATTTTTTATTACGGAATGGATATGACAGGCATCGTAAAGGCACTGGATGGCAAGAGCGTTGATGAACAGCTCGATCAGGTGAAGGCACAGATAAGAAAAAAACCGGCTGACGCCGATCTGCGTGCCCGGCTGTTCCAGTTGCTGGCCGTCAAGGGGTTGTGGGACAAGGCATTTGAGCAATTAAAACTGAGCTCTGAAATGAATGCCCAGGCCCAGCCCGTTGCCGTGCTCTATACCGGCGCCATTACGGCGGAGCAGGAGCGCGAAGCCGTTTTTCGTGGCGAGAAAACGCCGGCGGTATTCGAGCAGCCACCCGAGTGGATGGCCATGTTGCTTGAGGCATTGCGCAGTGACGGCGAGACTGCGCACACCTTGCGGGAGCAGGCGCTGGAAGCGGCGCCGGCTGTGTCGGGCACGGTCGTGGTCAATGGCCAGGAGCAGGGGCAGGCATTTGACTGGCTGTGTGACGGCGACAGTCGCCTTGGCCCGGTGTGCGAGGTTATTGCCAATGGCCGCTATGGCTGGGTTCCCATGGATATGATCCAGTCGTTGCGTCTGATCCAGCCGGAAGGCCTGACCGATCTGATCTGGGTCCAGGCCGAAATCACGCTTGTGAGCGGCCGTTCGCAGATCGGCCTGATCCCGGCGCGTTATCCGGCGCCTGCCGATAAAAATTATGCCGATCTGGACGATGCCAGCAATCTGTCGCGCCGTACAGACTGGCAGCAGATCAGCCAGGACATCTATTTCGGAACCGGACAGAAAATGTGGATGACCGATGCGGGCGAGTATGCGTTGTTGGATATGCGCAGCGTCACGTTTCATCATGGGCAGTTGAACTGATCCGCCTGCCTGTATCGGAAACAGAAATAGAACAAAAGCAAGATAGTCACAGGTGTGTCGTATATGGATATGGAAGACATTTCAGGTAAACGGACGGCATTCGGCATGCGCGAGCGTCGCGCTGCCAAGGACCGTTTGCAGCCGGCATTGCTGGATCGCCTCACGGACAACGAACCGCTGAAAAAAAAGGAAAGCCGTGACAGCGTCATGATCACTTACGATACGCTGCGCCATGCCGTACTGCGGGACCTGCGCTGGGTGCTGAACACGGTCAATATTGAAACCGTAGATGACCTGGATGCCTTTCCCCAGGTGCGTCATTCAACTGTCAATTTCGGCGTCGAAGCGCTGGCCGGCAGGCGCATGTCCGAGATCGACTGGGTTGATATGGAGCAGTCCATCAAGACGGCCATTATTCATTTCGAACCGCGTATTCTGGCCGACTCGCTGGAAGTGGCCTGTGTCAGCGAAGTGACCTCGCTGGAGCATCATAATGTGCTCAGCCTGGAGATCCGCGGCAAACTTTGGTGTAATCCCTATCCGCGCGAGTTTCTGTTCCGTACCGACATTGATCTGGAAAGCGGCCATATGGATCTGCAGGAACAGGGGACTGTCTGATGGAACAGCGTTTCCTGGATTATTACAATCGTGAACTTGCCTACATTCGGGAGATGGGCAAGGAGTTCGCCGATCATTATCCCAAGATAGCAGGTCGCCTGGGGATGAATGGCATCGAGGTGGCAGACCCGTATGTCGAACGCCTGCTTGAAGGCTTCAGTTTCCTGACTGCGCGCATCCACATGAAAATGGATGCCGAGTTTCCGCAGTTTTCCCAGCGTTTGCTCGAAGTGGTCTATCCGAATTATCTGGCGCCGACCCCATCCATGGCCGTGGTGCAGGTTTCTCCCAGCATGAACGAGGGCAGCCTGGCTAAGGGCTTTACCCTGCCCAAGGGGACGGTCATGCGTGGCCGTATTCCCAAGACGGAACAGACACCCTGCGAATTTGTGACCGGTCACGCACTGACCCTGTGGCCATTGCAGGTGACGAGCGCCGAGCTCTCGGGCGTTCCGCCCGATCTGCCCTTGAAGCGGATGAATCTGAACAACCGGAACCAGCCTGTGCGCAGCTCGCTGCGAATTCGGCTGGAAATCAAGGGCGGCGTCAAGCTGCACGAATTCAAGCTGGATCAGTTGGTATTTCATTTGAATGGTCAGGACATTCACATGCAGCGGTTGCTCGAACTCATCATGGGGCATACCATTACGGTGCTGTGCCATGATGCTGAAAAGCCGGTCAAGTGGATCAACCGCATCAATGTCAATGACCTGCGTCATGAAGGGTTCGAGAGCGACCAGGCGCTGCTGCCTGCCGAGGCCCGGATCTTTCAGGGCTATCGCATTATTCAGGAGTACTTTGCCTTTCCTACTCGCTTCATGTTCTTCAGCGTCAACAATATGCAAAAGGCGCTCAAGCTGCCGGCTGCCATCGCTGCGGGCAGCGCCAACGCAGCGGGTGGCCAGGAAAGCCGCTGCTTTGAGCTGACATTCCTGTTTGACAAGGACATGCCCGAGCTGGAAGGCAATGTGACGGCAGAGAATCTGGCGCTGCACTGCACGCCGGTCGTTAACCTGTTTCCAAAAAAAGCCGACCGGATTACGATTTCGCCCAACACCCACGAATATCATCTGGTGGTCGATCGTACACGACCGCTGGACTTCGAGGTTTACAACACGACACGGGTAGCGGGCTACTCGAATGTATCGGACCTGACAGAGAAAGAATTTCGACCCTTTTTCGGGTCGCTGGGCAGCGATACCGACGATTATGGCGCTTACTACTCCATGAGACGTGAACCCCGTCTGCTGTCTGACACCGCGGCGCGCAATGGCGCGCGTACCGGTTATATCGGTAGCGAGGTCTTTCTTTCGCTTGTGGACAAACACCAGGCACCGTTTTCGGAGGATTTGCGGCACCTGAGTATGGATGTGCTGTGTACCAATCGCGATTTGCCCATGCTGATGCCGATTGGGCAGAAGAACGATCTGGCGTTGCGTGTGTCGGCGCCCATCGAGGGCATCAAGATCCTGCGGGGACCATCACGCCCCCGGCCCGCACTGGCCCAGGGCGCCTATGCTTGGCATCTGATCAGCCATCTGGGCCTCAATTATCTGAGCCTGATTGATTTGGATACAGAAAAAGGCGCACAAACCCTGCGTGAGATGTTAAAAATATATGCAAATATCGCCGATCCGGCCATTGCCAAGCAGATTAATGGCGTTCGGCATGTACGGGTAGAGGCCGTGCATCATCGGTTACCCGTACCAGGCCCCATCGTGTTTGGCAGGGGTGCGCGAATTCATCTGGAAGTGGATGAAGGGGCATTTTCCGGTGTCAGTCCCTATTTGTTCGGAGCCGTGCTCGAGCAGTTTTTTGCCCGGCATGTCTCCATCAATATGATGTCCGAGCTCGTGCTGTCTACCATGCAGCACGGCGAACTGGCCCGCTGGAAGCCTCGTATGGGCGCCCGGCCAGCCGTCTGAATCGCTGTACGTTGACGATCAACCGCCAAAGGAACAAAAATGTCTTCAGTTGCCCAGCCTAAAACCTACCCCGTCTACGATCCGGTACATCTGATCGGCGTTGTGAAAAAGCAGGATGAGCAGGAGTTTGTTGTTGAATGCGACGGTCATGAATGGGTCTGCCGTCGCGCTGCCAGTTGCCTGTTGCAGCCCCAGGTGGATGACACAGTGCTTATCAGCGGCCCGGAACGGGAGCGCGTATACCTGATTGCGGTGATCGAACAGGCACAGCAGAACGAATCCACGGTCAGTGTACCGGGCAAGCTCAATATCTCGGCCGACTCGGTCAATATCCACAGTGCTGCTGCCATGCAATTGCGCGGTGGCACTGCGCTGGATATCAATACCGCACAATTGAAGCTGAGTGCGGAAAAAGGCCAGTGTGTCATCGACGAGATGCAATATGTCGGTCGTGAACTGAAAACCACGGTTGGCATGATGCGGGTCATCGGCAAGGTTTACGAGTCGATCATGGACCGTCTGTCATTCATGAGCCGCACATCGTTCAAACTGACTGAAGAGGTTGAACACCTGCGGGCTGGCACCATCGATTATCAGGCTGAACAATCTGCCCGCCTGCATTCCAAATACACCATGGTCACAGCCAAGGACCTGGTCAAGGTCGATGGCAAACAGATCCATATGGGGTGATCCGGGGCGCGTGCCAATGGCCGCACCCGTTGTCGCCCGATCGCCTCAATGGGCACCCGAGGCAGCGCCCGGCTTGGCCATGAACGGCGGTCTGGTCAGCCAGACCAGTCCGACCAGCAGCACAAACAGCCAGCCCAGTCCCCAGAAGACTTCATTGAATGATATCTGCAATGCCTGCTGATTAATCAGGTTATTGATGTTATAGGCGGCAATCTCGGTGGTTTCTCCATACTGCTTCAATGCTTCTACCGCTGTCGGATTATAGACATTGATATTTTCGCTTAGCTGGGCATGATGAATAACAGCGCGATGGTCCCACAGGAATGTGGTAATCGACGCCGAGAAACTGCCTCCCAGCACTCGCAAGAAGGCCGCCAGGCCGGAGCCGGCAGCGATCTCATCGGGGCGCAGATCAGACAGCAGAATGGTTAGCACCGGCATGAAGAAAAACGCCACACCCAGGCCCAGTACCAGCTGGGTCATGGCAATATGCATGTAATCCAGATCGGTGGTGAAGTCGGCGCGCCAGAACGAGGTGAACGACATCACAACGAACGACAGGGATGCCAGCACACGCAGATCAATACGATTGGCATATTTGCCCACGATTGGCGCCAGAAAGACCGGCAGGATACCGATAGGCGCAGACACAATTCCCGACCACATCGAGTCATAGTTCAGGGTGCGCTGCAACCACAAGGGGATCAGCAAGCTGATGGCAAAGAAGGCGGAGTAGCCGAAAATAAGGGCAATGGTGCCGAACGCGAAATTGCGATGCCGAAAGAGCGTCAGATTCACAATGGGATTGGGGTGAGTCAGCTCCCAGATCAGGAATGCAATCGTGCCGATAACCGCCACGATCGTCAGTATCACGATAAAGTCCGAGCCGAACCAGTCTTTCTCATTGCCCAGGTCCAATACCACTTGCAGCGAACCCACCGCCACAATCAGCAGAATCAGACCCATATAGTCCACGCCGGATTTAATGATCGAAACCGGACGGGCTCGCATCTGGATAAAGACAATAAAGCTGGCAAACAGGCCCACCGGAATATTGATAAAGAAAATCCATTCCCACGAGTAACTGCTGGTAATCCAGCCGCCCAGGATGGGACCGGCGACGGGCGCCACCACCGTGACCATGGACAGGATGGACAGCGCCATGCCGCGTCGCGCCGCAGGATAAATGGAAATCAGCAGGCTTTGCGTGATCGGATACATCGGGCCTGCCACTGCACCCTGCAAGGCGCGAAAAGCAATCAGCTCCGTCATATTGGTAGAGATGCCGCAAAGAAACGACGTAATCACAAACAGGACAGTGCAGATATTGAACAGGCGCACTTCACCGAAGCGCCGGCTCAGAAAGCCGGTCAGTGGCAAGGTGATGGCGTTGCTCACGGCAAACGAGGTAATGATCCAGGTGCTCTGGGACGAACTGACGCCAAGGTTGCCGGCAATGGTTGGCAACGACACATTGGCGATCGTGGTGTCGAGCACCTGCATGAAGGTGGCAAGACATAGACCCAGGGTTGTCAGCCACAAGCTGGCCGGGGCGAACGGTTGCGTGGGCGTGCCGGGCGGCACCGTCCTGGATTTTTCGTTACTCATCGGCGCTTGTATTATCGGGAACGTTGGTCGCCAGGTTCTGTTGCACAATGTCTGATATCAACCGATCCGCCGCAGCCACCTGCTGATCGTAAATCGTGGTCAACAGCTTGCTGTTTGGATTGATACCGCTGGCAAGCACTGCCCCCTCGGTGTTGTGCAGATCGGCTTGAACAAACATGGACATGCCAATGCGCAGCGGGTGTTTTTCCAGTTGCTCAGGTTTGGCAAACTCCACGCGCACCGGGATCCGTTGCACGATCTTGATCCAGTTGCCGGTGGCGTTCTGGGCCGGCAACAGAGCAAAGGCGCTGCCCGTGCCAATGCCCAGGCTGCTGATCACGCCGTCATAGACCACATCGTCGCCGTACAGGTCGGAGGTAATGCTTACCGGCTGGCCGATACGCATGTCTTTCATTTGTGTTTCTTTGAAGTTGGCGTAAATCCATGCGTTTTTCAGCGGGACCACGGCCATCATGGCACTGCCTGCGGCCACGCGCTGGCCGACCTGCGCCGCACGCTTGGCGACATAGCCATCGGCTGGGGCCGTGATCGTGCTGCGCACATAGGTCAGATAGGCGGCTTTCAATTTGGACTCGGCAACCAGAATATCGGGATGCTGATTGATCAGCGTGCCGGCCACGAGCGCGTTGCTCACCTCGGCGTTCTGCTCGGATGCCGTCAATTGGCTGCGCGTTGCTTCAAGCTGGCTGATGGCCGACTGGTACTGGCTTTGTGCCTGCAGAAAGATGTCTCTGGCATGTGCGCTTTCCTCTTCGGAAATGGCGCCGGACTTGACCAGCTTCTGTCTGCGACTGTAGTCGGCTTTTGCCTTGTCCAGCGCTGTTTTGGCTCCCTTGACTGCAGATTCCTGAGCCTGCACCAACGCCTGCTGCGCGCCCGACGTGGCCTTGGCGCCGCTGGCCTGGCTGTACAGGCTGCGCACTTGCCTTACGGTTTTGGCCAACGTGGCCTTGGCCTGGTTCAAGGCAACTTCTGCCTCGGTCTGATCCAGGCGGATCAACGTATCACCGGCATGTACAAAGTCGCCATCGTCAGCAAAAATGCCTACCACGGTGCCTTCAACCTGCGGCGTGATCTGAATGATATTGCCCTGCACATAGGCGTCGTCGGTGCTTTCATACCAGCGGCCGTTCAGGTAATACATGACACCCGCAATAATGGCGATGATCACAACGGCCAGGAACAACAGCTTGAACAGAAAACCGCGTTTGTTGCCGGCAGGCTTTTTCTTTTGTTTTGCTTTTGTTCCCTCAGCGGAAGAAGCAGGAACGGCGGACGGTGCGTCGGGGGTGACCGTCGTTGTATTTGAATTGGAGCTCATGGAAGATGGTAACCGTGATGATCAGCCAGGCCAATGCGGGACCAGGCAATGCCAGCGACATCGCCCGTTTTCTCGATCGGCTGGAATTATGTAGGTTCAATTAATTGGGTAAGCAATAATTGCTTGGTCAATTAATGATAATCACAGAAAAAATCACGGTCAAATATTTTCTGAAAACGAACGCGCAAACGGCCCGATTCTGTTGTGAAAGTTCGGAAAATTCAGTCCTGCGTAAGCCTTGGGGCACGCTTGAGGCCGCCGATCCGTTGCGCCGGGAGCCGTTTTTCGATACGGTCGGGCTGGCCGACTGGCGCAGTCAAGGCCCCCAAGCCGCATTCAGGCTGCAATTATCCAGAGGAGGGCGCGACCAGGCGCACAAGAGCGGCAGGCATCAAAACGATGAGCCCGGTTGCTGCAGGAAGGTGATTTCCTCGGGCGTCGATGGGCGCCCCAGAATCTCGTTGCGATGCGGATAACGACCGAAAGCGTCGATGATGGCCTTGTGTTTCAGTTCAAACTGATACGACTCATTTGAACCATATTTGCGAAACAGGCATTCGGCCGCCTGGTGAATCACGGTTGATTCAGAATGCATCATGGGCATCAGCAAAAAATTGTTCTCCTGTTGCGTCAGATCGGCAAATTCGGTGGTACGCGTTGCTTCCTGGGAGAGCACCAGCGCCATCGTGTCATGGGCAAATGCCAGGGGTGTGCCGCGGCCGATGTTGCGCGAGAACTGATCCAATACAATGATCTCTGCAAGGCGTCCCCGAATGGAGCTGCGCCAGCCGCTTAGCTCGGCGCGCGTGGCCTGTTGCCATACCTCGGTAAAACGTTCGCAAATTGTTGCATCAAGTTGCGGATCGCTGGTAAACCATTGCTCAGAAGGGGTTTGTTCAAACCAGAATTCAAGAATATCCTGTGGAGACATACGCGATCCTTTTATAGAAATGAAGCTCAAATAAAGCGAAAGGGTGAAGATTAACCAAAAGGGCCGGCGAGGGAGACAGTAAGAGGCGGGTTCTGTGTGTCGGTCGCCTGGATACTGTCAAGGGTGTTGCCGACCGTTATAATACAGCCTTGATATTACGTGATTCGTCGCCATCTGCGACGTTATATCGCCCTACAATAACTGCATCGTATTACGGAATTTTTCATGAGATTACTGCTTGCCATTTTTCTGCCTTTTGTTGCATTTTTTACGATTGGACGCCCGATAGCCGGCATCATCTGCCTTATTTTGCAAATCACGTTAATCGGCTGGCTGCCTGCCGCTTTGTGGGCGGTCTACGCCCTGAGCCAGTACACTACCGACAAAAAAATCGCCTCGGTGCGCCAGCTTTAAACCGGAATCACGCCGTGTTACGCAGCCGTTGCATGGTATTGAAAGAGACATACTATGCACACTGTTAACCTGCCGTCATTTCGCATATTCGGCGTTCAGACCCGCACCAGCAATGCCGATGAAGATACCTTGAAGACGGCACGGCTGCCTCTGCTCTGGCATGATGTGTATACCGAACTGGTTCCTGAGTTACCTGCAGATGCGCCAGTCTATGGTGTCTATGGGGGCTACGAATCGGATCAGGACGGCCGGTATACCGTGACGGCAGGGGCCGACCAGAAACCCAAAAAATGCAATCTGGATCTGGTCGAGGTCACCGTACCTTCGGGACAGTATCTGGTCTTTAGCGGCAAGGGGAAAATGCCCGAAACGGTCATCCGGGTATGGCTCGATATCTGGGATTATTTCAAACGTGAAGACACGCCCCACCAGCGGGCCTACACCACCGATTTCGAAGTCTATCGGGGACGCGAGGAAACGGCGATCGAAGTTAGCGTGCATATCGCCATCAAATAAATCGTCATGGTTACCGCCAGGTACTTCATGGCTTGCTTCCACTGCCGCCCTGGATCCGTGCTCAGCGAATTGTTTTGCGGTCGTCTCCTGCATGTACGGCACTGTGACCAAACAGGCACCATCGGCGCACCATGTTGCAGATAGATTACACATTTGCCGCGGTTTTCGTTCTGATGTGATAAAACAATTGAAAATTACCGCTGGCCACTTATGATGGAAAGCTCTTCAGTTTTTTGTCTCCGAAGTTGACACGCGTGAAAAATCCCTTTTTACCCCACTATAACAACCATTCCGGCTGGAACGCGCTGTTGCCTGTACGCACGGCCACCACTGAACCGCAAGGCCTGCGTGCTTTTGATTTCATTGTCATCGGGGCGGGCTTTACCGGTCTGTCGGCAGCCCGCCGCCTGGCGCAGCTGGCGCCGGAAAAATCAGTGCTTGTTCTGGAAGGCAGCGTCATCGGCGAGGGTTCATCAAGCCGCAATTCCGGATTCATGTCCACGTTTCCCCGCTCTGGCATTGCGACGGATCCGGCGCAGGACGACCTTCTGGGACGCATGCAAATTCGTGTTTATGAACAGGGGCTGCAGTGGCTCAAGCGCACCTTGCAGGAGAACAGGATTGAATGCGACTGGGATGAAAACAGCGGTAAATACAATGCGTCGGCCACTCCGACCGGCAAGGCTTCCCTGCTGTCGGGCATAGACAAAAACAACCGGCTGGGCATTGACAGTGAAGTGCTGAGCCAGGATCAACTGGCGCAGCGACTGGGCACGCGGTATTACGATTTTGGTTATTACACGCGCAATAATGTTTTTGTCCAGCCTGCGGCCATGCATCGTGGCCTGGCCGACACCCTGTCGGAAAATGTCACTTTGCTGGAAGAAACATTTGCCAATCGTATTGCCGGCAGTGCAGGCCGCTACACGGTATCGACGAGTAAGGGCGATTTTTCCGCCGGCCAGTTGGTAATCGCCAATAACGCTTTTGCCCGCAAACTGGGTTTCCTGAAAGACCGCCTGATTGCGATCTACACGTATGCCGGGCTGACCCCGGCGCTCTCGGATGAACAGGCCGCTGCCCTGGGGCCAGCCAGGCAATGGGGCCTGCTGCCGGCTCACCGCCTTGGCACGACGCTGCGCAAGGTGTCGGGCAACCGTTTCATGGTGCGTAGCGCCTATTCCTATGAGTCAGAGCGCAGTGCTGCTGCCTATACCACCATGCTGACGCATTATTACAAACGGCGCTTTCCACAAATGGCATCGCACGAGTTTGAGTATGTCTGGGGAGGCACTACCGCGCTTACGCGTAACGGCGGCATCTTTTTCGGCAAACTGGCCGATGGCATCTACGGCTCGCTCGGGTGCAATGGCTCGGGTGTGCTGCGTGGCACGGTAAACGGGCGCCTGTTGGCCGAGCTTATGCTGAACCATCGGTCCGAAGAGCTGGATGCGGTATTGGGGCTGGGGGGGCCGTCCTGGTTGCCGCCGGAGCCGTTGCGGGCGTTGGGTGTGAAAAGCGCTATTTTCTTTCAGGGAATCAGGGCCAGCGCCGAGCGTTAACAATACCTGTACATGCTGCGCCGGTTACTGCACAGCATATTGCGATCGCAATACATGTGGATTAAATTGCTGTCCATTAGTTTGACAGCGCCATGTGCGGGCTGCCCAGCGCCGGATCAAAGGGATTCAGATTACTGCTGATCGCCGCTGCTTCACGTTTCAGAATATCGACAATAAAGGGCAGGCGTTCCTGAGTCAGCCGTTCAGTAAGAACGCTTAGCCCGATTGCGCCTACCGGATAGCCCGTGGTGTCGGTAAATGCCACAGCAATACCGCCAATACCCGTCAGTTTGCCGGGGCCCGTGTTCAGCACATAATCGTTCTGTTGCGTTTGCCGGATTCTTGCGCGCAACTGCGGCTCATCGATCCCGTCGTCCTGGTAAAAGCGCGGTATGTTGAAAGCCAGGATGGCATTCTGTTCGCTTTCCGGCAAGGCAGCAAGAATGGCAATGCTTCCCTGGCCCAGTCCGATGGGGATGCGCCCTCCAATGCCGCCGGTCAACGACTGCGTGATATAGCTACCTTCCATTTTATCGATACACACCACGTCATAGCGATCACGTAAAAGCACAAACGCCGAGTCCTGCAGCGTTCCCACAATTCTGAGAATGGAACTGCGGCAGATGGCGCGCAGCGACGATTCCTGATGATGCGCACGGGCCACCAGGGAAAACAGCTCCAGGGTCAGCGCATAGGATTTGCTTCCCTGGCGTTGCACGACAAAGCCTTCGGCGATCAGCGTTTGCAAAAGCCGGTGCACCGTTGCCTGGGATTGTTCAAGCTGGCGGGCAATGTCGGTCACACGCAACCCTTGCGGTCCTGCGTCGCTAAGCAAGCGCAAAATACCCAAGCCCTTGGTAAGCACACCTTGCACGCCTGTAGATTGCTGGTCCATGATGATATTCTGTTAAATGAAATTAATAATTGAATATTATATATATTTTTCCAATAAATGAAATATAAATAAAAATAATTTTATTGGTAGAAATACCAATATATAAAACAGGCGATGCAAGGGACAATTATCGAGCTTTGAATACTACTGTCATAAACAGCATGGCAGTTGGGCGCCTCCCTAATTGCATTCCTGGTTGTTTACCGCAGCATCACGTCACACGATGCGGCGCGTACGAGAACAGTGCAGTCTGCGGAACAATATCAAAATGAACGAAGTGAGGACGTATGTCTTTTTTGCAGTTGCACGGCCTGACCAAAATATTTGCGGATACCACTGCCGTCGACAACCTGTCTCTTGATGTCGCCAAAGGGGAGTTCGTTTCACTGCTTGGTCCTTCGGGCTGTGGCAAGACCACCACTCTGCAGATGATTGCCGGATTCGTTGACGTTACCGCTGGCAGCATTATTCTGGATGGCAAAGACATCACATTTGCAAAACCCAATGAAAGAGGGCTGGGGATTGTTTTCCAGACGTATGCGCTTTTTCCGCATATGACGGTGGAAAAGAACGTGGCCTTTGGTCTGGAAATGCGCAAGATAACCGGCAGAGATATTGCCAGGCGTGTCAAGGATGCACTGGCCATGGCGCAACTGGAGAAGTTTGCACAGCGCTATCCGCGCGAACTGTCGGGTGGCCAGCGCCAGCGCGTGGCCCTGGCTCGCGCCCTGGTCATTCAGCCGCCGGTATTGTTGCTGGATGAACCCTTGTCGAATCTGGATGCCAACCTGCGTGAAGAGATGCAATTTGAGCTGCGCCGGATTCAGCAGCAGGCAGGCACCACCACTATCATGGTTACGCATGACCAGGCCGAAGCGCTGTCGGTCAGCGATCGTGTGGTCGTCATGCGAGAGGGCAAAGTCATACAAATTGATGAGCCTTACGTCATGTATGAGAACCCGGCCACGCCCTTTATTTCCCGCTTCGTTGGCAAGACCAATACCTTTGAGGTCACGCTTACCGTTTCAGAGCAGGGCCGCCAGTTCGATCTGGATGGTCACCGCATTACCCTGAAGAACGAGTCGAACATTGCGCCAAGTTCAGGCAGCTGCGACGCACTGATGTCATTGCGTCCTGAAAAAATCGTGATCGGCCGACAAGGCCAGGGGCGCTTTGCCGGTTCGGTCAAAAACAGTTTTTTCCTCGGCAATTTGTGGATGTACGAAGTACAGACCGCTTTCGGGCTAATCATCGTGTCGGTCATCAATAACCACCAGCAGGTTTATAAAATCGGCGAGAACGTAAGCCTGGACTGGCATGAAGGTGCGCTCAAGGTGCTGACAGCCGAGCCCGCCGGGAATCTGTGACCATGACTCATCCTGATCCTGGCGCTGCGCCAGCGCGCAAGCGGCGCTTAAGTTTTCTGGGCGCCATGCCGCTGACCCTGCTTTTCATTGGCTTGCTGATCGTGCCGCTGGTGCTTACCATCGTGCTCTCATTCAGACCTTACGATTACGACCTGGGCGTGCAAGCGGGCTGGACGCTCGAACAGTACATTGAAATATTCACCAGTAACTACACGCTCACGGTATTTTGGCGCACGCTGTGGATATCGGGCCTGGTCACCATTATCTGCGTGCTGATCGGTGTACCGGAATCGTATATCTTAAGTCGCATGAAAGCGCCGTGGAATTCTGTTTTCCTGCTGGTCATCCTGTCACCTCTGCTTATTTCACTTGTGGTGCGGGCTTTTGGCTGGAGCATGCTGCTCAATCCCATGTCGCCCATTGGCAAGTTAACCCAGATGATGGGCCTGGGGTCGCTGCTGTACACCTCCTCGGCAGTAGTGATCGGCCTGGTGCATGTCATGTTGCCGTTTATGATCATTCCCGTGTGGACGTCGCTCAACAAGATTGATCCGCAAACCATCAAGGCGGCTTATTCGCTCAATGCCTCCAAATGGCAGACCATCAAACGGGTCATTCTGCCGCAGGCCACGCCGGGTATTTTGTCGGGCAGCCTGATTGTCTTTGGTCTTTCAACAAGCGCGTTCGCGATTCCCGTGCTGCTGGGCGGTGGTCGGTCCCGCATGGTGTCCAACAGCATCTATGAACAATTCATGATTGATCTGAACTGGCCCATGGGCGCGGCGCTGGCCATGCTGCTGCTGATCATGAATCTGATCATTATGATGTCCTACAATCAAATTCTCGAGCGCTCCTATAAGCGCAGTTTGGGGTAAACAATGAAAAACGGACCCCTTTCTCTGTTGTTCAACACGCTGGTTACGATCTTCATTCTTGCGCCGCTGGTCATCGTTTGCCTGGTGGCCTTCACACCGGAAGATGTGCTGTCCATTCCGACCACCAGTTTTTCATTGCGCTGGTTCCGGGCTGTCTTTAACGAATCGGGTTTTATTGCTGCATTCCAGACCAGTCTGTGGGTCGCCTTTGCCAGCGCTTCCATCAGTGCAGCATTGGCGCTGCCCGCGGCGTTTGCCATTGCCCGCGGACAATTTCGTTTCCGGCATGTGGTCAACGGCCTGTTTCTGTCGCCATTGATGATTCCCAGCTTGGTCATGGGCGTCGCGCTGCTGCGCCTGTTTGCCATGCTGGGCGTTCGCGGCAGCCTGCTATGGCTCATTCTTGGCCATGTCATCATCGTAACCCCGTATGTGATACGGCTGGTGCTGGGGTCCCTGGTGGGCTTTGACAAAAGTATTGAGCATGCCGCAGAGTCGCTGGGCGCGGGCAAGTGGACGGTGTTTCGGCGCATCACCTTTCCCCTGATTCTGCCGGGTATTTTCGGCGGGTGGATCCTGGCATTCATCAACAGTTTTGATGAACTGACCATGTCCGTCTTCCTGACTTCGCCCACTACCATTACGCTGCCCGTCAAAATGTACATGTATGCGACCGAATCGATCAATCCGATGCTGTCTGCCGTATCGGCGCTCATCATTGTGCTGACTGCGATCACCATGTTCGTACTGGATCGTGTGTACGGACTGGATAAAATCCTGATCGGAAAGCAGTGATCATGGCAAATGCAATCATGCAGAAAATGGCAAGCTGATGTCTGGGCTCTTTACGCGACTGATTGATCAGCAGCGCAAGCCGTGTCATTTTTTTGTGAATGGCACTGCGTGTACGGCACGCATGGGCGACACGATCATGACGGCGCTGCTTACCCTCAATGGGCATCTGCGTCTGACCGAATTTACCGGCTCGCCGCGTGCCGGTTTCTGTCTGATGGGCGCGTGTCAGGATTGTCTGGTGTTGCAGGAAAACGGCGAGCGCGTGCGCGCTTGCTCTACGCTGCTGCAGGAAAATATGCGATTTGTGATACCGGAGCAAAAACGGTGAGGGCGCAGGCGCCGGTTATCGTGGGGGCGGGTCCGGCAGGCATGCGTGCCGCCCAGGTCCTGGTGCACGCAGGGTTGCGGCCCATCGTTATTGATGAAGCCCCCAAACCAGGCGGACAAATCTACCGCCAGCAGCCTGACGGGTTCACCCGGGACGCCCGCCAGCTTTACGGTTTCGAACACCGTAAAGCCAGTTCGCTGCACGATACTGCGCAGCAAATGATCGCGTCTGGTCAGATTGATTATCGCCCCAACACCCTGGTATGGGACGCGGATGCCCGGCAGTTGTATGTCACCTGTGATGGTAAGCATGATGCAATTTCTTACGAACGCGTGATCCTGGCGACCGGGGCGACCGATCGGGTATTGCCTTTTGCCGGCTGGACACTGCCCGGTGTTTACACGCTGGGCGGCGCGCAAATCGCCCTGAAGTATCAGGGTTGCGCGATTGGCAAGCGGGTTGTGCTTGCCGGTACCGGGCCACTCTTGTATCTGGTTGCCTATCAATATTGCAAAGCCGGCGCGCAGGTGTCAGCGGTGCTCGATACCAGTTCATTTCCCACGCTGCGCCAGGGCGTGCAGGCCTTTGCCGCCGACGCTTCGCTTATGGCCAAGGGAGTTTATTACATGGCCTGGTTACGAGCCCGCGGTGTGACAATGGTGCATGGGGTTGCAGCTGTTGAAGCAGATGGCATGGGCCGGGTCGCATCGGTCCGCTGGCGAAAAAATGCCGATTCGGCGATGCAGACCCTGGCCTGCGATGCCCTGTCTTGTGGCTTTGGCCTGCGTTCCGAAAGCCAGTTGGCCAGCCTGCTGGGTTGCGACTTTGTGTTTGACGAACAGGATTGCAGTTGGCAACCGCAAGTGCAGCCCAGGGGACAGAGCAGTCGCGCAAACGTGTATCTGGCTGGCGACGGCATGCGTATTGGCGGCGCCGATATGGCCGAACTGACCGGAAAGCAGTGTGCCTATAGCGTGCTGCAGGACCTGGGCATCCATTGCGATAAAAAAGAAGTAGCGCAACTGGCCCGGCGTATTGCTCGTGGCCGGAAAACGCGGCAATGTATTGATCGCATGTTCGCGCCGCCGGCCCACTGGCTCGATGCCGCTGATGATGCCCTGATAGTGTGTCGCTGCGAGGAAATTCGCGTGGGCGAAATCCGACAGATGCTGCGTGACGATCCGCATTCAGGCTTGAACAGAATGAAAGCCCTGTCTCGCGTTGGCATGGGGCGTTGCCAGGGCAGAATGTGTGTGGCGGGCGCGTCCATGCTGTTAGCGCATGAACAGGGCATCGCCCTGTCCGGCGTGGAGCGACTGCGTAATCAACCACCGGTCAAGCCGATTCCGATAGGGGGAGCGGCATGCAAACTGTAAATACCGATGTCCTGATCATCGGCGCGGGCATTATTGGCGCGAGCACTGCCTATTTCCTGTCAAAACAGGGCTTGCAAGTCTTGCTGTGCGATGCCGGACAAAGCGGCACCAAAGCCAGCGGCGTCAACTTCGGCGGCGTCAGACGCCAGGGGCGGCCGCTGTCGCAAATGCCACTGGCAGCACGATCGCATCAACTGTGGGGGCAATTGTCCGAGCTGATCGGCATTGATGGCGAATATATTCGCTGCGGCCATTTGAAAATCGCATTCAACGGGCAGGATATGGAGCGCCTGCAGGAATACAACCGCAGCGTGGCATCCTGCGGTCTGGATCTGCAATGGCTGGATGCCGGTCAGGTGTACAGCCGCTACCCATGGCTAAGCACGGATATTGCAGGCGCATCATTGTGCCCGGCAGATGGCCACGCCAACCCGCGAGTGGTGTCGCCAGCTCTGTCCTGGGCGGCGCAGCAGGCCGGGACCAGGCTCATGGAGCATTGCCGAATAACCGGCAGCCGTTATGACGGTCGCTATTTTCGGTCGGAAACCGCAGACCACCAGCATATTCAGTCGCGCTTTGTTGTCAATACGGCAGGCGCCTGGGCGGGGGAAATCGCAGCGATGTTCGGTGAATCGGTGCCGCTGACCGAGATCTATCCGCAGATGGGCGTGACCGAACCGCTGCCGCCCATCATGAACGTGGTGCTTGGCGTACAGGGCGGCGGCATCTATGCCAGGCAGGTGGCCCGCGGCAATATTGTTTTCGGCGGCAGCCGGGCGCTCTCGTTGGCTACCGGCTATGCCCGCCCATCGCATCAGAGTGTGAGCATGCTGCTTACGCGACTGGCAGGGCTTATTCCCGGCATTGCACATGCAAATGTCATCAGGTTCTGGAGCGGCGTCGAAGGCGCCACACCAGACCTGAATCCGTATCTTGGTCCAAGCCGCAAGACGCCAGGCTTGTTTCATGGTTTTGGCTACAGCGGCGCGGGGTTTCAGGTAGGCCTTGCATCAGGAGAAGTGCTGGCGCAGCTTATTGCGACCGGCAATAGCCATATCCCGATAGAGGATTTTCGAATCGACAGGTTTACAGCTGATTCCGGCAAGCTGTAGATCTCTTCATGGAATGCCGGCAAAAGGAACACAGATGAAATCAGTATCAGTAAAAAAACGTCCGGTCGTTGCGGCTTGCATGCTGGCTGTGGTCGGAATGCTGACGGGCGCAAACGCAAGCGCGGAACAGAAAACGCTTTATCTTGGCATGAACGGCGGCGATATGCAGCGCGGGTTTGAGGAACATGTATTTCCCGCTTTCGAAAAAGCGAACAATGTGAAAATTGTGGTGGTGCCGGGTACGTCAACAGATGTTCTGGCCAAGGCACAGGCGTTCAAGGACAAGCCGCAAATGCATGTCATGTTTTTGGACGATGGCATCATGAACCGCGCCACCAAGATGGGGCTGTGTGAGCCCATCAAGGATGACAAGGCCTTGTCCGAGTTGTATCCGGAAACGCTGATCGGCAAAAACATGGCTGCCGGCGTGGTCACGACCATGACCGGCCTGTCATATAACACCAAACTGTTCAAGGAAAACAACTGGGCTCCGCCGACCTCCTGGAAAGACCTGGCCGATCCCAAGTACAAGGGCAAAGTGGTATTTCAGTCTGTAGCCAGTAGCACTTATGGTCTGCATGCCTTCATGATGCTCAATCGGATTGATGGTGGCGACGATAGCAATTATCAGGATGCGCTGACCAAGTTCAAAGACACAGTCGCCAAAAACGTGGTTGCCTATATTCCGAGCTCAGCCAAGATTTCGGAAATGACGCAAACCGGAGAGGCCGCCCTGTTCCCGCTTACGCCCACGGCCATCTATTCGCTGAAAGAAAAAAACCTGCCGGTCGAATATGTGGATCCGAAAGAAGGTTCGGTGCTGCTGGCGGTTGCCCAATGCGTCATTGCCAACAATAGCGAGCCTGAACTGGCGCAAAAGCTCGCTTCTTACCTGCTGTCGGTGCCTGCCCAGGAAGGAGCGCTTAAATTCGGACAGTATCCATCCAACAAAAATGTGGCCGCCAAAACCGAGCATAAGGAACTGCTGGGCGACTTTGAAAAATATATGAAGCACGTGGTTGTGGTGGACTGGGACCGCATCAATAAAGTTCGCCCGAAACTGAATCGCGACTGGAAGGAACAGATCGAACGATAAGACGCACGGGCCAAGGCGTCAGGGACCGCACAAGGGGCCAGGGCGCACGGCATAGACTGCTTCGACCAGAGTGGACCGGGGCGGTGGCAGGTCAGGAAAAGTGTTCTGGACAAGGTGCATCGAACAAGGTGCATTGAACAAGGCGGACCAGATCAGGCCCGCCGGATAAACCGGTGCTCCAGCGCGCCCATCTTGCTGGTCACTGGCCCAGCACCGCTGATCATGGCGATGCGGCCTTTCCATTTTCTTCAAAAACATTTAGTATCTGATAAAAAATCACACAAATGCAATAGAAGAAAGAGGAGAAATTATGCCTGTTGTGTCATCGCGTTTTGTCACTACGCTGGGTATCGTTTGTTGTTTGGCTATCGTCGCAGGTTGTGCCACAACAGGCCAGGATGATCAGGCCGCCCGGTCCTGCATCGCACTTAACGGCACCACCGTGCCTGCTGCTTCCATTGGTCTGGCCACGCGCGGTGCGACGGTCACGGCAACGCAATACCAGCCACCGGTCTCCACCTCGCCCAAATCCCACCCAGGTTATTGCAAGGTGCTGGGCGATATTGCTCCGGTGGATCCGCAGGCGCCCGCCATTAAATTTCAGTTGAATTTGCCTGCACGCTGGAACGGCAAGTCGCTGATGATTGGCGGCGGCGGGTATAACGGCGTGCCTGCAAAAACGACCGATCTGCTACCGGCCGGCCCGGTGGACAAGCCGGACCCCATTGGACTTGGCTACGCCACTTACGGCAGTGACTCTGGCCATCAACTGGCTGAGGATCCGGCCAATCCCGGCAAGTTTGCGCTCAACCAGGAGGCCCTGAGAAATTTTGCCTATGAAGCGCTCAAGAAAACCCATGACACGGCCCAATATCTGATTGCCGGCCATTATGGCAGGCGCGCACAACTGAAATATTTTGCTGGTGGCTCTACCGGGGGTCGCGAAGCGCTTGCCGTGATTCAGAAATGGCCAGGCGACTTCAATGGCGTCATCGCCCTTTATCCGGCCTTTGCTGCTGCTTCGCTGGATCTGCAGTTCGGGCGCATTACGCGTGCACTGGCTCAGCCCGGCGCCTATCCTAACCAGCAAAAGCGGGAGGCTCTGTATAAGGCCGGCATGCAGGCATGCGATGGGCTGGATGGCGTCCGGGACGGATTGATCAGCAACCAGCGCCAATGTAACCGAATTTTTGATCCTGCCAAGGCGACCGTGGATGGACGCCCCTTGCGCTGCGAAAACGGTGCGGACACGGGCAACCAATGCCTGTCCGATGCGCAGATCAGGGCGATGAAGGTATTTGCGTCGGACATCGTCTTCAAACCACCGGTCGGCAGTGGCGAAGTGCGGCACGCTGGATTCAATACCTGGGGAGTAGACCTGGGGCGCCCGGCCGGCGAGAGTAAACTGCAGGCAACCGTCAATTACCTGAACCTGGGCTCGATTGCTCCAGCGTATCCCATGCCGCCCAATCCGGCTGGCAGCCAGAGCGTGCCTTACCATGCCGGTTTCTGGGATCAATGGGTCAAGTATTTCATCACGAAGGATCCCGATTTCAACAGTTTGTCGCTGGACCCGACCCGACCCGGCAAGTGGCGCAAGCGTATTAATGAACTTACCCGGTTGCAGGATATCAACCAGACAGACCTGTCTGCCTTTGCCAATCATGGCGGTAAACTGCTTATTGCCCACGGGGTTGCCGACGGCCTGGTGCCAACACGGGCGACCGAAGATTACGTAAACCGCGTGCGGGCAACCATGGGCAAACAGAAAGCCGACCAGTTCCTTCGATACTACGAAATCCCTGGATATGGTCACGCTGTCAGCACGGTGTTCAATGCGAGTTGGGATTCCCTGGGCGCACTGGAGAACTGGGTGGAAAAGGGCGTTGAACCCGGGCTGCAAGTGGTGGCAGATACGGCCGGCGTACCCGGCAGAACCCGACCGCTTTGTGAATATCCGGCATGGCCAAGATACACGGGCAGTGGCGATGTTAACCGCGCCGCTTCATTTGAATGCGCAGGCCAGTAGCGGGCTGACCCTCAAGCTCCTGGCGCCATCAGCGGGTGGGCTCGCACCCGTGGGGCATCAATTGCTATCGCTGTCTACGGACAGGCTGAACTCAATTGCCACTACGTTTGGCGCGCTCCTGGTATGTTCAGCCGTTTTGTTCCATTAATAGTGCCTATTTAATAATAACGCGCTATTAATGGAACTCCCAATGGGCCCCCATCTCGCAGTTGGCGATCTGACCAACTGACACCTGCATTCCTCGCGTATTCACTAAGGGATAACACTAATATAGTTAACCCTTGTCCCGTCCTGCAACATTAAATCCCTATAATGGCAGCCAATATTCCAATAAGCTGGAAAAGTCAACTATTTATGGCTGACCTGGTACTGGGAAATAGCACCTGCCGGTCTCTTTCCCGTTTCCAAAAAGCTGTCGCTGTATCCTATAAACAAGGGGATTATTTTGTTCAGTATGATATCTATTGTGATATCTCTGGTTCTGCTGATGTATCTGGCGTATCGGGGATATTCCGTTCTGATCCTGGCGCCTCTCATGGCGGGTCTGGCCGTTCTGCTCTCTGGCGATGTTGCCCAGCTCCTACCGATTTACACGGAAACCTTCATGCCTGCGCTGGGTAAATACCTGCTGCAGTTCTTTCCGGTCTTTCTGCTGGGCGCCGTGTTTGGCCAGCTTATGGCCGATTCGGGCGCGGCCGCGTCTATTGCCAACTGGATCATGCGTGTGCTTGGCCCGCGCCACGCCATTCTGACCGTTGTTCTGGCTTGCGGTATTCTGACTTACGGCGGCGTCTCGCTGTTCGTGGTTGCATTTGCCATCTATCCTATTTCAAAAGTCATGTTCTACATGGCAGATATCCCGAAGCGTCTGGTGCCCGCTGCCATCGCCCTTGGCGCCTTTACCTTTACCATGACGGCGCTGCCCGGCACGCCGGCCATCCAGAACACCATCCCCATTCCCTATTACGGCACCAACGCCTTTGCGGCACCCGGCCTGGGGATTATCGGTGGACTGATCATGTTTGGCCTGGGCATGTTGTGGCTCATGAGTCGCGCCCGCAAGGCGAAAACGGCCGGTGAAGGTTATGGCGACCATAACGATGGCGTCGCCCACGAAGTTATCAGCACCGACCACAATATTTCATTTGTGAGCAGCATCATCCCACTGATCCTGGTAATCGGCATCAATGCCCTGTTTACCTATGGCATCTTCGAGGGCATGGATCTGGCTTTCCTTAAGGAAAAATTCCCGGCACTGAATGTGAAAGGCGCACTGGGCCTATGGGCCATTATTATTTCACTTGTTATTGCGTGCCTTTGGCTCATTATTACCCGGCTGCGCCACTGGACAAATCTGCAGGACACCATCAACAAGGGTGCTTACGGTTCCATGCTGCCGATCTTCAATACTGCCTCCGAAGTGGGCTATGGCGCCGTGATCGCCAGCCTGGCCGGCTTTGCCATTATCAAGGAATTCGTACTGGGCGTCGCACCCGGCAATCCGCTTATTTCCGAGAGTATTGCCATGACCTCGCTGGCCGGCATTACCGGTTCGTCATCGGGTGGCCTGAGTATCGCCCTGCAAACACTGGGGGCAGATTACCTGCGCCTGGCCCAGGAAAACAATATCAGCCCCGAACTGCTGCACCGTGTGGCGGTAATGTCGGCTGGCGGGTTTGATACGCTGCCGCACTGCGGTGCGATTATCACGCTGCTGGCCATCTGCGGACTGACTCATCGCCAGTCCTATCTGAATATTGCAGCTGTCACTATTGTGATCCCGCTGTTCGCTGCTGCTATGGTGATTACGCTGGGAACCATGTTCGGTTCGTTCTGATTGGTCAGTCGTGGCTGCGGCTAATGCCCGGGCGGTACGCGAAAAGGTCCCGACCGGACAACAGCGCTTCGGAAGCCGACCATAGCGCGGCCGCTACTTCAGGTTGCTGAACATCCCTGGCGTATTGCATCAGGGTGGCAGCCAATGTATTGGGTTCGTCGGTAAACGTATTTAACTGTGCATTCAGGTCCTGCAGTAATGCACGGGTCTGCGGCGTCCAGCTGTCCTGCAAGCTCTGCAATTGTGCGATACTGTGCCCGAAATTCAGTGCCGATATAAGGTGCGCCGGCGCCAGGCTATGCCGCTGGCTCGATTGCGCTAGATGGGCAGTCAGGCGCAGCGTCTGGCGAACGGAGCGCGCCATCCATTGCCCGGCCCCCAGTTTATCGCTGTTATTGATCAGCCTGAACAAATCGCGGTTGATGGTGCGGGTCGCCTCATGCACGTGCCGGTCGCTACGCCGGGGCAACAAAATAAAGCCGCCGGCCACAATACATGCCGCCACAATCATTGAGCCGGACTCGGCCACCACATCCATTGGCGTGACAACACGGGCCGGCAACATGGCCTGGCTGCCCAGCAAAAACGCCATTGTGGCATCCAGTGCAGGAAACCCGAACATCGTGCTGGCCCGCGCCATACCGCCCACAAGCAGGAATGGCAGGATAGACACCACAACCAAGCCTGTGCTGTGAATATGCGGAAAAATTGCGAGCCGGTAGCCAACAGCGATAATGGACCCCACAATAATTCCCTTGAGCAGGAAAGGCGCTACGATCTGCGGCTTGACCATGGAGCCGAGCACCAATGAGAACATGGCCGTCGCCAGTGCGGTCATCTCGCCAGTAAAAGAACCACCCACATAGGCAAGCGATGCCGACACCAGCGTGATCAGGCCACACAACAGGCCGGTCTGGCGCGCCAGACCCCAGTTGGTTGCGGGCGCCAACATGGGCGCATCCAGTCTGAACATAAACCGTGCCGACTCCTGGTCTGAAGTGAGCAGCCATTTGGCGCCTTTTAACAGGCGTTGCAAATGTTGCGCCAAGGTTGGGTCGGTCGCCTGTGCCAAGGCCAGTGCCTCATCCATACGTTGTGGGCTCAGTATCTGATTGGCGTCTTCTTTGGTCAGTGCGGCAATGGCCAGCAGCTGATTGCCCAACTGCGGCGCTATGGGCAGGCCAGGCCGGTTGTGCGTATGCAACCGGCGCGAAGTAGCCAGCAGGCCGATCGTAGAGACGATCATGGCATTGATCACCCGCTTGTGTTGTGCCGCAGCCGGCGAACCAGCCATAATGGCGATGCCCGAGGCTTCCAGGCGGCTTATCTTCTGCAGAATTTCAGCCTCCTGCGCGGCGCCGTCTTTTGTCGCGCCGTTAAGCGTGGTGCCCAGAAGATGGCAGGCGCTTGCCGCCACTTCGCACACAGACAGGTAAAACTGATCACGATCGGCATTGGGTGTGAGCAGGGCGGATGACAGGGTGATCATTAGCACCCCGATAAACGTACACTCCACCCGGGCCAGCGCCAGTTGCATATAGTTCTCGGGCACGAACATGCAGGGAATAACCACGACCACAGCCGTAATGCCAGCCATCAGCGCCGCATATGATTGCACCCCGTAAAGCAGATGGGTCAAGGCGCCAAACACCGCCACCCACAGCGCCAGCATCAACAGCGCAGCAAAGGGGGCGTCCTGTATGAATTGAATCATGCCAAACCCGGCCAGTGCGCCCAGCGCCGTGCCTACGACCCGATACAGCCCGCGCTCGAACGCCAGTCCGCGCATGGCCTGGGCGACAACGAAGACCGGCATGGCGGCCCAGAAGGGGTTGGGAATATGCAGAAAAGAAGCAATGGCAAACGCCAGCCAGGCACTGAGGGCAAGTTGCAGCCCGTAAACCACTCCCCGCCTGTCCAGCCCGATTTTTTGGGCAAGAAATAGAACAGGATTTTCGTTTGACATGGTTGGAGAATTAACCGTGGATTTGACTGTCGGAGTATACCTTGTTTGGGCCCGAGGCCGGATCACAGGTTTGGGCAGTGCGCCAGTTCAAACCTGCGGTCGTTTTCTATTGGGCAATATTTTTGTAAAAATTGCCGTCGACAGCAGTGGCCGCATACAGATAATGATGGAACGACCTGAAAAGGTTCATAGCCCGATATAATTTACAAATTCGTCGTAATTCTCTGGGTTGGACTCTTTAACTTTGGCCAGATCACTGTGAATGGACTTCAGCACGATGTTTGCCGATTCATAGTAACTGTCTTGACGTAGCCGCTTGTATACTTTTACCTGAGACTTCCCCTTGTTCAGGTCTACCGATAAAGGCGTGTCGCTGAAAGGCATGCATTGCTCCCAATAAAGTACCCAACAACATTGAAACCTGTATTCTATTACTAACAGAAGTCAGTCTTATGACTCTGAATTAATTCTGTCGATCCAATATTGTGTGGAAGCGTCGTGAGGCGTGCGCGCTGGAGCCCCCTTTAGTTCAGCGGTGATATCTTTGGTTAATACTTTGCCGTACTCAACCCCCCATTGATCAAATGGGTTCAACCCCCACACTAATCCCTGAACGAAAACCTTGTGCTCATACAGCGCCAGCAGTGCGCCTAACGCAAACGGTGTAAGGCTGCGCATCATAATCAGATTTGACGGCCGACCGCCTGGATGTATTTTGTGTTTTGCCAGTTCGCGCGCTTTGGTTTCTGATAACCCTGCGCTAATGCACTCTGCGATCGCTTGTTCATAGGTTTTGCCCGTCATAAGCGCTTCTCGTTGTGCGAGACAATGAGCGAGCAATTGAGTGTGATGCTCTTTCCAGGTATGGTCTTCATTCTGGCATGCAATGAAGTCGACCGGCGCACCGTCACTACCCTGGTGTAGCCATTGAAAGAAAGTATGCTGAGCGTCTGTACCCGGCATGCCCCATACGGCGGGTCCGGTTGGGACGGTAATAAGTTCCCCGTTCAGATCGACTGATTTTCCGAGCGACTCCATCTCCAATTGCTGGATGTACGGGATTAAATTGGCCAGACGGGAGTCATAAGCGGAAATATTGAGTGAGCCGTAATTCAAAATACTTCGATTGGCAATTCCGGCCATTGCAAGCTGTACCGGAGCATTGTCTTTGATGGGTGCGTTCAAAAAATGGTCATCCATCGCTTTTGCGCCGCTTTGAAGCCCAGCCACCACGTCAGATCCAACTGCCAGCCCGGCAGCGACACTGACTGCAGACCAAATGGAGAATCGTCCTCCGACCCAGTCCCAAAATTGGAATATCTGATTTTCCTGCAAACCCCAAGATAATGCTGCTTTTGGATTTGCCGTAATTGCGATAACCTGGTTCAGTGGATTGTGGATACCTGCAGCTTGCATCCATTCTATAGCACGCTTGGCATTTTCTAAAGTTTCCGCAGTCCTGAACGACTTGCTCGCGACAACGACTAGCGTCTCTCTGGGGTCCAGACCAGCCAGACCACCTTCCACAGCGTGACCATCAATGTTGGCGACGAAACGGATATTACGCCACATGCCCGCATATCCAAATGCCCCTACTACCAGACGGACTCCCCAGTCACTGCCACCAATACCAATATGTACTATATTGCGCCAGCGTCGTTCGCTGTCACTCCGCCTTACAAATTCCAACGCACGTTTACGTTCTTCTGCGACCTCAACCGTAGGTCGGGGTGTGCGCAATTGAGTATGCCAGGCCGCACGCCCTTCGGTGGTGTTGACGGGATGTCCATCAATGAGCGCAGCGCGCCGTGCACTTAATTGACGCACCTCAAGCAATTTTTCAATATGGATGGCTACTTCGTCTGAGTACACCTGACCAGTCAGATCAAGATGGAGCCCGCCTGCTTCAATGATACGCACCGTGGGGCTGGTTCGAGGAGCGCGTTGAATAGCGTCAACATATTCCTGCCATTCAGGTAGCGTGGTAAGGGGCTGCGTGTAAGTTGATACGGACATGTGTGGTAGTAGGTAGTCTTGAAGTCGGAACTTATTATATCGCAACCGTAATTTTCATTTTCCGAGTACTGGATCCGCCACGAAAACCTGGCCAATAAATTATATCCGGGAAGCGCCGTTTTACTTATTGCAAACATGATTGTAAATGCCCAAGACTCGACTGGTCTTCCGTGCACCATTCTAGTTGACCGGACACGTTATCTTACGTCTGGACGGTATGCGAACGAGCCATGCCCGGACACCAACACTCAGAGGCAGGCAAAAGAACCGCGGTTGCTTCTGGTTGTTTCCACCAGTTTTTATCATCATGAGTGCCGCGAGGCGCCCGCATGACATAAATGCCAATTCAATGAGGACGATCAGCCATCAATTTGGCTGTCTGTATAAAGTTTATTTGGTCGTTCTTCCGAGGATTTTGTCTGAAGCGCCTGCCAGGCAAGACCTGCAACGGATCTTTCTCCAGGAATACGTTTATAGAAATTACCATTAATTTGAGTGGTGGCAATCAAATGGTTCCTGAAGGAATTAAACAGTTTTTCGTCGACAATCTGATCTGCTGCCTCCCTCCAGAATTCATCCAGGGAGCCTTGGAAGGTAAGCCCCTTAAAATCGTACATAGCTCTACCGCATACTTTGAGCGGGGATTTATGCAATAGTGCAGACAGACCAACGGTGCTGTTGACAACTACTGTGCCAATAGCATGGCTTAGCAGTGAGGGCAAATGTTGATCATGGATGTAATGCACGCGGCCGGACAAGTCATAAAGAAACTCAAGTTGCTGAAGCCAGCTGGAGTAATCATTGTAACCACGATCCATCGGGTGATGTTTAATGACTAAATGAGTACCCATGGGCGCGTATTTGGAGAATGATTTCACCACAAATCGGATATAGGTTTCAACGGTCGCGAAATCGGAATGGGTGTGAATCTGGGCGTCGTTATATACCTGAAGCGGGAGCAGAAAATATTGTTTGGAAAAGTTCGTGGTTAGTTTCTTTTCCATATTCCTTTCGGCAAAATGGTACCAAGCCTTGCGTGTGAAGCTTCGCAGCCAGATATAGCCTTCCTTCAGGTGCAGGCTGCGATGATGGCGGTAATGCCAGAAAAAGGGTTTGAGAAGGATGCTGCTGGTGTAATACAGTACTGCCCACAGCATCATGTAGGGGAATGCATACCCTACCTGCTTTTCCCGTCGAGTTGGGATTTTTCGCTGACTGTAATAAAACTGCGCTTCGCGCGCAGCGCTGGAGTGATCATTTACTCCGTTTTTTTCAAGTGTAATAAAATTTGGGCGTATATAACCTTCTTCGAAAACGCCGATCTGTACACCGTATTTCGAAGCGATCTGATGCGCAACAATATGAATCGGTCTGCAATCCCCGAAGAGAAATACGACATCTATATCCAAATCGTTCAGGAGGTTTTCAAAAAACGCACGCCACTCTCTTGGATGTTTACGAAAGCTGATAGAGGTCTTTGGGTTGAAAAACCAGTCTCCGCCATTGAAATTTACGACGTGAACTTTTGCACCACAATTGCGCAAATCAGAGGCAAAACGACGAAAAAAAGGGCCTACTGGCCCCTGCAGCAATAAGATACTTTTATTTTCGAAGGCTTTTATTCCATCAAGAATCACGACCGTTTGCCTCTACCCTGAAAAGCTAATATGTTATCTGAAATATACGTACATCAGCATAAAAATCACAAACGTGCAACTTAACGGAGAAATAAGAGACAGCGGACAGTTCTTCAAAAAGCTTGCCTGATAAGACGCCTTAAATAAAAGTTACATTTAAATACATATCTGTCAGGCTCGTATTATTTCGTGTCCTATTTCCGACAGAATCTTACAAATTAGTTTACATTACGCATGTAAATGCAATAAAAATAAGGTGTTTTCACATTTGTAATATGTTTTCGTCTTAAAATCCAGCACAAAGTCAAACTATTGGTGTTCACTGAATGGCAAACTCGTCCTCTAAAAATCGACTCCTGTTTATCGGTATCGTACTCATCCCGTTTGTAATAGCAATAGTCTATTATGCTGTTTTCGCAACAGACCGGTATGTCAGTGTCGCTGAAATTGCTGTAAGACAAACAGACAACGCTAATCCTGCTGCAGAGGCGCCCGGATTGGCCTTGCTATTGGGTGCAGTGAATCCTACGTCCCGGGAGGAGACGTTATATTTGAGGCAATTTGTCACTTCAGCAGATATGCTCAATATCTTGAAAAAAGAGCTTAACTGGACAGATCATTACACTTCGGTCTATCGTGATCCATTGTATTGGCTCAACAATGCAGCTTCAAATGAAGACATGCTGGCTTTCTATCAAAGGGTAGTACAGGCGCATTTTGATGAGGAAACTGGACTTCTGCAGCTGGAGATACAGGCTTTTGCCCCCGAATATGCCCAGAAGGTGCTGAGTGTGATTCTGCGCGAAAGTGAAAAGTTTGTTAATGAGCTTTCCCATAGAATGACTCAGGATCAACTAGCTTTTGTGGAGAAAGAGCTGGGAACAGCTCGCATGAACTATGAAGTGAAACGCAGCGAACTGTTACGTTTTCAGGCAGAAAATAATTTACTGGATGCTGAGGCAACAGCAGAGTCACGCTCTACGATGATTGCAACGATGGAATCAGAGCTGGCTGCAGAGAAAGCAAAATTGAGTGCATTGAATGCTGCGCTCAATAGCAGTTCCCCTCAGGTGCAACAGCAAAAAAGAAAGATTGCTGCGATTGAGAAGCAGCTTGAAGCTGAAATGCAAAGACTTATCGCCCAAGGGGGGGATAGCAACAAACTAAATACCGTAGCGTCCAAGTATCGAGATTTGTCCATACAGGCCACGACGGCAGAAGAGGCCTATAAGATTAGCTTGGCGTCGCTTGCCAATACGCGAATTGAAATCAACAAGAAATTTCGGACACTTGCCGTCGTCGTGACCCCGAATCTCCCAGATGAAGCAATTTACCCCAGCAGGCTTTACAACCTGATCACTATACTTGTAGCCTTGCTTGCCGTTCTTGGTATTGTGCGGTTCATTGTTGCAACGATTGATGACCATAAAGATTAACAAAGTGATGAATGATGCTTCTGAAGAACAGCTACCATCCTTACGATTTTTTAGTGTGAAATATAAAATGGCGAAAATGCTAAGCTCAATTGCAATCCCCAAACGGCTTTTTCGAATGACAGGTCCCGTTGTCGTTATGCTCGCCTTGGCGGGATGCGGCTCGATCATGTCAGGATCGGGGCCTTACAGTAGCTCTATTACCTCCAGTGAAGCAGGAACAGATCCGGATCTGCCATATTCCGTGATTGACCTTGCTCCGCGTAACATTGCTGAATTTTCACGGGCGGCGCCACCCCCGGCCTCATCAAATGTATCTAAAACCAGTACTACCACTACAATACAGTTGGTGCCCGGCGACGTGATTCAAATCATGGTATCTGATTCAGCGGAGGGTGGCGTGTTTGCACCTCTTTCGGCAGGCGGCACCACGTTTGAAAATGTACGGGTAGGAGCGGATGGAATGATCTCCATTCCTTATGCCGGGGATGTGAATGTGCGTGGCCTGACGCTTACCCAAGTGGACAACAAGCTTAAAAAGAAATTAAAAGGAGCATCGGCAACTGACCCGCAAGTGCATAGTCAGATCGTCGGCGATTTGTCCGGGTCTGTGTTGGTCGCTGGTGCGGTGAAGGCGCCTGGCCGCTTTTCCAGTCTACAGGGGCCGCTTACCATTCTGGACGCCGTCAATATGGCGGGAGGTCCGATATATGAACCACATCTGATCAATGTGATCGTGCGTGATGGTAAGCGTGCGTTTACCATCAACTATGATGATGTTCTTAACGGGAAAAATCGCAAAGTTTCTCCCCGCTCTGAAATTGTGCTTGAGCGGGCCCGTCAGCGTTTTGTTGCCATGGGCGCAGTGGGCGAGCCTGGTTTGAAGGATCTGCCTTCACGCAATCCTAGTCTACTCGAGGTTTTGGGAGTGGTGGGAGGGTTGAATGAAGAAAAAGCCGATCCTCAGGGTGTTTTTGTATTTCGTGTAAATCCCGAGCCCAAGGAAGGCGAACCTGCAGCTCAGGTGTTCCGGCTGGATATGCGTAAGCCTGAATCGCTGTTCTTGGCGCGTGCTTTCCAGGTATTTCCGGAAGATGCTGTTTACGTAACGAATGCTCCGGTATACGAGTGGCAGAAAATTATCTCACCTATCGCGCAAACCATGATGGTTGGTCGGGCAATTAGCAGATTCTAACTGAAGGCAGGCACCTCAATGGAAAAGCGTTCGTCATTCGGGATCATGAAGGCGGTGATATTCGCCCTCTTGCTTAGGGAAATGCGCAGCAGGTTCGGTGCCAAGCGGTTCGGGATTTTCTGGGTGTTTTTTGAACCCACCGCTCAGATAGTCATGATGATGACTATCTTCTCGTTGCGTGGTCGTACTGCTGGCTATGGAATCGATTATCCGATTTTCCTGTTAACAGGGATGGTGCCTTTTTTTATGATGAGAAATATTGTTTTCAGAGTCATGGAATCGGTAAGCGCGAACAAGGCGCTATTTTCTTACAAGCAAATTAAGCCATTTGATACGATGGTGGCCAGGACTATAGTAGAGATCACGATTTATGCTTGCGTCTATGTCATTCTTCTCTTTGTTCTTGGATTCTGGTTCAGCGACGACGTTGCTCATCGTCATCCTCTCGCCTGGCTAACTACTATTTTTATTGGGATCGCTCTTTCGTTCGCGTTGGGCATGATCTTTTGCATGATTACTGAGGTGCTGCCGGACTTGAAGCCGATTGTGCGTATGGTATTTTTCCCAATTTACTTATTGTCAGGCGTGTTATTTCCGGTGAGGGCGCTACCGCCGGAAATACTCAATTGGTTATTGTGGAATCCATATCTACATATTGTTGACGATTTGAGGTCATCTGTATTTGAGTATTATCCTCCGATAAACGGGGTCAGTATTACTTACCCATTGCTTTGCGCGACATTGCTTTCGCTGATTGCACTCGGGCTCTACCGGGTTCGAAAGCTGAAATTGGTATCATTATGATTGAGATACGAAATCTAACGAAATCCTACCTCACAGTGACGGGGCGTGAGTTTGTATTCAGAAATCTGTCCCTGGTGTTGCCTTCCGCGAAGAATATCGCACTGATCGGGCGTAACGGTGCAGGCAAGTCCACCTTATTGCGTTTAATTGGGGGGCTGGACATCCCGGACAGTGGCGATGTTATCACGAGTAACACAATTTCTTGGCCGGTTGGCATTTCAGGCGGATTTCAAGGATCTTTGACTGCACGCGAGAATGTCAAATTTATTGCCAGAGTCTATGGTGCCGAAGGCGCGGCAATGCGCTCGAAAGTTCAGTACGTAGAAGAGTTTGCTGAAATTGGGAGATATTTTGATCGACCGGTCAAGACGTTTTCTACCGGGATGCGGGCACGTGTAGCATTTGGGTTAAGCTTGGCATTTGATTTTGACTATTACCTAGTCGATGAGGCCATGTCTGTTGGTGATGCTCATTTCAAGAAGAAAGCCAGTCAGGCTTTTAAAGATAGGGTTGGAAAAGCAAATTTGATTCTTACAACGCATGGCATGAACCAAGTAAGGTCGTTATGCGACTATGTACTACTGATTGATAAAGGACAGGTGCTGCCGTATGAGAACGTGGAAGAGGGTATTGCGGCATACAACGCGCTGGCGTAATTTGTTACTAGTTCCAACGAGAAGAAAAAAGTATTAATGGTATTCATTTTGAATAGAATATTCCAGCGTATTGCACGTGTTTTTTTGCATAGTAAACAGGATGTAAACGAAGGTCTATTAACACGCGCATCCCCGGCTGCTGAGAACTTAGCAACACCGGTTGCTGCCATTATTGTTCCTATTCGTGTCAATCATCAAGCAAGAGAGGCGTTAGTGCGTCTTGAACGTCTCTTATCATTGATACCAAGCTGTTTCGAAGTTGTTGTTGTTGACGATGGAAGCGCTAAGCGTTGGCAAAAGGAGATTTGTCGTTTCGCAATGATCCGACCAAATAGTCAATATCTTTATCTACCTACTCGCAAGCGACGATTCTCTCTGGCGCGTGCGCGCAACAGCGGTGCACGCCAATCGACATCTGAAATTATTCTTTTTCACGATCTGGATTTCTTGGGTACAGCTGAAACGTATCTGCAAATTGCAGATATTCTCCGGGATAAGCTATCTCCTGATAATAAGCAGCATTTCTTTTGTATTCCAGTTGCTTTTTTAACCGAACAGGGCACGAAGCGCTATATCAGATACCTCCAATCGTCGCCTCAATCGACCAATTGGGCGTTCTATGAAGAGGCGGAGCAAGGTGGTGGTGTGAAGTTTCTTGTACAGGGAAGTTCGTGCATTGTTGTTTATAAAAAGTATTTTTTAGAAATCGGTGGGCACGATGAAAGCTATGATGGGCATGGAGCAGAGGATTTTGAGCTGCTACATAGACTTTCTTCAAACTACCTCATTGCAAAAAGACCCGTTGATTACTCGGTAAATACGGGTAGTGGAAAAATAATCGAATACCGTGGCTTCAGAGCGTTCTTTGCACTCTATGGTGAAGAATGTGTTAAGTCGGGCTGTGTATTGGTCCATCTTTTCCACCCCAAACGTAAGGAATCAGATTATTACCAACATGAAAGGAATTTTGCTAAATTAAAGTCTCTGATGTCGCAAGAGTAAACCGTCATGGTTAAGATTATATACATTCTAATGTGTCACGGCCCGCTCGAATCTATTTTTTCGCTAGTCGATACAATTCTTGAAGCCGATGATAGCGCTGAAATAATTATTCATTATGATAACCAAAGTGATCCTGCTGATTATAATTTATTGTTATCGAAGTTCAATGACTTTCCACGATGTCATACATTGAAAAGCGAGGAGCGAGTAAATGGCTATTGGGGAACGTTCGGTCTCGTGCAAGCTGTTTTGAATGCATTGCGGTTCTTGACATCTCGTTCGTTTAATTTTACTCACTGTTATTTATTGAGTGGAAGTTGCTTTCCTATTAGACCACTATCTGAATTGAAACATTTTTTATACAGTAATGCGAACAAAGAATTTATCGAATGTCAGGATACGACTTGGATTTTTGATGGAATCAGAGAGGATCGATATCGGTATCGACATTTTTTTTCAAAGCGGCGTAACCCAAAGCTATTTCGTTTGTGCTATTTGATACAAAAAAAACTGTTATTACGGCGGAATATTTTAGATGGCTTCGAGATTAAATTTGGTTCTCAGTGGTGGTGTTTGTCTAGGGCGACGATATTAAGGCTAATAGATTTCATTGAAGAAAGACAAGGAGTTGTTAAATTTTTCCGTACGGTCTGGATTCCAGATGAATGTTTTTTTCAGACTTTAGTTTACCACCTCTGTCATCACAACAACATCGCCAATAGAAGTCTAACCTATTATGAATTTGATTCGACAGGGAAGCCAAAATGTTTTACGAATTGTGATATCACTGATGAAATGAAAACTACTCATTTTTTTGTACGTAAGTATCGTTGAGACTGTTATGATGCTGGGTTTGAAATGAATCAATTGGAAGAAAGTATTAATTTAATTAAGGCGGAATAGAGAATGAGTTTACCTAGTTTTATATGTATCGGCGCTCAAAAAGCTGGAACGACATGGCTTGATGCACAATTAAGAAAACATCCATCGATATGGATGCCTCCAATGAAAGAGGTACATTTTTTTGATTATTTATTTCGAGAAGATTTTCGAAAGTGGATTGGGCATCATATCAATGCAGTGCTCAAGCGGGAACTATTTAAACTTGTTGGTGATAAAAACAAGAAGATTGACTGGAAGCGGATTCACTATTTATCGGAATTAGCAACCTACCCAGAGGGTGTTTCAGAGGGCTGGTATAAAAAAATTTTTTCGTATGCTCCTCATGGGTCGGTCCGTGGTGAAATTACACCAGAGTATAGTACGATAGGCGAGGATGGAATTAAGTATCTGTTAGAACTAATCCCTGACGTAAAAATTATCTACATCATACGTAATCCAGTGGCCAGAGCCTGGTCACAGCTGAAAATGAATATGGTTCGTAACGGTTCATTAGTGAAAGGGGAAAGCGTAACTGACGAGGTCTTTGTAGAAAATCTCAATAACCCATCCATAATGGATCGCGGTAACTATTCAGTTTTTGTTCCTCAATGGGATAAGTATTTTACTGAAGGAGAGAACATTTTGTACATTCCCTTTGACGATATACAGTCTGAGCCTCAACGCCTTATGTCAGAAATTGAAGAGTTTCTTGGGCTGCCAAAATTTTCAAGCTACGAAGGATTATCTAAAGTAGTACACAAAGGTAGCGAAACATCGATTCCTGGGATTGTAGATGCAGAGTTGCAGCGCATGATGACTGGCGAATTCGAATATTTAAAAACAAGGTTCAGCGCGAGTTTTAACTCCAGAGTCTAAAATAAAAATCAACATTATGTTAGTTTAAGTTAGGTCATTTATGATTGCAGATAACAAAGTAAATATCAGAGAATTTGTGTTGCTTGGAGGGGCTGGTGCGCCTAACTATGGTGATGAACTAATTGTCCATGCTTGGATTAAATATTTTGAGCATAGAAATCTTAACGTTAAACTCCATTTCTACGAAAACAATGCTGCAAATATGAGTAAATTGCATGGCAGCGGTAACGAAATTGTTGAGTTGATTTTCAGACAGGATTTAGTAAAAATCGCAAAGAATGTTCCAAAGAAAACCTCGTTTTGGTCGCAAATTGTAAGGGGTTATCGATTCATCGAGAGAGGAGGATTCAAGCTATATAAGGATATTGATCTGACGGTATTTGAACGTGCTGAAAGTGTGCATTTGCATGGTGGCGGTTACCTTAATAATTGGGATCCGGAGAAAGGATTTTATATAGGATTTGCTGCGGCACTTAATAAACATTTCGGGACAAAAATAATTGCGACAGGTATTGGCTTCGGCCCCGTTGAGACCTCACCGTCTAAACAAAGATCCTTATTTAAAGAGATTTTCTCTAGGTTTAGCTGGTTTGAGCTACGGGATGTCGATAATTTTCGTTTGCTTTCAAATACGCTTCAGTGCGATAAGTTCATATTTGGATTAGATGACTGCTATCTGCTGCCGTTAAATAAGATTATAAAATCCCGGAATGATAATAAGAAACGCTTGTTTTTATCTTTTCTAAACTATAACGTTGGTAGCATTCAAGAGAGCTTTTGGAATGCACTGCGTACTTATTCCGAGCATTTTGACGAGATATTATTCTTTGAAAGCTATCCGTGGGAGGATAAAAATGTGTTCAATTTGGTAGAAAGTAAAATCCCAAATTTACGGTTGCTTCCAGTCAGCGAGACGATTTCTAAAGGTATAAATGCTAATAAGGAAGATGTGGTCATTACTGGCCGTTTCCATGTCCATTTCGTTTTCGCTCGGTTAGGTTGTCAAGGATTCTATAATAAAGATTCTCGCTATTATGATATCAAGCATCAATCTATTTTGGATCGTGGCTCAAATTTTAAATTTGTTGATTACTCTGAAGAAAATTTCAATGTGAATGAGAGCTCGCAGGTACCTTTGATAGCAGCGAACGAAGCTATATTGAGTCTTCAAAAGAAACAATTCGTAGATAATTTTTACGATTGAAATATAAGATTAAGAATATTTAAATTTTGTTTAATCATAGTTGAAATAACTACTTCTATAATCCTAAATTCCTTCAGTGTTTGGTTAATGGTAGAGCGTGAAATGCAGACGAAAATTCGGAAAGCACTAAATCAAAAATGGGGCTGGCTCAAGGAAGTGGCAAGATACCGAAATCTTGCCTTCAGACATGGGCGCGATTTACGTATTAAACAGAATAATCTAAAGAAATTTAAGCCGAACGATATTCTTCTATTTGCAGTGATGAAGAACGAAGCGCATAGATTAAGTTATTTTCTTGAGTACTACCGGAACTTGGGTGTTGATCATTTTATTTTCGTCGATAACGGCTCAACTGATAATTTTGATGATGTCACTCAGGCACAAAATGATGTAACAACATTCTTTACTTCGGCAGGATATAAAGCCTCCAATTTTGGTATGCATTGGGCAAACTATCTTCTATATAAGTATGGCGCTGGTCACTGGTGTATCACTTGTGATCCCGATGAATTTTTAGTGTATCCGTACATTGAGACTCGTGATTTGCGTGATTTGACTGAGTTTCTGTCATCCATACGTGAATCCGCTTTTTTTACTACAATGGTGGATATGTATGGAGACAAAGCAGTAGAAGAAAGTTTCTACACGGAAGGGACAAATCCAATCAATGCTTGTTCTTATTTCGATTCCACTGGATATGTGAAAGCGTATAGCAAGGAATATAAGAATTTGTTTGTGCAGGGGGGGGTGCGGCGTAGAGTGTTCTTTAAAGATAATCCGGAAAACGCACCTGCTTTGAATAAAGTGCCGCTGGTTAAATGGAAACGCCATTATTTTTATGTTTCCTCCATGCACATGGCTATACCGCGCAAGCTAAACGAAGGTTATTTCAGTAGAAAAACATCTGGTGCTATTTTACACTTCAAGTTTATTAGTCAGTTGAAGGACAAGGTAGTTGAAGAGATCGCTGCAAAACAGCATTACAATGATTCCGCTGAGTATAAAAAATATAACAAAATCATTCAAGAGAAGTCGCATCTATACGATGCAAGTATCTCTGTAAAGTACGAAAATTGGAGGACTTTGGCAAAACTGGGTTTAGTTAACATCGGGGAGTGGTGATCAGTGAAAGTTTCTTTTGTATTGGTGGCACATGAGGCGCCGGAATCCCTTAAACCGTTGATTGAATCAGTGTTATCTGCCGGGTCAGATATATTCGCTCATCATGACGCAAGATCCTCTCATAGTTTGGAGGACGCATGCAGTCATTGGGGGCTCGATGCTCTACCTGGAAAAATTTATTTTGCTAAACGCGTAAAAGTCGTTTGGGGGGAGTGGTCAATCATTCAGGCCACTCTCAACTGTTTGTACCTTGCTCGTGAAAAAAATTACAACTGCGATTATCTCATGTTGATCTCAGGCTCTTGCATGCCTGTCAAACCGATCAAGCTGCTGGAGCAGCATCTCGCTCAGGATGAGGTTGATCATATTGAAGTCGTCAACGCTCGCGACAATCGTTGGATCACCGATGGCATACAGGAGGAACGGTGGGAGCTGTTTCACTTCTTCAATTGGCGTTACCAGACCACGCTCTTCAATTGGGGCATATCACTCCAAAAAAAATGGAAAGTTAAACGGCAACTTCCTTTGAGTCAGATACCCCATATGGGGTCTCAATGGTGGTGCTTGCGCAAGAGTACTATTGAGCGAATTCTTACTTTAATCGATAGTCATCCAGAATTGACCAAGTTCTACAAACGTAGCTGGATTCCTGATGAGCTTTTTTTCCAGACCCAGGTAGGCAATCTGATACCCAAAACTGAAATCGATGCGGCACCGTTGACTCGGTATCAGTTCAATAGTTGGGGTATCCCTAGGGTGTATTACGAGGATGACCTGGCAGAACTTATTGGCGAGGAGTTGTTTTTTGCACGCAAGGTCTCTCATCGGGCGCCAATTTTGCGTGAGCATTTGAAACGTATTGGAGCGATGCTGCCTAATGAGTACGCTGACTATCTGGATAATGAGTGTGACGAATACAAAGTCGAGTTGTTTGAGCGGATCAAGTTGCTTAAGGAGATGGAAAGCAACCGTTGGTATAACCTAGTCTCATTCAATGAAAATGAATATGACTATATCAAATCAATTCCTAATCCAGTAGTAATTATTTGCTCTAATAACCAGGAATTGAAAGAAAGCGTCAAACGGAAATTTGCAGCTCTACCAGATGCTGTCGTGTATGGCGATATACTGGATCCCGAACAAATAACGTTTAATGAGGGAACGCCACAGGTGGCCGGTTATAAATCCGATAGCGTCAAGCTGGCACAGCATAAATGGCAGCTCTATATCGGGTCTTTGGTATTCAGGTCCAAAGGGAAGACACTTGTATTTACTTTGAACGATTCAAGTCGTCGCTTCCTGGAAGTATTTCGGTGGAAAGAAAACGCCACCGTGTTGTTGTTGGATGAGGATGCTCCAGAAAACGAAAAAATATATCTTGATGCACTTTGCTTCAATGCGCAGACCTCTCGTTTCATGCGCAAAGGCTATGTTTGCGAATTTGCCAGAATCAACGAGACGCTTTTAAATGAAACAGTCCAAAGATTGGGACATCGTTTGAATTCTGTTGACGCGCTATGCAAGGGCCTGCTGCGTGGTTGGAAACGGAAGAATTGGTATAGTGTCAGTGACGCGGACACCAATCAATATGATCTGATTAAATCTTTGACTAAACGAATGATTGTGATTTGTTCGTCGGATGCGGCGACACGCATAAGGGCGATTGACTACATCAAACAAAAGACATCTGCTCGTGTATTTCATGATATTTTCAATACCGTTAGGAAAGGTGATCTTCGGCATATTTGGCAATATTATTTGAGTGATCTTGTTTCGGACACACAGGAAGATGTATTGGTATTTTCCATCGACTTGAAAGATCTGAACTATATTGACGTCTTACGATGGAGCCAGATGATCACGCTGGTGTACATGAACTCGGAAGAGGATCGACCACAAAGGAAAATCGACAGAATCAAACAAAGTGATTTGTCCAATATTGGAGAAGTATTTAAGCTCAAGACCGACAACAATCAGACGGAAGTTGCGAAAGCAGAATTTAATCGACTTTTGCAGGAGCGGTTGTGTCAGTATTATCAAGTGGATCCGGGCTCAATGCATCAACTGGAAGATGTGCTCATTAAGGTCTTCTATGGAAACGAAAAAAATTATGTAAAATCGATCATTAATCCTATTGTGGTCGTCTATGCGTATACAAAGGCGCAGCAGGAAAGTGTTCCTCGATGGTTTGGTAATTTGCCTGATGCAGCGCTTTGTGGCAATTTGATTGAATCACCTACGGCATTTGCCAAAAATGGTGCGACGACAATGTCGTCCGATATTATTTCGTTGATGGATATACCCTGGTACATTCGAGTCGGTCAATTTGCTCACAAGGAAAAGAATAAAACTCTGATTTTCATTCTGGACGATGATCAAGACATCGCCTATTTGGATATTCTCAAATTCAAGGATAATCTGACAGTTATTTCCCTTGATGAAAATCATGCCGATATTCAAGATGGCCTAAGAAATCTCTACAGCAACTGTAAGCTCTCAGTAGGGTTAGGTAAGGCTAAAGATGCCGAATGCAATTATATTCGTGTGAAAGAAAAAGTTATTGATGAAGTATCCGCTCGTCGTGATATCGTTTCGACCGTAGGCTTTTGCTATGATTTGCAAAATGCTTCTGCAGATACATATTGGCCAAGTCTTTCCAGTTTTGATCATGACCACTATGAATTTATTAAGCAGGTACCTAATGATATGATCGTGGTCGCTGCCCTGCACGGTGAGGATCGGAAAGCGGTGTCGAAATTTATAAGGGATAACGCATCTGATGATTGTGTGGTATTGAACGACATTTTTGATGTCGTTCCCTCGAAAGAGCGTTTGAGAGTCTGGCCTTACTATTTGGGTGATTTGGCTGCTGCTTATGCAGGTAAGAAGCTTATATTTACATTAGATCTTCGTTTCCAGTCATTTCTGGAAGTTCTTCGTTGGAAATCGAATTTAGCTTTAATTGTTGTGGATTCAAAGGCGAGGGTTATTGATTTAGTTGATTCTGAGTACAAATACAGAATTTATCAAGAAGAAGATAAACGTGATTCAGTTCGATTAAACTCTATGTTGCGGGATAGGCATTGTCATCTCATCAGAATCCCAAGTTCCGATCAAAGTATTGTTGCAAAGGCACTGGCTGATGTATTCCATTTTTCTCAAGAAGCGCCTTCTAGTGCTGGTTTTTTGCAAGCCAGTTAAGGATGCATTTTCTTACCATTAATTTAATTGATATGGGACATTAAATTGATCTCGAATTGTACGGAGTAAGTGGAATATGAGATGGTTAGTAACCGGTGGAGCTGGGTACATTGGCTCTCACACCGTTGTGGAGCTTCTTGGCTCTGGAAATGATGTTGTAGTCTTAGATAATTTATGTAATTCCAATGCAATATCCATTGATCGTATTGAACAAATAGTGGGTAAAAAGCCGATATTTGTACACGGTGATGTGCAGGACAGAGCGCTTCTTGATAGGGTATTTGCCAAACATAAGATAGATGGAGTGATCCACTTTGCTGGGCTAAAGGCTGTTGGGCAAAGCGTTGACGAACCACTCACTTATTATCAGAACAATGTGCATGGCACGCTGGTCCTATGCGAGGCAATGAGTGCAGCAGATGTATTCCGGCTGGTGTTCAGTTCTTCTGCCACGGTATATGGTGAGGAAGCGGCTGTCCCTTATATTGAAACGCAAGCGCGGGGTACAACAAATAATCCATATGGAACATCTAAAGCCATGGTCGAGCAAATTCTTACCGATTTGGCAAAAGCAGATGGACGTTGGAAAATCGCATTGCTGCGATATTTCAATCCTATTGGAGCACACCCAACTGGATTAATTGGCGAAGATCCAAAAGGTATACCTAATAACCTTCTTCCATTTATTACACAAGTAGCCATCGGTAAACGTTCGGTCCTCTCTGTTTTTGGTGATGATTATCCGACAACGGACGGTAGTTGTGTTCGAGATTACTTGCATGTGGTGGACTTAGCACGCGGGCATATCAAAGCCCTAAATGCTCTGCAGCAAGGCGGGATATCAATTTTCAATCTGGGTACGGGAAAAGGAGTTTCGGTTCTTGAAATGGTGGCGGCATTTGAGCAAATTACCGGGCAGAAAGTGCCATACCAAATCTCTCCGCGTAGGCCAGGTGATTTACCGGCATTCTGGGCGGATGCGACAAAGGCCAAAAACGAGTTGTCTTGGTATGCTGAGTTCGATCTTGAGAAGATGCTAAGTGATGCTTGGAACTGGCAATTAAAAAACCCGAGTGGCTATAACCCTCATTAATGTAACTACCCAGTAAAAAACTGCTCATGTGATAATAGGATAAATTCACGATGAGTATGACCGCGCAAGAAGAGACCAGAGGCTGGCAGATCAAGAAACGGGCCATTGGCTTCAGGCCCCGCATTCAGGCCTTACCCTCAAGTGGCCTGCACCCCAAAGAGCGGTGTCCTACAGATCTGTGCCGTATCTGGGTTGGATAGCATCTGGTCTCGCAGCCTCTCGTAGCCACTAAGGCCATGACTGCCAGCAGTGCACTGGGGCGAGTGCTCGTGCCGTTTCCGCTTCGATCCGATAATGGGCTGATATTCACCCTTCAGATACATAGCGTTGGTTCGCAGTTAAGGCCTTCGACAGGAATTCATCACGCCACATTGCCCTCAGAAAAATGGCACGGTGGAACGCTTGATTCGAATGTTCAAGGAGCAATGTGCCCCATCGCCTTCGCTTCGAAATGCTGCCGCATGCCAGTCGTGTTATCGGTGACTGGATACGCTTTTACAATTACCGACGCCCACACCAGGTGTTGAGTATGACAATCCCGGCTGCTACATTTACACTGGCCGCGTAAGTTGAGCAGAAAACGTTGGGGCATTACACGCTTTTGGAGAGCAGTTTAGCGTGCCCGGGATCATATTTTATTCTGTAATTTGTGCTTGTCTATTTGTTTTCCTTTGAAATAGCTGGCGCATATCATCACCAGGACCTGCATTTCTATCGTTGCAATCAAGATCTTTATAGCTGGAAACTTGATAGCGTCCATTGCCTAAAATTTTTGGGATAGTGCTACTTTTCGTCTCCATTCCCCATCCAATTAAGCCAATGTTTTTCTTCTCTAAGTACTTGATAAACTCCTTCGCTCTGTCGCTATTTGCTGTTTTACACGTGCTGCCTCTATGCCCCCATTCTGTTGCAATTACAGCATGTGAATTGGCAAAGTTGCCAAAACGCTCATCCCACTCTTCAGGAGTATTGAGGTAAGCGCGCAGGCGCGGATGAATGCCATAAGCGGTTTGTCTAACGGTATCTTTAATGGGGTATTTTTCGCTTAGAAGTTTCCCCATCGTTGGGCCTTCGATAATCAATACATTGTGGATGCCTTTCTCACGGATCATATTCACAATTGCTTGGTGGCCATTTTGCCACTTCAGCCATTCAGCGCGAGAAGGATTAACTGGTGTTACAGGCTCATTAAAGAGCTCATAAAGAACACCGCTGTCTGACGAAAATTGTGGGGCAATGTACTCCCAGGCTCGTAAGGCCGATTGGCCTGGCATTCTTTTCTCTACGTCGGGCACATTTACTCGCTCTTGCCACTGCATCGACAAAATTACCGTCATCCCATTTCGTCTAGCCAAACTGACAGCATCTATGACTTCCTGAAGATAACTAGAAGTGAAATGAGATGACTTCGGATCGAGAAAAGGCATACCAATTTGCAATCGAACAGTGTCACCTCCCATCCACTTTAGGGCATCCATATATTTTTGTCCGAAATTACGTTGTGCGTACATAGTGCTGGCGTCTGATTTATGCCCCTTAGGAATAAGGCGACCAAAAAAAGTCATCCCTTTGGGATACCACTCTTCGCCATCCCGCAAAAGCACCTTCCCATTACGCAATTCAACCAACCCAGTGGTAAAGTGCTTATAGACGGGAGACGGGCACTTTATCTGTTTCTCTTTCTTTGGTGCTGCATCAGATCGTAAACTGCCATTGCTACTTACACATGAGGTTGCTTGGGCGCTATTTACTAAACTGAGCTGAGCACATACCAGAGCGAGCAACAACGCCGTGGGGCCAAACATAGAGAGGCGTTTTAATTCGCTAGTCATATTAAGCATTGTTTTTCCTTATGCCACGATTGTCAGACAGTCAGTACCTTAAACCAATATCGCTTGGACTTATTGTCACTCTGAATGATGCACGGCGTTTGTAATAAATTGAGTAATAACGCAACCGAGTTTCACCAGTACTTTGAGGTAACATCTTTGGGTCGCAGTACGGTTAATAGTAGCAGCAATTTGAATAGGATAATTTTTCTTATCCAAGAAAAAATACATATGGATAAATAGGGAGTGAATTACATAAGCACTCCAGAATGCATGCCTCATCATTGATTCATCGATATGAATGCTATCAGCTTCGGCTGGATTAGTGACAGGTTTTCTCCAACCTTAGACGTACTGCTGAGAAATTTTTCGCGCTCCGCTGGGGGTTGGCGTAAGGTCCCCAGCGTTTCTGTAATGTCCCAGCGTTCTCCGCTTAACTTTAGCGGCCAATGCAGAATCTGAATTAGGATTTTCAACCAATGTTGATAGGCGCATTGCTCCTTGAGCGTTTGAATCACACGCTCCAGCGTGATGTAATCGGAGCTAGTAAACCTCAAGCGGTTGACGGAGCCAAACCTAAGGGTCGTAGATGCCACGCATACCAACACCGGTGATCAGTGTGCCAATTAACAGTGCCAGAGTCGCCTAGTTACCGCATTTCGTCCAATACCGCGGAGTTGCGTGCTGTGAGTGTTCCAGCTACCAAATACACAATACTTAAATTGATGGCGCTCTCTCGTTGGATTGATGATGCAGAATTACAGGTCTTTGACTTTAGTGTCTCGATGTTGTCTTCAAAGATCGTTTACCCTTAGTTCGTCCAGTAACTCATTAAAACCTTATTACAAATTCCAATAAAACAGCACAAAATTTAACGAAGATTCGTTCGTATAATATTTTTAAATGGAAAACTGCTCTTGTATGCTTTCATATAAAGGCGGAAAACAAAGAAATTATTCATCGAGGAATTTGATTGGACTTTGAATTTAATATCGACCGAGCGTCTTCTGCGGCAAATGTGTATTTTAAATATCATTTTTGCAATATCAAAAAACCGCTTGTCATTACCTTTGCTAATCTTGGGGAATTAATTGATGAAGCAAAAATTTCGGAATATCCTTCACCATGGGGATTTGAGTTCGTTAAAAGAAAAGGTTTGAACGTTTTATCTTTTGCCTCCTGCCGTCCCAGTAACTGGTATAGAAAACGAGCTTTTCCAGCTTTTCTGCGAGATCTGTCTGCAAATCTTCCTGATTTTCCAGAGCGGCTAGGTTACGGTGGTTCAATGGGAGGGTATGGGGTGAGCGCTTTCGCAAATATCCTTAGAATGAACAGAGTGCTTCTCATGAACCCTATATCGACTCTAAATGATCGGCTAGTGCCATGGGAGACTCGCTTCCCTGGAGGACGCTCACTTAGCTGGAAATACGGGGTATTTGATGGCTCGAAGATGAACTGCCCGGGATACGTAGTCTATGACCCACTTTTCAAACTCGATCGATTACACGCACTTAGATACAAGAAAAATATTGTCCATTTGAAAATTCCTGGTGTGGGGCACAGCACGCCGACACACCTTCAAACGATGAAGCTACTGAGCCCACTATTTCAAGCGTTTGTCGATGGGGATATTGATTGTGTTCAATTTCATGAAAGTGTAAGAAAAAGAAGAAATATCGTGAGATATTATGATGAAATGTTAAATGAAGAGTTTCGTACTCATACTGAAACTAGACGTCGTATAATCCAGAATAGAAAGAATCAATTTCTCCAGGGGCAAATTAATAGTCCACAAAATATCACCATTGAGCGTAAATTTGCCGATACGCTGCGGGATAGTGCACGTCTTTTAGAGGATATTGATATACATAAAGCACTTAAATTAATGGAATTGGCGTATCAAATTCGCCAAGGCACATTTATTGAAAAAAAAATAAAGCAGTATAGAAAAATCGCACAAAAGTAGATTCAAACTCAATGAATTCCAATGGATTGGACATTTGAAAAAGTTGTCAGCGCATGGGAGGTGAATTAATCACTTAATTAGTATGTCGAGTAGTAATGCTAAAGCTAACAACTACGAAGTCATGAAATAGCACGACCGGTGTGGTGACTTGATTCAGCGGAGGAGTTGGGAAGGTCAAATTTTCGGCACTGATAATTTACATTAGCTCAAACGTAATCTGACAAACGGATAACTGTCTGATCATTTTTGGACCACGTCCTTTGATTTTCAGGCGGTCTTACCCTCAAGCAGGGTTTGCATTGTAACGGCTCGCTCAATATCGTCTAGAAATTTCACTGAGATTTGTTGAAGATACGTGGCTACTTGTAGGGTGATATGAGGATGATTAAGGTTCCCCCGATTATTTGGATAGCCACATGAGCTAGGATCACGTTTGCTGAGTGCCTGCAGGGACAGTTGGTAGAGGCATTAAATATAGTCAACGATAGCCGTTTTAAGTTCGGCGTTGGTCTTGAATTATTACCGATACACGCATTCCAGCTTGAGTATCGAGAAAAAGCTTTCCATCACTACATTTTCCCAGCAATTGTCTCTGCGGCTTATGCAGCATCGCACTCCTGGGGATTTTTGAGAAAATTCAGAAACTGGTAACTAGGCGACCTTGGCCTGAATGATGTAATACGCAGGAAGGATGACCTTGCGAAGAATTTGCCATTATCGTAGCGTCAATGTTCGATTCTAGAGCGGTCCACCAACTACCGTTCGACACACCAATAATAATGTTCTATGTCGTTGGCCGTTCCTGGCGGAATAAGATTGGATAGACAAACCGGATACCCATCGAATTCAAATTCGATGGCTACAACGTCCCGTTGCTCTTTCTGTATTTTTGCCAGTAGGGCCGACGCAAGCTCATCAAAAAAAGATTCTGATTTTTCAGGATTGTTAACTAATATATTGTACAAATCGAGATTTTGATATTTGACCGATGCGATTATATCGGTGTTGCGAGCTGGATTTATTGCCAAGCACCATTGGTTCCACGCGGGCACCGATTGTTGCTTGCCCTCAATGGTTTCCATTCTCTGATCTCCCTTCCCGCTTAACAGGTAGGTTGTTGTTACATTGTGCTCCATGGTTGTCTCCGTGCCCAAGTCTTACGTTAGCGATAGCATGCAACTTTTTTATACAGATTACCTGAACCAAAAGAAAATTGTAATCAAAATGTCACAAAAAAAGGGGCCCAATGTGGGCTTTCGCTAAAAAACAACTGTTCGTGAGCCCAACGTGTTTACGATCATTCGGAGTCGTTGGTACCTGCATCTACCAGTTCCACTAACGCATGGATAGCGAAGGCCTGTTGTGTTGCATTAGCGACGGCCTAGTACGGCATACCAATTGGCGTGGTGCTGGGTATTCGATGTTCGATGTTCGATATTTTTAATTGCTTACTGTATTGATGGGGCCGTATGCAGGTCTGTATCGAAATTTTGGTAAATTGGCAGGACATGTATTCAAGCGTTCTCTTGTTGTTTGGTCAGATTCACAATTGGCATCAATGACTCAATCTTTTGGCGCGCCCGTTGGCTTTCTGGCCATTTGATAATAGCAAGTTGATATAGCGATAATGCCGTTTCAAACTGACCGGCATCTTCTAGAACAGCGGCTGTTTTTGTCAAAATGTCAAAAGCCATCGATTTTTCGGTAAAGGCATTGTCTAGGGTGGCCAGGCACGCTCTAGTTTCATTGATGGAAAGAGTGGGTAGTTTTATAGCTTTGCTGTTCGTCACGATATACTCCTTGGCTAGTCGTAAGGTTCGCCTACTTGGGTCCAGTTGGATAAGTGCTCGAATATAGGGCTCGGCATGCCCTTCGGTATGCATATAAGCTTGGGCCTTTTGTGCCAGGAACTCTGCTTTGTATTTATTCTCAACGTCTATCTGGTCAACTTTTCCTGCGAATAAATTCAATAGAAAAGGTCCTAGTTTACCGCTGCTTTTGATCGCGCCAAAGCAACTATGCCCGGCATTATCGATGTGTATGACGTGCATTTTTTTATATGCGGGAGCAATTGCTTTTGTGATGAATGTGAAGTCAGTTTGATCAAATGGATCAATTATGATAATCGGGGTGTGTCTTGTGACTGCGTTTTCGTAGATTTGAGTATGAGTGAAAGTTTGTTTGATTCGGGGAGTAGCCGGGTGGCTTAAGTTGCGGGGGCTAAATGCGACAATCCTGGCATTAATGTGGGCTGCGTAATAAATGGCAGCGTATCCTCCCAGAGATAATCCATAGGTGATTACGTCTTTGCTTTTTAATACGTCTTTAACTGTGTTGGTGAACGTATCCAGCGACAGGTGCTGAAAGCGTTGCGCGCCCTTGCAGCACACATAGATATTATTAAAGCCATTTTTTAAGCAAAAGTCGGTGCCAAAGCCTTTCTGGCTGATTCCGCTGCCCCAATAGCCAAATGTGATTATAGTAGTCTTGCTGCCGATATCGTGGAGCGTAATTCGATAATCCTCGGTTTCCGCGAGAATTTTGGAGATGACATTTTTTGACTTCAATTGGTCTTTTATTAGTTTAAAAAACATTAAAAGATATAAGGTTCAATTGTTAATGGCTTGATAATTCTATCGTGTTTGACGAATTTTCGCCATCCATTGCATCTTTCAATTGTGATATGTGTAACGGTGCCCGTGTTTGCCAAGCCTAGGTCGGGCAACGGTGGGAAACTAATGATGTTAAAATGATATTCCATGTTACTTTTCTAACGAAAAATAACTGCCTTTTGGTTAACGCAATTAAAGTGCAACTAAAAGACTTCAGATTTATATAAATTGGTGCATTTCCATCTGTAGATGGAATGGCCGTGGCAAGGGAGAAAGCATGGACAAGGCCGCCTTACAGGCTTTTCGTAGTCAAATCTATTCAATGGAAAAAGCGCTGGTCACAATGCGTGCGTACATGGACGAGCATATCCAGAACGCGCCATTTGATGCCGATGCTCAGGATTTTACTGGTCCGGTGGAGAATGCCCTTGAGTCATTATTGACGAGGTTTTCTCCTGAGGTTACCGAGCAAGCAGTTCAGGCATACGAAGAAATTACCCGTGGCGTATGTGTTGGTTTTAGTTTAGATGCGGGTGGTTTCAGCTGTAAGGTCAAAACGGATACGTACCATGATGAATCTGATGCCGAGGACCCTACTGCAGGCAGCTCGTGCTTGTTGATCTACCCCAGCATTGATCCAGAGCATGACCTAACATATTTCACGCTGGAGACAGATGTATCTATTGATGCATTAAGGGAAATAAATAATTTAACTTTGGATTTTGTTCCTGCTTTCAGCGCTTCGTCGGATGAGTTGGTAGAGGATTTTTCCATGTATTTGCGGTTGTATTTTCCTGACTCAAGGCATGAGGACTATCATCATAAGTCGTACCCGGCATTGGGTATACCATTGGCATTTAGTTATCATATTGACGATGCTCAGTACGAATCGCTCCCTTTAGCAGAAGCAATCGGGGCACGAATCATTATCAATTTACCCCGTGCAACTTCTGATCTTAATCGCATACTGCTAAGCTCTTTTATGATGACCGGCGCCAGAGTGTAGTAAATGCGTATTCTATATGTCACAAATGAAAGCCCGATTTTTCCGTCAGGGGGTATAGGCACATATATTGGCTATATGGCTTCAGCTATGGAGCGGGCAGGCCACGAGGTGTTCCTGTTAACCTGGACGTATCAGCCCAGGAACGAGACATATGATTATTGGCCTTTCAAGTCCGAAAATACCCGAATATGTTATTTGGACGGTGTTCAAGTGCACAGGCGGTTTCCGCAAGGGCCATATAATTATGCAGTCTCCGCGATACTATCTGATGAAATTTTAAGTTGCGCGATTGAATGGCAAGTTGAGGTGATTGAGTCTGCCGACTTCCTGGCACCATCCCTTAGGGCATTTCAGCATATCCAGTCTTCCAATTTGAGCCATAACATCCTCTGCTCTACCTTCAATCATGGGTTCATCGAGGATTATAATGATGCGGACCAAATTGCCTCGTCCGTTTACACGCAAAACGAACTTACAAGCGAGCGGCAGCAGCTGCGTATCAGCGATTTGATATTGACTCCTTCTGTATCGGCACGTTCACGTCTGCACAGGTACGGCATTACAGAGAATATCGTCGTTGTGCGTGAGCCATATGCATTTCAAATGTGTACTCCCTGCGACAGAGTCCATCCGTCTATGCAGTTTCTTGGGCGACTTTGTCTATCGAAGGGTGTGGATAAGCTGATTTTGCTGGCCAACTTAATGAATAGCTCAACGGAGCTGGATGAAGTGCTCTTTATTGGCAAAGAAGATCGTATTCCGTTTCGAGCAGATCCACGTGAGTATATTCTTGAGCGGTTGATGCCCACATTGCGCGGCAAGGTTAAATTCATGGGGGAGCTGTCAAGAGATGAGGCGCTGGCACGCTTGCAGGCAGGGAGTTTTTTCCCGGTTTTGGGGGCTGCTGAAACGTTCAGTTTCGCGTGTCTTGAGGCCATAGATCGAGGTGTGCTGCCAATCGTGATGTCAGGTACGCCGATGGAATCCTTTTTTCCCCCTGATTTAAAGCATTATATTCTCGATAAAAAAGAGCCCGATGTCAGGCAATGGCAGCGAACGGTGAATTCTATTGCTCAGAACGCATCTGACATAGTTGAACGTTTGCAGCAGTATAACCAGGAAGAACTTGATCCTTCACGCATCGCGCAAAGCGTTGGTACTTTGTATGACGCCGCCAGAAAGAAAAAGAAAAAATATGCTCTGAAATTTGCCCGACGCCGTGCCGTGGCGCATGACGTAAGCTTTCTGGTTTCAGTTACAGAGGCCGGCAATATACAGGCGGTTATCGACGCAATATGTGCGCAAACAATGAAGGCGCAACATGTGTTGATCTGTTTCGATCAGGGCTCAATTAGTGAGACTGTGCAGGGATATATCCGGCTTCGCCTACCCCATTGCACATTGCTGGAGCAGCCGCTTGTTGGAAGAGCGGCTCTGTTCAAGATGCTTCTTCAAAAGACCAAAACCAAATTATGTGTTTTTTTGGATGAGCGCACCATCCTTGCACCTAATTTTCTGGTTGAAATGCTGCGTGCATATAACACATCGGTGATGATTCCGCAGGCGGTGTTGCCAAGTCAATATAGGTATGGTGTAAACGCTGGAAAAGTGCTCAGTCAATTTATGGGTGATCATGTTCATTTTTTACGAAATGATATGGTGCTGACCGCATTGATCGAGACAAAGGTTGCATCTGAAATCGGGTTTGATGTAATGAGACGCAATTGTGAAGACCTTGCCTGGGCATTCTGGCTGGCTTTTTCCAGGAGGGGATATAGGCATATCTGGGTGCCAAGGTTTTTAATCAACACCTTTCAGAATAACGTGCCGGAGGAAGGAGCCGTGATAGGAGGACACGTGATGATTCGCGATGTATTGCTCAATTGTGGCAATTATAAGGCAGGGCAGGACCAATTGGTTGTGCAGGCCTTCTATGCTCGTCAACGTATCGAGTAGTTGTTAACTAACAAGTGGGAAAAGTATTTGATATATAACAATAACGTTTCTTTTGTGCCAAAACTGAAAATGCTGGTCGAGGCATTGAGTGCGGATTTGGGTCAACAATTGTCTATCCAGACTGTTCATAATGCAGCTCAGGACATCACTTGCATAGAAGTAGAGCACAATGATTCTGCATTACGCGACTTGGATGAGGGCACGATACCCGATTCGCTATTTCTGGTTTTCGATGTCTCATCATTGCGTTTATTGCTCGAGTCGGACTCAAAGATTCTCTTGTTGTGGCTTGATGTGCTCGCTTTGGATGAGATCTATATTTCGTGCCCTGAAGGCGAGCTGGATAGGTTGACGGAAATTTCTAACAAACTGTACGAGCTTGGTCTGCGGGCGGGGCGCCTGGTTTTGGGCGAACCCGCGGTCGGTCGCGACAATTTAGTGACACATTTCACGTATATGCGTGTAATGTCGTGAGCTTAACGCCGGTTCAGGGCGCGGCGGTATGCTTCCAGTTTCTTAGTGATGAAAGGTCCTTTCCGTAATTGGTGGGCTTGACTCATTAAATGTTCTGCCAAAGTTAGATCCTCGTTCTCGATTCTGATGGCTAGATCTCTGAGTAGGGTGGCGTCCTGATAACGAATGGCCTGAGGGTCCTTGGCATATTTACGTACACAGGCAAGTAGGCGATTTTCGATAATTGTTTGCCGAGCGGGGGTCAGGCGATTGGAGGGGTGGTTGAGCAACCCTGCATAATAATCCAGATAGCCCCGCCTTCTGCGTAGCGATGTATGGAAAAAATGGCTTGTCAGTTCATTTTCTATGAAAGCATCAATTACTTTGTCAAGTAGCTTCATGGTCTGAAGATGTTTGTAAAGATTTTCTCCCAGGCCTCGAGCGGTGATGCGTTCCAGTTGTGAGCCGTAGCGCTGTGCATGTGAATTATCCAGCATCTGTTGTTTGTCATAAATAATCTGGCCGGGGCAACGCGTTGTGCTGCCATCGATGTCTCCTTGTGTCCAGTTCAGACCGCGCAAACCTTGCGCGAAACGATTTTCCCAGGGGGCATGCTCCTGATTTAAGGTCGATATAGGGCTGAACAGGAGGATCCGTTGACAATTGAGCGCATTTGCATAAAGAGACACGCCAAAACCGCCTACATTGGCGCCGATCCCAAGCCGTTCGGGAAAGTCTGGCAGCATGTCTGGGAGCTGCACTTTAAGATATTGATTTAAAACCGGGTGTTTATACCAATTTCTGGGCTGTAGAGAGGTGAACGATAGAACATTCAGTCCTAACTCTTTTATTCTTGAAAACCCCCAAGGATCTATATTCGCTCGTATATTCTCGATCGGAATTTCAGAGTCAGCCGGTGAAAATAGAAACACGATGGGTTTGGATAAATTCTGGAAATGATATTTGACATACGTTTTCCCCAGAACAAAAGAAGTATCTTTATTGAAATCAAATGACATGTGAGAAAGGCGCAAAACCCAAGTTAATTTTGTTTAGTTTGCCAAAATATTGTGATGGCGTAAGGTAAATAGGACGAATATGGGAATCTTGAGGGCAATCCAAATATTCCAATCGTCATGGTGGATGATCACATATTTTTTTTTCAGAAACAAGGTATAAATACCAGAGGCCCGTGCCGGGTTCAAAAAAAGCCCGGCTATGTAAATAACCGGGCTTGAATATTGAACACTAATATTGATGATTAGCTCTGTTTCACAGAAAGTGTTCGTTTTCCAAATAGCTTACAATATGGTCCGCCGCCTCTTCAGCGCTCATTTTGCTAGTATCAATTCTTATTTCGGGCTTTTCCGGAGCTTCGTAAGGCGAATCGACCCCTGTAAAGTGTTTTAGTTGACCATGACGCGCCTTTTTGTATAAACCTTTCGGGTCGCGAGCTTCCGCTGATTCCAGGGGAGTGTCAATAAATATCTCGATAAACTCTCCATCCTCTACTTGTGAACGTGCTAATTGACGCTCGGCTCTGAAAGGGGATATGAAAGCGGTGAGTACGATCAGGCCAGCATCAACTAACAGATGTGAAACTTCTCCAACTCGACGAATATTTTCTACCCGGTCCTCATCAGTAAAGCCTAAATCCTTGTTCAATCCGTGACGCATATTGTCACCATCCAGCAGGTACGTATGCTTTCCCATCGAATGCAGTCGTTTTTCAACTAGATTGGCTATGGTGGATTTTCCAGCGCCAGAATAACCTGTCAGCCAGAGTACGCACGGCTTTTGCCCTTTTGATAGCGCTCTTTCTTCCTTGTTTACATCCACGTGCTGCATATGAATATTATGCGAGCGACGCAGTGCGAAATGAATCAGGCCGGCGCCGACAGTATTATTGCTCATGCGGTCGATCAGGATAAAACCGCCTGTGTCCCTGTTATGTGTGTAGGGATCGAACGCAATCGCACGGTCAATGTTGATATTGCATACACCAATGGCATTCAGCTCAAGTTTCTTGGCGGCAGTGTGTTCCAGGGTGTTCACATTGACTTGATATTTGATTTCAGTGATCGTAGCCGATACCGTATTGGTGCCAATTTTCAATTGATAAGACCGGCCCGGAAGCATGGGTTCATCGTGCATCCACACTACAGTCACTTCAAATTGGTTAGCTGTTTCTGCTGGGGATTCTGCTTTGGAAATGACGTCTCCACGGGAAATATCAATTTCATCTTTTAGAGTCAGCGTGATGGCCTGGCCAGCAATTGCCGTATCCAGATCGCCATCGAACGTCACAATGCGGTCAACTTCGCTTTCCTTGCCTGATGGTTGAACGCGAACACGGTCTCCGGGCTGTATCTGCCCGCCTGCGACAACGCCTGTAAATCCACGGAAATCCAGATTCGGGCGGTTCACCCATTGCACAGGCAGGCGGAATGCTTCCTTGCGGGTTCTTTCATCGTCGACTTCCACTGTCTCTAGATAGCCCATCAGTGTAGAGCCGCGATACCATGGGGTATTATCACTTGGTGTAATAATATTATCGCCTTTGAAGGCCGACAGAGGAATAAAGGTAATGTTTTCAATGTCCAGTTGCTTGGCAAATTGTTTGTAGTCTTCTACGATTTTGTTGTATGTTTTCTCATCGTAGTTGACCAGGTCCATTTTGTTAATGGCTACCAGAATCTGGCGGATACCTAGCAGTGACACCAAATAGCTGTGGCGACGGGTCTGAGTTAGAATCCCTTTGCGCGCATCAACCATCAGAATGGCTACATCCGCGGTGGATGCGCCGGTGACCATATTGCGCGTATATTGTTCATGTCCGGGGGTATCGGCAACGATAAATTTACGTTTGTCTGTTGAAAAGAAGCGATAGGCAACGTCAATGGTAATGCCTTGTTCCCGTTCGGCCGCCAGACCGTCTACCAACAGGGCAAAGTCTATATTGTCCCCCTGTGTGCCGAATTTTTTTGAATCTACCTCGGCAGCAGCTAGTTGGTCTTCAAACAGCATTTTGGATTCAAAAAGCAGTCGTCCAATAAGCGTACTTTTTCCGTCATCAACACTGCCGCATGTAATAAATCGCAGCAGACTTTTGTTTTCATGAGTCTTCAGATATTGATCGATGTCGCTTGAAATAAGATCAGATATATGTGCCATTTAGAAATACCCCTCTTGCTTTTTCTTTTCCATTGAGGCGGCAGAGTCGTGGTCGATCATACGCCCCTGACGCTCGGATGTTGTTGTCAATAACATTTCCTGAATAATTGCGGGCAATGTATCTGCGGTGGACTCCACTGCGCCGGTCAATGGGTAGCATCCCAGTGTTCGGAAGCGTACGCTTTTCATCATGGGCACCTCGCCTGGTCGGAGTGGCATGCGGTCATCATCGACCATGATTAGCGTGCCGTTGCGCTCGACCACTGGTCGTACGGCAGAGTAATACAGTGGCACAATTGGAATGTTTTCCAGGTGGATATACTGCCAGATATCGAGCTCTGTCCAGTTGGATATAGGGAATACTCGAATGGACTCGCCTTTGTGTTTTTTTGTGTTGTACAGACGCCAAAGTTCCGGGCGCTGATTTTTGGGATCCCAGCGGTGTTGCTCGGATCTGAATGAAAAAATGCGTTCCTTTGCGCGTGACTTCTCTTCGTCGCGGCGGGCGCCGCCAAAGGCTGCGTCGAACCCAAATTTGTCCAAGGCTTGTTTCAGACCTTCGGTTTTCATGACATCGGTATGAATGGCAGAGCCGTGAGTAAACGGATTGATGTTCTTGGCTATGCCGTCGGGATTTACGTGAACCAGTAATTCCATGCCGGATTCTTTCGCCATACGATCTCGCAACTCGTACATGGCCTTAAATTTCCACTGTGTGTCCACGTGCAGCAAGGGAAACGGTGGGGGCGCAGGGAAAAAGGCCTTGCGTGCCAAGTGCAACATCACTGCGCTGTCTTTTCCTATGGAATACAGCATGACTGGATTGTCGGCCTCTGCAACGACCTCGCGCATGATGTGAATACTCTCGGCCTCAAGTTGTTGGAGATGAGTGAGGGACATGGATTGCCTCGTCTTTAGTGAAAAATTGGAAGGATGATGGCTGGTGTCTGCGGCGGGTTCTGGAGTAGAGCGCCAGGGCGCAGGTAGAACAATGACTTCGATATTGTCTGTATGTTGTGCGATCCAGTTGCTGATTATGGTGTTCTTTTTCACGGCTGGATTTTGGGTAATAATGATGGCTTTGTTGACTGATACTTTACAAATCCCGTCGAAAAACGCGGTCCAGTTCAGGGCGGTGGGCCATTTAGCCAGAGTCAGCCAGTACTGAGTGCCCCGTGGGGTGTGGGCAACCAATTGGAAATATGGTAAATCGGCGTTGCCCAACTGGCGCTCGTCTACCCAGAAAAGATTTGCCTGCTCCTGTTTTACGCGTTTTTGTATTTCCCGGTAATCATTGGCCAGCCACGTTTGGATGTGATTGCCGCGATGTGAGCGCGCAGCATCCAATAGTGACCTGGCCAATAGCTTGTATTTGGACAGAAAGCGTGCAATGGCCTTTCGATCAGGCTGTTTACCGCTTTTTTCAAGCGCACGTCCTGCAATCCAATGTACGAGCGTATCAATATCCCATACCTTAGGACTATCATTTCCTACTGGCGGAAACAGTATGCCCTGCAATTCAGCTTCGTCCTGTGAAGATAAGGCTTCTTGCAACAGTGGGGGGCGTCCCCTGGGCTTCGTGTTAACGGCGGCCCAACCTCCCGTTAAATACGCTTTATGCGCATTAATGATAGTGGGAGCGCTCAATCCTGTACTTTTACTTATAAAGCCCAGCGTCTTTTCTTGCAGGCGCAACTGTACTGCAGCTCGCCGCTGCCGGTTAAGTTCTTCCATGGAGAGAGAAGAGCGTTTTACGACCATAACCTGCTCAGATTGGTAATTATCACTATTAAACAATTTAAGTATATATAAATTATTAAAATTAATGTGTAAAATTGTTTAATATTCAATATGTAATATGCGAAAAGTAATATTATCTACTTTTCGCAATCAAATAAAAGGATCAATTTGTGACTGCCAATAACCTCGGCTCCCTTCTGGAATCCATCATTCCCATCGTTCGTAAGGGTGGAGAGACGATTATGGAAATTTATCAGACTGATTTTGAAGTAAAGGGAAAGGCTGATTCATCTCCCGTTACGTTGGCAGATGAACGGGCGGAACAGGTGATGGTGCCGCTGCTGAAAGCACTATTGCCAGGTGTGCCGGTGATTGCTGAAGAGGCGGTAGCGGCTGGCGAGATGCCAGATGTGGCAGATACCTTCTGGTTGGTCGATCCACTGGATGGAACCAAGGAGTTCATTAATCGGAACGGGGAGTTCACGGTCAACATCGCGTTGATAGTAAACGGAGTTGCGGTGCTTGGTGTGGTGTACGCTCCGGCACAGGGGCGTCTTTTTGCTGGTGCGGTTGATTCCTGCGCATTTGTGGAACAGTCTACAGGCCGATCTGATATTCGTTGCCGCGTGGTGCCCGAGGCTGGCCTGACCGTGGTTGCCAGTCGTTCTCACGGCGATAGTGCCGCACTGGATTCCTTTCTGGGGCAATCCGGGCACACGGTAGCAGATGTCGTTAATGCCGGCTCATCACTGAAACTATGTTTGGTAGCGGCCGGCGAGGCAGATGTTTATCCGCGGCTGGGACGTACCATGGAATGGGATATTGCTGCTGGTCATGCTGTGCTAAGTGCTGCCGGAGGACGGGTCGAAGCAATTTCCGGGGAGCCACTTGAATATGGTAAGCCGGGATTCGAAAATCCGCATTTTGTGGCCTGGGGTCACTCTCGTTGACTGGATGCCCATTATGACTGCCTATTTGGTCCTGGGCTCTATCGGTCTATTGCTGGTATTACTTATTCACGGGAAAATATCGCCCGCCATTCTTTTTTCGACTTGGGCGGGTGCGTATTATTTGTTTGGATTGGTGCCCGAGAAGGTTTATTTATCCGCATTTACCAATTCCGCGCTGGCGACACTGATATTATTGATGCTGGTGTCTTTGGCGTTGGAGCGAACCCCAATACTGGATAAATTATCGACTATGCTGTTTCGCGGAGGCAAAGCCGTGTCTGCAGTGTTTCGGCTGTCACTTGTCGCGGCGGTTTTTTCTGCCTTTCTGAACAATACCGCGGTAGTAGGCGCATTTTTGGGCGTTGTTACAAAGCAGCGGTTGATTGCACCATCCAAAGTGCTGATTCCCTTATCGTATGCCTCCCTCTTCGGAGGCATAATTACATTGGTGGGAACGTCAACCAATCTTGTTGTTAACTCGTTTACTGTCAGTGCAGGTCTGCCTGCACTTGGAATGTTTCAATTTGCCTGGGTTGGATTGCCAACAGCCTTAATCTGCATTTTGGTCTTGTCTTTGACTTCTCGTCTGTTACCTGATAACCGAACTGCTGATGATATATCTTCGAGCCAACGTTATTTTTTGGAAGCTCAGGTACAACAGGATTCGCCATTAGCGGGCAGAACGATCGAACAGAATCGTTTGCGACGATTGGATGGCCTGTATCTGGTAGAGATTTTGCGTGAAGGGAGGCTTATTTCACCAGTTAATCCGGAAGAAGTGCTGCTGGCTGGCGACGTGCTGATTTTTTCGGGTGAAACGGAGAAAGTGCAGGCATTGAAGCAGTTTGACGGATTGGCTGTCTTTGGCACCGATGTGCCGGAACTACTACACTCCAATTTAGTGGAAGCAGTCATTTCAAATGAATCTGAGCTGGCGAACCGCACCTTGCGTGATGTGGATTTTCGCACCATGTTTGATGCGGGTGTTGTGGGTATACGTCGTGGTGATCGGCAACTACGAGGCCAATTAGGGCAGATAACATTGCATGTGGGCGACGCGCTGCTATTGGCTGTTGGTCCGGATTTTAAACAACACCGTAATATAGACCGTAATTTCCATGTGTTAGATGATACTTTGCAACGCCCAGTACTGAACACGTTACAAAGTACGCTTGCCATGAGTGGATTTGCCGTTGTTATTTTGCTATCCGCGCTGGAAATTGCGCCATTGTTCAGTGGGTTGTTGGTGTTGCTTGCTGCTTTACTCATCACAAAAATCTTGACGTTGTCTGAATTGCGTCGCCGCTTTCCATTCGAGCTGATGATCATCATCGCTTCGGCCCTGTCTGTCGCGCATGCGCTTGACGCCTCCGGCGCAGCAGATCTGATTGCCAGTGTTATGCGCTCTGCGTTCGATGCATATGGTGTAATGGGGGCGTTTGTGGGCGTTTATCTAATTACAATGCTGCTTACTGAACTCATCACCAATAATGCGGCGGCCGCTTTGGCCTTTCCGATTGCGCTATCCACCGCCAAGGCTTTTGGTGTTGACCCAACTCCATTTATTATGGCAATTGCGTATGGCGCCAGTGCCTGCTTCTTGTTCCCTTTTGGCTATCAGACGCACCTGATGGTCTATTCGCCCGGGCGCTATCGAGTGAAGGACTTTTTCAGGGTTGGGCTTCCTATTGCGATTGTCTATTCGTTATGCATCCTAATCCTGGTACCTATTGTTTTTCCGTTTTAACGAGAAATATTGTGAACTGGTCAGAAACACATCAATACACTTGAAATAGTAGATTACCGCGTTGTATAGGTGTGTGAAGTATATTTATTTAGGTTAGCTTTATTTTTAACTTTACTCCGAGGACTGAATGAATCCTATTCGAAAAGCTGTATTTCCGGTTGCCGGGCTGGGTACCCGTTTTTTGCCCGCTACCAAAGCAATGCCCAAAGAAATGCTCCCCGTTGTAGATAAACCGCTAATTCAGTATGCTGTGGAAGAGGCGGTGAAATCAGGTATTACCGATTTGATTTTTATAACCGGACGCAACAAACGTTCGATAGAGGATCATTTTGATTCGATGCCTGAACTGGAGGCGGAGCTTATCGCACGCGGTAAAACAGAAATGCTGGAAATCGTGAAGGATATTTTGCCCTCCAATGTCAATTGTATTTATATCAGACAATCTGCTCCCTTAGGATTGGGGCATGCGGTATTATGTGCGGAACCCGTTGTGGGCAATGAGCCTTTTGCCGTACTGCTGGCAGACGATTTGATTGATTCTGATACACCTGTCACGCACCAGTTGATTCAGGTAGCGCACGCCTGCAATGGCAGTGTGCTGGGTACACAGGTGGTGGCGCAAAAAGAGACAAAAAAATATGGCATCATCGCCGGTAAATCGGTAGGCAGTGGAACCATGACAGTTGAGCAAATCGTTGAGAAACCTGATCCTGCGAATGCCCCTTCCAACAATGCGGTTGTAGGTCGGTATATTCTGGAGCCAGACATTTTCGAACATCTGCGTTTTATTGGAAAAGGAGCTGGCGGTGAAATACAGCTGACTGACGGGATTGCGTCCATGCTTAAATCACGTGCTGTATTTGGGCACACTTACGAAGGAACCCGATACGATTGCGGTAGCAAGAACGGTTTTTTTGAAGCAACGGTCAATTTGGGTCGTAAATACCATAAGCTGCAAGTGCCTACGGAGTAAGGCCGAGTGGGGCATCGACATGCAATTAGTTAAATCACAGCTAACGATATCCGTTTAATTATTTCAGGGCTGGTGGTGGTTGTTGATGCCCGCGAAGTTACTGCGGACGACATTGTCTGGCTAAGCGGCGTCGCGTATGCGGTCAGTGCTCAACTTTTATTGAGTGTGTAAAACTGGGGTGTGACGGATGCCTGAGAAAATACTTAAGAGTGAAAGACGCGGTAGTGCCTCGCAGATTGCTTTGGTTTTGTGCTTTAATGCTGAGATAATTCCATCGATGGGTAAAGACTATGCCGATTGACGGACCAACTATATAAATAATATTAAGCAAATTGCATGAACAGGACGCCGCGTTTATTGCTAGCTACCCGGGGCATAAGTAAAAACTCAACACTTTCCGCTCTGTTGCCGGATTTTGAGGTGGTCGGCGGCCGGATCGGGTGCATGCCGCGGAATATTGACTACGTGGCCAGTTGGGGATTCAAGCCATCCTATCGCCACGCTGCCGTGGTGGCCTCAGAACTGCAAAAGACCATTCTTTTTATCGAGGACGGCTTCCTACGCTCAGTCGATCTGGGCGATAAAGACCCAACTTTTTCTATTGTTGTGGATTATCAGGGGATTTACTATCACGCTGGCCGGCCTTCCGATCTGGAAAACTACATCCAGCGGTCCTTGAGTTTGCAACAGATTGAGAGGGCGCGCAGTCTATGTCGGCAATGGCGTGATGCAGGTGTATCGAAATATAACCATCTGCGGGATTGGGCGGGTATGTTGCCGGAAGACTACGTTCTTGTGGCTGATCAGACATACGGTGATTCCGCTATCGAGCACGGACAGGCGAGCGAAAAAAGTTTCCAAGCAATGCTTCAGGCAGCATTGAGTGATTTTCCAAGTTCAACTGTTCTAGTCAAGATCCATCCCGATGTATTTGCTGGACGCAAACGGGGCCATTTCAATGCTGCTGTTCTTAAAAAGAATCCTCGGATTCAAGTGATCGCCGATGATGTGCATCCGGTGACCTTGTTACAGCGTGCTCGTGCCATTTATGTAGTGACCTCGCAAATGGGGTTTGAAGGGCTGTTGTGGGGAAAGCCGGTACATGTCTTCGGTATGCCATTTTATGCCGGGTACGGACTGACCCACGATAGATTACCCGCGCCAGATAGACGCTCACCTGTGACGTTGGAACAGTTGGTTTATGGTGCGCTGATAGAGTACGCACGTTATCTGGACCCCGAATCTGGCCAATTGTGCCAACCTGAACGTCTCATCTCGTGGATGAAGCTACAAAGGACCTGCCGTGCACGTTTTCCTAAGGAAATCTTTGCTCCGGGATATTCGTCCTGGAAAAGGCCGATCGTCAAAGATTTTTTTCAAGGTAGCGCTGTCCGATTTGTAAATAAGGTGGGACAATGCCCAAACAATGGTGTTCTGGCGCTTTGGGGGCGCAACGCTGCGAGTGAATCGTTTTCGGGGCAGGTTATCCGGCTGGAAGACGGTTTCATGCGCTCTGTGGGGCTGGGGGTCGATTTGATCAGACCGCTTTCCTGGGTAATGGACACGCGTGGTATTTATTACGATGCAACATGTGTATCGGATCTGGAGTTTATACTGCAGTATTCACAGATGTCACCGGATCTGCTGCGTCGCGCTCAACATCTGCGAGAGCGAATTGTCTCTGAAAACCTGACTAAATATAATGTAGGCACAGGGGGGTGGGTCCGGCCAGAGCAGGTTACCACTGTCATTCTGGTTCCAGGACAGGTTGAAACGGATGCATCTATACGTTTCGGGTCTACTGTAATTCGCGGGAACCTGGCATTGTTAAAGGCTGTTCGGCTAAATAACCCGGATGCTTATATTGTTTATAAACCGCACCCTGACGTTGCAGCCGGCATGCGTGATAAAGGGAAGGGGGAAGCTCAGGTCGGGCAATGGTGCGACGAGATTGTTCAGGATTTGTCTATAGGTCAGTTATTTACGGAAGTCGACGAAGTTCACGTTCTGACTTCATTGGCAGGATTTGAAGCCTTAATGCGAGGCAAGCGAGTGGTCACTTATGGACGGCCATTTTATGCCGGCTGGAGCCTCACAGAGGATCGGTACCCGGTCTCTCGTCGGACCCGCAAGCGGAGTCTGGACGAACTCACGGCAGCGGCATTGATTCTGTATCCAACCTATGTAAGCCGTCGCACTCATCGTTTTACGACGGTCGAGGTGGCGCTTGATGAATTGTTGTTGTGGAAGGTACAGGGTGCTAGTGTGATGCCTTCGTGGCGAAAGGCATTACGTCCATTGCTCGGATTGATTGCACGGTTGCGCGGCAAACGGTAGATGTAATTAATCAAGTATTGATAAGAGTATTTAGAATCTAATTGCTATTTCATTGGTGCGCAATTTGAGTTTGTAGAGGTTCGCTCGCGTCCTCGCCCTTACCCGTCTTCCGCGTCATCTCATACCACTCAAATGCTGACTTAGGCCCGACAGGCAAGTATGAGCTGGGTGGCGACAACCCAAGGGATTGATTCCCCAACTGGTTGGAGATTTGATGATGCAGGTAGTAGAGACTCTATGGACAGACCGTCGCGCAGCCAGGCGAATGGCTGTCTGATAATGACGCTTGTTACACACCTGCCAACACCCGCCAGTTTGCACAGATGCCGGGATTAAAACCTGTTATCACACAGGTGGTCAGTCCGCAGGCAACGGGATGGCCGAGAGCTTTGTAAAAACCTTCAGGCGCGATTATGCCCATCTGGCTGATCGACCTAACTCACAGGCCGTCATAAACGCCTTGAAACAGTGGTTCGAATACTACAATGAGGGCCATCGTCACATCGCATTGCGATACCTGTCATCCCGACAACTCCAGGAATAGTAGCAGCGATTAAATAGGCAATAGTTCCGGTCCTAAATTTACAAAGGTGATCCAAAAGAGCCCTCAGATCCGCGAACATGCCGAGGCACAATCTTAAATTCTTAAGCCAGATTATGCTAGGCCAATTTTCTTTTTATCCTGTGCCTGTTAAACGGAAAAATATATCTGATAAAATTACATTGTGTGATTTATTAATGCGAAAGCCTATCTGAGATACTGCTTGGTCCGAATCAAGATAATTAAATGAAATCTTTTGCACAGAACTCTATTGTATTAAACCCATAAATCATAAGAACTCGTGTATTCACGAGCTACATCTCGAACTTACTATTTAAAACTTTCTGTACTTGTATGCTCGACTTTTGCGCACAGAGAGTTATAAATTTATTACTTGAACGCACATATGAAACCCGAAATAATTTTACATCTTGGTGTACATAAAACAGCGACAACTCATATTCAATCCCGTTTGTTAAATAGTCAAGAAAAACTATCGAAAGAACGTATTCAGTACATAAAATTGGAAGACCTAAGAAAATCTTTAACGCATAAACTAAGTACCAATGCCCAAGAGGAAGTACTTCTGGAAGGATTGTTACCCTATATGCTTTGCGACAAGTTAGTAATTTCAGATGAGAATATAATCGGAGGCACGAATAAACCAGACTCCAATAAAATATATTCGAAAGCAATTCCCCGTTTAGGTAAGTTAGTCGCAGCACTCAATGGCTATAAAATTATCACGCACATTACTCTGCGTGATTACGTCGATTATTTCATTTCTCGTTATTGCGAATCGTTACGACACTTCAAGTATTGTGACTTTGACGATTATTATGAGATGGTCGAGTTTGATAAAGTATCTTGGATTGATTTATTGCACGATATACGGAGCGTTGGGTGCGAAAACATTGTGATTAGCGAATTTAACGACGTAATTCAGAATAACGACAAGTATTTAGCTAATTTGCTAGGTGTTAATGCACCTTTTGCTCAGGCAACGGAAAGCGGGGGGGTACGAAGATCAAAAATGAGTTTGGAAGCTATTCAAATATTAGGCTTGATAAATGAATCTTTTCCACCTCAAATGACAAGAAAGGTCGCTTATTTAATCGATAATTTTAAGCAAGCAGGAGTTTCAACGCCGTTTAACCCTTTTCCTAAAGAAGTCTTTGAGAGGTTAAAAGACAATTACACAAATCATTTAAATTCGTTAATGAATTAGGCTGATCAGATCTTTGAGAGCACGTACTCCATAAGCTATTTTGGTCAATAACTTTCATGCAAAAACAAGCTATCATTTCTTATGATTTAGCAAAACTCAGAGAAAGCGAGGTTATCATGGATAGATTTGCACAAGCTAATGATGAAGTTACAAGAAGTAGAATTGTGATTTTTACTCCGTTTTCTCATATATATGAGAAAGGCAACAAATATGCACAAGGTAAAGACGCTGACGTTGAAAGCCGAAAAAAAATATTATTCACGGATCAGCGACTTGAGTCCCGATTTACGTATTTTGAAAATATCTGCCTCCCCTCTTTAGACGCTCAGATCGATAAAGATTTTATTCTTGTTTTACGTTGTTCAGATCAATTGCCTGAGAAATGGACGAGAAGACTGCTTGGTTTGGTGTCGAAGAGGTCCTATGTCTATTGTGCCTTTTTGTCCGTTTATGAAAACCCAAGAGATTTTGAGAAAAAGCTAATTGTAGAGAAATTACTTCCTAGTGATGACGATGGAGAAATCGTCATCACGGCCCGCCTAGATGACGATGACGGTCTTGCAAACGACTATACGGCCCAACTCAGAAATTATTTACACCCGAAATTTGTTGGCCATGGCATATCGTTTAATAACGGGTATTATTTGAGCTGTATCAATAAAGAAGGGCAAAAGACATTTCGCCTAGTGGAGAAACGTCAAGCCAATTTAGCAGTCGGGTTAGCTTATGTATCTAACATAATTGAATCCGGTCACTACATATTCAAGCTTCCAAAGCCAGCTGGCCATATAAAAATGGATACCGTTGTTCCTGTTATAACCGATTCTCGATCGCCTATGTTTTTGGTAAATGCGCACGAATTTAATGACTCGGGTCGTCTTCTGAAAAAAGAAATGATTGCTTCTGATAATATTTCAGAGCAAGAAGTTGTGCGATCACTTGGACCGCGTTTTAAGAAAATGAATATCAGTCAGCTTCCAATGTAATGACCCAGTGAAAAACTGCTCATGTGATAATAGGAGAAATCACAGATGAGTATGACAATGGACGAAGAAGTTAAACGTTGGACAGCCAAGCGAAAAAGTGCACTGGTCCTGGATATTATTCAGGGTAAAACTACAGTAGCAGAAGCCAGTCGCGCTTATGATTTGTCGCCATCCGAGGTGGAGAATTGGGTGGATGAAGCCAAGCGAGGGATGGAGAATGCCCTGCGAGCCAATCCACTGGATATAAAAGAACAATATGAACGGCAAATCAAGGAGTTGCAGCATGCCTATGGCGAAGCGATGCTGGAGCTGAGAGCAAGAAAAAAGCTGCAGTCCCTGCTGGACGAGGACGACAAATGATCGAATCGATCCGCCAGGGACTAAAAGAAGAAGGATTTGAGGTCTCTATCGCCAAGCTGTGCCAGTGGTTTGGTATCCCCAGACGCACGGTGTATTACAAGCCGATCAAGTCTGCGCCTAAAGTTAATCCAATGTTCGTGGAGCCAATCAAGGCGATGATTGAGGAGTCCCCGTCGTTTGGCTATCGGACAGTAGCTGGTTTGCTAGGCTTTAACAAGAACACCGTGCAGCGTATCTTCCAGATAAACGGCTGGCAGGTCAGGAAACGGGCGATTGGCTTCAGACCCCGCATTCAGGCCTTACCTTCAGTAGCCAGTATGCCTAACGAGCGCTGGTCTACCGATCTGTGCCGCATCTGGGCGGGCCGTGATAACTGGGCTACGCTGGCTCTGGTGATCGATTGCCACACGCGTGAACTATTAGGCTGGCATCTGTCTCGCAGTGGCAAGGCCACAACGGCAAGCAGTGCGCTGGAGCACGCGCTCATTGCCCGGTTCGGTACGCTGGGGCGCGTGCCCGTACCGTTTCTGCTTCGGTCCGACAACGGCCTGGTATTTACCAGTCGCAGCTACACAGCGTTGGTTCGCAGCTATGGCCTTCGGCAGGAGTTCATCACGCCACATTGCCCCCAGCAAAATGGCATGGTAGAGCGTGTCATCAGAACACTTAAAGAGCAATGCGCTCATCGCCATCGCTTCGAAACGCTACAACATGCCAGTCGTGTTATCGGTGACTGGATACGCTTTTACAATCACCAACGCCCACATCAGGCGTTGAATATGAAAACCCCGGCTGCCGCATTTGCATTAGCCGCGTAAGTTGAGCAGAAAACGCTGGGTCATTACACCAAGCCATGAGGTCCCTTAACGCAAAAGGTGCAGGATTGGTACATCTATGTATTTATTTGTACGCATCCAACGAATTAATCCCTATAAAACGTACTTCGCATGCATACACAGCTGCGTTTAAGGCCGAGATGGTTTGTTGCGAGCCGGCAGCCGGGGATTTCGATGGCAGGATTGGCATTGGCGTGTAATGCCCTAACGTTTTCTGCTCAACTTACGCGGCTAGTGTAAATGTAGCAGCCGGGGTTTTCATATTCAACACCTGGTGTGGGCGTCGGTAATTGTAAAAGCGTATCCAGTCACCGATAACACGACTGGCATGCGGCAGCATTTCGAAGCGAAGGCGATGGGGCACATTGCTCCTTGAACATTCGAATCAAGCGTTCCACCGTGCCATTTTTCTGAGGGCAATGTGGCGCGATGAATTCCTGTCGAAGGCCTTAACTGCGAACCAACGCTGTGTATCTGGGTGAACACCAGCCCATTATAGGAGCACTAGCGCGCTTTTGCACTTGGGAGGCCAAAGTTTGGTCTCATCCTCCATGATCATACTCATTTGTGATGTTTCCTATTATCACATGCGCAGTTTTTCACTGAGTAATTACACACATACGATCTTGCTTCGTCGGTAGTCGTGATATGGATACGATGGAATCTAGTACCTAAAATTGTATTAATATGCACTTAAGTGTAGGAAGTGTATGACGAGGACTATGGTGATTTGCATAGATCATTACAATGGGAATACAGCTCTCATGCTATTGGTATATACATCAATAAATCAACTTCGAAATGAAAAAAAAATCAAAGCCCTTATAGAAAGCTCATGCCGATATATACTTGATTTCAAAAGAAATAGAGATTTTTCGAAGGTGCTTGATGAAAATCATATTCCTACCTTCGCGTTCCATTTCGCAAAATGGAAACGCCCTTTACTGCATCAGTGGTTTCCAGACAGACGATTCCGCTTTTATCCGTTGAATATGGCTGAATTCGAACAACGTCGGCTACTCAATTTTATTCAAAGTCTGCCTAGTGCTCAAATTATGGTCTGGGGCAAGAATCATGTAGGCTTGTTTGAACAACTTGAAAATGAAATCTGGTATCTGGAAGACGGCTTTATTCGGTCGATACAGTTAGGCGCACAACATACCCCACCGATTTCTCTTACGATAGATTCAAAAACACCGTATTTCGATGCTACGCAGCCATCGGATCTTGAAATTCTTTTGAGTCATTATGACTTTGAAAAAAATCCAAAATTAATTAAAAAGGCTGCTTTTCTCATTAATAAGATGCTAAAACTCGAAATCAGTAAATACAATCACGTACCAGCAATAGTTGATAAGCCTATGTATGGCCCAAAAAACAGCAAGCGGATTCTCGTTGTTGGACAAGTTGAGAATGATGCCTCAATCAAATATGGTTGCGAATCCGCTATCAGTAATAATGACCTGATACGCCTTGCCGCAAGAGAAAACCCAGAGGCGGAAATAATCTATAAGCCACATCCAGATATATTAAATGGCCATCGGAAGAAACTTTCAGACCCTGAAGAGGTAAAAAGCCTTTGTTATATCCTGGAAGAAGATATCCCCATGGCGCAAGCGTTCGAGAGTATAGACCATGTGTACACGATTACGTCATTAGCTGGATTTGAAGCGCTTATACGCGGGCTCAAGGTCACTACCCTGGGCTGTCCATTTTATGCCGGTTGGGGATTGACAGATGACCGTCAATACAACTCTCGCAGAACACGTCAGCTTACTAAAGAACAGCTTTTTGCAGGTGCTTTTATGCTTTACCCAAAATACTACAATTATCAAATGGGGAAGGAAATCCAACTTGATGAGGCATTGGATTTAATTGATTCGTTGAAGCGGCAAGATCATGCATCCGTGTAGAAGATCCCAATCACTTTGGATTCGTGCTTATACTTAAAACACAGAGAAGACTAAAACATAGATTTCAACTTGAAGAAGTTCAGACCGGATTATGCTGATATGGCTAACTGGCCAGACTCAGCGGTCGCTATGAAAGCTTCGAAAGACCGGCCGAACATTACAAAGATGATAGCAGTGCGTTGAAATACCAGTCACCCCGATGCTTCCGAGAGCAGCAACTGCGATTAACCAACTAATACTTCCGGTCCTGTAATACCGGAGCAATTCCAGGAACAACGCACTCAAAAGAGAAGCCGCTCATTCGAGCGGCTTCTCTTATAAAGTTACTAGCTTGTTACTGTCTACACGAGATTATGCTGCTTTTCGTGCTTTTTCGAGCTCAGCTGCAGTCCAGTACATATGCGTACGCAGCACATTCAGCTCCAGTACGACAGAGCTTTTAGATGACGGTACGAGTGTGGCAGGAATAACAGCTTCGCCAGTCGTCCAGCGCATATCTGTACCGTAGACATCCTGCACATCATTCAGACCGGTCAGGCTCTCAGCTGTAATGTCGATTGCGTGACGAGTGCCGTCCACAATGAGAGTGATGTCGGTCAAGCCTACACCGATTACACGGGTATCGCGACGGCTTCTCAATGATGTATCGCGAACAACGGCTGAGTTAGACAGAATGCGAATGTCCGATTGCTGTCCGGCAGGCAGTTCAAATTGATATACCCCGGTTTTGTTGCATGCAGTTGCTGCGTCAATGGCGATACCATTGACTTGAACCTGAAGCTTTGCATCAGCCGTACGGGATACCCCGGTCAGTGCCTGTGCACGTTTGAACAGTTCACGACGAACGGGTTCAATAATTTCAGGTGTAATTTTCTGCACATAACCCGGAAGCGCAACACGCTCAGGCGCGGGTCCGAAATCAGGATGGGCAGCGACTGTTTCGGCGTTTTCAAATGAATTGCGGTAGTCGCCAACATCCAGATAACTTTCTGCAGCAGCGCCTTCAGCCAGCAGCATGTCAAATTGTTCCAGTTCGACGTGGAAATATTCATAGTGCTTGACAGTGAAGTCCTGGGTAATAGTCAGTCCATTTACCAGGGACAAAGCGGGAATGAGTGCACCGTCGAAGTTGAAACGATGGCCCGGTGAAACGGTCAGATCACGGTGGGGAATGTTCTCTGCCAGAGCGCCCTTGGCGATACGGATAGGGGCAGCGCGCAATTGTGCATCAGCCGGAATGCGATCACGATTCAGTTTGCGAAAGCCCAGCCATTTGACGGTAGCAATGCTGCCACTTGCAGTCAGAACCTGATCGCCAGCTTTTAAGGTTTCCACTTTGACTTCACCGTCAGGTGTCGCAATGTGTGTGCCTTTGAGGTAGCACGCGTAAGTCATCGTGCCGCCTTCAAAAAATACTTGGTTAGGATCCAGGCCCTCTGCATTAAAGCGGCCTACAGTAACTCCAAAATCGTTTTTAAAGATCAGATCACCGTTGACGTATTCACCACTTGTTGCATTGGCGACTAGGATCTGGTCTCCTGCAGTTACGCCAGTGACGTTGGGGAATCCTGACAGTTCGACATTGATACCGGTAGAATCATAAATAAATGTCGAGGTGCCATCTGCGCCCAAATCAACGTTAACAGTATTTCCTAGCCCAAGGGAAAGGAAGTCCGATGACATTTCAAGCGTAGAACCGTTTTCGAGGTTATAGTTGAAAGTTGATCCGGCATTAACCCCCGCCAAGCCTGTCAGCTTAACATTGGCGTTCTCACCCAAGTTTAAAGTACTGGTCGAAAGCAGTCCGATACCGATCGTTTGTTGGAGTTCAAGAACGTCGGGGGAGTCTGTCGTATTGGTAACTGTTAGTGTGGTGTTTGGGCTAAGCGCATTCACGTTTAGCAATGTGTCGCCATCGTAGGAGCTTTGGTCAACTGTTTGTTCTGACGGTTGGAACAATCCACCGACATCCAGATCTACTGTAGCCATATTTTCACCTATCCATATAAGTTGTGATAAAGAAAGCAAATTGGATAGCGATTTTTATTTAGCCGAGTTGCCGCGGACATATTCGCTTATCCGGTTTACTTTATGTCGAGTTTTGAAATATTCGACTTACGTATTATTGTCAATAAGTTAATATAAAGCAACCAGATTCACAAAAAATATTTCAAATGCAATTCCTATGAGGTGTTTGAATAAGGGTTTACCCTGTTTTTGCTCATTCCCACATGTGGGGGTTGCTATACGACGTTTGAATCACATTACAAGGTTGCTTGAACTAGCGGATCGTGGAACGTCGTCTATCTTGGTGCATTTCTGTGGAAATTAGGGTTTACCCCAATTTGAAATCGAGTCAACTTCATAAAAATGGTAAGAATGAGGTATCCAAAGGTAAATTGCTGATCCGGATTTTCAAATTTCAGAATCTTTGGCAACTACCGCTCGAATGAGATATGTATATTTTAAGCCGCTGGTTTTCAGAAAACAGTGCTCATTATTACGTCTAGACCTGAGCGTCTTCGAAATTACAGATCTGGATTTAGACTTTCGCAGCTTTACATGGCGCTCTGCGAATTTTAGCTAAATCCTCTATTTTTTATTAAATAATATTTCAATTAATTAATAGATAATTTGCTGAAAAATTGACTGGTATCAAATGTTATTTTAAAACGAAAGCTTACGAAAATTGGTTATGTGATAGCCCCTCTTAAGCAAGAAATCGCGATGTGGAGATGCACCGAATGTCGCCAAAAATGGCGTCGGATTTGGTCGAGACTGAGGTCGATTGTGATGGCTGCTATTTCATATGCCTAGAGTGCGGTTATCAAAAATTCGCTAGGCAATGGTGCATCTATGGGCAGTGAGTTTGAGTCATTTTGTCTGGCGTAACCGAGCGTACTTGAGGGTGGGTGGAAGCCTGAGATCGAGTCGGTAACAAAAAACCGCCTTTCGGCGGTCCAAGCTTTTCATTGCTTACTTTTGGCGATCAGAACGGCAACACCGCGCCAGGCGCAAACTGGGCGAACACTGCCTTGAACTC
>NZ_JABUXU010000014.1 GCF_014897675.1 Advenella sp. FME57 | reverse complement strand
CTGCTTACGCAAAACGGCAAGCACTTCGGGCAGTTTATCTTCAAAAAAGAACAATTGGCCGCGGCCCAGTTCACACTGGGCCGACGACATACTGCGCAGGGTCAGGTCATTTATCTGGCCGCTTATCTTGTCGCTCAACTGCTCGCTTAACTGGCTGGCCAGTGCCTGAACCTGAGCAGCAGACAACAAGCCGGGGAGCAGGGTGTAGCCTTCGCTGTCCAGGTCAGTGCAGATGGCTGCCCAATTCAGGCGATCTATGTGGTTTGTGAGGGTGGTCATGGGTACGCCCTGGAAACTTGCTTAACGGGCATCATGAAAAATGACCCCCAGTGTGTGACGCCTGCCGCTATGCACGACGCTCACGCCGTGGCGCATCGCGACTTTGCGTGTGCCGCCGCGTTTGCCAGGTGCGGGTCGGTGGTTGACGGTGAAGATAAGCGCATCGCCTTGCTGCAGCGGAATTACCTCGGCACGCTGGCCGGCTGCGGCGGTTTCCGTCATGATGAACTGGCCGCCCGTAAAATCGCGATCCGGTGCAGACAGCAGAATGGCTACCTGCAAAGGGAAAACATGGTCGCCATACAGGTCCTGGTGCAGGCAGTTATAGTCGCCCGGGCCATACTGCAGTATCAGTGGGGTGGGGCGGGTCTGGCCGGCAGCATGGCATTGCGCCAGGAACGTATCCAGCGCCGGTGGGTAATGTACATTCATATTCAGTTTGCGACTCCAGCAATTGGCGATTGGCGCCAGATGCGGATAAAGCAGATGACGCAGCCGATCAAGCAACGCCGGTAGCGGATAGGCGAAGTACTTATATTGTCCGCGGCCAAATCCATGACGGGCCATGAAGATGCGGCTGCGATAGTCTTGCTCCCGGTCATAGCCGGCAGCCAATGCTTCACATTGCGCTGCGGTCAACAGGCCTGGCACGATTGCATTGCCGTAATCATTGAGCGCGCACTCGAGTGCGCGCCAGTCTGCGTTATTGATTGTGGCGGCATAGGCGGCGTCAGGTTTAGCCGATTCACCTTTGTCCATTTTGTAATTACCCCTTTTGTATTGATCCAGTTCGCCCTTATCCATTTGTTGCTCCAATGCGTGGACGCAGCGGGCTCGCCCTCTGCGCGTAAACCAGGATGCTGCCACTTGAAGTCGGGCCTCCGATAGGAGTGCTGACGCCCGCGCGAGTATACCGTTTGTATGAGGGCAGAACAAAGCCAGGCAGTTCAATGACATATGAGATATTTTATTGGCAGTGATGACAATAAACAAAGTGTAGATAGCGCTTTGCGATCTGACAATCCGCTACTTGCGATTGAAATAGGGATAAGGTGATAATCTGTTGTGACGAGCCTGGCGTCAGGATTCAGCTTTTCGCTTTTCTGTTGTACGTCAACGGGCATACCGAGCAGTACTCTGGCGGCGTGGTTGCCCGAAGGTAAAAGCAGCAGGTCTTGCGGATCCTGATCAGCTTGTCGTCACACCGCGTGTGCGCAAAATGATATTGGGCAAGCGGGTTTTCCTTTACGCCGAAAACAGAGGCGGGTGCATTCAGCAAATAGTCAAAATCTTCCTGGATACGGGCCTGTTTGTCTTGCCCGGCGCTGGCGATCATATGGCGTTCGTATTGCGAATAAATGCGCACGGCCATGTTCTCCCACAGAATTTTGGGTGATACACCAGAGGCCGCGCTCAGTGCTGCCCACACCGGGGCCAGGTTTTCAGCAAACAGCTGTCGCACAACGCGTTCGCGCCATTGCGGGCGTTCTCCGGCTTGCGGGCAAGTGACGGCCAGATCGATCAATGGCATGCGCGATTGCCACTTGCCGTCGTGCTGGTATTCAAGAACCGTGTTGTCCAGGGACAGATTAAGGCCCTTGTCGAAGATGGTCATTGCATACAGGGCTGCGGCAGTGCTCAGGAATGCGATTCTTTTGCCAAGCAAAGACGCGGTCACCTTGAGTGTGGGTGACCCGATGATCGGGCCGATTTCACGCAGCAGCATGGTGCAGCGCACCGGGTCCAGCAGATCCGCCGTTGGCACGCAATAGTCGGGGTGGCGTTCGCTGGCATCAATCAACATGAACCTGGTGGTCAATACCTGCCACTGGTTCGCGTCAAAGCCGGCGGCCCTAGGAAGCGTCAATGCCTGCACTCTGGATTCCTTTGCCAATGGGGATGCACATGGGGGTGCCGTAAAGCGGATCTTTTACAATTTTGCTTTGCAGATGAAATACATCCTGGACCATGGTTGCATTGAGCACTTGTGCCGGGGCGCCTTGTGCGTAGACCTGTCTGTTGGCAATGGCAATCATGTTGTGTGCATAACGGCAGGCCAGATTCAGATCATGCAGGACCATGACAATGGTTTTCTGTCTGGTCGCATTCAGCTCGTACAACAGGTCCAGCACTTCGATCTGGTGCGCCAGGTCCAGATAAGTGGTGGGTTCGTCCAGCAGCAACGTGTCGGTATTTTGGGCCAGCGTCATTGCAATCCAGGCACGCTGGCGCTGTCCGCCGGACAGCGCATCGACCGGCCTGTCCTGAAATTCGGTCATTTCAGTTTGCGCCAGCGCCTGCGTCACGATCACCTCGTCTTGCTTTGACCACTGCTGCAGCCAGGTCTGGTGAGGGTACCTTCCCAGGCGCACCAATTGATAAACGGACAGGCCCTCCGGCGCAGCAGGGCTTTGTGGCAAAATGGCCAGTTCGCGTGCCACCGCTGCCGTGGACCGGCGATGGATATCCTTGCCGTTGAGCAGGACCGTGCCCTGTGACGGTCGGATCAGCCTGGCAAAGGATTTGAGCAGGGTGCTTTTGCCGCAGCCATTGCTGCCCACCAACACCGTAATTTTTGCCTTGGGAATGGTCAGATTCAACCCGTCAATGACGATCCGGGTATCGTACTTCAGCGTAAGGTCTTGGCTTTCTATAGGATCCATTCGGATTGATCTTTCATAAAAATAATGACATTCGTGCTATGAACGAGAACGCAACAGCAAATAGATAAAGAATGGCGCCCCAATGGCCGACACGAAAATACCGGCTGGCAGATCCAGCGGCAAAAACTGCGTGCGACCAATCAGGTCGGCGATCATCACCATATTGGCGCCGACCAGCATGGTCACGACAATCAGACTGGTGCCTGATTTGACGCCGATCCGCCGGGCAATATGCGGCGCAACCAGGCCGACAAATCCCAGGGCGCCGGTATAGGCAATGGCCGCGCCTGCCAGATAGACACTTAATGCCAGCAGGACCAGCCGGGCCCGTTCCATGGAAACGCCAAGGCCGATAATGAGCGCATCGTCCAGTTCATTGACCGCCAGCGTCCTGGCCAGCGCGATCAGCAGTATTGCGGCCGGCAGCAGCCACAGGCACAGGGTCGTGACCTCATGCCAGCGCGCGCCATAGACACTGCCCGTCAGCCAGACATAGGCGCTCAGGGTAGAGGAGAGCGGACTGAAGACCAGCAGCATGGTGGTGCAGGCGACCATCACCGCAGAGATCCCCACGCCCACCAGGATCAGCCGGGTGGACGAGATGCCGCTTTTCCAGGCCAGCAGATAGACCAGCGTGGCGCCGGCAAAACCGCCAGCCATTGCCGCCAAGGGCAGCCATTGCACGCTGAGCCAGGACGTCATGAAAGACAGAAAAAATACCGCTGTCGCCGATGCGCCGCTGGTCACGCCGATAATATCGGGCGAGGCCAGGGGATTGCGGATAATGGTTTGCAGCAACAGGCCGGATACAGCCAGTGCGCCACCTGCCAGTAGCGCCATCAGCATCCTGGGAGTGCGCAAGATGGAGACGATAAAGGCATTGTCGGCGATTGTCCGGCTGCGCAAAGCGTCAATGACTTCCGGCAACGATAGCATGTACTTGCCTGAAGCGAGCGACAGCAGGGCAACCGCCAGCGTGATCAGCAGTAACAGGACAATCACTGTGCACGTGCTGGTATTGATTTGGCGTGAATACCAATGGTTGCGCACGGTCAGCCATTTATCCATTGCGCATCCCCTTTCTGGCCATATGGATAAAAAAGGGCGCACCCAGCAATGCAGTGACCACGCCGATCGGCACTTCCTGGGGAATCAGCACCACACGGGCCAGCATATCTGCAAGCAACAGCAGCAACGCACCGAAAACGGCATAGCCGGGCAGCAACCAGCGAAAATCCCCCGGTAGTATGCGGCGCACGATGTGCGGCACGATCAGTCCGATAAAGCCGATATTGCCGGCCAGCGACACCGCGCCGCCAGCCAGCACAATAACAATGATGCTCAATAGCGAGCGAATAACAAATGTGTTTTGCCCAAGGCCCCGCGCGATATCGTCGCCGGTAACCAGAATATTGATATGTCTGGCCAGAACGAAACTGGCGGCAAAGCCGATCAGCAGATACGGATAAATAGTGAGCACGGCATCCATTTGACGCCCGGCAACCGAGCCGGCCATCCAGAACAGAATGCTGTCCAGGCCTTCCTGGCTGATCACCAGCAGCGCCTGGGTGAACGATGCGAACAGTGCGGTAACGGCGGCCCCCGCCAACACAATGCGAAAGGGGCTGCGGCTGCCGAGCATGCCAATGCAGTAGACCAGCGTGCCGGCAACCGCTGCGCCGGCAAAGGCTAGCACCATGAACTGGGTCAGCGAGGCTGACCCGAATAAAGGCGCCAACAGGACAATGGAAAAAACTGCGCCGGCATTGATGCCAAACAGGCCGGGAGAAGCCAGCGGGTTGCGGGTCACTGCCTGCATCAGGCCGCCGGCCACCGCAAGGCAGGCGCCCACGGCAATGGCAACGGTCATACGGGAAAGCCTGGTGGTGTTCACCAGAATATGGTCGATAGCAATCGGATCGGGTTTAAACAGCGCTCCCAGTACATCGCCCGGTGCAATATAGGTTTTGCCTATAGACAGGCTAAGGACCGCCAGCAGAACCAATAAACCAAAGCCCATTGCCAGCGTGACAAAAGCGCCCGAGCGTGTATGCAGCGTCGTCATTTTTGCACACCTGCGGGAGAGTCAAGCAGTTGCTCCAGTTCATCGAGCATCAAATTGGCACTCAGAATGCCGCCAGCCAGGCTCCAGTAGACGTTGTCGACCAGATAAACCTGCTTGTTCTTTACCGCCGTCAGTTGTTGCCACAGCAAATGCCGGGACCAGTCCTTATAGCGGTTTTGCACGACCCGGCTGTCTGAGCGCATCTGCACGAAGAACACGTCGGCATCCATGACCGGGATGCTTTCTTTGCTCGTCAATTTCATCAGTGGCCAACCGGATTTTCTGAACGGCTCGCTCCAGACGAAGCCCAGATCGGCCAGAACCGAGCCGGCAAAGCTGTTTGCCAGATAGATCCTGACATGGTCGCTGCGAAAATCCAGAATCGACACGGACAATGGCCAGGCCGTGTCGAATTTTTCCTGAAGATGCTTTTTGGTCTGCGCCAGACGCGTATCCCATTTATCCAGCAATACCTGAGCCTGGGCTTGTCGGTTCAATGCCTGTCCTATCAGCCGGGTGTTTTTCCTGAATTCATATACTTCGTCCACTGCCACGGTCGGGGCGATATAGGAAAGCAGATCGTAGATTTTTTCATTTCTGAATTTGGAAGCGATGATCAAATCAGGTTTGAGCCTGGCAATATCTTCCAGGCTGGGCTGGGTCTCCAGACCCACCATTTGTACACCTTCCAGGTCTTTACGCAGATAGCGATAAACCGGTTTCTCGGTCCACGACTCCACAGTCGCCAGCGGTTTTACGCCAAGTGCAACCGTGATATCCGTGGCCCCTTGAAACAGCGTGATTACCCGCTGCGGGGTATCAGCAATCGTGGTTGCACCCAGCGCATGCTGCACAGTCAATGGCGCGGCAATGGCATTTGTACAGGCCACGACAAGCAACAGGAACAATACACGCATGTGGTGCGACCGCCAGCCGGCTGAACCGGCGTGCGCAGCCGCAAGCGCCAGTGTGCGTGCGCGGCCCGGATACGATTCCGTTGGCCTTGTCCACAGTTGTGATATGGCGCTCATCAGAAGTTGACCGAATATCCTACAGTGATGGTGCGACCACGACCCGCAAAATATCGCAGCGGATCAACCACGGCACTTTGCGAATAATAGGTCAGGTATTTTTTGTTCAACAGGTTGGCCGCCGATACGCTGACCGTGCCTTTTGGCAATTTGTAGTCCACAGACAAATCAACCAGGGCATACCCGGCGAAGTCCGAGTCTTTTTCGTCGAATTTCTGGCTGAAAGCATAATTGACTTGCAGGAAGGAACTCAGCTTTTCGGTCCATTTGGCAGACCAGCTTGCCACGATGCGGTTGGGCGCCACATTCAATGCCCCCAGCTTGGCATCCAGGCTGCCGTTATCATCGCTGTCATACTTGCCGTGCATATAGGAGTAGCCGATTTTTGCGTAGTGTCGGTCATTCAGGTGAACACCCAGGCCTGTCTCGATGCCCTGGATGCGGGTTTTTTCCCGTGCCAGCTGGAACTGACCATCGACCGGTACGACCCGTGCGCCGTATTTTGAATTCGATTGGTAATAGCTCAGGTCAAAATCGAAACGGTCGTTTTTGTAGCGCAGACCCACCTCGTAGTTATCTGTCAGTATGGGCTTGAGCGCCTGGAAGTTATCAATAGACTGTCCGGGCGTGTTGATCGAGCGCAATGCACGACCTACATCGGGCATGTCGAACCCTTGTGAGAAACTGCCAAACAAGGTCAGATTATCCGTCGGTTTGTAGACAATACCCGTGCTGAAGAGACCTTCATTGAATTTGAGCTTTCCACCTTGCACGGATACGTTGTTATAGGCAGCCAGGGTGCGATACGATTGCACATCGAGCTGGCCCATTTCATAGCGATAGCCGGCAGAAACGGTCAGATTGTCCAGCAATTTGTACTCGGCCAGTACAAACGGTGCGTAGCTGGTGTATTTGGACTCTGGCACATACGTGCGGCCGCTCAGATACAGGCCCTGCTCGCCTTTGTCGATCAACGTGTCAAAACCGCCGGTCAATTTCAGTTTTCCATCCAGCAGATCGTCTTTGGTCAAAGACAGTTTGGTTCCCCATTTATTGGCCTTGGAACGGGACTGATCATACAGCGTGCCCACGGGCGCAATGCGTGCGTCCTGGAATGTGCCTGAATTGGCGGCGCCAAAAAGCCCCTCGAAGCGCTGGTTGAACACCATGGCATTCAATTTGATCCCGGCATTGCCCAGATTAAGGTTTTCGTAGCTCAGGGCCGTGGTCCACACCGTATTGCTGGGCGCCACCCCCTCTGGCGTCCCACGCTGCGAGGTGGACGGGATGCCGGCCTGGCGGTCGCCCTTGATGCCAATATAGTCCATGCGCCCCTTGATCCGATAATGGTTCATGCTCAGTTGCAGCTTCTGGTCATCGTCGATCCAATAGCCGAGCTTGGCCAGAATGTTATAGGAGCGCGAGCTCATCAGATCGCCCTGGGTATTGTCGGCGGCAATCATGTTGTTCCAGCCGTCCAGCGCCAGTCCCTGGCTTTCATAGCTGCCGGAGAGCAGATACTCAAAGTTCCCACTACGGCCATTGATGCCATACGTGGTTTTGTATCCTATGGTCTCAGATTTCAATTGTGATGTGGGGGTGGTGGCCTGAATACCAAAATGCTGGTTGACCGTACCCGGCTCCGGGCTCTTGGTCACGATATTGATCACCCCGCCGGTGCCGCCAATGCCGTTGGATGCTGTCGCGCCGTTGATGACTTCAATGTGATCGACCATGGAGTAATCAATCGTATGCACTTCACGCCCAGTTGGGCGCAAGGGGTTCGATTGTGGCACGCCATCAATCATGATCAGCGGTGTCCTGCCACGCAGGGTTTCGCCACTGCCGTTCATTTTGTCGCGGCTCGGCGTGTAGGCCGGCAGCAAATTGCTCAGGACGCTCGATGAATTGGTTGAAATGGCCAGTTGCTGCTGGATTTGCTCGGAATCAATAATGACGATCTTTTGTGGCGCATTGTCGGGATCAATATCAGAGCGGGAGGCGGTGGCAACAATGGGAGCCAGAACCTGGGGCGCTTCCTGAGCCTTGACTGATGTCGCCGTACAAACTGCTGTAAAAGCTAATAGAATATTTTTATGCATCAGGAAGATCCGATCAAAAGGGGCGAAAAATTGAAATGAGAATTATTACATATTTTTTGAAATTCCCCTGCCAACTTGTGCCAAGACAATTGAAATACAAGGACTTGCAGGCTACAGTTCAGTTTTTCGCGACCCACTTTGCGTGTGCCCAGCCGCCGTGTTCAATGCTTGTACTGATGCACTCGGAAAGCACCTGCATGACGCACTTGACCGACATTGTCATATTTCTCTGCCGCGAGCGGGCCATCACAATGGTGCGGGTCAATCCTGCATTGGTCAGGGGCGCCGCTGCCAGGCGACCCAGCGCCAGATCCTCTGCAATGGCAATGGACGGCAAAATCGTGTAGCCGTGCCCGTCCAGCACCAGTCGTTTTTGCACGCTCATGGAGTTGGTCTCTGCGACCACGTTCAATTGCAGGTTGTTTTCCTGTCCGACCTGATCGACCAGAATGCGCAAGCCATGAGGGCGACTGGGCAGGATAATGGGCCTGTCGGCCATGTTGTTTAGCGTAACGGGTTTGCCCACACGCAAACCGTTTCCGGGCAGGCCAACAAACCACAGCTTTTCTTCAACCAGCGGCTGAACATGCAGGGATGAGCTCAATTTGGCCGAATACAGCAGCGCGACATCAATTTCGCCCACTTCAAGCCATTCCTGCAAATGGCCAGCATATCCGGCAGTGATGGTGATCCTGATTTGCGGATATTGTTGCTGCAACTGGCGCAGCAACATGCTTGACAGCAGATCGCTGGTGCTGGGCAGCAGTCCCACATTGACGATGCCGCTTACTGCTCCGGACGATGGGCGTATCTCCGCCTTTGCCTTTTCGACTTCGTGCAAAATGCGCCTGGCATACTCCAGAAAGGTTTTTCCGTCCTCGTTCAGGATCATGCCCTGGCGGCCCCGTTCAAACAGTACGGTGCCCAATTCGTCTTCCAGCATTTTGATTTGCCGTGAAAGCGCCGGCTGCACGATATTGAGCACGTCGGCTGCGCGTGTCATATTTGCCGTTTCGGAGATCGTGACCAGTGCTTTTAATTGTTTCAGGTCCATTGGCGCGTCCCATCAAAAATTACGATTGAATAATCGCAAAATTCTATTGTAAGTGAATAATGATCGAATGTTAGTATTAAAACTTAATACATTCTGGGGGCAACGATTATGGATGGGGCAGAGGTGAACCTGCAGCAACAATGGCAGGCGGCCATTTTTGATGAACTCAAGCGGGCGCGGGTCAGGCAGATTTCGTATGTGCCGGATGCGGGTCACGCGCTGGTGATCAAAAAGGCGCAGGCGGATCCGGACATTCTGGACGTGGTGCTGACCACAGAAGAAGAGGGGGTCGCCCTCAACTGCGGTGCCTGGCTGGGCGGACACAAAGCCGTGTTGTTGATGCAAAGCAGCGGCGTGGGTAACTGCGTCAATATGTTTTCGTTGTTGAGCAGTTGCCGGTTTCCCTTTTTGACACTGGTGACCATGCGTGGCGAATATGCGGAATTCAATCCCTGGCAGGGGCCGATGGGCAAGGTCACGCAACATGCGCTGGAACTGATGGGAATCACCGTCATGCGCGCGGATGACCCAGAGAAGGTGGGCGAGCTGGTTAACGCCGGGCTGGCGTCTGCCTTCGAAGCTGGCGAACAGGTAGCCATTCTGTTGTCACAAAGTCTGATCGGACGCAAATCATGGGTGAAATAATGAAAGAGACATTGCCAGCAAGCCAGAACGCAGAACGCCGGGCATTTGTGAGTCAATTAATGCAGCAGATCCCCGACGCGCTGGTGATCACCGGGCTGGGCTCGCCCAGTTACGATGTGTTCGCCGCCGGAGACCGCGCCGGCAATTTCTATCTGTGGGGAGCCATGGGCGGCTCAACCGCCATGGGCCTGGGCCTGGCACTGGCCCAGCCCGACAGATCTGTCGTTGTCGTCACCGGCGATGGAGAGCAATTGATGGGTGTCGGTAGCCTGGCAACCATTGGAGCCAGGCAGCCGGCAAATCTGACGATTGTGATTCTGGACAATGGTCATTATGGCGAAACCGGTATGCAGCGCAGTCATGCCAGCCTGGGAACCGATCTGGTGGCGGTGGCAAAAGGCTTTGGCATCCAGAACGCCTTTACGGTCGATTCCCTGCAAGAGGCGGAAAAAGTGGCTACCCAGATCAAGGCCCGGGACGGCGTGACGCTGGTGCGGGTTCTGATTGACACAGGCGAGCCGCCACGGGCCTTGCCTTCGAGGGACGGTGTGTATATCAAAAACCGCTTCCGTTCGGCGCTGGGCTTGATGCCTTTCTGAACAGAAACAAGGAGCGATGGAATGAAACGTTATGAGCTGCATATCAAGGGCCAGTCGATCAAACCCTCTACGGATACCTGGTAGTGAAATGCTGGGGTAACTAAACTATGTGTCCCAGTAGTACTACTATTACGGGTGGGAGGGCGATGGTTCAATCACAGCCCTCAATCAGCCTCTTGACGTCCTTCGGCAATTTTTTCGTCTGCCTGCACCATTTCTTCGGTATCGGCCGTTTCCACTTCATGCAAGTCTTCCTGTGCCGGGCAGTACTGAAATTTTGCGTAGATGGGAAAATGATCGGACCCGATATCGGGTAACTTGGCCATGTGCTTGATCTGGAACTCGGTGCTCTGGAAAATATGATCCAGCGGCCAGCGCAAAAAGCGATAGTGTGCATGGAAGGTATTGAACATGCCACGCCCGATACGTGCGTCAAGTAATTCGCTCACTTTCTTGAACAGCCGAGTGGAGTGCGACCAGGCCACGTCATTCAGATCACCAAAGACCAGTGCAGTCTCATCCAGTTCCCGTATCTGTTTGCCCACCAGCAGCAGTTCTGCATCCCTGGGTTTTGACGTCTCGCTTTCGGTGGGGCTCGGCGGCGTCGGATGCAGGCAGTAAATCCGGATTTTTTCACCGGAGCGCAATATCACCCGGCTGCGAATGGAGGGGATATCTTCTTCAACCCGATACAGCACTTCTGTATCTTCCAATGGCAGACGCGAATACAGATGCATGCCGTACAGGTTGTCCAGCGGAATGGCCACGCGGTACGGATAGTCGTGTTCCAGGCTGGTCAGGGCATTTTGCCACCAAGTGTCAGACTCCAGCGTCAGCAGCAGATCAGGTTTGTATTGCCTGACCAGTGCAATCAGCGCATCGCTACGGCGGTTGGGTGTCAGGACATTGGAGGAGAGCAGTGATACGGTCCGGTCGTCATCTGGCGCATGGTTGCTTAGGACTTCTGTTTTTGTCAGGCGCGTATACGGGAAGATTTTATAGAGTTGGTAGATGAGGGCGATCAGGTTTGCCATGACCACAAAAAACACAGACCAGACCAGGGTGGGCGGGTTCAAGGCGATGATAATCAGGCTTGCCACACACAGGACAGCGATCTGGACCCTGGGAAAATCCAGGCTGCGGATGGTCCAGTGGCTGCTGGGCATAAAAGCGAGCGCCGTTGCAAGCGCCGGCAGGACCAGAATCAGAACGTAAAGAAATGACACTCGCTATGCTCCGTGGGATGTAAGCTGTCATTATAGAGAATATTTATGTCACCCAGCTGAGCAGGCGCGTCATTTAAGCAGGTCAATATTCAACAATTGTGAATTCGGCGTCGTTGCGGCGTTCATCCGGCGAACATGTAAAGGGCATAGCGCTCTGGCAGGCCAGCGCCCTGTGAGCGCTTGCCTGCCGCTAGAACGAAATGGAGAATCCACCGTCGACCGCCAGTACCTGGCCGTTTACATACGAGGCTGCGGCCGAGGCAAGGAAAAGGACAGGGCCCACAATTTCTGCCGGGTTGCCCCAGCGTTGCAGGGGATTGCGTTCCTGCATTTTGGCAATATTGTCGGGGTTTTCGATCAATGCCTGATTAAATTGAGTCGCGAAGGTTCCCGGTGCGATGGCATTGCTCAAGATGCCCTCCCGCCCAAATTCGACGGCCAGCGACCGGGTCACTGTATTGAGCGCCTGCTTGGTGACCGGATAGATAAAATCGCCTAAACGAACTATCTGCCCTGCGATGGAGCTGATCGTAATAATTCGTCCGTAATTATTCAACTTCATCAGGGAGACGGCCGCACGTGAAATTTCAATTGTTGACAGAATATTGGTGCGTGTGATGGCTTCGAGTTCCATGGCGTCAATATCCTGCAATCGCCGACGCATTCTGATGCTCGCATTGTTTACCAGGATATCAAGACGCTGATGGCCATCTCGTATTTTCTCAAAGGCTCGCAGGCAGGCCGCCCGGTCGTCCATGTCAAATGCCACCCAGGATGTTGCCAACCCCTTGGCTTGCAGTTTGCGGGACGCGGCTTGTGCGCTGCTTTCATCGCGACCGTGCACAATGACCGTGGCACCGGCTTGGCCCAGACCCTGGGCTATTTCATAGCCCAGGCCGCGGGTCGAGCCGGTGACAAACGCCACCTGATTGCGTAAATCGAACAGTGTGTTCTGACAGGTTTCGGTCATACGTCTCAGTCTTTGTAGCTCGTATCGCGGCGATCCAGATAACGACGCATGGCCGGCCACTCCATGATGCCGAATGGACGTCTTACGCTGGGTTGGTACAGATGATGTGTTTTGTCTACTACTTCTGCCGAAGGGATAATCAACTTGGTGTTGCCGGCCAACGCATCGACCTGGGCCCGGCACGCCATCTCCAGCCAGTACATGGCATTGAATGCTTCAGCAATGGATGGCGAGGCCACCAACAGCCCGTGGTTGCGCAGAATCATGGCGTCCTGCTGGCCAAGATCGGCCACAAGGCGCTGCTGCTCATCCATATCGATGGCAACGCTCTCGTAGTCGTGATAGGCAATGTCCTTGAAGCGCATTGACGTCTGCGTAATTGGCAACAACCCGCATTCCATTGCAGATACGGCCATTCCCGCCCGAGAGTGGGTATGAATAACACAACCGACGTCATGGCGCGACGTGTGCACGGCACTGTGAATCACGTATCCCGCCTGATTGACGCCAGTACCATCTGCGTGCGGGTTCTCGAGTACCTCGCCTTTTATATTGATTTTGATCAGGCTGGAAGCTGTGATTTCTTCATACATATAGCCATAAGGATTAATCAGTATCTCGTCGTCGGTGCCGGGAATGCGGGCAGTGATATGGTTGTATACCAGATCGCTCATGCCGAAAAGTGGCATGAGCCGGTAGCATGCGGCCAGGTCAACCCGGGCTTCCCATTCGGTATTGCTGTATTTCATTTTTGACCTACTCCTGCTTCTTTCACAATGTTTCCCCAGGTGTCATAGTTTTCCTGGACCATTGTCCCGAACGCCTCGGGTGAGTCGCTCATGACGACTTCGGATCCCAGCGCCACCAGTTTGTCATTGGTTTGCTTATCGCTGAGCGTTCGGTTCAATTCGGTGTGTAACTGATTCACAATTTCGCGGGGGGTGCCTTTGGGGGCGAACATACCCAGCCAGGCGCCCATGTTGAAATTGGGCAAGCCCTGCTCCTGAATAGTCGGAATCTCGGGCGCCAGCTTGGCCCGGTTTGCCACGCTGACGGCCAGACCATTCAGCTTGCCGGACTTGACATGGGGTATCGCTGAAACGACGGTATCAAATGTGATATCGACATTGCCGCCTATCACATCAGTTTGGGATTGGGCGCTGCCCGAATATGGCACGTGTACCATTTTTGTGCCGGTCTCTTTCATCAGTAATTCCATCAACAGATGGCTGGTCGTGCCTTTGCCGATAGAGGCAAAGGTCAGTTTCTCCGGGTGGCTTTTCGCATAGGCGATCAGGTCTTTAAAGGTTTTTAACCCTTTGCTCTGGTTGGCGACCAGTACATAGGGTAGCCAGGTGGTTTGTCCTATCGGTTCGAAATCTTTTGTTGCGTCATAGGTCAGAGACTTGTATACATGCGGATTGATGTTCATGGGCGCCGTCGCCGACAGCACCAACGTGTAGCCATCGGGCTTGGCCTTGGCAACAAGCCCGGCCCCCAGGCTGCCGCCCACGCCCGGCTTGTTTTCGACGATGATAGGCTGTTCCAGGTCTTTGCTCATTTTATCGGCAAGGATACGGGCAACGGCATCGGTTGATGTTCCCGGAGGAAAGCCAACCACAATCGTGATTGGCTTGGCTGGATACTGTGCTGCCGCTGTGCCTGTGGTGAGTACCAGCATGGCAGTTGCCAGCAGGCCTTTGATCAAATAGCCGTGTGTCATGTCTCGTCCTGATTATGTTTGAATTTATGATGCGATTGGTCATGTATATGTCTACATTTCATGGCCAATAGTATCGTTCAGTAGGCAGTCAGTCTATTTGTCAATGAAAAACGCTGACTTCACCAAAAGTGAACGGGGTGTTCAGTCCGGTGAAACTGGAGAGCGCAAGGCCGTCAAGCCTGGCTAGACGCGATAGCGCTTCATTGTTTGCAGGATGCATCATGAAACAGTATATCGAACCCGTTCCTCTGGAAAAATCCTAGCGGCTGGTCAATCACGGCCCAACAACCCTGGTGTCTGCCGCTCATGACGGCGTGCGGAATGTCATGGCGGCAGCGTAGAGCTGCGTTCTTGATTTTGCGCCTCCCAAGCGGACTGTCGTGCTCGATAAAAGTACGTGCGCACGCAGGCTTGTCGAGAATGCCGGTACATTTGTCGTACAGATGCCGGCTGTTGCACAGGGGCAGATGACCTACTATGTTGGGAACCATGACCTGAACGACGAGCCCGGCAAGCTGGAAGCGGCCTGCACGACGATATTTCGCATGACCGGGTTTGATCTGCACTTTGTCTTGGGATGTGCGCATGGATGGCTGACAGGCATGGGGTTTTCCAGCATATATTGCAGTTGCAATTGCCTTGCGGGGCGGTCAGACTTGTGCTTGTAGCGCCCGCGAGGGGCTGGTAACGGGCATGGTGAGCCTGTGCCCTTGGCATACATCGCAAATCAGCAAATTACAAGCCTACTTACAGATGTCTGAATGTTCTTGACAACACCGAATTCTGTGCGTATAAACTTTATTGCAGTCGCAGTTTGTAACATGTATGAAAAATGATAAACAATGATTAGATTACAGGTACAAAAGGAGACAATTATGACAACTCGCATTGCGAAAAAACGTCAGACAGCAACACCAAAATCATCACGTCGCAAGTTTCTGGGAGGAGCAGCCGCCGGTTCGGTCGCTGCGGCGGGGATGGGATTTCCAGCCATTGTCAGAGCACAGACGCCCATCAATTTCCGTTTTCAGAGTACCTGGCCAACTGTCGATATTTTTCACGAGTATGCCAATGATTTTGCGAAAAAAGTCAATGACATGACCGGCGGTGAACTCAAGATTGAAGTGCTCCCTGCGGGGGCCGTGGTGCCGGCTTTTGCTTTGCTGGATGCGGTGTCCAAAGGCACGCTGGATGGCGGACATGGTGTGCTGGGTTATAGCTACGGCAAGCAGAACGCCCTGGCTCTGTTTTCGTCGGGACCGGCATTTGGCATGGATGCCAATATGCTGCTGGCCTGGCACAAATACGGCGGCGGCAAGGAACTGCTGGTCAAATTGTACGAATCCATCGGCGGCAATGTCGTATCTTTTCTGAGTGGTCCCATGCCAACGCAGGCGCTGGGCTGGTTCAAGAAACCCATTGCGAAGGCAGAGGATCTGAAGGGTGTGAAATTTCGCACCAATGGTCTGGCCATTGATTTGTTTACAGCCATGGGAGCGGCCGTGAATGCGTTGCCCGGTGGCGAAATCGTACCGGCGCTCGATCGCGGCCTGCTCGATGGCGCGGAGTTCAATAATGCATCGTCAGACCGGTTACTGGGGTTCCCGGATGTGTCCAAGGTCTGCATGCTGCAAAGCTTTCACCAATCTTCCGAGACATTTGAAATTACCTTCAACAAGGATAAGTACAACAGCTTGCCCGACAAAATGAAGTCCATCATAGAGAATGCGGTTGAAGCGGCCTCGGCCGATATGTCGTGGAAAGCGATTGACCGTTATTCCCAGGACTATATCAAGCTCAAAACAGAGGACAACGTCAAATTCTACAAGACGCCGGACGCTATCCTGCAGCAGCAATTGACCACCTGGGACGACATCATCACCAAGAAAGCGGAAAACAATGCCCTGTTCAAGGAAATTGAACAGTCGCAGCGCAAGTTCGCCGAGCGGGCAGTGGCCTGGGATATGGATACCAATAACAATCGTCGTATGGCCTATAACCATTACTTTGTGAAGAAGGCAGCGGGCTAGGCCCCCGACAGATGGCGCCGGCGGTGCGTGCCGGCGCCATCTGTCGCGTCGGCGTGCTGGCCGCGATGACCGGATGATGACTGGATATGCCTGCTCTACGGCAGATTCAGTGGGATTGTCGGGTGTTGCGCCAGTCGCTTTATGAATGACGACCCGCATTCGACGCAAGGGATTGTTTATTGCTCTGTCCCAGGAGTTTGTTGATGAAAAGAGTTCTCCACCGTATTGATCAGGTCAATACCTGGATCGGACAGCTGTTCGGCTGGTGTGCACTGATTCTCACGCTGTTTGTCACGTACGAAGTTTTCTCCCGTTACGCCTTCAAAAATCCGCACGCCTGGGCATTTGATGTCATGAATATGCTGTATGGCGCCTTGTTCATGATGGCGGGCGCCTATACATTGGGCAAGAACGGCCACGTACGCGGCGACGTGCTGTATGGATTCTTTCCGCCGCGCCTGCAGGCGCTGCTCGATCTCATTTTGTATGTCCTGTTTTTCTTCCCCGGGGTCATTGCCTTGGTGTGGGCTGGATATTACTATGCATCGGAGTCTTTTGCCATTAATGAGCATTCGACCATTACCGCAGATGGCCCGCCGATTTACCCATTCAAGGCAATCATCCCCATTGCCGGTTTTGCGCTGATCATGCAGGGCATTGTCGAGGTTGTGCGTTGTGTGCAGTGCCTGCGCGACGGCGACTGGCCCTCCCGTGATATTGACGTTGAAGAAGTCGACGTCGATAAACTGAAAGACATGGTCAATGTGACCGATGCCGATATTCAAGAAGCCGACCAGCACATCGCAAAGCAAGGGGATAAAGCATGAAAAAAGAGGCCTGGTTCGGTATCAGTATACTGATTGCGATTGTGGCGGCTCTGATTATACTCATGCCGGCCCCAGCGGATATTACCAATGGCCACCTGGGCCTGTTGATGCTGGCGCTGATTGTGGTCACCATCATGCTTGGTTTTCCCACCGCATTTACGCTGATGGGCATGGGCGTCATATTCACGCTGTTTGCCTATCGCGCAATGGGTCCCAAGCTTGCCATAGAGCAAACACTGGATCTGATGGTGTTGCGCACTTACGCCGTCATGACAAATGATGTACTGATCGCCGTTCCGCTGTTCATCTTTATGGGTTATCTGGTTGAACGCGCGAACCTGATCGAAAAACTTTTCAAAAGTCTGCATCTGGTGATGGCCAGAATTCCCGGGTCGCTCGCCGTGGCAACCGTGATTACTTGCGCGGTGTTTGCGACCGCCACCGGTATCGTTGGTGCCGTGGTCACGCTCATGGGCCTGCTGGCGTTGCCGGCGATGCTCAAGGCAGGCTATGACGTCAAACTGTCGGCGGGTGTGATTACAGCAGGCGGCTGCCTGGGAATCATGATCCCGCCTTCGGTATTGTTGATTGTGTATGGCGCCGTGGCGGGTGTATCGGTCGTTAAATTGTATGCGGCGGCATTCTTTCCTGGTCTGTTGCTTGCCGGCATGTACGTTTTGTATATTATTCTGGTGGCAAAACTCAAGCCATCCTGGGCGCCGCCATTGTCGGAGGAAGAGCGACGAATTCCGTTACCTGAGTTTGCTGCCAACATCAAAAACAGCATCAGTAACAAGGCACTCCCCGGCTTGTTGCGTGCGCTTAAGGGCGAGCGCAATAGCAGCATTTCGGTCTATGTGATAGTAAAGCAATTGTTCATCACCCTGATTCCCGCCATTATGTTCGCCTGCGTGATCGGGCTTAGCTACAACCTTTCAATGCCCACCACGCAACAGGCAAGCACGCTGACAGAACTGGGATCGCTCAATGCGCCGTCAACGGTGCAGTATGCCGGTTCGTTGCAGGAGCCAGCAGGTGCGGGGCTGGCCGAGCCACCAGGGTCTCTTGCCGAGCCGCCCGGTGCCGCATTGGCTGAACCGCCGGCAGGCGTTTCCGAACCCCCTGGCACGGTAGCGGAGCCGCCAGGCGCCACACCATCTCAGTCTGAACAGAATGCAGCAGCTGCATCTACGGTGCCCGAGGCAGACGCGCCAAGTGTATCGCCAACCTTCTGGATTGTGTTTGCCGTTGGGCTGGCGCTGATGATCGCGTTCTATGCATGGTTCACCTTTGCCCGGCTCGAAGTTTTCAAAATGCTGCTGGCGTCGTTTTTCCCGCTGGCATTTATGATTCTGGCGGTGCTGGGCAGTATCGTCTTTGGTTTTGCCACACCCTCGGAAGCCGCGGCCATGGGGGCTTTTGGCGGCATCCTGCTGGCCCTGTGCTACCGACGGCTGAATATGCCGATGCTCAAGGAGTCGGTGTATCTGGCGGCAAGAACCAGTGCGATGGTGTGCTGGCTTTTTGTCGGCTCCAGTATTTTCTCTGCCGCCTTTGCCTTGCTGGGCGGACAGCAAATCATCAATGACTGGGTCGTGTCCATGGACCTGACGCCACTGGAGTTCATGATACTTGCGCAGATTGTGATTTTTTTACTGGGCTGGCCGCTGGAGTGGACAGAAATTATCGTTATTTTCATGCCGATATTTCTGCCGTTGCTTGCGCATTACAATATTGATCCGCTGTTTTTCGGTATTCTGGTTGCGCTGAACCTGCAGACTGCATTTCTTTCGCCACCCGTGGCCATGTCGGCATTTTATCTGAAAGGCGTTGCGCCGTCGCACGTGACGCTGAACCAGATATTCATGGGTATGTTGCCTTTTATGGGCATACAGATAGTGGCCCTGATTTTATTGTATGCTTTCCCAAAAATAGGTCTGTGGTTGCCGGAAGTGCTGTATTGATGTTGATGCGCTGTTTAAGGGCCGTGGGCGGTCCCGAGCAGTGCCCGCTTATGTCAGTTGCGGTCACCTGCGACGCCGGTATAAATCGGCCGGCGAGCCTGCTGACGGTTTGCGCTGTTTCTTTTCCGGCACACGCGCGGCCGCCTCTACGCCAAGCTGCGCCCATTCCAGCATTTGTTGACGATCATCCAGGACTGATTCGGGCGGCGCATGAAACGAAAGCGCGATCGTCTTGCTGTCTCCGTTTGTTTTTTTCGTGGTATAGGTCAATGGTAGACAGTCCGCTTTGTCGAACTGTGCCTGTGTCTGACTATCCGACTTGACATAGAATCGGTTCTCGCCGCTGACGATGGCAAACATCCGCCCGTCAAGATACAGCCCGACACTACCAAACATTCTGCGTGTGGTAATCGGCCCCAGCGGCGCGAGCAGATCCAACACATACTCCAGAAAGTCTCTGGAAACGCTCATGATGCCTCGGCCGTGGACGTCAAAAAGCTGGCTACATATTCATCGGCCGGATTTGCCGCCATTTGCTCGAGGCTACCTTGTTGAATCAGGCAGCCCTGGTTGAGCAGGGCAACGGTGCCGCCCAGTGTCCGGGCTTCCTCCACATCATGGGTAATAAACACAATTGTCTTGTTCAGCCGATCCTGCAAATCCAGTAGCAGTGTCTGCAACTTGCGCCTGATCAGCGGGTCAAGTGCGGAAAAGGGCTCGTCCATCAGCAGGATATCGGTGCCGGCCGCCAGTGCGCGCGCCAGGCCGACCCGTTGTCGCATGCCGCCGGAGAGTTCATCGTAATAATGTGCCTCGTAGCCCGACAGTTCCATTTCGTTAAGCCAGTAGCGCGCCTGTTCTGCGCGCTCGGGCTTGGGTACGCCGCGCACGCGCAGGGCAAATTCGGCATTTTGCTGCACGGTAAAATGCGGCAACAGGCCAAAGTGCTGAAAGACCATGGCGATGCGCTTTTGGCGAAACTTCTGCAGATCGGGAATCGACAGGGCGGTCACATCCACGTCCTGGATTTGGACAGTACCGGTGTCCGGATCGATCAGTCTATTGATATGGCGCAGCAGGGTGGATTTGCCTGAGCCCGACAAGCCCATGATGCAATAAATCCCATTGGACGGAATGTCCAGATTGATATTTCTCAACGCGACATGGCAGCCGGTTTCAGCGGTAATTTCTTCATTGTCCGATCCCTGATGCAGCAACTTCATGGCCTTGCTGTGGCGACTGCCGAACACCTTGTTGATATTCTGAAGACGAATGAAATGTTCGTCTATTCCCGGGCTACCGGCGCCGGTTGGCACCGCGCCCGCGGTAGTGTCAATTGCCTCTGTATTCATCGTGTTCTCCTGCGGTTGCCGTAGGCCTGGGTGATGCGATCAATAATCACAGCCAGAATCACAATTGCGCTGCCCGCCTGCACTCCCTGGCCGACATTCAGCGTCTGCACCGCTTCCAGCACCCGCTCGCCAAGGCCTGGCGCGCCGATCATGGAGGCCAGCACGACCATTGAGAGCGACATCATGATCGCCTGGTTGATGCCGGCCATGATGCTGGGCTTGGCCAGCGGCAGAATGACCCAGCGCAGCATTTGCCAGCGGTTGGTGCCAAATGCCGTTCCGGTTTCGTGCATTTCGCGACTGATCTGCAAAATGCCCAATGCGGTCAGCCGGATCAGCGGTGCGATGGCGTAAATCACCGTGGCGAAAAGCGCGGGAACATTTCCCAGGCCAAAAAGCATCAGCACCGGAATGAGATAGACAAAGCTTGGCATGGTCTGCATCACATCGAGCACCGGTTGCAGCACACGATATACGCGCGGGCGGGCCGCAACAAAAATTCCTATGGGTATCCCGATGACCACTGTAATAATGACTGCGCAAATCAATAGCGCCAGCGTCTGCAGCAATGCAGTCCACAAGCCAAAGGCGCCAATCACGTAAAGCCCGATAGCACACGCCACCGCAAAAATGATTGAGCGTGTGCTGTGCCAGGCCAATGCTGCCGTGAGCAGAATCATCAGCCATGCCGGAATCGCCGCCAGCGTCTGCACCGTCGGACTTAACAAGTAGCGGGTAAGGAATCCACTGACCTGCCGAAACGATTCGCCATAGGTTCCCACAACCGACTTGAGGCCGCTATTGAGTTTGTCCTGGATAGACCAGTCAGGGAAAATGCTGCTTGTCGCTGCCGTTTGCCCAGTCCATGCCTGCAGCCGGGATGCCGCTTCGGGGCTGACCCACGCTTGCCAGACTTCGGGATGTTCCTTGATGAATTGTTCTGCCTGTCGGGTGCCATCGCGTTTGCTTTCGGTCATCTGCAAAATGGCGCCGTTCAACTGATCGGCAGTGAACTGGATTTTTTCAAAGAACTGCATCAGATCCGGATGTTGCTCCTTGAACGGCGTGGACACGGCAATCGACAGATTGGATACCGGAAAACCGGTGACACAGTTTTTGTCACCGTCTTTTTGCAGCAGGCTGCTCCAGCATTCCGATTCATTTTCTGGAAATTCCAGCGCCTTGAATGTGTACTTGGCCATCAGCCCCGTCGGCTGCCAGTAATAAAAGAGCAGGGGCTTCTTCTGTTCATAGGCCGAGGAAATTTCCGCATCCAGTGCTGCGCCCGTACCGGGGTGAACATTAGCGAATGTCTTGTCCAGGCCGGTCGTGCGCAACAGGCGGGTATTGAATATCTCGCATGTCCAGCCAGACGGACAGTTCATGAAGCGTGGCTTGGGGCCGCTTGCTGAATCCAGAAACAAGTCTGAGAACCGCTCAAGATCCTTGTAGGAACGCAGTTGCGGATTTTTCTCCCAGACATACTCGGGCACGTACCAGCCCTGCTGGGCTCCGCCTTTGAGCGTGTCGCCCACCATGGCGGCCTTGTTCTCTTGCAGTGCCTTGTTCATGACTTCGGAGCGCCCGACCCAGACTTCGCCAATCACCTGAATGTCATTTTGTGACAGGGCATTTTCCTGGGCAGGGCCCGAACCGGGAACCTCCGTGGTCTTGCACTGGTAGCCGCGTTCTGCGATCAGGCGCAATACGGCGCTGGTAAATTGACCACTTTCCCAAGTTAGCGCGGCGAATTTGACGGGGCTATCGCACGCAGCGAGGGCAGGGGCAGAGAAAAAGAGCAAAAAAACAAAAACGATGCGCTGTAACATTGGCCGGACCCTTGCGGTTTGCTTGATCGGTCAATTACAACTGGCATTTGCCGATGGCGCAAGGCTTTGGCGTCATATTGACGTAAATAGACATCATTTCGGGTATTTAAAGATAATATGCGAGGCTTGGCGCATTACTCCAGGCAGTCAAGCGAATCAAGCCACTTCTGGATGAGCACATGCATCGCTTTAATACTCACGAAAATTGCAATGTTCTGTGTTTGGATAGAATATTGAACGATTTTTCGAGCAATCAAGTTCTCTCTAACCGGATGTTGCAGGAGAATGCATGATGGTTTTGCTGAAGAAGTTCGAATGGACGGATATAAAACTAACCATGGACTCAACGCTGCCTATGATTTGAATCTGTGAGTGTATAGAATTTCCCTATTCCCGATGCACACAGGACTTATGATGAGTGAAGTTATTTTTAAGCGCGTTGAGTTTATTAAGAAACCCGCCGCGCACCAACAGAATACCCTTGAATCAATTGAGGGGACAGTAAAGGAAATTATCAATGCCGTACGTAAGAACGGGGATGCCGCTGTACGGCAGTTTTCAGAGAAATTTGATAACGCGTTCGACATTGAACTGGAAGTGACTGCCGACGAGAAGCATGAGGCTGTCAATAATCTTGACCAGCAGACGCGCGAAGATACCTTGTTTGCGATTGAGCAAGTCAGAAAATTTGCGCAGGCGCAACTTGCAACCATGCTGCCGCTTGAAGTGGAGAATTTGCCAGGCGTTCATCTGGGACACAAAATTATTCCAATTGAACGCATTGGTGCATATGTGCCTGGGGGCCGGTACCCGATTTTATCGGCGCCAGTGATGACAATCGTGCCTGCCAAGGTGGCCGGATGTGACGAGGTAATTGCTTGCCTGCCGCCGGGCGCCCATCAGGCCATGATCGCCGGTTGCCATCTGGCAGGAGCAGACCGAATATTTCGTATCGGCGGTGCACAAGCGATTGCTGCGATGGCCTATGGTACCGATAGCGTACCGGCGGTCGACAAAATCGTTGGGCCTGGCAATGCATTTGTTAACGAGGCCAAGCGGCAGGTGTTCGGACAGGTTGGGATTGACCAACTCGCAGGGCCAAGTGAAATATTCATTGTGGCAGACGAAACGGCAGACCCGGCAATGGTCGCATGTGATCTGCTTGCCCAGGCAGAGCATGATGTACATACACGAGTTGGTCTGATCACCACGAGTAAAAACCTTGCCCAAAATACCTTGTCGCAGGTCAATATACAAATGCAGGCGCTTGCAACGGCTGACGTAGCCAGTAAAGCATGGAGCGATTTTGGGGAGATCGTATTGTGTCCGAATGAGAATGCCATGCACGCCTATTCCGATTATGTAGCCGCAGAGCATTTGCAAATACATACCAGAGCACCACATGAAACAGCCAAACAACTCCGAAATTACGGTTCGCTTTTTATCGGAGAAAATGCGAGTGTTGTCTATTCCGATAAGTGTTGCGGGACCAACCACACGTTGCCGACAATGCGTGCCGGAAGATATACCGGTGGCTTGTGGGTAGGCTCATACGTCAAAGTCTGTACCCACCAATGGATGGAGCAAAGTGGTATAGAAAGTGTGGCACCTCCTGCGATCAGACAAAGCCAAACGGAAGGAATGGAAGGGCACAGGAAAGCGGCCGAATATCGGTTACGACGACATCCTGGATAGTTATGCGCTCGTATAACTCTATTGATTCCTGTAAAACGAGGACACTGTAATGAACCCGGTAAAAAAGTATATAGCTTCAAATCTCGTATTGACCATCCTGGCTTGTACGACGATGACAGTATCGGCGTCCACCGCCTACCCGGTTAAGCCGATCAAGATTGTCGTGCCGTTTGCTACCGGTGGTACCACCGACGTTATGGCAAGGGTGCTTTCCGAGCCGCTGGCAAAGGAACTCGGACAGCCGGTCATCGTAGAAAACCGAACGGGTGCCGCAGGAAAAATAGGCACGGAATATCTGGCGCGTGCAAAGAACGATGGCTATACTTTGGGTATAGCAACGGTAAGCTCCACTGCAATTACGCCAGTGGTCTACAAGAATGTGAGTTTTGATCCGTTGAAAGACCTGACAGCCATTACCAGACTGGTTTCGGTGCCCAATGTGCTCGTGGTCAGTCCGAATCTTCAGGTCAATAATATGGCTGATTTCCTGGATGTAGTCAAAAAGGATCAGGGCAAGTATTTTTATGGACATGCAGGCAATGGATCTGAAGCGCATATGATGGGCGAACTGTTCAATCTTGTGAACAAAACGAAACTCAATGCTGTGCCATATCAGGGTTCGGCGCCCGCTTTACAGGATGCTTTGGGCGGGCAGGTTTCGGCCGTTTTTGATAATTTACCTTCTTCGCTTCCTTTTATTAAATCCAAGCAATTACTTGCGTTGGCTGTCGCTTATCCTGAGAGAGTGCCAACGCTACCTGATACTCCGACCTTTAAAGAGTTGGGCATGGAGGTGGTAAATGATTCGTCATTTTTCGGCCTTATCGGGCCGGCAAACATGCCCAAAGAGATAACACTCAAAATACAGGAAACGGTCAAGAAGGTGCTTGCGCAACCGGCAGTTCTGGAAAAACTCAAGGGGTTTTCTGCCGAGCCAGTCGGCAACACGCCCGAAGCGTTCGCACAGGAGATCAAGCTTGAAGTGGACAAGCAGAGAAAAACCGCCAAGGCAGCAAAAATACAATTTGACTAACAGGGGCGGTGCCACAGGGTTTTCAGAATATGCACACATCACATCGGATATTGGTTGCTCAGCTTTTTCAGGAAACGCATGGGTTCTCGCCGGTACACACGCCTTTAACCTCGTTTGAGATTGAAGAAGGTGTGGACATGATTGAGAAGAATGAAAAATCTGATTCGGTGCTTGGCGGTATTATCCGGGAACTGACAGCCCTTGGACACGTAGTAGTGCCGGCATTCGCAGCGCGCGCACGTTGTGGCGGAGTTGTACAGGATGCGGCATATGCGTTTATAAAAGAACGCATCCTTGCGGCAGCGCGATCCAGTCGCTATGACGCTATCGCACTCGATTTACACGGATGCACCCAATCGGCGTCATGCGATAGTGTAGAAGAAGATCTTGTGTCATCGATCCGCGACATAACTGGGTACCGGATACCCATTGTCGCAGGCTTTGATCTTCACGCGCATGCGACTGAAAAATTGTTCAGGCTGCTCAATTTTGGCACCGCATACAAGACTAATCCCCATGCGGATGCGGCTCAAACAGGAGAGCGGGTGGCGCAGGTCCTGGGCAGTATGTTGTCGCGCCGGATCGAGCCGCAGGGGTTTGGCGTCTTTCTTCCCATGTTGCTGGGAGGTAATGACGAAACGACCAACGGCCCCTTGGCAAAGCTGCATCATAAAATGCAGTCTGCCATAGCGTCTGACGGCAATTTGCTTGATTATTCCATTTTCAATGTCAATCCATTCATTGACGGAACAGATGTCGGGCAGGCCGTTATTGTATATGCGAAAAATGAGAATGGGGTTGCTGCTGCAAAAGCACTGAGTCTGACGGCGGCAACCGAGTTCTGGGGTTGTCGGCATCAGTTTATCCATCAGTTGCCTTCCGTCAGAGACTTGCTGCAAACTTTCAGTGGAACGCAGCCGCGTCTAATAATCGGGGATTTTGGGGATAGAGTTCTTGCTGGAGCGCCCGGCGATTCCATCTATGCCTTCAATGAGTGCCTGCAGTATAGCGAGCGTCATATCACGGCTATTGTTACTGATCCGGCGGCATATGAGCAATGCCTGAAGGCGATGGAGGGCGCCACCATTTCGCTATCGCTCGGGGGGGGGAATACACCAGGATTGAGCGCAATGGATGTGTTCGGTAAAATCACCCGCCTGGGCAACGGGGTATTTCGTAACAGGGGCACGTTCATGAAAGGCGCCAAGCTCAGACTGGGACCCTTCGCGGTCATTGAACAGGCCCGCTATACGCTGCTGGTCACACATGATGCTGTCATGTCCCAGGATCCGGGATGCTATCTGGATGCAGGCATTTCTTTGGATAATACTGACGTAATTATTGTAAAGTCAGGTTATCATTTCAAAATGGCATTTGAGGACTATGGCGACTGTCATATTGTTGAAACGCCCGGATTGTCGGGCTTTCACCCCGAACAATTGCCTTTTGAAAAATGCCGGCCAATCTATCCGCTGGACCCTATTGAACTGCCTTTTCTGGAGTCCGTAGACCTACAATAAACAGGTTCGAGAGTGTATACCATATGCCGAAAATAGGAACGCACATAAAGCAACTTCGTTTGCGCCGCAGGTTGAGCGTTCGGGATTTGGCAAAACGATCCGGCATTGCTCATGCCACGATTTCACTTATAGAACGAGATAAAACAAGCCCCTCTGTTGATACGCTGGCTGCCATTCTTGACTCCCTTGGCACGACGCTCGACAGCTTTTTCACGTCGGGGCACACGACAAGACCCGTCTCACCGTTTTATCGGCATGATGACTTTGTTGAAATAGGCGATAAAAACAAACTCTCGTATCGAATGATCGGCGTCAACCACCCGAATCGATCGATTTTGATGCTCTATGAGGTTTATGAGGTGGGCGCTGATTCCGGGCTGGCACTGTCTCACGAAGCGCAGGAGGCAGGCGTTGTCGTGCAGGGCGAAGTAGAGGTTACTGTCGGCGACCAGACACAGATACTGGGTGCCGGAGATGGATATTATTTTGACAGTAATGAGCCACACACGTTTCGCAATGCAGGAAAAACCAAGGCCATTATCATCAGTGCGGTGACGCCGCCGTCTTATTGATCATTTCCATGAGCCCGTGCTGGCGCCAAATGCGAGGCTCCCGCAGCATATCGATATAAAAAGACGAATTTTTGGCATATTCGATGCTGGTTTTCTGTCGCCGCCGGTCATGATCGACCCTGTTTTCTCGAAAAAAAAAGTGTCACAGTCAATCGACTCATCAGAACTGCATCGCTGCGTTGGTCCGATTGTGAACGTTTTCGGCGCCGCTCAGCGCTCTTTTTTTATCGCCCGACGCCGACCGGCATAACGCTCATAATTCGGGTATTCCCTAGAAAATTACGCTTGTTATTTCGAATGTCATGGTGTTAGCATTCAAATATGACCACCCGGTCACATTTGGCATGACGCATCTGTTTTGTCGCTCAATGAACTTTGCAATGGATTTTTTATGACAATTGGAATAGCCGCCAGCGGCGCCAATGCGGGAGAATCAGTACGTGCAGCGGTGCTTGCGGCAGAATTGCTGGGAAGAGGCGCCATTGGCGGCTTTGCCGTATTTGCAGCCATGTTGCACGATGGCAAAGTAGGCCACTGCGTGACCCAGAGGGGTGGAGCCGCAAAATTGGCCATTCCGGACCAATGGCTGCAGGCCACACGTGCGACAGCGATTTCCAGCGGGCCCGACAGGCCCGAGCCGCTGCAGCAGTTTCTGCCCGGCTTCGATGGCATCGGCCTGGTATCCGGTCATCGCTTGCCCAATCGGGCGGGAAGCGACGGCGAGCCCTTGAATCGTGCAGTGTTGCGGCGACTGGCCAGCGGGGAAATGCCACAACATGCTGTAGACGCCGTTCTGCATGCCAATGGCCAAAGCGACGCCGGACTCATTGCCGTTGATGCCCAGGGCCGTATTGGTTGGGGCAACAGCCAGCGAGTCGCCTCAAGAGCAGATCTTGGCAGCTTTCACCGCAGTGAAGGGGACAGGCGCCTGGCGATACTGCACAACTCGATTTATTTCATGCGTGATACAGCAGATGCCGTTGGCAGTCTGGCTTGGAGTTGCCTGGGTGGTGACACCAGCGCATATCAGTTCTTGTCGCTGCCGCAGGGTGTTGAACTGCGAACGGCACAAAGCGATCGGATCCAGCTGGATGTCGACGGGAACATCGCGCTGATTGAAACGGCTGCTGTGCAGATGTCGCAGATGTCAGGTCGTTTTACTGCAGTCTATCTCGGAACACCAGTCTGGCAGGGCGCCCGCCTGGTCGGGCATGTGGTCAGCGAGCTGATCGGGCAGGTGCAGGATGGCTGCGTTGTTCGCAGTCTGGACCCCGTCTCGGCTATGGTCGTCATGAGAAGGGCAGTGCATGTCGCGTCGTGAAAACACCGAGAAAAAGCTTTTGAATGCGCTGGAAGAACAGATCAATGAGACGGGGATGGTGGGCGTAGGCGTTAACGCCGTTGCCAAACGGGCTGGCGTGAGCAAGGAGCTCATCTATCGCTACTTTGATGGTATGCCGGGATTGTTGCTTGCCTGGATGCAGGGACAGGATTTCTGGACGGCACGCGCTGGCCTGATCAAGGATGAAGAGTCCAGCCAGCAGACGCCTGCCGCCTTGATTCTGTCGATGTTGCATGCCCAGATCGAGGCGCTCGCAGGCAGCGAGAGCCTGCGGGAAATCCGGCGTTGGGAGCTGATTGAATTGAACGAGGTAACCGAACAACTGGCGCAGCGCCGCGAGAAGGCGGCAAGATCGTTCATTGATCGGGTAGACGGGTTGACGCAGGAACTGGACGTGCCGGCAGTGGTGAGTATCATGCTGGCGGGGGTGCTGTACATGATGTTGCGATCCAGGACCGAAAGCCATTTCCTGGGTGTGTCGTTACGCACGAATGCGGGCTGGCAGCGGCTATATGCATCGCTTGAGCAGATCATTGACGCCGGCTTTCCTGAAAATCTGCGAACACAGGCATTGGCCGATCTTGAGCAGGTCAAGGGCAAAGGATATTTTGACGGAAGCAGACAATGAAGAGAAGAGCAGCGGATGTATTGATCGAAGTGTTAAGTGCGCATGAGGTAGAACGGGTCTTTTGTGTGCCCGGGGAAAGCTATTTGAGTGCGCTGGATGCACTCTCGGATCATGCGGGGATTGACGTGGTGACCTGTCGTCACGAAGGGGGCGCCGGTTTCATGGCCGTGGCCGACGCGCGCCTTACCGGGCGAGCAGGTATCGCGCTGGTCAGTCGTGGGCCGGGTGCAATGAACGCGGCGATTGCCGTGCACACGGCGCAGCAGGATGCAGTGCCGCTGGTGCTTTTTATCGGTCAGGTCGAACGGGCGCACCGTCATATGGCAGCCTTCCAGGAGGTGGACTACGGGCACGTGTTCGGCAGCATGGCCAAATGGGTTGTCGAGATCAATGACGCGCAACGGCTGGCCGAGTGCGTTGCAACGGCGTTCCATTATGCGTGCAGCGGCACACCGGGGCCGGTTGTCGTTGCGTTGCCAGAGGATATGCTGGAAGATATGGTCGACACCGAAAGGGCGTATCGTCTTCCTTTGCCGGCAGCCGGGGCGTCGGACACATCGCTCAAGCGTGTGGCCAGCATGATTGAGCTGGCGCGCCGGCCACTGATTATTGCCGGCGGACTGCTTAAAAACGAGACAGGGCAGACTGCGCTGCAGTGCATGGCAGAAGCTTTTGGTGTTCCGGTAGCAACAGCGGTCAGGCATGCCGATTTGCTTGCCAACGATCATCCGCTGTTTGCCGGGCACCTGGCCTATGGCGCGCCGGCAGCGCTGGCGCAGGCGGTTGCCCAGGCCGATCTGGTCATTGCTGTTGGCACCCGCCTGGGTGATGTGACCACTCAAGGTTACTGTTTTCCCGCCGCGCCGCATCCGGCGCAGCCCTTGATCCATGTCTGGCCGGACGCGTGCGCATTAGGTGCGTTGCGCCGGACAGATCTGGGGCTGGTGGCCGATCCTGCCGCGTTTCTTGTTGATCTGTGCGACTTTGCTCCGGCGGCAATAGATCCCGATCATCAGGTATGGAGCAAGCAACTGCACCAGGTGGCGCAATCGCTGACAGACTGGGACGGGCCCGCCGATGCCGAAGACGGCGTCGTGTTCTCGAGTGTGGTGCAGGCGGCCGATCGTTTGCTGGCCGATGACGCCATTATTACGATTGATGCCGGCAATTTTGGCGGGTGGGTCCAGCGCCTGTTGCGTTTCGGCGGTGGCAGGCAAATGGTTGCACCCTCTTCGGGCGCCATGGGCTACGGGGTGCCGGCTGCCGTTGCGGCCAGTTTGCGCTATCCGGACCGACAGGTCGTCTGCTTTGTAGGCGACGGCGGGTTTCTGATGACAGGCAACGAACTGGCCACTGCCATCCAGTATGGCGCGCGTCCGATACTGGTGATCTCCGATAACGGCGCCTATGGCACGATCCGCATGCATCAGGAAAAGCATTTTCCGCAACGGGTGAGCGCAACGGATCTTCGCAATCCGGATTTTGCCGCACTGGCGCGCAATTTCGGCGCGCTGGGTATTCGCGTTGATGACAGTTCGCAGATTGATGCGGCGCTGCGCACCGCGTTTGCCGCAGAGGGGCCAGCCGTGATTTCGGTCCGCACCAGTTTGCAATATATATCTGCATCGGCAACGATCGATCAATTGCGTGCGCGCGCAATGTTAAGCCAATGATGCGGGAGCCAGCATGCATATTATTGTGATCGGCGCCGGTATTATAGGCATGACCAGCGCCTATTATCTGTCAAAAATGGGGCATCAGGTCACGGTTGTTGATGCCTGCGCAGGCCCAGGGCAGATGACCAGCAAGGCCAATGGCGCCCAATTGAGCTACAGCTTTGTGGCGCCGCTGGCCGAACCCGCGGTTCTGCCCAAATTGCCCGCATGGTTGCTTAGTGCCCAATCACCCTTGTCATTGCGGTTGCGCGCCGATCCGCAGCAATGGCGCTGGGCCATGGCATTTCTGGCAGCCTGCCGCAATGAAAAAAGCCGGCAGACGAGCGCAGAACTGCTGGCGCTGGGCTTGTACAGCAGGCAAATGGTGCACCAACTCATTGCAGATGAAATGTTGTCGTTTGACTTCAGCAGTTCCGGAAAGCTGCTGGTGTATCAGGATGCCGCCTCCTATGCGGCTGCCAGAAAACAGATGGACTATCAGGCAGCGCTGGGTTCCACGCAAGTAGCACTGGACCGCAAGCGTTGCCTGGAATTGGAGCCGGCATTGCGCGGCATTCGGGAGCAGATTGCCGGCGGTATTTTCACCCGTAGTGAAGATGCCGGCGATTGCCTGAAGCTGTGCTGCGAACTGGAACGCAAATTGCGCCAGGGGCCGCAGAAAGTTGAATTTTTTTATAACACGCCTGTCATGCGCCTGCATCACCAAGACGGTCGTGTTACGCGGTTGCAGACGCAGGCTGGCGATATGACGGCAGACGCCTATGTCATTGCCAATGGTATTGGCGCGCAGGTATTGGCCCGCCAGGCCGGTTTCAATCCCCTTATTTATCCGCTCAAGGGATACAGCCTCACTTACGAATTGACATCGCAAAGCGAGGCTCCTCGCGTCAGTGTCAGCGACGTGCATAACAAAGTCGTCTACGCGCGCCTGGGTAACCGCTTGCGCGTTGCGGGTATGGTAGACATTGGCGACAGTTCGAACAGCATTCATCCCAGGCGTATCGCCAGTCTCAAGCGGGCGGTCGAGCACTATTTGCCGGCGCTGCATCCAGCTGACGAACCCGTGGCATGGGCGGGGTTGCGTCCCGCGCGCCCGGACAGCAAACCCTTGATTGGCCAGACGCCGTTAAGAAACCTCTGGATCAATGCAGGCCAGGGTGCGCTTGGCTTTACGCTTGCAGCAGGCAGCGCCGCCTTGCTTGCAAATCGGCTTTCAGGCGTTCCCACAACGGTTGCAGACAACCTTTTCGCTCCTTAATGCAGGATGCAGTAGCACGTGTACTGGCTACAGTTGACCATGCGTCAAGTGCGCCAGCCCCTTATATCGAGTACAGGAGAAATACCATGATGCACAAGACCAAGCAATTGACCGCTTTGAGGAATATGGCACTGGGTATGGCACTGGCTGCCGCCTTGTCGTGCGTGCCGGCCGTTCAGGCACAAACCGTCACAGCAGTGATGCAATCAGGACTGCGTGTCATGGATCCGGTCATCAGTACCGCATTCATGACACGCGACCATGGCTACATGATTTACGACACTTTGGTGGGCACCGACGCCAGCTTCAAGATGCAACCGCAAATGGCCGACTGGAAGGTATCTGCCGATGGCAAGTCCTACACCTTTACCCTGCGCGAAGGTCTCAAATGGCACGACGGCGCACCGGTTACTTCAGAGGACTGTGTCGCCTCCATCAAGCGCTGGGCCGAAAAGGACTCTACCGGCCAGGTATTGATGACGATGGTGGCCGATATCAAGGTCGTCGACAGCAAGGTATTTGAAATCAGCCTGAAGGAACCCACCACATTATTGCTATCGGGTCTGGGCAAGCTCAGTTCGCGCCCTGCGTTCATGATGCCAAAACGCATTGCCGAAACACCGTCATCCAAACCGATTACCGAATACATCGGGTCCGGACCGTTCAAGTTTGTCCAGTCCGAGTTCAGGCCCGGGCTGCGGGTTGTATACGAACGAAATAATGACTATGTGCCGCGCAGCGAACCGGCTAGCTGGACGGCCGGCGGCAAGGTGGTCAATGTTGACCGCGTGCAATGGGTCGCCATGCCGGACCAGATGACACCCATCAATGCATTGATGAACGACGAAATTGATTTCATCCAGCAAGTGCCATTTGATCTGCTGCCCATGGTTCAGGACCAGGAAAATATCAAGGTCGAGGTGCTGGACAAGCTGGGCGCCTGGACGTACTTCCGGTTCAATCACTTGCATGCGCCATTCAATAACCGGCTGATCCGCCAGGCCGCGATGTACGCGGTCGGGCAGGAAAATGTCCTTAAGGCGCTGGTTGGCAACCCGCAATACTACAAACCGTGCGCGGCTGTTTTCGGATGTGGCAATCCATATGAAAATGACTATGGCAAAGAGATCGTTGTGCCGGCTAACATAGAGAAAGCGCAGGCGCTGCTCAAGCAGGCCAATTATGATGGTACGCCGGTTGTGATTTTGCAGCCGACTGATATTGCCATGCTGTCTGCGCAACCGGTCGTGATCGGCGATGCCTTGCGCAAGGCCGGTTTCAAGGTTGATATGAAGACCATGGATTGGCAGACGGTCGCCACTCAGCAAAGCAATCAGAAATCGCCCGCCGAAGGCGGATGGAATATTTTTTCCACATACAGCATTCTGGCGACCAGCGGTGATCCGTTTGGTAATACGACGATTGCTTCAAACGGAAAAAAAGCCTGGGCCGGCTGGCCGGATGTGCCGCAAATCGAATCGTTGCGACTTGAATTTGCACGAGCCAAAGATGATGCCGAGCGCAAGAAAATTACCGCCCAGCTGCAAAAGCTGGTGATCGACGAAGGCGTGGTTGCGCCACTGGGACAATTTCTCATCCCTGCCGCGTACAGTACCAAGCTGTCCGGTGTCTTGCAGTCGCCGGTAACCGTGTTCTGGAACCTGAAAAAATCGGATAAGTGAGTCAGCCATGATTACTTATATCGCCCGTCGGCTTCTGGCAACACTACCGGTCATCATGATGGTTGCTGTCGTCATCTTCGCCATTCTTCGTCTGACACCGGGAGATCCTGCTGCCATTATTGCCGGAGATGATGCAACTGCGGCTCAGCTTGAGCAAATCCGCCAGGCCATGGGGCTGGATCAACCAATTTATACGCAATTTATTGTCTGGGTCACTCGTCTGCTTCAGGGAGACCTTGGCGTCTCGCTGTTGTCGGGCACACCGGTGCTGCAGATGATTGTCGGGCGTATGGGGCCAACGCTGGCGCTGGCTGTGTCAACCATCGTGCTGACGGTAATCATTGCCATTCCGTTGGGCGTCATTGCCGCTTGGCGGCAAGGCAAACTGCTGGATCGCCTGATCATGAGCCTGTCTGTGCTGGGGTTTTCGATTCCCACCTTTGTGGTTGGCTATTTACTGATCTATTTTTTCGCCATACAGCTGGACTGGCTGCCGGTACAGGGTTACAAACCGCTGTCGGCAGGGCTGCTGCCTTTTGCGCAGCGATTGATTCTGCCCACCCTGGCGCTGAGCGCTATTTACGTGGCACTGATCGCCCGAATCACACGCAGCAGTATTATCGAAGTCATGGGCGAAGACTATATCCGCACCGCGCGCGCCAAGGGCCTGAAAGAAAAATCGGTCCTGATGCGGCACGCCTTGCGCAACGCTGCCGTACCCATTGTTACGGTCATCGGTATAGGTATTGCCTCCCTGATCAGCGGCGTTGTGGTTACCGAATCGGTCTTCAATCTGCCGGGCCTGGGGCGGCTGGTTGTCGAAGCGGTGCTCGCGCGTGACTATCCGGTTATCCAGGGACTGATACTGCTTTTTTCAATCGTGTATATCCTGATCAATCTGATTGTCGATCTGCTGTATACGGTTTTCGATCCAAGAATCCGTTATTGAAGGACTACCATGACTATCCCACTCTCTTCAGAAACGCTGCCGGTTTCGGCCCCAGGGCAGCCAGTTGCGGAACATTATTCGACTTTGCCCGGCCAGCTGCGCGCGGCGCTTGGCAGTATTCCGGTCCTGATTGCATTTGTAATGTTCGTGCTTATCATTTTTGTGGCCGTATGCGCGCCCTTACTTGGCACCATAGACCCGGTGGCCATCAATCCGGCTGAAAGACTGGCCAAAGTGTCGTCCGCGCACTGGCTGGGAACCGATGCTTTCGGACGCGATACCTATTCACGCGCACTGTACGGTGCCCGGGTTTCCCTGATCGTCGGTATCGGCGCCACTGTGATGAGCCTGATCGCCGGTTTGTTCATCGGGGTGATTGCCGGTTATTTCAAATTTGCCGATGGCATCATCATGCGGGTGATGGACGGCATCATGGCCATTCCCGGCATCCTGCTGGCCATCGCCCTGGTGTCGCTCACCGGTGGTAGTCTGGCCACGGTCCTCGTCGCCATTACGATTCCCGAAATTCCGCGTGTGGTGCGACTGGTGCGTGGCGTGATTCTGTCGGTGCGTGCCGAGCCCTATGTAGAGGCAGCCGTTTCTCTGGGTACACGGGTGCGCACCATTCTGTGGCGCCATATGATTCCCAATACCGTGGCGCCGCTGATCGTGCAGGGCACCTATATTTTTGCTGCCGCCATTCTTACCGAGGCGACCTTAAGTTTCCTGGGCGCCGGGCTGCCGCCGGAGATTCCATCGTGGGGCAATATGATGTCCGAGGGGCGCATGTATTTTCGCTTGCTGCCGGGATTGATCCTATATCCCGGTATCCTGCTCGCACTGACATTGCTCTGCGTCAATATCCTGGGCGATGTATTGCGTGATGTGCTGGATCCAAGAATGGCAAAAAAATCATGAATCAAGACACTATCAAAAACACGGAAAATGCAGCGGAACCGGTGCTGCGGGTGCGCGATCTTTCGGTGCGTGTTGCAAGCGCAAGCACGGAAAAACGTGTGGTCAATAACGTCAGCTTTGATGTATTTGCGGGTGAAACGCTCTGTGTGGTGGGCGAGTCGGGATCAGGCAAATCGGTATCCTCCTATACCGTGATGGGCCTGCTGGGCCAGGACAGCCTGCAAGCGTGCAACGGTAGCATCCTGCTCGATGGAGAAGACGTACTGAAAGCCAGTGCGAAGCGTCTGCGCGAGCTGCGGGCCACCAGAATGTCGATGATTTTCCAGGAGCCAATGACTGCGCTCAATCCAGTGCAGAAGGTGGGGCGACAAATTGACGAGGTACTACGGATCCATAGCAATATGTCTGCAAAACAACGTCGCCAGGCGGTACTGCTTATGCTTGAATCGGTTCATATGCCCGATCCTGAACGTATCTACGACGCTTATCCGCACCAGTTGTCTGGCGGGCAGCGGCAGCGGGTCGTCATTTCAATGGCGCTGATTCTGCAGCCCAGGCTGCTGATTGCCGATGAACCGACCACGGCGCTGGATGTCACTACCCAGAAACAGATTTTGCTGCTGATCCGTGAACTTCAGATAAAAAACAATATGGCCGTGCTGTTTATCACGCACGATTTTGGCGTGGTTGCAGAAATTGCCGATCGGATTGTGGTGATGAACAAGGGCGAGATCATGGAAACAGGCACGCGTGACGCTATCCTGAGAAACCCCGCGAATGCGTACAGTCGCATGCTGGTATCTTCGGTACCCAGCCTGATGCCCAAGCAGCGTGAACAGAACAACGGAGAAAAGGTGCTGGATGTGTCGGGCCTGGTTAAAACCTATTCTGAAAAAAAGCTATGGGGAACCGGACGCCATATCACTGCTGCCAACAATATCAACCTGACCCTGAATCGTGGAGAAATTGTCGGGATTGTGGGCGAGTCCGGCTCCGGCAAATCAACCGTTGCACGCTGTATCGTCAGGCTGCTGCAACCGAGTTCGGGCCAGATCCATATCAAGGGCCGGGATATTGCGCAGCTCTCGGGCAGCCAGTTGCGGCCCATGCGCCAGCGTATCCAGATTGTCTTTCAGGATCCCTATCGCTCCCTGAACCCGCGTATTACGGTGGGCGACTCGATCATCGAGGGACTGCTCAATTTCGGCATGTCAAAAAATACCGCGATGGACAGGGCGGCCGAGTTGATGCAGCTTGTGGGCCTGACCAAAGATGCATTGCAGCGATATCCTCATCAATTTTCTGGCGGACAACGACAGCGTATCTGCATTGCCAGGGCGCTGGCGCTGGAGCCCGATATCCTGGTCGCCGACGAGGCGGTGTCTGCGCTCGATGTCTCGGTTCAGGCGCAGGTACTTGCACTGCTGGATGAAGTGCGCGAACGCACGGGCGTCGGCGTGCTGTTTATTACACATGACTTGCGGGTTGCTGCGCAGATTTGCGATTCCATCATCGTCATGCAACAGGGAAAAATTGTCGAATCGGGCAAGGCCCATACCGTCTTGACGACGCCAACGCAACCCTATACCCGATCGCTGATCGATGCCGCACCCGGCAGGCACTGGGATTTCCAGAATTTTCGTGCCGTGTCCGAAGCAGGGGATCAGGCACAATTGCCGGCGTGAGCGATGTCCATTCTCCCAAGACATCCAAAAATTTTAGAGGTCAGAAATGAACACACATTATGATGTTTTGATTGTAAATGGCGATGTGGTCGACGGCACTGGCAGCGCGCGTTTTACCGCCGACGTTGCCATCCTGGGCGAGCGCATCGCGCACATTGGCGATTTGTCGCAGGCGACGGCAGATAAAGTGATTGATGCCAGCGGCCTGATCGTTTGCCCGGGGTTCATCGATGCCCATACTCACGATGACAGACTGATGCTGTCAGATGGGGATATGGCGCCCAAGGTAAGCCAGGGAATCACAACCGTGATTGGCGGCAATTGCGGCATTTCTCTGGCGCCAATGCCTCGGAAAATTCCTGATCCGGTAACGCCGCCGCTGAATCTGCTGGATGAGCAAGGCGGCTGGTTCCGGTTTCGCAGTTTCGCGCAATACGTCAGCGAACTGAGCGCCCACCCGGCCGCCACCAATTGCGCCATGTTGGTCGGTCATTCGACCTTGCGCGTTGCAACGATGGGCGACGTTACCAGAGCGGCAACCGAAAGCGAAATATCAGCGATGCAGGAGCTGGTCGTCGAAGCCATGGAGGCCGGCGCCATTGGTGTGTCCACTGGGCTGGTCTATCCGCCCGCGGTGGCTGCGCCCACGCAGGAAGTGATTGACGTTTGCGCTCCATTGGCGCGCTATGGCGGCATTTATTGCACGCATATGCGCGATGAGGGGGATCGTGTCATCGAATCACTGGAAGAGTCGTTCCTGATCGGACGGCAGGTTGGCGTGCCCGTCGTTATTTCGCATCATAAAGTGGTTGGCGTTCAGAATCACGGTCGCTCGGCCGAAACGCTGGCGTATATCGCTGACCATATGACCAGGCAGCCTATTTGTCTTGATTGCTATCCATACGACGCCTCTTCTACTATCTTGTCGGCAAAGCTGGTGGCCAATTCGACACGGGTAACGGTGACCTGGTCAAAAGGTCTGCCGGAGATGGCCGGGCAGGATTTGACGCAGATCGCAAGCAGATTGAATGTAAGCACCGAAGAGGCCATCGAGAAATTGTTGCCCGCCGGTGCGATTTACTATCGGATGGATGACGCCGACGTACAGCGCATCCTGCAGTTTGATGACACGATGATCGGCTCCGATGGCCTGCCTCATGATGAAAAACCCCATCCCCGACTATGGGGAAGCTTTCCACGGGTGCTCGGCCATTACAGCCGTGGCCTGGGGCTGTTTTCCCTGGAGAAGGCGCTGCATAAAATGACTGGATTGACTGCAGGCAAGTTCGGCCTGACCGACCGTGGCGTCATTCGGCAGGGCGCGTTTGCCGATGTCACACTGTTTGATGCGAAAACGGTGGCTGAGGCGTCAACCTTCGCCCACCCTGTGGCTGCTGCCATTGGCATCAGCACGGTCCTGGTCAACGGCAAGGTCGTGTGGGAGGATGGTCGACCGAGTGGACAACGCCCGGGCAGGGTGCTGCGTCGTGAAGGTCTGCCGGTTCAGGTGACGCAATAGCAAAGCCCTGTATCCGGTACCGGATACAGGGCGTGTATAGATCTATCTGGCGCACCGCGCTGCGGCCTGTATCGTATCCGCTTGGACTGGTACAGGCAGATCGGCGGCCAGGCCGGGATCAACGAGCCATTGCGCGGTCCAGCACGCTTTGCTCTTCCGACGTGAGGTTGGGCCCATCCAGGCTGACGCTGGCATCATCGTTTCGATATTTTCTGATGATCGGTTTGAGCTCTTCCTTGATATGTTTTTCACTGTAGCCATTGAACAGGTGGCCAAGCAGTCCGCGATCAAGATCGCTGGATTTCATGAACCAGTCTGCAATTGGGAAAGTCAGGTTCATGTTGTAATGCATCATCAGCCCCATATTATGATGGGCTGTGTGATGGCGTCGGATAGTATTGATAAAGGGCACATTTCTGACGAACCAGTTGTCATGGACGTGGCAGCAGTAATGGAAGGTCTCATAAACCAGATACTGCAGTACCATTGTCAGGAAAACAACATAACCGGCATTGGGATTGATAATGACCGACGCCAGATAGCCCAGGAACAGGCCACCGACGCCAAGCGTGAGCAAGACCCGCCATGGAAAAAAGACAATCCTGAATTCGCGGCTCGAATCTATCGTAATGTCATTGTCAGTGAAATACTGATGATGTTGCCGGGTATGTCTTTCGTAAATGGCACGCAGGGCAAAGACGTCGATACGCTTGTGCATTACGTAGGTATGCATTGCCCATTCGACGAAGTTGCCCGCCAGGAAAACGGGAATAATCAATAAATACTCCCAGGTAGCCGTTGTCAGTTGCGATAGGCAATAGATGACTGCGGCTATACCAACCGCATACATCACGCCGATGTGCACCAGGCCGTTATACAAGGGACTGATATCGCTTTGATATTGTTCGCGAAATTTTCGTTGCCTTTCGGTCATCATAATAATTACTCCTGAAATAAAATCTCAATTGCAAACAGTGAACGGTGCCTTAACCGGATATGTCTTCCAGTGCCCGGCCACGGGTCTCCACGCCCAGTACGATGACAACCACAGCAGCGATGACAAATGAGACTGCACCTAGCGTAAACACGCCAGTCTGTCCTGCCACAGGCAGAAGAATGCCGACGGCAAAGGGACCCACAAAAGAGCCCAGCCGACCAATGGCTGAAGCAAAGCCGGCGCCGGTGGCACGGATGCGGGTCGGATACAACTCAGGGGTATAGGCGTACAGAATGGACCACATGCCAAAAAGACAGAACTGCATGAACATGCCGGACATCATCAGATAGTGAAGTTCACCCTTGACGCTTGCCACGTGCCCGTAGATGTATACCGAAACGGCACTGCCCAGCAGCAACAGAACACACGTAGGCTTGCGGCCGATTTTTTCGATAATCCAGGAAGCGAAGATAAAGCCGGGAATGCCTGCCAGTGAAATAGTGACGGTGTATTGCACGGATTTGGTCACTTCGTAACCGGCCTGCTGCAGCAATGCGCCAAGCCAGCTGGTCAGGCCGTAATAGCCCATCAGTGCAAAGAACCACAGGATCCACAGCATCAGGGTGCGGCGTCCGTAGTCGCCCTTCCACAACTCAGAGAAGCTGTTGCCCGAAGCAGGCTGCGCGGCAGCGGCCGGCAGTGAGACAACGGGAGGCAACTCCTTGTTGTTAAGCGTTTTGCGCACATGATTTTCCATGATGGTCATGACGCTGTCGGCTTTTTCGCTTTGCCCGGAGTCAGACAGCCAGCGTGGCGATTCAGGAACGTGACGGCGGATATAGAAAACGAACACAGCAGGGACTGCCAGCACAAAGAAAATACCGCGCCAGCCGATGGGCTCCAGCAATAGATAGCTCAGCAGACCGGAACAGATGAAGCCGATAGGCCAGAAACCTTCCAGGATGGCCAGATACCTGCCGCGGCGGTTGGAGGGGACAATTTCCGATACGATCGACAGACCGACCGGAAATTCCATGCCCATGCCGAAACCCAGAACGATGCGACTGGCAATCAGCATGTTGACATCGGTCGATAGACCGCAGAACAGACTGCCGAGGCCCCAGAACACCATACTGACCTGGAAGACGGGTTTGCGGCCAAACCGGTCGGCCAAGATGCCGGCAACAGCGGCGCCGATCAGCATGCCAAGAAAACTGGCGCTGGCCACAATCCCGGTCTGGGCAATGCTCAGACCGAACTCGGCTTTGATCGACCCCAGTATAAAAGTCATGACGCCCAGGTCCATCGAATCAAAGAACCAAGCGGTCGCAATAATACAGAATAGCTTGGTTTGATAGCTTGTCATTGGGAGCCGTTCCATACGGCCTGAAATATCCGATGGCGTAATAGGTATAGATGCCATTGCCTGTCTCCTTGTCAATATATTTTTATTGAATTTAACTGATATACCACTGAAATGCAATAGAAATATATCATGAATGTGATATGGCGATAGGCGTGATCATTGCGGCAGGGGCCTGGGCACAGGGCGTGCCGGCGCTGGTTCAGGCATTGAATGCATAATCCGGTTCGCGCCGGTTCATCTGAAAAAATCAAGCGGATCGATCACAGTCGCAATGAAGGTGGGCATGCGTATTTGCAAGACGCCGGAGGTCCCGCGCAGGCAGGCTCGGCTGTCGGAGCGGCCCGATTGGTATGAGCAGGAGCGCTGGCTGCCCCTGTTCAGCCGATATGTGATGCGCCACTGTGTGTGGATTTTTTGAAAGGGCAGGGCAACGCGCAGCAGCACCCAGGCGGGTGCGTGTGCAAGTTATTCGGAGGCCTAAGCCACTTGGCTGTCCTGCTCTAGCTGCAGAACAGGGACCGGTGCGTCGGTAAAGTCGCCAGCCCATGCATTTGCAATAATGCGCAGATATGACGCAGACGTATCCGGGACGGGGAAAGCGTTGCGCAGACGGGTCACGCTCATTGCATCTGCGTACAGACGCGGCAGATCGACTTCTTTGATGCCAAAATCTTTCAGGTTATTGGGAATGCCCAGCTCGCTGACCAGCGTCTGAAGTGTTTGCACCAGTTGCAAAACCGTGTCCTGTTCCTGCTTGTTTCCCTGTCCAGTTACGCCAAATATGGCGGCAATTTCTTTGAGTTCCTGCATGCGTCTGTCGCGCAACTCATACAAAACATAGGGAAGAATGACTGCGTTGGTGCGGCCGTGCGTTTCATGGGTCAATCCGGCAATACTGTACGCGATGCCATGAACCGCGTTCAATCCTGCGCTGCCATAAGACAGGCCGGCAAACACGCTGGCGTAACTCATGCCGATGCGCGCCTGCGAGTCGGCGCCGTTCAGGTAAGCCTGTCGCAGGTGCCGGGCGCAAAGCGTAATGGATTCGCGAGCGAACATCTTGCTCAAGTGGGTGCGACCACTGTAGCCTGGATCCGGATTGTTGTTGCGCTCAAACTGGTTCGAATCCATGGTGACATAGGACTCGATGGCGTGGATCAGCGCGTCGATGCCCGAGTCGGCAGTCACGCGAGGCGGACAGGTATAGGTGAACTGTGGATCGATAAGAGCAATGAATGGCCGTAAGCGATTATCCATCAAGGCAATCTTTGTCGCGTTGTCGGGGTCGATCAGAATGGCGCCTGGGGTGACTTCCGAGGCCGTGCCCGACGTTGTGGGCATGGCGATAAAGGGCAGTGGTTCGTCGTTGCCAATGCCATCTTTATAGTGCGTGACCGGTTTTTTGCTGCGTAATGTCAGTGTCAGCGCTTTGGCCAGATCCATATTGCTGCCGCCGCCCAGCGCGATGACATGATCAGGCGTCTGGCCCTGTGTCTGGGCAAGGATGTGCTGCGTCGCCTGATCACACAGTGTCGTGGATGGGTCCGGTTCGCCGTCGCTGTAGACGTAAGTGCTGATCCCGCATTTGCTGGCAGCTTGCACATATTCGTTGACCCACGGCGTCTGTTCCGCGAAATAGCGATCGGTAACCAGTATGCCGTTGTGGTAGCCCAGTTTGGCCAGCAGGGCAGGCAGCTCATGTCTGGCCCCTTCCCTGATGATAAGGCGAGAGGGGGCGCAGAAAAACAGATGGTCGTCAAAATTCATGCATTACTCCAGATTGAGAAAGTCGGTAAATCCGGCTGAGACGGCGGCGGTGTTCTCAGTCAGAATAGAATGGCCCGCATTTTCTATCGTGAGAAAAGTTGGGTTCGCAAGCAGGTCGCGAAACTGGGCAACTAGCGGCAAGGGTGAATCTTCATCCCGGGTGCCGCTCATAATCAGGCAGGGGACGTCCACCAACTTGCACTGTTCGCGCATTGAGCGCCTGGCAATGGATTGCCAGGTCCACATGACTGCATGGTGCCCGGCCGCGTCCTGCAGTTTCAGCCGTTGTTCGCGTTCGCTGATCTCGTCAAGTAAACTTGCTTGTGTCGTTTGCGTAAACCAGGAGACCTGGCTGATATCCGGTACCCCGGACAGCAAAATCATTTTATCGGGTCGTTTTGCCTGTGCACGGCCGGCAAAGGCGAGGGCAACACTAACGCCCATGCTCCAGCCGGCAAGGCAATAAGACTGGTCATCATTGATATACTTGTGTACGGTGTCTTCAATCACACTTGTAAACGACTCCAGGGTCATGTCCCGTTCAGAGCAGTCTTTCTGAGCGCCTCGTCCCGGCAGGTTCGGCAAAATGAATGTGCAGTGGTTAGCCAGTTGGGCTGCCAGCGGCAGCCAGACGCGGTTAGTCCCCTGTATGCCGTGTATAGCGATGATTTTGATGGGGCCCGCGCCGTGAATCAATGTATCCATAGTGTTGTTATTGATGAATGACCAGAAAAAGCAAGTCGATTAAAATGATGTGAGCAACAAATATATTAGTTGTATAATACTCACGTGTGTGATTTTTCACAATAGCCGGAAGAAAAACGATTTTTTTCCGGTCAACCTTTTCGTGACATCATGGCCTCAAATAACGCATCGAATCTACAGAATAATCAAGACCTTGTTGCGGAACTCGTTTCGCTTCAACCCAAAGTCAAACTGACCGATATTGCCTATCAAAAGCTTGAACAGGCCATTACCATGCTGGTACTGGAGCCGGGCTGTTCTGTTTCGGAACAGCAACTGTGCGAGTTGACCGAAATTGGTCGCACACCGGTACGGGAAGCGGTGCAGCGACTGGCCCGCGAGCATCTGATTATCGTTTTGCCTCAGCGCGGCTTGTTTATTCCCGAGATCAATATTCGCAAACAGTTGAAACTGCTCGAGGCGCGCCGGGAAGTTGAGCGACTGGTCTGCCGGATGTCGGCAAAGCGCTGCACGGACCAGGAACGACTTGCCTTTGTGCAATTGCATGAGCAATTTAAGGAGTCGGCCAGGCTGTCCGATGTAGACCAGTTCCTGAAAGCGGACAGAATGCTCAATGAATTGACATTGAAGGCAGCCCGCAATGAATTTGCAGAAGGGGCCATGCGCCTGATGCATGGGTTGTCCCGTCGATTTTGGTATTTTTATTTCAAGAAATCGAATGACCTGGAAACCATGGCGCTGTTGCACGCCGATGTTGCCCAAGCCATCGGCCAGCAGGACGCGGATAAAGCGGCTCAGGCATCAGACAAACTGCTGGACTACATCGAGTTTTATACCAAGGAAAGCGTATCCGATTTTATGTAGCAGGCGTGCCGTTGGGCAGCGACGGCCTGCATGGGAATGCCTGCCAAATACAAATCGAGCGCGTGCGGCGGGCACCGTGACAGCGTGATGTGATCACGTAATCAGGGTGTCGATTCGATGCGCCCGTTTTTCTGGCTTTGGCATGTTTCCCAATGAAGCATCGCGGTGTGACGCGCCAGGCCAGTGCAGTGCCATCAATTATTCAATTTTTCCCATTTTCTGTACCGTTGCTGCAATGCCTTGTGCATCCTGTTTCCAGTATTGGGCAAAGGCGTCAGCAGGCAGATAGTCCAGTGGACTGCCTGTGTTGCCGATGGTTTTGGCAAAAGCAGGATCGGCAGCGATTTTATCCAAACTGGTTTTCAATGTCTCTGTGACCTCGGCTGGTGCATCGGTGGGTACAAAAACCCCAGACCACTGGATAAAGGTGGCGTCGTGCCCAAGCGACTTCAGGCTGGGTACATCTGGCATGGAAGCAATTGACTTGTCTCCCCAGTGTGCCAGCGCCCGTACTTTTCCCGCCTTGATCTGCTGGATGACGCTGGCCGGTCCGGTTGCCAGCGCCTGCACGTGGTTGCCCAGCAACCCTGCTACCGCCGGGCCAGCCCCTGTATAGGGAATGTGTGAAAGACTGATCCCGGCAGCCTGCGACAGAATTTCCATTGGAACGTGCATGGTTCCATACAAGCCGGAACTTCCATAAGTGATACCTTTCGGATTTTCCCTGGCCGCTTCAATAAAATCCTTCGCGCTCTTCCATGGCGCGTCAGCCCTGACCACAAGTACGGTTGGATCTGCAGTAATTCTTGCAATCGGCTTGAACTGATCAAGCCCATAGGCAGGCGTTCGGCCAAGAATTTTATCTGCTTCGGGCAGAATTGAAATGGACGACAGGCTCAAAAGAACGGTATAGCCATCCGGCTTTGCGTGGGCTGCCGCCCCGATGCCGATCGCGCCGCCCGCACCCGCCTTGTTTTCGATGACAACAGATTTTCCCAGTGCTTTGGACATGGCATCTGCAACCGGGCGGGCGACAGTATCGGCAACGCCACCAGGCGGAAATGGCACAATCATGGTAACGGGCCTTTCCGGGTACTGGGCCAGGGCCTGGGATGCGGTTGCAAGCGATAGCGCAAGCAACAGGGGTATCAGCTTACGGGTTGTCGTATTACTGGGTGACAATGCATTTTTATGTTTCGGTGCCATGGTGGTGTCTCCTGCCGTGACCAATTGCGATTGTGAATAGTGCTTTGTTATCGGGTTCTGCACTGCATGTTCTTGTCTGCTGAAACGGCCAGTTGTTATATGTTCAGACTGTACCGTTTTTTCTGGCTTCAATGAAATGTTCAGCCAAAGGGGTTGCTCAGTTCACCGATACCGTCTATCTGTATTCTTACGACGTCTGCGCTGCGCAAATACTGAGGCGGTGTCATACCCATGCCAACACCGGCAGGCGTGCCAGTTGCGATAATATCGCCGGGATAAAGCGTGATGCCGCGCGAGCAGGTTTCGATGAGCGTGGGCAAATCGAATATCAGATCTGTGGTGAAGGCGTCCTGGCGCAATTGCTCGTTCACCCAGCACCGTACACGCGTATTGGTTGCATCCAGTTCATCGGCGGTGACAATCCATGGTCCCATAGGACAGAAGGTATCGAACGATTTTCCCAGATCCCATTGCTGGTGACGCATTTGTATATCACGTGCCGTCACGTCGTTCACAATGGTGTAGCCAAATACGTGAGCCAGGGCGTTTTCGCGGGAAATATTTTTACCTTCCTTGCCGATAATGATTGCCAGTTCGGCTTCATAATCAATCTGGGTGGAAATAGTTCCCGGCAGCACGACCGTCTGGTCGGGTCCGATAACGCATTCGGGAACTTTGGTAAATACAATGGGCCATGAATCCGCTTTTTTATTACTGTCCCTGAATACGGTGTCGGAAAGTTCCCGGGCATGCGCGTGATAATTGCGACCCACACAGAAAAGATTGCGGCGGGGTCGGGGTATTGGGGCAAGGACGGTGGCCTTGGCCAAGTCCAGCCCTGGTGATACCGGAGTCAGGCGATCTCGCAGTACCGTATATTGCGATACCAATTGGTTCATATCTCCGTTAAAATCGGCAATGAGATCTGATATGGGCCAAAATTGGTTCTTATCCGTATCCACCAGGCATGGAGAGCTATTGTCTAGATATTTCAACGTGGCAAATTTCATTTTTTCCAATTAATTGGTCAGATAAAATGCTAATCTATCACAATAAAAATACCAAAGTGGGCTTGTATTGGTCTTTTTTATTGCCCTGTTCCTGACGCATGGCTAATACTTATTCGACGGATTCAATGACAGACAGAATTAATATCAGTAGCCAGATTCGGCTGCTTGGCGGCAAAAAACTGGCGGACTACCTCGCCGGACAAATCGTCGACGGCAAACTGAAACCAGGCATGAAACTGCCGCCGGAGCGTGAACTCAGTGAGCATTTTAATATTTCCCGTGGCGCGGTAAGGCGTGTGCTGGCGCTTTTTCGTCAGCAGGAATTGATCAGCCAAAGTATAGGCAGCGGCACCTTCGTGACCGAGCGCGCGGCGTTGCTGGCCAATCCTGATCCGCAAGATCAGGTGTCAGCGATCAGCACCAGTCCTGCAGAACTCATGGTTGCCCGTCAGTTGATCGAACCGCTGATGCCCGGCCTGATTGTCCAGAATGCCACTGTGGTGGATTTTCAGCGCATGGCCGAATGCATTGAGCGCTCAGAGGCGGCCCTGACAATTGAGGAGTTTGAACATTGGGATGAACAGTTGCATAAGGCGCTAGCGCATGCCACCCATAATTCTTTTTTTGTACAGGTTTTGAATCTGACAAACCAGGTACGCGCGCAGGGCGAATGGGGGCGGCTCAAACGCAACTCTCTCACCCCCGAAAATCGCAACTGCTATGAGGTTCAACATCGGGAAATTGTAGCAGCGCTTACTGATCGGGATGCGGAGCTCGCCAGGAAACGGTTGCTTGAGCATTTGCAACAGATAGAGATGAATCTGTTTGGCATAAACAATTGATATCGCCAGGATGGAGGTAAATGTATTTACTGCAAGCAGCACGCATGGCCGTTGTTTTAGCAAGGCCTGCCTTCATGAGCCGCTCGCTCGTCAATTGCGCCCCTCTGTATACTCCCACATCCCGTCCATCAGCATCCGCACGGCATAGTCGGCAAAACTTCGCCGCACTATTACTTCCCAGCAATCATCAGTCCTGTCATTGGGGCGGCGCAGCAGCACGGAGGTCTTGTAATAATGGCTTTGCGCACATTGCTCTGTGCCAAATACGCGAGGGTGCAGGTCCAGCGGGCAGCCTTTGGCCAAAACGCAGCGGGCTTTCGGGCCGCTCAGTTGCAATACGCTGTAGGCGCTGCTCTGGTCTGTCACGGCGCAGAAAATACCTTGCAAAGCCACGTTCAGACGCGTTGGCAGATCGCCAGCTTGTGGCCCTTTTGCCCGGATCATCCATTCGTCAGGCGAGAGCCACATGACGCAATAGTGGTCACTTTCTGCTGTGGTATTGGGTTCGGTCGGCAAGATGATGCCGATTGTATTCTGCAAGGCAGCGGTAAAATCAGTATTTTCAGGATCGCCACGCAGATTAACCAATTTTACGAACGGCACTTCAATCAGTGCCACGCGCTCGGGTGATCCGTGTTCAAAAGCACTGACGCCGCCAGTCAGGCCTGCCAGTGGGGTTTGTTGCCTGGATTCATTCAACATGCTGGCGTGCTCCTTGGGCATCATAGAAAACCGGGCTGCAGATGTGCGCCTGGGCAAACGTGCCGTCGGGCAACGCAACAGTGACCTTCTGGTGCATGCGTGACAGGCCGTTCCTGATCATAGCAAGTGCAATCGGCTGTTTCAGGGTGGGGCTCAGATAGCTTGATGTCACGTGTCCCTGCAGCGGCACTACGCCCGGCCCAGCGGCTTCATTGAGAATGGCCGCGCCTTCAGGTAATACCGTTTGCTTGTCGTCCGAGAGCAGCCCGACAAATTGCTTGCGATTGGGGCCGGCGGTGTCGCTGCGCGACAGCGAGCGCTTGCCCAGAAAGTCTTTGGACTGGGCCAGCATACCGTCCATGCCCAGGTCAATGGGGGTGGCCGATCCATCGGTGTCCTGCCCGACAATAATGAAGCCCTTTTCAGCCCGCAGAACATGCATGGCCTCGGTGCCATATGGCGTAATGCCAAACGGCTCCCCGGCACGCATCAGCGTTTCCCAGATATGATGACCGTAATTGGCGGGCATATAGACTTCATAGGACAGCTCACCCGAGAAGCTGACACGCAGGATACGTACCGTCACACCATCGATACTGCCGTGCCTGAAACTCATGAACGGAAAGGCCTGGTTGTCAAAGTCAATGTCATGACATACTTGCTGCAGAACCTTGCGGGCACAAGGGCCAGCAACCGTCGCCGTCGCATATTGGTCGGTCAGCGATGTGAGATAGACTTTCAGTTCAGGCCATTCGGTTTGCAGCCATCGCTCCATCCAGCTCATTACTTTGGCAGCGCCACTGGTGGTTGTCGAAATCAGGAAATGCTGGTCCGCCAGCCGCAGATTGACGCCATCGTCCAGGATCATGCCGTTTTCATCGAGCATTAGACCATAGCGGCAACGCCCGGGCTCCAGTTTGGTCCAGGAATTGGTGTAGATGTGATTCAAAAATGTCGCGGCGTCGGGGCCACGCACATCGATTTTACCGAGTGTGCTGTAATCGAGTAGCCCGACGCTGTTTCGCACGGCCAGGCATTCTCGTGCAACCGCCGCATCCATGGTTTCGTTGTCCCGGGGATAGTAGCGCGCACGCTTCCAGTTTCCCACATCTTCAAAAACGGCGCCGTGCGCAACATGCCATTGGTGCAGGCAGCTCTTGCGGATCGGGTCAAAATAGTCGCCCAGCTCTCGTCCGGCAATGGCACCGAAAGTGACGGGGGTGTAGTTGGGGCGGAACGTGGTCGTGCCCGTTTCCGGTATGGTCTGGCCCAGCGCTTCGGCCAGTACGGCCATGCCGTTGATGTTTCCCAGTTTGCCCTGGTCGGTGCCGAAACCCATGGCGGTATAACGCTTGACATGTTCGACGCTGCGATAACCTTCGCGCACGGCCAGGTAAATGTCGGACACAGTCACGTCATTTTGCAAATCAATAAACTGCTTGGGGCCGCGCGCTATATCCCGACCCGTGGCCGTTGACCACAGGGGTTCAATGTGGCCCGCGTGCACAGGTTCTGCCTGCCACGAGATATCGTGATCGGACTGCCAACCCAGGGTGGCAGCCGCCTGACGACCGGCCTGTACGCCGCTATCGAGGGCGCCGGCCAGGTCAAATTGACCGTTGCAAGCGCCGATCGTTGTCTGCCTGGACACCTGGCCGTCCGGTACGAAGCAGGCGTCAAGATCGCGCCAGCGGGGCTTGCCACCAGACTGGGCATACAGATGCACAACCGGGTTCCATCCGCCGGACACGGCAAGCAGATCGCAAGGCAGTGTGTGTGTTGTTGCATCACTGCCGGCCCGATTGCCCCGCTTGCGCACGGCCACGCTGTCGATATGACGTTTGCCATTGGCATGGCTGATGACTGCCTGCCACAGGATCTGTATGCCTTTTTCTGCAAGCCGTGGAGGCACGGTTGCTTCATCGGCTGCGCGAGCGTCAACCACAACAACCTGGGCGCCGCTGCGGTGCAGGTCCAGCGCAGTCTGATATGCGCTGTCATTGTTGGTAAATACCACGGCGCGTCGGCCGGGCAGCACGCCAAAGCGGTAGATATAGGTGCTGATCGCCGAAGCCAGCAAAATGCCCGGCAGGTCATTGTTGCCGAATGCGATCGGGCGTTCATGGGCGCCGGTGGCCAGAATCACATGCGCCGCGCGGATTTTCCACAGGCGTTCGCGCACGCCCTTGCGCTGTTGCAGCGGCAGATGATCGGTCAGCCGCTCGCACACCGTAACCAGGTTGTGGTCCTGATAACCGAAGGCGGTCGCGCGCGACAATAGCTGGACCTCAGGCATACTGGCTAGTTCGCCAGTGATCTGTGCGAGCCACTGTCTGGCGGGTGTGCCGTTGACAGAGGTACACGTGTGCAGCAGGCTGCCGCCCGGTTCCGATTGGTTATCAACCAGAATGACCCGTGCGCCCGTACTTGCGGCACTGTGCGCGGCAGCAAGCCCGGCAGGCCCTGCGCCCACGATCAGTACATCACAATGGGCATAGGTTTTCTCGTAGCGATCGGGATCATGTTCTCTGGGAACGTTGCCCAGGCCAGCAGCATTGCGGATGTGTTCTTCATATTTTCCCCACCAGCGTCGTGGCCACATAAAGGTTTTATAGTAAAACCCTGCCGGGATAAAGCGCGACAGATATTGCATGAACGCAAACCGATCGTGTTCAATGTCGGGCCGGGCATTGACGCTGGCCGCAGTCAGTCCTTCGTAGATTTCGACTTCGGTAGCACGCGCATTGGGAACGGTATATGGGCCGTTCTCCAGCTGGACGATGGCATTGGGTTCCTCGACGCCGGCGGTCATGATGCCTCGGGGGCGATGATACTTGAAACTGCGAGCGACAAAGTGTATGCCATTTGCAAGCAGGGCAGAGGCCAGCGTGTCGCCCTGGTAACCCAGATACCATTTGCCGTTAAATTGGAACCGCAGCGGTTTGTTTCTGTCAATACGGCCGCCATCGGCCAGGCGATGTGACTGCGTCATGTCTGCTCCTTGCCCGGCGCGCCGATTTTTTCCACCGACTTGAATTGATAATGACGGGTGTCGCGTTCGGCAATAAACCAGCGTCGACAGCCATGGGTATGCACCCATTGCTCGCGGTGGATGCCTAAAGGATTGTTGCGCATGAACAGGTAGTCGCCCCATTGTTCATCGGACAGGTGTTCGGGGTTGGCGGGGCGTTCAATACCGGCCTGGCCGCCGAAATTGAACTCGGTTTCGGCGCGCTCACCGCACCATGGGCATCGTATGACAAGCATGATTGTGATCCTAGTGCGCAACGGCAGCGGCGCCGTGCTCGTCTATGAGATGACCGGTATAGAAGCGGTCTATGGAGAACGGGGCGTTCAGCGGATGAGGTTCGTCGTTGGCAATGGTGTGGGCAAAAACCCAGCCCGAGCCCGGGGTTGCCTTGAAGCCGCCGGTACCCCAGCCACAATTGAAATAAAGTCCTTTGATCGGCGTTTTGGAGATGATGGGGCAGGCATCGGGACTGATGTCGACAATGCCGGCCCATTGCCGGTTCATGCGCACACGACTTAAGCTGGGGAACATCTCCACAATGGCCTGCAAGGTCTGTTCGATGCTCTGAAAACTGCCACGTTGGCCATAGCCTGTGTACTGGTCAATGCCGGCGCCAATGACCAGATCGCCTTTATCGGACTGGCTGATATACGCATGCACCGCGTTAGACATGACCACGGTGCTGATGGCAGGCTTGACCGGCTCCGACACGAGGGCCTGCAATGGATGGCTTTCCAGCGGCAAGCGGATGCCTGCCATATCGGCAAGCACACTTGAATGCCCGGCGGCCACGACCGCCACTTTCCTGGCGCGGATGATTCCCTTGCCGGTTTCAACACCCAGGACCACGCCATCCTTTTTAAGGATGTTGGTCACGGGGCAGTTTTGAATGATATCCACGCCCAGTTGGTCGGCCGCACGGGCAAAACCCCAGGCGACCGCGTCATGTCGCGCGACGCCGCCACGTGGCTGGAATGAGGCGCCCAGCACCGGGTAGCGGCTGTCCAGATTGATCAGCGGCTCCAGTTGCCTGATCTGTTCGCGGTCAAGCCATTGGCCGTCAACGCCGTTATACAGATTGGCATTGATGCGTCGCTGGGTATCGCGCACCTCTTGCAGGGTATGCGCCAGATTCATCACGCCACGCTGGCTGAACATGACGTTGTAGTTCAGCTCCTGGGACAGGCCTTCCCACAGCTTCATGGCTTTTTCATAGAGCTGTGCCGATTCGTCCCATAAATAGTTGGAGCGCACAATGGTGGTATTGCGAGCGGTGTTGCCGCCACCCAGCCAGCCTTTTTCCACAACAGCAATATTGCGGATCCCATGGGCCTTGGCCAGATAATAGGCGGTTGCCAGGCCATGACCACCCGCGCCAACAATAACCACGTCATATTCGTTCTTGGGTTCGGGACTGTGCCAGGCACGTCCCCATTTTTCGTTATGGCTCAGCCCGTTGCGGATCAGACTGAAAATCGAATAGCGGTTGCGCATGATATCCTCGTAGCAATCCTGTCTCGCCGTGATCAGGGCGGGCGCAGTGACTGCAAGTAGAGCAAATCGGGCGCTGCGCAGATAGAACTTTTCCGTCTATTGATTGGAATAATTACGCCATCATTGCGCGGTTTTCGAGTTCGGCAAATCGTTTAGTGAAAATCCTGGCGTCCGGGAAATACTTCGCTCACATAGTCGACCGGATCCGGGTTCTGCGCGGCCAGCAGGGATGCTGGCAACTGGGCCCGGCTGCGCCACTGGCCAGGAGACATTTCAAAAGTGCTTCGAAACTCCCGTCCCATATGTGACGCATCGGCAAAGCCACAAGCGCTGGCAATGGCGGCGATGGTTTTGGTCGAGTGGGTTAGCATCCAGGCGGCCATGCGCAGGCGAATTCCCCTGGAGTACGCTTGTGGAGTCATGCCCGATGATTGCTTAAAAAGCCGTTCCAGTTGCCGCACTGAAATATTGAGCTTACCTGCAAGCGCATCCAGCGTAAGCGCCTTGCCCATATGCTGCTCCATCAACAGCATGGCGCGCCGCACCACGGGATGGGTGTCCGGTGCGATGCCGGGTGGCAGCGGCTGGGGCGTCGTATGGGAATTGGCATTATCTATCTGCAGGATTCGCAAGGCCTTTTGCACGATAGCCTCGTCCATGTGTCGCTTCAGAATCTCGGCGGCCACATCAATGGACGCACGCCCTCCGGAGCAGGTAATGCGGCGGCGATCACAAACGTAGAGCCGGTCGGCAACAATCTGATTCGGGTCGGCTTGTGGGAACTGTTCGACAAAATCCCAGTAGTGGAACCAGCTGACGCAGATACGGTGATCCTGCATGACACCGGCCTGCATCAACGCAAAAACCCCGGTGCATACGCCAACCAGATTAACGTTCTTGTCTGCAGCCTGCTGTATAAATAGTTTCTGGGCGGCACTCAGTGGCAGGCCGGTGTGTAGCAAACCGCCCACCACTACCAGATAATCGAAGCGCGCAGGATCGCCCAGTTTTTCCGAGGGCATCACCTGGATTGTGCTGGATGAGCTCACCGGCGCCAGCGTTTCGTCGACCACATGCCAGGCGCAGCGAACCGGCTGGCTGTAATCGCCTTCGTCTCCGGCCAGACGCAGGACGTCCAGCAGACCCGAGAATGCGGTCAGCGTAAAGTGCGGCAGCAGCAGAAAGCCGAAGCGAATGGGCGCGGTATCCGTAGATTTCGGGTGCATGATGGTCGTGTTCCGTGACATTTGTATTCTAGCCAACCGTTGCGCGAAATGTCACCAGCGAAATGCCGCCAATATGACGCGCCCGCTCAATGCAGCCGAAACCGGGGGCAGTGGCGCAGGCAGGTGCGTCCTCGAAAAGCCCTCATGTTGACGGTGCCCGAGCGGCTATCTATCGGTCAATGCAAGTTTGGCGCCCAGCGCAACGAAGGCGGCGGCAAAGCTGCGGCGCAACCAGGTCATGACCGGGGGTCGAGAAATCACGTGGTGGCGAACCGCTGCGGCAAAGACGCCGTAACCGGTAAAAACGATAAATGTCATTGCCATGAAAACGGCAGACAGCTCCAGCATGATCGGTAGCGGGTTGCTGGCATGGTTGCCGACAAATTGCGGTAAAAAGGCGAAGAAAAAAATAGACAGCTTGGGGTTGAGCACATTGACGGCAATCGCGGAGCGAATCACATCCATATTGGAGCGGGGCGTGGCGCCGGTTTCAATTTTCAGCGCGCCATGCGCGCGCAAGGTCGTGAATGCCATATACAGCAGATAGGCGACACCGGCGTATCGGATTATTTCAAAAGCAAGGGCACTGGTATGCAACAACGCGGCCAGACCCGTAATGGCGGCGAACATGTGCGGCAAAATGCCTAACGTGCAACCGAAAGCGCAGATGACGGCGGCGCGGCGGCCCCGTGACAGGCCGGCTGCGACCGTTATGATGACGCCTGTGCCAGGCGAGATCACCACGATCAGGGACGTCAGTAAAAACTCCAAACTCATACTGTGGTTCCGGTAAAAGGTTCTGCAGGCAAAGGCGCTGTGGTCTGCACTAGCTTATACCAGTCTGTACCAGACAAACAACTTATAAATGCGATAGTTTGCGACGGCGGGCAATAATTTGCTGTATCCACTCGTAGCCGCTGACTAGCAATATGCCAAGCAGAACCATCAGGGCGCCGGCCACGAAATTGGGTTCCAGCGGCTCGTCCAGCAGCCATACGCCAAATGCAATGCCAAAAAGCGGGGTCATGAACGACAGGACGCCAAGCCGGGATGCCAGATACTGGCGCAGCAGCCAGAACCACAAGAGCAGGCTGCCGAAGGACACAACCAGTATCTGAAATGCCATGGCGGCAAAGGCGCGCGGCGTAGGGTTGAAATAAGTCTGGTCCATGAGGATGGCGGCAACGATCAGGACTGCAAAGCCGCCAATCAACTGATACAGCAAGGTGTGCGTGCTTGGGCAGTTGTTCAGGCGAGTGGTGCGTATGACGACTGTGGTCGCGCCCCAGGCCATGGCTGCACAGATGCCAAGCAAGTCGCCCAACAGCGGATTGGCGCCGCCGGGATCAGCCGATGCGCTGCGACCGGTAAAGGTTACGACAATGCCGGAAAAAGCGATGGCAATGCCCAGCCACTGGACCCTGTTCAGGCGTTCGTCGGGCACCTTCCAGTAAAGCCCAAGGGCGGCAAATACCGGGGCGGTGTATAGGAATATGACCATGTGAGAGGCTGTGGTATGGTGCAACCCCTCGGCAACCAGCAGAAATTCCAGGGCAAACAGCAGCCCGGCCGCAATCCCGGGTTTCCAGGTCCCGTCAGACAGCACAATACGGTCGCCGCGCGCATAGATAAGGATGTACACCATGATGGCTGAAATGCCGGAGCGCACAGCAATCTGAAATACAGGCGCAACGTCTGGCGCCGCGCCCTTGAGCACGACCTGTTGCAGACCCCAAATTGCGCAAGTAAGCAGCATCAGCCCGGTAGCCTTGCGATCAATTGCCCTGCGGTGTTCCATTTTTTTTCCTGTTCGTGATAAGTCTATTGTGAAACAGAATTATCTCATTGACGGATAATCACCATATACTGTAAATATGACAATCGATATCGGTATTAAGCCAATTATCGGTATCGAGGCAACTTCTTGTACGCGGGCGGCAAGCGCCCTTCAGAGACGGTTTGCTGATTTTTCAGATAATTCTGACTGCTGCAGGATACGGGGGCGTCGTTTGCCTGCTGTAGGTATTGCCGTTAGCGCGCCACCTTTATTGGCCTTTAAATCCGTTATATAGCCTTGTATACGATCATGTTCATGAAAAAATCTGGCTTCTCACCCAGCAACGCGACGCATTTGCGTCGGCCTCCGTTTGAGACGACATTGCCGGCACCGATCGTTTTTCGGGTGGTGAGCGTGCAGGCAGACACGGTGTACCCGCGTCATCTTCACAACTGGGGGGAGTTTGTATACTCCTTTAGCGGCATCATGGAGATCGAGCTGGCCCACCAGCATTACCTTGCGCCGCCCCAATATGGTCTTTGGCTGCCGCCCCGTACCGAGCACATCGCGTTCAATCGTCATGCGGGTATTCACTGCTCCCTGTATGTGGACGCAGCGCTGTGTCAGACGTTGCCCGGCGTGACCTGTGCATTGACCGTGAGCCCGTTTATGCGGGCGCTGCTCGATGAGCTGGGCAGAAGGCCACCGGCCATTGTCGCTACGTTACAGGAACAACGCCTGTTGCGGGTGTTGGTGGATCAGCTGGAGCAGGCCGATTGTGCCGGGACCTACCTGCCCACTTCGGACGATCCTTTGCTCAAGCCCGTGTTGCTGGCGCTGCAGGCCAATCCAGGTGATGCACGCACGATCGCCGAGTTTGCCGCGATCAGCCATACTACAGAGAGAACACTGATGCGCCGTTGCCAGCGTGATCTGGGCATGTCTTTTGTTGAATGGCGACAGCGGCTCAAGGTGCTGGCCTCGCTGGCGCGGCTTGATCGGGGAGAAACCGTGGAAGCGATTGGCCTGGATCTGGGTTACAGCAGCGCGTCGGCATTCATCAGCATGTTTCGCCGCCTGATGGGAACCACGCCCGATGAGTACCGCAAGGGCCGGCGCACGCAGGGCGCAATACTGGCCGCAGGCCAAAGCAAGGCACAGGGCCCCTTGCAACTGGCCAGTGCGCAACAGCATATATATCCAACACATAAGTAAAGATCAACTGGAAGGCTGACAGAACCGGTGATGTCGGGTATAAAGCGGGATCAGATATTTATTATGTCATTCAGGGTATTTGATATTTACCTTGATATTTGATTTCAGAAAGGAGAAGAAATGAAGCTTGAGACATTGGCCATTCATGCGGGTTACACGCCGGAACCCACTACCAAGGCAGTCGCTGTACCCATTTATCAGACGTCCTCTTTTGCCTTTGATAATACGCAGCATGGCGCCGACCTGTTCGATCTGAAAGTTGCCGGCAATATCTACTCGCGTATCATGAATCCGACCAATGCGGTGCTGGAAGAGCGCGTAGCCGCCCTGGAAGGCGGGATTGCGGCGCTGGCGGTCGCCTCGGGAATGGCAGCCATCACCTATGCCATCCAGACTATTACCCAGGCTGGCGACAATATTGTATCGGTCAGCAAACTGTATGGCGGTACCTATAACCTGTTTGCCCACGCATTTCCACGCCAGGGGATCGAGGTGCGCATGGCGCCTCACAATGATATTGCGGCGCTCGAAGCGTTGATCGATGACAAAACCAAAGCGGTGTTCTGCGAATCCATTGGCAACCCGGCTGGCAATCTGATTGATCTGCGCGCACTGGCAGACGCTGCGCACCGGCACGGGGTCCCGCTAATCGTGGACAACACCGTGGCAACGCCGGCGCTGTGCCGTCCCTTTGAGCACGGCGCCGATATTGTTGTGCATTCGCTGACCAAATATATGGGCGGCCATGGCACGACCATTGCGGGGGCCGTGGTCGATTCCGGCAAGTTCCCCTGGGCTGAGCACAAGCAACGGTTTGCGGTACTGAATGAGCCAGATCCGGCCTACCATGGCGTGGTCTATACCGAAGCATTTGCCGAAGCGGCCTTTATCGGGCGTTGTCGCGTCGGCCCGTTGCGCAACACGGGGGCCGCATTGGCTCCGCTGGCTGCCTTTCAGATTTTGCAGGGTATTGAAACGCTGGCATTGCGCGTGGAGCGCCACTGTGAAAATGCGCTGAAGGTGGCACAGTTTCTGCAGAAGCATGAGCAAGTCAGCTGGGTGAAATATGCGGGTCTGCCCGATCATCCGGAACACGAACTGGCCCGCAAATATATGGGTGGTAAACCATCGGCCATCCTGTGCTTTGGCGTCAAAGGTGATGCCCAGGCCGGCGCGCGCTTTATTGATGCGCTGCAATTGATCACGCGCCTGGTAAATATTGGCGATGCCAAATCTCTGGCATGCCACCCGGCCACGACCACCCACCGCCAGCTCAACGAGCAGGAGTTGGAGAAGGCCGGGGTCAGCCAGGATATGGTCAGGCTCTCTATTGGCATTGAGCACATCGACGATATTCTGGCTGACCTGGATCAGGCATTGCAGCAAAGTCAGGGCTGATTGCCACAGGGGGAACTATTTGGCGCTCAAATTGAGATCGCTGATGGTTTTTGACCAGCGGGTGTATTCATTCTTGATAAAGGCCTGACATTCTGCAGCAGACATATGCATAATGTCAGCGCCCTGATAGTGCAGGCTTTTGAGGACTTCCTCGTCTTTCAATGCAGTCTGCACTGCATCATCAAGCGTGTTCAGTACCGCCGGCGGCGTGTTTTTGGGGGCGAGCAAAGTCTGCCAGGTGCCAGCATCATAGCCCTTGAGTTCAGTCACACTTTCGCTCAAAGTCGGGACCTCCGGCAGGGCGCTTGAACGTTTTTCCGATGTAACTGCCAGTGCCTTGATAATACCTTTCTGAATAAAGGGCAGGGCACTATTGAACGAGCCGGAATACATGAAACTCACGTTGCCGGCGGCTAGATCGGTCAGTGCAGGGCCGTTTCCCTTGTACGGTACATGCTGGAACTGTTGTCCCAACTTGCTGGCAATCTCCATGGCCACAAGATGGTCGATAGCCCCGTTTCCAGAGGACCCCATAAAATATTTCCCGGGATTATCTTTAACCAGTTTGTAGAACTGATTCACGTTATCGGCCGGAACTTTATTGTTTACCAATAGAATCAATGGAACTTTGGTCGTGCAGGAGGCTGCTTCAAACGCTTTTTCGGGATTCAGGTCATCGCGTTTGAAAAGTGGTGGTGCTGTGGTGACCGAAGATGTTCCGTACATGATCGTGTAGCCATCGGGCTTGGCCCGGGCCAAATCCTGCGATCCGATATTACCGCCGGCACCCGGTCGGTTTTCAATCACAAACGGTGTTTTCATTACATCGGCCACTTTTCGGAACAGGACACGACCTATGGCATCTGTTGGGCCGCCGGGCGAAAAGCCGATAATTACGCTTACAGGTTTGTCTGGGTAAGTAGAGTCGGCATAAGCCGTTGTTACGTTCAGGCTGGTGGCCAGCGTGATTGCCATTACGGAAGGGATTGTTTTCATATTTGTCTCCAATGTCAACGTTCGAATATATTCTTATGTGTTCACTCCTGCCATCGGGCAGGAAACGCTCCGGTGGGAGAGGGTGGTAGCGTCCATTTTGCGGGTGTATCAGAGAACTGGGCGACCGGTCCCAACTGTTCCAGCGGACCGTAGGGGGAGTCCCTACGTTCCAGTTCCGGTCGCAGGGTTGCGGCAAAGTGCTGGCCAGAAATAGCGGCATCCGGTGGGGCAAGTAAACCCAGGTCCTGCACCCACATTGATGTACGTGTAAGGGACACTTTGACATGATAGCTGCCACCTTCACGGGCCCGGCGCAATAGTGCCATCATGACGCCGGTGGCGCCCAGATAACCGGTCAGATAATCGTTGAGCAGATAGGTGGGCACCAAACGGGGTCGGTTGGCATCACCCTCAGTCGTGGCTATGCCACTGACAATTTGGCCCAGTTGCTCGAATCCGCCGCGTGTTGCCCACGGTCCACTGTCACCGTAAGCGCTCACAGACACATAAATAATACCCGGGCGGATGCTCGCTGACTGTATCGCACCAAATCCCCGTGCTTGCAGGCTGCCCGGCCGCCAGGATTGGACCATGACATCTGTGTTGGCAATCAGCTCGCGCAACTGTGTGCAATCGCTATCGCGGTCCAAATCACAAAATGCCGAACGTTTGCCAATGTTTGTGTCTATGGTTTGCCGGAAAGGGTCTTGACGCAACGGAGGGTCCAGTCTCAGCACTTCAGCGCCATGCTCAGCCAGTGTGCGGGCAACGACTGGGCCGGCGATTACGTGGCCCATATCGAGCACACGAAGCGCGTCAAGGGGGCGTTGGTATGCCTTAACGGGAACGGGCTCACTGTCGTCGATTTTTTCAATCTGTATGACTGGCTGTGCCGCTAGGATCTTGCCCTGCGGGTGTGAGCGCCACTCTTGCTGGTTTCTGGCATAAATGCCCGGTAGGCGTGCTGTAGCGAAGGCTTCTTCCAGGTCATGAGCCGTCCATTTTGCAATCGCCTCGGCCAGTCCGGATTCAGTATTGGGACAGTGCAGCAATTTGAGCACACCATCGCGCAAATGTGGATATGAACCGATGGGAAAAAACCAGCGCTGATCCTGCGTGCGATAAAAGTCGGCCTTCAGCTCGGTTAGCAGAGATAGGGCTGGCAGACTATAGCCACTCTGGGTTTGGAAATGCCCCGGATTCAGTGAACTTGCAGCCTGCATCCAATTGAGCTCAACGGTTTGGGAGCTGCCTTTTGCTTGTTTCCACCATTGTTGCACGGCTACAGCATAGGCACCTATGGCAGATGCCGCGCTCACCGCCAACTTGTGTCGCGAATCGAAGGCCGGCAGCGTGCCATGCAGCGACAAGCACGAATCGGGCTGTTTACCCAGTGTTGGTTCTTGTGACAGCAAGGTTTGGATGGTGCGTCGCACATCGCTTTCGGCTTGTGTATTTTGAGTCATCGTCATTGTTTCCATTGATTTATCGGAAAATTCTAGTGTCGTCAGACATTCGTGTCTAATATATAAATAATGTCAATTGAGATAAATAATGTCTTTATGCTGAACAGCAAACTACTCAGGCAATTTATTGCCGTCGCTGAAGAGCTGCACTTCGGTCGTGCGGCGTTGCGCGTCAATATCGCGCAATCTCCGCTTAGCCAGGCCATTCAAAAGCTGGAGCAGCAGCTTGATGTACAGTTGTTCGAACGGAATAAACGAAACGTCACTCTGACGGCTGCAGGGCGGGTGTTCCTTGAGGAAGCGAAACAGTGGCTCAAATACGAGCGACTGGCCATCGAACGAACGCAGCATGCGCGGCATGGCACTATTGGCCATCTTTCTATGGGTTTTATTGGCAGCGTAGGTTACGGATTCATGCCGGATCTAATCACCCGATTTCGAAAACAATATCCGAATATCACGTTTCGTCTTGTGGAGACGACCACGTTGGATCAGTTGGAGCAACTGGGTAATCACAGCCTTGATGTCGGTCTGCTGCGAACACCGCTGGCATCGCAAGCGCCGGGGATTGCCACGCGGGTTTATGCACGCGACAGACTGATGGTCGCGTTATCGGTTAACCATCCGTTGAGTAAGAGAAAGCAGGTGTCTCTTAAAGAACTCGCTGAGGAGTCATTTGTTGCATTTTCACGTGAACGGGTGCCCGCTGCGCATGCGCAGTTGGTGGCTGCTTGTATGGAGGCGGGCTTTTATCCGAATATTGAACAGGAATGTGCACAGGTGGCAAGCATGGTCTGCATTATTGCGACGGGTCTGTCGGTCGCACTGGTGGCGGCAAATCTGACAGCGCTGATCCACCCAAGCGTGCACTACGTTCCCTTGTCCGACAGCACGCCACATTTGCATCAGGAAATCTCTGTGGCATGGCGGGAAAAGGACGATAATCCTGCGCTGGCCTCTCTGTTGAAGGTTGCACGCATTTAAGCAAGCTAAGTGCTATGATTGAACCACCAACGGTACAGGAGTCCCTCCTCATGGACATTACAATTTATCACAATACCCGCTGTGGTACTTCACGCACGACGCTGGCGCTCATCCGCAATGCGGGTGTCGAGCCCAATATCATAGAATACCTGCACAATCCGCCTTCCCGGGAAGAGCTCATGGCAATCATAGAGAAGGCCGGAATCAGCGTACGTGATGCCGTGCGGCAGAAAGAGACGCTGTTCAAGGAACTTGGGCTGGATGACCCGGCCGTGAGCGACGATCGGCTGCTGGATGCCATGATTGAATACCCGATTCTAATCAATCGTCCCTTTGTGATCACGCCTAAAGGCGCGCGCCTGTGCCGCCCGTCAGAGCTGGTGCTGGATATTTTGCCGCTGCCGCAAAAAGGCGCCGTCAATCGTGATGACGGCACACCGCTGATCGACGCATTGGGTCAAAAGGTCACGTAGGCCTGAACGATCACAGGAAACACCACTCGTTTCATTGCATTTGATATTGAAGCAGCCTCTGCGCCGCTTCACAATGTTGCAGGACTCGCGCTGCGTTTGGCGCATTGATGACCTTGAATAAGGACCTGATATGGCACGCCCGATCTGGAATGGTACGCTTTCTTTTGGACTGTTGAATATACCCGTGGCGCTGATGCCCGGGGAGCGGCGCATGGATCTGCATTTTCGGATGCTGGACTCGCGTGACAAGGCGCCAGTGCGATACGAGCGGGTCAATGCCGACACCGGAGATGAGGTGCCGTGGAAAGACATCGTCAAGGCGTTCGAATATAGCAAAGGCAATTATGTGGTGCTTGAGCCCGATGATATTCGCGATGCAGCACCGCAAAGCAAGGAGTCGGTTGATGTAGAGGCCTTTATCGACGCCAGTGCTATCGGGCCGGCTTATTTCGAAAAACCCTATGTGCTGGTGCCGGGAAAAAAGGCGGAAAAAGGTTACGTGCTGTTGCGCGAAACGCTGCGCGATGCCGGCAAGATCGGGATCGCACGTGTGGTCATACGCACGCGCGAATATCTGTGTGCCGTCATGCCGCAAGGCGATGCGCTCATGCTGATTCTGTTGCGATATCCACAGGAGCTGATCGATGTGCAAGACTACCGGATTCCGGAAGGCAAGTTGAGCGACTACCGGATTTCCCGTCAGGAAATGGACATGGCCAGTCAATTGATCGCATCCATGCAAGCCGACTGGAAACCTGACCAATACAAGGACGAATTCCGACAGCGGCTTTCAGATGTAATTAAAAAACGGATGAAAGCCAACAAGGTCAGCCACCGTCCGGAGGACGAACTGGAAGATGCCGCGGTACCGGAGAATGCCGCTACCAATGTGGTCGACTTCATGTCGCTGCTCAAGCAAAGCCTGGCAACCAACAAGCGGACACCGCCCAAGGCGGCCAAGTCCAAATCTGCTGCCAAAGGCAGCGACAGCACGGCAAGCAAGGCGAGCAAAAAGGCTCCGGCAAAATCGGCGAGCAAAGCTGCGCAGCGCAAGGGCACTATGGCCAATGGTAAAACGGCCAGCGGTAAAGCGGCAGGCAAGACGTCCAAATCTACGACGACCGCCAGAAAAGCCGCCAAGGCAACGACAAAGAAAAGCGCCGGTTCGTCCGGGGCCGGTTCACGCAAGCGTGCTGCCAGCACTAAAAAGGCGGCCTAACGCACACTTATCCAAAACGACAGACCGGGAGCGCCTATGAGCCTTGCCGACTATCAGCGCAAACGCAGGTTTGACCGTACTCCGGAACCGCAGGTGGACGCCATGGGCGGTGGCCGACCCATCTTTGTCGTCCAGCTGCATCATGCCAGCCATCGCCATTATGATTTTCGTCTGCAGGTTGCCGGTGCGCTCAAGAGCTGGGCCGTGCCCAAAGGCCCCAGTCTGGATCCGACGGTCAAGCGCCTGGCGGTGGAAGTTGAGGACCATCCAGTCAGCTATGCCAATTTCGAGGGTGATATTCCCAAAGGCGAATACGGCGCAGGCAATGTCAGAATATTCGATAGCGGCATCTGGAGCACTAATGAAGAGGCCGAAACGCAACTGGCTAAAGGGCATTTGAAGTTTGAACTGTTTGGCGATATTTTGCAGGGCGGATGGCATTTGATCCGAAGCCATCGTCGCAGTCGCCAGCAACAGTGGTTGCTGATCAAACAGGACGATGCCTTTGCCCAGGACAGGGAGGCCGATGACTTTGTCGATGAGCCGGCACCGTCTGCCACGGATGGCAAAAGAGCTATCGAAAAAAAAACGGGTGCGGTTAAAAAGACCGCCACAGGAAAAACGGCAAAAGGCAAAATTACTACTGGTGCAACATCAAAAGGTGCAACATCAAAAGGCGCAACAAAAAAAGCCGCAGCCGGCACGCAACGCCAGCGAGATCCGGCAACGGTGGCCTGGCACGCGCAGCTTGATGCCTTCAAGGGCGCAAAGCGACAATCGTTGCAGCACAAACCGTTTGCGCCACAATTATGTCATACGGCAGACAAGGCGCCTGTTGGCGAGGACTGGCTGCATGAAGTCAAATGGGACGGCTATCGCCTGCTGTGCACGATTGTCGACGGCACTCCAGCCTTGTGGTCGCGCAATGGTCTGGACTGGACGGCGCGCTTGCCTGATGTCGCGCGTGATATGGCGTCGCTCGGGTTGCAGCAGGCCGCCTTTGATGGGGAGCTGGTCGTGCTCGATGGCGTGCGCAGCAATTTTTCAGCATTGCAGGCCACGCTGTCTGGTGAAAGGCAGGCGCCATTGAGTTATTTGCTGTTCGACCTGATTCATCTGGAAGGGTTTGATCTGTGCGATGTGCCGTTGCAGGATCGCAAGGCGTTGCTGCAGACAGTATTACAAGACGCGCCATCACGATTGCGATACAGCTCGCATCTGGTGGGTTTCGGTCCGCAGGTGTTTGAGCGAGTAACAGCGGAAAAACTCGAAGGCATTATTTCAAAACGGGTGAATGCCCCGTATCACGATGGCCGCAGCAGAAGCTGGCAGAAAATAAAAATGGAACTCAGTGATGAATTTGCCATTGCCGGCTTCATTGAACCCAAAGGCAGCCGCACGGGGATTGGCTCGTTACTGCTGGCATCGCCCCAGGGCAAGACTGGCTGGCGGCTTGCCGGGCGTGTCGGCACCGGCATGAACGACGCGATGTTGCGTCAGCTATCGGCCATGTTGCGACCGGTTGCAGGGGCCGAACCGACCGTGACGGTTGCAGGCATCGATTCCGATCTGCGGCGTGCAAAATGGGTCAGGCCCCAACAGGTGGTCGAGGTGTTTTATCGTGGACACAGCAGCCAGGGACTGTTGCGTCACACGGCCTTCAAAACATTGAGAGAAGACAAGTCTGCTGCCGATCTGCGAGGCAGCCAGGCAAAAGAGGAGCCTATGAAAAAAGATATCGTTCATATCAGTAGCCCGGATCGCATGGTGTACCCCGAGATGCATGTGAGCAAGCAGGATGTGGCCGACTATTACGAACGCGTGATGGACTGGTTGTTGCCGGGGGTAGCCGGACGGCCGCTATCGGTGCTGCGCTGCCCGGATGGCACGCAAAAAGCCTGTTTTTTCCAGAAACACCATACGGCCGGCATGGATGTCAGTACGGTCATTCTGCAGGAAGAGCAGGGTGGCAGGCAGGACTATCTGATGGTGCGCGACAAGAAGGATGTCATGCAGCTGGTGCAGTTTAGCGCGCTGGAGTTTCATCCATGGGGTGCGCTGGCCGACAGCCCGGACGACTGCGACCGTCTGGTGTTTGATCTTGACCCTTCTGCCGAAGTGCCGTGGGCCACGGTGAAAAAGGCGGCGCGTCAGGTGCGCGATCTGCTGGAGCAATTGCAGTTGCAATCGTTTGTACGCACCACCGGAGGTAAAGGGCTGCATGTAGTGGCGCCGCTGAACCCGCCCGTGCCCTGGGAGGATGCACGACAATTTGCACGTGCTTTTGCCGAATCGCTGGCCGGGGCGCAGCCGGACACCTATATCGCAACGGCCTCCAAAAAACAGCGCAAGGGACTGATTTTCGTGGACTATTTGCGCAATGGGCGTGGCGCCACCAGTGTCTGTTCGTATTCGCTGCGTGCCCGGCCTGGTGCCGCAGTGGCTACACCGTTGCGTTGGGAAGAGCTGGGACGCATAAAATCGTCAGATGCCTTCCATATCCGCAATCTGCCGCAACGCCTGGCCCGGCTTGCGAGCGATCCCTGGCAGGAATTGACCAGGATCAGGCAGTCACTACCTGATCTGTTCTAGTGGTGGCCAGTGTAGCGCACTGCGTGATGATGCCCGTCGAGCAACTGCTGTCTGATGAATCGCCGTATATAATGAATTTTCGTATTTACTATGGAGCTTGTCATGGCCGTTACGGCTTCACAGCAGGAACGTGATGTTCTGTATACATTGATTTCGCGTCGCCGCTCTGTCCGGCAGTTTACCGACGCGCCGATTGATGAACAGGCACTCATACGCATCCTCACCTGCGCGCAAGGGGTCAACAGCAGCGACGGCAAGCGGGGTGCGCCATCGGCGCATGCGTTGTACCCGCTAGGTTTGACGGTTCTTGTACGACGCGTGCAGGGCGTAGAGGTGGGCAACTATCTGTTTGAGCCCGAACGCAACGGTCTTGAGCGGCTGGCCCATGCCCCTGTTTCCGGCAGTTTGCTTTCGGCCTCTCTTGCCGATGATCTGTGGCTGGAGACAGCCCCTGTTGTGATCGTCATTACTGCCGACTATGCCCTGGCATTGCGCCATTTTGCTGACCAGCAGCCCGATGGCTTGCGCGGTGCCCGCTATGTAGATGTAGAGACCGGCGCCGTGGCACAGAACCTTTATCTGGCAGCGCAAGTCGAGAATCTGGGCGGCGTGCTGGTCATGGGGATAGATGACGAGGCGCTTGCCAGGCAACTGACTTTGCCCGCCGCACATAAACCGGTGGCGCTTTTTTGTCTGGGACAAGGCCAGGTGTAATTGTCGATCAATCAGACCGACAGTTGGTTTTGTTATGATGAATGTCATAATGATATTCAGGAAACATGCAATGACGCCAATTGAGAACGACAAACCGATCACGGGCAAGCCCCATATTCTGCTGCTCTCGGGCAGCACTCGACGACAGTCCTACAATACCCGTCTGGCTCGTCATATGGCGCTGGCGGTTGAGCAGGCCGGGGGCGTTGCGACATTGATTAGCCTGGCCGATTATTCGATGGCGATCTATCATGGCGATGATGAAGCGCAGTTTGGCTTGCCCGACGCTGCGCGGCAACTGCGAACGCTGTTCAAGTCGCATCATGGCGTGTTCTTTGCCTCTCCGGAGGAAAATTCCTCCATCTCGGCTTTGCTGAAAAATACGCTGGACTGGGTGTCGCGTGCAGACGGCGACGAGCCCGGCAAAGTACCCTATATTGGCAAGGTCGCAGCCATTGGTGGCGCAACCACAGGCCCGTCTGGAACCAGACTGGGCCTGTTGCATTTGCGCACGGTATTGTCAGGATTGGGCATGTTGGTATTGCCATCGGTCATGGCGATTCCCTTTGCCGCCAACGCATTTGATGAAGCGGGTCTTTTGCAAAGCGAAGAGCAGCGCTCGGCAGCTGAAGCACTCGCGCTGTCCCTGGTCAGGACGGCGAGCGCAGTGGGCGTTACGTCGTGAGGGTGATAGCAGCAGGCAGGTACACCTTTTTCACATAGCGCATGAAATGTGCCAGATCAGGCGTTGTGCGTTGCGGCACCTTGGCCAGATCATCCCATCGGCGCAGACGCAGTGCGTCCTGGGCGTAAGGGCGTTGCTGGAATTGTTCAACCTCTGCCTGGCTGAACGGGCCACCCTGCAGACCCAGGCTGTGCACCGAAGCAGGCGACAGCGTCCCGAAATAATCTGGGTCAATGGCGCACAGGCAGCGCTTGGCATCGACGTGCATTTTGACCGGTTCAATGACCGATTCCGGAAACCCCGGCTGCAAAAAAGGCACGGCGGCCAATTGATGGCGATGGTCGACGCCCGGGAATGCATTATCACGCTCCTGATTGCGCGCTTCCAGGATGTGGCCCAGGTCATGCAACAGGGCTGCGGCAATCAGCGAATCGGCAGCGCGCTCGGTCTCGGCAAGACAGGCCGCTTGCAGGGCATGTTCCAGTTGCGTGACTGCCTCGCCGTCGTACAATGAGGCGCCATATTGCTCGTACAGCGATTGAATGTCTTCGGGAGTAAGTGGCATGAAAGTTCCTGTTTTCGGGTAAAAAGCACCAGCATATCCCCCAAAAATGACAGACGGTTGACCAGGTGCCACAAATGATGCCTGAGCGAATCATCCGTTGTGGACAGGTCCAGTATTTGTAGGCGAAACCTTCTTGACTGCCCTAATGCGAAACGCTGCCGGAAAATACGTTGATGACGATGACACCGGCAATAATCAGGCCGATGCCCAGCAGTGCGGCTCCATCAAGAGATTGCCCGAACCAGATCCAGCTGATCAGCGAGATGAGCACGATGCCGGCTCCCGACCATATTGCATACGCAATACCAGTAGGCATCGTGCGCAAGCTGAGCGACAAAAGGTAAAACGCAGCGGCGTATCCCACAATAGTGATGATTGAAGGAACAAGCCGTGTGAAGCTCTCGGACGATTTAAGAAAGGAAGTGGCAAGCACTTCCATGACGATCGCGCCAGCCAGATATAAATAGGTGAAAATCATCGTGATGAGCGCCCACCTTGGTCAGGGCCCACTTTTTCTTCGACCAGGGCAGTAAAGCCAGCCGCATCACCATAGTAGCGCTCGTGCTGCAGTTTTTCGAGCACATCGTCCTTTTGAATCACAAAGGCCGGGAAGCCTTGTGCGCCGGCATAATGCATCAGCGTGAGCGTGCTGTCCAGATGCGCCTGGATATTGTCATTCAGTATGTCGTGATAAGTCCTGATGAATAACGCGCGGTCAATCTGCAGCGACTGCGCCAGATCTGCCAGCACATCTTCCTGGACGACGGCGCGGCCTTCGCGGTAGTGTGCATATTGGATGGCCTGCAACATGGCTGATTCACTGCCCGTAGATATCGCGCCTACCGCAAGAATGGCCGCAATGGGTGGCAAGGAGTCATAAATGGTATCGTCGCGGGCGAGCAATCCGTCTAGATAGGGCTGGCCAAAAATCTGGCCGGTCATGCTTGCGATACGCGCGTCGGCCTGGCCAATCTGGACCCGTTTGCTTTGTGGCAGCGTCATGCGCTGGAACAGCCCGCCCGCATGCATTTCAAATGCAATTTTCTCGCGCACGGGAGAGGCAAGAACGCGTTCAAGCAGGGGCTCGGCGGCATAACACCAGCCGCAAAGGGGATCATAAATATAGTGCAGTGTGATTTTCATGGCGAGACCCTGTAAATAGGTGGCAAATCGCTGAGCAGATCGAAATTTACACAAATGAGCCAATTGGCACTAGACTAGTCATACGGTCCTCGTGCCTTGCTAATGTGGGCGATACTGCGTGAACGATTGTATTTCATTCGCAGGCGGGGTATTTGACGTTTGGAAAAATAATATTATCAGGGAGAGCGGGATGGACACCATCCAGAATCAATATGAAGCCGTTTATCACTCGGACGAGACAACCCGGTTGCGCCAGGATCTGGCGCTGGCCTTGCGGGCGGCTGCCTTTCATGATCTTTCGGAGGGCGTCTGCAATCACTTTAGCGCCGAGGTGCCCGCCTGTGCCGACTGGTTCCTGCTGAATCCGCGCGGCTTCCAGTGGTCTGAAATACAGGCCGAGGATATTGTCATGGTTGATGCCGATGGCAATAAATTGTGGGGCAAACATGAAATTGAACCCACTGCATTGTTTATTCACGCTGCCGTACATCGGATTGCACGCAAAAAATGTGTGCTGCATACGCATATGCCTTATGCGACTGCACTGACGCTGACGGAGAACGGCGGGCTGGACCCGCTGCTATCGCAAAATGCGATGCGGTTCTACAACCGAATCGCTGTCGATCGTACCTATAACGGTCTGGCGCTGGATCACGCCGAGGGCGAGCGCATTGCACATGCCATGAATGGCGCCGATGTTGCGTTTTTGACGAATCATGGTCCGATAGTCTGTGGTGAAAGCGTCGCTTATGCGTACGATGATTTGTACTATCTGGAGCGCGCTGCGCGCGTGGAAGTACTGGCGCATTCATCGGGCTTGCCGTTAAAGTCGGTGGAGGAAGACAAGGCAGCACTGGCGGCCAGCCAGATACAGCAGGAACGGCTGCAGTCTATGTTGTTCTTTGAGTCGCTGCGCCGCTTGCTGTAAGCGCTTAGGGCCGACGGCACCGGTCAGCAGGCCGGCAAACAGATGCCAGAAATATTTGTCCGACCTGAACACGGCGCAGCAAGCGCAGACGCCGCCCGCCATCGGGCGGTTTTATTTGCTTATCCGCCTGCCCAGCCACCCGTTGATAAGTTGTGCGATGTCCTGATTGTTGTTATCCATCATCATGACATGTGAATTGCCCCTGATGCCGATCTCAGGCAACGATAGCACCGTCGTGCCGGGGACGGCACCGCAAAACGTCAGGATTTTTTCCCTGAGCAGTTGCCATCTGCTGTCGGTATCCATGTTGTCGCCAAGCACCATCAGCGTGGGCGTTCGGTAGTCTGCGCGGCTGATATCGGGTATGCCGGCCGGCTCGATGGCCACCAGTGTCCGGACCCGTTCCGGATGCCTTGCGGCAAGTTGCAAGGCAAGCGGCCCGGCCTGGGAATGGCACACAATGCTGGCGGCCCCTAGTTGGCGCATTAGTGCTTCAAAGGCAGACAGGATGGCTTGGTCGGTATGGGTCCAGCGCGGGACCATCTGTTTTGCAAACTGGTCAAAGGCGTGTAGCGGGAAGCGTGTATTCGGGTAAGCCGTTCGTCTTGTCGGGTCGCGATCATAACTGTCAGCCCGATCTCCGATACGGAACCTGCTGTAGATATCATTGACGGTCTGGCAGACTGGCTTTTCAGGCCAGATTTGCGGCCAGGGGGCAAATCCCGACCGGCCTCGTTCCACCGCATCACATACATAAACATCCCAACCATGGCGAATGAAATAATTGACCCAGCCTTCGCGCCCATCCGGCGTGGCTTCCCACGCCGCGCCGGTCATGCCGCCGCCATGCCAGAATACAAGCGGACCCTTGCCGTTGGGCTTTTCAGCAAGAAAGTACTGCACGTACATTTGTTCAATCGAATACGTGCCGTTCAGATTGATTCTGACCGGTTCCCCACCGGCGCTCATCACACGTTCATATTCTGGTTGATCGTGCAGTTGCACGGTGCGCCCGCCAATATGAAACGAACCCATATCTCTGAGGCCGATTGCGGGTTTGTGCGTTTCTTCGCTCATGTAGCTCTCTTTGTCATGCTCTCCGGCACCGTGCGTTGGAGTGGCGGCAGGCCTACTTGGCCGTGATATTGTTTTCTTTGATCAGCGTGGCAATCTTGCTGGTTTCAGATGTGATGAAGTCGGCAAGCGCCTGCGAGGTTCCGCCGGCAATATCGACACCAAGGTCCGTGAATTTCTTCTGGATTTCGGGATCTTTGAATGCGGCATTGAAGGCGGCATTCAGCTTGCTTATGTTCTCCGGTGGCGTGCCGGCAGGCGCCAGCAGGCCAAACCAGGGCGTAATCAGCATATTTGGGTACCCCGCCTGGGCAAACGTAGGCACGTCGGGGATAGCAGCAGAGCGTTCCTCGCTGGCCACGGCAAGCGCATTCAGGCGGCCGGCCTTGATGCTTGCCAGCGAGGCGGGCAGGTTGTCGAAGTACATGTCGACCTGGCCGCCCAACAGATCGCCGGCTACCTGGCCCGCTCCCTTATAGGGGATGTGAGCGATCTGGATACCGGCTTCGCGCTTGAGCATTTCAATACCAATATGGGCAGAGCCGCCAATGCCTGATGATGCCGCATTGATTTTGCCGGGGTGCGCCTTGGCATAGCTTACGAAATCCTGCACGGTTTTTGCAGGTATGTTTTTCGGATTGGTCACCAGCACGCTGGGAACAGTGCCAACCATAACGACGGGCGCAAATTGCGTTTCAATATTATAAGGCGCCGGTTTGTACAGGGAAGGTGCAACCGCACAGCCATAGGCGCACATCACAAGTGTGTATCCGTCGTTTTTTGACCGGGCCGCTGCCTGTATACCTATGGACCCGCCGGCTCCCGCTTTGTTTTCTATGACAATGGGCTGTTCAAGCTGTGCCGACGCTTTCTCGCCCATGATGCGGGCAAGAATATCCGGCGTACCTCCCGCAGGGAAGGGCACGACGATGGTAATGGTGCGCGCCGGAAATGATTCAGCCTGGGCCTGGTTGACGGCAAGCGCCGAGGCAACAAGCATAGCTGCAATTGTGAGGGCATTTTTCCCTGTGATGTGTCTCATGTCTGGTTCCTTTGTGATCGTTCAAATTGAACAGCAGATGCCCCTGTTGCGGGGCTCGGGGCACGAACGGGGCCGGGACGGCCTTGTCAGGCTGATGTGTCAGGCAGTGTTCGAGGCTTATTGTCGGAACTCATTCTAACAACCCGGGTATTATTTATATAATGATTTATTATCATGATTTGCATATCAAAAATGCTATGGATAATTACCCATCACATCTGAAAAACCCGTTCCCGGCTTTGCGTCGCCTCAATTTGAGTCTTTTACTCACATTCGACTCGCTGATGCAGACACTGAGCGTGACCGAGTCGGCGATGCGGCTTCACAAAAGCCAGCCCGCAATCAGTCGCGAATTGGCCCGCTTGCGCGTGCTGCTGGATGATCCGCTGTTCGTGGTGGTAAAAAAAAGGCTGGTGCCCACGGAGCGCGCAATCGATCTGTATCGTGCGTCACATCAGGCCCTGACCGTACTGGAAATCGCGGCAGGCAGCGGGCAGCCGTTTAGTCCGGCGGCGCTTAGCGGCGTGATCAGTATTGGCGCTGCCGCCCATATTGAGTTGCTGCTGGCTGCGCCATTGACCATTGCCCTGCAGAAGGCAGCGCCGGGTCTCACTGTTCGTTTTCAGCCCGTACACGGCGATTTTGTGCCGGAGGATCTGGATTCAGACAGCATGGATCTGGCTATCGGACTGTTTCAGACGCCGGGCGCCCGGTTTCGACACAAAACGCTGTTTGAGGATGAACGGGTTTGCGTGGTTTCGTCAGCCCACCCACTGGCCCGGCGTGACCAACTGACTTTGGCGGATCTTGCACAAGTCAAATGGCTGGCGTTCTCTCATATGTACGGCAGACAGACAAACTTTACCCGGGCGCTCAATGATATTGACTGTGATATGCCCTTTACCGCATATGTGTCAAACTTCGGGCTGGCCCCGCATTTTCTTCTGGAAACAGACTATGCGACTACCATGCCAAAGCGCATCGCCCGCAAGTACCAGCAATATTACGATCTGACGCAAATTCGCCTGCCAGAGGTGCTCAGGCAGGCGAATATGGTGATGGTATGGAGCGAGAAGAACGAGTATTCGCAATTGAGCCGGTGGCTGCGCGAAACAACGGATCACATCATTGCAGGGCTGCCCGACACTTAAAAAAGCAAGAGGATGCAGCTTGTCTGCGGCCGCAAGGCTTATCGGTCGCCGCCGGTTGGCCGCCGCGCACCGGCCGAGACTGTTCAGCTGGCGCAGGCAATCGGCATGACCGGCGCTCTTTCCCTGCGTATGGCGATCACTGCAATCAGCAGACTGGCGATTGGCATCAATGCCGCCACATAGGGAATCCATGGCAGGCCGCCATTCTGAGCAATAACCATGCCGCCGGCCCAGGCGCCCAGCGCATTGCCCAGGTTGAAGGCGGCAATGTTCAGGCTGGAAACCAGGCTCTGGTCGGCATTGGTAATTTTACCAAGTACCCACATTTGCAATGGCGCAACGGTGCTGAAAGCAGCCACCCCAAACAGTCCAACTGCAATTACGGCAGGAATCTGATACTGGAAGGCCCATGGCATGAGCAGGAGTACCGCAGACAGGGCAAGCAGGCTTACGATCACGGTCGTTTTGAGGTACTTGTCAGCAAGTCTGCCTCCCAGCAGATTGCCGATGACCAGCCCGATTCCAAACACAATCAGAATAGGCGAGAGCGCGGTTTTATCAAAGCCACTGATTTGCGTGAGCAACGGGGCGATATAGGTGAACACGGCAAACACACCGGCAAACCCGAACACGGTTGTCATCAAGCCCGCGATCACGCTGCCATTGGCCAGGCTGCGTACGCTGGCGCGCCAGTTGTGATCGGAACCCTGCGCCCGGGTGCTCGCCGGAACATAATGACGAATGACAAAGAACGATAGAATGCCAATGAGCGTTACGGCCCAGAACGTGGCGCGCCATCCGTACATCTGGCCCAGGAACGTGCCAAACGGCACGCCCAGAATGTTGGCGGCAGTCAGCCCGGTGAACATCACTGCGATCGCCGAGGCCTGTTTATCCCTGGCTACCAGTCGGGTTGCGACGACCGAGCCGACACCAAAAAACGTCCCATGAGCAAAGGAAGTGAGCACGCGGGCGAACAACAGGAACCAGTAATTGGGTGCGAGGGCACAGGCAGCGTTACCCAGAATAAAAATCACCATCAGAACCAACAATGTGGTTTTGTGGGGCAGTCGTCCCGTGGCAATGGTAAAGATGGGCGCGCCCACCACAACACCAAGCGCGTAGCCTGATATCAACGTGCCGGCTGTCTGGACAGGGATCATCAGGTCGTTGCCTACTTCAAGCAACAAGCCCATGATCACGAATTCGGTTACGCCGATTCCAAAAGCGCCGGCCATTAATGCATAAACAGCAATAGGCATGATAAATCCCGATAGGTAGATGAAAGCAGGCTTATTATTGCCTGCCCGAACCTGGGGAAACAGCCTGTCTACGGCAAATGATTTGTGCGCAAAATTCACGAATTGCCGGTTTGGCTGTGGCAGCGCGCACGGCAGCGATGTTGCTGCGCCTAGCGCAGAACCGTGTGCTCGGTCAGAAAGTCCAGAAAAACCGCGACCCGGCGTGGCATCAGGTCGCGTTTACCCATGAAGACCGCGTAGAACGACTCCGACTCCTGGCTGTTGTACTTATCCAGCACCTGGACCAGCTCGCCACTTTGCAACTCCTTGTCCACGATGAACCGGGTCAGGCGTGCCAGCCCCGCCCCTTGCATTGCCAGATGCTTGAGCGACATTCCGTTGTTGACCTTGATCTGCGCATCGATGCTGACCTGCAGCGCCTGGCCGTCTTTTTCCATACGCCATCCGCGAAACGAACGCGACAGGTTCAAATCGAGCTTGTGATATCGCGTCAGGTCTTCAGGTTGCTGCGGCATGCCATGCTTTTGCAGATAGGCCGGAGCAGCAACGATGACGCGGGGCGATTGCCCCAGTTTGCGTGCGTAAAGATCGGAATTGCTCAACTGGCCGGCGCGAATGGCGACATCTACGCGCGCGTCGTACATATCTACTACGTCGTCCGTCAGGTCAATATTCAGCGTGATGTCTGGAAATTGCGTTTGAAATAAAGGAACCAGCGGCAACAGGATCAGTTCGCCAAAAGGCACGTTGGTGTTGATGCGCAGCGGGCCCGAGGGCAGGGTATCCAGCGTCATGCCCGCTTCGATGTCATCCAGCTCCGAGAGCAGGCATTTGCTGCGGTGAAAAAAAGATTCGCCTGCAGGCGTAAGCGACAGCTTGCGCGTGGAACGGTTCAGCAGCGTCACCCGCAGGCGCGCTTCCAGCCTGGCAACAGCCTTGGATACTGCCGAAGGGCTCATGCAGAAGTGGCGGGCGGCCAGGGAGAAGTTGCCCGCCTCGATGGTGGCCACAAACAGTTCCATTTCGACAAGCTTGTTGCCCTTGGGTGCAGATGACATATGAATATTGTTCACAAATGTTGTGATTGCTGGTGTCTGGATTGTAAAGCATGCACGCCGCATACTGCATGCAAGCAAGAAATCACGGTTGTCACAGCGATAGCCGGCAGATAGCACGGCTTTCGGGATGCCTCAATGCCGTTGCTCGAGTTGCGGTCTGGCGCACCGCATGTATGCCGAAATTGTGCAACGGGCCTTTGCCGTTGCCATGCACTGCCTATTGCGCTCTACCCATTGCATTCACCGTTTATACACAGGAGACTTCATTGAAATCAACACGCTATATACTGCTGACGGGCTTTTTGAGCCTGATTGCCTTTACCGCGCAGGCCCGGCAATGGGTGGCAAGCTGGCAGGCGAGCCCGCAGGCGGTGTGGGCACAGGACTTTGCTTTTCCTACCGGCATCCCGCAAGCGATACAGGATGCCACATTCACCCAGAATGTGATGATCAGCCGTGGTGGCAAGCGCCTGCGTCTGGTGATCTCCAATCGCTACGGCACGGCGCCGCTGGTAGTGGAGCAGACGACGGTCAGTCGCAAGACGGGGAACGCCGGATTGACCGATGCTCCGAAAACGGCCACTTTCAGCGGCAGGGCCGTTGTGACCATTGCTCCCGGCCAGCAGGTTATATCTGATCCGCTGGATATGCCGGTCGCGGATCTGCAGCAACTGCAAATCGCCCATTATGTGAAAGCGAAAACGGCATTGGAGACTTTTCATTGGGATGGTCGCCAGCAGGCAATGTTTCGCAAGGGAAACCAGACGCAAAGCCCGATGTCGGTTGCAGATCAAGTTCTGCACCGCACGCAGGCCCGGGTTTTTCTGACCCGCATCGACACTGAAAGTGAATCGCCGGCCTGTGCCGTGGCTGTGCTGGGCGACTCCATCACTGATGGCAACGGTGTGCCGATAGACTCCAACACACGCGTGACAGACTATATGGCCGACACGCTGCGTTCTGCAGGGATTGGTGTGATCAATGCCGGCATTTCGGGCGCGCGCCTGCTCGGCGATAAAATGGGTGAGCATGCAATGGCGCGTATTTCACACGACGTTTTTGATGCGCCGGGTGTGACGACGCTGGTGCTTTTTATCGGAATCAATGATATCAGCTGGCCCGGGACCGCTTTTGCACCGACCCAGTCGATGCCCGCATTAAGTTCACTGCAGGCGGGATATCGCAAGCTGGCGGCGTTCGCCAAAAGCAGAGGTCTGCGCGTCATTGGCGTCACGCTGGCTCCGTTTCGTGGTGCGCTGGCTGGAACGCCGCTGGACAATTACTACGATGACCGCAAGAACCATCTGCGCCTGGCGGTCAACGCATGGATACGTGATGCCGGGGTTTTTGATGCGGTGGTCGATGCCGACAGGCTGCTGCAGGACCGGCACGACGCCACAAAACTGGATGCGCGCTACGACTCGGGCGACCATCTGCATCCGGGGCCGGCGGGCAATGCGGTGCTGGCTCAGGCGATTGCGGGGCAGATTAGTTCTTGCCAATGAGGCACATGTGTATAGTTCGGCTGCGCCGCCGCTTCAGGCATTTGTCATATTTATCGCCGGGCCTGTCCTGTTCGTGCGCAAAGCAAAGTACAATAATGCATCTGTAATATGATGCAGTACAAATGTGGGCTCGCTGGTTACTGGCGGAACTTTCCATGACAGCAGATGTCCATACCGTGCGCGTATGTTTCAATCCTCCAGGAGCAGCAAATGGAGCTGGACACTCTGACTCTGGCCCGAATACAGTTCGGGTTCACGATCTCATTTCATATTATTTTCCCTGCCATTACGATCGGGCTGGCCAGTTATATGGCCGTGCTCGAAGGCTTATGGCTCAAGACAGCCAATACCGTCTATCGGGACCTGTACCACTTCTGGTTGCGCGTGTTTGCGATCAACTTCGGCATGGGCGTGGTGTCCGGCCTGGTGATGGCTTACCAGTTCGGTACCAACTGGAGTTACTTTTCCGACTTTGCCGGCGGCGTGACCGGACCGTTGCTTACCTACGAAGTATTGACCGCATTCTTTCTTGAAGCGGGTTTTCTGGGTGTGATGATGTTTGGCTGGCATAGGGTGGGACCAAGGCTGCATTGGTGTTCCACCATTCTTGTCGCGATCGGAACCCTCATTTCCGCCACTTGGATTCTGGCCTCCAACAGCTGGATGCAGACCCCGCAGGGGTACGAAATCATCGACAGCCGCGTGGTGCCTGTCGACTGGTTTGCCGTCATATTCAACCCCTCTTTCCCCTATCGCCTGATTCACATGGTCATTGCGGCGTTTCTTGCGACTGCATTGATCGTGGGAGCGGTTGCTGCCTGGCACATGTTGCGTCGGAATGCGCAGCCCGCAGTCAAGAAGATGTATTCCATGGCGATGTGGATGTTGCTTGTTGTTGCCCCGATTCAAATCCTGGTTGGCGATTTGCACGGTCTGAATACACTCGAACACCAGCCGGCCAAACTGGCCGCAATGGAAGGGCATTGGGAAAACGGGCCGGATGGCGAGGGTGTGCCATTGGTGCTGTTTGGCTGGCCCGATATGGAGCGGGAAGAGACGCGCTTCAAAGTGGAAGTGCCGCGTCTGGGTAGCCTGATCCTGACGCACAGCCTGGACGGCACAATTCCGGCTCTCAAGGAATTTGCGCCCGAAGACAGACCCAACTCAACCATCGTGTTCTGGACATTCAGGATTATGGTGGGGCTTGGTATGCTAATGCTGCTGCTGGGCGTATGGGCATTGTATGCACGCTGGAAGGACAGGCTATACGACAGCCCGATACTGCATCGTTTCTCGGTTTATATGGGATTGAGCGGTCTGGTCGCCATTCTGGCTGGCTGGTACACCACTGAAATAGGACGCCAGCCGTGGGTTGTCTATAACGTCATGCGTACGGCCGATGCCGTTACGCCGCACAGTCCGCTGGAACTGGGCATTACGCTGATTCTGTTTATCGTGGTGTACTTCGTGCTGTTCGGTGCGGGGATTGTCTATATGCTTCACATTATGGCTCAGGGACCGCAACCCACTCCTCATCTGGAAATCGATGGTGGAGGACCGGGAGAGGGTCGTACACCGGCAAGGCCGCTGTCGGCGGCGACCGATACCGATGAAGAGTCGCGCACACCAACACCGGGAGACCGTCATGGGAATTGATATTTCGCTCTTGTGGGCTGTGATCATCCTTTTCGGAATCATGATGTATGTGATTATGGACGGCTTCGATCTGGGCATCGGGATTTTGTTTCCGCTCATGCCCCGCCGTGAAGACCGTGATGTGATGATGAATACAGTCGCCCCGGTGTGGGATGGCAACGAGACCTGGCTGGTGTTGGGTGGCGCCGGCTTGATGGCCGCCTTCCCGCTGGCTTATGCCGTGATTCTGAGTGCGTTTGCCATGCCGCTGATCCTGATGCTGCTCGCGCTGATTTTCCGAGGGGTGGCGTTTGAGTTTCGCTTTCGGGCCAGCGACGCGCGTCGCCGCTGGTGGGATGCCGCTTTTATTGGTGGCTCTGTGCTGGCCACTTTTTTCCAGGGCGTGACCCTGGGGGCTTATATAGATGGCATCACGGTCGTTAATCGCGCCTATGTCGGCGGGGCGTTGGACTGGCTCACACCGTTTTCCGTGTTTACCGGCATTGGCTTGATTATTGCCTATGCGTTGCTGGGCTGCACCTGGCTTGTCCTTAAGACCGACGGGCCGTTGCAGCAACGGATGATTGAACTGGCCAGGCCGCTCACCCTGGTGTTGCTGGTTATCATTGGTATTCTGAGTATCTGGACGCCGATGAGCAATTCGCTTATTTACGAGCGCTGGTTTACCTTGCCCAATTTGTTCTGGTTTGCACCGGTCCCCATTTTGGTGGTCCTGGTAGGCTGGGGCTTGATACGCAGCCTGAATCACAACCCGCATGCCGAACCGTTTATTTATACGCTGTGCATGGTGTTTCTGGGTTACAGCGGTCTGGGTATCAGTGTCTGGCCCAATATCATTCCACCCGACATATCCATCTGGGATGCGGCCGGTCCTCCGGAAAGCCAGGGTTTTGCGCTGGTCGGCGCGCTCTTCATTATTCCGTTCATTCTCATGTACACCTCCTGGGCCTATTATGTGTTCCGTGGCAAAGTGACGGCAGATGCCGGATATCACTAGAGGCGTGACCAGCGGGCAGACGCGTACCGGCCTGCTTGCGCCTGTCGCGATACTCGCAGCGACAGGCGCATATTACAGTTGGAATCGGGCGATATGACACAGCAGGAAACCAAACGCACTTGCACCACTACCCCAGGCAAACGTAGCCGCTGGTTATGGTTCGCCGGTTTGTGGCTGGCCGGAACCGCGGCATTGCTGTTGGCAGCCTACCTGCTGCGCGGCATTATGTCTGCCGTGGGCATGACCTCCTGAAAGAGTGGGCGCGGCTCGCTCGCGCTACAATAGCGCATTAACACAAGCGCAATGTGGCGCGCTGTTGCCATCCGAACCCAATCAGACATCCCCATGAACGCCGAACGTTTAGAGTTTATCCGCAAGCTGCCCAAGGCTGAATTGCATTTGCATATTGAAGGAACACTGGAGCCCGAATTGATTTTCCGGCTTGCGCAGCGCAACGGCGTGACCTTGCCGTACCCATCCATTCAGGCACTGCGCGATGCGTACCATTTCACCGATCTGCAATCTTTTCTGGACCTTTACTACGCCGGTGCTGCCGTGCTGATTACCGAGGCCGATTTTTATGAGATGACCATGGCATATCTTGAGCGGATCGCGCAGGAGGGCGTGGTTCATACAGAAATCATGTTCGATCCGCAGACACATACCGTGCGTGGTGTGCCAATTGCAACGGTGTTTGCCGGTATTGCGCGTGCATTGCGCGAGGGCCAGGATACCTGGGGCATTACCTCTTGCCTCATCATGAGTTTTCTACGGCATCTGCCCGAGCAAGCGGCATTCGATACGCTGGAGCAGGCTTTGCCTTTGCGCGAACAATACAGCGATCTATGGCTGGGAATTGGCCTGGATTCAGGCGAACAGGGCAATCCACCGGAAAAATTTGAACGCGTGTACGCGCGTTGCCGTCAATTGGGCTTTTATCTGGTGGCGCATGCGGGCGAAGAAGGGCCGGCCGCTTATGTGAGCAATGCGCTGGACAGGTTGAATGTGATTCGCATTGACCACGGTGTGCGCAGCGAAGAAGATCCGGTCTTGTTGCAAACGCTGGCCGCCAGGAAAGTGCCGCTCACCGTCTGTCCGTTGTCGAACCTGAAACTCAAAGTGGTCAGCGATATGCGCGAGCATAATCTGAAGCGCTTGTTGGATCAGGGTCTTTGTGTGACGATCAACTCGGATGATCCCGCCTATTTTGGTGGCTATCTGCTGGATAACTATGTTGCAGTTGCCGAAGCGCTCGGGTTGAGCGACGAGGAACTGGTCACACTTGCCAACAACAGCATGCAGGCTCGTTTTCCGGTATTCCTGGCGCAGGCTTCCTGATTGTCTGCCGGCCCGTCGTGCAGCCAGGCCGCGGTGATCGGGGCCAGCCAGCAGATCTGCTGCTAGGATGCTTTGTCGCTGCGTTGATGCATCCGGAAAAATTGCATGATCAGGCTTGAGGCATTCGGACCATCCGAAGTGTTGAAATCGAGCCGACTGTCGCCGCCACTCCATGCATGACCCACTTTTCTGAACTGGCATAAACGAACAATGCTCTTGCGGGCACGTTTGAAATCAAACTGGGTGTATTCGCGCGAGGTTTGTTCACCAACTGGCTTTTCGATAGGCTGCGCCTCGTCATCAAAACCATTGAGCCAGGCAAACTGACGCGCCAGCTGTTCGCCATTGTTGGCCGATACGACTCGATCGAGTTGGCCTTGCAGAATCAATGCAGGCAGGTAGTCCTCGCTGGCAGCCAGGGTTTCACCGGCAGCCTTAAGCGCCGTCAGCGGATCATTCAAGGTACCGCGCCGCATGGTCTGCAATCCGCTGGACAAGCTGCTTGCATTGCCCATGACAGGCCCGGAATGCAAGGCCACTGCAGCAAACAGCTGAGGATGGCGCAAGGCCAGCAGGCTGCCCATGCCGGCGCCGGCCGACATGCCCGCCAGATAAATCCGTGTCTTGTCCAGTTTGTGACGCTGTATCAGGTTGCGCACCAGCGCGGCAATCGCATCGGCCTCGGCATAGCCATGTTGCTGGTCGGGCAGATACCAACGCCAGCAGCGCAGGGTCTGGCGCTGGCGTGATTGCTGTGGATACACAACGACCATGCCCGATTTGGCTGCATGCTGGTTCATCCGCGTTCCCTGCGCGAACTCAGTGGCGGTCTGTTTACAGCCATGGAGCATGACCAGCATGGCGCTGCCTTTCATTTGATGTGATGGCGGCACGTACAGGAAATAACTTAGCCGCTGAAAAAACAAAGAGACTGTCGCAGGCACCTTGAATAGTCGCTCTGTCCAGGAACCATGACGAAACGGCGGCGGGACGGGTTTCTTTGCCGGGCGCAACACGGCGGCAGGCGACGGGGGAAACAGCGGGTTGTGGTTGAAGGCGGAAGCGGCCAGCTTCATGTTCGAGCGCGTGGCCCTGATCAGCGCGTTACTCTGTTGGCGTGCAATTTTGCGGGCGGTTTTCAGAAAAATGGAGCTCATGCTGCGAGCCATAATGTGGTATCCCCACGGTAAAGTAGCATAAACCGGTATTCACCTGGCGAGGATCGCACAGGTGGCGGTTCTTGCATGAATACTAAGATGTCTGTATGAAGATATCACGTAAATTGGCAATTGTTGTACTTTCCTGCCCCGGCAGCTATTGCAGTACATGTCTGCAGCGTGGCTGCTCAACCATGTACAGATCGAACAGAAGGGGTCTCTTACAGCGATTTCAGGCTGATTTGAGCCGGACGGGAATGCACCCGCGCAGGGCATTGGTCAGCACAATGGCATCGGCCGCTTGCAGCATGGCCAGGCTGATGCGTCCCTCGGTGACATGATCGGTCTGCAGATACTGCGCAGGGCTGGCCAGCACCTGCGCACGCATGACACCGGGCAAAATATCCAGGGTCAGGACCGGTGTCAGCCATGCACCACGATAGTGAATAAATACCGAAGTGCGTGCGCCTTCGAGCAGATCATTATCATGATTGAAATACAGAACGTCGAAATCGCCTGAAACCGTTGCCTGTTTCAAATCATCGTCATAATGTTTGCGCCATGTCGTTTTAAAGCGACGCAAGGGGTCATATCTTGGTAACTGGCGTGGCGCGATGCTCACCGAGGGCAGGCTGGATTCGCACGCAGGGACAGGGGTGTCCAGGGGAAACGCAGTCATCTGGCAGGTTCCGTCCTGGGCCAGCACGGCGCGCACACGCAGTGTGGCGTTCGACGGCTGCGCGACTATGAATTGCTGCAACTGCCGTGTCAAGGCAGCATGATCGGCGGCAAAGCCCAGGCTTTTGGCAGAGGCAAGCAGGCGTTCAATGTGCCTGCCCAGCAATGCACAATGGCTTTGCTCGACCAACATGGTTTCAAATAGTGCGAATTCGGCAGGGATGGCATGCAGAAAACGAGACTTCCAGTGGATTTCTTCATACTCCGATTGCGCCGTGCTGTCGTAGACAATGCCGCCGCCGACACCCATCACGCCAGTACAGGCAAGGCCCTGGCTGTGTGCCGGCTGCAGGGTCAGGGTGCGGATGGCAACATTGAAACAGCCTGTGGCGCCCATTGTATTGCCAGACGGTTGCAGATAGCCGATGCTCCCGGTGTACAGGTCACGCGGCGCAATTTCACTGCCTGAGATATAGTGCATACTCATTTTTTTCGGAGCGCCGGTAATAGAGCCGCAGGGAAACAAGGCGCCGATCACCTGCGCCATGGTGATGCCGGGCCGGACCTGACAGTCAATGGGCGTGGTCATTTGCAGCACCTGGCCAAAGCGTGTCACTTTGAACAGCTCTTGCACCTGTACACCTTTGGGTTGCGCAAGAATAGATAAATCATTGCGCAACAAGTCCACGATCATCAGGTTCTCGGCCCGGTTCTTGCTGTCATTGCGCAGCAGGCTGGCCAGCGCCTTGGGATCATCTGTCGGCTGACAGGCCAGGGTTCCCTTCATGGGCTCGGCGCCGATCACGCCCTGCTCATCAATGCGGATGAACAGCTCGGGAGACAGGCATACTGTCCAGGGGGTCATGGGTTGATGCGGCAGCCAGGCCAGCACGCCGTATGGCACGGGTTGCTTTGCACGCAGTGCGCGGTACAGCGCCAGCGGCGAACCATAGGTCTCGAAATATTGTCGCGCGGTGTAATTGATTTGATAGAAATCACCGCGCGCAATGGCCCGGTGCAATCGGTCAAACTGCTGCCGGTAACTGTCAAACGCCGGCTGCAATTGCAGATTGCATAGCCCCGCAGGCTGCCGACTCGGATCATGCGCGTGCGCCTGCTGGGTCAGCCAGTTCTCAATCTGCTCACCCGATAGCGTTGTGGCTTGTGAAAACCAGTGGATGTGCATGGCTGCGCCTGCGCCTGCGCGTTGTGCTGCCTCGGCCATGCCGAATTCATAGGGAATGAAGATTGCCGGATGCAGTGCCTGTGCCCAGCCGCGCGCCAGCGCGGCATCCAGGTCTGCCAGTTGTGCGGCAGCGATGGTGTCCGCGCGTACAAACGCCTCCAGCAGCGTGGCCTGCTGGGTGACGGCGTCATCAAATAGAACGAAAGGAGGCAATGTGTCCATGGCAGGCAATGATACCGGAATTACGCCTTCTGCCTTCGGGTAAATTGCCATAGAAAATAGACGGCGCCGATGAAAGTGGCGATCAAGCCGGTGGGAACTTCATAGGGGAACATAATGTGCCTGCCGAGCAGGTCGGCGCACAGCATGATAACAATGGCAATTGTCGAGGAGGCCAGCATTTGCGTGCGCAATCCATGAAAGCCCATGGAGCGGGCCAGATGCGGTGCAATCAGCCCCACAAAGCTGGTCGGGCCGATGGTAATGGATGCCAGCGTGGTCAGCGCTGCTATCAGCAGAAACAGCAAGGTGCGGGTGAGCATGGGACGCTGGCCGGTGGCGCGGGCAATGGGGTCGCCCAGACGCAGCAGGCTCAAGGGGCGTCGTGTCATGCAGGCCAGTATGACCAGCAATGCAACAATGGCAAAGCGCATCGGTAGATCATTTTGCAGCAGGCTCATGTACGTATCACCGGATATCCATATCAACAGCTGTTGGACTTGTTGCATGCCGCTGGCAAGGGTCAGAGTCAGCAGCGAACTAAATAGCTGCGTGAGCGCCATGCCGGTGAGCAGGATTTTTTCGGGCTGAAACTGGTTGCGCGCATTGATTAGCATGACAAAGAGCAGGCTGGCAAAAGCGCCGCCAATGCCGCAGACCAGATACAGAACCGGCGAGGGCGCGGGCACCAGCATCATCAGCCCGATCAGGCCCAGTCCGGTCCCGGACGTGACTCCCAGAAATTCGGGCGAAGCCATGCTATTGTTGGTCATGTTCTGAATCAGTGTGCCGGCGCAGGCGATGGCGACACCAAACAGAATCGCAGTTTGCGTGCGACTTTCGGTGAACAGCGCAATAGTCGGATCAATCTGGGCGACCAGCGTCCAGTTGCCAGCGACATCGTGCGTGATATGCGGCAGGAACACAAAACATCCAATGGCAAGTGCAATCAACAGGAGCATGCGCTTGCGCAGCAGCGATGTGGGATGGCGCAAGCCCGCATGCAGCGGAGCCACCTCCTGGCGCGTATGGCTGCGCTGTTTCATGAGCAGAAACAGCAGCACCGGTACGCCCAGCAGTGCGGTCACGGTTCCCGTCATGACGCTGTTGGGCCAGCGGTATGTCGCCAGTTGCAGGGCCGAATCGGTAATGGACAGCAATAAGGCGCCAAACAGCATTGCATATCCCCATTGCTTGCGTATATCGGTCACACCCAGAGAGCGGGCGATTACCGGCGCGGCCAGGCCGACGAAAGCAATGACGCCGACGCTGCTTACCACGATTGCAATCAGAAACGAGACAAGCGCAAAGCCGGTGACGCGCACCAGACGGACATTGACGCCAACGCTTTTGGCAAGCGTACCTTGCAGCGAAAAGGCGCGCAGCGAGGGCAGCAGAAACCAGGACAGTGGCAGGCACAACAGGGTTTGCCAACCGGTGCGCAGCGTCGGCAGCCAGGAGTCTTGACTGAGTGAACCGGCACCCCAGATGATGAGCCCATAGAGCCTGTCCGGGTTAAGGATCAGATACATATTGCTTAGCGTGGTCAGCAGCAGCGTGAGCATCAACCCGATCAGAATCAGGGTATTGCCGGCAGTGCCGGTTCGCCGGATAATGAGCACGATGATCACGCTGCTGACCACGCTGCCTGCCATGGCCAGCAGCGTGGAGTCGAACAATTGCGCCTGCGGAAAGTACATCATGCCCAACAACAGCGCGAACTGGGCGCCGCTGCTGATGGCCAGTGTATCGGGGGCGGCCAGGGTGTTCTGCGTGACCTGCTGCAGGATAAAGCCTCCCAGGCCCAGGCAGATGCCGCAAAGCAGCGCCATGGCAATTCTGGGCAGGATGCCATGCCAGAATACCAGTTGCTGTATCGGCGCCTCTGACCACGCGTTGCTACCCGGCGCGGCGAGCATGATAACTGCAGCCATCAGGGCAATGGCGATTGCGCTGCTGACAAGTGCGAGTGTTCTTGCAGAAAGTGTGTATCTCATTTGTTATATCCGGGGAAACGGAAAGCCGCGTTCGAGCCGGCATTGGCGTCCTGCGCAAGCAGACCGTCCCGGACTGTCTGCGCAAAGCGCAGCACGGTACTTAAGCCGCCCAGTGTCCAGATGGGCTCGGCAAGAATGACGCGGTTTTTGCGCACTGCCGGCAATGCCTGCCAGATCATATTTTCCTGCAGCTTCCCGGGCAAGTCGGCCGGGTAGGGCTTGATGATAAAGATCGTGGTGTCCTCGGGCAAAGCGGCCAGGTCGGTCAGGTCTGCGCTTTGAAAGCCCCACTGGTTCACTGCTGCTGTCCAGGCATTGCTGATGCCGATTTTTTCCAGTGCGGTGGAAAAAAGGCTGGGCTTGCCATACACCCGGACATTGCGTGCATCTATGAACTGAATGACCGCCACCGGCTGGCCACGGTGTTGCAAAAGCTGGTGGCTGATCCCATCAAGCTCGTCATCTACCTGGGTTATGTAGTGGGCAGCCTTGTCGGGATGACCTGTGATGTCTCCGATCTGGGTTGCCAGCTCGCTCAGGTTTTCATAAATGTCCTGACCCGGCGTGTAGACGTCCAGCAGTGTCGTGGGGCCGATTCGCTCCAGCAGACCTTTGACGAAGGCATAGTCTTGCGAGGCCAGAATCAGCTCGGGCGCTAGCCGGATCATTCTGTCAGGATTGGGCTGCGCCCGCATGCCCAGATCCAGTGTGCTCGCCGGCATGGCCGGCGAACGACTCCAGACCTCATAGCTGTTTTTTTCAGCGATTGCCGCGGGAAAAATACCCATGGCGGCCATTGTTTCTGCAATGGTCCAGTCCAGTACGGCAATGCGTTGTGGCGCCGCTTTTGGGCTCTCGGGCTGCGCAGACGCAAGTTGCGTTGCCGTCTTGGGTGGGTTCGTCTGGCTTTCTGCCGGGGCAGCCGCTGCGGCATTTGCCATCAGGCAGGCGCAGATGAGCATGCAGCGGTGAAACACAATGGGCATGATCATGCTCGGGCTCAATTGAAGGCCAGTTGCACGCCAGGATGCACGGGATGGCCAATCAGTTGCAGGTCGACATCGTAGATATGCCGCAGCTTTTGCTGATCGAGCAGGGCAGCGGGCGGCTCGGCGTAGATAAGCCTGCCCTCACGCAGGGCCAGCAGGCGGTCGCAATAACGGGTGGCCAGGTTGATATCGTGGATGACCGCGATCACGCACTGGTTTTCCTGATTGGCCAGCCGTTGCAGCAATTGCATCACTTCAAGCTGGTGCTTAAGATCCAGTGCCGCCAGCGGTTCGTCCAGCAGGATATAGGGCGTATTCTGGGCAAGCAGCATGGCAATCCATACACGCTGGCGCTCGCCGCCCGACAGGGAATCGAGCAGCGCCGGCATGAAGGACTCGGTATCGGTCAGCGCGATGGCCCGCGCAACTGCCGATTCGTTCTCGGGGTTGCTGTTGCGCCAGATACTATTCCACGAATAGCGTCCCAGTTCGACCAGTTCGCGGGCGCTCATATCGGGGATGACCGGCGTATATTGCGGCAAATAGGCCAGCTTGCGCGCGTACTGGCGATTGGACAGCGTATCCACACGGGCATTGTCCAGCTGGATAGCGCCCTGTGAGGGGGGGTGTTCACGCGCCAGCAGCTTGAGCAGTGTGGACTTGCCTGAGCCATTGTGGCCGATCAGGCCGTAAAACTTGCCCCGTTCAAATTGGGTCGTGAGCGGATGCAGCAGGGTTTTGGAAGAGGTTTGAAAACCAGCGTTTTCAATCTGGATCATCGCGTATCCGGCAAGAGTAGATCAGAGCTGTGATTGTAAATGATTCTCAATATCCAATCGGGTGTTTTTCTGATATTTGGCGTTATTACCCCGGGTCGGTCGGTGCGGCTGTCCAAGCCATCGTCCTGCGGATAAGGCGTTGATGCCGGCCTGGTGTGGGTGCCATGGGTTGTGCGGCGGCCCAGGTTGTGACAAGGCCCGCGTCTATGGCGGGCCCTTTTGGATAAACTGGCGATTGCCAATGGCGCAATCAGCGAATAGGCAATCCGTATTGCAGGCCGCCATCGGTCCATAAGGCATTCAGGCCGCGCTTGATTTTTAGCGGGCTGCCCTGGCCGACATTGCGTTCAAAGCTCTCGCCGTAGTTGCCCACCTGTTTAATGATGTTGTAGGCCCATTTCTCATCCAGTCCCAGGTTTTTGCCTGCACCTGGCGTGGCGCCCAGCAGGCGCTGGATGTTGGGGTTGGTGCTTTTGAGCTGTTCATCGACATTAGCCGTGGTCACGCCCAGTTCCTCGGCATTGACGGTGGCCTGAAAGACCCATTTGACGATATTGAGCCAGGCATCGTCGCCCTGGCGCACAAAGGGTCCCAGCGGCTCTTTGGAAATGATTTCCGGCAGCACTTCGTAATCGTCGGGCGAGGACAGTTTGGAAATGCGAATGGACGCCAGGCCCGAGGCATCGGTAGAGAATACGTCGCAACGGTTGGTTGCAAAGGCATTGACCACCTCGTTGAACTGATCGAACACGACCGGTTTGTATTCCACTTTGTTGGCGCGGGCCCAGTCTGCCAGCGTATTTTCATTTGAGGTGCCGGTTTGCAGGCAGATCGTTGCGCCATTGAGTTCCTTGGCGCTTTTTACGCCAAGCTTCTTGGACACCAGAAAGCCCTGTCCGTCATAAAAATTGACCCCCGCCGCAATCAGGCCCAGCGCCGTATCGCGCTGTTGCGTGACGGTGGTGTTGCGGGTAAGAACATCGACTTCGCCCGATTGCAAGGCGGTAAAGCGCTGCTGGGAGTTTAGCGGCACGATCTTGAACTTGCTGGCATCGCCAAAAACGGCGGCGGCAATACTTTTGCACAGATCAACGTCCAGGCCCTGCCATTGGCCTTTGGCATCGGGAGCGGAAAAACCGGCAAAGCCAGTGGTGGCGCCACACACGACAGCACCGCGCTGTTTGACGTTATCCAGCGTTGCCGCATGGGTGAGGCCAGGGATGGTTGCAGCGATCGCGAGCGTAGCAAGTGAGGCTTTCAAAAGGGCAGACATAGCAGACTCCAGTTTAGGGTTACAGCACAAAGCAAGAAGATAGACCGGTTTTCAAACATCGGAAAACAACCATTTCTTCGAATCTTATTACGGAATGTAATGAAAGAAAAGGCACCGGCCCGCAACCGGTGATCATCCGGGTTGCAGCACGGTGCCTGCCGCCACGCAACTGCGGCGTCGGCGCTCCATGGCTATTTGCCGGCCTGTTTGTCCTGACGGCTTTCCTTCCACAGCTTGAAGATGTGCCAGGCCATGGGCAGCACGGAAATAATCACGATGCCAAGGGTAAACAGTGACAGGTTTTGTTGTACCCAGGTAATGCGGCCCAGGAAATAACCAGCCAGCACCAGCAGGAATATCCACAGGAACCCGCCTAGCACGTTATAGAACGCAAAATGGCGTCGGTCCATGCCCGAGAGCCCGGCCAGAAAGGGCGCAATGGTGCGCACGATAGGGATAAAGCGTGCCAGGGTAATGGTAGATCCGCCATATTTTTCAAAATAGGCATGGGTTTTATCAATATGACTTTGCTTGACCCAGCCCTTGCGGATCAAGGTTTGTCCCAGGGGTGAACGACCGATGGTGTAGTTGACATAGTCGCCGAGCACGGCGGCGGCAAACAGCATGACCATATACCAGAATGGGGGGATGCCACTGATGCCCATGAAGGCGCCGACCGCAAAGAGCAGGGAATCACCGGGCAGAAACGGCATGACGACCAAACCGGTTTCCAGAAACAGAATGAGGGCAACCAGGCAGATGCCCCAGCTCCAGTGATCGTGCAGCATGGCCATCAGGGCCTGATTGTCGTGGAGCCAGCCAAACAGCGAGGAAAAATTCATAAATAGTGTGCTAAGCAAATGAGGCCGCCGCGCAGTGCTGGCAAGCCAATGAAAAGAGTCAGCTAATAGTAATATGGAATAGAAATTTATACCGTTTGTTCATGAAATTATCATAATTTTTTACATCGAACACGCTATGATGAATGCTCGTTCACACAACCAGGAGTATTGCAATGTCCAGGAAGATTCTGATGCTAGTGGGTGATTATGCCGAAGACTACGAAACCATGGTGCCGTTTCAGTTTCTGTTGGGCGTCGGCTACGAAGTGCATGCTGTCTGCCCCGATAAAAAGGCCGGCGATACAATAGCTACGGCCATCCACGATTTCGAAGGGGACCAGACATACTCGGAAAAGCGAGGCCATAATTTTGCCATCAACCATGATTTTTCCCAGGTGGATACCAGCGATTATGTCGGCCTGGTAATCCCTGGCGGCAGGGCCCCGGAATATCTGCGTAACACGCCGCGCGTGCTGGAAATCGTACGCGAGTTCGATGCTGCGCAAAAACCGATAGCAGCCGTTTGTCACGGCGCCCAGATCCTGGCTGCCGCCGATGTGATCAAAGGTAAAAAGTGTTCTGCATATCCGGCATGTGCCGCAGAAGTGACGCTGGCCGGCGGGCACTATCAGGATATCGCCGTAGACAGCGCCGTGACAGACGGGCATTTGATTACCGCGCCCGCATGGCCTGCGCATCCGGCGTGGATGGCCCAGTTCATCAAGGCGCTGGGCGCGACCATTACGCTCTGATTGGGCGCGTGCAAGCCGCTTGTATACGGCGCCAGCGAGATAGATGTGCCGGCGCCGTGCGTATCGCGCGGGGCGCAGTGGGCTGTGCACCCGCATTGTTCAGTCTGGGAGTCTGATTTTCATGTATACCCTTCATATTGCCAACAAAAACTATTCTTCATGGTCCCTGCGGCCGTGGATTCTGCTGCGCCAGCTTGATATTGCCTTTCGTGAAGAGATGCATCCGTTCCAGGCCGATATTCAGGCGCAGCGAGAAAAATTTCTGGCGTTTTCTCCCAGCGCAAAAGTGCCGGTGCTGCAGGACGGCCAAACGGTTGTCTGGGATAGCCTGGCTATTGCCGAGTACCTGGCCGAGGAACATGCCGGTGTCTGGCCCGGCGATCGTGCGGCGCGAGCCTGGGCGCGCGCTGCCTCCTGCGAAATGCATTCCGGATTTGCCCATTTACGCGAACGCTGCACCATGAACTGCGCGGTGCGCGCCAGGCCGAAAACCGTGACGGCCCAGTTACAGGCAGACATTGAGCGAATCAATACGCTGTTTAACCAAGGCTTGGCTCGCTTTGGCGGACCGTTTCTGGCCGGGGCGGCGTTTACTGCCGTCGATGCCATGTATGCGCCGGTCATGTTCCGAATCCAGACCTATGATTTGCCAATGCAGGGTGCTGCCGTCGATTATGTAGCGCACATGCTGGCCTTGCCGGGTATGCAGCAATGGTATGCGCAGGCGTTGCAGGAACGTGACATCGATGAGGCGCATGAGCAGGATGTTGCGCGCTACAGTGATATCATCGGTGACGAGCGGCAGAAGTGATTGCGACAGGCAATATGGCTTGATTCAGACGATTTGATTTAAATCATGCAGGTTGCAATTAGCGTGGCCGGACCCGAGTCACGGCGTTTCTGTCTGTCGTAATATGGTCGTTTATTTGATTGTTTGGAAGAATGATGAAAAAATTAGTTCTGGCTGGCGTCGTACTGGGCGCAACCACCGCATCTTTGTTTGGCACACCCGCCCTGGCCGATCACGAAGGTGGTAGCCATGGTAGCCATGGCAGTCACCATGGCAACCACGCGATGCACGTTAACTCAGGGCGCGCACCGAGCACCGAAAAGGGTTCTGATCATTTGCGTGTTGAAGATTGCTGGATCCGCCTGCTGCCCAAGGTTGCACCGTCCGGCGGGTTCTTTGTATTGCACAACCAGGGCAAGTCTGAACCGGTTGTGCTCAAAGGTATTCAAACCGATGCTTTCGGTATGAGCATGCTGCACGAGACGACCGAGAAAAACGGCATGTCAGCCATGACGATGGTGCCGGACGTCACCATCGAGCCAGGCCAATCCTTGTCTTTCAAACCTGGCTCCTATCATGCGATGCTGGAAAAGCCCAGGGCAGACCTGAAGGCAGGACAACAGATCACGGTCAATTTCGAGCTGGGTACCGGCAAGAAAATACCGGTTCAGTGTACGCTGAAGTCGCCGTCTGCACGCAGTTTCAGCGATCAGTAACCTGTTCTGGCAGGCGCGGCGGGTTGCCGCGCGTCTTCGCTGAGCGCCAATTGCCGGAAGCGCCCGGCAGAATAATGATAAAACGCCTGCGGACAGATCTGCTTTGATATGACGGTGGCAACCAGGCTGGCAAGCAGCATCCAGAAAAGCATGGCTTGGCTGCCCGACATCTCCATTACGATAACCGAGGCGGTGACGGGCGACTGCGTAGACGCAGCAAGAAAGGCCGCCATGCAAATCAGGACAAATACGCTTTGAGCCTCCTGCATGTTGACAGAATGGGCCAGCTCCACGCCGATGCCAGCGCCGGTCGTCAGGGCCGGTGTAAAAATGCCGCCGGGAATGCCGGCCCAGTATGAGGCCACGGTGGCCAGCAGTTTGGCAATGCTGAAATGCTCTGAATCCTGCGGCAACATCATCAGGGCATTTTTAGCTACATCGTAGCTGGTGCCGAACACGCTGCCTGCAGTCAGATAGCCCAGAAACGCCACGACCAGGCCCATCAGCGCGGCCACCCATAACGGATGATTGTGTACGTGGTGACGCAAGGCTGACGGCACGCATCCGGCCAGCCCCTTGCTTAGCAGGCGTGCAAAAATGCCGCCGGCGACACCGCAAACAGCGGCGCACAGCAATGCCCAGAGGAACATTTTTTCGTGCAGCGGCGACGAATGAAAGGTGCCAAAATAGGGGTTGTCGCCGGTCAGTGCAACGACGATAAAACCCGCTGCCAGTACCCCCAGCAATATCAGCCGTTGCCAGCGCAGGTCCAGCCCTTTGCCGATCTCTTCGATGGCAAAAATGACACCGGAAAGCGGTGCGTTGAATGCGGCGGCCAGTCCACCGGCGGCGCCGGCGGCGATCCACTCTCGTGTATTGAATCCCTTAAGAGGCAGGCCGATTTTCTGGCAGCATTGCCCCCAGGCCAGCATCGCTGCTGCGCCGATCTGTACGGAAGGACCTTCGCGGCCAATGGATGCACCTGCCAACAAGCCCAGGAAGGTGAGAGGTACTTTCCAGATCGCTTGCGCCAGCGAAACCAGACGCAGTTTGCCTGGCGAGTCGCGGTGCAGCGACAGGCTGGCGATGACTTGTGGAATGCCGCTGCCGGCCGAGTAAGGGGCGAAGCGCATGACACACCAGCGCAAAAAGACGAAGGCCAGCGGCATGACCAGCCAGATCAGATAGGGGTAGGCGCGCGTCCATTCGCGATTCTGCTCCAGTGCGTAATCAGCCATCATTGCAAAGCCAATGGAAATCAGCGCGACGAGCGCTGCTCCGCAAAGCATCAGAATCAGCTGTAAAGATTTTTTGGACAGGCGCAAAGCCTGTCTGGTTTTTCGCTGGAGGGAGCGGCGTATTTTGGGCGCAGGAGATTGCATGCGATTATGGGGCAGGCGTTGCTGGAATGAGTTCCTGAAGAATGATCTGGTTGAAGGCATGAGGCAGGGCCAGGTTCAGGCCGTGCGATGCCGGCGTCAACGTATGGCGCGTCACGTGGCGGAACTGTTGTTGTAACGCGTCCAGAATGGCGGGGAAGGGGGCCGGGCTGTCGGAGCCGCCTATCAGTGTCACAGGAATGCCGTATTCGTTGATCCGTGATGGGTTCAGCTCGTATAGCGGCTCGCGGATGATCAGCGGCAGGGTGGTGGCCTGTTCCCGGGTCATCGCCTTAAACCAGGACACCATGCGTTTCCAGGTGCCGGCGCCGCTGACGCCATCGATAAAGATTTCCAGCGCCGCATCCGTGTCACCCCGTTCATGTGCAGCAAGCGCCAGGTCGCGGTAGGGCAGCGCGGGCATGCTATCTTCGGGCAGTACGGAACCCAACCCGGGATCAGCCAGCAGCAGGTGTGTCACGCGGTCAGGGCGTCGGCAAGCCATTTCAACTGCAACGCGTGCGCCGCGGGAGTGGCCCAGGACGGCAAAGTGATTAATGCCCAAATGGTCCATTAGAGCAAACAGATCCGTCGTATGCTGGTCGATGGAAAAATGTGCGCCAGCGTCCGAAAGCATGGGAGATGCCGGCGGATAACCCGGCAGGCTGGGTGCAATGACACGCAGGGCAACAGACAGATCAGGCAGTTGCCAGCGCCAGAAACGAAAATCACATAGCGAGCCATGGACCAGCAACAGACAGGTGGGGGCGTGCCCAACGTCCTGGTAGGCAATGGCGGTATTGGCCAGTGTGAGCGTATGTTGCGGGTATTCGTTTTGCATCGTCATCAAATAAAAAAAGCATCCTGCGACTTCCGGATGCCTTTCGGTAAAAAACGGAATCAGGGCCCCAGCTTAACGGAACAACTCCAGGCGGTTCCGGGCTGTATCGGCAGCAGGGGTATTTGGGTATTCGTTTACTACGCGCTGCAGAGTGGCTTTCGCGCCTGCAATGTTATTCAATTCTACCTGACTGCCGGCAATCACGAGCAATGCATCCCCGGCTTTCTGGTCACGGGGATAGGCCGCCACCATGGCTTGCAGTCCCTGTATGGAACCGTTGAAGTCCTTGTTGGCGTAGCGGCTGCTGCCTTCGTAGAAGCGCGCGCTTGGCGTCAGTGGGCTGTTCGGATATTGCTGGGCGAAGCGGTTCAGCGCTGTGCTGGCTTCCGCGTAATTGCCCTGGCGGAACAAATCAAGGGCGCTGTCATAGCTTTGCTGCTCGTTCGGGTCACCCACTTGTGGTGACGGCGGTACATCTGGATTGTCTGCTTGCTGGTTGGATTGCTGGGCCATGCGAGACTGATGATTGGCAGTTTCAATGCTGCCGCGCAGTTGTGTGATCTGTTGTTGCAGATTGTTGATTTTATTGCTCAGATCGACGTTGTTTTGCTGGGTTTGTCTTAACTGGGAGCGCAGGTCAAGAATGGCACGCCGAGCATCTTCGTCTTCAAACGCATATGCTTGATTGGCACTCAGACTGAGTACAAGGGCAGATGAGGCAATGAGCAGGGAATGTGATTTCTTCAATTTCATATAGACTCCGTTAAAACAGCAACGCCGCAACGGCATAACCGTTTGCGGCGCAGTGAGCTTAACCTACAAAGCAGGATTAACGCTGATAGTTAATGTCTGCGCGACGGTTTTCAGCATAGGCTTCTTCTGTAGAACCTTCTGCTTTTGGACGCTCTTTACCGAAGCTGACCGCTTCGATCTGGTTAGGGCTTACACCTTGTTGTGTCAACTGGTTGGCAACCGCTACAGAGCGACGCTGACCCAGTGCCAAGTTGTATTCGGCGCTGCCGCGTGCATCGGTGTTACCTTCGATGCGAACACGCTGGTTAGCGTTAGCTGCCAGGTATTGTGCGTGCATTTGAACAACGGGCTGGTATTGTTGCTCAACAACGTAGCTGTCGTAAGCAAAATAAACAGAGCGTTGCTGTGCCAGTGGGCTGTTAGGGTTGAATGGATCCATAACGGCGTTGGAAGTGCCTGTTCCAGCTCCAGCAGTGCCGTCTACAGGAGTAGAGCTACACGCTGCCAGTGTGGCAGCCAAACTAGCAATGGCAAGTGTTTTTGCAATGCGAGAACCCATGGTAATTTCCTTTATCAAAGTCAAAAATAAACTTATTTTGTAAACGGCCCCCAAGCCGCACCAGTCACATTGCCAGACGAGGGTATTGAGGCCTGGAACGAACCGTCAGCATTGACGATACCTAGACCGCCACCTGCTGCGTAGAGCACTTGCATTCCGTTAGGTGCGAAACTTGGAGAGAGATCATTGCCGCCAGAAGTCAGTACCTGATCAGATCCAGAGCCAAGACTACTTATAGCAATAACATATGACCCACCTCGTAAGCTAGAATATACCAGTTTTGAACCATCTGGTGAAATTTTTGGCGAAACATTTTGTGATCCACTGAAGGTCAGACGGCTGGCTGCGCCACCTCTTAAACCGGTGCGATAGATCTGTGCGCTACCTCCGCGGTCACTGGTGAAAACGATGCCACTACCATTAGGGAAAAAGAACGGTTCGGTGTCAATTTCTGCCGACTTGGTCAGGCGTTGCTGGCTTGAACCGCCGCCTGCGCTGACCAGATATATCTGTGAAATGCCCCCTTGGCTAAGTGCCACGGCAAGCTGACTACCGTTCGGAGACCACGCAGGGGCGCTGTTGTTGCCCTTGAAGTTGGCTGCTACTGTGCGTCCGCCTGTGCTCAGGTTCTGCACGTACACAATCGGTTTGCCTCCTTCAAAACTCACATAGGCCAGACGCGTGCCATCGGGAGACCATGCCGGAGAAATGAGTGACGAAGACGAACTTGCTACGACCTTGCGACCCTCTCCGTCGGCGTCAGCGACAACCAGCTGACGGCCGGTGGTGTAGGCGACGCGCGTTGCAAAAATACCACGTACACCTGTTGTTTTTTCGTAAATGGCATCGGCTACCCTGTGGGCAAGACGGCGCATTTGTGCTTCTGAAATGTTCTTGGCGTCCAGTTGAGCCTGTTGGGCAGCATCGGCCAGGCGATAATCGACGCTGTTGCCGTTAACTGTGCCGTAGGCAACGGTCGTGCCGCCAGCCTGGGAAATGGCCGCCCAATCAGGTGTGCTGTTGGCGCCCAGTGTCAGGTCACCGGTGCTTTTGACTTCGAACTGGCCCGAGCGGGTCAGGTCGGCTCGAATGATATTGGCAATTTGCGCACCATTGGGGCCTTCGAAATTGGCGACGACGATAGGGAATTTATTGGCAGAGCCTGAGCCGCGCAGCTCTACGTTTACCTGGGCCTGGGCAACGGAATAAAACACGACGGCAACAAAGAGTGCCCAGGTCATCAAGATGCCGAAATAACGCTGCACAGCACGGGCGGGAATGGCAGCCGTTCCCTTTTTGATTGAGGCAGTCATGACTGCGGTCTCCTTACAGAATGTAATAACGACAGTGTATCAATAAAGCCCGCTCTGCCGAGGCAGAGCGGGCAAATGTTGTTTCACGCTTTTTCGACCGGCTCCCGCTGAGCCAATTGGTATCAATTCGGGGTGTAGCGATATGGGCCGGTCACGTAGGAATCTCCGCTAGGGGGTTTGGGAAACGGTTTGCAGGCCATGAGTGCTGCCTGCACCGCGCGGTCGAATGCCGGATTGCCTGAGCGCACCAGGATCTTGGCGCCGGTTGGCGTAAAACTGCTATTGAAGTCGACGCGATAGGTCACCTTCAGGCGCTGATTGCCGGAAAATCGCAGACGTGGCTCCACGCACTGTTGCACGCGTCGCGCGTAGCCGGAATTGCCGCCCCCGCCGCCGACCTGATTGCGGTCACTCTGGCCGTCGCGAATACCGGCGGTGCTGCTGACGTCGCCACGCATGGCCGCGCGCAGGGCATCGCCCTTGGATTCGGCTTTTGCCTTGGCCTGTGCTGCTTTGCGGGCATCGGCCTTCGCTTTTGCAGCAGCCTTTGCCTTGGCTTCGGCAGCCGCTTTGGCCTTGGCCTTTTCGGCAGCTTTGGCTTTTGCCTCTGCCGCTTCTTTTGCCTTGGCAGATGCTTCTTCTTGTGCTTTTTCTTTGGCTTGAGCTTCTTCGCGTGCCTGGGCTTCGGCGCGGGCTTTGGCATCGGCCTTCGCCTTTGCTTGCTCACGGGCTTTTGCCTGGGCGGCAGCCTTGGCTTGAGCATCGGCCTTGGCTTGCAGTTCGGCCTTACGTTTGGCCTCTGCCTGGGCTTTGGCCGCTTCCCGGGCTTCTTCCTGGGCGCGGGCTTTGGCCTCGGTTAATTCTTTGGCCTTTTTCTGGGCCTCTTCCTTGCGTTTCTTTTCCAGCGCGATATCCGGATCTTCCTGATCGCTGGCTGTCGGTTGTGATTGCTGGGCGCGCGCCTGTTGCGCCGCGGCAGCCGCAGCGGCTGCCGCGGCGGCCCGTGAGGGTGGTGGTGGTGGCGAGGCCGCTTCCTCTTCTTCGTTCTGTGTGTCTTCTTCGGCAGGGTCCGGCGTGCGTGTCTGTGCCGGTGGTTGCAGTACCTGGTTTTCGCCCTCTGTCCACAACTCTAGCTGTACTGGGCCGGTTGGTGCTTCTGTAGACTGGAACAGTCCGGCGATCAGCGCGATCACTAACAAAGCATGAAGGATAATCGCGCCGATCAGGCCTTTGCGATTATCTCCGTCATCATAAAATTCGTTAGGATTATCGAAGTGCTTCATTAAATTGAGATGTGATGACAATGAGAGTGGGCGGAACGGCTTACTTTGTACCGTCTGTGGATTTCTGGTTGACCAGCAGGCCCAGGCGCGTCAGTCCGCTGCTGCGCAGCGTGTCCATAACCTTCATGACTTCTTCGTAAGGCACTTTGCCGTCGGCAGCAATCACGACCGGGCTGTCGGGCTCAACCAGTGCCTTGACTTCTTCCACAATATTAGCTTTGTCGATTGTTTGAAAGTTCTTGCCGGCGGTGCGCTGACGCACTTTCAATTCGCCGTTTTCGGACATTTCAATTTCCACCGGGGTGGCCGGCACGGCGGATGCCTGGCCGACCGAGGGCAGGTTGATGAGGCCGGGCGTGATCATGGGAGCGGTCACCATGAAAATGACCAGCAGCACAAGCATCACGTCGATATAAGGCACGACGTTCATCTCGTTTTTCATGCGGCGACCGCGACTGCGGCGGTTTTGTATTCTGGCCATTAGCGAACCTGGCGTTGCAAAATATTCAGAAATTCGTCAATAAAACTGTCGAAACGGCTCGCCATTTTGTCGATGTCATTCGAAAAATGGTTGTAGGCGAGGACCGCTGGAATTGCGGCAAACAGGCCGATGGCCGTGGCAATCAGGGCTTCGGCAATACCGGGCGCAACCGCTGCCAGCGTCGCCTGGGCAGTGCCGGCCAGACCGATGAATGAATGCATGATCCCCCAGACTGTACCCAGCAGACCAATGTACGGGCTGACCGAGCCGGCCGAGGCCAGAAAGTTCAGATTGGAGTCCATGGCATCGAGCTCGCGCTGATATGTCGCGCGCATCGCCCGGTTAGGTCCCTCGAGCAGGGCATTGGCTTCCTTGACGCCGTTGCGGCGCGCCTTGAGGAATTCATCCATGCCGGCTTCAAAAATACGGGCCAGCGGACCTTCTTGCTCACTGTTCTGGGAGATGGATTGGTGCAGGGTGGTCAGGTCGCCGCCTTTCCAGAACGAATCTTCAAAATCCCGTGTCTGATTGCGCGCGCGTTTGAGCGCAATTCGCTTGCTGATGATATAGGTCCATGATAGAACCGAGATGATCACCAGAATCAGCATGATGATCTGTACGGGTAAGCTCGCGTTGATGATCAGCGAGATAATCGACATCTCTTCGGGGGTGGTAGGTTGCATAAAATCTAGTCCTGCACGAAAGGAAATAGTTGTCGGATAGGCATTGGAATGGGAGCAGGACGAAATGTGTCCGCATTTACACAGCATACCTGAATCTGGCTTTCCACCAGTCGGATGCCATCGCGTTCTGCTACTTGTTCAAAATGGACGGACGCGGCGCCCATTTTGGTAATCCGGCTGTCGATGGCCAGCAGGTCATCCAGACGCGCCGGCGACCGATAGCGCAACTGCGTATTGACAACGATGAATATCAACCTGTCGTTGCCTGCTAGCGCGGTCTGGCTGACCCCAAGATGGCGAAGCCACTCGGTGCGGGCGCGTTCGAAGAACTTAAGGTAATTGGCATAAAACACCACACCACCCGCGTCGGTATCTTCGTAATAAACGCGAACGGGAAAATGAAAAGAATTTTCCAACAAATCAGACCTTGCAACACAACCGGAAAGTGTAAAAATCCAAGAAAATCACGAAATCATAACGTGTTTTTCAGCTCGTTATAAAGGGATTTGATGCTTGTTAACATTTCTGCAACAGGAACCTTCTGCCCCTCTGGCCAACTGCGCGATTGTAATTCCACAATACCATCTTTCAGCCCACGATCGCCAATTGTGATACGAATTGGAACACCTATCAGTTCCCATTCAGAAAACATGACGCCAGGTCGCACGTCGCGATCATCCAGAATAACGTCTATTCCGTCCTGGCGCAGGGTATCGTAGAGTTGCTGAGCCTGTTGCTGGACGGCCTCGCTTTTGTTCCAGCCAATCGGGCAGATAACTACTTCGAACGGCGCCATGGCCAGGGGCCATATAATGCCCTTGGCGTCGTGGTTCTGTTCAATGGCGGCGGCCATGATGCGGCTGATGCCGATACCGTAGCAGCCCATTTGCAGCGGCTCGGGCTTGCCCTGTTCGTTCAGGAATGTGGCCTTGAGTTTTTCCGAGTACTTGTCGCCCAGGAAAAATACATGGCCAACTTCGATGCCGCGCTGGATGGCCAATTTGCCGGGGCCGTCGGCGGCTGGATCGCCTTCGACCACATTACGCAGGTCGGCCACTTCGGGCTCGGGCAGATCGCGTCCCCAGTTGACGCCGGCGTAATGATAGTCTTCGCGATTGGCGCCGCAGATGAAATCGGCCATATTCGCAACGGTGCGGTCGGCCAGCAGATGGACTTGCCCGATGGGCTTGACGGGGCCGAGAAATCCGGGCTTGGAACCGAAGTACTCCATGATTTCCTCTTCGGTCGCCATGCGGTAGCCTTCCTTGAATGCAGGCAGCTTGCCGATTTTGACTTCATTGACTTCATGATCGCCGCGGACCATCAGCAACCACAACTGGCCAGCGCCTTCCTTGGGCGTAGTCATAAATACCACGGCCTTGACCGTTTTTTCCAGGCTGACATTCAACTGTTCGGCCACGATTTCGCATTTGCTGGCGTTCGGCGTGGGCACTTCCCGCAACGCTTCGGCAGGGGCCGCACGCGAAGGGAGCAGGCAGGGGGCGTCGGCCAGTTCGATATTCGCGGCGTATTGGGAGTCAGGGTTGTAGACGATCAGGTCTTCGCCGGTGTCGGCGATTACCTGGAATTCATGACTGCGATCTCCGCCAATGGAACCGGTGTCGGCAGCCACGGCGCGGAATGTGAGGCCCAGGCGTGAAAAGATTTTCACGTAGGCATCGTACATGGCGTCGTAGCTGGCCTGGGCTGACACTGGGTCGCGGTCAAACGAATAGGCGTCTTTCATGGTGAATTCGCGCCCGCGCATCAGACCGAAGCGAGGACGGCGTTCGTCGCGGAATTTGGTCTGAATGTGATAGAAATTGACGGGCAGCTGGCGCCAGCTGTGAATTTCATTGCGGGCGATGTCGGTGACCACTTCCTCGGAGGTGGGCTGAAGCACGAAATCGCGCTGGTGACGGTCCTTGATGCGTAGCAGTTCGGCGCCATATTGCACCCAGCGGCCGGATTCCATCCAGAGCTCGGCGGGCTGAACCACCGGCATGAGCAGCTCGATCGCGCCCGCACGGTTCATTTCTTCGCGCACGATGTTCTCAACCTTGCGCAGGGTTTTGAGGGCCAACGGCATATAAGTGTAGATACCACCGGCGTGCTTGCGGATCATGCCGGCACGTGTCATAAGCTGATGACTGATGATTTCTGCTTCTGCAGGGGCTTCTTTTAAAGTATTTAGATGAAATTTTGAGGCTAACATGGCTACCGGTTCAATTGATACGTATAATCAAAGACAATTGTATTTAAAAATGGGAGTGGCCGCATGCTTGATCGCGAAGGCTACCGTCCTAATGTTGGTATTATCCTCGTAAACCAGAAGAATGAGGTCTTTTGGGGTAAAAGAATTCGAGAACATTCCTGGCAGTTTCCGCAAGGTGGTATCAAATATGGCGAAACGCCTGTTCAGGCCATGTATCGAGAGCTTCAGGAGGAAGTGGGTCTTAAACCCGAGCATGTACGAATATTAGGTCGAACACGAGACTGGTTACGCTACAACGTACCTGATAACTTTGTCAGACGGGACTCACGCGGGCATTATAAGGGACAGAAACAGATCTGGTTCCTGTTGCGCCTGGTGGGCAAGGACGCCGACGTCAGCCTGCGGGCGACGCATCATCCGGAATTTGACGCCTGGCGCTGGCATACCTACTGGGTACCGCTGGATGTGGTCATTGAATTCAAACGCGATGTGTATCACCGTGCACTCAAGGAGTTGTCGGATATCCTGTTTCGTCGACACGGAGAATCGCGGTTTTTGCGTCAGCGTAACGGCACAGGCTCAGTGCCGCGCAAAAACGCGCACGTAAAGGACGCCGCCAGCAGCAAGAACGGTCACGCCGTCAATGGGGCGGGAGCCAACATGTCTGTGGACATCGCAGCCAAAGGCGAGTTGCCCAAAGGGGGTAAGCCTGTAATGGCGGGTCGCCCGAATGCCAAACCTGGCGCCAAACGCAATTTTGAAGCCGGTCATGGCCAGCGCGTAGCGCAGGGGCCGACGCAAAAGCAGGCTGGGCGGCACGCACGCAAGGGCCGTGTGCATACATCCGATGGCAACACGCAGGCGCATCGCGTCAAGGCGCTACCGGTAACTCGTTAGCTACCGCTACCCGTTAGTTTTGCCGGCTAAATTCAAGGTTACGCAAGACAGTGCAACTCAGTTGAAGACCGCACGTTTAGCGGTGGCCCGACACCAGGCACAGCGCGCGCTGCTGTTTTGCCAGTCATCGGGCGCAAGCCGCGCCAATGTATAAATAACAACAACACAGGCAGGCTGCGCTGGCCCTTTATCAGGACCATGCTGCCGATCAGGGCAGGCGGGCGCGCCATTATTTATGTGGTGCTATTTGCGCGGTGTCAGCCGGGTGATCAGGCTGGAAGTATCCCAGCGCTGGCCGCCATTTTGCTGTACTTCGGCATAGAATTGGTCCACCACGGCAGTGACTGGCAGCAGCGCGCCGTTGCGTTTGGCCTCATCCAGCACCAGCCCAAGATCCTTGCGCATCCAGTCGACGGCGAAACCAAAGTCGAATTTTCCCTGCACCATGGTTTTGCCACGGTTTTCCATTTGCCAACTCTGGGCGGCGCCCTTGCCGATGACATCCAGCACCGCATTCATATCCAAATTGGCGCGCTGCCCGAAGGCAATGGCTTCGGACAGCCCCTGCACCAGTCCGGCAATGCAAATCTGGTTGACCATCTTGGCCAGCTGGCCCGCGCCATGTTCGCCCAATAGGGTGACCGCGCGCGCAAAATGACCCGCTACGGGTTGGATTTTTTCAAAAACCTCGGGCTCGCCACCGCACATCACGGTGAGTACGCCGCCGACTGCGCCGGCCTGACCGCCAGATACCGGTGCATCAATAAAGCTGAATTGACCTTCACGAGCGGCAGCCGCCAGTTCGCGAGCGACATCGGCCGACGCCGTGGTGTGGTCGACAAAAACGGCGTTTTGCTGCATGCCATGGAATGCGCCATCGGCAGCGGTGGTGACACTGCGCAGGTCATTATCATTGCCTACGCAGCAAAAGACAATCTCAGCGCCTTCAGCGGCCTTGGCCGGGGTAGGGGCGCTATTGCCGCCGAATTCGCTGACCCAGTCTGCGCTCTTGCTGGCGGTACGGTTGTACACGGTGACGTCGTGGCCTGCACGGGCCAGATGCCCGGCCATCGGAAAGCCCATCACCCCCAAACCAATAAATGCGACTTTTTTTGCCGGGATCGGGTCATACTGTTTGTCTGTAATTGAAGCCATGAGTGCACCTGAACGAATTGGAAGTGAATGGTAATAGAACGTAAATAGTACCTGTTTGTGTCTATTTTTTGGAAATATGGCTCAGAACAGGTAAAATTCAATCTCATTTAATTAAATCCGTGTGCACTGCATCGTAAGCGTGCCCGCATATTTTGAGAACGTGATACCACTATGCTTCAGGATTTAGATCAAGTTGCTGTCCGCATCGGGCAGCTGGTTCAGCTTACGAAACAGCTTGCTTCCGAACGGGAATCCCTGGCGAGCAGCCTTAAACAGGCTGAAGGCGGACGGGCAGAACTGCAAAGTCTGCTGCAAGAGCGGGAAGGCCAATTCAAGTCTATCAGCGAACGTCTGGCCAATCACGAGACCGAAGTCAATGGTATCCGGGAACAAGCCCAGGCCGAGAACGTTCAGTTGCGTCAGACACTTGAAGGCACCACAGCCGAACTGCAAAGCGTCAAGCAGCAACTGGCTGCTGCCAAGAACGAGGCCAATGCGCTGAAGGAAAGTGCCAGAACCGCCCGTGAGAAAGTGGAACGCGTACTGGCCAATCTGCCCGGCAATGCGTCAGAAGGAGTAAACTAATGGAACGCATAGATGTCTCTATTATGGGGCGCGATTTTTCCCTGGCATGTAATCCTGAAGAAAAGCAAAAACTGCTATCTGCAGTCAGGCTGGCCGATCAGCTCATGTTGAAAATCAAGGGCTCGGGCGGCATGACCTCTGCCAGCAACGAGCGTGTCGCCGTGATGGCCTGCATTCAGATGGCTTCGGATCTGCTTTCCGTTAAATCTGCCGACGAAGGCTTCGGCGGCATGCAATATGGGCAATTCAAGAGTAAAATAGAAGAACTCAATACATTGCTGGATTCCGGCCTTAACGATCTGAAAAAACTTTAAAGTATTTAGGGTTTAACTTATAGTGATTTTTCTGTACAGTTAAACCTACCAGTTTGTCCCTGCTGTATTCGTGACTTGGCTATACATCTCTTACCTATGCTTATGGCAACGGTCGCCGGATTACAGAGTTGGTGTGATCGTCTCTAGTCAGATGAACCCGACGCTCTGTTGAAGGTAACCAACTTTGAACTGAAAGGTTCGAGGTGCCAGCCTAGACGATACAAGCGGGGCCATTATTCCTATAAAACGAGCTGTCATGGCTCGTTTTTTTTTCGGAGTCATCTATGCAGCGCACGTTTTCCCACGCGTTTTTGTCCAAAGCCACTTTGATCGCCATGTTCACACTGGGCGCCGTGGCTGTACCCGCTACTGCGGTACGTGCCCAGCCAGCCACGAGCCCGGCCACCGCACAGTCAACAGAGCCGACGCTGGCGCTGAGCGCCTCTGCATCCGAGACGGTGGCTCAGGACACCGTCACCCTGACGCTGACCCGTGAGTTGCGTGGCGAAAACCAGGTCGACCTGTCGCGCAGTGTCAATGAAGCCATGAATAAGGTTCGTGATAAAGCCAAGTCGGACAAGGACCTTGAAGTTCGCACCGGTTCCTATCAGGTGTGGTTTGAACGTGACAATAACCGACCGGTCGAGCCTGCCGCGGCCGGCACCCGGACAGTCGATGCCAAGGATGACAGCAAAGCAGACGATGCCGGCGGTATCTGGGTTGCGCGCGGCGAATTGCTCATTACTTCCAAAAACATGGAAAAGGCCAGCCAGTTTGCGGCCGATGTTGACGAGGATATGGCATTGGACGGCATTCGGTTTTCCCTGTCGCGTGAAGCACGCGAGACCATTGAAAAGCGCCTGCTTGCCGCGACCACGAAGGCCTTCAAAACCCGTGCCCAGGATGCAGTGACCGCACTGGAATTTGGCGGCTATCGCATCAAGTCATTGCGCCTGGGTGATGTCGGACAGCCCGAAAGCTACCAGCCGCGCATGATGGCAATGCGTGCCGCCAAGGCCGGTCCCGCAATCGAGGCCGGCAAGGAAACAGTCACACTGTCGATGGAGGGAGCGATCTTTTTGTTGCCCAAATAAAGATCGCGATACCAACTATGATCATGGGCAGTGACAGCCACTGACCCATGGACAGCCCCAGGCTTAGCGTACCCAGGAAGCTGTCCGGTTCACGCGTGTATTCCACCAGGAACCGGGCCAGGCCATAACCGATCATGAATACGCCGCTGGTTTGCCCCACCCAGCGTTTCCTGGAAGAAAATATCCATACGACTGCAAACAGGACTACCCCTTCGGCCAGCATTTCGTAAAGCTGGGAAGGGTGGCGGGCAATGGGCCCTCCTTGGGGAAATATCATTGCCCAGGGCAGATCCGAAGGTCGCCCCCACAGTTCGCCGTTAATGAAATTGCCGATGCGGCCCATGGCCAGACCCAGCGGTACCAGTGGGGCGATGAAATCTGCAACCTCGAAAAATGTCATGCCTTTTTTGCGTGCATATAGGTACAGCACGACCAGCACGCCAATCAGTCCACCATGAAACGCCATGCCTCCATCCCAGACAGAAAAGATATGCAGCGGATTGGAAAAATAATAGGCCGGCTGGTAAAACAGAACATAACCCAGGCGTCCGCCCACCACCACACCCATGACTCCGTAGAAGATCAGATCTTCGAATTCGGAGACCGTCAGTCGTATCATTCCTTTTTTTATTCGATACTTGCCGAGAATCCAGAGCAGGGCAAACGCGGCCACATACATCAGGCCATACCAATGGATTTTGAGCGGACCGATTTCAAGTGCAATCGGATTAAATTGTGGATATGCGATCATAAGAACCAAAATGCGACAATGAAATGGAAAGTATAAAGGCGCGGCCAACGCTTTGTGCGTGGTCGGGTAAAATAAACGCAAGTTAATTGTTAAAATTTAAAAGGTTACCGTAGTGTCAGGAAAACAGATTGTCGCCTGCTTGGCAATTATTGCATTCAACATAAACTATGCCAGGGCGCAAACGTTGACCGACGGACCGCAATTGGCAAAGGACAATATCTGCATGGGTTGTCACCAGGTCGACAAAACCCGTGTCGGGCCGCCGTTTGCGGCCGTGGCAAAGCGCTATGTGGCCGGTGGGCAACCCATGATCGACTATCTGGCCAACAGCATTCGCAAGGGTGGGCGCGGTCGCTGGGGTGCTGTGCCCATGCCGGCGCAGCCGCAGGTAACCGAAGAAGAGGCTACCGCACTGGCCACCTGGATTCTGTCGCTGGCCAGCCCGGCAAAATAGTGATTGATCCCCGCCTGGGCGCGAACGCGGTATGTACAGATTCTTCCAGGAGCGGATATGCAAGACGGGCTATGACAGTTGAAAAGGTCCTTGCGGGCTGTTTAACCGTTTCTCGGGGTGAATGTCGGACAAATGTGTCCTGCATTGGCCGCCACCGTATCGGCAGGGCACAGGCCTGGCGGACGGGTTCTTTTGAAGGTGAATATTTTGACAAATCAAACTGAAATCGCGGTATTGGGCAGCGGCTGCTTCTGGTGTTCAGAGGCAGTGTTCCAGCAATTGCAGGGTGTGCTTTCGGTGCAATCGGGCTATTGCGGCGGGCATGTGCAGAACCCGAGTTACGAACAGGTCTGCGGCAAGAACACCGGCCACATAGAGGTGGTGCGGATTGAATTTGATCCTGCCGTCATCGGTTACCAGGACCTGCTCGACATTTTCTTTGACACACACGACCCAACCACGCCCGATCGCCAGGGTAACGATGTGGGCCCGCAGTATGCTTCTGCCATTTTCTGGCAGTCTGACGAACAGAAACAAACAGCAGCACAGGTTATGGCTGCCCGGCAGGCTGATTTTGCCGACCCCATCGTGACCAAATCGCTGCCGGCTGCGCCATTCTGGCCGGCAGAAAGCTACCACGACGATTATTTCATTCAGCATCCGAACCAGTCTTATTGCGCATTTGTGATTTCACCAAAAGTGGAGAAATTCAAAAAACGTTATTCAGACAAACTCAAAAGTTAGGGCATTACATTTGATCATGGCAGGTCTTGAGCGATAAGTGATCGGGCCGGGATGCGATCTGTCATGGAGTAATCTGCCATAGCGTGGTCTTCGAGCAAATAAAAACCGCGGTATTCTGCAAGTTGGCAGAAAGCAGCGGTCCGTTGGTTTTCGCGGATACGCCGCGCGTTTGCTTTAAGACTGCTTTCCGACTACGTGCCCGAGCACGAGAAACGCCTAAGTATTTGCACTTTCCTGGTTCAGGCAATGGGCTGAGGCTTGCCAGCCGGACGGCAACGGCGCAGCAATAAGCCACACAGGGGTACCGTGCATTAGGCAACGGTACCCATTTATAGTCAAAGATACCTTAATCAACGGCGCGCACAACCCCGCGGCGCATCTGGTCCAGTTCTATGGACTCGAACAGCGCCTTGAAGTTGCCTTCACCAAACCCTTCGTTGCCCTTGCGTTGAATGATCTCAAAGAAAATCGGGCCGATCTGGTTTTCGGTGAAGATTTGCAGCAGCAGGTCGTTGTTTGGTCCCCCATCGAGCAGAATGCGATTTTTCTTCAGGCGATCGACATCTTCGCCGTGATTAGGCAATCGGGTGCTCAGCAGTTCGTAATAGGTGTCGGGGGTATCCAGAAAACGCAGCTCGCGGGTGTGCAGGTTCTCGATCGTGTCATAAATGGTGCTGGTGCCCAGGGCGATATGCTGGATTCCTTCACCGCGATACATATCAAGATATTCCTGAATCTGCCCTTTTTCTTCCGTTCCTTCCTCGTTGATCGGGATGCGGATCTTGCCGCAAGGCGATGTCATGGCCTTGGACTTGACCCCGGTAACCTTGCCTTCGATGTCAAAGTAGCGCACTTCGCGAAAGTTGAACAGACGCTCATAGAACTCGGCCCACTCGTCCATGCGGCCCTTGTGTACGTTGTGGGTCAGGTGGTCAATGATTTCCAGCCCCGCACCTTTGTAGTTCAAGTCTTCTTCGGCAGTAGACGGGTCGATGGCGACAAAGTCCACATCATAAATACTGATGTCGCCGATACCGCCCGTACCATTCTTGCCTTTCCAGCGGTCTACCAGATAGATCAGTGAATCGCCAATACCCTTGATGGCCGGGATATTCAGTTCCATCGGACCGCTGCCGGAGTCAAACCCCCAGGCGCCCAGCTCGAGCGCGCGCTGGTATGCCTTGGTCGCGTCATCGACCCGGAATGCAATGGCACAGATGGAGGGGCCATGCAGGCGGGCAAAGCGCTGGGCAAAAGAGTCTTTTTCGGCATTGATCAGAAAATTGATCTCACCCTGACGGTACAGCGTCACGTCTTTATGGCGGTGCCGGGCGATGGCTTTAAAACCCAATGTTTCAAATACTTTTCCGAGTGCAACGGGGTCGGGTGCTGTATATTCAACAAATTCAAAGCCATTTGTGCCCATCGGGTTTTCCCAAGGCGTAAACGTTGTTGTAGACATAGCATTGCTCCTGAAGTTTTTTGTTCTGATAAAACGTCTATTCTAAGCAAAAAGGCGAGGCAGACGATTGCAAAAAATGCTGCAATATTTACATATCTTGCATTATTATTTCATTTTTCGTTCTATTTAGGAAAGATTATGTCACTAAATACACTAGATAAAACAGACCGGCAAATTCTTAACCTTCTGCAGAAAAATGGCCGGTTAAGCAACCAGGACCTGGCCGATAAAATAGCGCTCTCTCCAAGCCCGTGTCTGCGCCGGGTAAAGCGCCTGGAAGAAGAGGGCTATATCAAAGGATACGCCGCGCGCGTTGACGCCGACAGAATCGGGCGCGGCCTGATCGCATTTGTCTCTATCCGGCTCAACAAGCACAGTGGCTCCAGCCATGCCCCCATGCAGGATTTCAATCGTGATGTCCAGCTCTGGCCGGAAGTGGTCGAGTGCCATTCTATGTCGGGAGATATGGATTACCTGCTGCGCGTGCAAGTGCAGGACCTGGCCGCGTTTTCTGCATTTGCCATGAACGTACTTATGCAGCACCCATCTGTGGTGGATATGAGATCCAGCTTTGCCCTGGGGAAAATCAAAGAAAGCGGCGCGCTCCTGGTGTAATTTCCATAGCCAGAGGTGACGCGGCCTGTCAGAAACTGACCTTTGAATCGAGCGACAGCATGCGCTCGATCAGCGTGCCCAAATCCTGCGAGACCTTCAAGGTGACGCTCAAGCATACCGGTCGGATGACGATGTTCACCGGACATAACCAGCTGCAATATCCGCCAGGAGCTGGAGGGGTGGCAGCAAACTAACGACACATTCACTATTAAATGGTGATCATTTGATCTAGGTAAATTACAAAATTCGTGTTTTCGGGTAGGTTTCGGAAGTCCAAGCGCTCAAACGTTAGTTCCGAAACATGTGCTTTGTCGTCAAACGAATTCGTCTTGTACAAGCTTTGTGCGTTGTCGCCAGCACGAGCATTCTTTCAAATTTTTTTGTCTCAACTGCACACGCCCTGAGCCTGGAGCAACGGGATGCCGTGCTGCAACAACAGGCAGGCGCCAATCAGGCGCGCATTGAGCGCGAGCAAAATCTACCCGATCAGCCCAGTGGTCTTTTCAACGATTGGGCTGCTGTGCCTGGGCACGTCGTCCAACCCGACTATGTCTCCGATGAAAAGCCGTGCTTTGTGATTCGCAAAGTACATTTGGATGGCCGGCAGTCCGATCAATTTGCTGCATCATTGGCCAGGATTCTTAGCGGAAAAGACAGTGAGCACGGTTTGGCATCGCCAATTGGTCGTTGCCTGGGGGCACAAAGCGTACAGGCCTTGGCTATGCGCCTGCAGGACCTGCTCATCGAGCAGGGCTATGTCACCACGCGTGTGCTGGTGACGCCCCAGGATATATCCAGCGGCAAACTGACGCTGACGGTCCTGCCAGGCATCATCAGCGCGATCCGGCGTTCAGACACGTCGGACATCAGAGCGCATTTCTGGAATGCGGTACCGGTTACAGAAGGCGCGATTCTGAATCTGCGAGATCTGGAGCAGGGTTTGGAAAACCTTCGACGCCTGCCAACGGTGCAAGCGGACTTCGGTATTGGGCCGGGACGGTTGCCCGGACAAAGTGAATTGCTGATTAACTGGAACCAAAGCAGACCATTGCGGGCGTTCGCTTCGGTTGATGATGCCGGCAACAAAGCGACCGGCAAGTACCAGACGACTTTGACGGTAGCAGCGGACCACATTTTCACATTGAACGACATTTTTTACGTCAGCCATAGTCGTACGCTGGGCAATACGAAAAATCACCGCCGTCGCTCCGGCAGTACGGCCTTTCATTATTCTATTCCCTGGGGTTACTGGCAGCTCGCCTTCAACACAAACCAGTTCAGTTATCGCCAACTGGTGGCCGGCAGTATCAGGCCCTACGTCTACAGCGGCGACAGTCGGACCACCGATTTGACCCTTTCGCGAGTGATTTGGCGAGACAGCCGTCGCAAAACCCAGGCCTATTTCAAAGGGTGGGAACGGCGCTCCTCTAACCACCTTGATGGTACGGAAATCGAAATCCAGCGCCGTCGCACCGCAGGCTGGGAATTGGGGCTGACCCATCGGGAATATCTGAGCCGTGCCACGCTGGATGTGGCGCTGGCGTACCCAACACAGCGAAGGCCGTTGCTCGTTTGGAACATATTAAGGAATACGCAAAGAGTCCGCTTTACAACTGAGGAGTGATGCTTAAAGAAGAAGAAATTAAAAAAAGGACCGGGGTCCTGCGGTGGCGCATGTGGGAGTTTGAAATATATTTTTTAGCCAATGCTATGTATAAATTCTATGTAGAAGACGATCCTGCTGGAATGAGATCTTTGCTCTTTAACCAAGCAAAAATCCACTACATCTATACATTAGAAAATTGGAACAATTGGGAAGATCGCTCTTACACTCTTTTCAGAGTGTTTGGCGGTTTGCCTGTATTATTGTCGGATCATGATGGGATTATTAGTTGGTATTCAAATTTAGATAGCGTACTTATTAATGACAGGATCAATGATCATCACTCATATGAGTATCAGATTAAAAATTTCTTCATTGCCATGCGGGGTGAATGGGATTTATTGGAAGAACGTAGCCGACGGTACATTGCAGATCCCCGCTCCAAACCTCGTAATAGGTGGATTATGGATACCTATCAGTATTACTTGGGACTGGCGACGGGTGATGTTGCGCGAATGGAAAATGCCCTTGCGGAATTTGTAAAGCCGAGGTTTTTGAGAAGCAGAGCGGATGTCGAAAGTGGATATACTGCGGATATTATTAGCACCGAGGCGGTGGTGCTTGCCAAATTGGCCTGGCGCAATGGCTACGAAGTCAATATCGACAGCCCCTATGTCCCCAAAGAATGGTTGCCGGTGAAACCTCTTGTTCATTACGAGGACGAATTCGATTTCATGAAGGCTTACACCATTGATCCAACCTGGGGTGGCAAGTTCTCATGATCGCGTCTGAGTAATGTGACAATAGTAAGTTATAGGGATCAGTAACCCTAATGCCGGATCGCTGCCTGCATTCAATCAGATTAAGGCTTCAGGTTGATTTTAAATATGGAAAATTGCACGAGTCAACAGACTAACGAAGATATGAACGAACTTTCGGATTTGGAACGGAGTAACGCGCTGTTCGGGCAGCAAATCCAAGTATTCTTTCGCCAACTGATAGCGCAATTTAAATTATTGCACGATTGTGCCTGGCCATTGACAGCGCTTGGGTTGGTTTGTTCGGTCATGGCGTTTACTAACTATGCGCGGGTATACCAGCTTCCGCTCAACTCGTTATCTTCTGGATTGATTTCTGTTTTCCCTGTTATCTTGGCTTATTGCGTATTGGGTGTTTTTGCTGTGGCGATAATCGTATTTTTGCCAACGGTTGTTTTTTTCGTTTCTCCAGACGAGAAGAATGTACCTTTGATCGGTAGATTTGAAGTCGCCAAGTCTGAGGCACGTAAAGGTAGTAGAAGGGCACTTGCGTGTTTATGGATCCTGTGCGGAGTACTGAATGCGCTGATTTTATGGGGAGTCATTTGGTGGGTGGCAGACAACAATTACACCGGTATCTGGTGGGGAGCTCTGTTGGTTTTTAGTCAAATTCTGGTTTCGTTCGGTATGCTGACAATTATCTGCTGCTCGGCTGGAATTTCAGCAAAACAGATAAGGCCTGGATTCTATGGTCAAATATCTGTTGTTGGGCTTGGGCACGTCATACTTATGACAGTGCTTTATACATTCGCCATTTCGCTGGCAGATCAGCTATGGGCCAACCAAATTGGCTTATTGATCGCATTAGCTGCAGTCGTCCTTTTTGTGTTATTCCTTCAGCTAATCCTCGCATGTTTCTTTTACGATACAAAACTTTACCGACAGCCATTTAAGTCGCTGGTAGTGGGGGCTTTCCTTGTCACCGGATTAACGACTATGATTCCGACCGTGGGTGCGGAACTAGCTCGTGCTGCCTTTCAGCTCAAAAGCCCCAGCGGCAATCCTTGCTTGGTATTGGGTGCAGAGGGAGGACAAAAGATATCTTTTCCCCGCGTGCTGCAGAGTTCGGTGCCCGATGAGAGTATAGGGTTGCGAGTGTTCATTGAGCTTGACGGCAAATACTATGTCAGGCCGTTTGACCTAAGCAAGGTTCCGGAATATAAACATGCAGATGTTCACTTAATCCCTGTTGCCAGTGTTTCATCCATTTCCGACTGCCGCGATAAAGAAGAAACTAGCATGACACGCATTGATTCAGCAAGACTCGGGGCAAGCTAGTTCAGACCAATTACGGCGACCAAGGAATCGGAGCCACTCAATTGCTCGACTACATTCTGCGAAACAACCCCGGGTAATTCATCACAAGCCCATCCTCGTCCACCTCCAGCTCGGCAGAGAAATCGCGGCCAGGGCTTTCATACAGATAACGTCGGTCGGCAATACGGGTGTAACGTTGCCCGTCAGGGCACATCAGCAGGGACGGCAAGGGCACATAGGCCATGGTCAGTTCGGCGGTATGTCCCTCGTTCATGGTGAGCCGCCGTATCGGCAGGGTATTGGTAAAGGGCGTGGCAGCAATATCGACATCCTGGCAGCCGTCCAGATTGGGCATCGCATTGCCCCTGTCATCGGTCCAGTGTCCCTGGCCGTCGGAAAAAACATGCAAATAAACGCCGCTGGCCATCCGAACCCACACTTCGCGGGTGCGCCATTGCATGTCAGTCGTGACCCGGTAGTGCAGCCCGTAGGGTGCGCCGCCTCTTGCGCCGATCACGACGCCCTCACCCTGGATCGTGTCGGCATTCATATGCAGACAGAAATGCTCCAGGCCGGTATTGTCCCAGCTATTCCATCGAACGGTACGAGCGGGAAGGGCAGTGTGGTCCATGTTCGCAGCTCCTGTGCCGGATGACCTTGCATATTTTTGTCGGTCGGCAATACATAAAGTTTGCGATGCTATTGCCGACCTGTCAACCCTAGCTTTGCAACAGAGTTTCCACCGCTTTGGCGATTGCCAGGACCGTGCGATCTTGCCCGCCGGCCGCTGCGATGCTAACGCCCACGGGCGCAGTCCCTGGTGCATGGCAGGGTAAAGATACCGCACAACCGTCCAGGAAATTGATGAAGGTAGGATTGCGCAGAAGCAGCAAATTGGTTTTGTGATAAACCTCCTCATCCTGCAGCTCGGCAATCGTGGGTGCGATGACCGGCACGGTAGGCATGATCATGGCATCGTAGTCCGCCAATTGCATTTGCAATTGCTGTATCCACTGCGTGCGACGGTGCAGCAGGTCGATATAATCGGCCGCGCTAATCTGCTTGCCACGCAACATGCGCGAGACTACGCGTGGATCATAGGCGTCGGCCTTGTCCGCGATTAGCTGGCGATGCCATGCCCAGGCCTCGGCTGCAATGAAACCGCCCTGAGCGTTGATGCCGGGCAACTGGTCAAATGGCGGTACGGCTTGCTCTACAATAATGGCGCCGGCAGCCGACAGTTGTGACAGCACATGTGCAAAGCTTGTCGCGACATGATCGTCAGCGCCGTCAAGCACGGCGTTGCTGGGAAACAGCAGACGCAGACCCTTGAGGGGTTTGGGTGCAATCGGTGTGTGATTTTCACCTGTCATAAGGGCATCCAATATGGCGCAACACGCTACGCTGGCGGCCAGTGGGCCGATGGAATCCAGGGTCGTGGACAGTGGCAATACGCCTTGCTGTGGCACCCGACGTGCAGTCGGTTTGAAACCGGTCAGCCCGCACAGGGCAGAAGGGATGCGCACAGAGCCGCCGGTATCTGAACCGATGGCCGCTACCGCCATCCCGTCTGTGACCGATACCGCGGCGCCGGAAGACGAGCCGCCTGGAATGCGTCCTTCGCCCACTGTGCGTTCCCACGGGTTGCGGGGCGTGCCGTAATGAGGGTTCACACCCAGGCCGGAGTAGGCAAATTCCGTCATATTGGTTGTGCCGATAATGACAGCGCCGGCGTTGATCAGCCGCTGTACCACCGTGGCATTGGCTGAGGCGGCGGACGCCTCGTTCAATACGACCGAGCCGGCCCGTGTAGGCTTGCCTTTGATATCAAACAGATCCTTGACCGATATGGGCAAACCGTCGACTGCAGAGCGGCGCATGCCCGCCTGGCGCAGTGTATCGGCAGCCGCGGCTGCGGCCAGCGCTTGCTCATCAAAGACCTGGGTATAGACCTTGGGGCCTTCGCCGCTGGTTGCGCGCGCCAGGGCCTGTTGCGTCAGTTGGACCGAAGAGATTGAGCCTTCATCGAGCGCGTGCGACAGGCAGGTCAGACTGGGAAAAGCTGAAGAGTTCATTGGACAACCATTAATGACAAACGAAATTAGTGGATAGAAAGCGGCTAGTCGGGATTGTCAGGCCACTACAGGTAGCGTTTCAACACGGTAGGTGTGTTGCAGGCTGCGATTCTTGACCGGATCGTGCAGCTCCATCACAAATGTATTGGATGGACGGATGCCGCCAATAGCGCCGACCGTGCCGCAGATCATGCCATGTCCTTCCGGTAGCACGTTCTGGTTACCTGTATAGCCCTGGATCAATTCCTGTGGCAGACGCAGGCTGTCCAGGGTGCCTTCCTGATACAGTACTTTGTTGCCATCCTCCTCGATCCAGGAGCGGATGACTAATTGGTCCCAATGTTCAACCACCTCGTCAAAACGCCAGGCGGAGGTTGCTACCGGTTTGACGCAAGCCTGTTTGGATTCGGCCACGCCATAGGCTTCCAGTTTACGATCAGTATGGTCTGAGGCCAGGCTGACATACATGGTGCCATCCACGGTGAACACGAAGACTTCAACTTCGCCGGACGACTCGGTTCCCAGCGCCTGAATGTGGCTTGCCTGGGTCAACTGGTTATTGGCTACTCTGTAATATAGCGGAACTGTGCTGGGGCGGGGCACGCCAAGGGCGGCCAGCTCTTCTATATGGTGTTCGATGGCTTTGATGTCGCGTCCGGCCCAGCCAGCAACGATCAGGGAATCAATATCTGCAACAACGGTTGCTGAAGGGGCTTGGGCAAGTGAGAATTCAAGTTTCATGGCAATACTCTTGATAAACAGATGGGGGAACAAGCATGCGTGATGTGTCACACATGCCTGTGAAATGATGGGGGCGCTGGATCAGCGCTTTTTGACAAAAAGGATGACCAGGATTGAGGCTAGTATTTCCAGCGCTGCGACAAAATACAGTCCGGAAGACAGCGAGCCCGTGCTGGTTTTCAAGGTGCCGATCATGTATGGCGCTACAAATCCGGCAAGGTTGCCTATGGAGTTGATCAGCGCAATACCGCCTGCTGCGGCGGTGCCGGCCAGAAAGGCTGCGGGAATGGACCAGAACACAGGAAAGGCGGCCAGGATGCCGACAGAGGCAATGGTAAGGGCGATGAGCGCGAACAGGGCATTGTGCAATAGCATGCCGGTGGCAACCAGCCCCAGACATGCGATCAATGTTGCCACGGCGCAATGCATGCGACGTTCGCCGGTTTTGTCCGAGTGAGCGCCATTCCAGACCATTGCGATTGTTCCGGCAATGAAGGGCAGGGCTGAGAGCACACCAATCATCAGGTCATTGTTGATGCCGATCGCTTTGATGATGGATGGACTCCAGAATGCAATGGTGGCGTTGCCGCTGACAATGCAAAAATAAACCGCGGCACAGAGCCAGATTGCAGAATTGCGGTAGGCGTCTTTGAAAGACAGATGCTTATTGCCTGTCTGGCTGTTTTCAAGCTCCAGGGCGCGCGTTACTGCCTGTTGTTCCTGTGGTGTGAGCCATTTGGCGTTCACGGGTTTTTCCGGCAGATACTTCAGCACGAACAACCCGGCAATGACAGATGGAATACCTTCAATAATAAACAGCCACTGCCAGTTTGCCAGGTGCCCCACATCCTGCATGCCGTTCAGAATCAGGCCGGCCAGCGGGCCGCCGATCACACCGGCGAGCGCGAACGATGTCATGAACAGTCCGTTGACGCGCGCCCGGTATTCCGCCGGGAACCAGTAGGTGAGATAAAGCACCACGCCCGGGAAGAAGCCGGCTTCAAATACGCCAAGCAGAAAACGCATGATATAGAACTGCGTGGGGGTGGTGACATACGCCATAGCGATGGAAGCGGCTCCCCACAAAATGGTGATGCGGGCCAGCGTTTTGCGGGCGCCAATCTTTTCCAGCAGCAGATTGCTGGGCACTTCGAAAAGAAAATAGCCGATAAAAAAGATCCCAGCGCCCAGTCCGTATACGGCTTCGCTAAATTGCAGGTCCTGCAGCATGTGCAGTTTGGCAAAACCGACGTTAACGCGGTCCAGCCAGGCCAGAATGAATAGGAAGACCAGAAAAGGGATCAATCGCCAGGCAATTTTGATATAGGTTGCCTTCAGTTCGTTCGCGTCGGTGCCCAGGCTAGGGCTGGTCGCAGTGCTTGAGTTATTCATCGTGTTTTCCAACTACAGTTGCGTGTTGAATAGGGCTGTCCGGCGCAAGAGCCGGTCAGCGGTGGGTGGAATGTGGCCGGGGATGATGCCCTGTACAGGGGCGTGGCCGGGAATAAGACTGCTTGTTGCGGCCAACGTGGCGCAACGTTAAGTTGTGTCAGGTCTTATATGTGGGCAGTGTAGGTAGCGCGTTTTTGACTGTCCAACAAGAAAATATATGGAGTAGTGATTGCAAAATCTTATTGCTGTCCGGCATGACGTCGCGGAATTCATAAAATATAGATAAATATCATATGGTTATGATCGTATTTGGCCAGGCTTTTAGCGTCGAAAATATGATCATCTGGCTCGGGGGCAGAATCTGACTCTAGGGTAAATACTTAGGCCTGGAACGCAGGCTGGACAGATCAAGGCGGATGCCTCGGGCCTGTTCTGTGAGGATGTGATGGGCCTTCAGGTTTACAGCGGCGCACAGGCGATGCTCTGGCCCCGATTCGTGGCAAATGCGACGGCAACATCCTGGGCAATCAGGCCGATGGTCTCGGCCAGCGGGTTGTCCTGGTTGTGACGGAATGCGGCCTGCAATTCGAGCGGCGGCAAGACCGTATCTGCCCGCAGCAGCTGTAAGGTATGCGCATTCAACTCCTGCTGGATAATTGCCGGTGGCAGGGCCGCTACGCCGAAACCGTCCCGTACCAGTCTGATCATGGTGGCCACAGAAGAAATACCGTTAAGGTGCAGGGATATGTCTCCCGCCGTAGCAAACATTCTTTCGATGGCGGCGTAGGGTTCAGATTCACGCGCAAAGCTGACGATGGGAAAGGCGGCCAGATCTACCAGGCTGAGTACGTCATTGCCGATTTCCAGTGTTGGGCTGGCTACCCAGCGCATGGGTAATTGACCCAGGGCAATGGCATCGACCTGCGAAACATGGATGGCGTTGCCTTGCAATACCAGATCCAGACCCCCTTTATTGAGCTGTTCGGTCAAATGGACGGTGGTGTCACTGGCAATTTCAATTCTCAGGCGTGGATAGCTTTCATGCAGACGGGCCAGAAACTCGGGAAACCAGCTGTGCACAATGGATTCAATCACGCCGATGCGAATGACGCCGGCATAGGTATGCTTGTCCAGCATGTCGTCCTTCATGTCGCGCAACAGCTTGACCATGCGTTCGGCATGAACGAGGGCTTTGCTGCCGTCGGGCGTCAGCGACACATCGCGGGCGTTACGGTCGAACAGGCGTACGCCGAATTCCTGCTCCAAAGAAGCAATACGACTGGAGATGGCCGCCTGCGTTGTATGCAAACGTTCCGCTGTCATACGGAAATTGCGCATTTGAGCCAGCAAGACGAAAGTTTCCAGAAATCGAATATTCATGGGGGTAATTATAGCCCGCGGGGGACAAGGCACGTGACACGGGACGGATGCCAGAAGGCGTTTTGTGACAAGTCGGTACCGGGGCTGTGGAGCAAGACGCAGATTCAGGGCCCGGTTCGCCGCCCGGTCGCAGGGTACGGCCGCGTGTCGTGCAGATGCATTATGTGTGACCTGTCTAGTACATCTGGCTGGCTTCTCTTATATATAGAGAGCGTTGGATAGGAGCATGCCTATATATAGCGATACAGAGCGACGGCCGTTGGAACAGGCTTTTGTGCGGTTTGCTCGGTAGAAAGATGCGCTATGGCTAATGTTTGGTGACGCCCCTTATATATACCCCTTGTTTTTATACGCTCTTGATTTCGGACGACTACTCAGGGACTAAAAAAATCAGGCGGTTGTTCTATAGCTTCTATATATAGGGGCTGTTATGTCTCTATATTAAGGATCTCTATATAAGGACGTTAATATAACGACGCCGATAAGAACCTGACTATATACATAAGATATGCAGGAACCCAGCGACGACAAGTCCCACTCGCAGGATTGTCGTGCCCCGTTAGCTTTTGGCCGCCGGTGAACATTGTCCTGTGAGCGGACGCCTACATAAGGCAGTCAAATCCGGAGATACGTGCTTTATTGGTCAGTGTATGGTCTGCTAATGAGCTTACTCAAAGCCGAACGGTGTGTTTTCCAGGCGTGTCTGCATAAAACGTCTGGACTCAAAAGTGGAGTTAGCCGAAAAAATCGTCGTTTTTAGGCTAAATCACACATCGACAGCCCGCATAATTGTCAGATAGTGTGGCAAGCGAAGACAAATTTGCCCTATTTGTAGAAAAAAACGTACAAAAACGCCTGCATTGCATGTGCCGATATAAACCCGATGTTGCGTATTTGTTGCAAAAAGCGAACGTCGTGGGAGCGGGCTCAAAAATTATAAAAATTGTCGTAAAAAGGCGAAACTGAATCAAATCATGCGCTTAGGGTAATTACGGATCTTAAAACGGCTGCGTGGGTAAAGT
>NZ_JABUXU010000013.1 GCF_014897675.1 Advenella sp. FME57 | reverse complement strand
AAAATGCGCAACAACAGTGACCGCCGGTGCAAAGAAAAACGGCCGGATAAACCGGCCGCGTGTGTGCTTCGCTTTATTTTATCAGCTGACTGATGTCGCGTACTGCGCCGCGATCGGCCGAGGTGGCCATCGCGGCATAGGCTTTGAGGGCCTGTGATACATAACGCTCGCGATGCGCCGGATGCCAGGCGCTTTGACCGCGATTTTCCATCTCGGCACGGCGACGCGTGAGTTCGGTTTCATCCACCGCCAGGTTGATTGTGCGGTTCGGAATATCGATCTCGATCACATCATCATCATGCACCAGGCCAATGGTGCCCCCTTCTGCAGCTTCCGGAGAAGCATGGCCGATGACCAGGCCCGAAGAGCCGCCCGAGAAACGACCGTCGGTGAGCAACGCGGCCTTGGCGCCGAGCCCCTTGGATTTGAGGTATGACGTGGGGTACAGCATTTCCTGCATGCCGGGGCCCCCTTTGGGTCCTTCGTAGCGAATAATGACAACGTGGCCTTCCTTGACCTTGCCGTCCAGAATGCCTTCGGTTGCATCTTCCTGGCTTTCGAACACAATGGCCCGGCCAGTGAACTTCAGGATACTTTCATCCACACCCGCTGTTTTGACAATACAGCCATTTTCCGCCAGATTACCGTACAGCACGGCCAGACCGCCATCCTGAGAATAGGCATGAGCCTTGTCGCGGATACAGCCTTCGGCACGGTCCAGATCCAGCTCGGCAAACTGCCGGTCCTGGCTGAAGGCGACCTGGGTGGGCACCCCGCCGGGAGAGGCTTTGAAGAACGTGTTGACCTCTTCCGTGGCATGACCACTGTTGACATCCCACTGCTCAATGGCCTTGCCCAGCGTGCCGCTGTGTGCATTGCCGGCATTCAGGTCCAGCAGGCCCGCGCGACTGAGTTCGCCAAGAATGGCAATCACGCCGCCGGCACGATGTACGTCTTCGATATGAAATTGGTTGGTCGCAGGCGCCACCTTGCAGACACATGGCACATGACGCGATATGCGGTCAATGTCAGCCATGGTGAAATCAACCCCGGCTTCCTGGGCGGCAGCCAACAAATGCAGCACAGTGTTGGTGGAACCGCCCATGGCCACATCCAGTGTCATGGCGTTTTCAAAGGCCGCCTTGGTCGCGATGGAGCGCGGCAACACAGAAGCATCGTCCTGTTCGTAGTAGCGCTTGCACAGCTCAACCACCAGATGGCCGGCACGTTCAAAAAGCGCACGACGGCGCGCATGGGTAGCCACGATCGTGCCGTTGCCCGGCAGGGACAGACCCAGCACTTCGGTCAGGCAGTTCATGGAGTTGGCGGTAAACATGCCTGAACAGGAACCACAGGTTGGACAGGCGTTGCGTTCAATTTCATCGGTTTCGGCGTCCGACACGGTCGGATCGCCTGCCTTGATCATGGCGTCGACCAGATCCAGCTTGATCACCTTGCTGGTTTCCGGGGCAAGCACCTTACCGGCTTCCATCGGGCCACCCGAAACGAAGACAACCGGAATGTTCAGCCGCATGGCAGCCATCAGCATACCCGGGGTGATCTTGTCGCAGTTGGAAATGCAGACCATGGCATCGGCGCAATGCGCGTTGACCATGTATTCGACCGAGTCGGCAATCAGTTCGCGCGATGGCAGCGAATACAGCATGCCGCCGTGACCCATGGCAATGCCATCATCAACCGCAATCGTATTGAATTCCTTGGCCACACCGCCCGCTGCCTCGATTTGGCGTGCAACCAGTTGCCCCATGTCCTTCAGGTGCACGTGCCCTGGAACAAACTGGGTAAAAGAGTTAACCACGGCAACAATCGGCTTGCCGAAATCGCCGTCTTTCATGCCTGTGGCGCGCCACAAGGCACGCGCACCAGCCATATTACGACCGTGAGTCGAGGTTTTGGAACGATATTGGGGCATTTCTGACTACTTCCTGGAAAAAACGGGGGAAACCTTGTAATTTACACCACATGCTGCAGAAAATCTTTCAAACGCTGACTTGGCGGTGAAGACAACAGCTCCGCCGGTTTGCCGTCGTGCGCAATTTTGCCGTCATCGATAAAAAGCAGGCGGCTGCCGACCTTGCTGGCAAAATCCATTTCGTGCGTCACCACCACCATCGTCATGCCCTCTTCGGCCAGGTCCTTCATCACTTTGAGCACCTCATGGCGCAGCTCCGGATCCAGGGCCGAGGTAGGCTCGTCAAACAGCATCAACAGCGGCTTGACCGCCAGCGAACGCGCAATGGCTACCCGCTGCTGCTGACCGCCCGACAGCTCGCTCGGATAATGGTTCATGCGTTCGACCAGCCCTACCTTGTCCAGCAATGCAATGGCTTCAGTGCGCGCCTGCTTCTTGGAAACACCACGCGACTCCAACGGACCGAACATGACATTTTCCAGTGCAGTCAGTTGCGGAAACAGGTTGAACTGCTGAAAGACCATGCCCGCTTCGCGGCGCAGTTCACGCACCTGCGCCTGGGTGCCGCGCACACTAAGTTCGCCGACCCGTATATCGCCTTCCTGGATGGTTTCCAGCGCATTGATGCAGCGCAGGAAGGTGGATTTCCCCGAACCGGAAGGCCCGACCACCACCACCACTTCGCCTTTTTCAATGCTCAGGCTGATGTCATTCAAAATTGTATTGTCGCCGAATTTTTTGACGACGTTTTCAAAGGTGACCATGCTCATACGTTCCGCATCCTGTGTTCCATGATTTTCAGAGCCAGCGCGATCAGTCCGTTCAAAATCAGGTAAATGACGGCGACTGCGCCCCAGATTTCCACCGCCCGAAAGTTGGCTGCCATGATTTCCTGACCCTGACGCGTCAGCTCGGCCACGCCAATCACAATGAACAGTGACGAATCCTTCAGACTGATAATGCACTGGTTGCCCAATGCGGGAATCATGCGACGAAACGCCACCGGCCAGATAATCTTGAGCACAATCCGGTGAAAGGACAGACCCATGGACTGCCCGGCCTCGAACAGGCCCTTTGACACCGACTGTAGCGCACCACGCACAATTTCTGCAATGTACGCCCCGGAGTTGATGATCAAGGTGGCAATGGCGGCCGACATGCCGTCGACACGCAAGTCCATGACCAATGGCAGGGCAAAATAGATAAACATGACCTGCACCACGATGGGTGTGCCCCGCACCACCAGTACATAGAACTGGGCCAGCAGGCTCAGAAGCGGGCCAAGAATGCCGGCGACCGGATTGCGGCGAATGGTCTTGGCTGAAAATAAGGATGGAATGTAGGCCCTGATCACACCTGTAATAGCGCCGAGCAGCACCCCGCCAAAAAGCCCCCAGAATGTGATTTTGATTGTGACCCAGGTGCCGGCCATCAGGCTGGGCAGCGCGTCTTGAACAACGGAAAAGTCAAAATCCATGTGTGAATCCTGTTTGAATATTGGGACCGCAAAAAGCAAAATCCGGTGACTGTCTCCATGTGGATACAGTCACCGGATCGCTATTTCCGGCGATGCAGCACCCGCAATGTATGGTCATACATGGGGAGCGCAGGCAATTACTTCACAGCCTGACCAAACCATTTGGTATAGATTTTGTCGTATTCGCCATTCTCTTTCAGTTTCTTGAGTGACGCGTTGACCTTTTCAACCAGATCGCTGCCTTTGGGAAAGGCGATGCCATAGAAGTCGCCGCTCTGCACAGAACCAGTCACAATAACCTTGTCCTTGCCACCGGTATTGGCGTAATACTGTACATTGGGTGTATCGTGCACGACCGCGTCGACACGGCCGGTGGCCAGATCAAGAAAGGCGTTGTCAATATTGGGGAACAGTTTGACCTTGGCGTTGGGCACTTCCTTTTTCAGAAAATCAACCGTCGCGGTTCCTGTTTTTGCCGCCACTTCCTTGTCTGCAAGGTCCTTGGCTGTCTTGATCGTATCCTTGTTCTTGACCGAGGTCAGGATGGCAAGACCGCTTTCGTAATAAGGATCGGAAAAATCGATGACTTTTTTGCGCTCGTCCTTGATGGTAATGCCTGCCAGCGCAACGTCAATATTCTTGGTTTGCAGACCGGGAATGATGCCGTTGAAATCCATGGGCTGCAGGCGGTACTTGACGCCCATATCCTTGGCCAGCGCATCCCACAATTCAACGTCGAATCCCACATATTTGCCGTCCTGCTTGAATTCGAAGGGCACAAAAGCGGTGTCGGTGGCAACCACAAGCTCTTTGTCCTGTGCTTGCGCAACGGTAGTTGCCGGCACAGCCAACGTGATGGCAAATCCCAGTAAGGCTGCTTTCAGTTTGCTCTTGATCATCTTGAACCTCTAGAAAATTATTTTTTAAATTCAGGCCGTACGCCGCTGGGCTGGCCGTGAACACGGGTTTACCAGACAACTATAACCCAATTTTTTATCGGGTGCGCGCAGGCAGATTCGCGACTCAGGTAAACCCTGAGCGGCAGAATCAATATCAAAAAGCGGAATATGGCTGCCGATGCGCCGTCGGCATCGGTATGGGTCAGCGGTCGCGTTCGGTGGCGAAAGTACAAAATGCCAGCAACGATTCCCTGAACTCGGAATCGGGGAACGCCTGCAGCGCCGCGCGCGCACGTTCGGCCTCTTCGCGCGCAACCTCGCGGGTGTATTGCAGGGCATCGGTGTCGTTGATGGCGCGGGCCACATCGGCAAAATCGGCCTCGCCTGTTTCAATCGCCTTGTGGATGAGGGAACGCTGTTGCGGCGTTCCCACCTGCATAACGCGGATCAGCGGCAGCGTCGGCTTGCCTTCGCGCAGGTCATCACCCACATTTTTCCCCAGCGATTCCACGTCACCCGTGTAATCGAGCACGTCGTCAATCAACTGAAACGCCGTGCCTACGTAGCGACCATAGTCGGCGGCCGCGTTTTCCTGCGCCGACGTTGCGTCGGCCAGCAAGGCGCCGGTCTGCATGGCGGCTTCGAAAAGCTTGGCCGTTTTGTAGCGGATAACCTGCAAGTAGCGTTCGACCGACACGTCCGGGTCGTGCACGTTGAGCAACTGCAGTACTTCGCCTTCGGCAATCACGGTCGTCGCGGCGGACAGCACCTGCATGATCCGCATCGAATCGAGCTCGACCATCATTTCGAATGATCGGGAATACAGATAGTCGCCGACCAGCACGCTGGCGGCATTGCCGAATACGGCATTGGCTGTATCGCGGCCACGGCGCATATCGGACTCGTCAACGACATCGTCATGCAATAGCGTGGACGTGTGGATAAATTCAACCACCGCAGCCAGCGTGTGGTGAGCCTGCCCCTGGTAACCAAAGGCACGGGCAGCCATGAGCACCAATGCGGGTCGCATGCGTTTGCCCCCCGCCCCGATGATGTATTCACCAATAGTACGGATAAGAACAACGTCAGAGTCGAGTTTCTTGCGGATTACGCCATCCACGGCGCGCATATCATCGTTGATGGGACAGATAATCTCTGGGAGGTTCAAGGCAGATCCTGAAGCAGAAAAGGGAATTAACTCACGGCAAGCTGTGATTATATTCCAGCCCGCAACAAGAAACAGACAAAGGCCTTTTTTTGATGATAATGTATGCATTTTGACCGCTATTGACCACATAGGACACGCAAGTGAGCAGCCCCGATTCCAGTCCCGACCTCTCCTCCCTGATTGAACGAGCCGATCAGGTCCTGCGCCAGTTGGCCGCCTGGCTTCCGCCGGCGCCGCCGCCGATAGACTGGAGCGCCCATGCCTTTCGCTGGCGACGCAAGGGATCAACCGGCTGGCTTGAAGCGGTCAAGCATATTTCCACCATCCATAAGGACGACCTGCTGCATATCGAGCGGCAGCGGGACACGATCGATCGCAACACGCGCCACTTTCTGCAACAGAAACCGGCCAACAATGTGCTGATGACCGGCGCCCGCGGCACCGGCAAAAGCTCGCTGGTCAAGGCCATGCTGGCAGAATACGCGCCGCAGGGCCTGCGTCTGGTGGAAATGGACAAATCCGATTTGGCCGACCTGACGGATCTGGTCGATATCGTTGCCGGCCGTCCGGAAAGATTCATCATTTTCTGTGATGATCTGTCCTTCGAGGAAGGTGAAGCCGGCTACAAGGCCCTCAAATCGGTGCTGGACGGCTCCATAGCCTCGGCCGGCGACAATGTGCTCATTTATGCGACGTCCAACCGCCGCCACCTGATGCCTGAATACATGAACGAAAACCTGTCCACGAAGCATCAGGCCGACGGGGAAATCCACCCCGGTGAAACCGTGGAAGAAAAGATCTCGCTGTCCGAACGCTTTGGCATCTGGCTGTCTTTCTACCCGTTCCGCCAGGACGACTATCTGGATATTGTCGCGCACTGGTTGCGCGAACTGGGCTGTCCGCCTGAATCTATCGCTGCAAGCCGGACCGAAGCCTTGCAATGGACACTGGAGCGCGGTTCGCGCTCCGGGCGAGTGGCCCGGCATTTTGCCCGTGACTGGGCGGCCAGGCATATGCCTGCCGGATCCGGCGCACAGGCTGACAGCGGAGCCGGCCAATGAACGCAACAAAACCGTATATCAAAGTCGTTGTCGGCGTCATTCTGAACGAGCAAACCGGCGAGATCCTGCTGGGCCAGCGCCCTAAAGGCAAGCCCTGGGAAGACTGGTGGGAGTTTCCCGGAGGCAAGATCGAAGAGGGTGAGACCCAGAAACAGGCGTTGGTGCGCGAACTCAGGGAAGAACTCGGTATAGACGTGCATGCCTGCACCCCGTGGGTGACATTCACCTATGAATACCCGAAAACCATTGTCAATCTGGCCTTCTGGCGAGTTACCGGCTGGCAAGGCACGCCCAGGTCGCTGGAAGAGCAGCAACTGGCCTGGACGACGCCCGCAGATGCGGGCAAGCTGGGACAATTGCTGCCGGCCTCCCTGCCCCCGCTGCGCTGGCTGGCCCTGCCGGAACACTATGCCATATCCAACATTCAGACGCCTGAGAACAGCCAGTCATGGCTGGTCAGCCTGCAGCAGCAACTGGACAATGGCTTGCGGCTGGTGCAATTGCGTGAGCCGGCCTGGCCCGATGGTCCGGCGGCAGCCAGCCTGAAAACCGTATTCGAACGCGCCATCGACTGCTGTCATGCCGCCGGTGCCCGGGTGCTGGTCAACAGCGTGCATCCCAAAGCCTGGTGGAAGCTGGCCGACGGGGTGCAATTGAGGGCGCAGGACGCCCTGCTCGCCGATGCCCGTCCGCTGCCAGAAGAAAAGTATCTTGTCGGCGTCTCGGCGCACAATACCGCCGATGCGCTGTATGCCCAGGTGCTGGGCGCAGACTTTGTGGTGCTGGGGCATGTGCTGGAGACGCCGTCGCATCCGGATCAGCCGCCGCTGGGCTGGGACGGTTTTGCCAGTATCGCCCGCGAGGCTGGCCTGCCGGTGTACGCCATCGGCGGTCAGTCAGCGGCGACCCTGGAGGTAGCGCGCGAACACAGTGCGCATGGCATTGCTGCCATCCGCGGGCTGGCCGGTTGATGGTCGGTTAATGGCCAGTTGATAGCCGACGGATAGCCGGTTCGTTTTCGCGCGCCCGCATCCGCCGGCCCTGCCCCCCTGGCAATCAAGACGGTCAGCGCGCAAATGCAGACAGTGAAAAAAAGCCTGTATGAACTGTTCATACAGGCTTGGCGCCGGCATTTAGCCGTGGCGCGGTTTAATCACAGTTGCCATTGAACAACGCTTCCTTGTTGCTGGACGACGCCTGACGCACGAAACAGCCCGGGGCCACATCATGCGTGAGCCACACGTTGCCTCCTACCACGGCGCCCTTGCCGATGGTAACCCGGCCCAGAACCGTTGCACCGGCATATATAACGACATCATCTTCAACAATCGGATGTCGGGCAATGCCCTTGCTCAGATCGCCATTGCTATCGGTTGGAAAACTCTTGGCGCCCAGGGTCACGTTCTGATACAGCCGCACCCGCTCGCCGATAATCGCGGTTTCCCCAATGACCACACCGGTTCCATGATCGATAAAGAACCCGGCGCCGATTTTTGCTCCCGGGTGAATGTCAATGCCGGTCTGGCCATGCGCCAGCTCGGCAGCAATGCGCGCCACCAGGGGAACCCCCAGCGTATACAGGCAATGGGCCAGCCGGTGGTAGACCATGGCAAGCACCCCGGGATAGCATAACAGCACTTCATCCACACTCTTGGCAGCCGGGTCGCCGGAATAGGCCGCGTAGACATCGGTATCCAGCAAGCTGCGTACATCTGGCAACTTGCGTGCAAATTCCCGCACGATCCCTACGGCCTTGTCTTCCAGTTCGGCCGGATCAACGTTTTCGTTGCGATACTGGTGGCGTACTTCAAGCCGCACCTGGGTCAGCAGTGTGTTTAACGCAACCCCGATGGTGTGGCCGACATAAAAATCTTCGTTTTCCTGCAACAGATCGTTGGGACCTAGACGCATGGGAAACAGCGCGCCGATCACCAGTTCCAATGCCCCGTTGATGGTATGCGGCGACGGCAGATGGCGCCCGCCCATCTCCTTGAGGCGGTTCTGGTCTGCACGCCATTTGAAGCGTGCTTCGCGCAGACCCATCACGATTTCATCGAGCGGAAAAGTCTGGGGATTGACCGAGGAAGATTCACATTTGTAAATTGGCATAGCAGTAGAACCTGTATGAAAACCGGGATAAACAGCAATAAGAATATAACTATTTTTACCACACTATTTCGATCGCGCCGGAAGAACCCTTGTGGCATCAGGGCATTTACGATCACATCATAAACGCTGATGATTTATCTGGTCGCCTCATCGTCTCCTGATTGTCGCCCTTTGCCGTTACGGCGCCGTCCGGGCCTGCAGCGCCTGTTTGTCCCAGCCCCCGCCAAGCGCGGCAATCAATTGCACGCTGGCCTGCAACCGCTGGCTTTCCAGTTGCAGGGCAGTCTGCTCTGCCGAGTAGGCGGTTGACTGTACCTGGACCACGCTCAAATAATCGACGAGTCCGGCCAGATACTGGTTCTGGGTTATGGCCAGCGACTGGCGGGCGGCAGTCAGTGCACGCATCTGTGCCGCCTGCTGGCGTTCCAGTACCCGCAGCGTACTGATGGCGTCTTCCACTTCCTGCAGGCCGGTCAGCACGGTTTGACGATAGGTCGCCACTTCGGCGCGATAGGATGCCCTGGAGGCATCCACCGCTCCCGCGCGCGCGCCGCCATCGAGCACAGTCATGGCCAGTGCAGGGCCGAGCGACCAGAACTGCAGCGGCGACGCCAACCACTGCGCCAATGTGGCCGTGGTATTGCCTACAGAGCCACCCAAAGTCAGATCAGGAAACCAGGCAGACTGGGCCACGCCGATCTGCGCGTTGGCCGCTGCCACCCGTCTTTCGGCTGCCACAATGTCGGGACGCCGCAGCAGCAGCGTAGAAGGCATGTCTACCGGGATGGAGGGGAACTGAACATCGTAAGCCGCCGCTTCGATGGCAAACGACGCGGGCGGCTGGCCGATCAGTACGGCAATGGCATGCTCCAGCACATTGCGATCCGCTTCAATGGCAATGGCCGAGGCGCGCGCGCTCTCAAGCTGCGCCTGGGCGCTGACCACGTCGGCGCGGGCAGCCACACCCTGATCATAGCGATTCTGGTTAATCTGTACCGAGCGTTCGTACGCGCGCACATTGGCCTGCAGCAGGCGCTTGCGTTCGTCCAGCATGCGCAGGGCGAAATACTGCTGGGCCAGGGTCGATTGCATGCTCAGGCGGGCGGCAGCCACATCAGCCCTGCTGGCCTGTTCATCGCTTCTGCTGCTCTCGTACTGCCGACGCAGTTTGCCCCACAAATCGGCCTCCCATTGCAGGGATACGGAACCATTCACCGAATTGCCAATGCCGGCGGCCGATTTGGCCCGATCGCCCGACAAGCTGAAACCGGTCGTGGGAAAAAATGAAGAGCGTGACTGTGCTGTCGCTGCCACAGCCTGATCGTAACGCGCTACGGCCTGGGCCAGCGTCTGATTGGAAACATTCAGGCGCCCGACCAACTCGTTCAGCAACGGGTCCTGATAGCGCTGCCACCAGCTATCGCTGGCAAGCGGTGCACCCGGCCGGGCTTGCACCCACCCCTGGGCTGATTTGAAACTGACTCCTGTGTCCTGTTGCGGAACAACGTAATCGGGCCCAACAGCACACGCAGCCAGCAGCAGCAAGGCTGCGGCCGCGGCGCCGACGCGCAGCGGATTCAGTAGGAGTTGCACTGCATTTCTGGTGTTTTTCATAAGAGAGAATTCACAACAATTATTGACCTGGACGGGGCGTCACTTCGCTCCCGCCGGCAGGCGTGCTTTTGTTTTTGCGGCGCCGCTCGAAGATGTGGCGCAGTCTATCAAGATAAATATACACGACCGGCGTGGTAAACAAGGTTAGAATCTGGCTCAGGACCAGGCCGCCCACAATCGCGATTCCCAGCGGCTGGCGCATTTCCACGCCGGCGCCGGTGGCCAGAATCAACGGCAACGCGCCGAACATGGCCGCCATGGTGGTCATCATAATGGGTCGGAAGCGCACAATGCAGGCGTCATAAATCGCCTCTTCGGGCGGTACATTTTTTTCCCGTTCAAGCGCAAGCGCAAAGTCCACCATGATAATGGCATTTTTCTTGACGATGCCGATAAGCAGGAAAACGCCGATCAGGGCAATGACTGTAAACTCCATATCGACCATCAACAGTGCCAGCAACGCGCCCACACCGGCAGACGGCAGGGTCGACAGAATCGTCAACGGATGCATATAGCTTTCATAAAGCATCCCCAGAATCAGATACATCACCACCAGCGCGCCCAGAATCAGCAGCGGCTGCTGGGACGAAGACTGCTGAAACAGCTGTGCGTTACCGCCGAAGCCGGCCTGGATTTCATTGGCCGGCAGACCAATGCGGGCTACCGCATTTTCAATCGCATTGCTGGCCTGCTCTAGCGACACGCCTTCGGCCAGGGAAAAGGAAACCGAATCGGACGCCATCAGACCCTGGTGCGATACAGACAGGGGCGAGGTACCGATTTCAAAAGAGGCAAAAGCCGACAGCGGCACCAGCTTGCCATCGGAGGCAATAATCTGCACCGTCTTGAGTACTTCAGGATCCTGCGCGTATTTGACATCAATGCCCATGACCACCTGGTACTGGTTCAGCGCGCTGTAAATGGTGGAGACCTGCCGCTGGCTGAACAGATTATTGAGCACACCGGCAATCGTCGCCATTTCCACATTCAGGCGCTTGGCGTTGTCCCGGTTGATCACCAGTTCAATACGCCGCCCTTTTTCCTCGGCCTCGGACTGCACGTCCACCAGTTCGGGCAACGCCGCCATGGCCTGTCGCACTTGCGGCACCCATTTGCGCAGCGTATCCAGATCGCCCGACAACAGATCATACTGGTACGAGCCGGCTGAATCGCCGCCCCGGCCGGCGCGAATATCCTGCTGCGGCACCAGCGAGAGGCGCGCGCCGGGAATCGTCGGCAGCGACTTGCGCATATCGTTGATAATTTGCGTTGCCGACTGCGTACGTTCGGCAAACGGCTTGAGCTGGATCAAAAAGAAACTGCTGTTGCTGCCGCCGCGTCCGCCGGAATACCCCGAGACCGTGTCCACATTCGGATTCTGTACAATCGCCTTGCGAAAAGCCTCCAGCTTGGGCACGGTGGCGGCAAACGACGTGCCCTGGTCCGCGCGAAAGAATCCCTGGATCATGCCGGTGTCCTGTTCCGGAAAGAATCCTTTGGGAACGGCAATATACAGATAGACGTTCAGGACCACGGTGGCCAGCAGCGTGAGCAATGTCAGAAAGCGAAAGCGGATGGCAAAACGCAACATGCGCCCGTAGCCACTGACAAGTCGATCAAAAAACGAATCCCAGATCCGCTGAGCGCGACCCTTTTTCAAGTTCGGTTCATGCCTGAGCAACTGCGCGCACATCATGGGCGTGAGGGTGAGCGAGACGAGCAGCGATATGGCAATGGCGATCGACAATGTCATGGCAAACTCGAGAAACAGTCTGCCGATCAGGCCACCCATGAACAGCAGCGGAATAAACACGGCCACCAGGGATACGCTCATGCTGATGACCGTAAAACCCACTTCGCGCGCGCCCACCAGTGCCGCGCGCATGGGGTGCATGCCGCGCTCGATATAGCGCATGACGTTTTCCAGCACCACAATCGAGTCATCGACCACGAAACCGGTGGCTACGATCAGCGCCATCAGCGAGACCGTATTGAGCGAGTAGCCCAGAAAGTACATGAAGATAAACGTTCCCATCAGCGAGACAGGCACCGAGATGGCCGGTATCAGCGTGGCGCGCAACCGTTGCAGAAACAGCATGACCACCACAATCACCAGCAGCACCGAGATAACCAGCGTCAGCTCTGCCTCGTGCAACGTCGCCCGAATGCTGGGCGTACGATCCTGTGCCACGTCCAGGTTGACTTGCGGCGGCAGCATCTGGGCCAGGTCAGGCAACATGTCTTTGACCGCATCCACCGTCTGGATGATATTGGCATCGGCCTGCCGTCGCACCAGCAGCACCACGGCCTGCTTGGTATTGTAAAAACCCTTGTTGTACAGGCTTTCTGTCGAGTCATAGACATGCGCGACATCACGCAGGCGCACGGCCGTACCGTTTTTCCAGGCAACAATCAGGTTCTCGAAATCTTTTGCGTAACGCAATTGCCCATTGGTTGCCAGTTGCCACTGATATTCGTTATTGTCCAGAAATCCCTTAGGCCTGACCGAATTGGTCGCTGCCAGTGCGTTGCGAACCGTATCCAGCGAGATGCCCATATTGTTGAGCATATTGGGGTTCAAGTCCACGCGCACGGCCGGCAAGGAACTGCCCCCCACGGTGACCTCCCCCACCCCGCGCACCTGCGCCAGTTTCTGTGCCAGGATCGTGGAAGCAAGGTCATACAACTCCCCTTGGCCAAGCAGATCCGAGGTCAGGGCCAGCACCATGACCGGGGTCGAGGACGGATTGACATTACGGTAGGTGGGCGGCTGCTTCATGCTGCTGGGCAGCAACGGCCGCGCTGCGTTGATGGCCGCCTGCACCTCGCGGGCAGCCGTGTGCACGTCCTTGTCCAGATCGAATATCATGAAAATGGAGGTGGAGCCCTCCGAACTACTGGACAGCAACAGATCAATGCCGGAAATATTGCCCAGCGAGCGTTCCAGCGGGGTGGCCACGCTCGAGGCCATGGTCTCCGGACTGGCGCCCGACAACGACGCGCGCACCACAATCACCGGCGAGTCCAGCGTGGGCAGCGGCGACACCGGCAGCAGGAAAAAGGCGACCATGCCCATCACCGCAACCGCCAGCGCCAGAAGTGACGTTGCTACCGGTCTAAGGATGAACGGGCGGGACAAACTCATATTTCTGCCTGCGCTGCCACATCAGATGGCTTGGGTTTTTTGACCAGCCTGTCAAACATCAGATAAATGACCGGGGTGGTAAACAGGGTCAGCAACTGGCTGCAGATCAGCCCGCCCACCATGGTCAGCCCCAGAGGCTGGCGCAATTCGGCGCCGGTGCCGGTAGAGAGCATGAGCGGAATCGCGCCGAACAGCGCCGCCAGCGTCGTCATAAGGATTGGCCGAAAGCGCAACAGCGCGGCCTGATGAATCGCCTTGACTGGCGGCAGGCCCTGATGACGTTCGGCATCGAGCGCAAAGTCGATCATCATGATGGCATTTTTCTTGACAATACCGATCAAAAGAATAATCCCGATAATGCCGATCATGTCCAGCTCGTTGCCCGAAAGTATGAGCGCCAGCAGCGCCCCCACCGCGGCCGAGGGCAGCGTTGACAAAATGGTCACCGGATGGATATAGCTTTCGTAAAGTACGCCAAGCACAATATACATGGTAAATATGGCTGCCAGCAGTAGCCACAGTGTGCTCGACAGTGAAGATTCGAACGCCTGCGCCGCCCCCTGGAAACGCATTTCCACGGTTGGCGGCAAAGCGATATCAGCCTTGATCTGATTAACGCGCTGCACCGCATCAGATAGCGATGCCCCGGGCGCCAGATTGAAAGACACCAGGGCGGACGGGAACTGATCGACCCGCATGATCTCCAGCAACTCCTGGCCGGGGACAATCTGCGCCAGTTGCGTCAACGCAATCGGCGCGCCGTCAGCGGTCTTGAGATACACCTGCTCAAGATCGGCCGGGTTATCGCGAAAATGCTCGGCCACTTCCATCACCACCCGGTACTGCGCTGCCTGGGTAAAGATCGTGGAGACCAGGCGCTGGCCAAAAGCGTTGTACAGAGCATCATCAATCTGCGTCATGGTAATGCCATAGCGCGCTGCGGCATCCCGGTCCACTTTGACCAGGGTTTGCAGGCCATTGAACTGAAAGTTGTCTGTGACGCCGGCCAGGGTCTTGTCGGCTGCCAGGTGTTCAACAAATACCGGAACCCATTCGCGCAGCTGCTCGGCATCGAGGCTGGACAGACTCAATTGATATTGCGTGCGCGATACCCTGGCGTCAATGGTCAGGTCCTGCGAGGCTTGCAAATATACTTTCATGCCCGGCACTTGCGCCGCCCGGTCTTCCAGGCGCTCCATGACGTTCGTGATATTTTCGCGCTCTGCCGTGGGCTTGAGTTCAACCTGCATCCGCCCGGTATTGAGCGTGGCATTTGAGCCATCCACTCCGATGAACGACGACACCGAGGCGACCGCCGGATCAGCCTTGACTGTCCGGGCAATCTGCACCTGACGTTCGGACATCATTTTGAAAGAGGACGATTGCGGCGCTTCGGTAATGATCTGGATCATGCCGGTATCCTGCTGCGGAAAGAACCCCTTGGGTATCCACATATACAGCAGTACTGTCAGTACAAAAGTGGCCAGCGCCACCAGCAGCGTCAACGTCTGGTGCCGCAGCACGACGGTGAGCATACGATCATAGCCATGAATGACACGCTCGATGGCCTGGCCCATTTTGCGATGCAAGCGATTGCCCTCGTACGCCGACTCGGGCTTGAGCATGCGGGCGCACATCATCGGCGTCAGTGTCAGGGAGATGACAAGTGAAATAATGATGGCAGTGGCCAGCGTAATGGCAAACTCACTGAACAGCCTGCCGATCACGTCGCCCATGAAAAGCAGCGGAATCAGCACGGCAATGAGCGAGACAGTCAGCGATACCAGGGTAAAGCCGATTTCAGCAGCCCCCTTGAGCGCCGCCTGCATGGGGGTTTCGCCATCCTCGATATGACGGGCGATATTCTCGATCATGACAATGGCGTCATCGACCACAAAGCCGGTGGCAATGGTCAGCGCCATCAGCGTCAGATTATTCAGACTGAAGCCCAGCAGGTACATCACACCGAAGGTGCCGACAATGGACAGCGGCACCACAATAGAAGGAATGACGGTGGCGCTGAAACTGCGCAAGAAGGCATAGGTCACCACGATCACCAGCAGGATCGCCATCAGCATTTCATTTTGTACATGGTTGATCGATTCACGAATGGTCTCGGTGCGATCAGCCACCATATCTACCTGCAGCGAAGCCGGCAATGCCTGCCGCAACTGCGGCAACAGCTTTTTCACATTGTCGACCACATCGATCACATTGGCGCCGGGCTGACGCTGGATATTGAGCAAAATGGCCGGTTTGTCGTTGATCCACGCGGCCTGCCGCACATCCTCGGCCGCTTCGATCGTGTTGGCTACATCTTTCAGGCGCAAGGGGGCGCCGTTGTTGTAGGTAAGAATCAGATTGTTGTATTCGGCTGCGGTTTTGACCTGGCTATTGGCATAAATGGTCGTGCCACGGCGTGGCCCATCAATATTGCCCGTAGGCTGGTTGACATTGGCCGCCGTAATGGCGGTGCGCACATCGCTTAACGCCAGGCCGTTGGCGGCCAGGGCCGTGGGGTTCACCTGGATGCGCAATGCCGGCCGTTGCCCGCCCGCAATACTGACCAGACCGACGCCCGATATCTGCGACAGTTTCTGCGCCATGCGGGTTTCGACCAGATCGCGCGCCTCATGCAAGGGCATGTTTTCAGAAGAGATGGCCAGCGTGACTACGGGCCGGTCTGCCGGATTGACCTTGTTGTACACCGGCGGCATGGGCATATCCGAAGGCAGCAGGTTCGATGCGGCATTGATCGCCGCCTGCACCTCCTGTTCGGCCACGCTCATTTGCACATCCAGTCCGAACTGCAGCGTGACCACCGAGGCCCCGCCCGAGCTGGATGACGTCATCTGCAATAAGCCGGGCATCTGACCAAACTGGCGCTCCAGCGGCGAGGTCACCAGCGAAGCCATTGTGTCGGGTCCCGCACCCGGATATAGCGACACGACCTGAATAGTCGGATAATCGACTTCAGGCAGGGCAGAGACCGGCAGCAGACGATAGGCAGCCAGTCCGCTCAGTAATATGGCAATCATCGCCAGCGTTGTCGCCACCGGCTTCAGAATGAACGTGCGCGAGATATTCACTTGATGATCTCGACTTTGGCCCCGTTGCGCAGGCGGTCTACGCCTTCCGAAACCACCTGCTCGCCTTCGGCCAATCCCTTGATGATCTGGGTATAGCCACTATCGACCACGCCCAGTTCGATCTGGCGGGTCTCGACTGTATTGTCTTTTTTCACCACATAGACATAAGGGCCGCGGGAACTGTTCTGAATGGCATCGGACATGACCACCAGCGCGTCGGACACCTCGCGCACCTTCAGTTCCGTATTCACAAACTGGTTTGGAAACAGCGTTTCGTCTTCATTGGCAAAGGTGGCCTTGAGCCGGACCGTGCCGGTTGTCGTATCTACCGCGTTATCCATTGAGGCAAGCTCGCCTTCGGCCAGTTGCACCTTGTTGTCGCGATCGCGCAAAATGACCTTGAGCTTCTCGCCTTTGTATAGCGGGCCGGCCACATCGGGCAGCCAGGACTCTGGCATGGAGAACACCACCGCAATGGGCTGCACCTGGGTAATCGTGACGATTCCATCGGTGGAACCGGCAGACACCAGATTGCCCACATCGACCGAGCGCAGACCCAGGCGACCGCTGATGGGCGCGCGCACTTTGGTATAGGTCAGCGACAGGCGGGCGTCATCCACGGCGGCCTTGTTGTTTTGCGCCTGCCCCTCATACTGACGCACCAGAGACTGCTGCGTATCGACCTGCTGGCGGGCAATCGAATCCTGCTTGAACAGGGTCTGATAGCGTTGCAGGTCACGTTTGGCGTTGGCCAGCAGTGCGGCATGCTGTGCCTGCGTGCCCAGCGCCTGCTGCAGCGCCACTTCGAACGAGCGCGGGTCTATCTGCACCAGCAGATCGCCTTCATTGACCTTCTGGCCTTCGGTAAAGAGGATTTTCTGAATTGGGCCGTCAACCCGGCTGCGAACGGTCACTGTATTGAATGCAGTGACCGTTCCCAGGCCGCTGACACTGACGGTCAGGGATTTTTTCATGGCAGGGACCACGCTGACCGGTGTGGCTACGGTAGCCAGGCCATTGCGCCCGCCTCTTGTGCCCTGTGCTGGCGTCTTAGCCGCCTGCCGCCCGACTTCCGATTTGTCCGCCGGCTCCTGGCTGGCGTTGCGCTGCCAATAGTAATAGCCCCCACCGGCAAGCAACAGAATGATAAGCAGGAGCAGCAGTTTACGGGACTTTCTATTAGTGCTTGAGGGAGCCGACATGGATGTGATAACGCTTCTTATTCGGAAAGCCCCTATTTTTACCTATTTACACCAACGCGGCATCTCTTTTGCGGCTACCTGTAATAAATCGCAACAGACCAGTTGTAACAGGAAGAGGCTTGGGATCACGCCCGATCGCAGCAACCGCTGCGTTCAGACATTGCAGAATGACATTTTGAACGGCGTCGGTGTTGTGATCAGTTGCGTTTTATATTGATGGTCCAATTCGGAAAACCGCACCCACACCACATATTTGTTCGCGCTGATTTCCGGATAGATCAGGCGCTCGCCCGAAACCCAGACGCGCACCATCTGATAAATTTTACCGCCGAGCATTTCCTGGAATACGCCCCCTTCCTGCGTGCCGGCGTCAATCGGACTGCCCGATTCGCGCAGCATTTTCAAAACGACGCTGACGCCGTCGAAAAGCGGCATAAAGGGTTCGACCCATTGGGTGATCGCCCGCTGACGATTGTCTTCGGCCGACAGTTGCCAGGCATGGTAGGAAGGGATATCGATCTGCGAAGTACCGCCGGGCACCGCAAACCGGTTCTTCAGGCTCATGAGCCATTCGTTTTCGCGCGCCGCCTGGCCAATACGACCCTTGCCCATCAGGGCAGCCGACACGCGATTCAAATCGGCAATGGCCGAATCGAGCGCATTCAAATCAATGTTAGGATGGTGGCGGTAGTTTTCAAGATTGGCTTTCTGCCGGTCAATATCCTGCAAAATACCCGAGCGCACTTCCGCGCGATCGCATGTGTCCATAATTTCAAACAACAGGGACAAGGCTACATGCTGATGCATGGGACTGGTACCGTTGATAAATGCAAACAATCGCTTGAACAGATATTCAAGTCGCATCAGGGATCGGATACGCTCATTGATGGGATATTCGTATAAAACCAATTGACTGACCCTTTTGTTTTTTGATATCACATTAAGCAGGTGCTGCGTGCCTGCTCACTGGTGTGATGGATTAGGCGGTGGTAGCGTCCCTGACGCAGCCATGCTGCGACGATAGACGCGCACGTTTGCCGTCCTGCTATTGTGCCTTCTGTTGCCCGATCAACTGCAGCCAGTTCTCGTGCACCTGCCGCACTCGCTCCTCGAGCATGGCAAGTGTAATACCGATACCGTTGAAAATCACATCATCGGCTGCAGCCAGCCGCTGCTGGCGTGACGTCTGGGTACTCATGATTTCCGTGACGGCCTGTACCGAAAGACCACTGCGTGCATGCACGCGCGCGATCTGTTCTGTTTCTTCACAGTCTACCACACAGATCCGGTCCATTATCGGGCGATATCTGGCTAACGACTCAACCAGCAGCGGAATATCGTAGACCAAATAAAGCCCGGTGGCCGTCGCGGCAGCCGCCTGCATGGCCTGACCGATAAGTGGATGCAATATCTGTTCGAGCTGGCGGCGCTTGTCTGCATCCTGGAAAATTTGCTGGCGCATATAGCCGCGATCCATGGCGCCGTCCGCTTGTACTGCTCTGCTCCCGAATACCTGGCCAATGGCAGGCATGGCCCGGCCGCCCGGTTGGGTCAGCGACCGCGCCAGTGCATCGGCATCAATCACGCTGGCGCCCCAGGCAACGAGCAATTGTGCCACGGTGGATTTACCCGAGCCGATCCCCCCTGTCAGACCTATCCTGTACAACGCCAACCCCCGTGAAAAACAAGGCCGGGCGCGTAGCGCCTGGCCTGATCATGCAATATGTGCTGCCGTTCTCTGCGTGCGGGCAATCGCAGGATACATGCACAGCAAGCGCACCCAAAGCCAAACAGGGGCCAAAAGCAATTGTCCGCAGCAGCACGCCGGTAATACATCGTATCACCAGAATGTACACCAGTCCTGCAAAACTGGCCACAAATAATACTACAGGTAATTGATTGTAAGGAAACCAGAGCGCCAGCACGGCAATCAGCTTGACGTCGCCTGCGGCCAGCCCCGGCCTGCCGCCACCGGCTTGAACGGCCATGCAAAGCAGGACGACCATCGCGGCTCCTACAAAAGCCGACAGGGCAAAACGCGGAGCCGGCATTTGCGGCAGGCCGGCAGCCAGCGCGCTCAGGCCAACGGCCAGCAGCAAAATCAGAAGGCAATCGGGCAACAAGCGCATCTGAATATCGGCCAGGGTCAGCAACGCCAACAAATAGAAGAACACTAGCCAGTGCAGCGCCTGACCATGGCTGAGCATGTACAGAAAGATTGGCACAGCGATGCCGACCACAAGCAGCCGCATGCACGCAAAGGTCCTTTTGTCTGCCACAATACCGTCTGTCACGGCAGCGCGGCCGTAGCGCCAGCGCAAAACGGCGCACAGCAGCCCATACGCAGGCCACAGGCTAAGCGCCACCAGAACGCTGAGCAGAAACTTATCCATACTGCTGCACCTGGCAACTAATATTGAAGAATGCCGCAGGATTGACAAACAGGCAAGCGGCCCAGCTCGTTGAACCGGACACCATGATATTGCCCGCAAGCGGCTCGGTGCGAGACGCGGGCATCATCGTAACGCATGTGCCCTGTGGCGATATGTGCCAGCTCAAGGCTCAACCCCATCATTCAGGATGTGGTCAACGCTATCGGAAACCCGATGGCTTGATCCGAGCCGATGGCCTAAGCAGATATGGATATTGCCGTGGTAATATGCCGCTAGTTCAGTGCTCGTCCAGGCCTGTGGCGTCGCCTTAGCCTTACCTCGAACCGGGGCCTCGGTCCTGTTTAATAGGAAAAAAACTGTCATGTCTTGTGTTCCATTCCGTTTTGTGCCGGCACTGCTGTCGGCTTCCCTGCTGGTCATTCTGGCCGGCTGCAGCAGCCCTTCGCAACAGGCTGCCGCAACACAGGCAACCGCAAGCGATACCGCAGCAACAGAGCGTGAGGCAAGACCAATGCCTGCCTATAATGGCGGCGGGCAGATTCAGATTCCCTTTGGCACCTCGGAGCCCACACAGGCCGAACTTCGCGCCGAACGTCAGCGGCAGTCCACGACCCAGGGCCTGATCCCGGAAGGCAGAACCTATCTTGGCTCCATCCCCTGCGAAACGGCAGCGTGTACGGTGCAGCGCGTCACCCTGACACTACTGCCCGACGGACGCTGGCGCCGGATATCGCAGGCGCTGGCCCCATCGGGTTCGGCGCGGATCGACGCCGGCTGCTGGAGACCGGAACCAGGTGCTCAACCAATGATTCATCTGTTACCTGCCAGCGCCAGCGACAGCAGCGCCAGCGTAGCTTCGTTACGCATGCAAAGCCCCGCCGTGCTCTATGTACAGACGTTGGGCGCCAATGCCGTGACCAGACGCTATACGCTCAACATACAGGCCGATACGGAATCGACCAGCGCATTGCAGAACGACACCTCGTTTTTCTGCCCGGCGCGATAGTGACCGGGCCGTGAACGCCCTGCACACGTTGTGCGTTGCGCGGCACCGCTGACGGCTCAAACTTGACGATTGTCGGAAATATGTGGGTTCAGGCGGGTAAACACCTGCCGCGCAAGCTCAGTGGCGTTGCGTACATTCATTTTGCGAAAAATTCGTGCCCGGTGCGCTTCTATAGTCCGTTGCGACACGCCGAGCTCGGCAGCCGCAACCTTATTTGGCAAGCCACGTGTGACAAAAAAGAAAACCTCTTTTTCACGCGGCGTCAGGCACTGTATGAGTACATCCAGCCCCGGCATATTTTCCACTGTTCCCATCTTGATTCCTCGTATTGCTTGTGAAGAAGGGACAAATTATAGTGATCATGACGTCGGCCAAGAACTGTCAGCGTTGACAGTCTATGGTTGATATGCGAATTCCAGGTTATCAATCAAGCGGGTCGCCCCCAGTTTGGCTGCGGTCAGTACGACCAGCGGTTCGTTGGCAACAATCTCCTGCTGCGACGGCGGGTTCAAATCGTGCTGGCGACGTACCGACACATAATCCACCTCCCACCCCCGGTCAGCCAGCATTTTGCGACCGAATGCTTCCAGGGACTCTACAGAGGCATCGCCCGCCTGCAACTGGTTGCGCACCGCCTGCAGGGTCTGATACAGAACCGGCGCTTCAGCGCGTTCGCTGTCCGACAGAAAGCGATTACGCGACGACAAGGCCAGCCCGCTGTCCTCGCGTACTGTTTCATGGGCATAAATGGTGACCGGCAACTGGAATTGGCGGCACATTTTGCGCACAATCATCAATTGCTGGTAATCTTTTTTACCGAATACCGCCACCTTCGGTTGCACACAGGAAAACAGCTTGAGCACAACGGTCGATACGCCGGTAAAAAAACCCGGGCGAAACTCGCCTTCCAGAATGTTGCCCAGGCCATCAGGCGGCTGAATCTTGAAACTTTGCGGCTCCGGATACATTTCCTTGACGGCAGGCGCAAAGAGGACATAGACGTCCCGCCGCTCTTCCAGCTTGCGAATATCTTCTTCAAGGGTACGTGGATATTTGTCGAAATCCTCATTGGGCCCAAACTGCAGAGGGTTGACAAAAATGCTGGCCACAACCGGATCGCCATGCTGGCGAGCCATTTTCATCAGGGCCAGGTGACCCTCATGAAGATTTCCCATGGTAGGAACAAAAGAGGCGCGTAACTGGCCGCGCATCTGGTCTCTGAGTTCTTCAATGGTATGTACGACTTTCAATCTTGTTCCTTTGGCAGGTTAGGCCACGGCCTGGCTGCTGTACGAGAGGCGAATATAAATAGGGGCGTAAGGTTCTGCCTGCGTGATTTCCAGGAGTGTTTCGCGGGCCAGTTCCAGCATGGCCAGGAAATGAACCACCACGACTGCCGCCGGGTCACCCCCTTGCACCCGCTCAATGAACAGGTCCCGAAACTCCATGAACCGCACGTCCGACAGTCGACGCAGAATATGAGTCATGTGATCGCGCACCGACAGCTGTTCGCGCGTAATGTGATGATGCGCGTTCAGTTTGGCCCGTTTCATGATGTCCAGCCAGGCCAAACGCAGATCTTCGGCGTTCACCTCGGGCAGCGCCCGCTCGGTGCTCAGATCCATATAGACGCATGCGCGCTCAAAGTCGCGACCCAACTGCGGCAACTCATTGAGCTTGGCGGCCGCCAGTTTCATCTGCTCGTACTCCAGCAGGCGGCGAACCAGCTCAGCGCGCGGGTCTTCCACCTCTTCACCGGTATCTGATTTTTTGACCGGCAGCAGCATGCGTGACTTGATTTCAATCAACAGGGCAGCCATGAGCAGATATTCGCCGGCCAGCTCCAGATTGTGCTCACGGATTTGATCTACGTAGTTCAGATACTGGCGCGTCACTTCTGACATGGGGATATCCAGAACATTGAAGTTCTGCTTGCGGATCAGATACAGCAACAGATCCAGCGGTCCCTCGAAGGCTTCCAGAAACACCTCAAGCGCATCTGGCGGTATGTACAGATCCTGCGGAATATTAAATAGCGGCTCGCCGTACAGGCGCGCCAAGGCAACCGAATCAATGGTGTCGGGCGTGGAATCCACTTCAGGAGAGACCAGCGCATTGAGCTGATCGGCAGGCACCGTCATTCGGCTGTTCAGCTATTGTTCGAATATACGTAGGGTTTCAGGGGCACTTTGGCCTTCTTAAACCCATCAAGCAGGTCGGCATCCAGTGTTTTATCCCACAGGAGTCCGCGACCCTGCCGCTGCCGCTCTTCAGTACCAGGATGTTCGTCCTTATACTGTTTGATAAACTTGGTGATATCGGATTCGAAATTTTCTGCCATGATTTTGTAACCGTTGGTGTAAATAGCCGTAAACGGCTGCTTGGTGCCGCCATTTTACACCGGAATCCAGACAGGCATCCCGGTGGGCCCCTTAGTGCAGAATCTGGTCCAGGAAATGGCGGGTGCGTTCGTGCTGCGGATGATCAAAAAACGCATCCGGCGTGTTCTGCTCCACAATGCTGCCCTGATCCATGAACACCACACGATCGGCCACCTTGCGCGCAAAGCCCATCTCATGCGTGACGCATAGCATGGTCACGCCCGACTCCTCGGCAAGATTGACCATGACATCCAGCACCTCCTTAACCATTTCCGGGTCCAGCGCAGAGGTCGGCTCATCAAACAGCAGCACCTTGGGGTTCATGCACAGCGAACGGGCGATGGCAACCCGCTGCTGCTGCCCTCCGGAGAGCTGGCCGGGAAACTTGTCGGCCTGATCCGGTATGCGCACGCGTTCAAGGTACTGCATGGCGCTGTCCCGGGCCTGTTGCTGCGACTGCTTCAGCACCCATATGGGCCCCAGCGTCAGGTTTTCGAGTACGGTCAGATGCGGAAACAGATTAAAGTGCTGAAACACCATACCCACGTTTTTGCGCACCTGTTCGATTTTTTTCAGATTGTCGGTCAGCTCTGTGCCGTCAACAATGATCTTGCCTTCCTGATGGGATTCCAGCGCATTGATGCAGCGGATCAGCGTCGATTTTCCGGAGCCCGACGGGCCACAGATCACGATGCGCTCGCCTGTGGCAACGTCCAGATTGATGTCGCGCAGGACATGGAACTGGCCATACCACTTGTTGACGTTTTCCATAAGGATGATAGTTTCTGACACAGATAAACTCCAGGGTCTGGCGGCTAACGCGAATATCCCGTATCCAGCTGTGTTTCAAGCCGTTTTGAATAGCGGGACATGGCAAAGCAAAACACGAAATAAATCAGGGAAATGAATAAATAGGCTTCAATACTGAACCCCCGCCACACCGGGTCTGATAGCGAAGCCTTGGCCGACAGCGTCAGATCGTAAATACCGATAACGACCACCAGCGACGTATCCTTGAACAGGGCAATGAAGATGCTCACCAGTGGCGGGATCACGATCCTGAGCGCCTGTGGCAACACAATTTTGCGCATGGTCTGCCAATAGTTCAATCCGATAGACTGGGCACCTTCAATCTGCCCCCGGGGGATCGCCTGCAGCCCGCCGCGCACAGTCTCTGCCACATAGGCAGAGGCAAACATGATGATGGCGATCTGTGCACGCAACAGTTTGTCAAAAGACATCCCTTCGGGCAGAAACAGCGGCAACATGACAGACGACATAAACAGCAGGCTGATCAGCGGCACACCGCGGATAATTTCAATATACACGACGCACAGCGCCTTGATGACCGGCATATCCGAGCGACGCCCCAGCGCCAGCACCACACCGATGGGAAAGGCAAACGCAATGCCGAAGGTCGACAGGATCAGCGTGAGCGGCAGGCCGCCCCAGCGGGTATTCTCTACATAAGTGAGGCCCGCAAAGCCGCCCCACATCAGGCAGGCAACCATCGTCAGCCCGGCTGCCCAGATGGCAAACAGCCGCATATTCCAGAAGCGTCGCATCGCGCTGCACACAATGACCGCAAGCAGCACCAGCGTGGCCAGCAAGGGACGCCATTGCTCATCGTAAGGATAGGTGCCGAACAGAATAAGCCGATATTTTTCCCGAATAAAGGCCCAGCAGGCCCCGCCAGGCCCGGCGCGACATTCCTGGGCATTGCTGGCGGTGAAATTGGCTTTGAGCAGGGCCCACTCCACAAGAGGCGGCAGCCCCATCAGCAACAGCCACGCGATGAGCATGGTAATCAGGATATTGAGCGGTGAAGAAAACAGGCGCGCCCGCAGCCAGCCGGCAATGCCGCTTTTTCCCTTGGGCGGCGGCAATGCCGCTGCAACACCCGGCTCCCGGTTCGTGATATTCATGGCTATCGCTCCACCAGCGCAATGCGCCGGTTATACCAGTTCATGAACAGGGAAATGGACAGGCTGACGGTCAGATACGCTGCCATGACAATGAGAATGCCCTCTATGGCCTGCCCCGTCTGGTTCAGCGTTGTGTTGATGATTGACACAATATCCGGATAGCCGATCGCCACCGCCAGCGAACTGTTTTTCATCAGGTTCAGATAAGTGCTGGTCAGCGGCGGAATCATGATCCGCAGCGCCTGCGGCAACACCACCAGCCGCAGCGCGCGACGACGGCTCAGGCCCACGGATCCGGCCGCTTCCCACTGGCCGCCTGGCACGGCCTGTATCCCCGAACGCACAATTTCCGCGACAAAGGCCGAGGTGTAGATAACCAGCCCGCTTAGCAGCGCCGTCAGTTCCGGGGAAATACTGGCGCCTCCGGCAAAATTGAAGCCCTTGAGTTCTGGAATGCTGAAGGCCAGTTGCCCGCCGCCGAAAAAAAATCCAGCCACCGGCAACAGGATAAAAAGCGCAAGGCCGATCGGCCACAGCGCCGTTTGTGTGCCGGTTCGGATTTGCCTGCGGCGCAAATACCGACCTGCCGCAAGGGTGATCAATAGCGCTCCCACAACACCGGCTACAATCCATATCAGGCTCTCGCCTTGCGCAAAGGGAAATCGCAGGCCCCGGTTCGACAGAAACACACCTGGCATCGGGTGCATGGCCTGGCGCGGACCGGGCAAGGTTTCCACAATCAGCGCGTACCAGAAAAAAAGCTGAATCAACAGCGGAATATTGCGCAGCACCTCGACATATACCGCAGCCAGTTTTGCGATCAGCCAGTTTTTTGACAATCGGGCCACCCCGACCACAACGCCCAGCAGCGTGGCCAGCACGATGCCGGCAAGGGAAACATAAAGGGTATTGAGCAGACCCACCAGAATGGCGCGCCGATACGTATCGGTCGGCGAATAATCAATAAGCGACTCGCCGATGGCAAACCCGGCCTCGCGCCCCAGGAAATCGAAGCCGCTGCGGATATTGCGCACTTGCAGATTATGCATGGTATTGGAAACCAGATACCAGACGCCGGCGGCCACCAGCCCGAGCACGATTATCTGATAGACGATCGAGCGAAACGTTGGATCACTCCAGGAAAAGGCCAGGCCTTTGGATTTGTTTTTCTTCATGCGTTACAGTGTCAGGCGGGGCCGGCATTAGCCGGCTCCGGGTCCTGCGATCAGGTGCGAATCAAAGGTCGAAACCACATCGTACCTGTTTTTGGCGCTCAGCGAACCGGCATGGCGTAAAGAATGCCGCCATTGTGCCAGGTGTTGTTCAAGCCGCGTTCCAGTTTAAGCGCGCTGTCGGCTCCCACATTGCGGGCAAAGCTCTCGCCATAATTGCCCACCGTTTTAATGATGTTGTAGGCCCATTTTTCATCGACGCCAAGATTTTTGCCCATGCCAGGACTGACGCCCAAAATACGCTGGATATTGGGATTAGGCGATTTGGTCATTTCATCCACGTTCTTGGACGTAATGCCGTACTCTTCGGCTTCGATCATGGCATTGAGGGTCCAGCGGATCACGTTGAACCACTGCTCATCGCCCTGCCGCACCATCGGCCCCAGCGGTTCCTTGGAGAAATTCTCGGGCAGGATCTCGTATTCGTCGGGCTTTTCCATCGTGGTTCGCACCGAGGCCAGGCCGGATTTGTCGGTCGTCAGCGCATCGCAGCGGCCCGAGGCGAAGGTACGAATCACTTCGTCGAACTTGTCGATGACAACGGGCTTGAACTCCAGCTTATTGCTGCGGAACCAGTCGGTCAGGTTCAGCTCGGTGGTCGTACCCGGTTGAACACAAATGGTCGCGCCGTTCAGTTCCTTGGCGCTTTTGACACCCAGGTCCTTTTTCACCATGACGCCCTGGCTGTCATAAAAATTGACGCCAACCCCCATCAGGCCCAGCGTCGTATCGCGGGTCAGGGTTTGCGTGGTGTTACGCGTAAGCACGTCAATCTCCCCCGATTGCAGTGCCGTAAAGCGCTGCTGGGTACTGAGGGGCGTGAGTTTTATTTTACTGGCGTCGTTGAACATGGTGATCGCGATCGCCTTGCACAAGTCGACATCCAGCCCCGATGCCTCGCCCTTGCTGTCAATGATGGAGAAGCCCGGGATACCGGTACTGATCCCACACTGAACAAAGCCCTTGGCCTTGACGGCATCGAATGTTTTACCGGCCTGGGCCGGCGTCGCGATTACCGTAAAAGCGCCTGCGGCCAGCAATGCCGCTGTCCTGATCATTTTCATATTCATCCCCTGGTTAAGAAACCGTCCCCCGTTGATCAATCCGCCGTGTACATGATGGGAAACTGCTGCTGTCGATTTTTTGTTTAGCGGTTTTCTCTTGCGGTATCCTAGAGTATCCATTCACGCATTGACAATCGTAAATACCCTAATACATCTGCAATTACTCTAAAATGCGCATTAACAGAACCGAATTTTGAATAACCGGATCCACATGATTCAATTTCAGCATGTCTTCAAATCTTACGGGCAGGGCGCCAATATCCTGGCTGATATCAACTTCAGTATTGCACCGGGTGAATTCGTTTTCGTCTCCGGCCCATCCGGGGCGGGCAAATCCACGCTGCTCAAGCTGATCGGCGGACTGGAAGCGCCAACGCGCGGCTCCATTATCGTCAAGGGCCAGCGCATGGACCAGATCGGTAACCGCGCAAGGCCCTATCTGCGCCGCGCCGTTGGCGTCATCCTGCAAAACATGCACCTGCTGTATGACAGGACTGCTTTCGAAAATGTCATGCTGCCGCTGGCCGTTATTGGCCTGAACTCGGACAAGGCAGCCGCACGTGCCCGGGCGGCAATTGAAAAGGTGGGGCTGTCCGGCAAGGAAAAACTCAACCCAATCGCGCTTTCAGGCGGCGAACAGCAGCGCCTGGCCATTGCCCGCGCCATCGTCAACAAGCCCGCCATTCTGATCGCCGACGAACCAACGGCCAACCTGGATCAGGCCAGCGCACAGAAAATTCTGGAAGTCTTCCGTGACTTCAATCGTGTCGGCGTGACCACGCTTATCGCTTCACATGACCTGGAACTGCTGCGTCGGCACGCCAACCGCACCCTGCTGATCGAACCGGGCCGTTTCAAGGATCTGGGAACACACGCATGAAAACCTGGATAAGACATCATTTTTACGCTATGCGTATCGCCATCCGGCGACTGCTGGCCACGCCATTTTCATCACTGACCAATATTGCCGTCATTGCACTTGTGCTGGCGCTACCGCTGCTGGCCAGTTCCATTCTAGTATCCATGGAGCCGGTTGCGCGCAATGTCTCAGTTAATCCGGCCATCACCCTGTTCATGAAAGCGCAGGTGCCGCTGGCAGAAACGCGCGAGCTGGGCGAGCAGTTGCAACAGGAAAACCAGGCCTATATAGAAAAACTGGAAGTGATCGACAAAAACGACGCGCTGGCAGGATTGCGGGCGTCCGAATCCTGGTCCAACGCGCTGAAAGTGCTGCCACGCAATCCTCTGCCCAATTCGATTGTCGTGACGATCAAAGCGACCGGCGATCAGGCCAGCAAGGCCCAGGAACTGGCGCAGACATGGAGCAGCCTGGACAATGTAGACACGGTGCAGTTCGACAGCGCCTGGGTTCAGAAGCTGGACGCCATTCTTTCCTTTACCCGCGGCGTCCTGCTGCTGCTGGCCATCGGCGTTGCCGTGGTGGTGGTCGGTACGGTATTTAACACCGTGCGCATGCAGGCCCTGGTGCAACGGGAAGAAATCGCCGTCGCGCGTCTGGTAGGCGCTACCGAGTCATTCGTGCGGCGTCCGTTTCTATATCTGGGCGCCCTGACCGGCATGATTGCCGGCGTATTGTCGCTTTTGCTTACCACGTTCGGCCTGGCTTCGCTCAACGGCGCCATCGCCCGGCTCTCGCAGAGCTATGGCACCGATTTCGTCATCCGGCTACCCGATGTCACCTGGCTGGGCACCGCCATTGTGCTGGTGATGATTGTCGCTGCGCTGGCGGCCCAATGGTCCATGACCCGGCATTCGCGTTTCTGATCCATGTCGTTTGCCGGTACCGTCATCGAGTGGCAGCGTGAACGCGGCAGGCACGACCTGCCGTGGCAGGGCAGCCGCGATCCCTATCGCGTCTGGCTCTCGGAGATCATGCTGCAGCAAACGCAAGTAGCTACGGTTATTCCATACTACGCCCGCTTCCTGTCCCGATTTCCCACACTCGATGCGCTGGCCCAGGCCAGCCAGGAAGAGGTCATGCCCTATTGGGCGGGGCTGGGCTACTATGCCAGGGCGCGCAATCTGCACCGCTGCGCCAGGGTCGTCATGAATGATTGGAACGGATCTTTCCCGGAAAATGCCCAGGATATTACCAAGCTGCCGGGCATTGGGCCGTCTACGGCCAACGCCATTGCCGCCTTCTGCTACAACGCACGCCAGCCTATCCTGGATGGCAATGTCAAGCGTGTTTTTTGCCGCTATTATGGCATCGAGGGCGATACGCAAAAGAAAGCAACCGAAAGCATCCTGTGGGAACGTGCCTGGCAGCATCTTGAGGCCGCCCCGGACGATGTAGATATGGCGGCTTACACGCAAGGGCTGATGGATTTGGGTGCGACCTTGTGTACACGCAGCAGGCCCGCCTGTGATCGTTGTCCGCTGGCTGTCCATTGTGTGGCCAGGCGCGAAGGCCGGCAGGCGCAGCTACCCACGGCACGCCAGCGCAAGGTGATCCCGCAACGCCACGTGTGTGTATTGATTCTGGAACACAAGGATCAGATCCTGATGTATCGTCGTGCAGACAAAGGCATATGGGGCGGATTGCTGACGCTGCCCGAATTTGTCGACCGCCAGGCCTGTGCCGCCTATCTGCAGCAGGCGCTCGGCGAGCACGCGTTGCCCGTGCCGCTGGCGGCATTCGAACATGTATTCACCCATTTTCGCCTGCATATCGAACCGGCGCTGCTGCACGCATCTGCCCTGCCCGCCGCGCTGCCGCCCGTCGGCGACGATGCCGACCAGCCCAGCCGCTGGCAGTGGGTAGCCCTGGACGCGCTACCGGATACTGCGCTGCCCGCGCCCTTGCGCAAACTGCTGACGGGCTATTTTGATAAGGACAGCAACCGCGCAACCGACACACCCGGCCTGTTCTGACCCGGCTACAGGTCGCTTGCAGCGCACCAGCGGTGGTTATTCCTCGGCCCGCGCCGACTTGCGGCTGGGGACGTAATTGGAAATACTCATCAACAGACCGCAGGCAAAACCCAGCGTGACCAGCGCCGTACCGCCGTAACTCATGAACGGCAACGGTACGCCCACCACCGGCAGTATGCCCATGACCATGCCCATGTTCACGAACACATACATGAACAGCATCATGGTCATGGCGCCAGCCAGCAAACGGCCGAACTGGGTGCGCGCCCGGATCGTGATCAGAAAACCGCGCAGCAGCAACAACGTATACAACAGCAACAGCGTCACGCCGCCGTACAGCCCGAACTCTTCGGCAAAGACCGCAAAGATGAAATCGGTGGTCCGCTCAGGGATAAAATCAAGATGCGTCTGGGTGCCCAGCATATATCCCTTGCCATATAAGCCGCCCGAACCAATCGCAATCATACCCTGGATGGTGTGAAACCCCTTGCCCAGCGGATCGCTGCCAGGATCAAGCAACGTGCACACCCGATGCTTCTGATAGTCGTGCAGAACGACCCAGTCAAAATCAGGGCTGCACAGCATCGGTTCATAGTACAGGATCAATGCAATTGTCACGACACCCAGCACAAACACCGGCACAATCAGCTTGAACGACAAGCCGGCAAAATAGATGATGAAAAAACCAGTACTCAGCACCAGCAGCGCGGTCCCCAGATCGGGCTGCCGAATGATAAGCATGAACGGCACCAGCAGCAGCACGCCGGCAATCAGAAAATCCACCACCCGCAACTCGGAGCGGTGTTTATCGAAATACCATGCAAGCATCAACGGCACGATGATTTTCATCATTTCGGATGGCTGAATGACCGTAACACCGATATCGAGCCATCGCGTCGCACCCTTGCTGGTAATGCCTACCAGCAGTACAGCTATCAGTATCAGCACGCCAATAATATACAGCGGGATGGCAAACTTCATGATGCGTGACGGTGGGATCATCGCCACGAACCACATGACAAAAAAAGCCAGCAGAAAATTGCGTGCCTGGCTGGCAAAACGCCAGTCGGTTCCGCCAACGGCAGAGTGCATGACAGTCATGCCCAGCATGCAGAAAATAACCAGAATCAGTAGCAGCGGCCAATCAAAGGCGCGAAAGGCCCGCAGGATCCAGTCCATCAATTTATTCATTATTCTGCCTTTGTTCGGCGCCATTGCGGCCACTGCCATTGCCGACCGGCGCAAGAATATCGGGCAAATGTTCCGGCGCCTTGTCTTCGGGATTGGCCGGCACCTCTTGCGGCACCAGCACATCAGGCGACGTATCTTCGGCAGGCTCCTCGCTGTCCAGCTCCAGCACGGGCGCCGAATCGACCTGGGCCGAACGCGTTGGCGAGAGCCAGTAATCAAAGACCTTGCGGGCGATGGGCGCCGCAACACTGGCGCCCCAGCCGCCGTTCTCAACAATCAGCGCCACGGCGATTTTCGGCTCCTTGGCTGGCGCAAAACCCATATATAGCGCGTGATCCCATAGAGTGCGCTTCAGAGTGCGCGAATTGTATTTTGATCCCTTCAGACTGAATACCTGAGCCGTACCGGTTTTGCCGGCAGACTCATAAGCGGCGCCGGCAAAACTGCGCTTGGCCGTCCCACGGCGGGTTACCTCGACCAGCGCGTCCTTGACCAGCTGAATCGACGATTGGCTCACCGGAATCTGATAGTCGGGCTGCCTGACCGTTGGCGTGCGTGTCTTGTTGACAGTGTTTTCCATTTCACTGACCAGATGCGGACGAATATACTTGCCGTCCGCCGCCAGCGTAGATGTTGCCTGCGCCAGTTGCATAATGGTAAATGAATTGTACCCTTGGCCCACTACGACCGAAATCGTCTCGCCGGGAATCCAGCGCTGTTGGCGCGGGTCCTTGAAGGCTTTTTTCTTCCACTCGCGCGAGGGCAAAATACCGATCTTCTCGTAATTCAGATCAATTCCGGTCTTGCGTCCGAATCCGAACATCAGAGAAAAGTCATGCAGCGCATCCACGCCAATCAACGGGCCCAGGCTGAAGAAGTACGTATCGGAAGACACGACCAGCGCCCTGTGCATATTGGTCGGCCCGTAGGCAGCACCACCCGCATTGCGAAAACGCTGGTTGCCATATTCGAAATAGCCGGGATCAGGAATGCGGGCATTGGGATCACGCACACCCAGCTTGAGCGCAGCCAATGCCACAAACGGCTTGTAAGTGGATCCGATAGGAAATGTGCCCGACACCGGACGATCAATCAGCGGATGCTGGGGCGAGTCAGCCAGCCGGCGCCAGTTTTCCACGTCAATGCCATCAATAAACAGATTCGGATCATACGATGGCGCCGACACATAGGCCAGAACCTGCCCGTTGCGCGGATCAATGGCAACCAGCGCACCGCGCTCGGGTACGCCTTCCTTGACAAAGCCTTTGTTATACAGGTCTTCGACCATTTTCTGCAGGCCAAGGTCAATCGACAAATGCAGCGTGTCTCCCGGTATCGGATCAATACGCTTTAAGACCTGCACCGGCTTGCCCGATGCCGCTACCTCCACCTCTTCCCAACCCGTCTTGCCATGAAGCACCGCTTCATAACTGGCTTCGATCCCCTTTTTGCCGATCACATCGGTGCCACGATAATTGCCCTCGACGCCATCGCGCTCCAGACGCTCCTGGTCTTTTTCGGAAATACGGCCCACATAGCCCACCACGTGCGCAGCCGACTCGCCCTGCGGATACTCGCGCACCCAGCGGGCACGCAGATTGACATCAGGAAAACGAAAGGAGTGAGCGGCAAAGATGGCCGCTTCATCATCGGTCAGATTACCGCGCAGCATGACCGAGGCGTAGCGCGTCGTCTGGCCCATACGCCGCTTGAAGCGGCGGACATCCAGGGGCGTCAGCGCAATGACCTTGCTGATCTGGCTGATCAGTTCATCCAGTTTTTTTACCTGGGCCGGTACGATTTCCAGCGTATAGTCCCGATAGCTGCGCGCCAGCACTGTCCCATTGCGGTCAACGATATCGCCACGCCGTGGGGCGATGGGCACCAGCGCAATACGGTTACGGTCTGCGCGTTCGGCCAGCCCCTGGTAGCGTTCAACCTGAAGCACCCACAACCTGTCAATCAGCAGCCCGAAGCAACCGAGCACAAACACCAGCGCGATCAGCACGCGCAACCGGATTTTCTTTCGCTGTATGGTGGAACGCTTGCGGAATTCGAACATAGCCCGTTTCCCGTCAGTTCAGCGTTTCGTTATCGTCTACCGGTCGCAGCGGTAGCTTGAGAATCAGATCGGCCACAACCCACATCACACCTGTAATCAATCCCGACAGCAGCCATGTCCAGCCGCTCCAGGCGCCTTGCAGCCACGCGTTCAGCAGATGGCCGGGAAATGGCGCCAGAAAAAACACGGGAAGCATTTGCAGCATCTGGCTGATGAAACCGAATTGCACCATCCTGCGCCGAAACACCATGGCGCCGAAGATCACCAGCACATAGCTGAGGGCGTGCTCACCCATGACATTGGCATCATGCACGTCCATCAGCAAGCCGAAGATCAGGGCACTTGCCAAGCCAACCCCGCGCACCTGTTGCACGCACCAGAAGGCCAGCACCAGAATCAGAATATCGGGCGCCCCCTCCCACTCACGCCAGGGAAGCAGCGAGGCCAGCCAGGTCAGCACGATGGTGATCCAGGCGTAAATGGGACTCGAACCGTAGAAATAATTGGTCCGTTGCAGTGGTTCAAGCGAGGTCAGACTACGTTTGACCATCTCAGTTCACCCTACTTGGCACGGTACTGTTCGAGATATCGGTCAACGACGCCGGAATATCGGGCAGATTATCTGTAGACACCAGCAGCACGAGGAAGTGGCGATAGCGCTCGGGATGCGCCGATGGCACGGCACGCGCACGCATAAAGCCTTCAGCTGAATTGTTGTCGACTGCCGCAATTTTTCCGACCGACAGGCCTTGCGGGTAGATGCCGCCGATACCGCTGGTCACCAGATCATCTCCAGGACGAATATCGGCGCCCAAACCCAGATAGCGTACGTCCAGCCGGCCCGTCTGTCCCGAGCCAAATGCAATGACCCGCAAGCCGTTGCGCAGCACCATGACCGGAACTGAAATTTTATTGTCGGTAACCAGGGTCGCCTCTGAGGTCAAGGGCGTCACGCGCCGGATCTGGCCGACCACTCCGCCCTCGTCAATGACAGGCATGCCCGGGCGAATGCCGTCGTTGCTGCCCTTGGTAAGCACCAGGGTCTGGTTCAGCGGATTGACCGAGGTGTACAGGATTTCTACAGCCACCGAGGGTGTCTGCACCGTTGTCTTGACGGCGAGCAGGCGTCGCAATTGGGCGTTTTCTGCCGCCATCTGTGCGGCGTACGTCGACAGCTGGGCCAGCTCGATGCGTTGCCGCTGAACCGCAGCGCTTTCCTGTTTGGCAATGGTAACTGCATTTGACCAGTCGTACACCTGCGTGACCGCATCGCGCGGCCACATGGCGGTTTTCTGGAACGGATAAAGCATCACGGACACCACTTTGCGCACCGGCTCGAAATAGCGGGTTTGCGAATCGGCGATCATCAGGCCCACACAAAAAATAGCCAGAAAAAAAAGTCTGACCTCTGCAGCTGGCCCGTGAGTGAAAAAACGTAATGAACTGTTTTGCTGCATAGGGCAACCGTAAACGGGAACGGAAGGATCAGGAAGACAACAGCAGAAAAGGATGCAACGGGTGCGCTACATCCCTCAGATGACGTTAGTCGTCAATAAAAATCTGGCCGAGCTTGTCAATATGTTCCAGCGCTTCGCCACACCCGCGCACCACGCAGGTCAGGGGCTCATCGGCAACCACAACCGGAATGCCGGTTTCTTCCTGAAGCAGACGATCCAGATCCTTGAGCAGCGCGCCGCCACCGGTCAGGGCAATACCCTTGTCGGTAATGTCGGCGCCCAGTTCGGGCGGCGTCTGTTCCAGCGCGATTTTCACAGCGGAGACGATATGATTGAGCGGCTCGGTGAGCGCTTCGAGAATTTCATTGGAAGACACGGTAAAGCTGCGCGGCACGCCTTCCGACAAATTGCGACCCTTGACTTCCATTTCCCGCACTTCGGTGCCGGGAAACGCAGAGCCGATGGTTTTCTTGATCGCTTCGGCCGTAGGCTCGCCAATCAGCATGCCATAGTTACGGCGGATATAATTCATGATGGCTTCATCGAACTTGTCGCCGCCAACGCGCACCGACCCCTTGTACACCATGCCGCCAAGGGAAATGACGGCCACTTCGGTCGTGCCGCCCCCGATATCGACAACCATCGAACCGCTGGCATCGGATACATTCAGGCCGGCGCCAATGGCTGCCGCCATGGGCTCTTCGACCAGGAAGACCTGACGGGCGCCTGCGCCCTGGGCCGATTCGCGAATCACCCGGCGTTCCACCTGGGTTGAACCGCAAGGCACACACACGATGATGCGCGGGCTCATGGTAAACAGGCTGCGCGGATGCACGATGCGGATGAACTGACGCAACATTTGTTCGGTCACTGAATAGTCGGCGATCACACCGTCTTTCATGGGCCGGATGGCCTCGATGTTGCCGGGCACCCGGCCCAGCATCTGTTTGGCGGCATGGCCGACGGCCTGAATGATCTGGCGACCGTTGGAACCGCCTTCGGTGCGAATGGCGACAACCGATGGCTCATCAAGCACAATGCCTTTGCCGCGCACATAGATCAGGGTGTTGGCCGTACCCAGGTCAATGGCCATATCGGTGGATAAAAAGCTTCTTAGAAATCCGAACATAATCGCTCAGTTTAAAATAGGGTCAGAGGAAGGTTTTGCGGAGCGCAAAAGGGCTCAACACACGGGTTTGAACGAGTGAACACGTAATCATAACGTATAATTACTTTTCGATCGCGTGATTTATTGTTTTTGCAGACTGTTTTTCCCAAACCGCTGACTATTTTCAGACAACCTTCACGCGATGTATCCGGCGACTCAATTAATTTCTGAAAAACAAGCGTTTATGGCCCTTACCGAAAACGATGTGAACCGCATTGCCCGCCTCTCCCGGCTCGAACTGGATCCGGCAGAACAGGCGCAGGCGCTCACCGATCTGAACAGCATTCTTGGTCTTATTGAAAAGCTTCAGGCTGTGGACACCCAGGGGGTCGAACCGCTGGCCCATCCGCTGTCGGCTATCCAGGACATTGCCCTGCGTCTGCGCGAAGACGCCGTCACCGAAATCCCCTCCGAGACCACCCGCTCCCGGCTCATGGCCAACGCCCCGGCCCAGGAAGAAGGTCTGTTTCTAGTTCCCAAAGTAATCGAGTAACCATGACCGATATTTCCAGTTTCAGTCTGTCCGGACTGCGCCAGGCGCTGGACGGCAAACAGGTCAGTGCCGTCGAGCTGGCAGAGGCCGCACTCAATCGTGCCGGCCAGCACGCCAGCCTGAATGCATTTTTGCACATTGATCCCGAACTGACGCTCGCCCAGGCGCGTGCCGCCGACGAGCGCATCGCACGTGGCGATGTGCACGCCCTCACCGGCATTCCGATCGCCCATAAAGATGTATTCGTAACGCGCCAGTGGCGCACCACGGCCGGCAGCCTTATGCTCAAGGATTATGTCAGCCCGTTCGACGCCACTGTGGTCACGCATCTGGCCAACGCCGGCGCGGTCAATGTCGGCAAGCTCAACTGCGATGAATTTGCCATGGGTTCCGGCAATGAAAACTCGGCGTTCGGCGTCTGCCGTAATCCCTGGGATCCGCAGGCAGTGCCCGGAGGCTCGTCGGGTGGTTCGGCAGTCGCCGTGGCGGCTGGCATCGTGCCAATCTCTACCGGCACCGACACCGGTGGCTCAGTGCGTCAGCCTGCAGCCCTATGCGGTGTCAGTGGCATCAAGCCCACCTATGGCACGGTCTCCCGGTTCGGCATGGTTGCCTTTGGCTCCAGCCTGGATCAGGCCGGCCCGCTGGCCCGTCACGCCAAAGACCTGGTCACGGCACTGGATACCATCAGCGGTTTCGACCCCATGGATTCGACCAGCTTGCAGGACTGCCTGGGTACACCCAATGTCGCAGGACGTGTGCAGCAGGCCTTTGACAAGGCAAGCGCCGGCTACCGCGACGGCGGCGCCCGGCCACTGCAGGGCTTGCGCATCGGGGTGCCGCGCGAGTATTTCGGCGCCGGCCTCAACAGCGAAGTCGCCGCTGCCGTTGAGGCCGCACTGGTCGAACTTGAAAAACTCGGTGCGGTCAGGGTGGACATTTCCCTGCCCAACACTGAATTGGCCATTCCTGCCTATTACGTCATTGCCCCTGCCGAAGCATCCAGCAACCTGTCCCGCTACGATGGCGTGCGCTACGGGCATCGCGCCACGGCCTATCGCAATATTGATGAAATGATCAGCCGCTCGCGCGCCGAAGGCTTTGGCGCCGAAGTCCAGCGACGCATCCTTATCGGCTCATACGTGCTGTCTCAAGGCTACTACGATGCCTACTACCTGCAGGCGCAGCGTATCCGCCGATTGATCGTGGACGATTTTCACCAGGCGCTCAGCACCCAGTGCGACATCATTGTGGGGCCAGTCACCCCCGATGTTGCCAAGAATATTGGCGACAACAACGAGGACCCGACCGCCGACTGGCTGGCCGATATTTATACCCTGGGCGTCAGTCTGGCTGGCCTGCCAGCCATGTCGGTCCCTTGTGGTTTCGGTCGAAACGGCACGCGCCCGGTCGGCCTGCATATCATTGGCAATTATTTTGACGAAGGTCGCCTGCTGGCCGTAGCCGACTGCTTCCAGCAGCACACAGACTGGCACACACGCACACCGGATATTCAATCATGAAGTGGGAAATCGTTATCGGACTGGAAACCCATACCCAGTTATCTACCCAATCCAAAATTTTCTCGGGCAGCAGCACCGCCTTTGGCGCTGCGCCCAACACCCAGGCCAACTGTGTCGATCTGGCCCTGCCCGGCAGCCTGCCGGTCATGAACCGGGGCGCGGTCGATCGCGCCATCCGCTTCGGCCTGGCGGTCGGCGGCACCGTATCGCCCCGCTCGATCTTTGCACGCAAAAACTATTTTTATCCCGATCTGCCGAAAAACTACCAAATTACCCAATTTGAAATTCCGGTCGTCGTGGGCGGCAAAATCCGCTTTTTTGTTGGCGATGAAGAAAAAACCGTTAACCTGACGCGGGCGCATCTGGAAGAAGATGCCGGCAAGTCGCTGCACGATACGTTCAAGGGCCCGCAGGGCGAGCCGGCTACCGGCATCGATCTGAACCGCACCGGCACGCCGCTACTGGAGATCGTAACCGAGCCGGAAATGCGTTCCGCTGCCGAAGCGGTCGAATATGCAAAAACCCTGCACGGCCTGGTGGTCTGGCTGGGCATATGCGACGGCAATATGCAGGAAGGCTCGTTCCGTTGCGACGCCAACGTCTCGGTGCGGCCGGTCGGCCAGAAGGAATTCGGCACACGTACCGAGATCAAAAACGTCAACTCGTTCCGCTTCCTGGAGCGCGCCATTCTGTTCGAGGCCCGCCGGCAGATCGACGTTCTGGAAGATGGCGGCACCATTATCCAGGAAACCCGACTGTACGATGACGTGAACGATGAGACACGCAGCATGCGGACCAAGGAAGACGCGCACGACTACCGTTATTTTCCTGACCCGGACCTGCCACCACTCATTATCAGCAACGAATGGATCGAACAGGTCCGTGCCAACATGCCCGAGTTGCCCGTGCTGCGACGTGAGCGCTACGAAACCGAACTGGGCCTGCCCGCTTACGACGCAGCCCAGCTTACCGTCACGCGCGGCGTCTCCGACTTTTTCGAAGCGACCATGGCGCGCCTGCCTGCCGAACAGGCTAAGCTGGCATCGAACTGGATCATGGGAGAACTGGCCGCATCCCTGAACCGGGAAGAGCGCGAGATTGTCGACAGTCCGGTCACGCCCGAAGACCTGGCCAGACTGGTTCAGCGTATTGCCGACGGCACGCTGTCAAACAAGGCCGGTCGTGAGGTGTTTGCCGCCATGTGGGCTGGCGAACATGACCGCAATGTCGATGCTATTGTCGAGGCGCGCGGGCTCAAACAAGTGAGTGACACCGGGGCCATTGGCACACTGATCGATGACGTGCTTGCTGCCCATCCCGCCATCGTTGAAGAATACCGCGCCGGCAAACAAAAAGCCTTCAATTCATTGGTCGGTCAGGTCATGAAGGCCGGCAAGGGCAAGGTCAATCCGGCCCAGGTCAACCAAATGCTCAAGGAAAAACTGGGCTGACCGTTCAGGATATGCTGCAGTGGTCCACCAACCGACCACTGCAGCAGGTATCTGCGGCAAGCGCCGCAGAAAGCCTCTCGGCTTATTGCTGTATTCAGCCGGCAATCCCGTATTTGTTCCGGTAGGCCGACACCGCTGCCTGATACTGGGCAAACGTTGCATCCTCATCAAGCAATTGCATGATATCGTCCAGCGATGCGATGCTAATGACAGGCATCCCGTACTTCTGTTGCACATCCTGCACGGCAGAATGGGCCGACAGCGCATCATCGGCGCCGGCGCGCTCCATCCGGTCAAGCGCAATAAGCACGGCTGCTGGCGTGGCGCCGGCAGCACGAATGATCTCCACGGATTCGCGTACCGACGTACCGGCGGTAATCACATCGTCAATAATCACGACACGTCCCTGTAGCGGCGCGCCCACCAGTGTACCGCCCTCGCCATGGGCCTTGGCTTCCTTACGGTTGAAGGCAAACGGCACATCGGCCGCTTGCGGCCCCTGACCAGCCAATGCAATGGCCGTGGCCGCCGCCAGCGGGATACCCTTGTAGGCAGGGCCAAACAACATATCGAAGCCCTGTCCCGAATCGAGCAATGCCTGCGCATAGAATCGACCAAGCTCGCCGACCGATCTGCCGGTATTGAACAGGCCGGCGTTGAAAAAATAGGGACTAAGGCGCCCGGACTTTACTTTGAACTGCCCAAAGCGCAAGACCCCTTCCTGCGAGGCGAATCGGACAAAATCAAGACGGTTCTGAGAAGACATGGTGTTCCTGCTGAAATATCGATATGTTGTAGACCCCGCAATGATAAAGCAAGCGCGCCCTACGGCGCCATGGCAGCAGAGAAAAAATCAATAAAGCTGCGCACTTTTCCGGTCTGATACTGGCGACTGATGTAGCTGGCGAAAATATCCAGCGGCGGGCTGTCATGATCGGGCAGCAGGCGCAACAGGCGTTCCTGGCGCAAATCATCCTCCACCAGCCAGGCCGGCAGCATGGCAATGCCCATGCCGGCCAACACCAGTTCGCGACTTAATGTCGTGTCGTTCAACTTCATCAGGCTATGCAGGCTGAACTTCATCATGCCTGCAGGCCCCTGCAGCAGATAATCATTGCGATCGCGATAATTGGGCATGACCGCGCCGTACCGCTCAAGATCCTGAACGGACTGTGGTTGGCCCATGCGACTGATGTAGTCCGGGCTGGATACCAGCATCAGCCGGACAGTCCCGATCTTGCGCACGATCAATTGCGGTTCCGGCTCATGCGTGACCCGTATTGCCAGATCCATCCCGGCCTGGGCAAGTTCGATCTTGCTATTGGTCAGGTAAAGATCCAGCACCACCCTGGGATATCGCTTCTGGTATTGCACCAGCAATTGGGCAATACGGTTGCTGGCGAACCATACCGGCGCGGTGACCCGCAGCACACCACTGGGCTCCCCCTGACGATCGCCCAGCGCCGCCTCGGCCTGATCCAGCACATCCAGGGCATCAACACATTTGTCATAGTACAGCTGACCGGCCTCGGTCAGGCTCAACCTGCGGCTGGTGCGATGCAACAGGCGTGCGCCCACCTGCTGCTCCAGATGCACAATATGTTTACTTGCCATGGGATTGGATATCCCCAAATGCCGGGCCGCGCCCACAAAACTGCCGGCACGCACCACTTCACAGAACACCTTGATACTCAGTAGCGTATCCATACGAAAACTCCCTCATACCCAGTGCAATTGCATATCCGACCGTGGCCGATTGCACATTACCGTCGCAAATATGCTGCATTTATCATTTCCTTATAGGAAATAGTTTATTAATAATATCAGTATATATTTCCTGATGACATACGATTACACTGTTTCATACATTATCCGATGCGGTACCAGCCCGGCGAGTTCATTGTTCAATTGTGATTTTTTGCAATTACCGATAAAGTCATATCAGGCATCCGCCGTATCGATTATTTACCTGACCTAAGGATTAATCATGAAAACAGACCATCTGGTTCCCTACGCCCTTGCCCTGCTCCGTATCGTGTCCGGCTACACCCTGGTGTTGCATGGCACCGCCAAATACTTCCATGTCCCTCATGTTGCAATGTTCGACAACCTGCAAGCATTGTCCATGCCTGGCATCGCCGGCATGATCGAACTGGTTGCCGGGATTTTGCTTATTCTTGGTCTGTTCACCCGTTCTGCAGCGTTCATCGCTTCTGGCATGACGGCAGTTGCCTATTTCTACGCCCATGCGCCTCAGGGCAATGCACTGTTCCCGCTCATGAATGGCGGCGAAACCGCCGTGCTTTACTGCTTCATCTTCCTGTTCATTGCTGCGGCAGGCCCTGGCACCTTCAGTATCGATAGCAGCCGCAAAGCCTAAAACGACCTTCCGACCCCATACGCCCGGGCACAGCCGGTCCCGACTGAGCCAAGCCTGCCGGATCGACATTGACCATCAACGTGCCGGGCTACTGCATCCGCTCCCCGCAAGGGGCAGCGCAGCAGGTTTTTCTTTCCACTTTTTGATTTTTTCGCCCAGCCAATCGGGCCTGTACACCTGCGGCCATATCCTGTCCGGCCCGACGCCGGAGGACATCCTGCACAGCGCAAGACGACCGATCTGCCCGCCTGTACATTTAAGCTTACGGAGATGATGATGACAATGCCTGTTTATTTTATTTCGCACGGCGGCGGCCCGTGGCCCTGGGTTGAGGAATGGAAACCCATGTACGCCGCGTTGCACGACTCGCTGCAGCGCCTGCCGGCACAGTTGCCGGCAACGCCAAAGGCCGTGTTGATGGTATCGGCTCATTGGATTACAGATGAAGTCACCGTAAGCACCGCCGCGCAACCGGGCATGCTGTACGATTATTATGGCTTTCCCGAGCATACCTACGCGGTGCAATATCCGGCACCCGGCGACCCGGCATTGGCCGCACGCGTGCAGACCTTGCTGCAGGCTGGTGGCATCGCTATTGCACAGGACGCCGAGCGTGGCTTCGATCACGGCGCATTCGTACCCATGGCCGTGGCCTTTCCCCAGGCAAATATTCCCATGGTGCAGCTTTCCATCCGCAAGGATTATGATCCGGCATTTCATCTGCAATTGGGCCAGTTGCTGACGCCACTCAGAGAGGAAGGCGTGCTGATTATCGGCAGCGGCCTGAGCTATCACAATCTGCGCCTTCTGGATGAGCGCGGCGCACAGCCATCTGCGCAGTTTGACGCCTGGCTGCAGCAAACCGTCGTGGGCAGCAATCCCGAGCAACGCGCAAACGGCCTGCTTCACTGGGAGCAGGCGCCCTCGGCCAGATTGGCTCACGCCCACGAAGACCACCTGATTCCCCTGATGGTCGCTGCCGGCGCCGCGCAGCAGGATCCGGCCACGCTGTCATACCACGAAGCGCATGCCTTCGGTTCCATCACGGCGTCCAGCTTCCGCTTCAGCCAGACACCCACTTAGGCAAGCGGCGCGACCGGGAGGGCTGCTCGCAGCCATGAGAATGGTAACGAACCATTCTCATGGTCAATGAACTGAATCAGACGCCAAACGCTTGCCAAATGCCTCGCCGATCTCCACAATACGGGTTTGCCCGAGCGAACACCCCTGACATGACACCGCGACAAAAAGGCCTGACCAGCGCGCACATCGCCGCCGTTTTTTTCGGACTCACCGGCGTGTTGGGCCATGTGATTCACGCCAGCCCCATGACCATTACATTCGGTCGGGCCCTGTTTGCCGTGCTGGCCCTGTATGCCGTTGCACTGTGCCTTAAAACCTCGATCATGCGCGGCCTTGACCGCCGCAGCTACGTGTCCCTGCTTTGTTCCGGGCTGGCATTGACGATTCACTGGGTGACCTTTTTCATGGCCGTCAAAACCGGCGGCATTGCCATTGCCACCCTGGGTTTTGCCAGTTTTCCCGCCTTTATTACGCTACTGGAGCGACTGGTGCTCAAGGATCAGGTCAATCTCATGGACTGGATCCTGGTGGTATTGGTGATCAGCGGGCTGATTCTGGTGACGCCTGCGATAGACCTGAACAATGCAGGCACCATCGGCCTGTTCTGGGGCGTGATCTCCGCCATTACCTTTGCCGCACTAGCCCTCATCAACCGCACGCTTGGCCGGCTCAACGCCATACAGATCGCCTTCTGGCAGAATCTGGTCGTACTGCTTCTTTGCCTGCCGCTGGGGCTGGGTGGCATGGCCATGCTGTCCGATAGCAGCCTGCTGTGGCTGATCGTACTGGGCGTGATCTGCACAGCGCTCTCGCATTTTCTATTTGTCCATAGCCTGCGCAGCATTCCCGCCCGCAGTGCCGGTCTCATTATTGCCCTCGAACCCGTTTATGCCATCGCCTTTGCCATGGTATTGTTCAACGAACAGCCCACGCTGAAAATGGCACTGGGCGCTGTACTGATCATTACAGCGGCGGTATGGCCACGCAAGCAGACCGGGCACGCTGCCTGACCGGCAGGCCTACAGGCCGCTACGCAGGATCGGCCTTAACGCCGGCGTCCTGATGCGCCTGATGGGCAATCCCTCGGCCCATGAGCAACCATGGCGATACGGCGCAGTTATTACATATGTCATAACCCCATGCTATCGACACATGGCTTGTCGCCGTCCCGACTGACCCCAAGGCGCTCGCAGCGCTGGTAACGACAGTTCGCTGGTGTGGTGAACATGATGATCACGATCGCTGCGGCGCCAATCCCGTACTGGCGCAAACAATGACCCGCGATCAGCGATTGTGGCGATCCCGCCTCAGGCGCTACAATAGGGCTCGCGCTGATTCATCAAAAAGGATTCCCCGTGCTTCGTGTTACCTCACTCAATGTCAACGGCCTGCGTTCCGCCTTCCGCAAGGGGCTGGCTCAATGGATGGAAAATCATAATGCAGATGTCATCTGTCTGCAGGAAATCAAGATCCAGGATGCGGACCTCATCGACGAACTGCGTCACCCGCTCAATTACACCGGCTACTTCTGCCATGCAGAGAAAAAGGGCTACAGCGGTGTAGGCCTGTATCTGAAACACGATGCCAATGTCAGTGCCGGCATGGCCTGCGATGAATTCGATCGTGAAGGCAGGATCTTGCGTGCAGATTTCAAGGACCTGACCATCATCAGCGCCTATCTGCCTTCGGGTTCCAGCGGAGACGAGCGGCAGGCCGCCAAGTTCCGTTTCCTGGAGCATTTCGGGCCCTGGGTCGACGCCATGATGGAAGACCATCGGAAAACCGGCCATAACTACATAATCTGCGGCGACTGGAATATCGCGCACCGGGAAATCGACCTGAAGAACTGGAAAGGCAATCTCAAAAACTCCGGCTTCACTCCGGAGGAGCGCGCCTGGATTTCAGATGTGTTTGACCGCCGCGGCTTCGTGGACGTTTTTCGCAAGGTCAACGAAGAACCGGATCAGTACACCTGGTGGAGTAATCGCGGCCAGGCCTGGGCAAAGAACGTAGGCTGGCGTATCGATTACCAGATCGCCACGCCAGGCATTGCTGAAAAAGCCATCGCCACATCCATTTACAAGGATGAACGCTTCTCGGATCATGCCCCGTTGACCATCGATTATGACTGGAAGCTGGAGCCGGTAGCAAGAGGCTGACCAGCAAAAACCGGGAGCTGCCGAACCGGTAGTTCCCGTCAGCCCATTGATACGCAACACTCAACGGCAGCGCTAATTGCGGCAACGCCAACACCGGCGCCAACGGCGCGCGGCACGACACGCCGACGTCACTATTGAGTCCTGGCGGTTCAGCGGCCGGCTACAACAACCAATCCAGGCCGGCCTGCGCACGCGCTCCGGCCATCAATTGACCGACCATCAATTGATCGACTGTCAAATCATCACCCGCCAATCTGATCGCCCTCAATCCATATTGCGCACGCGATTGACCTCGCGTTGATTGACCCCGCCCGATTCATTACCCCAGGTATTGCGAATGTAAGTGGCCGCTGCCGCTATTTCCAGGTCGTTCAGAAAATGACGGAATGGCGGCATGCCATAAGGTTGCGGGGTTTGGGCCGTCGTGGGTGTAAACCCGCCATCCATGATCACACGCAACAGCCCCGTCACATCCCGTCCGCGTACCAGGCTATTGCCGTCAAGCGCAGGCCATGCCTGTTCCACGCCTTTGCCATCGGCCTGATGACAGGCAGCACAATACTGTCCATAGATTTTTTTGCCCATGGAATACAGTGTGTCGTTGACATCTCCACTACGTTCGATCTTGATGCCGGCGGCAGGCAATGATTTCAGATAAACAGCAATATCGGAGACATCCTGCTGATTCAGATACTGAACCCCGCGCAATGCTTCGCTCATCGGGCCAACCACGGCGCCATGCACGGATGCACCGGTCAATAGCAAATGCGCAATATCCTGAGCACTCCATACTCCCAGTCCGCCATCGGTATCACCTGTCAGTGCGGGCGCATACCATATGCCATCTGTCATTTTTCCGCCCTGCAGGAAACGGCTTTGGTCCATGCCTCCCAGGCTGTTGCGCGGTGTATGGCATTCTGCGCAGTGCGCCACGCCCTCCACCAGATGCCTGCCGCGCACCAGCGCATCATCCGACGGCTCGGTGCGCGCCACGGCATCAGCAGGCCGGAAATACAGCGCACGCCAGAACGCCAGCAGAAAACGCATATTGAACGGTTGCTGCAGCTCATGAGCGGGCGCCTGGCGATCGCTGGCCGGCAAGGTTTTCAGGTAACTGTAAATGGCATCGGTATCGGCCCGGCTCAGATGCGAATAACTCTGGTACGGAAAGGCCGGGTACAGCAAGGAGCCGTCCGGCGCCTTGCCGTTGTGCAGGGTGTGCCAGAAATCGTCGGCGGTCCAGTTGCCGATTCCATGTTGCGCATCGGGCGTAATATTCGGTGCGAAAAACGTACCAAACTCGGTCTTCAGGCCGCTGCCGCCGGAAAATTCCGGTGTGTCCACTGCCGTGTGGCACCCGACACAATTGCCGATCTGGGTCAGATATTTTCCCCGCGCAATCACCGCTGCAGACGCCTCACCCTTGGGCAGTGCGGATGCCACCAGCGGGCCATCGCGCGAACCCTGCCAATACATAAGGCCGGCTACAACCAGACCGATCACCACTACGGCAGCACAAATTCTTGAAAGCCATTTCATTGCTGCGCTCCCGACACGGTCTGAATCCCACAGGTCACCGGCGTTTTGGCCGATTCATTAATCGTCCCCGGCAAACGGGGATCCTGGCTGGATAGCCATGCCGAGACAGCCTGCACCTCGGCCGAGGTCATTTTCCTGGCGATATCGCCCATGCAATCGGGCTCCACCGAATGACGGATGCCATACTGCCAGGCCCCCATCTGCGCCGTAATATACTCGTTGGACAGGCCGGTCAGGCCCGGGATGCCCGGCTGCATGCCCTTGAGGTTGTCTCCGTGGCAGGCCACACAGGCGGGAATGCCGCGCTCTGCAGCGCCGTGGAGAACCAATTGTTCGCCCTGCTGCAAAATAAGCGGCGATACGCGCGGCGGCGTCACTGTTGCATACTCGGGTGTCTGCTTGCTGAACCAGACTGCAATTTCATACAAGTACTCATCAGACAGGGTGACCAGCAGGCGTTTCATGGGCAGGTATTCACGACGCCCTTCGCGGAAACGCAACAGCTGTTGATAAAGATATTGCGCCGGCTTGCCGGAAATGCGGGGATAGAAGGCATCAGCCCCCTGCACGCCAGTGGCGCCATGACACATGGTACAGGCCGCCAACCTGGCTTGCAGGGAGCCTGGCGTTCCCACCGGAATGCGGTTTTCACCGTTGACCGGTTTGGCCGGCGCAGCCGGTGTCGGTTTGGGTGGTTTGGCCGGAGCCTGGGCGTTCGGTATCTGTCCGGGGTCGGCCATGGTACCGCGGGTGGTGGACACGCTGCCGGTTGGCCGGCCACCCGTTACAGATTCCGGCTGGGCAGGCGTCTGTGCCATCGCTGAAGAAAGCACCAATAATAGGCTGCACCATGGCGTGGCCGTTTTAAGCACGCCCTTTAAAGTCAGGTTCATCATTCGTCTCGTTCAAGCGCCGGTCTCGGGTGCCGGTGATGGATCTTTTTCCAGCGCCTTTATTCCGGCACGCATAAGCCAAAGGACCAGCAGTCCCGGCAATGCTATAAAAAAAGTAAATACAAAAAAAGCCGGCCAGCCATAGGCCTCTACAATCGGCGGCGTCAGCGGCCCCGCGACAAATACGCGGCCAACGGCCGACAAGGCCGATAACAGCGCAAACTGGCTGGCGGTAAATTGCACATGGCATAACGCCATCAACAGGGCGACGAACGCGGCCGTCCCCAGGCCGCCACAGAGATTCTCGAAACCCACGCCCAGCGCCATCAGGGGCAGGTTCTGGGGATGCAGTGCAATCATCATATACATCAAATTGGACAGCGCCTGCAGCAGACCAAAAAACATCAGGGAGCGGTACAGCCCCAGCTTGCCCATGATGCCGCCACCGATAAGCGCACCAACGATGGTTGCCACCACCGCAAGAATTTTGTTGACGGAGCCGACCACTTCCGGCGAAAACCCGGCGCCGCGGATCAGAAACGTGGTCGACAACGCACCCGCAAAGGCATCGCCCAGCTTGTACAGTACAATCAGCGCCAGAATACTGATGGCGCCCTTGCGCGAAAAGAATTCCTGGAACGGGACGGTGAACGCATCATACAAGGTGCGCGGCGCGACGTTGGCCCCGGCCGCCTCGGGCTCGGGTGCCAGCCAGGTCAGCACCGCGGCACTGAACATCAGCAGGCCCATGAAGATATACATGCCGCTCCAGCCCATCCAGACGGCAGCCAGCCAGATGGCCAGCCCGCCCGACACAACCATGCCAATGCGATAGCCCAGTGTCCGTATCGCCGCCCCTGCTGCGCGCTCCTCATGGCGCAGCACATCGGCACTGTAGGCGTCAAATGCAATATCCTGGGTTGCCGACAGAAACGCCACCAACGTGGCCAGCGCCGCCAGCCAGAACAGCGAGCGCGACGGGTCCAGCAGGCCCATGCCGCAAATGGTCAGACCCAGCAGGATCTGCGACAAGGCCATCCAGCCGCGACGCCTTCCCATGAAAGGCGGCACATAGCGGTCAATAAAAGGCGCCCACAAAAACTTGAATGTATAGGCTGCGCCCACCAATGTCAGGAAACCAATTTCGGTGAGCGGCACGTCTTCGACCGTGGCCCAGGCCTGCAATGTTCCGCCCGTGAGCGCTAGCGGCAGCCCGCTGGCCAGGCCCAGCAGCAACAGCGGATAGACTCGCGGGCTCAGATACGGGCGGATCAGGTTTATCATGGCGTAGGCTTTCTGTCGGTCTCGAAATGATAAACCGCCAGCGTACTGCGCAGACTGGGCAACAGGGAGATCTCGGTTTCTTCCCGGAAGGTGGCACGCTCCAGAATCCGGAATCCAAGGCGCAGGGCCAGATCCTCAAAATCTTTCAGCGTACATAAATGAATATTGGGTGTGTTATACCACTCATAGGGCATCTGACCGGTAACCGGCATGCGTCCGGTCAGTATGGACAAACCATGCGTCCAGTGGCCGAAGTTGGGAAACGACACCACGCCATAGCGTGCAACGCGTCCCATTTCCTTCAAAATATGTTCGGTGTTGACGACAGCCTGCAAGGTCTGGGAAAGCACAACCGTATCGAACTGCCGGTCATCGAACATGGCCAGGCCTTCCTCCAGGTCCTGCTGAATCACGCGCACCCCTTTGTTGACGCAGGCGATAACCTGGGCGTCTTCCTTTTCCACCCCCACCGCCGTGACGCCGCACCGGCTCTGCAAATGGGCAAGCAGCATACCGTCTCCGCACCCCAGGTCAAGCACCCGGGAGTCGTCGCGAATCCAGCCGGCAATGCGCAATAGGTCGGCGCGTACTTTTTTTTGCTCTGTCGTTGTCGTCATGCTGCTTCCTGATCAAGTTGCACCGCCGTCAGGTTCAGGCTGTCGGCAATGCGCTGATAGTACGCCCTGACCACTGCATGGTAGCGCGGGTCGTCGAGCAGAAACGCATCGTGTCCATGTGGTGCGTCAATTTCGGCATAGGTAACCGGCTGCCCGTTTTTGAGCAGCGCCTTTACCAGTTCACGCGAACGTTCCGGCGGAAAGCGCCAGTCGGTGGAAAAAGACACCGTCAGAAATTCAGCCTGCGCCGGACGCAGGGCTTCGGTCAGGTCGCCGCCATGTTTGCTGGCCGGATCGAAGTAATCCAGCGCCCGCGTAATCAGCAAATAGGTGTTGGCATCAAAATATCTGGAAAATTTCTCGCCCTGATAACGCAGATAGGACTCGACCTCGAACTCGACATCGTAGCCGAACCGGAACTGCCCGTCCTCCGTCGGATTGCGTTTTGCGCGCCCGAATTTTTCGGCCATGTCGTCATCTGACAGATAGGTGATATGTCCCACCATGCGCGCGACGGACAGGCCGCGTGCGGGCACGGTATTGTATTCATAATAATTGCCGCCATGGAAATCGGGATCGCTGATAATCGCGCGCCGCGCCACTTCGTTAAAGGCAATATTTTGTGCCGACAGATTAGTGGTGCTGGCGACCACCACACAATGGGCGATGCGCTCGGGCAACTCAATGGCCCAGCTCAGCGCCTGCATCCCCCCCAGCGAACCACCCATGACCGCAGCAAACCGGTCAATGCCGAAGTGATCTGCGACCCGGGCCTGGGCCCTCACCCAGTCTTCGACCGTCACGACCGGGAAGGTTGATCCCCAGGGCTTGCCCGTCGCCGGGTCGATCGAGGCCGGCCCCGTCGAGCCGAAGCACGAACCCAGATTATTGACCCCGATGACGAAATAGATATTCGTGTCCACCGGCTTTCCAGGTCCGACCATATTGTCCCACCAGCCAACGTCTTTTGCGTCGGTGGCCGACACGCCTGCAACATGATGCGACGCATTGAGCGCATGACAGACGAGCACGGCGTTGCTGCGCTGGGGGTTGAGCGTACCATAGGTTTCCACGGCGAGCGTGTACGACGGTAACACCTGGCCACTGCTGAGCGTGAGCGGTTGATCGAACTGAAGAAATTGGGGCGTAACCACGCCCACAGACTGCTGTGAAGTAGAATGTTGTGAGACCATACGGACCTTTTTAGCGGGATTTTTGAGGCGCCCGCAAGCGGATCAGACAAATCGGCGCCGACCTTTACAGCATTGTATCATTTTAAAAACCAGCAGACAGGCCGTTATCGGAGCGTCATGCCGTTCAGAAATTCGTCCGCAACCGACTCTTTCAGCGTGTTGTCCTGACCGGCCGCGTAGGCCTGGGCAATCACGCCACTGCCCGCAAATACCTTGACGTAGACGCTTGCATTCTCGTTGCCCACGGCTTTTCTGAAAGTCAGTTTCTGTCCGAATGGCGGCAACGGCTCGGGCAACGTCTCATTCATGCTGGCGTATATCGAGCGAAGCAGTGCCTCACCCGCCTTGCGCGTACTGGCCTCGTCCTGCTTTGCCTCCGGCAACAAACTGTAGACAACCGCAAATACCTGATCGTCCACCAACGCCATGTCCATGGTAAAGGGATATGACACCCCTTCGATTTCCGTAGTGCGCGATTCGCTGCGCGGCTTATCAGGAAAAATCGCCTGGACCCGCCCACCAGCGGTAGACACTTCGCGCCAATCGTATTTTGGCGAACAACCTGCCAACAAAACCATGAAAAAAACAAGAGCCAGACGTTTGATCACCTGCACCACCCAAATTAATTAATTCGAAACAAACCGTTTAAAACTGAAAAGCTGCGGAACTCCCTTAAAATCAGCAATTATTGATTTCAGAGATATCTCAGGACGACTTGTGCAGCGCATGACCACACTACAGCAGCATCGAGACTCGCTAACTCATATTCTACGCGGAATTGAACGCGAAGGGCTACGGATCGACCGTGATGGCGCGCTCGCCACCACGCCGCACAGTACTCTTCTGGGCTCCGCGCTGACCCATCCGAATATCACGACCGATTATTCGGAAGCGCTGATCGAGCTGATTACCGGGACACATACTTCAGTGGACGGTCTGCTCGAAGAGCTGACCGACGTACACCGCTTTGCCACCCGCCAGTTCCCGTCCGAAAGCATCTGGATGCAGTCGATGCCAGGGCATCTGCCTGCCGACGACCAGATTCCCATTGCAACTTACGGAAAATCCAACAGCGGCATGCTGCGCCATGTGTATCGCCGCGGCCTGGCTGAGCGCTATGGCCGCACCATGCAATGCATTGCCGGACTGCATTACAATTTTTCACTGCCCGACTCGCTGTGGCAGATTCTTGATCTCGATGGCGCAACAGAGACTGAGCGCCAGTCTGTCGGCTACATGGGACTGATCCGCAATTTCACCCGTTATAACTGGCTGCTCATGTATCTGTTCGGCGCGTCGCCCGCAGTCCCCCGGTCATTTCTGGGCGATCGGCCCAACCCCTTGCGCGAACTGGATCACGACACGCTGTATCTGCCCTACGCCACCAGCCTGCGCATGAGCGACCTGGGCTACCAGAACGATGCACAGGCTGGGCTGAGAATGTGCTACAACGACCTGTCTACCTTCATCAGGAAAATGTATCACGCCGTCACGCAACCCTGGCCCGAGTATCAGGCGCTGGGCACCCATCGCGACGGTCAGTGGATTCAACTGAACACCAATGTGCTGCAGATCGAAAATGAGTACTACTCAACGATTCGGCCCAAGCGCACCACCGCACGTGGCGAAAGACCCATTACGGCGCTCATGGAGCGTGGCATCCAGTACGTCGAGATCCGCTGCCTGGATATTGATCCTTTCAGCGCTGTCGGTATTTCAAACGCAACCTGTCATTTCATGGACGCGTTCCTGCTGTTCTGTGCCGTGCATGACAGCCGGCTTTTCCCTTACGACGGTTTCTGTGAAGAAAGCCAGGCCAACTTCACCGACGTAGTCAACCGCGGCCGCGACCCCTCATTGCGCCTGACCAGCAACGGCGAAGACATTTCCATCCCGGCCTGGGGCAATCAATTGCTCGACCAGATTGCACTGTACGCCAAGGAACTGGATATCGCTTTCAGCACCACGCAATACAGCGCGGCGATCCAGGAGCAGCGTCACAAACTGGATGACGTCTCTGCCACGCCCTCAGCCCGTATCCTGCAGGAGCTTCGCGACAGCGGCCTGAGTTTTGCCGACTATACCCAGTTGCAAAGCCAGCGCCTGTCCGACGAGCTTCGCTTTGATGAACTGTCTGCCGACACCGAGCAGAAAATGCGCGCCAGCGTGCAAAAATCGCTTGAGGAACAAGCGGCGATAGAAGCGTCCGACAACGAAAGCTTTGACGAATATGTCGAGCGTTATATGGCGGCTCTGAAACGGCCGGAATAAACGGAGATTTTCATGTTTCTGAAGAATGCATGGTATGTCGCGGCATGGAGCCACGACATTGTCCATGAGCTTTATCCATTGCAATTGCTCAATGAATATCTGGTGTTCTATCGCCAGCAGGACGGTCAGGTCGTCGCCCTTGAAGACGCCTGCCCGCACCGTAAACTGCCCTTGTCAATGGGCCGGCTCATCGATGACGCCGTTGAATGCGGCTACCACGGGCTGACCTTCAACGGCCAGGGCGCCTGTATTTTCGCCCCGGGCGCAAAAATTCCCCGTGCAGCCACCGTCAAGAATTTTGCCACAACCGAAAAATACGGTCTGGTCTGGGTCTGGATGGGCGACGCAGAAAAAGCTGACGCTTCCCTGATCCCGCATATTGCAGAGTATGGCCATCCTGACTGGGGAATCAATCAGGGCGACGCAATGATGGTCGAATGCAACTACCTGTACATGACCGACAATCTGCTGGACCCTTCGCATGTGGCCTGGGTACACCGCAGTTCGTTCGGCAACAGCGCCTGTGTGAACGAACCCTTGACCACAACGGTGACTGATAACGGCGTCATCGTCTCGCGCTGGATGTATGACACGGAAGTTGCTCCTTTCTATGCGAAGTTCGTCAAGTTCACCGGCAACTGCGATCGCAAGCAGCATTACGAAGTGCGCTATCCGTCACACGCCATCATCAAGGCCGTCTTTACGCCTGCTGGCACCGGCGGCGACGAAGCGGCGACCCATCCCGATGTATTTCTGATGGACTCCTATAATTTTCTGACGCCAGTCGACGAAAAGACCACGCGCTACTTTTGGTTCCAGCTTAGAAACTTCAGTCCCAATGATGCAGACGTGTCGCGCCAATTTGCCGAAGGCGTACGCAAGGCATTTGAAGAAGACCGGATCGTGCTGGGCGCCGTACAAAAGGGCATGGACAATCGCCGCACGCCATTCATCAATCTGAAGCTCGATGGCGGCCCGATCAAGTTTCGCAAGGGACTGGACCGTCTGATCAGCCAGGAACAGACGGCGACGCCTGAAAAGACGGCTAGAACCAAGCCGGCGATCATTCCCATTCAGGAAACCGCCATTAGTCAGGCCGATTAACCAGGCAGGCCAGCCAGGTGGATCCGCCTGGCAAGTTAGCCGGTGCAGCAGGCAAAAACAGCCCCAGCGCGTCATTGCCATGTGACGCAACAAAATAGCGACCCTTAACGTACCCGAAAATGATTGCGGTAGCGCAGCAACCGCCTGCTGGCCAGCCATTGAAAAGGCAGCATAAGCACTGACAACATTCCTGCCACCACAACCGTTGGTTGGGCCATCAGCAAACCCTGAAGAATCGCCATGGCCCCGAGAATGGCCACCACCGTCGTGGTTGTGCTGCGTACCTCTGCCGATTCGTCGCAAATACTCTTGTTGGTGCGATGAAATATTCTGGCGGCTGGCAAATTCCCGGTAAAGGTGGCCAGCGAACTTCTTCCTGCAAGCGCCCAGGAAACGACAAACGTATCGAGCACTTCAGTCAGCTTTGTGCCCACGCCGGAAAGCCGGATAAAGACAAACCGTGACACAAAATCAAGAATAATTGTTGTTGCTGCAATTGCCAGCGCCACTGCGGCGGGATTGGACAAGGGTCCATAGCCCGCAAAGAGCGGAATCAGGAGCATAAAGACCATGGGTATCAGTAAAAAGGCAAACCAGGCTGACAGCTGGGACAGAATCGGCAGAAGATAATTTTTTTTCACGGTCATAATCCGGGTGAAATACCGGGTAAGCACCTGGAAATTACCGTGAATCCAGCGCTCCCGCTGTTTTTCCAAATCAAAAAAGGTAAACGGCAGCAAGCCCGCGCCGGCCGACTGCGCAATATAGCGACCACGGAATCCACGCATATGCAATTGGAGTCCGATTTCTGCGTCCTCGGTTAGTGTAGAAGTTTTCCATCCGCCCAACGTACGAAGCGCCTTGACCGCAATCACCGACAACGTGCCGGTCAACAGCATGGTATTGGCCGCATCGGCGGCTCTGGTCACAGTCGCAAAATACAGACCCAGTTCATATTTCAATCCTGCAGCCCCTTGCCCCCGATAAGACTGGGGAAACTGAAGATAGTCGTATTCGTTCTGCGCCAGCAGGTTTGATGCACGAGTCAGAAAATCTCTGTCCACAGTATAGTCAGCATCTACAATCACAACGTGCGTAGCCCTGCGATTGCGCAGTTCCAGTGCAATATCCAGTGCGCCAGCCTTGGCATTGGCAACATTGATGCGGTGATAGAATCGCAGCCGCGCGCCCTTTTCCATACAGTGATCACTCACCGGCATCCATAAATCAGGATCGTTCGTATTATTGTCAATCACCAGCAGTTCGAAATCATCATAATTGGATGCGAGAATGGAATCGATTGTCTTGATGACAATATCGGGGGGCTCGTTGTGCGTGGGCAAATGGACAGAAAAATACGCTGCGCCCCGGCCCGCCGATACTCCCGGGTAGTCTGCGCGTGTGGCGACCAGCTTATCGACAGGTGTCGTTGCCTGCAACCTGCTCTTTCTCCAGTTAACAAACAGCACAGACCATTTCAGCCCCCAGCTCACAATGAACAGAATCGTGTTCGCGTACACTGCAAGAATACTTATAGCCAGAATCCATTTCATCATTAAATTTCCTGATATCGACGCGGTGAATGTCTGCAAAAAATGTTCACATTCGGTTTGCGTAAACGCTGAACAGGCGCACTAAAAAATCATTTTCTTCAAGCCATATCAAGCTCACCCACTTGCATCAACATGGCCTTAACTCTTTGGAGTTGAACGGGCAACTGGCTGTACAACACGCGTTCCCGTCGCAAGCAGTGCGCATGCTGCTCAAGCTGTTGCCACAACATCCCGAATTGCCTGATATTGTCCAGCGCATCGTAACGTGAGGATTCGATATTCAGGAACGCGTACAGGTCATGACAACTTTGTCCCTGCTGCCACATCCGCCGCGCTGACGCTCGGGCACCCGCGCGCAGCAGCACCAGATGCGCAGGCTCCAGTGCTTCATCGATCAGAAAATCCCCACTGCCTGCCCGGATACGTAGCGCCTGTGCCATACCGCCTTCCGCCCTTCCGTCCATGCGACAGGAAGTGACCACTTTGGCCTGGCCGCAATAGCAAATGCGATAGTCATGCAGAGCCACTCGCTGCGCCAACGCCCGGTCCTCAGAAAGCGGTACTGCCGGAACGCCGCCAACAACATCATGGACCAGTCTGCGAATAGCCAGACTGGCGCCGGAAACCTGATTGTGGTGTGGCCAGGTATTATCCGGATCCGGGTCCAGTTGATGTATCAATTCAAGGCAGGTCTGCCGATACTGTCCTTCCAGCGTGTTCTTTCGATGAATGGCGCAGATTTGCTCATACTGCGGATGTGACTGGTCCAGCAAAATGTCGCCACACACCAGATCATAGCCGGCAGCAATCTGTGCCAGATTGGCGGACACCCAGTCAATATCTGGTCGCGAGTCCGCATCGGTGCACAGAAGAACACCATCGGGCACGACCGAGAGCGCAGCCCATTGCATCGCCATTCTGCGGATAAAACCCGCCTGGGAAAAGTGGGTCGCCACTGTAATATTGATCATTTCAAGCGGGCAGGTTGTCTGGCTTGCCCATGCTGCCGCCAGGGCCTGGGTGTTATCTGTGGTGTTATTGACCACCAGCACAATCTTGCCCACGGCTTCGACCCGCTGCATGCTTTGCCAGCACGCATCCAGACAGGCAACGATTGTCGCCTGTTCATTCCTGGCCGGAATGGCAATGGCGTAGGAAAACCTGCCCGTTGCCAATTGCGGAACATGGCCGCAGTGATCATTCAACTGCACACCATCTGTTGTTGTCAGCATATTTTTTCCAGATAATATTCAATACAATGCAGAATCGACTGTTGTCGTTCCGATCTTATTAGTCTTAACGGCTCGGGACACGGGGCAGCGCTTCTGACTGCCTGCGAAACCATCTGGGGTTTCTGCTGGCCGTTCTTAGTCGGCAATGCCGCCGTTTCTGATCTGGGTCTGCACGCTATCGCTCGTAAATCTGCCTCGCGACCCAGTCGATCTGAGCGTGACACCAAGGCCGTCACCGGGCATGCAGCACCTATTCAAGTTGCTGCATGCCCAGCAAATTTGGATCGTTCCGATTCAATGCCTCAGGCCATCGCCTTCGGAACAATCCCGATGTTGGACTGCTGCGTTTCGGAATCGACCACGATGGAACAGAGCAGTTTGAGCCATTGTGTTTTCACCGCATCCAGATCAAAAGCAGGATTTTTAGAAAGTTGCGGACGCTGGCCGTCGCGCCACCTGGCAATCAATTCGTATACTGCCTGCACATCGTTTACATTGAGCACCTGCCCATGCTCATCTCCGACGACTTCATCGACTGCACCCAGACCACGCTGCGCCACAACGGGCGTACCCATGCTATGAGATTCGGCGAACACCAGTCCGAAGGTTTCCGCAAAGGTACTCTGCGCATTGAACAGGCACAGACTGCGGCGCATTTGCGCATGCACCTGGGCCGGTCTGAGCTTACCGGTATAGCGCACCCCGTCATATATAGGCAAAGGCCGTTCCAGATATCCAGGATTGCAGACGAGCAAGGACAGTTGCGGTATTCGTTGCCGCAGTTTCATAAAATTGTCCAGAACCTGCTCCAGTCCCTTATGTGGAGAACTGGCAAACAGCAATTGATTGGAATCCACTCCGGTTTGCACAGTTAACCGCTGTCCCCGTTGATCAGTCACAACCGGGTTATAAATCACGCCAATTCTGGCCGATGATGCTGAGCCTTCGGCAATGCCAAGCGTCGCCAATGTATGATGCCTGTGACTGTGCGACACGCAAATCATTTGCGCATTGGTATCGGCCAACAGCTTGGCCGCATACTTGTGCGTAGCGCCCATGAAATTGTGTCGCCACAAAATTAGGCGGGTTTGCGCAGGGGCATGCTTGCGCCACAGTGCGAGCAGTTTGAGCGAATTAATAATAATGACAACGTCAAAATTGCGCGTCCCCGCCAGCTTGCGCCAATCTCCGCCAGGTTCATAGCACACTCCTGCCGCGCTGCATGCCACCTGTTGCCTGCAGTGCTGCAGCACCACCAGATCATGATCGGCCGCAAGCGCTTCAGCCACACGCGCCGCTGTCAGTTCTGTCCCGCCCATGGCCTCGTGCTCCCATGTCTGCCCCTCATAGGGGCGTGGACAGAAGCCATCAACAATGGCGATTTTCAGGCGCCTCACCTTGAGCTTGCAGCGTGCAATTGCTGTTGCAGTCGTTCCTGTGTCGCTGGAGTCATCATTGCCTCAGAGACTCCAAGCAAATCTGGATTGGAAATAAAATCGATTTGTAAATCAGGCAGATCAATGGGCTGTGGGAGGACCTGTCCGGTGCGACGCCAGGCTGCAATATCAGCCCAGATCGCCGCGCGATCCACCTGGCGGCGTTCACTGTGATAATTGGACGCCTCTGCCACCGTCAGCGAATCATCATATTCGAATTTACTCAGTAGAACCTGAGGTAACAGATGGAGCACCTCGCCCGCCATCATCAGCCGGTTGCGCATATCCCTGTCTTCTTCGATACTGTTACGATAACCTCCGTGACGAACAAACAACTGGGCACGGAAAAGACCGGCATTGATCAGGATCCAGTCACCAGACTGTCCTGATCCGCCTTGCATATTCGGGAAAAAATCGTCAACAAGGCTCAGGGCATGTTGCGCGGTCAGACGCGATCCATCCCACCGGATCAATTCGTGTTCTGTGAGAACAAGTGAAACCGGCAGCGTCTGCTGCGGCTCATATTCGAACGCCGTCCAATTCATGCTACTGTCGGCAACCACAATGGTATTGAAAAGGGTGCGCGCCTGCATCAGCACCTTGTCTGGCGCCGGTCGATCGTCGGAGTCATGAAAGGTAATGGCATCTGCCATTGATAGCGCTATGCCGACATTCTTGGCCTGTGCCGTATGCATATTGCACGCAAGACGAACATAAACGAAATCGGATCGATCAAAATAAGGCTGCAGCACATCAAACGTATCATCGGTAGAGGCATCGTCGATGATCGTGACTTGTTTGTTCGGATAGCTCTGACCCAGGGCTGCGTCCACTGCACCTGCAATTAACCCGGAACGGTTAAACGTCGGGATAATGATATTGACACGTTGCATACAGACTCTCTCTTGGAGAGAACAGGACTTCAGGGGAATGCGTACTGCCATTCCAAATTACATTTAATAATATAAACGGCCTGTAACCTAACCAATGTACACTAGTTGTCAGTAAACAATGTAACTGCAGCGATTCTGAAAAATATGACTTTATCGCGTACTGTTGCCCATTGGGCAAAAAACGGCGCCTTGATAACACGTAAAACGACTTGCGACACCCCGCCCGGCTTCCCGCAAGAAACGCCCGACAAATCCGGCCATTCTGTTGCTATTTGAGATTTCCTGCCAGAAAGGTAGCCAGTCGGGCGCTTTTGGGTTTGCTCAGAATTTCGCCGGGCGCACCCTCTTCTTCGACCACACCCTGATGCAAAAACATCACATGGCTTGACACCTGGCGCGCAAACGCCATCTCGTGCGTCACGATGATCATGGTGCGCCCCTCCTCGGCCAGTTTCTGCATCACGCGCAGCACTTCTCCGACCAGCTCTGGATCCAAGGCCGAAGTAGGTTCGTCAAACAGCATGACCTCGGGCTCCAGCGCCAATGCACGCGCGATCGCCACCCGTTGCTGCTGCCCGCCCGACAAGTGCACCGGGTATTTTTTCAATGTATCCAGGCTCAGTCCGACCTTGAGCAGATTACTTTCGGCCCTGGTCAACGCTTCTTGACGCGACAGGCCCAGAACATTGACCGGCGCGGCCGTAATGTTCTCCTGCACGGTCATATGCGACCAGAGATTGAAATGCTGAAATACCATGGATAGCCGGGTGCGCATATATTGCAGTTGGCGGCGATCAGCCGGCACCAGCGTACCCTTGCGCGGCACCGTTCGCAGCTCTTGGCCATGAATGAATATTCTGCCAGAATCGGGAGTTTCCAGAAAATTGATACAGCGCAGCAGCGTGCTTTTGCCCGAACCGCTGGAGCCGATAATACTGATCACATCGCCCTTGTTAGCCAGCAGCGACACTCCCTTGAGCACCTCGTTGCTGCCGAAACGTTTGTGAATATCCTGGACGCGTAAATTTTCCATGGTGATGACCTGTTAAACAGCGGCGGGTTTCAGAAACCCGAGCCATTTTTTCTCTGCCTTGCGAAACAGCGCAACCAGCACCATTGCCAGAACGGCATACAGGATGGCAGCAATGCCAAAGGCGGGTAAGGAATTGAATGTGGCGCTATTGACATCGCGCGCCACCTTGAGCAGCTCAGGCACCGTTGCCGTAAATGCCAGCGAGGTAGAATGCAGAACCAGAATGACCTCGTTGCTGTAAAACGGCAGGGCCCGCCTGAATGCGGAGGGCAGAATAATCTTCGTGTACAACCGGAAACGGGAAAAACCAAAGGCCTGCGCCGCTTCAATTTCGCCATGAGGAATGGCCCGGATGGCTCCCGCCAGCACCTCTGTCATATAGGCACAGGTGTTGATGGTGAATGCAAGAATCACACAATTGAAACCGTCACGGAAAAACGTGGCCAGCAATGGCGTGCCACGCACCACGCTCAGGCTGAACAGGCCGGTGTAGACAAGCAGCAACTGCACGTAAAGCGGCGTGCCGCGAAACACAAACGTGTACACCCGCACCGGCATGCTGATCCAGCGATTGGACGAACTGCGCCAGATGGCCATGGGGATAGCCAGCACCGTGCCAAACAACACGGACAGCAGCAATATCCAGATAGTCATGGCCAGCCCCGTCATGGGAAAGCCGAACCCGAGATAGGCCTGCCAGTAGCGCTCGAGAATCTCGCTCACAGCCGGACCTCCCGCACCCCGACCGAATAGCGTCGATTAAGCCACGACAGCACAACCAGGCTGACGGCCGTCATGCACAGATAAATGGCTGCTGCCACCAGATTGAAGAAAAACAGCTGCTGGGTACTGCGTCCGGCCTGCTGCGTGACGGTCACAATATCAAGCAAACCGATGATGGAGACCAGAGCCGTTGCCTTGATAATGACCTGCAGATTATTGTTCAGCCCAGGCAAGGCGAAGCGGATCAATTGCGGCAACAGGATCAGACGAAAGACTGTCAGTGGCGACATGCCTGTCGCGTAGCCTGCTTCCAGCTGGCCTTTGGGCACAGACTGGATCGCCCCGCGAAAGGTCTCTGTCATATAGGCGCCATAGATGAACGATAGCGTTGTCACTCCTGCCGAAAACGCATCCATCTGGTATTGCGGCCAGCCGGCCCAGGTGCAAATGACGTTGATGAGCTCCTGCAGGTTGTAGAAAACCAGCAGCATGATCACCAGGTCGGGAACGCTCCGGATCAATGTCGTATACCCGGTGAAGGTCCAGCGCAGTACAGGATTGGGAGACAGCTTGCACAAAGCCCCGACCATCCCGATGATAATCGAAAAAACCAGCGTCAACAGGGTCAGCAGACAGGTTGCGAGTGTACCGGCCCATATCTGGGATCCATAACCGTACAGCATCGGGTTCCTTAAATATCGTTATTAATAATGTAATAGTGCAATTGCCTGTCGGCGGCACGGCTCATGCCGTTGTGTTCCGCCGGCCACGCAGTGCGGGCAGGCCTGGCCGCCCAAAAATGCAAAATGCGCGGCCACCGGCGTAAAGCCGGCCCGCGCAGCACCGGTCAGACAAGCTTATTCGTGTTCCTTGATGCCGTATTTTTTGTAGACTTCAAGTATTTTTGCGTATTCGCCGTCCTTTTTCATATCGGCCAGCGCCTTGTCGATTTTACCCTTGAGCTCGGTATCTTCCTTGCGCAGGCCGATGCCGTTGCCGTTGCCGAAAACTTCTGCATCGGACACAGGCTTGCCCACCAATTTGAAGTTCTTGCCATCGGGGCTATCGAAGAAAATCGTGGCAGCCGCAGCGTCCTGCAGCGTGGCGTCAACGCGCCCCAGCGCCAGATCCTGCTTGGCCAGATCATCATTCTGGTAGGAAACCAGGTTAATGTCCTTGCCTTTCCAGTGCTTGTCGGCGTAAGCGGCCTGGGTGGTGCCCTGAACGACGCCTACAGTTTTGCCCTTGAGCGACTCGGCGGTCGTATCCAGCCCTTCACTGTTTGCAGGGACCATCAGGCGTGTGGAACTGGCGTACATCACATCTGAAAACAGGACCTGCTTCTCGCGCTCTTTGGTAATGGTCATCCCGGACAGGATGCCGTCTATTTTCTTGGCTTTCAGGGCTGGAATCACGCCATCGAAATTCATGCGAATCCATTCGCAGTCAGCTTCAATGCGCTTACAGATGGATTTACCCATATCGACATCAATACCAACCAGCTCGCCCTGTGGATTGACCGACTCAAAAGGCGCGAACGTGGGATCAATACCCAGACGCAGTTTGGCGGGTGCCGCAGACACCACTGTCGGTAACAATGCAGCCAGCATTGCCGCAACAAAAAGTTTTTTCATTCCTAACCCCGGGAAACATATCGTAAATAATTGAAGTAGTATAACGCCTTGTCCCTGGTTCACAGCTGTGATTGCAGGCAGGTTACAACGCGCGGACACGAGATTTTTGCATAAATTTCCCGCCCGCTTCCTGATTTTGTCCGAAACCCATGTTTTTCTTGCCTTTGGGCCCGAGAATTCGCTCATGACTCCATTCGATTCCGCAGATTTGCCCATTTTCCGGCTGGCGCCTGGCCAGTTGAGCTACTCGCAATTGCGCGCCTCGTTCCTGAAGGCTGCGCATCACCGGGGCGCCCGGCTGCACGCTTACCCTCATCCGCTCAAGGGTGTCGAAAACGAGAATCTGTGCACCGACGTGGCCGTGGCCGGCGATCCCAATGCCGACAAATGGATGGTGGTGGTGTCGGGCACGCATGGCGTCGAGGGTTACTATGGCTCCATCTGCCAGACCCGCTTTCTGCTGGAACAGGACGTCTCCCCGGCTGCGGGCGTGGGCATCCTGTTCATTCACCTGATTAATCCGTGGGGTACTTCCTGGAAGCGACGGGTCAACGAAGACAACATGGATCTGAATCGCAATTATCTGGATTTTGACCAACCTTTGCCGGCCAATCCGGGCTACGAAGCAGTTCATGAGCTGTTTGCGACCGATATCCGTGACGCCGCCAGGCGCAAAGCGCGCGACCTGCGCTGGCGCCAGACCGTGCAGGAAAAAGGCTACGCTGCGCTGATGAACATTGTGGAAGCCGGTCAGTATCGCCATCGGGATGGCCTGTATTACGGCGGTGACAAACCCAGCTGGTCCAACCTCACACTGCATAAAATCCTGAAAGACCACCTGCCAGCGCACGCCAGGGAAATCATCAGCTTCGATCTGCACACCGGCGCCGGGCAGTTTGGCCACCCCATGCTCATGGCCATTGCCGAACAGCAATACCCTGGCATCGCGCGTGCCCAGTCCATATATGGTCCCTGGCTGTATACCGTGATTACGGGCGCCAACAATGCCAGCGATACCGGTATCTCGGCCGCCGCCACCGGTTACACCTCGGCGGCCATGATCAAGCTATTCAGTGACCGCCGATTCACGCAACTGGTTGTCGAATGCGGCACCTATGACAGCCAATTGGTGGGCCAGCCCGCCTTGCTGGCCGACCATTTCCTGCACCTGCATGGCGACCTGGCCAGTGCCGAAGGCAAAAAGATCAAGCAGCGCCTGCTGGACTTTTTCTTCCCGGCCGATCCCGACTGGCAGGCGCTGGTGCAATTTAGAACCCGCCAGATTCTGGAGCGTGCCGTTCGCGCACTGCGCAACGATCAGTAGTCCGCTTTGCCGAAATAAAAAAGCACGCTTGCAGCGCCTCTTTTCCCACGGCGTTTGCCAGCGGCCCACAACCAGCACCCGACAAGCGCAATAGCTATTGCCCGATCATAATCATTTTGACCAGCTTGATAAGTGCGTCGCCAAGCGACTTCATGCTTTCGCCAACCTGTGGATAGCACTGCTCCAACAGCACACCCAGGACAATGGCAATCACCACCGGTACATATACAATTTGATACCAGCGCGTGGGCTGACGCGGCACTTCGGCCGAAAGCGCTTTAGCAGACAACATTTGATTTGGTTTTCCTGGAAATGAATATTTTCGGTCGGCGCGCTTGCGGCCGTTGCCGATACGTAAATGATTTGAATAGATCCGCGCAATGCAATCACTACGGCCATTGACGCACGACAATCCATGGATATGGCAACAGCGGTCGCTGCCGTATTTTCAATGTATTAATCGCGACATTAAAGCAAACTGAAAATGCATCTATGGATGGCATATGGCCGGCTTTCCGATACAATCGCAAATGGTGCTGGGCCCAACCCCGCGCCTATTTCACAGCACACTCCATTCAAACGAGACATTTCTATCATGCCCATTCTTCAAGTTCAGGTCACTGCCGGCCGCAGCCAGCAACAGAAAACCGCCTTCCTGCAAAATGCCACCAAAGTCATAGAGCAAACGCTGAACGCGGCCTTGCCCAGTATCCGTATTTCCCTGCAGGAAGTTGAACAGCAGGATTCGATTGTCGCTGGCCAGATCGGTGTCGACTTCGTCAACATCGTGGCTTTCCTGCTCGCAGGCCGGGACGATGAACTCAAGGCCAATTTCATGGCTGCCATCAACAAAGCGGCCGTTACCACATTAGACGTGTCGGACACCTGCGTGCGCACGATGGTGATCGATGTCGCGCCGGAGCATATGGGTGTTCAGGAAGGCCTGAGCGCCAAGGCGTTTCGCGCCAGAAGCGCCAGCTGACCGGGACATAACGACAACAGTTGCCTGCTGCGCATTGCCTTGTGCCTGGCACCCTAAGTGCACCGCAGCAGCGCCACTTTCCTGGATTCGGGCGGGCCCTGGGTGTCCGCTCCATTTCCCTTATTGACAATACATCCTGATCCAACCTATTCTTCTCTGAACAATGACCAATTACAACAAACCCATTCGGAGCGGACATGAAACTATCAGGCATCCTGCGGTCGTGCATTGCGGCCACCACATTTTTTGCTGCAGCAGCCAGCGCGCAAGTGAGCGTCATGCTGCCGGCCAATCCCGGCGGCGGCTGGGATGGAACAGGCCGACAGGCCTTCTCGGCCATGAACAAGGCCGGCATTTATACCGATAGCGTCAGCTTCACCAACAAGGGTGGCGCCGGCGGCACCATCGGTCTGGCCGAATTCCAGAATGGCACAACGGGCAAACCGGACAACCTGGCGGTGTTTGGCGCCATTACCGTGGGCGCAATCACGCTTAACAAATCGCCGGTCGATCTGTCCAAGTTCAGGCCGGTGGCACGTCTGACGGCAGAGTATCTGGTGCTTGCAGTACGCCCAGACGCTCCTTACAAAACACTGGAAGATTTTGCCAAGGCGCTCAAGGAAAATCCTGGTGGCACACCAGTAGGCGGCGGCTCGGCTGGTGGCGTAGATCATATCGCCCTGGCCCTGCTGGCCCAGGCCAGCGGCGCGCCGGTTAACAAACTCAATTATATTCCGCAGGCCGGTGGCGCCGATACCGTCACCGGCATCGTCAACGGCACACTCAAGGCCGGAATCTCGGGCATTTCCGAGTTTCAGCAATTTGCCAAGTCCGGCCGCGTCAAAATACTGGGTATCACATCAGCCGAGCGCATGAAAGGGCTGGATGCGCCCACCTTCAAGGAAGCCGGCTACGATGTGGAGCTGGCAAACTGGCGTGGCATCCTCGGTTCAGTCGATATGCCCGAAGACAATTACAAAGCCTGGGTCGACCGGTTCACCAAACTCAACGAGAGCGATGCCTGGAAGCAGACCATGGCCACCCAGGGCTGGGACCAGTTTTTCCTGGCCGGCCCTGAGTTTGGCAGCTTCATCAAGGACGAAAGTGACCGTATCAACAAAATCCTGAAGGACGCAGGTCTTGCAAAATAAGGAAACACCATCGCCGGCAGGCGCAACACCGGCGGTCCCAGAGGCTACGGCGCCTGGCGCCCGGCCCTGGTGGCTGGGTATAGCCGTGATTCTCCTGGGCTGTGTCTGCCTGTATGCCACGACCACATTGCCGGCGACGGCACAGTACGCGGCTATCGGCCCAGGCATGTTTGTTACTATTGCCGGCGGTGGCCTGCTGTTGCTGGGCATTCTGCTATTGATTCAAATTGCGCGAGGCGAACGCTTCGAAGCGCAGAATGCGGAAAATGCGGCAGGCAATCTGCCCATGGACAAGCGGGCCTTCTTTACCGCGCTTGCCGCCACCATCGTACCGGCACTCACCATGGAAGCACTGGGCCTGCCCATTACCGCCATGCTTTCGTTCACGCTGGTTGCGCGCGCTTTTGGTTCGAACAAGACACTCATTGACCTGATCACCGGGGCCATTCTGGGCTCGGTGTGCTGGTTTCTTTTTTCTCGCCTGGGTCTGCAACTTGGCGGTTTTCTTCCCCTGGCGGGCGTCTGAATGGATACCTTCGGCTTATTACTGCAGGGCTTTGATGTTGCCCTGCAACCCATGAATCTTTTCTGGGCGCTGCTCGGATCCGTACTTGGCACCGCCATTGGCATCCTGCCCGGCATCGGCCCGGCGCTGACCATTGCACTGCTGCTGCCGGTGACCGTCTCTGTGGGGCCGGTCTCGGCGTTCATCATGTTCGCCGGCGTTCTCTACGGTGCGATGTATGGTGGCTCCACGACATCGATTCTAATTAATACGCCCGGTGAAGCCGGCTCCATGATGACCGCGCTGGAGGGCAACAAAATGGCGCGCTCCGGACGCGGAGCCGCAGCGCTGGCCACAGCGGCTGTGGGTTCCTTCGTAGCCGGCACCATCGCCACCCTCTTGCTGACATTTGCTGCGCCCTCCATTGCCGAGCTGGCGTTCTACTTCAAACCGGCAGACTATTTTGCGCTGACCGTTCTGGCCTTCACGTCCGTAGCGGTGGTCATGGGAACCTCGCGGGTCCGCGGCTTTATTTCCCTGTTCATCGGCCTGGCCTTGGGGGTCATAGGTATCGACAAGATGACCGGGCAGCCGCGCATGACGTTTGGCGCCAGCTCGCTGCTCGATGGCATGGAGCTCACGGTGGTGCTGGTATCGCTGTTTGCAATCGGTGAAATTATTTATGTTGCCAGCCGCTACCGGCATCAAAGCGACGACGTACTGCCGATCAAGGGTGGCATCTGGATGACCAAAGAGGAATGGAAACGCTCGTTCATGCCTTGGTTGCGAGGCACCGCTATTGGCTTTCCCATGGGCGCCCTGCCTGGCGGCGGTTCCGAGATACCGACCATGCTGTCCTATACGATGGAAAAAAAGTTGTGCAAAAAGAAAGAGGAATTCGGCACCATCGGCGCCATTGAAGGTGTTGCCGGTCCCGAAGCGGCGAACAATGCAGCGGCCGCCGGGGTGCTTGTTCCCCTGCTGACACTGGGACTGCCAACCTCTGCCACCGCAGCTATTTTACTGGCAGCGTTCCAGAACTTCGGACTGCAGCCCGGCCCGTTTCTGTTTACCTCCAACCCGGAACTCATCTGGGGGCTGATTGCCTCTCTGTATGTTGGTAACGTCATGCTACTGATTCTGAACCTGCCGCTGGTTGGCATGTGGGTCAAATTGCTGCTGATTCCCAAGCCACAGCTGTACGCCGGCATTCTGGTATTTGCCATGATCGGCATCTGGGGCGTGTCGGGCTCAACCTTTGACCTGGCCAGCATGGTCGTTGTGGGTCTGATGGGTTATGTCATGCGTGTCTATGACTTTCCCATTGCACCCATCCTGATCGGCCTGATTCTGGGACCCATGGCAGAGAACCAGCTGCGCACGGCACTGGCGGCAGCCCAGGGCAACCCGGCCGTGCTGGTGGAAACGCCAATTTCCATTGTCATTCTGACCGTGTCTGCGCTGTTTTTGCTGGCGCCCATTGTTTTGCGCAGGCTGCGCAAGGCTGCATAACGCCACGCTGTTATTGCTTGCCCCCCGTTGCCATCATCTGTCCGGTCTGACAACGGGGCCAGTGACACACACCGGCAGCCTTTGCTCCGAAGCCCTGGCGATATTCATATTCCTGCGCTGTTTGCCTGCCGCCGCCAGGCGGCAGCTAGCCTGCTGCGCCCACACGATCGCCAATTCAACGTTGCCGTTTTATAACGATATTTTCACCGCCAGCACGATGCATCACCTGGGGCGTCACGTATTTTGCAATGAAAAGCAAAAAACATTGGCTTTGGCACAACGAATACGCGTCACTCACGAGCACCCAAACCTAGGTATTCTCCCTAGGGGAATTAGTATTATCCCTAGGGCAACGATACATCAATACCCCAATACACTTATCGTCCCAGCCGGGCTATCCCGGCACGATTCATCGATATTTTCCAGTTCGAGCAGGCAATGACACTTAGACAACTCGAGGCATTTCGCGCACTCATGATCAGCCGTACCGTTACGAAGGCAGCAGAGTTTCTTTCCATCTCGCAACCTGCCACCACACGCTTGATATCGGATCTGGAAGCCTCGGTGGGCTTTCCGCTATTTGAGCGTCGCCAGGGCCGTCTTTTTCCGACACACGAGGCAGAAGAACTGTTCAAGGAAGTCGAGCGCAGTCTGGTCGGCGTCCAGGAAATTGCCTATGCTGCCAGCCAGATCCAGAAAGCGCAAAAGGGCCAGTTCCATATTGCTGCCGCGCCCTGTCTGGCCTCTGCTGCATTGCCTTTCTTGCTGCACAACTTCATGCAAATGCACACCGAACTATCGGTCAAGCTGACGACCCATGCCTCTACCACCATCATGGATATGGTGCAGAATGCCAAGTGTGATCTTGGTATGGTCATTCTGTCCAGTGAATATCCCAGCCCGCTAGGCGAGCATCTGTTCTCGCTGGACTCAAAGATCGCCATTCCGCGCAATCATCCGCTGGCTCAGAAAAGTGAAATTCACGTCACCGATCTTCAAGGGCAGACAATGATACTGGGCTCCCACGATATGGATACCCGCCAGGCATTTGGGCTGTTACTGGTGTCCCACGGCATCAAGGTGTTTTCAAGCGTTGACACCAACACGTCGCAAACCATGTGCTCGTTTGTCGAATCAGGCAATTGCCTGGCAATCGTGGACCCCATCACAGTGATAACCTATATCGGCAACAACATTGTGTTCAGGAATTTTTCACCGCGACTGATGGTCCATTTCAGTGCGCTTTATCGCGCCGACAAGCCGGCTTTGCGCGTGCTCAAAGATTTTGTGCACTACGTCAAAACAAATGTGACCATGGCAATCGCGCAAAACGGCAAGCTGCTTTAACCTGGTGAACAATGGCGTACATGCCATAACACCATATTATGGACGGGCTAAAAAAAAGCATTTTACATAGCGGTCAGTGTTCTCTATTGTTATCCGTAAGTTGTTCCCCCCACCACGGAGAAAATGATGAAACGCAAGCTTATGACAATTGCCATAGCAGGTTTACTGGTTCCGGCAACCTCGATGGTATATGCGCAAACGCCCACGTTGTATCTCGGGTCATATGGCGGTTCAACGCAAAAAGCGTTTGAAGAAGATGTGCTTCCCGCTTTCGAAAAGGCCAACAACGTCAAGGTTGTTTACGTTCCGGGCAACTCGACCGATACATTGGGAAAACTGCAGGCTCAGAAAAGCAATCCTGAACTGGACGTGGTCATGCTCGATGACGGCCCCATGTATCAGGCAATGCAATTTGGCTTCTGCGACATAATCGACAAAAGCGCACCTGTATTCAAAGACCTGTACCCGATCGCTGACCTGGGATCCAATGCCCTTGGTATCGGACTGGTGGCCACCGGCCTGTTCTACAACGAAGAGGTCTTCAAAAAAGAAGGCCTGACGCCACCGACATCCTGGCACGATCTGGAAAATCCCCAGTTCGAACAGCGCATGGTCATACCACCGCTGAACAATACATACGGCCTGCACACGCTGGTGAAATTTGCCAAACTCAATGGCGGCAATGAAAAGAACCCCGATCCCGGCTTTGATGCCATTATCAAAAAAATCAACCCGAATGTGCTGGCCTGGGAACCCTCGCCCGGCGGCATGACTTCGCTGTTTCAGAACGGCGAAGCGATTATCGGTGTGTGGGGCAATGGCCGGGTTGAAACATTCAAGTCCACCGGCTTTCCGGTCAAATTCGTTTATCCGAAAGAAGGCGCCATGGCACTGCTGACAGCAGCCTGTCCTGTTGTCAAAAGCAATGTGCCTGAACTGGCCCAGAAACTGGTGCAGTATCTTGCCTCGCCTGAAATACAGATGGTTTTTGCGCGCACCCAAAGCTGGGGGCCTGTCAACAAAACCGTGAAGTTGCCAGCAGAGGACGCGCAACGCGTGGTGTACGGCGAGGCGGTGGACAAACTGGAAAAGACCGACTGGGATAAGGTCAATGCCGTGCGCACACAATGGAATGATCGCTGGAACCGGACGGTGGAGCGGTAAATGAGTTTTCTTTCTGTCAGAAACCTGGGCAAAGACTACGGCTCGGCGCGCGTGGTCAAATCCATGAATCTTGACATCGAGCGTGGTGAGTTTGTCTCGCTGCTGGGCCCTTCGGGTTGCGGCAAGACGACCACACTGCAAATGATTGCCGGATTCATCGACCCCACTTGCGGCCAGGTCATTCTGGATGGCATGGACCTGACCGACATGCCGCCCGAAAAGCGTGATATCGGCGTGGTATTCCAAAGCTACGCGCTGTTTCCCCATATGACTGTCCAGGACAATATCAGTTTCGGCCTGGAAATGAGGAAAATGGCCAAAGCCGAACGGCGCGAGCGCGTCGACCAGGTGCTTGACATGGTCAGCCTGACCGGAATGGGCGAGCGCTACCCTGCCCAGCTCTCCGGGGGGCAGCGGCAACGTGTCGCAATCGCCCGTTCACTGGCAATCCGGCCCAGGCTGCTCCTGCTTGATGAACCTATGTCCAATCTGGATGCCAAACTGCGCGAGAACATGCATATCGAGCTGCGTCGGATCCAACGCAAACTGGGCATTACCACAATTCTGGTTACCCACGACCAGACCGAAGCGATGACCATGAGCGACCGTATTGCGCTGATGAACGATGGATGCATTCAACAGCTGGCGCCGCCGCTTGAGGTATACCATAACCCCAGGACACTGTTTGTATCCGGGTTCCTGGGGCGCGCCAACGTTTTTGAAGGCACGATTGCACACAGCGATACCCAGGGCTATCAGGTCAGCAGCGATGGCCTGACCTTCGCGGTCTGCCTGCCGGAACATCATCCTTTTCGCGCAGGCAAGGCCAACATTATGATCCGACCGGAGAATGTCGGCTTTGCAGGCCCCGGCACGGCCGGCAAATTGCCGGGCATGCTGTCCGAGGCCGTGTTTCTGGGCACGCACTGGCTCTGTGAAGTCAAAACGGCACTGGGCATGTGGTTTGTCTCGATCAAGACGCTCACCGCGCAGCCCGGTGAAACGGTGACGCTGGACTGGCAGGATTGCGATCTGCGCATTATCGCCGAGCAGCAGTAGGACGGGTGGCTCAAATGCGTAAAGAACCCTATGTCCTGCTGACGCCCGCGCTCCTGCTGTTTTGCGGCATGCTCATCATTCCCATGCTGCTGGTTGCGCTGCTGTCTTTCTATGCTTTTAACGGCACCACCGGCATCATCCCGGATTTTTCGTTTGGCAACTACATAAAGATCTTCTCCGATCCTTACTACGGGGAAATTTTCCTGCGCACTGCCGGCATGGCCTTGCTGGTCACCATCATCTGCCTGGTCCTGGGTATTCCCGAAACACTTATCCTGGCACGCATGCGTGCCCCATGGCGCGGAATCTTCCTGGTGATGGTACTGGGACCCTTGCTAATTTCAGTGGTGGTGCGTACGCTGGGCTGGTCCATCCTGATGGGCCGGCAAGGTCTCATCAACGATACCCTGCTCCTGCTTGGTCTGATCGATTCGCCAATCCGCCTCACTTTCACGTTTACCGGCATGGTCATCGGTCTGGTGCACGTCATGGTTCCGTTCATGATTATCTCCATCTGGGCAACCTTGCGCAAGCTGGACCCTACCGTGGAGTATGCAGGCCGCTCGCTTGGTGGCTCGCCGCTTACCGTCTTTCGCCGGATTATTTTCCCGCAACTGATGCCCGGGATACTGTCAGGTTCCATTATCGTTTTCGCCCTGTCGGCGTCGGCGTTTGCCACGCCAGCCATTCTGGGCGGGCGCCGCCTGAAAGTGGTGGCCACGGCTGCCTATGACGAATTTCTCAATTCCCTGAACTGGCCGCTGGGCGCTGCCATTGTGATCCTGCTGCTGATCGCCAACATCATTATTATCATGGGGCTGAACCGCTACACTGAAAGAAAATACCGCATGATTTTTTCCGCCGGAGAAAATGGATGAAACGCAATAGAACGCTCTCGCTCCTTTTTCATGCCGCTTTCATGCTGTTTTTGCTGGCTCCCCTGATCATCGTGATCGTCGTCTCGTTCACAGACAAAGGCTTCATTTCCTATCCGAGCGACGGGCTGTCGTTGCGATGGTATCGGGCGGTGGCCGACGAACCCCGGATTATGCAATCGTTCTGGCTGTCCCTGAAACTGGCCTCGTTTGCATCCACCATTGCCGTTTGCCTGGCAGTGCCAGCGGCACTGGCGCTGACCCGTTTCCGTTTCCCGGGACGCGACACCGTCAGCGCATTTCTGATGTCGCCGCTCATGATTCCAAATGTGGTATTGGGCGTATCATTCCTGCGATTTTTCAATATCGCCGGGCTGTCGGGTTCGGTATTCTGGCTGACAATGACACACGTCATTTTCATTTTTCCCTACTCCCTGCGCCTGGTTCTGGCCTCGGCTACCGGTATGGACCGGGAAGTTGAAATGGCGGCAAGATCACTTGGCGCGGGCAAACGCCATGTGTATGGCCGTATCATACTGCCATTGATCCTGCCCGGCCTGACCGGCGGCTGGCTGCTGTCTTTTATCCAGAGTTTCGATGAACTGACCATGACAGTATTCGTTGCAACACCGGGCACAACGACACTGCCGGTCTGGATGTATAACCATATTGCGCAAACCATCGATCCCCTGATCACCTCCGTATCGGCAATTCTCATTATTGCAACGGTAATAATGATGATCATCATGGACCGTCTGGTGGGCCTGGATAAAGTGTTGATTGGAAAAGGTTGAAATGTACAACACAGATATTATTGTGATAGGCGGCGGCATCGTCGGTTCAAGCGTCGCTTATGGTCTGGCCCGTCAAAATGCGAAAGTGCTCATGCTTGACGAAGGCGACGTCGCCTTTCGCGCATCCAGGGGCAATTTCGGGCTCGTGTGGGTGCAGGCAAAAGGCCACGGCTTTTCTCCCTACACCCGATGGACCCTGCAATCGGCCCGCAACTGGCCGGCGCTGGCTAGCGAACTGACCCAACGCACCGGCATCGATCCTTATCTGCAGCAGCCAGGCGGCTTCGTATTCTTCACCAATCAGGCCGACATGGATGCAAGACAGCAGCTGATGCGCGACATCCAGGCCTCGGTAGACGAGAAGTATGACTACACGTTCATGTCGCCCGCAGAGCTTCGCAAATATATTCCTGCAATCGGCCCCAAGGTGATTGGCGCCTGTTATACGCCCATGGATGGCCATGCCAATCCATTGAAACTGTTGCCGGCATTGCAGCATGGTGCGCGCCAGCTGGGGGTGGACTATCGCTACAACAACCCTGTCGAGCATATCGATTATCAGTCAGGCAACTTTGTCGTGACTACACGCGCCGGCGAAAAATATGCCGCAAAAAAAGTGGTGCTGTGCGCTGGCCTGGGCAACAAGCGACTAGGTGAATTTGTCGGACTGCACGTGCCGGTTAAACCGAATCAGGGCCAGGTCATGATCGGGGAGCGCAGTGCCCCGTTCCTGTCCTATCCCACCATGCATGTGCGACAGACCAATGAAGGCACGATACAGATCGGCGACTCGCTGGAAGACGTGGGCTATGACGATACAACACGATTGTCATTACAGCAGGGCATCGCCCAGCGCGCCATCGACTATTTCCCGGCGCTGGCCGACATGCGCATTATCCGATGCTGGGCGGCGCTGCGGATCATGTCGCCCGATGGCATGCCAATCTATCAGGAATCGTCCGAGATGCCTGGTGCCTACGTGGTGACTTGCCACAGCGGCATCACACTGGCGGCCAATCACGTTTTCACGATTCCCGACTGGATTTTGCGCGGCACCGCTGCCCAAACCATCGCCCCATTCTCCAACCAGCGCTTCTGCAATTTGAACAGAGATCAATCATGAACACAGTACTTTTCAGAACCGTGCAGACCGAAAGTGGCCAAGCATCTGCCCAGACCGTTTCCTTTGACTTCGAAGGCCGGCAATTGAACGCTCCCAAAGGTATTACCGTGGCAGCCGCATTGATGCAGAACCAAGTACTGCATTTTCGTGACTCGCCCGTCAGCGGCCAGCCCCGCGCCCCTTACTGCCAGATGGGGGTCTGCTTCGAATGCCTGGTGCAGATCAATGGCGTGCAAAACCGGCAAAGCTGCATGACGACGATCGAGGACGGCATGGTTATTCGGATGCAGCAGGGCCAGACCACGTTTACGGTGATCCAGACAGGTGACGAACAATGAGTACACACACAAATGTCGCCATCATCGGCGCGGGGCCTGCCGGCATGATGGCCGCGGCCAGACTGACAAGCCGCAATCACTCGGTCATCGTTCTGGATGAACAGCCCCAGGCCGGCGGCCAGATCTGGCGAAATATCATGGGCACCACGACCGGACTTGCCGGCATTCTGGGGCCAGACTACGCTGCAGGCGCGGCCGTGGCCGGGCAGTTTGCCGCCTGCGGCGCGCAACACCTGCGCGGCGCAACCGTATGGAACCTGACACGCGAGCGCCAGCTCCATTATCTGCACGAGGGGCAGACGCATACACTGACGGCCGATGCAGTGATTCTGGCCACGGGGGCCATGGAGCGCCCCTTCCCCATTCCAGGCTGGACCCTGCCTGGCGTTATGGGCGCCGGCGCTGCACAGGTATTGCTCAAGGGGTCCGGCACCGTGCCGGCCACACCCGTTGTCATTGCCGGCTGCGGCCCCCTGCTCTATCTGATTTGCTGGCAGTATTTGCGGGCCAATGTGCAGATTGCCGCCGTACTGGACACCAGTTCGGGCAAGGATATTTTTCAGGCCAGTCCGGCGTTGCTTACGGGGCTTGCTGCATTTGGTGACATCCGCAAGGGCTTGTCCATGATCAACGCCATAAAGGAAAAAAAGATCCCGTTCTATCGCGGGGTGCAGAATCTGCGCGTGCTGGGCGAGGCCAGCGTGCGTTCGATCTCATTTGAACACCAGGGGCAAACCCATGAGCTCGATACCAATCTGGTACTGCTGCACCAGGGCGTCGTTCCCAATACACAATTTACCTGGCTGTTGCGCGCCGCACACGACTGGTCCGACACCGGCGCCTGCTGGATCCCCAAAGCAGATGCGTGGGGCCGGCTGCACGAGCTTGACGGCATTTACCTTGCCGGTGATGGCCAGGGCATTGCCGGCGCCCAGGCTGCCGTTACCCGCGGCGAGCTTGCCGCACTGGCCGTCGATGCCCGATTAAACCCCGTGCTAGCAGATTCACTTGAGAACCGCAGCACGCCGTTGCGATCACGACTGAAAAAGGACATGGCGCTGCGCCCGTTTCTGGATGCCGCCTATATGCCCAAACGCGAGAACCGGATTCCTCATGACGACACGATTGTTTGCCGCTGCGAAGAAGTGACTGCCGGGCAAATTCGGGACTTTGTCCAGCAAGGCTGCATGGGACCGAATCAGGCAAAGTCGTTCAGTCGCTGCGGGATGGGCCCCTGCCAGGGTCGCATGTGCGGGCTCACGGTGACCGAAGTGATTGCCGATCAGTTGAAGGTTGCGCAGGATCAGGTCGGCTACTACCGGATCCGCGCACCGCTCAAGCCGGTTACACTGGCAGAGCTGGCCTGCGCCACACATTCCGAATTCTGATTTTTTCACAGGAGTAAACGATGTCAACAATAGAACGTTTCGAAACCAACAAGCGGATGAGCCGCGTCGTCAAATACAACGGCATTCTTTTTCTGAGTGGCCTGACAGGCGACAATCCTGACGAGGACGTACAGGGACAGACCCGCAGCATTCTGGCGAAAATTGAAAAACATCTGCAAGCACACGGTTCATCCAAAGACAAGATCCTGACTGCGCAGATCTGGCTCAAGGACATTGACCGGGATTTTGCAGGCATGAACGAAGTCTGGGACAGCTGGTTTCCTGAAGGCACTGCGCCCACACGCGCCACTGGTGAATCCAAATTGGCTGCCCCCAAGCTGCTGGTTGAGATCATCGTCTCGGCGGCCGTGTAACTGCACGACCAGGGCAACCCATGAGTCACCATGTCAAATGTGATGTCATCATTGTCGGTGGGGGCATTCATGGCGTTGCCACAGCCTATTTCCTGGCAAAGAAGGGCCTCTCGGTTATCTTGCTTGAAAGGGACTTCTGTGGCCGCTGCGCCTCGGGCGTTAATGCCGGTGGTGTGCGAACCCTGGGACGAGTATTGCCGGAAATCCCCCTTTCCCTGGCGTCCTCGACACTGTGGCAGACACTTGATTTTCTGCACGATTTTGATGGCGCCTTTGTGCGAACGGGGCAAATCAAGATTGCCGAATCCGGGCAAGACATGCAGATTCTGCGCGAACGCCGGGATCTGCTTGCCCAACACGGTTTTGATCACGAAAAACTCATAGACAGGGACCAGGTGCGACAGATCGTACCGGCTATCGCCGCGCACGTTCAGGGCGCCCTGTGGGTCAGCACTGACGGTTTTGCCTTTCCCTATCTGATCGTACAGGCATTTGCCCGTCAGGCCCGCAAATACGGCGCACAGATACGGGAACAATCACCCGTCAATGCGATAGAAAAAAGCGGCAATCACTGGCGCGTGCGCACTCAAGAGCACACCATTACCGGCGAGAAACTACTGCTGTGTGCCGGCGCCTGGACCGCCGAGCTGGCGCGCCTTTGCGGGGATGATATCCCGGTCACGCCTGGCGGCCTGATGCTCATGGTGACCCAGCGCGTACCGCATTTTATCAATCCGGTCCTGGGCGCCACCAGTCGCGGCCTGTCCTTCAAGCAGTTTGGCAATGGCACAGTCGTCATCGGCGGGGCGCTGGCGTGTGAAGCCGATGCCAGGCAAAACCATGCTGAACTGGAATTTTCACGACTGGCCAACAGCGCGCGCATTGTGACTGATCTTTTTCCATTTCTGAAGAATGTAAGCATTACACGGGCCTGGTCCGGGATTGATGGCTATGCGCCGGACCACACCAGCATCATCGGGCCCAGTGCATCGGTGGACAATTTGTATTACGCTTGTGGTTTTTCATCCAGCGGCTTTCAACTGGGACCGGCATCGGGCCAGTATCTGGCAGCGCTGATTGCCGACAATGCAGTCAATCCGCTGCACCATGGCCTGTTGCCTGCGCGTTTTTCCTGATAAAACAAAGCCGACCGACCTTGCCATTTTCCCGTTTTGCATCAAGTTGGCAGATTCAGAACGTGCCTGGCAACGATATTGCGCTGTATCTCATTGGTGCCGCCATAAATGGTCGTCACCATCGAATGTGTAAAAGGCGCCAGGCTGTTGATCACCGTGCCGTCTTCATAATGGGTGTCGTCAAACTGGCCGCCGTGCTCGTCTGCAGCACGGGCAAGCTCCTGGCCGATTCTCATATAGGTTTCGGTAGCCCATATTTTCAGCAACGATATCGAAGGCGGCAAATCCGTCCCATTCTTTACGTACCCGGCAAACATCGAAAACAGGCTTTCCAGATCTGCAATATCCATTCGCAATTGCGCATAGCGCTGCAAAAAGAATTCACTTGCAAACAGATTTTCCTTGCGCGCCAGTGTAGTCAGTATCGAAAAGGCGTGTTGTGACTGTTGCGGGCTTCCTGCAAAAATACGTTCGAAACCCAGCAGAGCCTTGGCGATTGTCCATCCCTCATTGAGCCGGCCAACAAGGTTGGCTTGCGGCACCCTCACGTTATCAAAAAATACCTCGCAGAACTCCTGATCGCCCAGCAAATTGGTAATGGGCGACACGCTGATACCGGGGCAAGACAGATCGATCAGAAGAAAACTGATACCCGCTTGCTTCTTGACGGTCTTGTCTGTTCTCACCAGGGCAAAGATATGCGTCGCATTGTGAGCCAGTGTTGTCCAGATTTTCTGGCCGTTGACAATAAAATCGTCGCCGTCTGCGACCGCTTCGGTTTTCAGGGAAGCCAGATCAGACCCAGCGTTAGGCTCCGAATAGCCCTGGCACCAAATATGTTCCCCCGAAAGAATTTCTGGTAGATACGTCTGCTGTTGCTGCGCGGTACCATATTTGATAAGCACTGGTCCCAGATTGATGATGCCCTGGTCCGGCAGCCGGGCCACGCCGTATCTTTCCATTTCCTCAAAAAAAATGAGCTGCTTCTCTGGCGTAAGCCCCATACCGCCGAAGGCTTTGGGCCAGGCGGGTGCCAGCCAGCCTTTGTCGGACAGCAAATGGTACCAGTCCTTGACTTCAGACCAGTACAGACGCCGGGCAACATGCCGCAAGGACGATGGGTAATGATCCACCAGAAAGCGACGGACCATGGATGCAAAATCCCTGTCAGCCATTTCATTCAGATCCTCATATTGCTCGGTTGCGGCCACATTCACTGTTTCGCAGCTAGTGCTGCTATCGCGGCTGCTACTTTGCGTATTGAGCTGGTCGCTGATGTACCGAAGACGGTGCCTGTCCTCGTTGCCCAGCCACGCAGACAGATGAAGGGCACGTTTCAGGTAGATCCCGACATCCAGTTCGTCCGTGTATCCGATTGCTCCATGCAACTGGACCGCCAGCTTTGACACGGACACGCCAACCTGATCGGCACGGGCCTTGACCAGGCTGGCCACGGCCGAGAGCGTGATATCGCCTTTGCAATAGGCAGTCCAGGTTTCCTTCAGGGACGCCGACAATAGCAGAATATGCATGTAGGCGTCGACCATCCGATGCTGTAATGCCTGATTGGCGCCAATCGGCTTGCCAAATTGTTCTCTTGTTTGCAGATAGTCCAGCGTCATGTTGAACGCCTGAGCAGAAATGCCCAGCAATTCGTGGCTGGCAACGAACCGACCGGCATCAAGCGCCTTGTCCAGTGCCGGCCTGACTGCGCTGCCACTGGCGACAATACGCTCCTGTGCAACGGCAACGTCAAACTTAAGGTGAACCATGAACGAGCCGTCAATCCGACGCACACTCTCTATTTCTACACCCTTATCGGCGCACTCGACCCAAACCAGGACGTCATCGTCTCCCCGTGAACACTGTACTAACCAGCCGTCAGCACCGCTGCCGGGGCTGACCCATTTTTTACTTCCTTTCAACCTGAACAGCGAATTGTCCGGCGTCAGATAGGTGGCAGCATCGCCTACATTCAGCTGGCCTGTCTTTTCCTGCCAGGCCAGGCCGCAAATCAGCTCACCCTGCGCGATGCGTACCAACAGATTATTCACCGACTCCGATGGTTCCAGCTCAAGCAAGGCGACTGCGGGCATGACCGCGGCGGCAACGTACGGCTCGGGAATGGGCATTTGGCCGATTGCAGTCGCAATGGCTGCTGCAGCATCAAGTCCGAGTCCAAGACCGCCTCTTTGTTCCGGGATGAAAATCGAGGTCCAGCCGGCCGCGGCAAGTTTGCCCCACATCGGCTTCTCAAAACCCGGGACGCTATCTCTCAGACGCCGCAGTCTGGCCAAAGATGATTCGCGCTGAATCAGGCCGCGCGCGCTTTCGGCAAATTCCCGGTTCGACTCCGCAATGAGTTCATTTATTTCAAATGCCATGAATATTTGTCTCCTGTTGCCATCAAGCGATTCTGTTTGTGTCCGCCTATAGTAAATCGATTCAATTGCTCAAGGTATAACAAAATACGTCATTCAGATATCACATATTTGACATATCAAAACGGACACACCTGAAATAGAATCGATAAAAACAATCATATTGGAGACCGACATGACAAAAGCCATTAACTTTGCTGCAATGCTGCTACTCGTACCGGCTGCAGCGGTGCAGGCAGCCCCTTTTCCCGAAAAACCGGTAACGATCCTTGTCCCCTATTCTGCGGGCGGCATCACAGATCAGATCGGACGCATACTGGCCGACAAGCTCGGCAAGAAATGGAACCAGCCAGTGGTCGTGGCAAACAAACCCGGCGCCGGCGCAGCGATCGGCACTGCGGCAGTGGCCAACGGCAAAGCGGACGGTTATCAGATCCTGATAGGGAGTGTGGGTACTGTGACCAACCAGTTCATGCTCAAGTCTCTGCCGTATAACACAGAGGATCTGGAACCCCTGCTGCAGATTTCCGAGGCGCCCAATGTACTTTACGTCAGATCATCCTTACCGGTGAAGTCTGTGACTGAACTGGTTGACTACGCCAAAAAGAATCCGGACAAACTCACCTTTGCCAACTCCGGAATCGGATCCAGCCCGCATCTTGCCGCTGCGCTTTTCCAGGATAAAGCAAAAATCAGCATTACCAATGTCCCCTACCGCGGGACTTCGGCTGCGATTGCGGATTTTCTGGGTGGGCAGGTAGACGCGTACTTTGACACCATGCAATCGATGCCCTATGTGAAACAGGGCAAGCTCGCAGTCCTGGGCGTCGCCGCTCAAAAACGTGTACCCAGCCATCCGGATGTTCCGACCATAGCCGAATCGGGTATCGCGAATGTGCTGGCCAGCAGCTGGTTTGGCGTATTCATTCCGGCCAAAACCCCTGAAGCAATAAAGACAGAAATCAGTAACGCCATTACAGAAGCAATGCAAGATGCGCAGACAACACAGAAAATTGAGAACCTTGGTACCGTGATTCGAGTTCGCGATAGACAGCAGTTCAGACAATTTTTTGACAAGGAAACGCAACGCTGGGGGGAACTTATCAAACGCCTGAATATTGCGGGCAGCTAGCATGAGTACGCCAATCAGTGAAAAAACGGCCAGCACATCCGGCGACAGCCCTGTTAACTGGGATATCAAATCGTTGCGGATTTTTATTCTTGTGGCCCGTGTCGGCAATCTCACCAAAGCAGGTGTTGAGCTGGGGATGTCGCAATCGGCGATCAGCCGGTATCTGTCCACGCTCGAAAAGCGGGCAGGCGGCTACCTGTTCCAGAGACACGGCAGAGGCGTTTCGCTGTCCGAGCTAGGGCAGCGCATCTATCCGGTTGTAGAAAAGGTACTGGAAGACCTGGGCACGCTTTCTGAAATCGTGAGCGAAGAAGCTGAAAGACTCAGCGGCCTGGTACGTATCGGTACGCTGCCTTCACTGTCACGCAACATATTCGTTCCGCTGTTTTTCCTGATGCAAAAAGAATTTCCGGGCGTGCGCCTGAAAGTCCAGGAAGGCTCCGGCGGACAAATAGACAACTGGCTATTGACCCAGCAGATAGATATCGGCCTGCCCTATCGAAACAATAACGAAAGCCAGTACGCTGACGAGTCTATTATTCAGATGCAGTCCTACCTGGTTGGCCCTATCGGCGACAAGCTCACCAGAGGCTCAAGCGTGCCGTTCAAAAAAATGCATCAGATCCCTCTTATCCTGCCGAGCAAACCCAGCGCCGTGCGAATGAAGCTGGACGAATTGGCCAGAAGAGAAAAGATACACCTGAATGTCGTCCTTGATGCCGATTCGGGCCTGATGCAAAAGTGCATTTCCGAACAACAAGGCGGCTACACCGTTTTGCCGTGGCACGCGATCAAAGATGAAGTCGAGAACCGACAGATTCAGGCTGCTCGCATTGTAGAGCCGGAAATTGCGCGAAACATTTCAATTGTGGTGAACAACAATCCTTCCAAAGCGACCCGGACAGTCAGCCGAATCATACGGTCATTGTTCGATAAAAGTCGTATCCACCAGTAAACCGCCTCCCGAGGAGACAACATGAAAACGATTCTTCCCATATCATCTGTCATGGCAGCATTGCTGCTCTGCACTGGCGTGCAGGCAGCCGATACCCAGACATTTCCGAATAAACCACTCAGAATGGTCGTGCCGTTCGCGCCTGGCGGCGGTGCGGACATGACCGCCAGAATCATCAGCGAAACACTGGCTAAAAAGCTTGGGCAGCCAGTCGTTGTTGAAAACAAGGCCGGCGCAGGGGCAACCATCGGCGCAGCTTATGTCGCCAGGTCCGCGCCCGACGGTTATACGATCCTGTACACAACGCCCGGGCCACAGATTACCAACCCCAATTTGATGAAATCGCTTCCTTACGAGCCTGATGATCTGAAGCCAGTCTCCAAGGTATCCATTGCTCCCAGTGTGCTGGTCATCAATAGCAATCTGCCGGTCAAATCGGTCGATGAATTGATTGCGCTTGCCAGGGACAAGCCCGGCCAGATTCGCTATGCCAGTGCAGGCATTGGGGCCAGCAGCCACCTGAACGGCGAACTGTTGCAGACAATGGCCAAAATCAAGCTGCAACACGTTCCCTATAAGGGTACCGGTGAAGCGCTCAAGGATCTGGTCGGCGGCAACACAGATATGGCCATCGACACGCTGGCCGTGTATATGCCATACATCAAGTCAGGCAAGCTCACCGCGCTTGGCGTAACCACGCCCACAGCCCTGGATCTGCTGCCCGGTATAGAGCCGATTGGAAAATCGCTCCCCGGATATGACGCTTCACCCATGAATTATCTGTCCGTTCCTGCGAAAACGCCTGACAGCATCGTCAGCATTCTGAACAAGGCCGTTAACGATGCCATCAAAGAGCCTGAAGTCAAAGACAAACTACTGCAACAGGGCATTCTGGCCGAAGGCAGCAGCCAGCAGGAAATAGAGGCATTGATCGGCAAAGAGCAGCTCAAATGGCAAAAAGTCATTGATGGCGCCGGCCTGTCCCCGAAATAGATGGCCCAACCGCACTTTGTTTAACTGGATGGAATCAACAGGAGTATAAAGTTGTCAAACCCGCTTTCCCATATCACCGTACTGGACTTGAGTCGAGTCCTTGCCGGTCCCTGGGCCAGCCAGATTCTGGCTGACCTTGGCGCCAATGTCATCAAAGTTGAACGTCCTGGCGCCGGCGATGATACGCGCGCGTGGGGCCCGCCATTTTTGCAGGATGAACAGGGAAACGACACCCGCGAGTCGGGCTATTACCTGATTGCCAATCGGGGAAAAAAGTCTATCTCGGTTGACATAAAATCAGCAGCTGGCCAGGAAATCATCAAAATGCTGGCCAAACAGGCAGACGTTGTGCTGGAAAACTTCAAGGTCGGCACGCTCGAAAAACTTGGCCTGGGCTACGATGATTTGCGCAAAATCAACCCGCGGCTTATCTATTGCTCGATCACCGGGTTCGGGCAATCGGGCCCCAGAAAATCCCAGGGGGCCTACGACTTCATGATCCAGGCCATGGGCGGCATCATGAGTGTGACAGGCGAAGCGGATCACAAGCCTGGAGGCGGTCCGCAAAAAATCGGCATCCCCCTCATTGATCTGATCACGGGGGTATACGCCTCGTCTGCCATTCTCTCGGCACTGGTCCATCGCAACGAAACCGGTCAGGGCGAATATATCGATATGGCCATGCTCGATGTTCAGGTGTCGCTGCTGGCCAATCAGGCAATGAACTATCTTCTTACTGATCAGATTCCGGTACGACGGGGCAACAACCATCCCAACATTCAACCGCAACGCGTATATACCTGCAAAGATGGACAAATCATCCTGGCCGTCGGCAGCGATAGTCAATTTGCCAAACTGTGCCATATCCTCGGCCATCCTGAAATGGCCGAATCAGACAAATTCAGGACGAATGCCGCGCGTGTTGTCAATTTGCCCGAACTGGATCTGTTTCTGGATCAGGCGCTGGCCAAACAGGACAAGAGCGTGCTGCTCAAGGCCCTGGAGGTGGCCGGCGTACCGTCGGGGCCCATCAACAATATTGCTGAAGTATTCAAAGACCCGCAAGTAGAACACCGCGGGCTTCTCAAAAAATTTGCGCATCCGCTGCGCGCAGAGATCCCCCAGGTTGTCAATCCCTTCAGATTTCGCAACACCGATCTCAAGCTTGACCTTGCACCCCCTACGCTTGGCCAGCACAACCGGGACGTGCTATCCGCTCTCGGGTACTCCGACAGCGACATTACCCGATTGAAAGAGCAGTCTGTTATTTAACCCAATCAAGGACACACTATGAATCAGCTGGAAGCCCTGGATATCCAAATCAAGGATCACATCGCAGTCGTTTATCTGGACAACCCCCCGGTCAACGCAGTCAACACATCCATGCTCAATAGCCTGGCATTGGCCATGGATCAGTTTTCGGATGACGGCAACGTGCGTGCCGTTGTCCTGACCGGCAAGGGCAAAGTATTCTGCGCCGGCGCAGATCTTAAAAACCGCAGTGAAATCACCGCCAATCCTGGCGGCTTGCACCAGCACTCGCGCCGTACACGCGAAGCATTCCACGCAATCCGAGAATGCTCAAAGCCGGTGATCAGTGCGATAAATGGCGCGGCGCTGGGCGCGGGTCTTGGCATCGTGGCCTCAAGCGATATCCTGGTTGCCGGACATTCAGCAAAGTTGGGCCTTCCCGAAGTAGACGTGGGTCTGCTCGGTGGCGTTCGTCATGCACAACGTTTGTTTGGCCATTCCCGCCTTCGCCGGATGATGCTCACCGGCATGCGTGTAAGCGGCGACGAGCTGTACCGGCTTGGCATCGTCGAAGCCTGCGTGCCAGATGAAGCACTGCTTGAGACGGCAATGGACATCGCCCGGGTGATTGCCGAGAAAAGCCCGCTGTCCATTCAGCTTCTGATACAAACGGCCAATGCGATTGAAGATATGAGTTTGCGCGATGGTTATCGCTACGAGCAGGATATGACAGCTGCCATAGCGAAAACAGAAGATGCGCACGAGGCTCGGGCGGCGTTTCTGGAGAAACGCAAAGCTGTATTCAAGGGGCGTTGACTTCAACAGTGCAATAGCGACGGCCTGCTACTTAGGCAACCGCATCAATCAGGTGGCCGGCTTTTCGTTCAACGCCAGCAACGGGTTAAGCCCGCTCAAGGCCACTTTCGAATGTAACGCCCGGCCCAATACAGACTCGCAATAGGCAGACGCATCCAGCATGCGCTGCAGATCAACGCCCGTGTCCACGCCCATGGATTCAAGCAGATTGATCCAGTCTTCGGTGCAGACATTGCCGGTAAAGCCGCCCCCATATTTCACCTTGGAAGGATGGCCGCCGACACCGCCCATGGAACAATCAAAATAGCGCACGCCGCTCTCGTAGGCAGCAAGATAATTGACCATGCCGGTACCGCGGGAGTCATGAAAATGAGCGACGGGCACCACTTGAGGAAATTCTCTGATAACTGCGGCAAAAAGCCGCTGGGTTGCCGCAGGTACAGCCATTCCCGTGGTATCTCCCAAGGCCACCAATTGCACACCTGCATTGCTGAATTTCTCGACTTCACGGAGCACCTCCAGTTCGCTGACCTGCCCTTCGAAAGGACAGCCAAACGCCATGGAAATCGTTCCTACCAGGCGATATTGTCCGCTGGCAGCGGCGACCATATCCGCAATATTCTTCCACTGATCCGCACGCGTGCGCTTCAGGTTTTTCAGCGAATGACTATCCGTGGCCGACACCAGCAAACTGATCTCATTGGCGCCAATCCCCTTGCCCGAGTCTATCAGCGCACGCTCCACGGCCCGCACGTTGGCGCATGTGGCCTTGTAAAACACGCCAGGTCGTCTTTGTATGTCGGAGAGCACCTCGCTGGCATCGGCAAACTGCGGAATCACTTTCGGGTTCGAATAGGAGGTCGCTTCGATCCGTGTCAGCCCCATATCGGTAAAACGGTCGATCAGGGCGATCTTGGTAGCCAGCGGCAGCATGACAGGTTCATGTTGCAGACCGTCCCGGGCGAAGCATTCACAAATTACGATATCGCTCATTTTGTCTGCTCCGTCAATCCCAGCAAGGCAATGGCATGCGCGCGCAGTTTGTTTTTCTGTACCTTTGAACTTCCGGTCATGCCGATTTGATCAAAACTGTCCACGACCCGCACGTAGCGTGGCACCTTGAAATTTGCAATGCGCGGCTTGCACCAGGCAATGAGCTCGTCGGGCGTGCAGCTATGTCCTTGTTTCAGTATAACGAAAGCGGCAGGTACTTCTCCGAGCCGCTCGTCGGGGACACCCACCACCTGGGCCAGTTCAATGGCCTCGTGCATCAGAATAAACCCCTCCACTTCCGTGGGCGCAACGTTCTCGCCACCAACACGGAAGATGTCCTTTAACCGGCCAACCATCTTCAGGCGCCCTGCCTCATCCATTTTTCCAAGATCGCCTGTCTTGAGCCAGCCATCTTCGGTAAAAGTCCGGGCAGTGACCTCGGGCAAGTTGTAGTATCCGCGCATGACACTCCAGCCCTTTACCTGAATCTCGCCGGCCTGACCCGCAGGCATTATTTCATCTGTGTTCGTATCCATAATCCGCACCTGCACGCCCGTGTGGGGTAATGCCCAGCCTTCGGTGCGCAATGGCAGTGGGTCGTCCCAGCTGGACATGACCACATTGGGAGAGGCTTCCGATAGGCCATAGGCATTGCACAGGTTCGGCACTTTCATCTGGTCGTGGATTTTCTGCATGACCTCGGGGCCTGCGGCAGCCCACCCGCCACGCAAATGCAATCTTGATGCATCAAACTCCGGGTGCCCCATGAGCATAAGAAAGATCGTGTCGTTGCCTGAAGTCAGGGTGCACTTCTCCCGCTGCAGCATGGCCAGGACACGCGATACATCAAATTTAGGCAAGGTCAATAGACAACATCCGGTACTTACGGAAACCAGTATCGATAAGGTAGAACCGGCCACATGGAAAAACGGCCGGATACTGAAATAACGGTCCTCTGGTCTAATGCCCATGCGCAGCGACACCGCATAGGCATCCGAGAGCATATTGTCATGGCTGAGCATGACGCCTTTTGGGAACGACGTCGTGCCAGAGGTGTATTGAATCAGCAGGATATCATCCGGTTTGACGCTGCCACATTGGGCGTAGCAGGCATTGATGTCTTCTTCGCTGACACTGGCAATCAACCGCTCAAAGTCGATCGCCCCGGCCGGCACCGATGCCGTGTCAAACATGAGTGCCTGAGTCAGGTTTGGCAATACCTCTCCGGGCAAGTCCACGGCCAGGGCCGGCTCCACCTGGCCCAGCAATGCCGAAAAGTCAATGCCCAGGAAATTCTCCGTCAATACAATGGCCTTGACATCTGCCTGTTTCAGACAAAAGGCCAGTTCTTCCTTCTTGAAGCGCGTATTGATGGGTACGGTTACGGCGCCGATCCGGGCGCATGCAAAAAAAGTCTGCAGCCACTGCACACTATTGCCCAGCATCACCGCCACGTGATCGCCTTTGCGAACACCGCGTTGCCACAAAGCAGCTGCAGTACGGTCCACCTTTGCCGACAAGGTCCGCCAGGTCTCGCGCGATTCACTATCGATAAAAGCATCATTGTCGGGATATGCAGCCACGGTGTGGACCAACACCTCGCTCAGGATCCTGCCTCTGGGCAACATGATCACGCTCCTTTTACGCTGCCGAATGTGGATATGGCGGACTTCCAGTCACTATTGCGCAGGTTCTTTTCAATTGCCAGCAGTTCAATCGCCATGGCGCCCTCGCGAGTCGTTTCAACCCCGGCATTGATGCAATGCTTGGTCAGCTTGACCGTCAGTGGTTTTGCATTTGCAATATCCCCAGCCATTTGCATCAGCTGTTCAGCAATCGTATCTTGCGGGACAACCCGATTGATCAGACCGTACTCGCGCGCCTCCTGCGCAACGAAAACACGACCGCTAAAGAGCAGTTCCTTGGCAGTGCGGATTCCGGCAATCCGGCTGATGCGCTGGGTAGCGCCCACCGTACCCCAGCTCACTTCCGGATAACGGAAGGTGGCCTCGGGCGTTGCCCAGGCAAAGTCGCACGCAGCGATAATTTCACAACCGGAGCCAAAAGCCGGACCGTGCACCAGCGCAATAGCGGGACGCGACAGTTTTTCAATCGCATCATAGGCGGCAAAACCGGCTACCCGTCTGGCCGTCATATCGGACAATGTCATATCCTTGCGCTCTTTCAGATCTGCGCCCGCACAAAACGCCGGGCCCGCGCCACGGAAAACCACCACGCGAATGCGTTCGTCCTGTTCGATCTGCTCAGTGACGCTGACCAGTTCTGAACACATTCTCACATTCAGCGCGTTTCTGCTTTGCGGACGATTCAACAGTACAGTGGCCACACCATTTTCCTCTACCGTCAGTTCAATCGTTTCATATGACATTTGTCGTATCCTTATTTGCTTGTAATATTGGCCGCCTTCAGCAGCTTTTCTATTCTTTCACGGTCCTGGGCAACGAAGTCGCTTGCCGCCTTGCTATCCATCAGAAACGGTTCAACGCCCTGCTTCTCGTACATACTGATCGTGTCAGGACTTTCCGAGACTTTTTTCAATGCGGCGTACAAAGTATCGACCACTTCCCTGGGGGTATTGGCCGGTACGGCCATGCTATACCAGCTCGAGCCCTTGAAGCCGTCGTAACCCAGTTCGTCCATGGTTGGAACGTCGGGCAACGCGGGGGAGCGCTTGTTGGCGGCAATCGCAAGCGCGTGCAGCTTGCCTTGCTTGATGAACGGCAACACCGCGGGCAAGTTCAGAAAACCGACCTTGACCAGTCCACCGGCCAGATCTGTCGATGCAGGCGCCGCCCCCTTGTAGGGGACGTGCAGTAATCTAGCCTGCGTTTTCTGTTTGAAATTTTCTCCGGTCAGATGGGGTGAACTGCCGTTGCCGGCCGAGGCATAGGTATATTTTTCCGGATTGTTCTGGCTGTCCTTGATCAGCTCATCGACCGATTTCAAACCCGAATCGGCCGCAACGGTTAACACATTCGGAATATTGCCGACCATGCCGACAAAGGTAAAGTCCTTGATGCCGTCATACTGCACCTTTTGCATCAGGGGCGTCACTACATGCGCAGCTGCTGTGCCGAACAGCACGGTATAGCCATCGGGTTTGGCCCGAGCAACATACTCGGCGCCAATGCTTGCGCCGCCACCCGGTTTGCTCTGGATGATAATGGACTGGCCCAGCACATCACTCATTTGCTTTGCCACTATGCGCGCCAGAATATCAGCCGGTCCACCGGCAGCATACGGGTTGATGAACGTAATTGGTTTATCCGGAAAGCCGGCTGCCTGCGCTGTGTGCATGACGCCCGCCGCCAGTATCGTTATGGCGCCGGCAAAGAGCCGGTTGCCGCTGGAAAAATAGTTGAACATATCTGTCTCCTGTATAGCTGATTTTTGCATCAGTCGAAAATGGCGTTGTAATGGCAGATCCGCAAAAATACAACCGGATATGCCAGCCGTAATATCAAATTGCCTTGAGTTGCCTCAAGCCTCGGATTTGTGCTTCAGTCAGTCCGAGTTTTTCCATCAAGATATGATCTGTATGCTCGCCCAGCAGGGGTGGCCGTCCCATGACCGGGTTGTCGTATCCTGTGAATTTAAACGGTACGGCAATCCCTTCAAACTCACCCACTTGGGGGTGGGCAAAACGCTGCACCAGCTCCCGGCTTGCCACATGGGCGTCGGCAAAAATCTCATCGACCGATAGAATCGGGCCGGCCGGCACACCACGTTCGTCGCACAACTGGCAAAGCCGGTCACGATCCAGCTTGCCAATGGCCTGCTGCAACCCCTGCATGACTTCGCTGCGCCGTCGCACCCGCTCGGCATTCTTTGCCAGCACGGCGTCTGCCGCCCATTTATCCAGTCCGAGCAGCTCGCACAGGGGTATCCAGTGCTGGTCGCTGCCGGTGATCTGCACCCACCTGCCATCGGCACATTCGAAGGCAGCAGAAGGCACCCGCCCGGGATGTTCGGTGCCCAGCCGGGCCGGCACTTCGCCCAGCGAAAAATAACGGGCGGCAGCCAGTGATAGTAAGCCAACCTGCCCGTCGAACATGGAAAAATCCACATGGCAGCCATGACCCGTTCGGTCTTTGCCGACCATGGCAGTCAGAATCGCAATCACAATCCATAGCCCCGAAGTCAGGTCAGCGACCGGCAAGCCGGGTTTGACAGGACCGCCACCACGCTCTCCGGTCAGGCTCATGATGCCGCCCATCGCCTGAAAAACCGTGTCATAGCCCTTGCGCGGCGCATACGGTCCTGTCATGCCAAAGCCGGTGCACGACACATAGACGATGTCCTCGTTCTGCTCCTTGATGGCATCGTAGTGCAGATTGTATTTTTTCAGGGTATCGACCGGAAAATTTTCCAGGAACACATCGGCCTCGCGCGCCAGTTCCCTGATTATTTTCTGTCCCTCTTGCGATCGCAGATTGACGGTCATCGATTGCTTGCTGCGGTTAAATGCAAAAAAGTAGGCTGATTCGCTGCCATGCTCCCCTGTCACGCGCGGCTCGAAATGACGCGTTTCGTCACCGGTGACCGGCTGTTCCACTTTGATTACCTGCGCGCCCATTTCAGCAAGAATCATAGAGGCAAACGGGCATGCCAGTACTCGTGACAGATCGAGTATTTTCAGCCCTTCCAGTGGTCGCATGCTATTTGCCTTCATGGTTTGCCGAACCCGCGCATCATGACGTTCGCATCACGGCCCACAGCCAGTGCCTCTTCAAGGGCCAGGTCTGCCGCGCGATAGAATGTGCGTTTGGTCGTCGCCATCGCCACAGGACTCCAACTGGCCAGTTTCTCGGCAAAGATCCGGGCCTCGCCCAGTACGTCTGCGGCCGGGCAGACTCGATTGACCAGATCAAGTTCAAAGGCACGCTGACCGCTCACTGGTTCGGCCATCGCCACCAGTTCGAAGGCTCTTTTCTGCCCCAGCTGTCGCACCAGATTGGCCAGCACTACTGCAGCAACAATTCCGTGCTTCAGTTCAGGGTAGCCAAAACGGGCATCTTCAGCCATCACGACCAGATCACAGGCAAGCGCCAGCCCAGCGCCGCCGCCCAGCGCGTTGCCATGCACGGCAGCAATAATCGGCTTGGCAATTTTTGAAAATGACAAATGCAATGCCGTTGTCAGATCCGCACGGTCCAGCACCTGCTCTGATGCGGCCGGCGTCAGACTGCTGAACTCTGTCGTGTCAGCTCCCGCACAGAAAGACTTGCCGTTGCCATGCACGATAATCGCCCTGACCTGGGGATCACGCTCTGCATCCTTGAGGGCATCGAGCAGCGCCTGGGTCAGCGCCGTATTCAGGGCATTGTGTTTTTCAGGCCGGTTCAGACTGATGGTCAGAACATTGTTTTCAATTTCAGTCAGCAAGACAGACATGCTATTTCCTTCCGTTCGTAAAATTCATATTCCACTTCATAGTGCACTTCATATTTCACTCAGGGCGCGCCGGGCGTCATTCAGTTCAGCCACCAGTTGCTGCATAAGCTGGCTGACCGGCACAATGCTGTCTACCAGCCCGGCCGATTGGCCAAGCTCCACTTTGCCCCATGCCACATCGCCTTCCAGCGCGGCCTGCCTGAGCGTGCTTTTTCGAAATTGGGCTTCGTATTCCTGTTTGTCGCAGGCCGATAAATCGATCTGCTGCATATGCGCAGCGAAATCATTGCGAATCATTCTGACCGGCAACCCCTTGCGACCGACCAGATCAGTGCCATCCACGCCCGTTGCCAGCGCCACGGACTTGTAAGCATCATGGACACTGGCCTCCTCTGTCATCAGAAAGCGGGTTCCCAGTTGCACGGCATCGGCACCCAGTGCAAGCATGGCGGCAATGCCATAACCGTCGGCGACACCGCCGCCGCCCACGATCGGCAGCGCAAAATCCCGGGCGGCCTTGCGCACGATAACCAGCGAACTCACTTCATTGGCTGGCGGATGCCCACCAGCCTCGGCGCCCACCACGGCCAGGGCGTCAACACCCGCGGCTGCGGCCTTGCCTGCATGCTCCAGCGTGGACACCACATGGACCCACTTTGTCCCGATCTCCCGAAAACGGGCAAGGTGGGCTTTAGGTCCGCCCTGCGATGCAAAAATGACGGGAACCCGAAATTCATAGGCCATGTCCAGAAAAGCCTCGGCCCCAGGCCGGTACAGCGGGATATTGACCGCAAAGGGTTTATCGGTGCCGGCGCGCACCGCTTGCAGCACCTTGCGAAAATCCTGCTCATACATCGGTCCGGCAGCAATCATGCCAAGCCCACCCGCATTGGAGACCGCTATCGGCAACGCAGCGCTGGACGATGCCCAGCTCATGCCAGCCTGGATAATCGGATATTCAATATTCAATATTTGGGTAATACGGGTTTTCATGCAGTGTCGACCTGAGAACAATGAGTAGAAAAGAATAGGTGTTGCCTGATATTTGCCGCCAGACCAGACGGCAGTCTCAGCTAGAATCGATGACAAACTAGTTGAATTTTTCAACCATTAAGCAAATCGTAAACCATATAGTTTCTTTATTCAACTATTTTTGTTGATTTTTTTTATCATATCCCGCATGATTCAGTACATTGGAAACATAAAGACGATGATCACCATGAAGCAACCTGAAAACATCAAAGAACTGTTTTCGTATCGCCTGAACCGATTGGCATTTTTAAGCAGCACGCTGGCCGAATCTATCAACCAGGATCTGTTCGGCCTGGACAAGCAGAGCTGGCGCTTTATCGGCCTGCTGGCCGCCTTTGCCCCCATGTCATTGAAAACACTGGCAAAGGAAGCAAACATTGACAAAAGCCGCGCCAGCAAAGCGGTGGCCAGTTTGTCAGAGCGCGGCCTTATCCAGCGTAAAAGCAGTGACAGCGACGGTCGCAGCATCCAGCTGTCGCTTTCGGAAGAAGGAGAAAAGCTCTATGCCAGCGCGTTTCCCATCGCCCTGCGCAGGAACAATGAAATTCTGGACGTACTGACGCCACAGGAAAAGGAGCAGTTTGACGTGATCGTAGACAAGCTGATCTTTCGCACAAAAATTCTGATGGATCTGCATCCAGGTCGCAAAAAGGACAACACCGAGGCGCCGGCCCGTAAGCCGTAAGCGCAAAGCAGGTAGCAGGAAGGCGTCGGTTTTTTTGTGCTGTACACAGGGCAATGCGCTTGCCGCCCCTTCCCCCGCACACGCGTCGAGCCTGCCCTTTGTCGGGCACAGGGCAAAACGGCACGATCTCATCGCTGAAGTTCCCCCAAACGTGATATAGTTTCATTAATCAACCATATAAGGTTGCCATTGATAACTATATATTTGTTCGGGAGGAATGACAATCGTGAAACCGTCAGCATTTTTGCCTGCAGGGTCGGGCCCCGGTCAATTCCCATGAATAAAGAGACACCACACCAGTTACCGCTGGCGGGCGTACGCATTCTGGACCTGACCTCAGCCGTTGTCGGACCCTATGCCACACAGACGCTGGCGGACTACGGAGCAGACGTCATCAAGCTGGAGCAGCAATCGGGCGACATCATACGCTGGATCTCCGGGCATTCCCCCACCCCCGGCATGTCGGGCAAGTTCATGCACATGAACCGTAACAAACGCAGCATTTGCGTGAACCTCAAAACAGAACGGGGCAAGTCTGCGTTCATGAAACTTGCCGCCCAGTCGCATATTGTCATCCATAATATGCGAACAGACGCCATGGCCCGGCTGGGCATTTCGTTCAGTGCGCTAAGTAGCGTCAATCCCGATCTGATTTATTGCAACATCGTCGGCTTCGGCAGCCAGGGGCGCTATGCCAACCGTCCTGCCTATGATTCCATCTTGCAGGGCGCGACGGCACTGGCATCCCTGTTTGCTCAGAATGGCAAGGAGCCGCGCTATGTGCCTTATGTGGTGGTGGACAGAACGGCTGCGCTCATGGTGGCCAATGCCATTGTGGTCGCACTCTATGCACAAACCCGGGATCCCGGTCCACGGGAGATTGAAGTTCCGATGTTTGAAAGTTATGCCACGCTGGTGCTCAGCGAGCATCTGTACGGTGAATCTTTTGACCCCCCGATCTCGTCCAGCGGCGACAAGCGTTTGCTTGATGAAAACGCTCGCCCGGTCAAAACCAGTGATGGCTATATCTGTATCACGACCAATACCGATGCCCAGGTACTGGCCCTGTTCGATGCAATGGGCAGACCGCAGCTCAAGTGCGACTCGCGCTTTAACCGGGCCATCAACAGAATTGATCACATTTCCGAGTTTTTTTCACTGCGTGCGCAAGAAATGGCCAAGCGTAGTACGCAATACTGGCTGGAGCGGCTCACGCAGTACGACATCCCCTGCATGCCTTGCCATACCATTTCTTCCCTGCTGTCGGATCCGCATATTGCTGATGTGGGCCTGGTTCAAAAGCAGCAGCATCCCACGCAGGGAACGATACGACATCTCAATGTGCCAGTCCGCATGACCGGTTTTTCGCCGACGCTGCGCCATCATGCCCCGCATATTGGCCAGCACACAAGGCAGATTCTGGCCGAGGCCGGCTTTGGCGAAGACGCCATCTTGAGCATGCTGCAGGCTGGCGAAGCCTACCAAAGCGATTCACACGGCAGCGCCGCCGGCAGTTAAACGCGTCGCAAGGCATCGCTTAAGCCCGGCGCGACCTTATATCTGCGCTGACACGTTCGCGATAAGTGAAACCGATGCCGTGGAGCCGATATCGTCTCACTGATATCGATAACGCCGGGCGGCCAACAGCCTGGAGCCACCCGGCTACCGGCATTATGCATTCGCCGTTGTTGCATAAATCAATAGCAACGCTGGCCCCGCGTTTGAACATCGCCAGAGCATACCGGCAGTTACTCGGGCTTGGCGCCTGACATTTTCACCAGTTCGGCGTAACGCGTTATTTCAGATTGAATGAATGCGCCAAACTCGGCTGATGTGTTGTCTCCTTCTACAACCTGCGCGCCCATGCCTTCGAGCTGGGCGCGGGTTTGGGGATCTTTGATCGCGTTATTGATCGCTTTATTCAAGGTATCGACGACATCTGCCGGAGTGCCCTTTGGAGCAACAATGCCATACCAGGCTGAGGCCACCATATCCTTGATGCCTGCTTCTTCAAACGTGGGCACGTCGGGCAAAAACGCGATGCGTTTTTTCGATGCCACGGCCAGCGCATTCAGGTTCCCACCCTTGACCTGCGCCATAGAGCCTGTATCAATCATGAAATCAAGCTGCTTGCCCAGCAAATCGCTCACCGCCGGGCCGCTACCCTTGTAGGGAATATGCGTAAAGCTGGCGCCCGTGATGTGTTGCAGCAGCGACGTGGCAAGGTGCTGGGATGAGCCCACGCCGGCAGATCCATAATTGAGCTCTCCCGGCTTTTCTTTGGCAAATTTGAGCAGATCGCCCACTGAAGCAAAGCGCGAGTCCTTGGGTACTTCAAGCACATTTGGAATATTGGCCACAAATGCAACCGGGGCAAAGTCCTTTTGCGCATCAAAACCCAGCCGCTTGTATAAATGCGGGTTGGCCGCATTGGTCGAACTGGTGGCCACCAACAGCGAATAGCCGTCCGCTTTCTCACGCACAAATGCGCTTGTACCGATATTACCGCCGGCGCCCGCCTTGTTTTCCACGACCACTGTCTGCTTCAACTGAGCCGCCAGCCCTTTGGCCAGGATACGACCCAGCACATCGGTTGCTCCGCCTGGCGACCAGGGCACGACCAGCTTGATCGCGTGTTCCGGAAAGGCCTCAGCATGGGCCGTTGCCGGCGCAGCGATTGACAGTAGCGCACCGGCTAAGGCAGGCACATACAGACGTCTGAGTTTCTTGCTTGTTTTCATAAATGATCTCCTTGATTGGGTGGCAGTCAGCCACGATTCGATGTCAGGTGCGCGGCCTATTGCGGCCAGGCGATGACTAATAACCTTTATGGATGCAAATGCAGCCATAATTGAATTTGAAAAAAAATAATATTGATTGATAATAATGATTCTTTTCGGGAATCAATTTGTCTCCCACTGCATTTGGCCGCAACGAAACATGTTGTGTCCATACAATCCAATCCTAAAGTCGCGATGCTTACATTCAAACAGATCGAAGCCCTCTACTGGGTGGTGCAGCTTGGCAGTTTTGCCAACGCGGCCCAACGCCTGAATACAACCCAATCTGCCATTACCAAGCGCATCCAGGAGCTGGAATCGGATTTCGACGTCAACATTTTTGATCGCAGCGGCCACAAGGCAACCCTGACACCCAAAGGCCAGGAAATGGTTGAACTGGCTTCCGAGCTGCTGACGCAGCGCGATGTGATGCTCATGAAACTCAAGGGCCATCACACGTTCTCAGGCATATTGCGTCTGGGCATTACCGAAATCACGGCAATGACCTGGCTGCCCGATCTGATTGCGCAATTGCGCATCCTCTTTCCCAAATTGACGGTCAGTCCCAAAACAGGAATGGCAGCCGAGCTGCAGCAGAACCTGCTCAAAGGTCAGCTGGATATGGCCTTTTTGCACAATGAATTCAAATCCCCATTGCTGGAACAGTATCCCCTGGACTACGTTCACTTCGCCTGGGTAGGCAGCCCCAGCATTATCACAAGTGACCGGGTCTACACGCCGCAGGAAATTTCCGAAATGTCACTGATTCGACAGGACATGGAATCGGGCCTCAATTCCCTGTATGACGATTGGCTGCAACCCTATACAGCAGAGCAAAACCTGTTTACGATCAACAGCTTGCTGGCCATGGCAGGACTGACGGTCGCCGGTTTCGGCATCAGTTGCCTGCCCATCGACTATTTCTATCCACTGGTCACCAGCCGCAAGCTGGCCATTCTGAAGACCACTAAAGCCCCGCCCAAATCCCTTTACTGCGCCATGTATGCTAAAAATGCCAACGCCATGCTCTACAAAGAAGTTGCCATGCTGGCCAAGGACGTCTGCAATTTCGGCATTCCTTACGGCAGCGGCATCAATGCCTGATATCGGCCAAAAATTTGCGGGCGCGCTCGGTCCGGGCCCGGCTAAAGAACTCGGCCGGCGGCGCCTGTTCGACAATAGCGCCGGCGTCCATGAACCAGACAGTGTCGGCTACATCCCGCGCAAAATTCATTTCGTGCGTCACGCAAATCATTGTCATCCCTTCCGTTGCCAGCGACTTCATCACCAGTAAAACCTCGTTGACCATCTCGGGGTCCAGCGCGCTGGTGGGCTCGTCAAACAGCATGATCTTCGGATTCATGGCCAGCGCACGAGCAATGGCGACCCGTTGCTGCTGTCCGCCTGACAGCTGCCCGGGAAAGGCGTCGGCTTTATGGCCAAGGCCCACCCGCTCCAGCAGCGACATGGCCTTATCGCGCGCCGCCGCTTTATTGCTGCGCTTCAATATCACCGGCGCCATCATCAGGTTATCGCGCACGCTCATATGGGGAAACAGATTGAACTGCTGGAACACAAACCCGATATGGCTGCGCAGCTCGTCTATTGATTTGCAGGCGTTAACGTCCTGCTCATCCACAATAATGGAACCGGCCTGTATCGGCTCAAGCCGATTGACGGTGCGAATCAGCGTGGACTTGCCTGAACCGGACGGGCCACACACCACCAGCACTTCGCCCTGGGACACCTTTGCGGTCACGTCGCACAAGGCCTGGTACTGGCCGTACCACTTGGACACATTGTTAAACTGAATCATGCGAAACTCCTATCCCTCAAATGCAATACGGCTGTGTTCAATGCGCGTCTCAACCACTTTGACCAGCCCTACCAGAATCAGATTGAGAAAAAAGTAAGTCAATGCCAGCAAGCCGAATACTTCAAACGGACGGGTCAGCAATATATTATTGATCTGGGTGGCGGCAAAGGTCAGTTCATGCACGCTGATCACAAACCCCAAAGACGTCTCTTTCACCGTTGAAATAAACTGGCTCAGAATGCTGGGTATCGTATTGAACAGCGCCTGCGGCAAAATGACTTTGCGCATCGTCTGAAAATAACTCAGGCCCAGCGAGCGCCCCGCTTCCAGCTGTCCGGCAGGCAAGGCCTGAATGCCACTGCGTACAATCTCGGAAATGTACGCGCTCTCATAGAAAACGAGCGCCACCACCATGGTCGTCGTACCGGCAACCGGGCGATTGATAATCACAGGCACCATGAAGTATGCCCAGAATATAAACATAATCAACGGCAGGCCGCGCACCACATAAACGACGGCTGTGGCAGGCCAGTACAAAATACGCACTGAACCAATCCGGCACAACGCCAGCAAAATACCCAAAGGGAAAGAGAAAACCAGGCTGAGCACGGCCAATACGATGGTTGCAGCCAGCCCGCCCAGCGGCCCCTGTGGATATTGGCCAACCAGCAGCAACAACCAGTTATCGGAAAGTATTTCAAACATGCTGTGTCCTAAGACCGTTTTTCACTGAAGGCGGCCTTTCTGGACAGACTCGCACCGATAAACATCAGGCATAGCGAAATAACCAGATAGATCACAGTTACTATTAAATAAATCTCAAACGTCTTGAATGTTGCCGACTCGATCTCACGACCGGCGCCCGTCAGCTCGATCAGACCTATTGCCATTGCAAGACTGGTGTTTTTGAACAGCAACAGGGTCTGGTTGGTGAGCGTGGGAATGGAGACAACAAATGCCTGCGGCAAAATCACTTTGCGCATCGATTGCAGATAATTCAAACCCAGGGTTCTGGCCGCTTCCATCTGCCCTGTCGGTATCGACCGGATCGCGCTGCGCAAATCCTCTGTCACGTAGGCGGCAGTGACCAGGCCGATGGCAACCGTCGAATAGAAGAACTCGCCGCCTATTACATTGATTGCATCGTTGATCGCCTCGGGCACAATCGAGGCCACGCCAAAGTACCAAAACAGGATATGAACCAGCATGGGCACGTTACGGTGAAAGGCAACATACACGGCAATCAGGTAATTGATAACCCGGATATTGAGCGTACGCACGACGGTCAGGACACTGCCAAGGCCAAAAGCAATCAGCCAGGCCAGCAGGGTCATCTTCAACGTCGTCAGTACGCCCTGTAGCACAAGCCACGGATACTGGCCGCCAAGCAGCGATGCGAAATCCAATGTGTAGTTCATATACCGGCTACCTGCGCCCTAGCCTTTGATCTCTTCCATCTTGAATACCCGCTTGGTATGGAACTGGGTCTGGGGTCCGAACCAGCGATCGAATATCTGTTGGGCTTTCCCGGATTGCTCAAGGCCGGCCATCGTTTCATTAATCTTGCCAAGTAGCGCCTTTTCCCCTTTTTTGACGCCAAGGCCCCATGGCTCGGTAAAAAGCGGATCTTCGATCATGGTCAGTTTGACCGGGGTTTTCTGTGCCCCTTGTTCAAACTTCAGAAGCATCAGCTCGGATCCGACGAAACCATCCACTTTTTTCTGCTGAAGTGCAACAAACGCCGTAGGCGGGTCTTTGAACGTCACCGTGGTGACATCCGGGATCAGGCGTTTTGCGCCCGCCTCCGAAGATGAACCGCTTACAGCGCTCACGCGCTTGCCCGCCAGATCAGCATTTTTTTTCAGTTTGTCGGCATCAGCCTGACGGATCAGTATCTTCTGCGGGCTGACATAATCGGCATAACTGTAGTCAATTTGCTTGGCCCGATCCACAGACCAGCCCAGATTGGCGGCGACCACGTCCACACGGCCTGCTGCCAGTTCGGGAATGCGTGCGGCCACCGAAATCATTTTGACCTCGAGTTTGACGCCGATACTGTCAGCGATTTCCTTGCACAGATCCACTTCATAGCCAACCACCTGGCGCGTCTTTTGGTCCTGAAAACTGAATGGTTCAGACGTGCCAAGCGTGCCGCATACCAGCGTGCCCCGCTCCTTGATCGTATCGAGCGCGTCGGCCTGCGCAACATTGGCGCATGCCATCACAATGGGCAATATGGTCAATAGGTTTTTCAATTTCATGATGACTTTCCTGGAAAATTTCATTGTTAGACAAGTTGTCTGCAAGCAGATGCAATCTTTTCACACCCTTCTCTGATGATAGCCAAATCAGTAGCAAAGCTGATCCTTATAAACCCCGGCGCTCCATAGGCTGTGCCGTCAAGCACCGCCACACCGGCATGGTCCAGCAGGTAATGCACAACATCCAAATCCGTAGCCAGGGTCTTGCCATCAGGCGTATATTTGCCCAGCAGCCCCTTGACACTCGGAAATACGTAAAATGCGCCTTGCGGAACCGTGCATGTCATGCCCTCGATCGCATTGAGCAAAGGCACAATCACGTCACGGCGTTCACGAAAAATGCGGCAGGCCTCTCGCACGCAAGCCTGGTCCTGCGTCAGCGCCGCCACTGCAGCGCGCTGGCTGGGTTCACTGGCGCAAGAGGTCGTCTGCGATATCAGGGTCGTCATCGCCTTGATCAGAGCCGCAGGACCTGCGGCATAACCGATACGCCAGCCGGTCATGGCATACGCCTTGGAAACACCATTGACCACCAAGGTACGCGCCCTGAGGGGTTCACTGTATGTGGCCAGTGATACATACACGTCGTCATAGCTGAAGTGTTCGTATATCTCGTCAATCATCAGATTAACTTGCGGATGACGTTCCAGCACTGCCGCAATTTCGCGAAACTGCGTTGCGGTATACATGGACCCTGACGGATTATTCGGACTATTTAACAACAGCCACTTGGTTTTTTCGGTAATGGCCCGTTCCAGCTCTGCTGCCGACATTTTGAATCCTGATTCGGCAGTGCTGGCGAGCATGACCGGCGTGCCGCCATTGAGCGTGACCATGTCGGGGTAAGATACCCAGAATGGTGTCGGAATAATGACCTCGTCGCCGTCGTTCAATGTTGCAGCCAGCGCCGTATAGATCAACTGCTTGGCGCCGGTACCCACAATGAGCTGATCGGTCGCGTAGCGAAGGCCGTTTTCGCGTTCGAACTTTTGCGCAACGGCCTGCAGCAATTCGGGAACACCGGCAGATGCCGTGTATTTGGTCGCGCCGTGCCGAATCGCCTGCACCGCGGCTGTGGCGATATGCTCCGGCGTCGCAAGGTCAGGCTCCCCGATCGTAAAGTCAACAATATCTTTACCGGCGGCCCTGAGCGCATCTACTTTCTTTTTCGCAGCCATGCTCGGCGAGGCCTTGATGCGCTGCATCCGCTGCGCCAGCAACTCGTTCGGGCTTGTCATCAATGTAGTCATCTCAGGACAGTCCTTTGGCCGCAAGCAGCGGGTGCAACCAGCTTTGCTCTTTAGCGCCTGACGCAATTTCATTCATGATTGTTTCTTCTTTATCGGCATGCGTCCTGGCCGCAGCGATCAGCGCCTGGGCCTGCCCGGCAGGAAAACAGACAATACCATCTTCATCGGCAACAACCACATCGCCCGGCGCGATCACCTGCCCGCCGATACTGACCGGCACATTGATCTGGCCCGGGCCTTCTTTGTATGGTCCGCGGTGCACATTGCCCCGGGCATAGCACGGGAAGCTGTCATTCTCAAAAGCGGCCACATCGCGAATGGCGCCGTTGACGATAATGCCGGCACATCCGCGTTGCTGCAGATATTTCTTCATGATCTCGCCAATGCAGGCATTGCTCACATCGCCCGCTGCGTCTATGACCAATACATGACCGGGCTCAAGCAGGGTCATTGCCTTGTAAATATACAGATTGTCGCCCGCACGCGTTTTAACGGTAACGGCGGTCCCAACCAGCTTTCCGGTCCGGTTGTAGCGTTTGAGTCCGACAACGCCTACCTGTCGATGCAGATTATCACTCAGATGCGGGGTGACGATCTGCTGCAAGGCAGCGGCAATGCCCGGTTCAAGTACGGGGCTGGACGGATTGATCTCGATAGAAAGGTCTTGCTGTGTCATCTTGTTTACTCCTTGATGACAGCATCATGCCCAGTCCGTCTTTTTTCTTAAAGGGAATTTAATGCGTGATCGTTAATTCCAAAAAGGAATATATACACCACTGTTGGCCTTTTGCGTGCAGCATGAGGACTATATTTTGTGACATTTCAAAAGGTTAACCTGCTGGCAAGATCGGCAGCTCGCGGCAAACCCGACGCCCCAATCTGGTGCAAAAACACCATGCCGCTACGCCGCCCTAGGGAAAATCCTAGGCTCGGATCGTCTCTTTCAAATGCGTGATCAGCGCCTGCGCCGCGACCGACTGCACCCGGTCGCGCGCCTGCACAAGGCAAATCATGCGGTGTGGTATCTCCAGTTCCAGCGGAATAATGGCAATGGCCGGCTTCGTATAAAGAAACAGCGACAGGCCTGGCACAATTGAAATACCCATGTTGTTGGCCACCAGACCGGCCACCGTCGACAAATTGGACACTTCCATATGGGTGATGAGTTTTTCAGGATAGAACGAGGCATCCAGATGTTGCCGAATACTGGTGCTGCGCACGAACTGAATCACAGGATGCGCCAGCATATCTTGCTGGCGCAGCTTTTTCCTCGCGGCCAGCGGATGATCGGCTGAACATACCACATAGAACGAGTCGGAGCATAAGGGCTGACTGATCAACTCCGGATGGTGTTCACCGACGAAGGTCACGGCAAAATCAGCCTTGCGCGTCTTGACCAGATTCAGGCACTCATCGGCCGTCACATCAACAAAGGCTACCGACACGCCCGGGTAGACGCGGTTAAATTGCGCCACCGCCGGAATCAGACTGCCCACAGCAACCGACGGCAACACAGCCACCGTCACGTGACCCGCCTTCTTGGACACATGCCGGCGCAATTCACTTAGCGCGTGCTCGAAGTCATCCAGCAGTTTGTCAGCGAACGCGTCAAACAGCAACCCTTCGGGCGTGAGCATGACGTTGCGCGTATTGCGTTCGAACAACTTGGCGCCCACCTGTTCTTCCAGATTCTGGATAAGCACGCTCAGCGCAGGCTGCGTCAGATGGCACTGGCTGGCGGCCTTGGTAAAGTTTTTTTCGGTTGCCAGCGCCTTGAAGGCTTTCAGGTGTTTAGTGGAAAGATTCACAAATGTAACGGGTAGCCCGGTAGTTGATTCGGTGGCGCCAACGGCAGCCACCCCGACAACTGCTATCGTACTTCAACACCAGCCTTGGCGACGATATCTACCCACTTTTCGGTTTCGGCTTTCTGAAAGCTAGCCAGTTCTTCCGGCGTACTGGCATCGGCTTCAATACCCTGGAGCTGAAGATTTTTCACTATTTTCGGATCGCTCAAGATTTTGACGAACGCCTGATTCAGTGTCTTAATCACCTCATCAGGGGTGCCGGCAGGTGCATACGAGGCAAACCAGGCCACCATTTCATACCCTTTGACGCCGGTTTCGGCCAATGTCGGCAAGTCCGGTGCAATATCGGTACGCTTGCTGGTCGAGACGGCCAGCGCACGCAGCTTGCCGTCACGCGCCAAAGGCAGCGTGGTTGCCGCATCTGCAATCATCATCTGAATCTGTCCGCCTACAGTGTCCACCACAGCCTGCGGATTACTTTTGTAATCAACATTGCTGATCCTGGTTCCGGTCAGGATTTTGAACAATTCCCCGCCGATTCTCGCAGAGGTGCTGCCACTGCCGAAAAACACTTTATCGGGATTTTGCTTCAGGTGCTCAATAAATTCCGGTACCGTTTTGGATGGAATGCTTTTCGGGTTCACCACCAGCACCAGCGGAATATTGCCCAATTTTGAGATCGGGGCAAAATCCTTGACCGGGTCATACGGCAATTTCTTGAACAGTGCCGAGTTGCTGGCATGCGTGGTATTGGAGGTCACAAAGATGCGATAGCCGTCTGGCTTGGCGCGGGCGATGTCCTGCGCAGCAATAAAACCACTGGCCCCGCCCTTGTTTTCCACCACCACCGTCTGCCCCACCTGTTTTGACACTTCCTCTGCCAGCACCCTGGCCAGCTTGTCGGTCCCGCTGCCCGCGCCAAACGGCACCACAAAGGTGATTGGCCTTTCGGGATAGGCCGCCATGGCGCTGCCGGCGGCCAGTGTCATGGCGGCAAGCGATAAGATGATTTTGGATTTGAAATTATTCATTGTCATTGACTGTCTCCTTTTTTAAGTTCCGATCTGTATCGACATATCAAGCAGTCGGAACGAATTTGATTTACCATGTTTATCCAGATTCAGGCTGGTGTTCACCCCCCCTTCGAGCACATTATCAATAACGAAATTCAATGCCTTCAGGTTGGGTAACTCGTAGCGCACAACTTGCGTTGCGCCGCGATGGGCAAACCATGCCTTGACTTTGTCCGCACTTACCTGCTCCAGCAATAGCGGCCAGTCCACCGGGTCATACGGAATCAGACTGATGTTCAGACGGTTGCCCTTGTCTCCCGCCCTTGCATGTGCAATCTCATGCAGCTTTATCCACTTGCTCATCGTGATTCTCCTGCAACATAACGCCAGCTTTCCTGCACCAGGTCGCGGGGGATCAGGTACGACACCGTGCGCACACTGCTTTTAACACTGGTTCGTACACCCCCGCCGCCGGCCGGCCCGCAACAGTACAGCGCATTGACCTCATGCATCATTCGTTCTACTGTCGCTTTGTCCGGCGCATTGACGGCCAGCCGCAAGCGCACGTCGGTAATCTGATCAAGCGGCAAACTGTCACGCAGCGCTGCTGTATCCGAATCCAGTACGCTAACCAGCCCAAGCAGGTCACGGCGAAAGCGGCACGGCTCCTTCAGCCGCTTTGCTCGCTCGCCCAGTATGTCAGCCGCCAGTTTTGCGCGTTCCCCTGCATTGGGGCCTGCATAGGAAATCTCTCCTTCGCCGAACCAGTCACCCATGAACGAGACAGTCGCCTTGAGCGTGTCCGGCCGGGGTGCACCGCGGGCGCCGGTGACCACCACCTGATCGGGTGCAATCTGATGAATCTGCACCTGGGAAATATCAAGAATGACGTCTGGCGTCATATAGCACGCAGGGTCATGGATTTCATACAGCATCTGCTCTTTCACTGTCATCAGATTGACCGTGCCGCCCGTATGATCAGCCTTGCCTATAATAATCCGGCCGTCTTCAAAAACCTGCGCAATGGGAAAGCCGACATTGGCCAGATCCGGCACGTCCTTGTAGCCCGGATCGGCAAAATAACCACCCGTGACCTGCGAGCCGCATTCGAGCAGGTGCCCGGCCAGTGTTGCTGCAGCCAACCGGTCCCAATCGTCCCAGCCCCAATTGAAATGCGCCATGGCAGGCCCCAGAGTGAGCGCAGGATCGGCCACTCTGCCGGTAATCACAATCTGCGCGCCATCGGCCAGCGCGTCTGCAATGCCTCTGGCGCCCAGATAGACATTGGCCGCTATCGGATCGCCGGCGCCGGCTGCCAGTTCACGATCCCCTTCCCAAATTTGCAGACTGGAGATATCCACCTTCGCAAGGATATCGTCGCCTTCGACAACGGCAATTTTCAAGCCAGCCAGATTCTGTTCGACGGCTAGTGCATCAATGGCCTTGGCCGCTGCAACGGGATTGGCTGCCCCGAAATTGCTGACAATGGGAATATGGTGGGCGATGCAATCATTCAGAATGGGCGCCAGCACGTCCTGCAACAACGGCTCGTAGCCGTGCTCCGGATTCTGGTTTTTGGCTAACTGCCCCAGTGCCAGCGTGCGCTCGGCCAGCATCTCGAAGATAAGCACAGCGGGCTGCCGGCGCGCAATCAATGTCTTGACAACTGCCTGGGCAGCATCAATGCGGTCCCCGGAAAACCCGGCGCCGCAGCCAATGAGCAGACTTTGCATCTATCCTCCCTGATGACTAGTAAAATGTCCTTGAATTCATTCTATTGAATTTCAATTGAAAAATTAAATTAATTATTTTGATCAATTGATAAATAAATAGTATTAATAGAATGCGGCGGCATGACCATAATCTGTCTTCAAATTGTCATATCAGGGTTCACCTCCTGTATACTTTTCAAAAGACTTCTTCTGAAAAAGCGACTGATTGGGATTGATGATGCATCCATTTGTTGAAGGTGGCCTGCAGAACGTCTGGCTAAGCAATGGTTATCGGATAAAGGAAACCAGAAATGGCAGGAGCATCGTCGTCCATAATCCCCAGGGACTCAAAAGAACCATTTGCAGCGCACTCTGCGTAAAAAGCGTGCCGCTTTCCGGCGCCGAATTTCGCTATCTGTGCAGGGAACTGCAAATCACTTCCGCTGTGCTTTGCAAGCGGCTGGCACTCACTGAATCACAATTGCAAGAATGGGAATCCGCCAGGCAGGTTCCCAGACATGCCGACACCTTTATTCGCATTATGTATGCCGTACATTTGGACCGCCCGGAACGGGTGCAACGCCTTGACGAGCGCTCGGTGGCGAGAAATCAGAACGTGTATTTCCTGCTGCGCCATACAGACCGGGGCTGGGTCCTGCAAGAAACGCTGGAGCCACCAGCTGCCGTCACGTCAATCACACAGGCAGGAGGACAGGATCCGACGCTGGCCACGGACCGGGACTCCCTGGCCTGACAACAGCTCTGCACACAATCTGACAAACAACAAGGCCACTGGGCATACAGCCCGTGGCCTTGTTGTCCTTATGACCGGATCAAGCTGTCAGGCCAATGTCCGCAACGTTGGTTCCCGCTTCCACTGGCGTGTTTTTGCCAGTTTGATAAACGCCTTGATGTCCTCCGGCGCGACCACCCCCGCATCGGGCTTGATACCGGCCGCTTCCAGAATCTTGTGCGTTCCCTTGCACGCAGCAATGGCTTTCAAATGCCCAAAGGCATCGCGGAACCAGTCTACGGCGGCCGCCTCATGCACCAGCTTTTCCGCTTCGGCCATAGGCAGAATACTGACCACCCCATCGAACACGATCGATGGTGTACCCGCCAGTTGCCCGTCGGCTGTCACGTAGGTGCCATCCTTGAGCGTCACACCGCGTTTTTGCGCAACCAGTTTCACTGCCGCGCCGGCCTTGTCCAGCGCGCTCTTCATCGCGTTGATACTCTCATTGTTGGAGCCGTCGGCAATCAATATCCCGATGGTTCGCCCTTCCAGCGTATCTTTCATTCGATCAATAAGACGCAAGGCAGGAGACAAATCCAGGTCCTGAACAGGCACCACCGGCTTGACCGCCACCGGCAAAGCTTTGAGGCCCAGCCCATCTGCAACGCGTTTGGCCAGGCTCTGGTCTATCGTGCGCAACTGGCTCACGACTGCCAGGCGCACATGCTCGGTCTCGACCTTGGATAGTTCGAAAACCAGTGCCGAAGCCAGATGCGCCTGCTCCACGTCGGACTGACTACGATAGAACATCCGCGCCTGACTGTAATGATCGGCAAAGCTTTCCGCACGAATACGGGATTTGGCGCCTTCTGTCGGCACTGCAGCGCTGTGAAAGCCCGTTTTCAAACTGGCACGCGTGGCATTCGGATCCAGGCTTTGCGGATCGTATGCGGTTCTTCCCTTTTGCGCCTGCATCTGCATATGCCCGTCGCGCTGCGTATTTTGGAACGGGCACTTAGGGGCATTGACCGGAATCTGGGCAAAATTGGGTCCTCCAAGCCGCGACAACTGTGTATCCAGATAGGAGAACAGCCTGCCCTGCAGCAACGGATCTTCGGAAAAATCGATTCCGGGTACGATATTGGCCGGACAGAATGCCACCTGCTCGGTTTCGGCGAAAAAGTTATCCGGCCAGCGATTCAACACCATCCGGCCAATGATTTTCAGCGGCACCAGTTCTTCTGGAATCAGTTTGGTCGAATCCAGGTGATCAAACGGGAAGGTATCGGCCTCTTGCTCGGTAAACAGCTGCACTCCCAGCTCCCACTCTGGAAAGCTGCCATTCTGAATGGCTTCGAAAAAATCGCGGCGATGAAAATCGGGATCTGCGCCAGCCAGCTTGACGGCTTCGTCCCACACCGTGGACTGCAACCCGAGTTTAGGACGCCAGTGGAACTTGACGAAGGTGCTTTGACCGTCCTTGTTCACCAGCCGGAAGCTGTGAATGCCAAAGCCTTCGATCATACGAAGAGAACGCGGAATCGCACGATCGCTCATGGCCCACATGATCATATGCATGGACTCGGGCATGAGCGAGATAAAATCCCAGAACGTATCATGCGCGCTGGCCGCCTGTGGAAAGCCACGATCCGGTTCCATTTTCACCGCGTGAACCAGATCCGGAAATTTCATGGCGTCCTGTATGAAAAACACAGGGATGTTATTGCCAACCAGGTCCCAGTTGCCTTCCTGTGTGTAGAACTTGACCGCAAAACCGCGCACATCCCGAGGCGTATCTACCGAGCCACTCCCCCCGGCCACAGTGGAGATTCGACAGAATACGGGCGTCTGCACGCTCTTTTCCGTCAAAATTCTCGCCGTCGTATATTTGGACAGAGATTGGGTCAATTCAAAGAAGCCGTGTACGCCGGTGCCGCGTGCATGAACGATACGCTCAGGAATACGTTCGTGGTCAAAATGCGTGATCTTTTCCCGAAGCATAAAATCTTCGAGCAAAGTCGGGCCGCGTGGTCCTGCCCGCAAAGAATTCTGATTGTCACTGATGGTCAGACCCTGCTGGGTTGTCATGACCGGATGCGTGCCGCCGGCCTGTTGTTGTAATTCTCCGGCATTGCCAACTTCGTCTTTGGCCCCTTGTGCGGGGCGTGAAACCGATTTTTTCGAACTTGACTTCATTAGTATCTCCTTAAAACAGGACTTGAATAATGATCAGTTGAAACGGAATACGAAAAATATGACGCTATCTGGGATAGCAAGTGGAAGGGAGCGTAACCAGTATGCCACATTCTGCATCGAACGGCATGATCGATCCCATGGAAAATAACGTAACCACGCGTGTCACGCTCGCCAGCCAATTGCCCAGTAAAGGCCATTTCCATCTCGTCGTCGCGTGCATCGCTCAAGTCAGGTTATTTCAATAATCATCATCCCAAATCAGTTTGCTTCTCTGGCCCTATTGCATAACGCGATCGACGGACCTGACCTGCAGGATCAAGTGGGCGAAATGCGCTTTCAGCGCAGTTTTCTCAGAAATGCCAGAAAGTCCTGGTCATTGGCATAGGCGACATTGATTCTTAAGGCCGGTTTTTGACTGAGCTTTTTCTCCGGATAAAAAACGGTACCCGGGGCCAGGAAAATCCCTTCTTCTGCCGCCTTGCGAGCCACCTGGATATCGTCCAGACGAGCCGGCAACTCGAGCCACATGTAATATGTGCCCTCAGACTGATAAGGAACATGAAATCCCAATTCCGAAAAATTGTTCAACGCCTGGGCTCCCGCCTGTTCGACCACTGGCCTGAGCCGTCGCAAGTGCTTCAGATATTGTCCGTTGGCAATCAGACTGTAAAGCCATCGCTCCAGATAATCGGATGATGTGACAACGGTAAGCATCTTAATATTACAAAGAGAATCAATTAGCGCATGTTTGCCTGCGATGTAACCTACCCGAAAACTGGCCGACAGCGTCTTGGAATAGGTACCTATATACAAGATCCGATCCAACTGGTCCAGGCCCGCCATACGCGGCATACCAGGTGGCAACAAGTCTGCAAACGCATCATTCTCGACAACCCTGAAATCGTATTTTTCGGCCAGCTTGAGTACCTGATATTGTGCGGCCAAACTTGCACAGCCGCCTGTAGGGTTGTGGCCCAATGTTTGCGTGAAAAACAGCTTTGCACGGTGCAGCCTGGCCTTGTCTTCCAGATCTTCTGTATCGGGGCCCGTGTCACCGCGCCTGACGCCAATCATTTTAATTTTGTACAGTTTGAGCTTGGCAAATAAAGGATAATACCCGGGACTATCGACAAAAACAGTATCCCCCGGAGAGAGAAACTGTTTGATAATCAAGTCCATCGCGTGGTTAGCGCCGTAAGTGAGCAGCACCTGGTCTGCCGACGCCTGAATAGATCTCTCAATAAGATTTTGCGCGATCGCCTCACGCAGTGGCTCGAAACCCATGGGATTGCCGTAACCATATTTATTATCATTCGGTATTTTGAGCCGCATATCAAAATCGAACTGGCTCATCCATGACGACGGAGGCCTGCCATCTCCGACACGAACACGATAGGTCTGGTTCAACTGTTCGCGCAGCAGCGATATTGCATCAACCGCTTCCGCTATATGCGTGGAGCTGCTTTTATTTTGCTTTTTGCTTAACGTACTGACATAGTAACCGGATCCTGGCCTGGCCGTGATATGCCCCAATGAAACGAGTCTGTCATAGACATCGATCATGGTATTTTTCGACACATTGAAGTATTCACGAGCAACTCTGATAGACATCAACTTCTGTCCGCTTTTCAGATTCCCATTCTGTATGGCAAGAAGCATGTGCTCGACAATACTGTTGACTTTACTCATGATTGTCCCGATGTATGGTGCTGCGCACAACAAGTGTGCCCCTACACATTCAGGTACAGTATCCACTACTTTCGAAGAAACTGTACCTTGCTTAATTTCAAATAACTTAGCATCATAGCGTACAAGCGAATTAATATATATTTTTTAACCGTACCCACTACTGTACCTATATATTCTAAAAAATCAAGGAGACATGAATGAAAATCCTACGCCGCGATCTACTTAAAAAACTGGCCTCGGGGACCGTTGCGGGCATCGGCGTCCTGGGCATGCCTGCCGTAGCGCGGGCCCAGGAAATAGTGAAGTGGAAGATGCAATCGTTATGGGACGGGGGTACCACACCGCAAAAGTTTGAAGAAATATTCGTCAAACGTGTTGCAGAATTGACTGACAACAAATTCCAGATTCAACTTTACTCGGCGGGTCAGCTTGTTCCTGCCAACCAGGCATTTGATGCCGTGCGCGGTGGCGCCTTCCAAATGATGAAAACATTCGACGGCTATGAGGCTGGAAAAATTCCTGGCCTGGCCTTTACCAGTACGGTCCCTTTCGGCTTTCCCGAACCAGACCAGTACGAAGCCTGGTTCTACGAAAAAGACGGGCTGGCCCTGGCCCGCGAAGCCTATATGCCTGCGGGTTTATATTATATCGCCCCCACCGTATACGGGCCAGAACCCATACATTCACGCGTCCCGATCAAATCGCTCGCAGATCTGAAAAATAAAAAGGGACGATTCGTCGGACTGGCCTCCACTGTCATGGGAGCCCTTGGCGTGTCCGTCACGACACTGGCAACGAACGAAGTCTATTCCGCTTTGGATAAGGGAGTGATCGATTTAGCCGACCGAGGCGATCTGACAGCCAACCTGGAAGCCGGCCTGGCCGAAGTAGCCAAGTACATTATCATGCCTGGCCCGCATCAGCCTACAACAGCGACAAGTTATGTGGCCAATCGCGGCGCATACGAGAAACTGTCCGCATCAAATAAAGCGGCCCTGGCAACCGCTGCCCGGGAAATTTCCGGCGCCTTGCGTCAGCATATTCTTGTGGCTGACACCCTGGCATTGAAGGCTTTCCAAAGCAAAGGCGTAGAAGTCGCATCGCTGAGTGCGGACGAACTGGCGCAAGGCCGAGTACAGGCGGTAAAAGCGTGGGAGTCTGCGACCAAAGGCAACCCCCTGGCCAAAAAAATGATGGACAGCCAAATTGCATTTATGAAAGATCTTGGGCTGCTATCTTAAACATTCAACTGACATAGACGCTATCTGCAACATTGTTTTTTTGGATCTATTCCATGCCTGCTATCGTGTCCGCCTATATTTTGGGTATTACCCGTATTAATAAATTCTTTTTCAATATTGCATCATCGCTTATTTTCCTGATCGTCTTTTCTATGTTGTACGAAGTGGTCAGCAGATATGTGTTCCATGCCCCTACAACATGGGGCATGGAGCTGGCAACACTGCTGTTTGGCCCCTACTTTCTGCTTGGCGGGGCCTATTTGCTGCACCTGCGTGGCCATGTCAATCTTGATTTGCTCAAGAACAAATTGTCGCCACAGAATCGGCGGCTCCTCGATTTATTCAGTTTCTTGATCATTATTGTGTTCAGCATCATCATGTTTTCCTATTCATTCTCGCCCGCGCTGCAGGCATGGGAGTATAAGGAAACATCGTTTTCCGCCTGGAATCCGCCAGTCTGGCCAGTCAAGTTTGCCATACCCATATCGGTTTTATTACTGGGGCTTCAAAGTTTTGCAGAAATGCTGACCGTTCTGTACAGAGAACAGGATCAACAGCCATGAATGCGAACATTATTCTGGTCATCATGTTTGCCGGGTTAACGCTGTTCATGCTCACCGGCTTGCCGATTGCCTTCGTGCTTGGCGGCTTGTCACTTCTCATTACGGTGACCCTCTGGGATCCGAATGCAGTGGTGATCATGGTACTGCAGATTTTCGACACCATGCGCTCCGAAGCGTTATTGGGCATCCCTCTGTATATCTTCATGGCAGCAATTTTACAGCGCACCGGCGTTATTGAAGAACTGTACGGTGTCATGGAGATCTGGTTCGGCCGCTTACGGGGCGGGCTCGCCATTGGCACAGTCCTTATCTGCGTGTTAATGGCCGCGATGACTGGTGTTGTCGGCGCAGCAGTCACAGCAATGGGGCTGCTGGCCATGCCAGAGATGCTCAAGCGGGGATATGACCCAAAACTGGTTACTGGCACGATATGCGCGTCCGGCACACTTGGCATTCTGATTCCACCATCCATTCTGACCATTGTATATGCCGTCACTGCCCAGGTATCGATCGGCAAGATGCTCATTGCCGGCATTGTGCCGGGAATAATTCTCGCTACTTTCTACATCCTGTACATTCTTTACGTTGCCTATGCGCATCCTGAACGCATTCCCCAGTCCCGGCGCGAACGCGTCCCCTTTTTGACCAAGCTGCGAAGTGTAAAAGGCGTTATTTTTCCCATTATCCTTGTGATAATGATACTGGGCTCAATATTTTTCGGCGTCGCCACCCCAACCGAAGCTGCTGCGGTCGGCGTTGCCGGCGCATTCATCATCGGGATGCTGAAACGCAAACTGGACTATTCCGGCGTTCGTCACGCAACGTTCGAAACAGCGAAAGCCACCACAATGATCCTGTGGATTACCATTGGCGCAAAAGCCTATGTCTCTGTTTTTACGGGCCTGGGCGGCGCCGATACACTGCTGAATCTGATCCGCGACATGCAGGTTCATCCCTACGTCATATTGGCTGCGATGATGTTGATTCTTATTTTTCTGGGGACAGTCCTGGACGAAATCGGAATCATCCTGCTTACGGTGCCGGTCTTTTTGCCTATCGTCAAACTACTCGGGTTTGATGAAATTTGGTTTGGCGTGTTGTACGCCATCACGATACAGACAGGTTATATCAGCCCCCCTTTCGGATACACCCTGTTTTATATTAAGGGGCCGTTACCCGCGCATCTGGGTATGGGGACGGTATACAAGGGCGTTCTGCCGTTCATGATATTACAAATATGCGCGCTGGCATTTTGCGTAGCCTTCCCAGATCTTGTTACCTGGCTTCCGTCCTTGATGGACAGACGTTGATTTTTAATTTTTCAAACGGAACGAAACACCATGCCTGAACTGAGCTCTCGAATTGCTGGCTTTCACAAACTGGGAATACAGGGTCGCCTGGATATTCTCAAAAAACGATGCAATCTGGATCCGGAAACGATCGAATCCATGCTCAACACGGGCAATTTGCCCGCTGACACCGCCGATCATCTCATCGAGAATGTCATTACCACCATGAACATTCCGGTGGGCATTGCCACGAATATGAAAGTAGATGGCAACGATGTCCTGGTGCCGATGGCCACAGAAGAATCCTCGGTGGTTGCCGCGGTTTGTAATGCCGCAAGGCAGTGTTATGACAATGGCGGATTCACCACGTCCATGTCGGGCTCTCAGATGATTGCCCAAATTCAGTTGGTTAACATCACAAATCCGCAATTTTGCAGAATCTCCATACTGGAGCAGAAAGCACAGATAAAAAAACTGTGTGACGATTGCGATCCCATTTTGCTGTCATTGGGCGGGGGGCTGCAGGATATCGAAGTGCGGATCATTGACTCCAATATCGGGCCCATGGTCATTACACATCTGATCGTCGACACTCGTGATGCCATGGGAGCCAATGCCGTCAATACCATGGCAGAAAAACTGGCTCCGCTGATTGAGCAGTGGACCGGCGGCAAGGTCTATCTGAGAATTCTTTCAAATCTTGCTGACAGGCGTCTGGCCCGAGCACGTGCGACATGGACTTGTGATGCGATTGGCGGAGAAGCAATCCGCGACGGCATTATGAGTGCCTACCATTTTGCCCAATCTGATCCTTATCGTGCAGCAACGCATAACAAGGGCATCATGAATGGCGTATCGGCAGTTGTCCTGGCCACCGGCAACGACACGCGTGCTGTGGAAGCAGGCGCTCACGCTTATGCAGCACGTGACGGGCACTACGGCAGCCTGACACACTGGGAAGTAAACAAAAACGGAGATCTGGTCGGCAGCCTCGAAATTCCAATGGCCGTAGGCTTGGTCGGTGGAGCAACCAAACTTCATCCAACAGCGAAAGCCAATCTGCAAATACTTGGCGTAAACAGCGCAAGTCAGCTGGCTCGAATTATTGCTGCAACCGGACTGGCACAAAATTTTGCTGCATTAAAAGCGTTGGCAACGACGGGCATCCAAAAGGGACATATGGCCTTGCATGCTCAAAATGTTGCCATGATGGCCGGGGCAGTCGGAAAGCAAATTGATCAGGTAGCCAATGCTTTGATCTCTCAGGGGACCGTACGGATAGACGTCGCGCAGAAAATACTTCAGGACCTCAAGACTGACTGATCAATCGCGTCCTGGCACGCATCATTGGCGTGCCAGGACTACTCTGATTGATTTGAACACTGGCGACCAGTATGCCGTGTTTACCGGTCACAGAATATTCGCTTTGCAAACGCGTTTTTGTAATACATTTGCCGTATGTAAGCTCAAGGCTGAGTCAGTACCAATTATAGATCCAAATATTTCATCGCCGCCTCTGCTGCGTTGGCTACGTGCCGGGCACACAGCTTCTTGGCCAGTTTGGCGTTTCTCATGGACACCGCATCCACAATGTCAGAAATCTCTTTGATGGTATGGGGCAGGCGCTCTGTGCCAGACAAGGAGATGCGGCGCAAAATCATTATTCTATTGTTCAACTGGGTTAACAGGTTTTTCACTACATCGTTCCCGCAGCCCTCCAGCAAAATTCGATAAAACAGATTTTTGATATCAAGTATGGAATCTGTAGAGCGGCCTTCGCCTATCGCCTTCAAGCGTTCCAGACAGTCCTGCAAGGCCTGTATTTGTGCCTCTGATGCATGGATGGCGAAACCCTCGCCTGCCAGTGCCTCCAGTGCCTGGCGCACCTGGTATATATCTTTCACTTCCTCACGCGAAATGGTCGCGACCACCGGTCCTCTATGAGGAATATTTGTAATCAGTCCTTCAGCATTTAATTGCTGCAGGGATTCACGCAATACCGTCCGACTAATTCCGAGCATCGCACACAGGTCCTTTTCCACCAGCTTTTGGCCTGCCGTAAACGTGCCGGAAATCACGGCCTCACGCAAACGCTCTGTGACGTGTTGCCGCAACGTTGTATTTTCCCGGTGTATATGCAAATCCATTGGTGTAGCCATAGCCTGACTCAAGCCTCAAAAAGTTAGCAAATCCTATCACAAACGCTCGCACGTAACATGCGTCCACCATCAATAGCCGCAATGCTGATGCCGGAAAAAATTATATTTACAAAAAACAGCAACTGCCATATAGTATTATTGTATGACAATCATACTATATTTTTATCTGGCCTGAATTTCAATCAGGACCTGGAACTGACCATCAGGAGGAAATCAAATGACCCAAAACGCAAGTAATCCGCTGGATACGCTGTTCAAGGAAGGTCTGGCCACCCGCAGAGCGGTGCTCGGCGCAGAATATGTAGACAATTCACTGGCCAATGCAAACGAATTCATGCTGGCCTTCCAGCACATCACAACCGAATGGTGCTGGGGCTATGCGTGGAACCGTCCGGGCCTGGAACGCAAGACGAGAAGCATGCTGAATCTGGCGATGCTTACAGCACTCAATCGCCCAGCTGAAATCAAACTTCACATAAAGGGCGCACTCAATAACGGTGTGACCGTTGATGAAATAAAGGAGATCCTGCTACAGGCCACTGTCTATTGCGGTATTCCTGCGGGTCTGGATGCCTTCAAGGTAGCCAACCAGGTTCTGCAGGAGGCGGGCCAATTTGATCAGGAAGGGGACAAAAAGTGAACCTGGCAGATCAGAAAATTGGATTTATCGGAATCGGCAGCATGGGCAATCCCATGGCGTCCCGACTTCAGCAGGCGGGCTACCCATTGCTTGTCATGGATGCCAATGTGCACCTGACAGAGCCGTTAGCCCGGCTGAGCGGCGTCATGGTTGCGGCCACTGGCCAGGAGATGGCTCGGGAATGCAATTTTATTATCACCATGCTTCCCACCAGCACTATCGTTGAGACGGTTCTGACTGGTACCGATGGCGTTCTTGCCGCACTCAATCCGAATACCGTCGTTATTGAAATGAGTTCCGGCATACCCACCCAAACACTGCGATTGGCCAAATTGACGCAGCAAGCCGGGGGATCGCTTATTGATGCTCCCGTATCGGGAGGCGTGGCACGCGCACGAACCGGCGAGCTGGCCATTATGGTAGGCGGTGCCGATGAGATCATTCAGAGGGCGCGCCCAATACTGTCCGTGATGGGCAAGACGATCTCGCATACCGGTGATGTTGGCTCTGCCCATGCAATGAAGGCCCTGAATAATCTGGTTTCTGCGGGAGGATTCCTTATCGGAATTGAAGCCCTGCTCATCGGGCAACGGTTTGGCCTTGACCCATCTGTCATGATCGACATTCTGAACGCTTCTACCGGAATGAATAATTCGACACAGAAGAAATTCAAACAATTCGTCCTTTCACGAAAATTCGATTCTGGATTCGGGCTGGATCTGATGATCAAAGATCTGACCATCGCCACAGGGATCGCTGCAGAATCAGCAACGCCAGCCCCTTTCTCGGCGCTATGCAGAGAAATGTGGGCATCTGCAGCGGGCTTGCTCGGACCAGGCCAGGATCATACCGCCTTGGCAAAACTATTGGAAAACCTTAGCCAGACGGAACTGACCGCCGGTAAGCCATAACCCTCCAGTGATTTACCTGCATTTCAACATATCAGATAAACCCATACATTCAAAGGAGAAAGGCAACGCGTTTTTTCAATGCGATACAAACGCAACGCCTTGAAGAGACATGAACAAAATACTAGCTGCAATCACAGCCTCATTATTGCTGCCAATAGTGGCCCAAGCAAACGATTATCCGTCAAGACCGATTTCCATGATTGTCCCGTATGCGCCTGGCGGCTCCACAGATGCACTTGCACGAGTTATCGCTGACGCCATGAGCAAGGCGCTTAACCAGACTATCGTTGTTGAAAACGTCGGTGGTGGCGGCGGCATCATTGGCCTGCAGAAACTCATGCACGCAAAGGCAGATGGCTATACTATTTCATTTGGCAATATGGGCAATTTCGCCATTGCAGGCACCCTCTATCCCAAAGCCAATTATGATCCCCGCCGTGATCTTGAACCAATTGGCCTGGTTGCCAGCGTACCAATGGTGCTATCGGTCAGCCAGAAAAGCGGCATCAAAAGCATGAAAGAATTATTGGAAAAATCACAGGGCTCTCAAAAGCAGCTTAATTTTGGCAACTCCGGAGCGGGTTCGACCGGCCACATTTCATCTGTGTACTTCAATAGCGTGACCAACGGTAACGTTGAACAAATCTCCTATCGGGGTGCAGGACCGTCCATTGCGGATCTTATGGCCGGCACGCTTGACGCCGTCATTGACCAGACGGTAACCATGATTCCGGCGAGCAAAGGTGGGCGCATCCTGCCCATCGCCATCTCTGGAGACAAGCGGGTCGAGCAACTACCCAACGTACCCACGTTCAAGGAAGCAGGCGTGCCCGCGTTCGACATGAAAGTCTGGAATGCCATCGTTGCCCCCAAAGGAACGCCATCAGCAGTTATCGACACGCTTTCGGCGGCACTTGAAGCCTCGTTTAGCAACAACGAGGTCATTGCAAAAATGGAGACGTTTGCCGCACCCATTCCTCCAAAGAAGGAGCGTGGCCCCGCAGCGCTTGAGCAGTTGATCGATTCCGAAGTTGAGCGATTTGCAACACTGATTCGGGATAACAATATCCACGTGAACGAGTAAAATAAAACCGGCACCGCTGCAGACAAAGCAGTCTGGTGCCGGCAATGGCAGCCAAATAGCTCAATCGGCGCTCAGCTGTTCAACGTAGCATACGTCCACCAGCCTTTATCAATCTCGGCCGACAGCAAATTACGTAATATCCCCTCGACCCTGCGGCTGGCTCGGCTAAGCGGCCTCTTGCTTGCATAGGCAATTGATACCCGACGCTCAATGACAGGATCGACAATACGAGCTATGAGAAAATCGTTGATATCCCCATGCATTTTCAATGCCGCCAGTGACAACACCGCACAGTCTGCAGTGTCTTTTACCCACTCGGCCAACAATTCATGCGCATCCAGTTCCGTACGAATATATAGCTTGACGCCAGCAAGGCGGGCCTGCTCTTCTACGATGCGTCTGAGTCCGTGTTCTTTGCCGGGCAGCACAAGCGGCAGATAGTGCAAATGAGCAAACGAAATGTCACCGTCTGCCGTGCATTTTGATTGAAGACTTGTATTTCCGAACGAAGACACAAGAAACAAATGCTCCCGCATAAGAAAGTCAAAGTCCAGACCGTTCTCTTGTGGAATGCCGTGCACCAGCCCAAAGTCAACGTCCCCGTCTTCAATCCACTTGGCCAGATGGCCAGATAGGCCAGACACAAGCTTGAGCCGAATGTTGGGACATTCAAGCTGCACCTGTCGCACCAGAGGCAGACTCAGCACAGTACTTAGAGAACCGGGAATACCGACAACTACCTTTCCTACTTCAGATGATGTTTTGGCACGCAGACTGATTTTCGCAGCATCCAGCGCATCGAGCGCTGTTCTTGCATAGTTCAGAAACAGCTCTCCTTCCGGTGTAAGCACTGTCCCGCTCTGTCGTCGTTCCAGTAACTGAGCCTGCAACTCCTCTTCCAGCAGCTTAATCTGAGTGCTAACAGAAGGCTGCGATATATGCAAAACAGCCGATGCCTTTTGTATGGATCGCTGTTCTGCAACGGCGACAAAATAGGCAAGCTGACGTAGATTCATGACAAAGGAAATTTCCGGTTACAGGCAATCGGCTCCATTATACATACGTACCTTATCCATGATGTTTTTTGCCTGAAGAAGCACAGGCAGATCGACCATACGCCCATTTACGGTGAAAGCACCATTGCCCTGACTGGCATGCTTTTCATATTCTTCCATAATGACTCGTGCATGGGAGATCTCGTTGGCGTCCGGCATGAACGTTTCGTTGACAATATCAACCTGCTTCGGATGAATGCAAAAGGAAGCTTCAAAGCCCATGGACCGCGCCTGCCGGATTTTACTTCGAAACAATTCTTCGTCATTGAAGTCGGCAATTGAGCCGACAAAGCCGATAGGCAAGATACCTGCCTTACGGCAGGCGATGACGGCCAGCATATTCGGAACATACAGCGCGTCCGGACAAACAGCCGACTGCAGCGAAGCTGCCAGGTCCTCGGCGCCGACAATCAGTGCGCAGACCCTGGCGTCGGCTGCGGCAATGTCGTTAATGTTTGACAGGCCCTGGGCGTCCTCGATCATCGTAATTAGTCTAATCGCCCCCTGCTCCAGCCCGTTTTCCTGTTCGAGCTCGCCTATCACCTCGGAAATCGATTGCACATAGCCCGCATCCGGGACTTTTGGCAGGCAGATTGCTTTAACGTGTCTGCTGACAGAATGTTCCAGATCCCGGACCGCATGCCGCCAGCTGCGATTGATTCTGACCACGACATCAAAGCCGGCATCGGCAAATTTCTCTGCTATTTCATGCACATTTGCTCGCGCCTGCTCCTTATCGGCGAAGGGGATACTGTCCTCCAGGTCGATCTGCAGAGCATCGGCTCGCTGCTTTACCGCACTCTGGACAAAGCGTTCGCTTGTGGCAGGTACAAAGAGCAAAGATCGCCACCGAATCTGTTTATCGTTCATAGTATATTCTCCAATCCGAATTGACTGATTATTTCCTTGGTATTCTGACCTATCGACGGCGCGGCACGATAAAAGGCACCCGGTGTCCGACTCAGACGCGGTACTATATTATGCGTCGTAATACATCCCAGGTCGTCGTCTTCTAGTTGAACCATCACTTCACGACCTTGGATATAATGGCTGTCAATCAGATCGGCGACCGAGCACACAGGTCCGACTGTTACTCCAGCCGCCTCAAACAGCGCCAGATTCTCCTGCTGAGTTTTCTGCTTTATAAAATCACCAATGATCAAATCCAGCTCATCTCTATGTTCAACCCGCGCGTCATTATCATGAAACCGTTTGTCCGCCTTCAGTTCCGGTCGACCGATAGTATCCAGGATTCTCAGAGCCATCGATTGCATTGAGCCGGACATCGCCACAAACTTGCCATCGCTGCACTCATACACATTGCGAGGTGCCGTATGCGACGACTGGTTTCCAGAACGCATGGTCGGCACACCTGACAACTGGTACTTAAGCGCCTCAGATGAAATAAAAGAGAAAATAGGCTCGAACAGCGACAAATCAATAACCTGCCCGATGCCTTCTTTTTCTGCCGCCCTAAGCGCCGTCAACACGCCCGCAGCCCCGTATACGCCCGCGATCATGTCCGCCAAGGCCAATGGCGGCAGAGTCGGGGGCTTATCTGCATGACCGTTCAAATATGAAAACCCCGACATCGCTTCGACCAGTGTTCCAAAACCGGGCTTGTGGCTAAACGGACCAGTCTGGCCCCATCCTGATACGCGGACAATAACCAATTTCGGATTTGCCTGGTGCAACACTTGTGGCGCAAGTCCCATTTTCTCCAAGCCGCCGGGGACGAAATTTTCAACCAGAATATCCGCGTGTGAGGCCAACTTCTTCAACGCTTCCCTGCCCGGTTCCGACTTAAGATCCAGAACCATGGAGCGCTTGTTGCGTCCATAGATTTTCCAGTAAATCGGTTCGTCCGATTCCTTCCAGCTTCTCAAATCATCCCCTTTTCCGTCCTTTTCTATTTTTATGACGTCTGCCCCAAAATCAGCAAGGAACAAGGTGAGCATGTTGCCGGCAACCAGTCTTGACAAATCCAGAACCCGTACGCCGTCAAGGGGGCCCTTTTCACTTTCATTGAATTGATGAATCATTCCGGTCCTTCAAGAGAATGTAATAACAGGTTTAATTTCCTGATAGCTCTTCATTCTTTCCATGGCGGTATTAACTGTATGCAGGGTGTAGCGGCCGGTAATCATGCGCTCAAATGGAAAATTATGCATATGCCGAGCCATAAATTGCAGCGCCAGGGAGTAGCTGCGCGCATCGCCCGAGAATGAGCCAATGACATTGATATTTTTTTTGACAATCATGGACGGCTGAAATTGCGTGCTGCCTTCCCCCAACTGACCAACAACAAGATATCGCGCACCCTTGCGGCATAACGCCAGCCCTTCCGAGAAAGCCGCCGGCACACCCGTAAATTCCATCACAATGTCGGCCCCGCGCCCTTGAGTATGCATGAGAACGGTATCAAGCCTTTCTTGATCTGTGGTACCTTCAACAGGGATACAGACGTCGGCGCCGAACTCCCGGGCCAGCTCTAGACGTGCAGCAGGCGAGCCGATGACGATCACCACCTTGGCGCCACGTACCTTGGCGTTGGCAGCGGCTAGCAATCCCAATGGCCCGGCGCCCTGGATCACAACTGTCTGATATGGCTCAATCTGCCCCACCTGCGAGAAGGCGTTCATGACCGATCGCAATGCGCAGCTTGACAAGCTGGCCAGCTCACTGGACACATTATCAGGCACTTTAAGACGTCCTGCTTCCGGCATGACATACCCATACTCGGAAAAGCCGCCGAGCAGATACGGCGCTTTTGCCATGGTCTCGTACATATAGGCCTTTCGGTTAATACACAAAGTAGGAGACCGGGCCGTTGTACAGAAGAAGCAACTTCCACAAGATGTATGCGTGTACACGACACGATCACCGGGCTCCAATACGTTGCCCACCGAATCGTGGCGAGCGCCATCACCAAAGGCGACCACTGTGCCCACCATTTCATGGCCTATAATGACCGGCAAATCCACTTTCAGGGACAGCGATCCCTGCCACAGATGAACATCTGTCCCACAGATCGAGCAGGCATCCATTTTTACAAGAGCGCTACCTGGCTCAAGGGTGGTCGGGACAGGCACATCTTCAATATTGAGCGGCGTCTTGAAGGCTCTTAGTACAGCGGCGCGGGAATACTCGGGAATTACGAATGACATAATCAGCTCGCCTTAAAATAATTGGGCCACATGGTCAGTTGAGGAATAAAAGTAATCAGCATAAGCGCCAGCAATGTCCCGCCCAGAAACCACCAGGTATATTGCATCATTGCGGAAAGTCTGGCATTGTTCGTTCTTGCGGCCACGTACAGATTTGCGGCCAATGGCGGTGTGAGCAGGCCGATTTCAATATTGGTAACTAATATGACTCCGAAATGCACAGGATCAACACCAAACCGGATCGCTGCAGGCGCCAGCAAAGGGCCCATCAACAAAGTGGCCGCATTTGTCTCCATAAACATCCCGACCAGAATAAGCGCGATATTGACGACAAGCAGAAATAGCATTGGGTTGCTGGTGAAGGCCGTCGTGAAATCCGCGATACCTTGCGGTATTTGTTCAAGCACCATGGCGCGGTTAAACACGCTGGTAAAAGCAATGATCACAAGAATGGCGGCCGTGGCAAGAACCGCTTTTTCAAATATTCCCCGCATGTCGCCTTTGCCTGCTTTGCGCGATATCAGAGTAACGAGCATGGCATAGACGCCTGCAACGGCCGCTGCTTCTGTTGGCGTAAATATTCCTGAATAGATTCCGCCCAGTACCAGTACCGGCAGGAACAGGGCTGGCGCTGCATGAACAACGGTCTGAATGGGCCTGCGCACGGCGCCGATGTCTGGCAAAGTATCTTCAGTCCTGACTTCCTGCCCGTCCTTTAACACCCGCCGGGACAGAAACAGATGAATGATGCAAAAAACGACAATGATCAGCAGGCCCGGAATAAGCGACGCCATAAACAGCTTGGTAATGGAAACGCCCACGATCGATCCATATAAAATCAACGGGATAGAGGGCGGAATCAGGACTCCGAGCAAACCGGCAGCAGCGTTCAGGGCGGCGACATAACCAACGGGGTACCCGCGCTTGCGCATTTCGCTCCCTACCGTACTGCCGATTGCAGCCACTGTCGCCACTGATGATCCGGTGATAGCTCCCATCAGCGCACTGGCAAAAATCATGATATGTCCAAGTGGCGCCCTTACCTTGCTTAAAAAGATATCGCATACTGATATGATCTGGGCCACAAGCCCACCTCTATTCATCAGTTCTCCAACCAGGAGATATAGCGGTATAGCAAGCAAAGGAAAGGAATTGACCGTATCGTAGGGCAATGCTGCCAGTGTGAACGGGTCGATATTCCATGACTCAGCATTGACCATGACGATCAGCGCGAACGCAATGCCAATAGGGGTACCGATAACAAGCAGTAGCAGAAGAAGAGAGACAATCATCACTCCCTCCCCGTTGTTGCAAGATCGGGCAAGGCATTGAATGTCGCAGCCCGGATCAATTGACATAAGGCGTGGATCGACATCAATAGCATGCCAAGAAAGTAGCAAAAAACGGGAATGGCAACCGGCGTCCCTAAATCAATCATTGTTTCTCCGGACGATATCGCATCGTCCAGCAACATCAACCCGAGCCAGGTATATATGCCGGAGAACAACAGTAACAACAAGGAGACAAGGAGATGGGCACACTTTCTTAGCGCCATTGAGCGAGACTGATGCACGAAATCGACCGCGATGTGCTGCCCAAGCTTGGTACACATCGCCGCCCCCACGAAGGTCAATGGCGCCATGGCGACCAGCGCCCATTCGGAAACGTTTGGCAGCGGCAGGTTGAAGTACCTTACGCAAACGCTTAGAAATATCATCAGGAGCATGACCATAAGGCTTAAAGAACATAAAAAATTCTCAATTTTGTATAGCCTGCATTCGATCCATGCCATACGCGCGGCCAGTCTGCTTCCCAGTTGCATAGCATTTGCTCCTGTTCCTTGATCTGCTATTTTATTTTTTTGTCAGCGCCTGCACTTCTGCCCGAAGTGCCTCGATGCGCTCTTGACCGTAAGTTGGCGTCAGCTTCTCCCATACCTTATCTCCTACCGCTTTAAATTGCGCCAGCGCTTGCGGTGCGAGCTTGTGTATTTTGATGCCACCGGTTTCGATTTTTTTCATATATTCCGCATTCATCTGCCGGTTTTTCCTGATTTCTTCAGCTGATACCTTTGCTGCTGTCTCCCGGAACAGTGCCTTTTGCGAATCGTCGAGTTTGTTCCAGACACGCTGACTGGAGACAATCGCTCCCATTGCATAGACGTGATTGAGTTCAGTCATGAACTTCTGCGCCTCGAACAGGCGTGAGTTGTGCGTAATACTTGCACCGTTGTCCTGACCGTCTACCGTTCCCTGTTGCAGTGCTGTAAACAACTCCGGGAATGGCATGGTCACCGCCTGCGCGCCGGCCTCGTCAAAAAATCCACGAATGCCGGCCGACCCCGGAACGCGAATTTTCAGTCCCTTGAGATCTGCAACTGTCTCGACCGGATGTTTCGAGTTGGTCAGCGCACGGAATTCAAGCTCAAAAAAACCCAGCGACTCCATCTTGTGTTTCTTCAACGTTTCTCTTAACGTACGCTGGATAATGCCATCAGGATTGTAGAAAATCTTGTCGGCCTGCGTAAAGTCGGCCACGATATAGGGAAGGTAGTGAATATCGAGCAAAGGATCCAGCCCCGAGAGAGAACCGGGATTGACAAAAGCGATGTCCAAGGACCCTCGCGATATGTCGCGAGCAATCGTTTCGTCCCCTCCAAGCTGGCTGTTGGGAAACACCGAGATGTCTATTTCACCATTGGTCTTCTCTTTGATGATATTGGCAAACTGTTTACTTGATTCATCGACCGGACTGCCAATGGCGAAAACATGAGCAAGACGCAGCTTGATAGGCGCCGCATTCACCGATTGCCCCGCCAACAGTGCGAGAGTGAAACCTGCCACCAGTAGCCCGATTGAGCTACGCTTCAATAGCTTATGCATTTTTGTCTCCTAATTAGATTTTTTCATGCGCATATATCTCTGTATGTGCATAAACAGATACAGGACAATAATTATTTTCAGCCAAGAGCCCGGACAGATTGTTCCCTGTCTCTCACAGCACCCCATGCGATATGAATCGCAACGTCAACCAGGTCAGTGCTTGATGACCACGGTTTTTGATACCGTATATTCCTTAAGCGCTTCAAATCCCTTTTCGCGCCCATGACCGCTTTTCTTGAATCCACCAAATGGCAGTTCGATTCCGCCCCCCGCCCCATAAGCATTCAGATAAACCTGACCGACGCGTAGTCTTTTGGCCATTCTGATCTGACGTGCCCCGCTTTCAGTCCACACGCCTGCGATCAGACCAAACTGTGTCCCGTTTGCAATGGCGATGGCGTCGTCCTCATCATCAAATGGGATGGCGGCCAATACCGGTCCGAAAACTTCGTCCTGAGCCAATTCACTTGCGGGATCAACAGGGCCCAATAGCGCGGGTGTGACGTAAAAACCAGATGCCACAGCGGTCTCATCCAGACTACCTTCGGCAATCAGTTCGATACCATTTTTTCTTGCTCGCTCCAGAAAGCCTTTGACACGCTCACACTGGACCTGACTGATGACCGGACCGCAGTCCAGATCCGACTCATGAGAGCCCACCTTGATTGACCTGAAACGCTTTGCCAGTGCATCCATAAACTCTTCGAATATTGATCGTTGTACAAGCACACGACTACCTGCAGAGCACGTCTGGCCGGTATTTTGAATAATCGCAGCAATAATTACCCGGATGGCCTCATCAACATTGGCGTCGTCAAATACAATTTGCGGTGATTTTCCTCCCAATTCAAGGACACACGGCACATGGTTCTCTGCCGCCGCCTTCTGAATGAGCGTGCCAACCTCAGGTGAGCCCGTGAACGACATAAAGTCGATGCCGTTGTGTGCGGACAGTGCAGCGCCGGCCTCTTCCCCCAAGCCGGTAACAAGATTGATGACACCAGGCGGGACACCAACTTCGTGGGCAAGCTCAGTCAGCCTGATGATGCTCATGCACGCCTCCTCTGCGGGCTTCAATACTGTGGTGTTGCCTGCCGCCAAAGCACACGCAATTGTTCGCCCATACATCTGTGCCGGATAATTCCACGGAATGATGTGCCCTGCCACTCCCCGTGGTTCGCGAAGAATCATGACCTGATAACCGTTCAAAAACGGTATGGTCTCACCATGGATTTTGTCTGCCGCGCCGCCGTAATATTCAAAGTATCGCGCTGTCGCCGTGATATCGTTGCGTGCCAGCGTCATGGGCTTGCCAGTATCCAGCGCTTCGATCGAGGCCAATTGTTCAATATTTTCCAGTATTTTGACGCCAAGCCGGGACAGCAATCGACCTCTGTCTACTGCGGCCATTTGCCCCCATACACCCTCGAATGCGCTTCTCGCAGCGAACACCGCCTTGTCGATATCAGCCTTGTCGCCTCGCGATATTGCCCCGATTTTCTTTCCGCTACTGGGCGCCAGCATATCAATCTGCTTCCCGTTCTCTGACGCTTTCCAGACGCCGTTGATGTATATGGATTTCGTGGCTTGCGGCATGTTGTCTCCTGTTATATCGATGCGCCTGGCGCGCAAAAACTGATAATCAGGAAAGAGTAGACCGGATTATGGGAAGACTATCAAATATTAAATTCTGATGCGCGTATAGGCAGGCACTATATTGGTGAAACCCCTCACACACGAAACAAGTCATTGATCAGCCTGGTATCTCAAGAAATATTCTCCGGAAACGACGAATCCACCTGCACGATCCGGCTGCAGCGTTGAAAAAGGAGCCAGCGGGCTCCTTTTGTATTTTTCATATTGATATCAGATAATCAAGACTGCTGATTGACCACTTTCGGTGAAAGTTCATTGCCGTGATATTTTTTATAAATATCATTAAGTTTGCCGTTTTTCAGATTTTCAAGAATCCACTTATCCAGCCATGCCTTGAGTTCGGAATTGTTTTTCGGCATGGCAATGCCCAACATAAATTCATGCTGGGTAAATTTTGTCTCAAAGGGATTGCTGGTCTGCTTCTTGTTGATTTCCGCAACGATAGGCCATTGGGAAGAGACGGCCTGAACCTGCCCTGATACACCGGCGGTCACCAGTGTGGCGTCATCCTCGAAACGGCGAATATTGGCGTCCTTCGCATTCTTGGTCACATCGGCGTCATTGACCGTCGCGCGCGTCACGCCCAGGCGCAGACCCTTGAGGTCTGCATAGCTCTTGTAACTACCCCGTAAAATAATACAGATTACTCGTAGAATTTCTTTTAAGCTAAA